>CAWGNO010000016.1:0-104520 GCA_963823965.1 uncultured Actinomycetota bacterium | reverse complement strand
ACGCGGGCATCGATGAGTCCGAAGACCAAGGGGAAGAGATGGGGACGGCGGCTCCGGCCGCGACCGTCCGCGGCCCGACCGTTCGGGGCCGGTGCGTCGGAGGGCCGGGAGGGGTCCGTCGCGCTGACATGTGCTGTGAGAGTGGTACTGGCGTTCCTGAACATCATCCGCCTCCTCGAGGCGTCTCTGAAGACTGGACCGGCCCAAGACTGACGAGCTCGACTCCGCGATCCCCCAGCCACTCGATGACACCGATCAGCTGTGACTGGTCGACGATGTCACCGGTGATGACGCAGTAACCGCCCTCGTATCGCACGGACCAGCCCTCCAGTCCCAAGGAGCCGCTCCTGAGTTCGCCACGAACCACGATCCGGTAGGGGATCGGTTGGGTGCCCGCTCGTCGGGCTACTTCGTTGGCCTGCACACCAACACTCTGCTCGCTGACTGGGAGTCCTACATCCCCTCGGCCGCGGGATCACCCGGGGGACCCGCTGGCCCGAGCTCGTCGGGGGCTGTTGATGGAACCCCGGTGCTGAGAACGGTGAGGGCGCCGAGGTGTTTGCCCGGGCAGCGCGACTCTGGTCGGGCCGTGTCTGAAATGAGCTCGCCGCCGCAGTCCCACGTGAATCCCCCGGGTGATGCACTGCCGCGGGTGATGTGGCAGAGGAGCCAGGGGCGTTTCGATGAGTGAAGACCACAGTCGAACAGGAAGGGTGATGGTCTTCATGAGCGTTGCAGAAACGAAGGCCAAAGCGGGCGGCATGAGCGGCTCGGTCGACGAACTCGGACCGGTGGACTGGATCGTGGTGGAGTTCCCGACCGACAGGTACGGCGACGGCACGATCGCACCGATCCTCAAGGAGTACGTCGACCGCGGCCTGATCCGCGTGCTGGATCTGATGTTCTTGCAGAAGGACGCCGAGGGCGGCCTTGAGTTCGGGGAACTCGAGGACTTCGGTGACGACGAACTGCAGGATCTGCGAGAGGCCGAAACTGACATGGCGTGTGCTCTCCGAGCAGGACGTCCTCGACCTCGCTGAGACGATCCAGCCGGGCCGGTCGGCGGCTCTGCTGGTGTGGGAGAACCTGTGGGCGGCACCGTTCGGTGCTGCTGTGCGTCACGCCGGCGGTGAGCTGGTCGCCTCCGGCCGGATCCCCACCCAAGCCCTGTTGGCCGCGCTCGAGGCCGCTGCAGAAGAAGGAGCCTGACATGCCGATGGCAGCCCGACGTAGACGTAAGACGGCAGCAGTGGTCGGCGGAGCCGTTGTCGTGGCCCATGGCCACAACCGCCGGGAGGACCGGCGCGAGGACCGACGCGACGACCGTCAAGACCGGCGCGAGGACCGACGAGACCGCCGCTGAACCCGCACCCAACCCAACCACGACCTCCCGCCCCGGTCGACACACCTCCCCCGGTCGGCCGGAGGTCGCGGTGTGAACGAGCAACTAACGCGTTGCCGGCGAACGCATGGTGTTCACCCGTAGCGGATGATGCCTGATCGAGCCGACATGGCGACTCTGGAGGGTCAGGGAACATGAGGGCTCCTGAGAGGAGTCTGGCGAGACCGCGCGGGAGGGACAATCACGCAGGATCCCCGGGGGCCGCAGAACGTGCCAGCACAGGAGCGTTTGACGTCGCTCCCTCTTCAGCGTGCGCCCGCAGACGACGCCGTGTCGTTGTCGTTGGAAGAGCGCCTGCGTGTGCCGGACTCGAAGTTGCGGCTGCCTGGGTTGCGCGCCGGCGTCGTGGAACGGCCTCGGCTGACCGGGCGGCTTGTGGCGTCGGATGCGCGGGTTGTGCTGGTTTCCGCACCCGCTGGATACGGCAAGACGACCCTGCTGACGCAGTGGGCGAATCGGGACGGCGGGCGGTTCGCATACCTCGCGCTGGATGCCTGGGACAACGACCCTCTGGTGTTGTGGAGCGGAATCGTTCTGTCGATCCGTCGGCTCGAGCCCGGGTTCGGGGCCAGCGTGGAGCCGATGCTGCAGTCGGTCGGCGGCACCGTCGTGGACGCTTTAGTAAGACGACTGTCGCTGGAGCTCGAGGAGCTCGACGAACCCCTGGTTCTCATGCTCGACGACTTCCAGGTGATCCGTGACATGACGTGCCACGAGTCCATCGAGGCGCTGATCGCGCAGAACCTGAGCGGGGTCCGGGTGGTCCTGTCCACGCGGTTTGACCGTCCTGTCCGGCTGAGTCATCTGCGTGCCTCCGGGGAGCTCCTCGAGATCCGCGGCCATGACCTGGCCTTCACCGCAGAGGAGACCGAGGAGCTACTCAGCCAGGAGGCCGATCTGGCGCTTGCCCCCGACGATCTGGCGCTACTGGAGGAGAGAACCGAAGGATGGCCCGCGGGACTCCAGCTCGCTACGCTGGGCCTCCGGGCGGCACCTGACCCGGGCGCCTTCCTGCGCTCGTTCGGGGGGTCGCATCGGCACGTCGTGGACTACCTCTCCGAGGCGGTGGTCGACTCCTTGGACCATGAGGTCCGGGACTTCCTCGTCGAGACCTCGATCCTCACCCGGCTGACCGGCTCGTTGTGCGACGCGGTGACGGGGCGAGACGACTCCGCAGCACTCCTCGACAAGCTCGAGCGGAGCAACGTCTTCGTCATCCCGCTCGACGACCAGCGCCGGTCGTATCGCTACCACCACCTCTTCGCCCAGCTCCTGCGCGACCGGTTACGGGCCACCAGCCCTGACCGTCAAGCAGCGCTCCATCGCGCGGCCTACCAGTGGTTCGCGGACGCGGGAGATGCAGACCCGGCGATCGACCACGCCGTTGCGGCAGGCGACTTCGAAGCGGCCAAGGACCTCGTTGTCGACAACGTCACGGAGCGGTTGGCAGCCGGGCGCCTGGCCACCATCTTGGCGTGGCTTGACCGGTTCCCCGACGGTTACGTCCGCAGCTCGGCTTCTCTCTCGATCGCCAGAGCCTGGGCCTGCGGGATGCTGGGCCGCAGGGACGCAGCCCGCCAGGCGATCATCGACGCACTCAGCGCCGACTCCTCCGAGGACCGGATGCCCGACGGTGCGAGGAACCCCGGGCACTCGGCGGCCTTGCTCCGGTCCGCGCTGCCGTTCGGGGACGTTGCGAGTCTTGAGGAGGCGGTCGCGTCGCTTCCTGAATTCTCCGCGGAGTTCAAGCCGGAGTTCCAGGCGGCGGCCGCCTTCGCCACCGGTTTGGCTGCCTTCCTCGCCGGCCGCCCCGACCAGGCAGGTCCGCAGCTCGACGGAGCGGTCGCTCTCGCCGCGGAGACTCGAACCTGGGTGCTGGTGATGGACGGGCTGGGCGTCGGAGCACACGTCGCCCTGAGCCAGGGCCACGCGGAGGAGGCTGCGGATCTTGCCCGACACGCGATCGACCAGGCGCGCGCGCACGGGCTCGTGGACCTGCCCCATGCCGGCTACTACACGGTGGCTCTCGGAGCCGCGATGGCTCGCTGCGGACGTCTGGAGGAAGGGGACGAGCGGCTGGCCCTGGGTATCGCCCAGTTCGGTGAGTGGGACCTTGTCATGGCGGCGCACGCGCGGTTGCTCCGGGTGCCCGTGCGGCGCCAGCTGGGGGACAGCAGCGGTGCCCGGCGTCTGCTGGCGGAGGCCAAATCGATGCTGGCCCGATGTCAGGACGCTGGCTTCATCGGGCAGCTGGTCCCCCAGCTCGAGCGGTCGCTGGCGAACTCCCACCGACGTGTGGAGCATCGCACCGAGCTGACCGACCGCGAGCTCGACGTACTGCGGCTCTTGGACGCAGGACTCTCCAAACGGGAGATCGCGCAGGAGCTCTTCGTTTCCTTCAACACCGTCCACACCCACATGAAGTCCATCTACGCGCGGCTCGACGCCACCAGCCGCGCGGCGGCCCTTGCGCGAGCCCACGATCTCGGTCTGCTCTGAGCGAGCAGGCCGCGGGCGGTCGAACGGCCCCGGCGGTAGATCACCCGGGTGAAGTCGGCCAGAGGGTGATGTCCCCACGGTCGGCCGAAGAGAGGCTGGAAACAGGGACAACCAGCAGCGTCGAAGACGGCGCGGGAAGAAGGAGACCATGGACGTCCTGTGGTGGATCCTGATCGCGGCTGTGTGGATCGCGCTCGCGTTCTGGCCCGCTCGAGTCGCCGGCCGAAAGGGGCACAGCTTCCTCGGCTACTTCGTCTTCAGCCTGTTCTTCTTCCCAGCGGCGGTCATCGTCGCCTACCTGGTTGAGGACCGCAGCCGCCCGGCCGTCGCATGACCCCACGCGGCGCCGGATCGAAGGCTCTCTCTGCAGCCTAGGTCCACGGTCAGTGCCGTCGTTCGAAGGCCATCGGCACGTAGGCGGTCTCTGGGGAACGTTCTAACAGGAGGAAGAGGAATATGTCGGGAATCTTGGACCAGCGATCGCTGCGGAGGATACCGGGGGAGATCGAGGCGGGTGTGGCCAGAGCTGAGAAGGCTACGCGGACCGCGGGACATGCCGCCGAGGCAGTGTTCGGTGCGGCGCTCGACGCATTCGGTGCGGTGAGGCACCCTGAGGAGCTGGTCGCGCGCGCCCGAAAGCTCAACATGGCCGCGCCGATGCTGCGGCAGGCCGTGACCCCGCTGCTGACCGGCCGGGTCGACTGGAAGGCCGAGTACGCGTACACCGCCGGCATGCAGGCGTTCATCTATGGGTTCCCCTACATCTACAACGCCCAGATCCGGCACGACTGGGTCACCAAGGAGCGCGACCCGGCGGTTGTTCCCTATGCCGCAGTCAACCACTTCTGGCATGCTGAGCGTCTTCTCGACGCCACCTACCGCGATGGCGGCTGTCCGAACAACGACACCCTGTACTCGCTGGCCTGGCTGGACCTGAGCAAGGAACCGCTGATCCTGTCCCACCCGGACATGGGCGACCGCTACTTCACCTTCGAGGTGATGGCCTTCACCTCCGACAACGTCGACTACGTCGGTCAGCGCACCACCGGAAGTGACGCCGGCGACTTCGCCATCATCGGGCCTGGCTGGAAGGGCAAGCTGCCCGAGGGGGTTCGCGCGGCTGCGCCCTCTCCCACCCCTTGGGTCCTCGTGCTGGGCCGTACCCTCGTCGACGGTCCCGCGGACCTGGCCAACGCGCGCGCCCTTCAGCAGCAGTACCGCCTCACCCCACTCAGCAAGCGGGGAAAGCCGAACGCCCGGCTGCCGGAGAGGCGCGACGTCTACGCCCCCGCCGAGCAGGGCCAGGACCCGCTCGGCCCATGGAAGACGCTCAACGCGATGCTGGCGGAGAACCCCCCTCCCGCTCACCACGCGTTGGTGCTCGACCAGTTCGCTCGCATCGGCATCGGCCCCGGCCTCGACGTCGAGGCCCAGCCAGAGGTGGTCAAACAGGGTTTGACCCGCGCGGCTGCGATCGGGATGGCGCTGCTCCGCCAACAGTTCCTCAGCGGAGACTGGGCCACCCTCGTCAACGGCTGGCGTTACCCACCGCCGGAGGAGGGACGGTTCGGTGACGACTTCCTGCAGCGGGCAGCAGACCAGTCTCTGGCCGGGATCACCGCCAACGACCCCGCGGAGTCTGTCTACCTGGTCAACTTCAACGACGCCGATGGCAACAAGTTCGCCCCAGACGGCCGCTACGAGCTGCACTTCAGCGCCGACAACCTGCCTCCCGTCGACGCGTTCTGGTCCATGGCCGCCTACACAGCAGCAGATCTCAACCTGATCCCGAACAGCGTGAACCGCTACTCGATCGGCGACCGGACTGCCGGGCTCCGCCGCGATACCGACGGCGGGCTGACGCTGCACCTGCAGCCGGACTCCCCCGGTCAGGGCAAAGAGGCGAACTGGTTGCCGACCTCCCCGGAGCAGGCCTGGTTCCTGATCCTGCGCATGTACCGGCCACAACCCGCGGTCCTCGCGGCGACCTGGAGGTGCCCCGGCGTCTCACGGTTCTCCTGACAGCAACCGGCACGAGGTGCCGGATCCACACAAACCACGACTCCAGCATGGGAGCAGCTCATGAAACTGTCCGCGAAACTGCCGCACGACGACATCGGCGCGGAACTGATGCGCTTCGAAGGTGTCCGCGGCCAGCGCTACACCGAGATCTTCCTGATCGGTGGCCACGCCATCACCGGGAAACTCGTCGGCGGGGTCTACAACACCACCGGGCTCAACGATCCCACCGGCACCGGTGACTCCTGTCCCCAAGAGGTCCTCGACAAAGTCGACGTCGACGCCCTCAAGGAGGAGTACGAGGTCCTCAGCGCGTTCAAGAACGGCCCCAGGCTCTGGTGCCTGGACTGGGTGGAAGTCATGGCCGGTGTGGAGCGGGACTTCACCGGCCTGAAGGCGCGATGGGTCATGTGGCTCGACGTGCCCAAGGAGATGCGCAAGCACGAGAGCGTCGCGTACAAAACCATCCACGGGAAGCGGGACACCCAGCTCGGGATCAACAAGGGCTCACCGGCGTTCATCCTCGACGACCCCGACGGTGACTCCTGGGTGATGAAGTCCGCCAGCCTCATCTTGGACCCGACCCAGACCTACGAAAGTCTCAAGGACCTCGGAGGCCGCCTGCACCCTGCGCCCGGCTGGGCCTTCCGCCCCGTGGTGCTCGACCGAGACCTGGTTCTCACCTCGGACAACGGCAACGTCAAGATCACCCAGGACGAGCTCGGCAACACCTACGACCGCGTCGGCGGACCGTTCAGCAACTACAAGCCCTGAGGCCTGCCGCGTCCATGGGACGAGAGGTCCACAAGCAGGCAACATGACTGGACCGGAGGTCAACAGTGATCTGGGCAATACTCGCACTGCTCGGGGTTCCCCTGTGGCTGTGCGCCGCGGGCATCCTAGTACTGGTCCTGAACAACCGAAGGCTCCGCAAACGCCACGGTGACATCCCGGTACGCGTGAAGCGACCTGGGAAGCAGCGATGGACACGCGGCCACGCGATGTGGGTGTCCGACGTGTTCGCGTGGCGGGGCAGCCCGGCAGCCTGGAACGAGGACCTGGAGCGGGTGACCGATGTACGGCTTCGAGCCCCCGACGCGGACGAACAGAAGAGGCTCCACCGGCTCGGCTCGGAGCTTCGCGAGGTAGACCACCCTTCCCTCCCACTCACCGCCGACGACCGCTCGGCGCCACTCCAGAAGGAGCGCAGCTCGCTTCACACCATCGAGGCTGTCGACGACCCAGCAGTGCCGGGCAGGGCACTCCATGAGGTCCGCGGACGAGCGGGCGACGCGCTCGGCCATCGTCGGCCCGCCCCACTTACTCCGCATCCCTCCGGCCACACAGCCAGGATGCCACACGGTCGAACACCTGTTCGACCACCTGGGTCAAGGCAGAACGCCAATTGACGCCCGCCGAGACCCGGTCGAAAGCTCCTTACTAAGCGCTTCTGTCACGGATCTGGTCACGGGTGTCCGATTTGCCCCGATTCTCAGCCGTCTCGCTCCGTCTCAGAGCGGCCGATGAAGCGGCTGAACCAGCTCCTCGAGAAGCCCCTCACATCCGCAAACGTGCAGGTCAGAGGCTAGAAACGCCGAAGGCCCGGACCATCAGGTCCGGGCCTTCGATTTGGTAGCGGGGGCAGGATTTGAACCTGCGACCTCTGGGTTATGAGCCCAGCGAGCTACCGAACTGCTCCACCCCGCGTCGGTGAACACCACCCTACGGGACCGGCACACTCATGCCAAATCGAGCGATGTGGCTCCGATCACTACCCCCCGGAGCCTCCGTTGCCGCCGCCGGAGCCGCCCTGAGCCGAGCCGCCCTGGCCGCCTCCGGAGGAGACACCTGCGGCCTCGAGAGCCTTCGCAACGAGGGAACGAGCTCGGTCGGTGGCCTCGGCGTACCCCTTGAGGTCGCCCTTCTGCAGCGCCTGCTGGGCCTCGGTGAACGCGTCCTCCGCCTGCTGCAGCAGCGACTGGACGTCGCCGGAGGCCCCGCCGCCGGACGACGTGCCCCCTCCGCCACCGCTCTGCTGCTCGTCACCCGGCTGGGACACGGACTCGTTGCCCGGGTTGATCTGGCCGAGGACGTCGTCGAGCGCCGCGGTCAGCGTGGGGCCGATGCCGACCTCCTTGCCGAACGATGCGAGCACGTAGCGCAGCACCGGGTAGCGGCCCTCACCGGACTCGCGCAACGTGTACAGCGGCTGCACGTAGAGCAGCCCGTCCCCCACAGGAAGCGTCAGCAGGTTGCCGTCGACGACCTTGGAGCCGGTCCTGGTGAACGCGAGCCGGCGGTCCTGGATCTCCTGGTCGGCGCCGAACTGGTTGGCGATCTGCGACGGGCCGGGGATCTGCGTGCTGCCGGGCAGCCGGAGGATGCGGATCTTGCCGTAGTCGTCCTGGCTGGCGTCGGCGTCCACGGAGATGTAGGCGGCGAGGTTCTGGCGCTTCTGCGGGACGTAGACGCTGGTCAGCGAGAACACCGGTGCCGTTCCACCCGCCGGGTTGCGCACCGAGAGCCGGTACGGCGGCTGCTTCTGCGAACGGTTGGTGGGGTCCTGGGGGACGTTCCACTGGTCCGAGCCCTCGTAGAAGGTCTTCGGGTCCGTGACGTGGTACTCCGCCAGCATGTTGCGCTGCACCTTGAACAGGTCCTCGGGGTAGCGCATGTGGGCTCGCAGGTCCTCGGGGATCGAGCCCTTCGGCTGGACGACGCCCGGGAACGCCGAGGACCAGGCCTTCAGGATCGGGTCCTGGTCGTCCCAGGCATAGAGCGTGACCGTGCCGTCGTAGGCGTCCACCACGGCCTTGACCGAGTTGCGCATGTAGTTGATCTCGTCGGTCGGCAGGGTGGCGTAGGCCGTCTCGGGCTGCAGGCTGTCGCGCGTCATCTCCGAGAGCGACCGCTTCTCCGAGATCGGGTACCTGTCGGTGGTGGTGTACGCGTCGAGCACCCACTTCACGCGGCCGTTCACGATCGCCGGGTAGGAGTCACCGTCCACGGTCAGCCACGGCGCGACCTTCTCCACGCGCGTGACCGGGTCGCGCTCGTAGAGGACCTTCGAGTCGGCGTTGACCCGGTTGGAGAGCACGATGTTCGGCTCGCTGAACTTGATGGCGTAGAGCAGCTTGTTGAACAGGCCGCCGACCGGGACGCCGCCCGCGCCGTCGTAGGTGTTGGTCTCGGCGGCGCTGCCCGTGCCCTGCCCCTCGGGGATGTCGAACTCGACCTGGTTACCGCCCTCGGGTCCACCCACGATCGAGTACGGCGGGCTCTGCTCGCCGAAGTAGATCCGCGGCTGGTAGCCACCGGTGACTTTCGACAGGTCACCCCGGGGCGGGATGTCCTGCTCGGCCCACTCGGGCTCCCCGCCGTTGTCGACGATGTTGCCCTGGTTGTCGCGCTGGTTGCCGTACGCGGCGACGACACCGAAACCATGGGTGTAGACGGTGTGCAGGTTGGCCCAGTTGCGCTGGTCGTCGGGCAGGCCGGCCTGGTTGAGCTCGCGGGCGGCGAGCACGATGTCGCGGTCCTCGCCGTTGACCGGGTAGCGGTCGACGTCGAGCACGTTGGGCACGCTGTAGTAGCCGCGCACCTGCTGGAGCTGCTCGAAGGTGTCGGAGACCAGGGCCGGGTCCAGGAGACGGATGCCCTCGAGGGACTCGGTCTCCTCACGCAGCTGCTCGGTGCTGACCGACACGGTCGCCTGGTACGGCGTGATCTTGGCCGTGTCGATCCCGTACGCCGCCCGCGTGGCCTTGATGTTCTGGCGGATGTACGGCGCCTCCTTGTCCGGCTCGGACGGGGAGACCTGGAACTGCTGCACGACACCGGGCCACAGCACGCCGAGGAGGATCGCCGACAGCACGAGGAGAGCCAGTCCCACCGACGGGAGCAGCCAGGTGCGCCGGAAGACGTTGGCGAAGAACAGCACCGCGCAGATCAGCGCGATGAAGGTGAGGATCTCCTTGGAGGGGATCAGTGCGTTGAAGTCGGTGTAGGTGACACCGGTGATCAGCCCCGAGCTGTCGGAGGTGATGTCGAACCGGTCCAGCCAGTAGTCGATCGCCTTGAAGAGCACGAACAGGCCGGCGAGCACCGAGACCTGGACCTGGGCGGCGCCGGAGAACTTGTCGTGCTTGTCCTGGAGCCTGATCCCGCCGTACAGGTAGTGCATCAGGACCGCGGCGATCAGACCCAGCACCGTGGCGGTCATCCCGAAGCCGACGAGGTAGTGCAGCCACGGCAGGTCGAAGACGTAGAAGCCGATGTCCTTCTTGAAGTACGGGTCGGTCTTCCCGAACTCGGTGGCGTTGCGCCACATCAGGAACTCACGCCACTTGCCTGCTCCCGACGCACCCGCGAAGAGCCCGAGGACGACGCTCACCCCGATCAGCAGCCAGCGACGCAGCGGCTCCACGACCTCGCGGTAGCGGTCCAGGCTCGCCTGCTCGAGCGAGGCGGGCCGGAACATCGGCCGGAACCGGTAGGCCAGGAAGAGGTTGGCCGCCACGAAGGCGCCCATGAGGACACCGAAGACGACGAAGAGCAGCACCCGGGTGCCGAGCACCTTGCTGAACACCGAGCCGTAGTCGATGCTCTGGAACCACAGCCGGTCGGTCCAGATGCCGGTGAAGATCGACACCGCGAAGAACGCGACGACGAGGACGGCACCGGTTAGCAGCAGCGCGCGCGAGCGTTGCGGACCGCGGGGCGTGGTTGCCGGTCGCGGCCTGGCCGGAGGTGGTTCGTCGAAGAATCCGCTCACTGCTGTCCTCTGTCTAGTTATCGAGCGTACTGAGCAACAACTCTAGGAGGGCGGGGACGAGATCGGGGCTCTCCACGACAGATGTGACCTCGTCGTGAGCACGGAAGCGCAGCGCGCAGTACGTCGCGCCCTCCCGCGTGGCGCCCGCGACGATCCGCACCTCCTGGCGATCCGGGTGGTTCGCGGCGAACTCCTCCGCGGCCTCGGGGTCCTCGGGGATGTCGCCGTCCGCCTCGGGAGGAAGGACGACTCGCTCCACGACGGCAGCGCAGCCGAACACCTCGGCGGGCCACATGATCTGGCCGAGGACGTCCTCGAGGGACCGGTCGACCGGGGTGTGGTCCTGCTCAACGGGTGTCAGGGCGCCGGCGGCGGAGGTCTGGTCCAGGCCCATGGCGGCAGCGAGCCCGGGCTCCCGTGCGATCAGGTCAGCCGTGGGAACGAGCGCGTACAGGCGGGAGGGCTGGTCCCAGCCGGCCTCGGCCGCGTGCAGCTCGATCTCGCGGATCGCGCCGGCCAGGACGGTGTCGACCTCGGGTCCCTGCTCGTCGGACATCTGCTCTCGCTCCATCTTCTCGGCTCACCCGCACTTCGGCAGGGCAGCGTCGGGGTCGTCGGCGTACTTGTGCAGAGACTCGACCGCGCTGTGCATCGTGGGAGCCTTCACGAGTCTCATCTCCTTGTCGTCGAGCCCGACCGCGAGGGCGGACTCGCAGTTGGCCGGAGGGACGAAGAAGACCTCCGCGCCGGAGTCGGCCGCGGCGATGATCTTCTGCTGGATGCCTCCGATAGGTCCAACGCGTCCGTCCTCCGCGATGGTTCCCGTGCCGGCGACGACGGCACCTCCCGTGAGTGCACCGGGGGTGAGCGTGTCGTAGACACCGAGGGAGAAGATGAGCCCCGCGCTCGGCCCGCCGATCCGCTGGTCGATGTTGACCGAGACGTCGAACGGGAAGTCGTAGCTGGGGCCTACGACGATGCCGACAAGCGGCACCTCAGGGTCGTCCTTGGACGGCTCGGGGACCACCTTCACGGTCTTCTCCTTGCCGCCGCGCCGGACCACGAACGTGGCTGCCTCCCCCGAGGGGATCGCGCGCACCATCTTTGAGACGTCGGTGGCGTTCTCGACCCGGTCTCCGTCGACCGAGACGATCTGGTCGCGGGTCTTCAGCTTCCCGTCGGCGGGGCTGTCGGGGGTGACGGCGAGCACCTCGGTGATCTTGTCGAGGTCGTAGCCGAGCTCGGTCAGGGCGACCGCGACGGCGGTGTCCTGCGAGCTCACCATCTGCACGGCGCTCTCGGTGTCGACGTCCTGCTGCGAGTCGTCGGGAGCGTAGAAGGCTTCACGGGGGTAGAGCGCCCGGGACCGGTCGAACCACGCCGCCAGCGCCTCCCCGAGGTGGACCTCCTGGGTCGGGCCGGTGATCCGGATGGTGGTGAGCTCGAGGCGGCCGTCGGTCGGGTACCGGTCGTGGCCCTTCACCGCGACGATCTCCGCGCCCCGGCGCTCGGCGAGCACGTCCTGGGTCGGGCCCGGGCTCATCGTCACAAACGGGACGGGCAGCGAGACCGCGACGAAGAAGAGGGCGACGAGGAGGACACTGGCCAGCACTCCCGACAGGGTGCGGCGGCTCATGCAACGGCCCGGCGGCAGCGCAGCGAGCAGCGTCGTGAGGTGCTCATGCGGTCACCTTCTCACCCAGGCGCAACTACGCGGAGCGGCGGGTGTGCCCCGAACCCTCGCGGGTGGTGGCCGTCCGGCCGCTGCGGGACGGGCGGATGGCGATGCCGGTGCTGCGGTCGCGCGCCACCATCGGCCGGGGCCGGGACGCACCCGGGTGGCTCTTGGCGATCGCGGCGGCGAACCGTTCGTAGGACTCCTCCGAGCGCCCGGTGTCCTCGCGGCGCGGGCGACCTGCCCAAGCAGCCCACACCATCATCACGACGGCGACGGCTCCGGTGGGCACGAGCCAGAACAGGATCTCCACGGGCCAAGGCTAGGGCCGTGCACGCCGTTGGAGCGGGACCAACACGGAGGTGGGAAGCCAGAGCACGTTCGAGCCACGATCCGGGCGCCGGGCGCTCACGCGCTCAGGGCGTGCCGACCCACTCGTCGGTGCCGTCGGCGAAGAGCTGGTGCTTCCAGATCGGCACCCTCTGCTTGAGCCGGTCGATGAGCGCCCGGGACGCCTCGAAGGCCTCGCCCCGGTGGGCCGCGGCAGTCGCGACGACGACGGCGAGGTCGCCGATCGCCAGCGCCCCGACCCGGTGCACCGCGGCCACCGCCAGCACGTCGTACTCGCGGGCGACCTCCTGGGCGACGTCGGTGAGCTGGTCCAGAGCGATGGGGTGTGCGGAGTACTCGAGACCCGTCACGGACTTGTTCTCGTCGTGGTCGCGCACCGCGCCGGCGAACAGGGTCACCCCGCCCGCGGCGGCGTCCGAGACGGCCGCGACGACCTCGTCGACGGACAGGTCCTCGTCGCGGATGTCGACAAGGCGTACGACGGGCGGAATCGGGCTCACACCCACGAGCGTAGAGGTTGATGTCGAGAGTAGGTTGGAGGGCATGACCAACGACCCGAACGACCGCCCCGACGACGAGAACAACCCGTTCAAGGGCACCCCGTTCGAACAGATCTTCTCCGCCTTCGGCGGGGCCTTCCAGGGCGGCGCCGGCAGCGGCCAGGGCATGCCGGACCTGTCCATGCTGATGAGCCAGATGCAGGCGATGATGGCGCCGCACGAGGGCTCGGTGAACTGGAACCTCGCCAAGGACGTGGCCCGCAAGACCGTGGCCCAGGAGCCCGACCCCACCCCCAGCGACAAGGCGGCGAGGGAGGCCGCCGACGCGTTCCGTCTCGCCGACCACTGGCTCGACCAGGTCACCGACCTGCCCTCGGGCGTGAGCACGTCCGCCGTGTGGAGCCGCGCCCAGTGGATCGAGGAGACCGTCGAGGTCTGGCAGCGACTGGTCGAGCCGGTCGCCGAGCACGTCGTCTCCGCCATGGGCGACGCCCTTCCGGAAGAGGCCAAGGCGATGGCCGGGCCCCTGATGGGCATGCTGAGCAAGGCCGGCGGGGCGATGTTCGGCACGCAGATCGGACAGGCGCTCGGCGGACTGGCCGGTGAGGTCCTGACCGCCTCCGACATCGGGCTCCCCCTCGGCCCCTCGGGCAAGGCCGCCCTGGTCCCGGAGAACATCCGGGCGTTCTCCGACGGCCTCGACGTCTCCGACGACGACGTCCTGCTCTACCTGTCCCTGCGCGAAGCCGCCCACCAGCGGCTCTTCGCGCACGTCCCGTGGCTGCGCGCCCACCTGCTCTCCGCCGTGGAGGACTACGGACGCGGCACCACCATCGACGTGTCCAAGATCGAGGAGTCGATGCGCAACATCGACCCGACGAACCCCGCCGGCATCCAGGAGGCGCTCGAGGGCGGGCTCTTCGAGCCGCAGAAGACCCCGGCCCAGGAGGCCGCCCTGACCCGTCTGGAGACCACGCTCGCGCTGGTGGAGGGCTGGGTCGACGAGGTCGTCGGCCAGGCCACCGTCGAGCGGATGCCCAGCGCCGCCAGGCTCCAGGAGGCGGTCCGCCGCCGCCGTGCAGCGGGAGGTCCGGCCGAGGAGACCTTCGCCGCCCTGGTCGGGCTCGAGCTCCGACCCCGCCGCCTGCGCGACGCGTCCGCACTGTGGGGCTCGCTGCGCTCACGCCAGGGCCAGCAGGCCCGCGACGCGATCTGGGCGCACCCCGACCTGCTGCCGACCTCCAGCGACCTCGACGACCCCCTGGGCTTCCGGGAGAACGTGGAGGAGCCGGAGGTGCTGACCGACGAGGAGTTCGACGCCGCGCTGGCCGACCTCCTCGGCGGGAGCGACGGGCCGAGCCCGGAGAGGGGCGGGACCCAGGGGCCGGACGACGGCGACGACGAGGGCGACCAGGGCCAGGACCGCTGAGGGTGCTCCACGACGACGCCCTGGCGCTGTTGCGCGCCTGGACGGCTCCGGATGCCGCGCAGGAGGACGTCCGTCGCGGCTACGTCGCCCACCTCGAGGCACATCCGGACGGCCTGAGCCGCAGCTGCTTCCCCGACCACATCACCGCCAGCACGCTGATCCTGTCCGCCGACGGCGAGCAGGTCCTGCTGACGCTGCACGCGAAGGCGCGGGCGTGGTTCCAGATGGGCGGGCACTGCGAGGACGACGACGAGACCCTGGCGGGTGCGGCCCTGCGGGAGGCAGTCGAGGAGTCCGGCGTACCCGACCTGGCGCTGGACCCCCAGCCCGTGCAGCTCAACGCGCACCCCGTGCCGTTCTGCAGCCCTCGCGGCACGGTGCGCCATCTCGACGTACGGTTCCTCGCGGTGGCACCGACGGGGGTCGAGCACGCCGTGAGCGAGGAGTCGCTGGACGTGCGCTGGTGGCGCTGGGACGCACTTCCCACCGACGACGCCGACATGCACGCCCTGGTGCGGCTGGCACGTGCCCGGTGGGCCGGCCGCACCACGCTCGAGGAGTACCGGCTCTAGACGGGAGGCTTGTCGGCGAGGGTTTGCTCGTCGCAGGCCGCCATCTCCTCGGCGCCTTCCTCGGAGCAGTCCGGCGGCTCGGCCTGCAGGCCGAGCTGGGTCGCGCAGGCGACGCCTTCGAGGAAGCCCTTGGCCCGCTCGGCCTTCGGGTAGCGGTCGACCCATGCCCAGAACGCCGGCGTGTGGCCGGGCTCGATGAGGTGGGCGAGCTCGTGGACGAGCACGTAGTCGATGACCCAGGCGGGCATGCCCTGGAGACGGGCGGAGAGCCGGATCGTCCGGTCAGAGGGGGTGCAGGAACCCCAGCGGCTGTTCTGGTTGTTCACCCAGCGCACCGTCGCGGGACGGGCGAGGCCGCCGAGGTAGCGGCTGCTCAGCTCGGTCGCCCGGCGCTTGAGCCGCGCGTCGCTCGGGCGGCGGCGCTTCTCGGAGCGCTCCAGGCGCTCGAGCATGGTGGCCACCCACTCGCGCTCCTCCTTGGCGCTGAGCCGAGCCGGGATCATCACGACCACCCGGTCGTCCTCGCGGTAGGCCGAGACGGTGCGACGCCGCTTGCGGCTGCGTCGCACCTCGACGGTGGGGCCCTCACTGTGGGGGGCTCGGGTGGCCATACCCCGCAGATTACCCGGACGTCCACGATAAGAGACGCTGGACGTCCCAGGTGTTGACGATCCGCTCCGGGGGTACGCCGAGCTCTTCGGCCCGCGCACAGCCGTGGTCGAGGAAGTCGAGCTGCCCGGGTGCGTGGGCATCGCTGTCGATCGAGAACAGGCAGCCCGCCTCCAGGGCCAGGGCGACCAGGTCGTCGGGCGGGTCGCGTCGCTCGGGCCGTGAGTTGATCTCGACCGCCACGTCATGGGCGGCGCAGGCGGCGAAGACCTCGGCCGCGTCGAAGGTGCTCTGGGGCCGGGTTCCGCGCCCGCCGGTGACGAGTCGGCCGGTGCAGTGGCCGAGAACGTCGGTGCGGGGGTGCTGCACCGCGGCGACCATGCGGCGGGTCATGGCGTCGGACTCCATCCGCAGCTTGGAGTGGACCGAGGCGACCACGACGTCGAGCCGGCCGAGCATCTCGTCGGTCTGGTCGAGCGTCCCGTCCTCGAGGATGTCGACCTCGATGCCGGTGAGCATCCGCAGCTGACCTCCGAGGTGGTCGTTCACGGCCGCCACGACGTCCAGCTGCCGGGCGAGCCGCTCGGCCGAGAGCCCGTTCGCCACGGTCAGCCGCGGAGAGTGGTCGGTGAGGGCGACGTACTCGTGGCCCACCTCCAGAGCGGTCATCGCCATCTCCTCGATGGGCGATCCGCCGTCGGACCAGTCGGAGTGGGTGTGCAGGTCGCCGCGGAGCATCCCGCGCAGCTCGCGCCCGGTCTCGGCGAGCGGACCTGCCCCCTCCTCGAGGCTGCGCAAGTACGCCGGGGTCTCCCCCGCCACCGCCTCGCGGACCACCTTCTCGGTGGAGGAGCCGATCCCGGCAAGCTCGCGGAGCGTGCCCTGCTCGGTCCGCTTCCGCACCTCGTCGGCGGGGAGTCGCAGGAGCGCCGCGGCGGCCGTGCGGAACGCCTTGACCTTGTAGGTCTCCGCCTGGGTGCGCTCGAGGAGGAACGCGATGCGGCGCAGATCAGCCACGGGGTCGCGGGGATTTCTCTCGTCCACAGCCGGTTCCTCCCAAGTCCGCAGGTCAGACGCCTGCGGGGACGTACCCCGGGCGTGTCTCCCACAGTCTTGTACACCGCTTCGACGCCATGGTCCACAGCACGCCGTCAGCGATCCACACACCCTCCACAGAGTTGTCCACAGGCGTGGACCGCGACTCGTTGCCCTCCCCCGAACCCGGCCATAAGGTGCGCACAGAAGCCCCCGTCCGGGCCAGGACAGCGTTCGCAAGGGGAAGGCGAACGCCGCACCGACCGGCCGGGGGCCTCTGTTCGTTCGTTCTCGACTCCGGTCAGCGACCGGTGAACCGGGGCCTGCGCCTCTCCTGTGCCGCGGCGATCCCCTCCTGGAGGTCGGCGGTGGCGAGGGTGATCGGCTGCGCCAGCGCCTCCCACTGCAGGGCGCTCTCGAAGTCCTCGTGTCCACCGTTGCGCAGCGCGAGCGTCGTGTAGCGGCTCGGGATCGGCGCGCTCCCCGCCACGCCGGCCGCAACCTCGAGCACGTCGTCCAGGAAGCTCTCGTCGGGCAGGACCCGCGAGACCATGCCCAGGCGCAGCGACTCCTCCGCGTCGGCGATCCTGCCGGTCAGCAGCAGGTCGCGGGCGTGGGCGTCGCCCACGACGTTCGGCAGCAGGTACGTCGCCGCCATGCCCGGGTGCATCCCGAGCTTCACGAAGGGCGCCCCGAGCTTGGCCGAGGACGCGGCGTACCTCAGGTCGCAGGCCAGCGCCATGCACAGACCAGCGCCGATCGCCGGTCCGTTGATCGCCGCGATCGTCGGCACCTCGAGCTTCCGGATGGACAACCAGGCCCGGTAGAAGGCGATCATCCGGGTGCGCAGGTAGTCGACCTCCGCGTCCGGCTCGCTCGCGATCCAGCTGGTGTTCCCGCCGGAGCAGAAGGCCGACCCCTCACCGGTCACGACCACCGCGCGCACGGAACGGTCGCCGGCCAGGGAGTCGATCGCCGCGACCCAGGCGGAGGTCATCTCGTCCGACATCGCGTTGCGCTGGTCGGGGTTGTCGAGGGTCAGCAGGACCACGCCGTCCGAGGGCCGGTCGACGCGCAGGTGGCTTGAGGCAGACATGCGGCGGAGACTACCCAACCCGTGCGGGCCCGCCGCCGTACCTGAGGAGGCGTGAGACCCCCGCTGCGACCGCACCGCACCGGCGCCTCGCCAGGCGTGAGCCCGTTCTCCACCCAAATCAGTACAAACCAGACATCTCGACCCCGATCTGAGCGTGAGACACGCCTGGAGGACCCTCCGCCTGCATGCATCCCGCTCCGCCCTGACGTAGGGTGCCAGACGGCTGCCGACCGATCGGCGGTCCCGGCGGTTCTGGGCGAGGGCCCCCGCCGCAACGACCACGTACGACAACAAGCAAGGAGGCCGTCATGGCTGAGACCTGGAGCGGCGAGTTCTACTGCGTGAAGTGCAAGGAGAAGCGCCAGGCCGATGGCGAGGTCAAGGTGAACGAGAAGGGCACCCGGATGGCCAAGGCTGTCTGCCCGGTCTGCGGCACCAACCTCAACCGCATCCTCGGCAAGGCCTGAGCACTCACCCGAGCACTCAGCCCCACGCTGACTTTCGACGGCGGGGTCTCCTACGGGAGGCCCCGCCGTCGTGTTCCCGTCCGAGCCGTACGCCCTGGCGCCGCCCGGGCCTGTGGACGACGGAGGACGCCGCCGGCAGATCTGCGGCAGGCTCGGGGCGTGCCCGCCACGACCGACTCACGCCCCGCCCTGAAGGACCTCGTCCTGCGCCCCGGCACCCACGTGCTGCGCCGCGGCGCCACCGAGCTCCAGGTCGGCCTCGATCCGCGCCGCGCGGTCGTGCTCCCCGACCGGCCCGAGGTCCGCGCCCTCCTCGAGGCGCTGGCCAACCCCGCTGCAGAGCCCTCGCAGGAGTACGACGCGGGCGCCCTCGCCCTGCTGACCGACACCGGCCTGCTCGTCCGCTCCGGCCGACTGCTGCCCCTGGCGGCGGGGCACCGGCCCGGCAACGACTCCTACGCCGCCCTCCACGGCACCGACGTCGCTGCGCTCGCCGCCCGCGCCGGGGACCGGGCCGTCGACCTCGTGGCAGCCCGCCGGGCGACCCTGGTCGACGTCGTCCCCCTCGGCAGCCCCGATGCCCACGCCGTCGGCGCACACGCCGTCGGGTTGCTCAGCGACGCCGGGGTCACCGCGCGGCTGGTCGCCCGTGACGCGGCGCCCACCGCCCACGGCAGCACCGCCCCGACCGTGGCCGTGCTCGTCTGCGTCGGCGAGCCGTCGCGCGAGGAGGTCGACGGCTGGATGCGTGCCGGGGTTCCCCACCTGCTCCTGCGCCTCGTCGAGGGGGACGCCGTCGTCGGTCCCTTCGTCCTGCCCGGCGAGACCACGTGCCTGCGGTGCGTGGACGCGCACCACACCGACCACGACCCGGCGTGGCCGCTGCTCCTCACCCAGTACGCATCGGCGGTCACCCAGGGGCGGCCGGACGGGCTCACCGAGCCGGTCGACGGGCTGCTCGGCTGCCTGGCCACTGCCTGGACCGCTCGGGAGGTCGTGTCGTACGCCGAGGGCCGGACCCCCGCGACGGCCTCCGCCACCGTGCGGCTCGACCCCGACCTGACGGCCCTGGAGACGCACGCGTGGCCGCGTCACCCGGCCTGCGGGTGCTCTTGGGAGTGATCGGCAGACAACCCACTTGCCCGATCCGCGACAATGAGAGCATGCCCGACCTTCCCCGCAAGGCCGCCGCCCGCACGGCCCGCCTTGCCGCCCTCCCGCTCGGCTTCGCCGGACGGACGGCCATGGGCGTGGGGAAGCGGATAGGCGGCGCCCCCGCCGACGCGGTGATGACCGACGTCCAGCAGCGCACCGCCGAGCAGCTCTTCCGCACCCTCGGCGACCTCAAGGGTGGGGCCATGAAGATGGGCCAGGCGCTGTCGATCCTGGAGTCGGCCCTCCCCGAAGAGGTGGCGGCGCCCTACCGCGCCCACCTCACACGCCTCCAGGACGCCGCACCACCCATGGCCGCCGCCACTGTCCACGGCGTGCTGGGGCGCGAGCTCGGGCGCTCCTGGCGCAAGAAGCTCGTGGAGTTCGACGACAACCCGGCCGCCGCAGCCTCCATCGGCCAGGTGCACCGGGGGCGCTGGTACGACGGCCGCGAGGTCGCGGTGAAGGTGCAGTACCCCGGCGCGGGTGAGGCGCTGCGGTCGGACCTGAAACAGCTCAGCCGGCTCGCGCGGACGTTCGGCTCCGTCGTACCAGGCATCGACATCAAGCCCATCGTCGAGGAGCTCCAGGCCCGGGTGGTGGAGGAGCTCGACTACACCCTCGAGGCGGAGGCACAGAGCCGCTTCGCCGAGGAGTTCGACGGTGACCCGGAGTTCGTGGTTCCGCGCGTCGTCGACGGGAGCAGCCGGGTCCTGGTCTCGGAGTGGCTCGACAGCCCGGCGTCACTGGCCCGGATGATCGCCGAGGGAACGCCGGAGGAGCGCGACCACTACGGCGAGCTCTACGTGCGGTTCCTGTTCTCCGGCCCGGCTCGCACGGGCATGCTGCACGCCGACCCCCACCCGGGGAACTTCCGGGTCATCCCCGCCGACGACGGAGGGCTCGGACGGCTCGGGGTGCTCGACTACGGAGCCGTCGCCCGGCTCCCGGAGCGCGGTCTCCCCCGGGTGATAGGGACCCTGATGCGCATCGGCCTCGGGGACGACTACACGGTCGTGGTCGATCAGCTGCGCGAGGAGGGCTTCATCAAGCCGCGGATCACCGTCGACCCCGACGAGCTGCGGGACTACCTCGCGCCGTTCATCGAGCCGGCCCGCGAGGAGACATTCGGCTTCTCCCGCCAGTGGATGCGTGAGCAGTTCGCCCGGCTCAACGACCCGCGCGAGCCCGGCTACACGATGTCGCTGAAGCTGAACCTGCCGCCGTCGTACCTGCTCATCCACCGGGTGTGGCTCGGCGGGATCGGGGTGCTCTGCCAGCTCGGGGCCCGGCTGCCGTTCCGCCGGATCCTCGAGGAGTCGCTGCCGGGGTTCGCCGAGGAGTGAGCCCGGGCCCGAGAACGACGCTGGGAACGACTCCAGGACGAGCCTGAGCAGCCAGCACTTCCGCTACCACCACTCGCTGTCCAGCTTGCTCTCGATGGCGCGCAGGTTGTCCCGGGAGCAGGTCTCGCAGAAGTACCGCTGCCGACCGTTCTCGACCGCGTTCGTCCAGGTGAGCGGCGGCTCCTCGCCCGGGGCCGTCGCTCCGCAGAACTGACAGGTGACAGGCACGGCTCCCACCCTACGCCCGACAGGGCCGGACCCCCGGTAGCCGTCGGTGGCTACCGGGGGTCCGGCGTGGTGTTCCTGCTGGGAAGGCGTCACCCGCTCACAGGGCGCGGGCGAGTGCCAGACGCGCCTGCTTCGCTGCCCGCTCGGCCCGGCGGGAGAGCCGACGAGCCCGAGCGATCCGGTTTCCCAGCCGCAGGTCCTGCGCCTCTCCCAGGCGCGAGGCTATCTGCGCACGGGCGAGATCTTCGTTGATCAAGTTCATCTTGGTGCTCCGATTCGGTGAAGTCGTCATGGTGTGTGTTGGTCGCTTTCTTGGTCGTGGCGCCTGGCGTGCTGTCGGCCGGTGCCGTCGCGGACGGACTGTTTCCGGTGCCTACAGCGAGCGCGAGAGCACGAGGCGGGCCTGCATGGCCGCACGCTCGGCCCGACGGGCCTGGCGCCGCGCACGAACGAGCTGGTGCCCGCGTCGCACGTGACGCGCCTCGTCCAGTCGCTCGGACATCTGCGCCCGAGCGAGGTCTTCGTGGAGGTAGTACATCTGGGACTCCGTTGTCTTCTGGTGGTCACTTCCCGGGCTTCCTGCCCGGTGCCGGTGCAGCTGGTGCTAGGTGCTGCGAGTCTTGCGGGTCTTGCGGTGGGTGCTGGTGAGGGCTCTCGGCGGTCGGCTCCGGCTCCGGCTCCGGCTCAGGCGGCCACCTCGTTCTTGCGGGGCCGTCCACGGGGCCGCTTGCGGGGGATCACCACTCCGTGCTGGAACAGCTCGCCACCCCAGACCCCCCAGGGCTCCCTCCGGTCGAGGGCGCCGGCGAGGCACTCGGTGCGGACCGGGCACCCCAGGCAGAGGGCCTTGGCTGTCTCCACGTCGGCGGGACTCTCCGCGAAGAACAGCTCGGGGCTCTCCCTGTGGCAGGGAAGCTGCTCCTCGTCACGCCCGACCTGATGTGGGTCGAGGACGCTGATACTCATCTCTCACCTCCTTGTGAGCAGTCGCTTGGGTGTTGCGAGAAACAAAAAGACCGCGGATCCCGGGTTTCGGGTTCCGCGGCCTGGAGGCTGCCGATGTAGATAGCAATCTAGATCGGCGGACTCCAGGCGGAGGTACCCGGGAAGGCGCCCTTCGGGGCAACGGCATCGGTCATGTGCGTGTAGGTGCACACGGGTGCCACGTCCACGAGACGACGCTTGGTGCCAGCGGCAGCCGCAACGGCCGACACTCCACCCAGGGTCGGGAAGGTGCGCACAGCGGCGGCAGAGGCAGCGGCGGTCCAGGAAGCGGGCATGGCGATGCCGGCCGGAGCGCTGGTCTGGAAGATGTTGATCACTGTGAGCACCTCCTTCGATGCGTAGGGCGCCGACTTTGTCAGAGTCGTATGCGCGCGATTGTCGTGCGGTGAAAGAAACTTAGCCTCTGGGGCCTGTAAGCGGCAAACCATTTAATGGGTATTTCCCTGAAAACTTCTGCGCGCATCAAACTCATGGCCCGAAATGACTATGCCGGAATCCGTCGGCTCTCTCGCCTCAGCCGTCCCTCGGCTGCTCACCCGGCGCACCAGGTGCTCCAGCCCCGGACGGTGGGTCTCCCCCGGCCACCAGTGCCAGGACGTCCTCGCCGTACTTGTCGATCTTCGCGGGACCGACCCCGTTCACCCTCAGCAGCGCGGCTCCGTCGCCCGGGCGCACCTCCGCGATCGCCTGCAGCGTCAGGTCGGTGAACACCACGTACGCCGGGACCTTCTCGTCGGCGGCCCGGGCCACCCGCCAGGTGCGGAGCCGTTCGAAGAGCTCCTCGTCGTAGGTCGCCGGGCAGTCCTCGCAGCGGCCGATCTTGCGCTCGACGGTCGAGCTGAGCGGGGCGTTGCAGACCCGGCAGTGAGCGATGCCGCGCTTGGTGCGGGTGCGGCTGGGGCGATCGCGGCCCGCACGGTCCGAGCCCGACTCCGGGCGCAGGCCGGTCAGGAAGCGCGAGGGCTTGCGCGAGGACCGGGCCCCGGGAGAACGAGCGAGGGACCACGACACCGTCAGCCGAAGCCTCGCGCGCGTCATCCCGACGTAGAGCAGTCGGCGCTCCTCCTCCACCGCGGCCGGCCCCTCGGCGTACACGATCGGCATCGTGCCCTCCTGCATCCCACCGAGGAAGACCACGTCCCACTCCAGGCCCTTGGCCGCGTGGAGCGTTGCCAGGGTCACGCCCTCGGCGACGGGGGCGTGCTGCTCGGAGGCCCGGCGGTCGAGCTCGTCGACGAAGTCCCCGAGACCGGCCGTCTCGTGCGTGGCGGCGTACTCCTCCGCCTGCGACACGATCGCCTGGAGCGACTCCCAGCGGTCCCGGACGTTGCCGCGGCCGGTGGGCGCCTTCTCGGACCACTCCATGCCGGCGAGCACGGCCTTCACGTCCGCCACGATCCCCTCCTCGGACCCTCCGCTCCCCCGGGCGTTGCCCCGGAGCAGGGTGACGGCCTTGCGCACCTCGGGTCGCTCGAAGAACCGGGCCGCGCCGCGCACGACGTACGGGATGCTCCGGGCCGCCAACGCCTCCTCGATCGCCTCCGACTGGGCGTTGATCCGGAACAGCACGGCGATCTCGCGCAGCGGCGTGCCGGACCGGCGCAGGTCGAGGATCCGGGCCGCGACGGCCTCGGCCTCCGCGACCTCGTCGGAGTACTCGACGTAGTCGACCTCCGGGCCGGAGTCCTGCTGGGATCGCAGCGACACCCCCGCCGAGGGCGTCCCGGCCAGCAGCTGGTTCGCCGCGGCGACCACCTGAGGCGTCGACCGGTAGTTGCGCACCAGCTCGAGGGAGGTGGTGCCGGGGTGCCGCCGCCCGAAGTCGGTGAGGTACGAGGCGCTCGCGCCGGCGAACGAGTAGATGGTCTGGGCCGGGTCGCCCACCACGCACAGGTCGTGGCGCCCGCCGAGCCAGAGGTCGAGCAGGGCTGACTGGATCGGGCTGACGTCCTGGAACTCGTCGACGACGAACCAGCGGTACTGGCGGCGCACCTCGGCCGCGACGCGCTCGTCCTCGGCCAGCAAGGCGGCGGCGCACAGCAGGACGTCCTCCATGTCCATGCGCCCCTGGTCGCGCTTGACCTCCTCGTAGGCGGCGAAGACCCGCGCGACGGAGGCCGGGTCCTGCCCGCTCACGCTGCGGCCACGGGCCTCGGCGATCCGGGCGTAGTCGTCGGGGCGGACGTTGCTGACCTTCGCCCACTCGATCTCCGAGGCGAGGTCGCGCAGGGACGCCTGGTCGGTCTGGAGCCGGTTGCGGCGGGCGGCCGTGCCCAGCAGCGGCAGCTTCGACTCCGTGAGGACCGGAAGCTCCCCGCCGTACACCCGCGGCCAGAAGTAGCGCGCCTGGCGCAGGGCTGCGGAGTGGAAGGTGCGGGCCTGGACGCCGGCCGCGCCGAGCGAGCGCAGCCGGGTGCGCATCTCACCGGCCGCCCGCGTGGTGAAGGTGACCGCCAGGACCTCGGTCGGGTTGTAGACCCCCGTGGCCACGCCGTACGCGATCCGGTGGGTCAGCGCCCGGGTCTTGCCGGTGCCCGCTCCCGCCAGGACGCGCACCGGCCCCTGGAGGGCGAGCGCGACCTCCCGCTGCTCGGGGTCGAGCGCCTCGAGCAGCCGGTCCGCCGAGCCCGTGACAGACCCGACAGGTGTATCCATGGCGACCACGCGGAACAATCTCCTCAGATCGACTGTTGTGCTCTTCGACGAGGCCGTGGCGACACGGCCTGTCGTGTGCCCGGGGGACGATTCCCCATCGGGCCGGACGAGAGCAACCAGGGTAGACGTCGGAAGGGACAATCCATGCCTGCCAGCCCAGCCGCCTCGGGTGCGGCCGTGACGATGTACTCCACCAAGTGGTGCGGCTACTGCTTCCGCCTGCGCAAGCAGCTCGACCGCGAGGGCATCGCGTACGACGTGGTCGACATCGAGAAGGTCCCGGACGCCGCGTTCGTCGTCGAGCAGGTCAACAACGGCAACCAGACCGTTCCGACCATGATCTACAGCGACGGCAGCGCGCAGACCAACCCGTCGCTCCGTGAGGTCCAGGCCAAGCTCGCCTCGCTCAACTGAGCCTCCCCGCTGCTCAGCGAAGCCTCACCACTGGCCGGGTAGCGACCCGCCGTACCAGGTCTCGACGAGTGTCCGCGAGATGGAGATGCCTCCCGGGAGCCGGAGCGTGCCGGCCTCGGCCTCGGCACGCATCTGCTCGCGGGTGAACCAGCGGGCGTCGCTGATCTCGTCCTCGTCCACCCGGATCTCGGTGGTCAGCGCCTCCGCGAAGAAGCCGACCATCAGGCTCGAGGGGAACGGCCACGGCTGGTTGCCCAGGTAGGTCACCGCACCGATCTCGACGCCGACCTCCTCGGCGACCTCCCGGCGTACGGCCTCCTCCAGCGACTCACCCGGGTCGACGAAGCCCGCCAGCGTCGAGTACCGCCCCTCGGGCCAGCTCGGCTGGCGTCCCAGGAGAGCACGGTCGTCCTCGTCGGTGACCAGCATGATCACCGCGGGGTCGGTGCGTGGGAAGTGCTGCCGACCGCACCCCGTGCACGTGAGCACGTGTCCGGCGGCGGCCGCGGTGAGGGCGCTGCCGCAGCGGCCGCAGAACCGGTGCGCCCGGTGCCACTCGGCGAGCGCGACCGCGTGGACGAGCAGGCTCTGGTCGGGCGCGGAGAGCTCCGGCCCCACGGCACGCATGTTGGTCCACTCCTCCCCCGTCGCCTCGTCGTCGCGGGGCTCGTCGGGGGACTGGTCGAGGAGGAGCGCGAAGTGCGCCGCACCTCCCTCCTCCCCCAGGAAGACCCGTTGCCCCTCCGGTACGTCGGAGGTGGCCCGCCAGCGGATGGCCGCCCGGTTGTCCTCGCCGCCGCGCTCGACCGGGAAGTGCCCGCGCGCGAGCAGGAGCACGCGCGTCTTGGGGTCGGCCCAGGTCTCCGCGAGCCAGGCGTCGTCGGTGCGCCGGTGGCCGACCCGGTCGTGCGCTCGCACCGAGAGCGCGATGTGCGGGGTCTCTCCGCCGTTTCTGTCCTGCCACGTCACGGGGCCGACTCTATGCCCGGGTGCCGGGACACCCGGGACGCACCTAGGATCGCACCCCATGAGCACCCACATCTCCGCCGAGAAGGGCCAGGTGGCCCCCCACGTCCTCATGCCGGGAGACCCGCAGCGTGCGAGGTGGATCGCCGAGACGTTCCTCGAGGACGCCGAGTGCTACTCGCAGGTGCGCGGCATGCTCGGCTACACCGGCACGTACCGAGGCGAGCGGGTCTCCGTGCAGGGCTCGGGGATGGGGCTGCCGTCGCTCTCCATCTACGCCAACGAGCTCTTCGCGGAGTACGACGTCCAGACGATCGTGCGCGTCGGCTCGTGCGGAGCCTTCAGCGAGGAGCTCAGGCTGCGCGACATCGTGCTCGCCTCGGGCGCATGCACGGACTCGTCGATGAACCGGATCCGTTTCGAGGGCCTCGACTACGCGCCCGTCGCCGACTTCGGACTGCTTCGGGCGGCTCACGACGCGGCCATGGCCAAGGACCTGCCGGTGCAGACCAAGGTCGGCCTGATCCTCTCCAGCGACTCGTTCTACACCCCCCGGCCCGAGCTGAGCGCACGCATGGCGGAGTACGGCGTCCTCGCCGTCGAGATGGAGGCCAGCGCGCTGTACACGCTCGCCGCGAAGTTCGGCCGCCGCGCGCTCGCCGCCTGCACGGTGTCCGATCACATCGTCACCGGCGAGGAGACGAGCTGGCAGGAGCGTGAGCAGACGTTCGGCGACATGGTGGAGGTCGCGTTGGAGGCCATTCTCAGCGCAGGCTGAGGCCGTCGGTCCGGAGGCGGGTGGGGCTCTGGGCCCGTCACGGCCGGATCCTGGAACAGCAGTCAGGACTTGTCCGCGAGGATCGCCTCCAGCTCCGGACGGCCCGGCAGGTCCGCGTGCTCGTCCAGGACCCCGGTGCGGACGTAGAAGAAGGCCGCCTCCACCGTCTCGACAGGCACCCCCATCAGCTCGGCCCAGGCGAGGCGGTAGATCGCGAGCTGAAGCGGGTCGGCGGTCTGGCGCCGGCTCGTCTTCCAGTCCACGACGAGGTACCCGCGGGGAGTCTCGTACACCGCGTCGATGCGCCCACGGACCACCTGGCTTCCCAGGACAAGGGCGAACGGCGGCTCGATCGCGAAGGGCGCCCGGTCCCCGAACGGCCCGGCGGTGAACTCGTCGACCAGCTCCTTGAGCTCGCGCTCGTCCTCGATGCCCTCGTCGCCGCGGCCCGGCACCTCGTCGAGCCCGACGAGCTGCTGCTGGCCGAAGCGGCTCTCCACCCAGGCATGGAACCGGGTGCCGAACCGCGCAGCCTGCGAGGGGCGACGGGGCATCGGTCGGGCAAGGTCCTTCGCCAGGGACTCCGGCTCGTCGCGCAGCCGCGCCATCGAGGTCGCGGACAGGCTCGACGGGAGCGGCACCTCGATCACGTCCGAGCGACCGGCGAGCGCCTCCTCGACCAGGCGCTCCAGCTCCTCGTCCCACTCGGCCACGCGGGCAGCCTCCTCCTCGGTCAGGTCGGCGGCTTCGCCCGGCCCGGCCCCGGCCTCGGACTCGGCCGCGGCTCCGGCACGCTCGCCCGCGGAGATCTCGGCAGCCGCCTGACGAACGAGCTCGGCGGCCTCCGCACGACGGGCAACCTCGGCAGTGTGGGCCTCCACCGGCCAGGGCCGGGTCAGGGACTCGGCACGCAGGGGGTTCGACTCGTCCTTGCCCGGCTTGTCGAGCCAGGGTTCGAAGCTCTCTCCCCACGCCGCCAGCTTGCGGCGCGCGACCTCCTGGTACGCCGAGGGCCCGAGGGGCTTCTTCCGGGTCGCCGCCCAGCAGTACGACGACACCGAGAGCAGGTGGCGGGCTCGGGTGAACGCGACGTAGCCGAGCCGCAGCTCCTCCTCGAGCTCGTGGTCCTTGCAGGCCCCGGCGAACGCCTTCAGCTCGTCCGCGGAGTAGCCGGCCAGCGACGGGAGGTCGCGGGCGTCGCCGCGCAGCGGGTAGGGCAGCACGCCCGGCCCGGCGGTCCACTTCGTGCGCGTGCGCGAGGTGGGGAACTTCTCGTCGGCGACTCCCACGAGGAAGACCGCGTCCCACTCCAGGCCCTTGGCCCGGTGCACGGTCAGCAGCTTCACCGAGTCCGCCTCGGTCGGGGTGGCGACGTCGAGCCCCGCGCCGTAGTCGTCCTCGGCCTGGAGGTAGGCGAGCAGGGCAGGCAGGCTGACGTCGCCGTCGACGCCCTGGAAGTCGGCGACCGCCTTCACGAAGAGGTCGAGGTTGTCGCGGCGGGCCTGGGCCGTGGGGCTGACCGACGAGGCCAGCTCCACGTCGATGCCGGTGGTGTCGATGATGCGACGCACCAGGTCCAGCAGCGGCTCGCCCGCGTAGGCGCGCAGGTCCCGAAGCTCCCGCGACAGCAGCGCGAACCTGTCGCGTGCCTCACGGGAGTAGGAGAACTCGCCCGGGTCGTCGAGGGCGTCGCTGAGCGAGACCAGCTCGGCCGGGTCGGAGCCCTTGACTGCCTCGGTGAGCTCCTCCTCCACGCTCCGCACGGTGTCTCGGGCCGGACCCGCACCCGCGAGCTCCCGGGCCCGCCGCCCCAGCAGGGCAAGGTCGCGGGCGCCGACCGCCCATCGCGGACCGGTGAGCAGGGTGAGCAGCTCGGCGTTCGCCGTCAGGTCGTGGAGCAGGGTCAGCGTGGCCACCACCTCGGCCACCTCTGGCAGCCGGAGCAGGCCCTGGAGGCCGACGATCTCGACCGGGATCTCGGCCTCCGTCAGGGCGTCGAAGACGTCGGCTGCATGCGCGTTGTCGCGGGTGAGCACACCGATCTGCGACCACGCCGGCTCGGGCATGTCGCCGTACGCCGTCCGGACCTGCGCTGCGAGCCAGGTGAGCTCCTCGCCGTACGTCTCGAGGACGGCGCTGCGGACGACGCCCGGCTCCGCTGCCGGCTTGGGCTCCAGCGGCTTCACCTGCGGCATGCGGGAGTACAGCGGTCCTGCGAGGTCGTTCGCGAGCTCGAGGATCCGCCCGTCGGAGCGCCGGTTGACCGTCAGGGAGTAGGTGCCCACCTCGGGCGACCCGTCCCCGCGCGGGAAGTCGCGACCGAAGCCGAGGATGTTGGACACCGAGGCGCCGCGCCAGCCGTAGATGGCCTGGTTCGGGTCGCCCACCGCGGTCACCGCGTGTCCCCGTCCCGTCTGCGGGCTGCCCCCGGAGAAGAGGCGGCTGAGCATGGTCGCCTGGGCCACCGAGGTGTCCTGGTACTCGTCGAGGAGGACGATGCGGTACTTCTCGCGCTCGGCCTGCCCGACCTCGGGCTGCTCGGAGGCGAGCCGCGCCCCCAGCGCGATCTGGTCGGAGAAGTCCATCAGGCCGAGGCGCGCCTTGAGCCTGCGATAGCTCTCCACCAGGCCGAGAAGCTCCTCGCGTCGGTCGATGGCGCTGAGGACCTTCTCCACCTCGCCGATCTTGGTCTTGAGCGACTCCTCGGCGCGTGCCTGCACGACCCGAGGCCGCTCGCGGGTGTGGAACGCACGCACGTCGGCGGGCGTGAGCAGGTGCTCGGCCATCGCACCGTCGAGGGCGAGCAGGTAGTTGATCACCGTCGGCGGGTGGTCGCTGAGCAGCTCGACCCTGCCGTCGTACCGCGCGATCGCCCGGGCGGCGAGCTGGTACCTCGACGCGTCGGCGATGACCCTGGTGTCCGGCTCGTGGCCGATGCGCAGTCCGTGCTCGGTCAGCAGGCCGGCAGCGTAGGCGTTGTACGTCGCGACCGCCGGCTCCTCCGGCTCGTCCTCCTCGTCGACGAGGACCCGCGACCGCGGCCCCGGAGGCGGAAGGATGCCCGCGGAACGCAGCCCCGCACGGATCCGCACGGCGAGCTCGTTGGCGGCCTTCGTGGTGAAGGTCAGGCCGAGGATCTGGTCAGGGCGCACCTGCCCGGTGGCAACCAGCCAGACGACCCGCGCGGCCATCACGGTGGTCTTGCCCGAGCCGGCACCCGCGATGACGACGTGCGGGGACAGCGGCGCCGTGACGACGGCGAACTGCTGGTCGCTGAAGGTGAAGTCCTCCTGCATCAGCAGCCTCAGCTGCTCGGGGGTCTCCACCGTCCGGGGCGTGAAGGTGCCACTCACGACAGCACCGTCCCCGCGCCCTTGACCGGGCAGATGGCATGGAACGAGCAGTGGTCGCAGTGCCCCCCTGCCCGTGCCGGGAAGTTCTCGCTGCGCACCACGCGGGCGGCCTCCATCAGCTGTCTCTCGACCGGCAGGTGACCGTCGGCGTCCGGCTCCTGCGGCTCCTGCTTCTGCACCTTCGCCCCGCCCCTGACCTCGGCTCGGAGCTGGACGAGCTCGGCTCCCCCCGGCCGGACAGCGTCCTCGGGTGGTTCCGTGTGGCCGGCGACCAGGTCGTCGACGGCCCCGTGCGCCACGGCGTACTGGTAGAGGCCGAGCTGCGGGTGCTCGGGCAGCTCCTTGCCCGTGGGCGGGTACTTCGACGTCTTCAGGTCGATCACGACCACGTGGCCGTTCTCGTCGAGCTCGAGACGGTCGGCGTAGCCGTTGAGCCGCACCCGCTGGCCGTCGGGCAGCGTCACCTCGGCGTTCAGGTGCTGCTCCGTGGCCACGATGGTGCGAGCACCGGGTCGGGAGTGCCAGGCGACGAACCGGTCCAGGGCGGCACGCACCTCCTCGCGCTCCCGCGACCTCGACCAGGGGGTGCGGAAGGAGAGCTGTCCCCACACGCGGTCGACGTAGCCCATCAGGTCGTCGGCGTCGCTCAGCTCGCCCTTCCCGATCCGGTCGGCGAGGGCGTGCACGACCAGGCCGAAGCCCTGAGAGGCGGTCGCAGGGCTCGCGCCTCCGGCCTCGCGCTCGAGGAACCACTTCGCGGGACAGGCAAGGATCGACTCGAGCGCGCTCGCCGAGAGCGTGACCGGCTGGTCGGCGTTGCGGATCGGCTCCTCGGCGAGGCTTCGCCCGCGGGTCCCCCACCAGCTGCCCGGGTCGGCCTGGGGGGCCAGCTTCCGGCTGCCCACGTCGGTGAGGGCAAGACGGGCCAGACGGGCGGCGGCCGCCCGGCGCAGCGTCGGCGATTCATCGGGGTCCGAGGCGGTACGTCGCAGGTCCGCGACCAGGCCCGCGAGGGACAGCGGACGCAGTGGCCGACCCTTGACGGAGACCGGCTCGACGGTGAGCTCGTCGAGGAAGCGCGAGGGCTGCTCGCCGTCCTCCTCCGGTGAGGCCACGGCGGTGACGAGCAGGCGCTCGCTCGCACGGGTGCACGCCACGTAGAAGAGGCGCCGCTCCTCGGCCAGCAGCGTGGCCGTCGTGGTGGGGGGCAGCACCTGGTCGACGCCCAGGCGGTCGGCCTGCAGGAGGCTGGTCCGCCGTCTGAGGTCCGGCCAGGCCCCCTCCTGCACCTGCGCGGCGACCACGAACCGCCACTCGAGACCCTTGGAGCGGTGCGCGGTCAGGAGGCGGACCGCCTCACCGCGGACGCCCTGCTCGGCGAGGGTGTCGCCGGGGATCTGCTGGGCGGCGAGCGTGTCGAAGAAGCTCGCGACGCTGGTGTGACCGCGCTGCTCCTCCATGCGCGCGGCGGCATCGAAGAGCGCACAGATGGCGTCGAGGTCGCGGTGTGCCATACGTGCGACGGCGCCGGGCTCGCCGGCCATGGCCCGCAGCCGAGCGGGCCAGCGGGTGCCGCTCCACAGCGTCCACAGCACCTCCTCCGCCGTCGCGCCCTCGTCCAGGTCGGCACGGGCCTGCCGAAGCAGGTCGGCGAGCCGGGCGACCCGGGTAGTCGCAGGTGCGGACACCCCCTCGAGCGTGGCCGGGTCAAGCACCGCCTCGCGAAGCAGCTCGGGCGAGGGCCGAGGATCACGCTCCTCCACGGCCGCGGCGGCCTTCTCGCGCACCCGCAGCTCCCGGGCCAGTGCGCGGACCTCGGTGGCATCGAGACCGATCATCGGCGACCCGAGCAGGGACGCGACCCGCCCGGTGTCGATGTAGTCGGGGTGCGACGGGTCGTCGTTGTCGAGGTTGAGCACGACCCGGAGAGCGTCGAGCACGGCGACCACCGCGGGCTCCTGCACGAGCGGCGTCTCGTCGCTGGCGACCTCGACGGGGACGCCCGCGGCGGACAGGCTTCGTCGCAGCGGTGGGATCGAGGCGCGCCCGGACCGCACCAGGACCGCCATCTGTGACCACGGGACGCCGTCCTCGAGGTGGGCCCGGCGGAGCAGGTCCGCGATGTGCTCGGTCTCGGCACGGGCGGTGTCGAAGGTGCGGACCTGCACCTCGCCGGGCCCGAACGGGGTCCTGGTCGGCTCGGGGTTGCGGAAGGCCTGGAACAGGTCGGCGTCGATCGACCCCTTGGTGGGGAGGGCGCCGGCGATCGCGCGGGAGGCCTCGAGGAGGACGGGACCGAACCGCCTCGTCACCCGAAGCGCGACCGTCCCCGCCCGCTCCCCCGTGCGAGCACGGAACTGGTCGGGAAAGTCGAGGATTCCACGGACCTCGGCACCCCGGAACGCGTAGATCGACTGGTCCGGGTCGCCCACCACGACGAGGTTGCGTCCGTCTCCGGCGAGCGCCTGAAGCAGGCGGACCTGGCTGGGGTCGGTGTCCTGGTACTCGTCGACGAAGACCCAGGAGTACTGCCGACGCAGGCGCTCCCGCACCTCCGGCGTCTCCGCCAGTGCGACCGCCCGGTGGACCAGCTCGGGGTAGTCGATCGCGCTCTCGCTGTCGAGCACGGTGAGGTACTGCTCCATGAAGAGCCCGGCGGCGACCCAGGCAGGCTGGTCCTCGGCGCTGCCCACATCGACGAGGTCCTCGGGGTCCATGGCCTGCTCGCGGGCCCGGGAGAGCACCGCCTGCACCTCGCGGGCGAAGCCTCGGGTCTCGACGGCCCGGTGCAGCGACGAGGGCCAGCGCACCGACTCCGGCTCGTGGGTCAGCAGCCGCTGGAGCACGACGTCCTGCTCGGGGGCGCTCAGCAGGCGCAGCGGCTCGTCGTACAGGCCTGTGGGGCCGTGCGCTCGCACCAGGGCGTAGGCGAAGGAGTGGAAGGTCGAGCTCAGCGTCGTCGACATCGTGCGTCCGATGCGTGAGGTGACCCGGTCGCGCAGCTGCTCCGCGGCCTTCCGGCTGAAGGTCAGCGCCAGGATCGAGTCCGGCGCCTCCCCGCGGCGCTCGATGCGGTCGACGATGGCCTCCACCAGCGTCGTCGTCTTGCCCGTCCCGGGACCGGCGAGCACCAACAACGGTCCGCTCGCGTGGTCGACCACCGACTGCTGGAAGGAGTCCAGCACGGGCGCGGCAACACGCGTCGCCGTGGGCCGGACCAGGCGGTAGGACGTCATGGACCAATCACATCAGAGCGGACCGACAGGGCTTTCCTCCCCGTCCGGCCACCAGGCTGCCGCGTCCATGTCGACGCGGCCCGACGCCCGCAGCGGCGTCCCCTCGGACCGGTGGTGGGCAAGGGCCTCACCGTCCTCGCCCAGGGGCAGTCCACCGTCGGCGCGCACGACCCGCCACCACGGGACCCCGCCGCCCTCGAGCGACATCACCCGCCCGACCTGGCGCGGGCCACCCGCGCCGACCACCTCGGCGATCGTGCCGTAGCTCATCACCCGCCCCGGTGGGATCTGCTCGACCACCGAGAGGACGCACTCGACGTACTCCTCACGGTCCACGGCCGACACGCTAGCGCTGCGGCGTCCGGGCATGGGAAGGGCCCGCCCCCACGAAGGAGGCGGGCCCTGACCCGAGCAGCGCTCAGAGGATCGGCGAGAACGGCTCCGTGCCGGGGACGAGGCTGAGTCCGGAGAGGCCGGAGTGCGCCTGGGCGAACGCGAGCTCGTGGCTCAGGTCGCCCACGCCGTTGGAGCCCGCGAGCGGAGCGATGGCCAGCGTGGACAGCACACCCAGTGCGTTGCCGTCGGCATCGAGGAAGGCGCTCCCGGAGTCGCCGGGAACTCCGGGGCTCGCGGTGTAGACGGGGTGGCTCCACCCACCGCCGGTCGTGCCGAGGCTGCTGCCCTGCTTGGGCGACAGCGGCTCGAGACCGCCTCGGAGGCTGGAGTTGCCGTAGGAGTAGACGGTGTCACCCGCGGCGGTGCCCTCGTCGTTGATGCCCACCGGACCACCCCAGAACGGGATGGAGGGGTTCACGTCGTCGACGTACTGCGGGTCGACCTTCACCAGGGCGAGGTCGTTGTAGTCGCAGGTGTTCGCGTCGGTGGTGCCGGCCTGCTGCATCGCCAACCAGCTGCTGTAGGCGAGGGTGCCGGTGCCGACGGTCTCACCGGACGTCACCAGGCTGCCGCCCTCGACGAACTCCACCTTGGTCCCCAGAGGCAGCGAGCCGGCGTCGCAGCCGTTCGTGTCGGTGGCGGCACCGGTGCCGGCGCAGTGCGCCGCGTAGCCGACGTACACGTCGCCCGCACCGTCGGTGAAGACGAAGTTGCCGGTGCACTGGGCACCCTCTGTGTACATCTGGACACCGGGGTGGATCGCTGCACTGTCGGCGGGGGCCCAGGTGGGGGCCGCCTCCGCCGGAGTGACCGCGGCGGCGACCGCCGCGGCAGCGAGAAGGGTGCTGGACAGCGTCGCGACGGCTACACGGGTCCGAGAGACCATGGGACTTCCTTCCGGGGACATCAGGCGTGTGATCTACACAACGAGAGATGTCCCCGGAAGGTCACGTTCGAAACATCACAGAACGGATATTCGGCGACCGGTCGGTCAGTACGACGCCTGCGACGGGTCGATCTGGTTGACCCACGCCACGACACCGCCGCCGACGTGCACGGCGTCGCTGAAGCCGGCTCCCTTGACCACGGCAAGAGCCTCCGCCGAGCGGACCCCCGACTTGCAGTGCAGCACGACGGGCTTGTCCTGAGGCAGCTGCTCGAAGGCGGTCCCGTTGAGGAAGTCCCCCTTCGGGATCAGCACCGAGCCCGGGATCTTGTTGATCTCGTACTCGTTGGGCTCGCGGACGTCGACGAGGACGAAGTCACGCTCGCCGTTCTCGCGCTCCTTGAGCATGCTCTCCAGCTGGGTCACCGAGATCGTCGACCCCACGGCGGCGTCCGCGGCCTCGTCGCTGATCGCACCGCAGAACGCGTCGTAGTCGATCAGCTCGGTGACCGTCGGGTTCTCCCCGCAGATCGCGCAGTTGGGGTCCTTGCGGACCTTGATCTTGCGGTACTCCATCTCCAGGGCGTCGTAGACCATCAGCTTGCCGAGCAGCGGCTCGCCGATGCCGGTGAGCAGCTTGATGGCCTCGTTCACCTGGATCGACCCGACGCTCGCGCAGAGCACGCCCAGCACGCCGCCCTCGGCGCAGGAGGGGACCATGCCCGGCGGCGGGGGCTCGGGGTAGAGGCAGCGGTAGCACGGCCCCTGCTCGGCCCAGAAGACCGAGGCCTGACCGTCGAAGCGGTAGATCGAGCCCCACACGTAGGGCTTCTTCAGCAGCACCGCCGCGTCGTTGACCATGTAGCGCGTCGCGAAGTTGTCGGTGCCGTCGACGATGAGGTCGTACTGCTCGAAGATCCCCATCACGTTGTCGTTGTCGAGGCGCTCCTCGTGGAGCACGACGTTCACGTAGGGGTTCGCCTCGGCGATCGACTCCTTCGCCGACAGCGCCTTGGACTTCCCGACGTCGCTCTGACCGTGGATGATCTGGCGCTGCAGGTTGGACTCGTCGACCTCGTCGAACTCCGCGATGCCGATCGTGCCGACACCGGCCGCGGCCAGGTAGAGCAGCGCCGGGCTGCCCAGTCCGCCGGCGCCGATCACCAGGACCTTGGCGTTCTTCAACCGCTTCTGCCCGGTCATCCCGACATCGGGGATGATCAGGTGGCGGCTGTAGCGGCGGACCTCGTCGATGGTCAGCTCGTCGGCAGGCTCGACCAGGGGTGGAAGGGACACGCGTGCTCCTCGTCGGTTTCGGGCAACTCCGATGTCGACAACAACCGGACACCACTTCGTGTTCCCCATGCTGCCCACGTCCACGCATCCGGCCTCGCGCGTCCCGGATCCCGGACCCGCCGGCTGCCGCTCAGGAACGTGTCGATCGCTCGGGCCGCGCGAAGACCACCGCGTTGCTGAGGTACGCCGTGCCGTTCCACTCCTCGCAGGTGACGAGCACCAGCCGTCCCGGGACGGTCTGGCTGAACACGCTCTGCGCCTGACGGGCCAGCCGAGCCTTGCGGTAGACCACCGTGCGGTCGACGACGTACTCGACCACCCCGGCCGACGTGCGGACCCGGACCCGGTCGCCGGGCTCCAGGGTCTCGAGGTCGTCGAACGCCCCGCCGCCGCTGCTCACCGTGTGCCCCGTGATCAGCACGGAGCCCCGGGCCTCACCCGCTTCGGCGCCGCCGCGCCACCACCCGAGCACCTGCGGGTCGCCGGGTGGGAGCAGGACGCGTCGCGCGGTCGGGATCGCGGCGACGGGGGCGTCCACCCCGAGTCGAGGAACGACGACCCGCCGCGGCTCGCCGACCGGCGCCCGGGCGCGCGAGCGGGTTCGAGGCGGCCCCGGGGGGCGGGCCGCCTCGAACCGGACCGCAGGCTCCACGACGAACGCAGGCAGGGATGCCTGCCGTTGCGCCGGGGCGCGGTCGGGGACGGGAGCGTCGACCACCCCACGAGCAGACGCGACGCCGCCGACCAGGAGGGCGAGGCCGACCGTGGACGCCACCATCGCGAGGCGTCCACGTCCGGTCTGTCTTCTGTGTCTGGCGCGCACGACTCCTGCCCACGACGATCTGGCACCCCCACCGGCTCACTGGCCTCAGCGTCGCCCTCTCGACAGGACACGCCCAAGCACCCAGGGCGTCGCCCGGACCGTGTCGTCCTGGTTTGACTCGTTTCGTTCCGGGAAAATGACCCGTTCGGGTCACCCTCGACGACGGTCGCGCCTGCGTCCCGGGGCCCGGACAGCGCGGGGTTGATGCCGGGCACGTCCATTACCGCGGAGTAGGATTCGGTTTCAGCAGTTCCAGAGGTGAGAGGCGACCCATTGAGCACTGTGGACGAGCAGAGGCCACGCGGGGGACGTATGCCGCGCACGGCACGGCGAGCCCAGCTCCTCGAGTCGGCGCTCGAGGTCTTCGTCGCCCAGGGCTACCACGCCGCCGCGATGGACGACATCGCCGAGCGCGCAGGCGTGTCCAAGCCGGTGCTCTACCAGCACTTTCCCGGCAAGCTCGACCTGTACCTCGCGCTGCTGGACCAGTCGTGCGACACCATCACCGAGGCCACCCGCAAGGCGCTCGAGGCCACCGAGGACAACAAGCAGCGCGTGGCGGCCACGATGCAGGTCTTCTACGACTACGTCGCCAACGCCCACGGCGCCTTCCGCCTGGTGTTCGAGTCCGACCTGAACAACGAGCCGGCCGTCCGCGCACGCGTGGACCGGGTGACCGAGGAGACCGCCTCCCTGATCGCGGACGTCATCCACGACGACACGGGCCTGCCGGACGAGGAGTCACGACTGCTCGCGGTCTCCCTCGTCGGCATGGCCCAGGTCAGCGCGCGGTTCTGGCTCGACGACCGGCGCGGCATCAGCCAGCGCGCGGCGGCGGACCTCGTCTCCAGCCTGGCCTGGCGGGGCATCCGCGGGTTCCCCCGCACGGACGAGCAGTCCTGATCACGCGGCTGTAGGGTCGTCTACGGCGCCGCGCCCCGGCGCTTCGACAACACCCCGCCGGGGGCTTCCCTGGCGCGCGAGCAACGAGGAGGTCCTCCCATGGAGGTCAAGATCGGCGTCCAGAACGTGACCCGCGAGCTGACCCTCGACACCAACGAGGAGGGCGACGACATCGAGTCCGTCGTGGCCAAGGCCCTCGACGAGGGCCGTCCGGTCGTGACCTTTACCGACGTCAAGGGCCGCCGCATCGTCGTCCCGACCGCGACGATCGCCTACGTCGAGATCGGCTCGCCCACCGTCGGGCAGGTCGGCTTCCGCAGCTGAGCCCCGCGGGCCTCGCCGTACTTCAGGAGGCGAGGCCCAGTGCGGCCATCCGCTGCGCGTGGTTCTCGGTGAGGCGGGTGAACATCCGCCCGATCGCGGCGAGGTCCATGCCCGGCCGGTCCACGCCACCGGAGAGCAGCGCCGAGAGGGCGTCCCGCTCCGCCGCCACCCGCTGGGCCTGGGAGAGCGCCTCGCCCATGAGCCGGCGTCCCCAGAGCGCAAGTCGGCCCCCGACCCGGTGGTCCGCCTCGATCGCCTTGCGGACCCGGTCCACGACGAACTCCGCCTGTCCCGAGTCCTCCAGGCTGTCGATGATCAGCTCGCGGGTGTCCGCGTCCACGAAGGCCGCGATCTCGCGGTAGAAGTCGGCTGCGAGCCCGTCCCCGACGTACGCCTTGACCAGGCCCTCGAGCCAGTCCCGCGGTGCGGTGTGCACGTGGAAGGCGTCGATCGGCGTGCGGAAGGGGCCCATGGCCTGGAACGGGTCGGCTCCGAGCTCCGCGAGCCGGTCACGCAGCGCCGCGAAGTGCCCGAACTCGCGCGAGGCCATCGCCGCGAGCTCCGCCTTGTCCTCGAGGTCGGGCGCCATCTTGGCGTCCTCGGCGAGCCTGTCGAACGCCGACATCTCGCCGTAGGCGATGGCACCCAGGAGGTCCACCACTGCCGCGAGATAGGTCGGATCCTCGAAGGCCAGCGGGACGTCGGGCTTGCCCGCGGACGGGGGCGCGGACTCGGGCGTCTCCAGCGGCAGGTCGGTCATGGGCGCAGCCTACCGATAGACTCGCCACGACATTACGTAGAGAGACAGGCAAGACCCCTGACTACCTTCAGAGAACTCGGCGTCCTTCCCGAGATCGCCGACGCCCTCGAGCGTGCCGGCATCACGACGCCGTTCCCGATCCAGGAGATGACCCTCTCGGTCGCCATCATGGGCACCGACCTCATCGGCCAGGCCCGCACCGGGACCGGCAAGACCCTGGCGTTCGGCATCCCCCTCCTCCAGCGCACGCTTGCGCCCCACGACCCCGACTACGCCGACCTCGCGGCACCCGGCAAGCCGCAGGCACTCGTGGTCGCGCCGACGCGTGAGCTCGCGCTCCAGGTCAGCAACGACCTCAAGACCGCCTCCACCGACCGCGGCACTCGCGTCCTCACCGTCTACGGCGGGGTCGGGTACGAGCCGCAGCTCGAGGCGCTCACCTCCGGCGTCGACGTGGTCGTCGGTACGCCGGGACGCCTCCTGGACCTGGCGAACCGGCGGGCGCTCGACCTGTCGCACGTCAAGGTGCTGGTGCTCGACGAGGCCGACGAGATGCTCGACCTCGGCTTCCTCCCGGACGTGCAGAAGCTGCTGTCCAAGACGCCGGAGACGCGCCAGACGATGCTGTTCTCGGCGACGATGCCGGCGGCGATCGTGAGCCTGGCGCGTGTCCACATGCGCCACCCGATGAACATCCGCGCGGAGTCCGCCTCCGACGAGCAGACCGTCCCCGCGACGGCCCAGTTCATCTACCAGGTGCACGACCTCGACAAGCCGGAGATGCTCGGCCGGATCCTCCAGGCCGAGAACTCCGGGATCACGATCGTCTTCACCCGCACCAAGCGGCAGGCGCAGCGTGTCGCCGACGACCTCGCCGAGCGTGGTTTCCCGAGCAGCCCCCTGCACGGTGACATGCCGCAGGTCGCGCGCGAGAAAGCGCTGAAGAAGTTCCGGGACGGCAAGCTGAAGGTGCTCGTCGCCACCGACGTCGCCGCCCGCGGCATCGACGTCGCCGACGTCACCCACGTCATCAACTACAGCTGCCCCGAGGACGAGAAGACCTATGTCCACCGCATCGGGCGCACCGGACGCGCGGGTGCGACCGGCATCGCGATCACGTTCGTCGACTGGGCGGACGTGACGCGGTGGAAGATCATCAACAAGGCGCTCGACCTGCCGTTCGACGAGCTGGTCGAGACCTACTCGACGTCGGAGAACCTGTTCCACGACCAGGGCATCCCGCCCGGGACCAAGGGCAGGCTCGTGCCTGAGCAGCCCGTGGAGAAGCCGGCGCGCGAGTCGGCCTCCAAGGAGGACCGGGGCGATCGTCCTCGCCGCAACCGCAACCGGAACCGCACGCGGACCCGGGGCGGGGAGAAGGTCGAGGAGAGCAGCGGGTCCTCTGCGGCGCCGTCCGCTTCCTCCGACAAGTCCGCGGGTGGGGACTCGGCTCCGTCGCGGAACCGCAACCGTCGCCGTCGCCGTACCCGAAGCGGCCAGGGCGCGAATCAGGGCGGCCAGGGCGCGCCGGCTCCCTCCTCCGACTGACACCGGCGGAATGCAGGGCCCCCTCGGGTCAGGCGGTCACCACGACCGTTGTCCCGACGGGGGCGAAACGCCACAGTGCCCGGGCATCCGGCCGCCACTGTCGGATGCAGCCGTGCGACTGCGGGGTGCCCAGGTCGGAGACGCCCTGCACCAGGTTGCCGTCGTGCACCGGGATGTCGTGGAAGCCGATGGCAGCGTGCTCGCCATGGGTGAAGCGCACCATGAACTTCATCGTCCCGGAGTCGTCGACCCCCACGGCGTCGCGTGAGGTCGAGTAGACCTCGTACTCCCCCGGTCGGAGGTTGTCGGTGACGCTGCCGGAGACGAGGTAGGTCCGGACGACGTTGCCGTCCGACCCTACGAGCCAGACGCGCTGAGCGCCGATGGCGAACACCACGCGCTTGCCCGCTCCGGTGCCCGCGGGGACCTCCGGCGGCTGACCGAGGGTCGAGGACTCCTGACCCGGCGTCGGTGCGGCCACCCCGGGCGTCGCGACGAGCGCGGGCTCGAAGAAGCCGCTCAGCTCCAGCTCCGCCGACTGTTCCGAGGGGTCGGCGGCAGCGCTCGCGGCAGTGTCCGCGACGCCGAGGACACCGAGCGCGCCGAGCACGGCGACCGCCGTCACCCCTGCGGCCGTGACCACGGCCAGGAGCCGCCCCAACCGGGGGCGCACCGCGCGGTGCGATGCCGTCGCGACAGTCCGGTGCCCTGGATGCGCGACACCCCGATGCATCGGTGTCGCGCTCGGCCCCGTGCTCATGTGGCCGAGTCTAGGCCCCGGAGACCGCTCTCTTCGTGAGGTTGAGCGCCACGTCGCGGTACGCGTCGGCGCCGCGGTTGCTCCGCGCCGTCGCGAGGATGGAACGGCCGGCGGCAGGCGCCTCCGCGAACCGGATCGACTTCGGGATCGGCGGCTCGACGACGTCGAGGTCGTAGGTCTCCGAGATCGTCGCCAGGACGGCACGCGCATGGTTGGTGCGGCCGTCGTACAACGTGGGCAGCACGCCCCACACGGCCAGCTTCTTGTTGGTGAAGCGGCGTACGTCGTGGACGGTGTCGAGGAGCTGCCCCACGCCGCGGTGGGAGAGCGTCTCGCACTGGAGCGGGATCAGGACACCGGTGGCTGCGGTGAGCGCCGCGACCGTGAGGACACCCAGCGACGGCGGGCAGTCCAGCAGCACCCAGTCGTAGCCCTCGAGGTCCTCGAGGGCGGCACGGAGGACGTACTCGCGGCCGGTGCGCGTCAGCAGGTCCGCCTCCGCCCGCGCCAGCTCGATGGTCGCGGGGAGCAGGTCGACCCCGTCCTCGGTGGAGATGACGACCTCGCCCGGGTCGACGCCCTTGGTGAGCACGTGGTGGACGGAGAGGTCGAGATCCTCGGGGTCGATGCCGAGGGAAAACGTCAGGCAGGCCTGCGGGTCGAGGTCCACGATCAGGACGGACTTTCCCTGCTCGGCGAGGGCTGCGCCCAGTGAGGCCACCGTGGTGGTCTTGGCGACGCCGCCCTTCTGGTTGGCGATCGCGAGAATCTGAGTGCTCATCAGCAGACATTGTGCCCGAGACGGCGTCAACTCGTGGGAGGTGTCCGTGGAATGCTGTGCCCATGTCGCGCCCCACTGCTCTCGTGACCGGCCCCACCGCGGGCATCGGCCTCTCGTTCGCCCACCAGCTCGCCGCCCGGGGCCATGACCTCGTACTCGTCGCCCGCAACCAGGACCGGCTCGAAGAGCTCGCCGAGAAGGTGCGCGCGGAGCACGGTGTCCAGGTGGAGGTCCTCGCCGCCGACCTCGCCGACCGTGAGCAGCTGGCCCGCGTGGAGGACCGGGTCGCCGACCCCGAGCGCCCGATCTCGATGCTGGTCAACAACGCCGGCTTCGGTCACAAGCACCCCTTCACCGAGAACTCCGTCGAGGACGAGCAGGAGATGCTCGACGTGCTGGTCACGGCGGTGATGCGGCTCAGCCACGCCGCCATCCGGCCCATGCTCGAGCGCGGTGAGGGCTCGATCGTCAACGTCGCGAGCGTCGCCGCCTTCGTCCCGCGCGGGACCTACAGCGCTGCGAAGGCTTACGTGGTCTCCTTCACCGAGTGGCTGGACCTGACCTACCGCGACCGCGGGATCCGCGGCATGGCGCTGTGCCCGGGGTTCGTGCGCACGGAGTTCCACGAGCGGATGGGCGTGGGCCGCGACTCCGCACCGGCGTGGATGTGGCTCGACGCCGACCGGCTCGTGAGCGAGGCCCTCGACGACCTGGCCCGGGGCCGGACCATCTCGGTGCCGAGCCGGAGGTACAAGCTGGTCACCACGGTCGCCCGGATGACCCCGTCGTCGCTCCAGGCCCGGCTGCAGGGGCTCGGCCGCCGCTAGCCGGCTCGATCAGCCTTCCGCCACCCCTGCCCACGGCCGCTTCCCGGGTACGGCGGAGCGTCCGATGTCGCAGGACCGGCGGAAGTCGCACCAGCCGCACCGCGACCCCACCCGGGCGGGGAAGAGCTCGTCGGCCTCCTCCACGGACAGCCCGTCGGCGTAGCGCTCGTCGAGCTCGGCCAGCTCGGCTGCGACCTCGTCGGCCCGGTCGAGCTGAGCCTCGAGCGTCTCCGGGGTGTGGTCCCACGCGGCGACCGTCCCGCTCGGGAGGTGGTGCAGCTCGACACGGGTGCACGGCCGATGGAAGGTCCGCGTCAGCGGCGGCGGCGTACAGCGCGAGGGCGAGCGAGGAGCGGGCGTCGTCCTCGCCGGGAACCGACCGGCCGGTCTTGTAGTCCACGACCACGACGCCGTCGCCGGGCCGGTCGTCGATGCGGTCTGCCCTGCCCCACAGTGCCGCACGCGGGGTGTTCACCGAGACCGTGACCTCGACGCCGAGCGGCTCGTGGGTGGGGTCGACCTGCTCGAGGTAGCGCTCGACGTAGCCGCGGGCCCGCTCGCGAGCGGCTTCGTACTGCGCCCGGTCACGGAACCCGTCGGTCAGCCAGCCGCGCACCACCAGGTCGCCGCCCGCCTCGGGTGTCCGAGTGCGGAGCGGGAGGTCCCACCACTTCGCGAGCGCGGAGTGCACGGCCGAACCGATCGCGTTGTGGCCCCACGGCGCCCCGCGCGGCGGGGTCGGCTGCTGGAGGTAGGCCATCCGGTAGCGCCGGGGACAGTCGAGGTACCCCGAGATCCGCGAGGGCGTGGCGGAGTAGAGCCGCACCGGCATGCCCTCGAGGACGAGCTGTTCTCCGAGAGGCACCGACTCACCCCTCCCCAGCCACGAACGCGCGGACCGCGTCGGCGACCAGCTGCACCGCGATCGCCGAGAGGAGCAGGCCCGCGATGCGCGAGACGAGGAGCACGCCGCTCTCCCGGATCAGCTTCAGGATCGGGAGCGAGAACCGCATGGAGAGCCACAGGCTGAGGTGGACCAGCAGCAGGCCGACCGCCACCGCGAGGAAGGTGGCCTCGCCGTCGACGCTGTCGGAGAAGACCATCGTCGCCACGATCGCACCGGGTCCGGCCATCATCGGGGTGCCCAGCGGGACCAGCGCCACGTTGGTGTTCGCGCCCGCCGTCGCCTCCTGCTCCTGGCCGGTCAGCAGCTGCAGGGCGATGAGCAGCAGGAGGAGACCTCCGGCGAGCTGGAGGGCCGGCAGCGAGATGTTCAGGTAGGCCAGGATCTGCTGGCCGAAGAACGCGAACGCCACGATGACCCCGAGCGAGACCGCCACGGCCTGCCAGGCGGCGCGGCGCATCGCGGCCTCGGAGCGACCGCCGGTGAGCGCCAGGAACACCGGGATGGTGCCGATCGGGTCCATGATGACGAACAGGGTCACGAACACCTCGGTCATCAGGGCGAGGTCGAGCCAGCTCACGCGGCGACCACCCCGGGGGTCCGCCGGCCGGACGCAGTGGCGGACGCCGCGGCAAGCTCCAGGAGCCGGGCGTAGTCGTCGGGGTCGGTGGTGTTGCACCCGAGGTCGTGGTCGACCTTCCCGTCGCCGTGGTAGTCGCTGGAGCCGGTCACCACCATGCCCAGGTTGCGCGCGATGGCCCGCAGGTCCTCCCGCGCCCGGTCGTCGTGGTCCTGGTGGTCCACCTCGATGCCGGACAGGCCGGCGTCCCGGAGGACGGCGAACCGCTGCTCGTCCAGCACCTCGCGGTGGCTGTGGCGTCGCGCCCACGGGTGGGCCAGCACGCTCACTCCTCCGGCCCCGGCGACCGTGGCGACCATCTCCTCGAGCGGCGCGGCGTAGCGCCGGACGTAGGCAGGTCCACGCGAGCCGAGGAACCGGTCGAACGCCTCGCCCCTGCGCGACACGACTCCCTTCGCCACGAGGGCGTCGGCGACGTGGGGGCGACCCAGCGCCACCGCCTCGCCGGCGACCCGGCGTACGTCGTCCTCCTCGATGTCGATGCCGAGCCCACGCAGCCTCTCCAGGGTCGCGGGCAGCCGGGCGCGGCGGCCGTCGAGGATGCGGTCCAGCTCCCTGGCCAGAGGCGGGTAGCCCGGGTCGGGAAGGTAGGCGAGCAGATGGGCGGCGCTGCCGACGAGCTCGCAGCTGACCTCGATGCCGCGCACCAGCGTCACCCCGAAGCGGGCGGCGGCCTCGGCGGCCTCCACCCAGCCCTCCGTGGTGTCGTGGTCGGTGAGGGCGACGACGTCGAGCCCCACCTCGCCCGCGTGCCGGACCAGCTCGGTCGGCGTGCTCGTGCCGTCCGATCGGCAGGAGTGGGTGTGGAGGTCGATGCGCACCCGCGCAGCCTAGTCCCCGGCACCCCCGTCACCACGGAGGCGGGTTTCCCCCGAAGGGTACGTCGATCAGCTCGGGACCGAGGTTCGTGAGGTCGGCGAGAATCCACTCCTCGCGCAGCAGCAGGCCCGCCGAGGCGGGTCTGAGCACCATCCAGAGCCACCGCCCTTGTGCCTCCCCGGCGAACACCGAGCGGTCGAAGGCGGTGTCGCACGCGGACGTGGAGACCGACCAGAGCGGGAGGGTCGCCCCGTCGACGCTCACCTTGGCGTGGGGCGGGCCGTCCCCGATCTCGGCACCCGGGTCGGTGTGGTCCGTGCCGGCGCACCGCGCGCCGAGGCCCACCCCCGGCTCCTCGGACACCACCGTCAGCTCCACCACGCCGTCGAGGTCCGTGACCCCCCGGCACGACAGCATGCTCGCACGCCCGTCCGCGCCGGGGGCAGCGACGCAGCCGAAGTCGGTGATCGTCCAACCCGGCGCGAGCGGCCACGGAACCAGGGTGGCCGAGCCCCCGCAGCGCCCGAGATGGTCGGCCATCGCCTCGTAGCTGGCGGTGCCGGGTCGCCACAGCGGGGTGATCACGCCGTGGTCCGGACAGCGCCAGGTGCCCTGGTCCTCGGTGACCGGTGAGGTGCACCTGGGGCAGCCAGCCGCGAGCGTCATGGGTCTAACCGTCGTGCCCTCCACGCGCCGCAGTCAAGGATTGCCCCCACTGCCTGCCTAGTCTGGGCGCGTGGAGCGACGACGGGTGGACTGCGTGGGCGGCATCGTGACCAGGGCCGACGGAAGGATCCTGCTGATCAGGAGAGGGACGCCACCCGCCCAGGGGTGCTGGTCGGTCCCGGGCGGGCGGGTGGAGCCCGGGGAGACCGACCCTGAGGCGACGGTGCGGGAGGTGCGGGAGGAGACCGGCCTGCGGGTCGAGGTGCTCGACCAGGCGGGCACGGTGGAGCGCGACGCCCCGGACGGCGCGGTGTACGTGATCCGTGACTACCGCTGCACACCCACGGACGGCGCCGCCACCGACGAGGTGGTCGCCGGTGACGACGCCGCGGACGTCGGGTGGTTCACCCCCGACGAGGTGCGGAGCCTGGAGTGCGTGCCGGGCCTGGTCGAGGCGCTCGCCGGGTGGGGTGTCCTCGGCCCGGCCTGAGCACGCCGGTCAGTGCACTCCCCTCATGAGGCGGCGGATCGGGCGGGAGAAGGCCGCGAGCAGGAGGCCGAGGGCCACCGCCACCGCGCCGACGACACCGAAGTAGGTGCTCTCGGTCTCCGGGGAGTAGAACTGCGCCAGGTAGCCCGACATCGCCGACCCGAGGGCGACCGAGAGGAAGAACAGCGCCACCATCTGGGTCTTGAAGACCCCCGGCGCGAGCTTGGTGGCCAGCGACAGGCCCACCGGGGAGAGCATCAGCTCGGCGACGGTGAAGACCAGCAGGATCCCGACGAGGCCGAGGAGCGGCGCGCTGTTCGCGCCCCCGTCGGCCATCGGCAGGAACAGCCAGAACGCCAGACCCATGCTGATGGTGCCCAGGGCGAACTTGATCGGCGAGGACGGCTGGCGCGAGCCGAGCTTGGTCCAGGCCGTCGCGAAGACGCCGGCGAGCAGGATGATCATGATCGGGTTGATCGACTGCACCCACGACACCGGCATCTCCCAGCCGAGGACGGTCCGGTCCAGACGAGTGTCGGAGTACAGCGTCACGACGGTGAACTGCTGCTGGAACAGCGACCAGAACACAGCGCTGGTCAGGAACATCGGGACGAAGGCGAGCACCCGCTTCCGCTCGACCGCGGTGATCTTGCGGCTGGCGAGGATGGTGGCGAAGTACGCCACCGCGGCGACGATCGTGGCGCCGATGACGATGTTGTCGAGGTTCTCGGCGGTGATGAGGCCCAGCGTCGCCAGTGTGCCGATGACGGCGACCGCGATCAGGGCCAGCCCCGCCACGGCGGTCCGGCGCTCGGACGGCAGCGGGTTGTGCACCGCGTGCGCCTCGTCGGGGAGGTTCTTGCGACCGAAGGCGTACTGCGTCAGACCCAGTGCCATCCCGATCGCGGCGAGGCCGAAGCCGTAGTGGAAGCCCATCTCCTGCTGCGCGAGACCGGTGAGCAGGGGGCCCACCAGGGCGCCGAGGTTGATGCCGAGGTAGAACAGCGAGAAGCCCGCGTCGCGGCGCTCGTCGCCCTCGGCGTACAGGGAGCCCACGAGGCTGGTCGCGTTGGCCTTGAGGCCGCCGCTGCCCACGCCGACGAGCAGCAGGCCCACCCCGACGCCCCAGAAGCCGGGCAGCAGCGCCAGGCCGACGTGACCGGCCATGATCATCACGGCGCTGTAGAACAGCGTCCGCTCCGAGCCGAGCACCCGGTCGGCCAGCCAGGCACCGAGGACGGTCGAGAGGTACACGAGACCGCCGTAGGCGCCGACAAGACCGCTCGCGGCGGCCTTGTCCATGCCGAGGCCGCCCTGGCTCACCGAGTAGTACAGGTAGATGAGGAGGATGCCCTGCATCCCGTAGAAGGAGAAGCGCTCCCACATCTCGACGCCGAACAGGTTGGCGAGGGGGCGCGGCTGGCCGAAGAAGGTCTTCTGCGGCTTGTCGTGGGCAAGGGTCTGCGTACTCACCCGGTCGATGCTGCAACGAGCGGCAGAAGCCGGACAAATCCGTGAGCGGTGGTTCTGGTCACGGTTTGTCCGGCTTCCGAGCGTGGTAGCGGCGCGTCAGTCCTGGACTCTGTCCAGTCCTCAGTCCTGCTTCGGGCCCGGCCAGTTCTTGTCCGGCTGCGGCACCGGGCGTCCCGGCTGCTCCCCGCCACGCTCGGCGAGGTAGTTCTCCTTCGGCACCATCACCTTGCGGCGGAAGATGCAGATCACCTTGCCGTCCTGGTTGTACCCGATGGTCTCGACGTGGACCACGCCCCGGTCGTCCTTCGACCGCGACTCCCACTTGTCGAGCACGGTGGTCTCGCCGTAGATGGTGTCGCCGTGGAAGGTCGGCGCCACGTGGCGCAGCGACTCGATCTCGAGGTTGGCGATCGCCTTCCCGGAGATGTCGGGCACGCTCATCCCGAGCAGCAGGGAGTAGACGTAGTTGCCCACGACGACGTTCTTGCCGAACTGGGTGGTGTTCTCGGCGTAGTTGACGTCCATGTGGAGCGGGTGGTGGTTCATCGTCAGGAGACAGAACAGGTGGTCGTCGTACTCCGTGACCGTCTTGCCCGGCCAGTGCTTGTACGTCGCACCGACCTCGAACTCCTCGTAGCTGCGGCCGAACTGCATCCCACACTCCTGTGTTGTCTCGACGTCGGGCGTGCGCCCTATCGTGCCGAAACCCCGCCTGCGGCGGGAGGTGCCCGGGGGGTGGCCTTCCTCACGAGGGCCTCTCACGCCGCGGGCGCTACTCCCAGGTCGTGGGGATCCCGTGCCCGACGGTGGTGCCGATGACCCGGCGCTCGCCACCCGGCCACAGGCGCAGGACGACCAGGAACTCGTGCTCGGCCTCCGGCGTACGGCGGGCGGGCTCGGCCGCCAGGTGCGCGAAGGGTGCCTGCTCCGACGCCTCCGCCCCCAACGCCTCGATCCGGGCCGTCACGGCCTGCTTGTCGTCCGCTGGGAGGTACTGCCACATCACGCTGTGCCACAGCACGGTCGTGGCGCCCTCGCGCAGCTCGACGCCCTCCACGAACGACCGCGCGTCGAGCGGTCGCACGTCCACCGGATGCTCCGCGGCCACGGCGAACGCGCTGCGCAGCCGCTCCAGCCGCGCGCTCTGGTCCGGCCACACGTAGGAGGTCAGCCTGAGCCGCCCCTCGGTGGTGGCCACGTCGACCGGCGCGAGGTCGCTGCCCAGGCGCTCGGCGAGGGCCAGGTCCGGCCAGGGCTGCAGCGGCCGGCCCTGCCAGCAGCCGTCGAGCCGCACCGGGCTGTCAGTCGGCCCCTGGAGCAGGGTGTCACCGTCGAGGTACGCGAAGCGGTCGGCGTTGAGGTTGAGCCCCCCGCTCGACCCGATCTCCATCAGCCGCACCGGAAGGCGGTGGGTCTCCCCCAGGCGCAGCAGTCCGCCCATCAACGCCGCAGCGCGCCCGATCTCGTTGGTCTGGGGAGCGCCGTCCAGGCCGGCCCGGATCTCGGCCGGCTGCTCACGCAACAGTGTCTCGAACAGCGGCCACGCGGTCTCGAGGTCCCAGGTGCCGCCGACGCTCGGGTAGCAGGTGGCCAGCTCGCCGGCGCGGCGCTCGAGCACGAGCCGGTGCACCGTGCCGAGGAGCCGCAGGGCGAGTGCGGACGGGCCGGAAGCGTCCTCGTGGCCGCTGAGCACGCCGGCACAGACGCCACCCGCGTCGAGGTCCTCGGCCGTTCGGTCGAGCAGCTCGGCGTACATCGGGGACCCCAGGCGTGCGCAGGCGCCCGCCTGGTCACGGAAGTGGCCGGCGAGCCGCGACATGGTCGGCGGCATCGTCACCGGCCGCGAGCAGCACGGATCCTGTCGCGGCCACGCCGCGCGCCGGCGCGGACCTTGCCGGCCCAGGACCAGCGCTCGCTCAGCCCGCGCGCCAGGTGCTTCGCGGGGTGCTCGCGCATCTCACGCTCGAGTGCCTTGAGCCGCTGGAGCTCCTCGCGCTCGCGAACCGCCCGGCGCCGCAGCGTCGAGTACTCCTCCAGCACGCCCGCGAGTGCGGTCATGCTCTCGCTGAGCACGACGTCGTCGCTCGGCGAGCTGAGCTGTGCCTGCGCCGCCACCTGCTCCGACCCGGGGACCAGCTCGGCGAGGTCGCCGATGACGTCGACACCGAGCTTGCGGATGCCCGCGGCGAGCTCCTCCGAGCGGCGTACGGCGTACGCGAGTCCGTCACCGCTCAGGGCGAGGCGGGTGCCTGGCTGCTTGGCCAGGACCCGCTCGGCGAACATCGACTTCACGTCCGGTGCGTAGGGCCCCGGGAGCGGGAGCCGGTCGCCGAGCTCGAGGTTGACCCGGCGCAGCAGCTCGGCCTGCTCGTAGCCCAGCGAGGTGTTCGCGCGCAGCCCGGTGGTGCTGAACGAGTCCGGGTCCAGGCCGAGGAGCCCGGCGAAACGGTCCCAGAGCAGACCCATGGGCTGCCCGGCGGGCGGGACGGTGACGACGTGCACGCGTTCGGGCGGAAGCGTCGAGCCCCAGCGCTCGAGGATGTCGGGGAAGTCCTGCACCTTCCAGAACCAGGTGTCGGGGTCCTCGCGGCGCAGGTCACCGACGAAGTCGTCGAAGTGCTGCTTGTACCGGTGCTTGACGTGCTCCTGCCACTCGGCGGGAATCTGGCGCACCAGGTCGCGCACGGTGAGCACGAGGTGGATCTCGGGGTCGGGGCCGAACGCCTCGATGGCGCGCTGCGCCTGCTCCGCCGTGGCGGGCGCGAACAGCTCGTGGGAGACCAGGACGTCGCCGTCCCACCTCCGCGCGGCCGCGACGATCCTGCGCCAGCCGTTCTTCGCGCGCTCGGCGTCGGCCGGCTGAGGCGCGATGTCGCGGACCTCGAGACTGGCCAAGTAGTGGTCGAAGAACGCGCCGAGCGGCAGCAGCAGACCCTGCTCCTTCGCCTTCTCACGCTGGGACCACAGGACCTGCTGCAAAAAGGTGGTGCCCGTCTTGGGGCTGCCCACGTGAAGGAAGACTCTCTTGGCCACGACCGTCACGATAACGGACCCGTCAGGTGGCCTTCACCGAGCCGTCGTCTGCCCGTCATGATGGCGACCTACGCTCCATAGCATGACGACATTCATGCGCGAGGGCGACGCGAGCACGGACCGCGTCTGCGCGATCACGATGGTGGCAGACGAGACCGAGATGCTGCCGCTGTGGTTGGACTACTACGGTCGCGAGCTCGGGCACGACAACCTGTTCGTGCTGGACGACAACAGCACCGACGGCTCGACCGACGACCTGCCTTGCTCGGTGCTCCGGCTCCCGCCGGCGCCGTGGAAGCGGAAGTGGTCCAAGGCCCGCCGAGGGATCATCAACGGCCTCGCCCGGGGACTCCTCGAGGTCTACGACACCGTCATCTTCGTCGACGCCGACGAGTTCTTGTTGCCGGACCCTGCGAAGTACGACGGCCTCGCCGACTACCTGTCCCGGGGACCCGACCAGGAGGTCATCGCGGGGGTCGGCGTGGACCTGCTGCACGACGCGGCGCACGAGCCGCCCATCGACCTCTCGAGTCGCGTGCTGACCCAGCGCAGCCTGGTCAAGATCGAGCCCGGGATGTGCAAGCCAGCCGTCAAGCGCGTTCCGGAACCGTGGCTGGCCGGTGGGCACGGGATCCGCGCCGACTTCCGCGTGGACCCCGATCTCCTGCTGCTCCACCTGAAGTACTACGACGAGGGACACCTCAGGCGCGTCGCAGAGCGCCGGCACCTCGCCCACGTGAACCAGGGTCGAGGAAGCCAGTCGAGCGCGTGGGTCCTCGACAGCGACGCCCTCGTCGCGCGGCTGCGCACCTGGGTGGCGGAGCCTGCCGTCGAGCTCGACACCCACTCGCGAGTGCTTCCGGAGCCCGAGTGGGTCAGCGGCAAGGAGGCCTACCGCATGTTCGGCGGACTGGAGACCATGGACGACAGCGAGCTGCTGCGCCTGCCCAAGCGGTTCGCCGAGGTGGCCCTCTAGCTCTCACGCCTCATCGGGGACGTGCGCCGTCGGACGGAGCAGGTCAGTGCTTGGCCTTGAGCTCGGCCAGGCGGGCCTCGAGCCGGTGGTCGTCGCGCATGTCCCCGGTGAGGAGCAGCTGCTCGACCACATCGACCAGCTCGGCGATGCGCCGCCCCATCATCCGGTCCTCGACCAGCTCCTCCTCGAGCTCGCGGATGCGCGTGCCCTGGGCCGCCACCCTCTCCTCGAGAGTGGCGATGCGCTTCCGCTGGGTGTCCAACCGCTGCCGGACCGCAGCCGGCGCCGCGTCGCCGGCGGAGCTTGCCCCACGGGAGGTCATCCGAGAGAGCCTCGACGCCGCACGTCGCGTCATGCTTGCCATGTCAGTGGTTCCTTTCGACGATCATGCGACACAGGTGGGGATCCTCCTTGCCGAGCCGCGACCAGCCCTGGCCGGTCTCCTGGTGCACGACCCGGAGCCCGTGACGGGCGGCCTCGGCTGCGACCTCGTCGGGGGCCAGGAACCGCCGGTAGTGCTCTCCGAAGTGCTTCCTCAGCCTCCGGTCACGCTTGGTGCGGAACTCCAGGTAGGCGCGCTTGTCCGGCCCGACGCACATGGAGATCATCCGCCAGGCGTTCTCCCGGGCCGAGTCGGTCAGTGCGTGGAACAGGAAGCGTGCGTAGACAGTGCGCGCGCCGCCGTCCCTGGCGAGGAGAGCACCCAGGGTGAGCGTGTCACGCAACGACTCCAGGTTCAGCCGGTGGAGGCTCACCTCGTCGCGCTGCCCGTGGGCCTTCAGGGCGGGTCGGGCGTGCTGGGGAACGGCGTCGACCCCAGTGACGTCGAACCCCTGCTCGGCGAAGAAGGCAAGGTCACGCCCGGTGCCGCACCCGAGGTCCAGCAGCCGCCCCGGCTCCTCCCGCTCGAGCACCCAGTGCGCGAACGAGCTCGGCTCGGAAGGCACCTTGTCGCGCGAGATCGCGTAGAAGCGGGCCCAGTTGTCGCGCTTCTCTCGCATCCCGCCGAACCAGCCGCGGACGCGACGGCGCTGGCGACGGGGGCGCTCGAAGGAGAATGCGGGGTTCGGAACGCGCCACTCGGGACCGTACGCCGAGACGAGGAAGACCTCAGGGTTCGCGGGCACCGGCATCGACCGCCCCTCGAACTCGATCGTGCCGAGCGGAAGCACACAGCTCACGTCGCCCTCGATGTCGACGTCGTTGACCTGGTGCAGCCGCCCGTCCTTGACGAAGGCGGTGAAGATGTCGAGGTTGCGCGTCGAGCCGTCCGGCTGGTCGAGGTTCATCGCCAGGAAGCCACCGCTGTTGCGGGTCACGCCGATCCCCTCGGACTCGAGCACCCGCTCGATCCGGAAGCTCTCGCGGATGATGTCGACAGGGTTGTCGTAGCCGCTCAGGTAGCCCAGGTCGACGTCGACGTCGTGCGCGATGACCTTGCCCTCCCGCACGGCTCCGAGCAGGGAGCCGAAGCTCAGGAACGCCGGGACGCCGCAGCGGTCGCGGAGGATGCCGATGACCCACTCGACCTGGTCGAGGTACTGCTCGATCGCCGCTCGCTCGGTCATCGAGAACGGCTGGACGAGCCTGCCCCACTTCGTCAGGGCGGCTGGGTTGCCGGCACGGTCGACGAGCTCTATGCGTTCCTCGCTGTCCCCGAAGGCCGCTTCCACCGAGCCGAGCGAGTCACCGCTGACGTGCTCGACAAGCTGGATGAGCACGCGGCCGTCGAGCTGGCGCTTGATCGGGCCGGGCCACTCGACCTTCAGCCAGCCGCGCTTGCGGGTGACTTCCGAGGGGTCGACGGACCAGATGCGCCGCCCGTCGAAGCAGACGTCGACGACGGAGTCGGACTCCTGTCGCCACCGGAAGCCGTTGCGGTCGACGGTGAAGCCGCCAGCGGAGTCGGTCTGGACGCTCATCGTCGGCCTCGCGTCTGCCGCTGGAGCGGCACGCTGAAGGGACGGCCGGAACAAGTACCGAGGCCGGGTGCGAGGCTCGCTACAAAGGTGGTCACGGGTCTCCGGGTTGTACTCAGCGCTGTCAGGTGAACAAGAAGCCAACCAGAGCATACGACCAGGTGGCGCGATTTCTGGCATCGCCAAGGTGCCCCCAGCGCGCCGCCACAAACCTGGAGAATCCGGGCCCGGCTCAGCGCCCGAAGACCTTGCGGAGCACCGAGGCAGGGCGGGGTGACCCGGCAGCCTGCGCCGACTCTCCCGAGGCGGCGGCGGACTTGCCCGCGCGCCGTAGCCGGTCGTTCTCCAGGCTGAGCCGTCGGTGGTCCACGAGCATGGTGTTGATGGTGTCCAGGGCGACGGAGAGCAGCTCCGCGTCGTCGACCTCCTCCGGCTGGCGCGCCTCGGGCACCTCGGCCGGCCCGACCACGTCGTCGAGCTCACCCACGACGCGGTAGCCCGCGTCCCGGATGCCCGCGACGATCTGCTCGCCGCGCTCCCGCAGCACGGCCGCGCGCGCCGGCGTGACCCGCAGCTTCTCGCCGCGCCGTGGCGCGAGTACGTCGAGCCCCAGGTAGCCGCGCACCCACCGGGCCGGCTCGGGGGAGGGACGCAGCTCCTCGGCGAGCCCCTCGTTCACCCGACGCAGCAGCTCGGTCTCGGCGACCCCCATCGACTCGTTGACCGCCGGAAGGTCCAGCGAGGCCACGGACCCGTCGAACCCGCAGGCGTCGCTGAAGCGGCGCCACAGCAGGTCTCGAGGTGAGCCGGGAGGTGGCATGGTGACCACCGCGACCCGCTCCGGCGGCAGGCCGCCCGACCAACGGCGGAGGACGTCGGCCGCATCGATGGTGCGCCAGGACCAGTGCTTGTTGGGAGGGGACTCCAGCGGCAGGGGGTCGTAGTCGGCGAACGCGTCGGTGAAGCCGAACTTGACCTGCTCCTGCCAGAAGGCGGGGAAGATGCCGACCAGGTCCCGGGCGGTGACGACCACCGATATCTCCGCGTCGGGGAACCGGTCCTTGGCCGCCTGCGCCTGCTCCTCGCTCGCGCCACCGAAGAACTCGTGGCTGATCACGGCGTCCCCGGGGAACTCGTTCACCTGCCGGGTGATGCGGTCCCAGGCGGTGCGCGCCCGCGCGTGCGGCGTACCCATCCCCCGGACCGTCTGCGTGGCCCAGACGCGGTCGCGGTAGTACTCGCCGGCGAAGAGGACCCCCGACTCGGCGAGGGCGGCCCGGTTCTCCCACATCACCTTCTGGAGGTACGTGGTTCCTGTCTTGAGCGTCCCGACGTGGAAGACGACCCGGCGCGCCATCAGCCGACGACGCTTCCGCTGCGCCGACCGGCACGCAGGCGCGCCTGGTCCAGCTTGGTGCGGAGCCGAGCGATCTCTTCCTGCTGACGGAGGCCGAGGTCGACCAGGGCGTCGACCGCGAGGTCCAGCACCTCGCTCTCGGCGACCTCACTGGGGACCCTTCCCTTGAGCCTCTCGCCGGGTACGAGGTCCTCGAGGTCCCCGACGACGCGGGCGTCCAGGCCACGGATCTGGCCGATCATCTTGGCTGCCCGCTCGCGCACCCAGCGGTCGGTGGCCTTGTCGACGGCGATCGGCGCCTCGTCACCGCGGCGCGGCGCCAAGGTCTTGAGCCCGATGGCGCGGTACACCACACGCTTGTAGTCGCGGTTCGAGAAGCCCCGCCCCTTGGCGGCCTCGTTGATGCGCTGCATCAGCACCGACGACACGACCCCCAGCGAGGGGTTGTCCCGACCTGGCTGCTCGAAGTCCGAGCCGTCGATCCCGACGACCTCGCAGAACCGTTTCCAGACCAGGTCGCGGTCACCCCCGCGCGGAGGGACCGTGACGATGTGGAAGCGGTCCTCGGGGACCGCCTTCGACCAGCGCTTGACGATGGCGGGCACGTCGTGCTGGCGCCAGAAGGTTCCACCCGCGGCCCCCCGCCGTCGCTTCCGCTTGGCCTCGGCGACGAACCGGTCCCACGCCCAGGTGCGGTTGTTCTTCATCATCTCCTGCCACTGCGCCACGAAGCTGCGCAGCAGGTCCCGCACCGTGATGACGACCTCGACCCGGCACGGCGCCAGGGAGTCGACGGCCACCTTCACCTGGTGCGAGGAGCAGCTGACCAGCCACTCCATCGAGATGAGGACGCGGTCGCCCTGCCACGTCCTGGCCTGCTCGGCCATCCGCATCCACGGGCCGTCGGGGTTCAGGCTCTCGCCGTTGCCCAGGGCCCGGAGCTCCTTGGCCGCCGCCCCGTGGAACCCCCAACCCGGACCGGGCCAGAGCAGCCCCTGGTCGGCCGCGCGTCGGTGGTTCTTCGCGAAGCGTGTCTGGATATGGGTGGTCGCGGACTTAGGCGTCCCGATGTGCAGGTAGACCGTCGGGGCGTCCACTGCAGGCATGTCTCTCCTTGATCAGCGCTGCTTGTAGTTCTCCAGGAGACGACGCCCGATGATCATCCGCTGGATGTCCGCTGTCCCTTCCCCGATGAGAAGCATGGGCGCCTCTCGGTACAGCCGCTCGATCTCGTACTCCTTGGAGAAACCGTATCCTCCGTGGATCCGGAAGGAGTCCTCGACCACCTCCGCGCAGTACTCGGAGGCGAGGTACTTCGCCATTCCGGCCTCGAGGTCGTTGCGCTCTCCACGGTCCTTCACGCGGGCGGCGCGCACCATCATGGCGTGGGCGGCCTCGACCTTGGTGGCCATCTCGGCGAGGCGGAACAGCACCGCCTGGTGTTCGGCGATCTTCTTGCCGAAGGTCTCCCGCTGCTGGCTGTAGGCCGCACCGAGCTCGAAGGCGCGCAGGGCGACACCGCAGCCGCGTGCCGCGACGTTGACGCGGCCCACCTCGACGCCGTCCATCATGTGGTAGAAGCCCTTGCCAGGCTCGCCGCCGAGGATCTGGTCGGCGCCGATCTCGAAGCCGTCCAGGACGAGCTCGGTCGTGTCGACGCCCTTGTAGCCCATCTTCTCGATCTTGCCGGGCACGGTCAGGCCGGGCTTCACCTCGCCGAAGCCGGCCGGCTTCTCCACGAGGAAGGTGGTCATGTTCTTGTACACGCTGTCCGCGCCGGTGTCGGTCTTCACCAGCACCGCGACCAGCGTGGAGGAACCGCCGTTGGTGAGCCACATCTTCTGGCCGTTGATGACGTAGGTCTCGCCGTCGGAGCCGGGCTTCGGCGTCGCCTTGGTCTTGATCGCGGAGACGTCGGAGCCGCAGCCGGGCTCGGACATCGAGAAGGCGCCACGGATCTCACCGGCGGCCATCTTCGGCAGGTAGTACTGCTTCTGCTCCTCGGTGCCGTGCTGCATGAGCATGTAGGCCACGATGAAGTGGGTGTTGACGATGCCCGAGACGCTCATCCAGCCCCGGGCGATCTCCTCGACCACCAGCGCGTAGGTGAGCAGGGACTCGCCGAGGCCGCCGTACTCCTCGGGGATCGTGAGCCCGAACAGACCGAGGTCCTTCATCTGCTCGACGATCTCGGTGGGGTACTCGTCCTTGTGCTCGAGCTCGTTGGCGACGGGGAGGATCTTCTCGTCGACGAACGCGCGGACCGTCTTGACGATCTCCTGCTGGACGTCGGTGAGACCTTCGGTCTCGCAGAGGCGGCCCATGGGGTCCGTCCTTTCGCTCGGTGGTTGTGCAGGGAGTATGTCGCCGCTGGTCGGGGAGCGCTATGAAGCAACTCACGCCGAGAGAAGTCGGCTCCGACGAAGGACCAGGAGGCCGCCGTCAGCGGAAGCGCGCGAGCATGCGGCGGATGCGCGCCCGGGTGCCGGCACCGGAGAGCCGGGCGTTCTGGCGTCGCAGCCGGGCCACCTCGACCAGTACGTCGGAGAGCGCCTCGCGCGCCACGGCGTACCGCTCCGCGTCGGAGACGTCGTCGGGATGCGGGGCCTCGGACTCCGGGGAGGCCGGGAGCAGGTCGTCGAGGTCGCCGTGGATCCGGACACCCGACTCGCCGAGCTGCTTGACCCACCTGTCGGAGACCTCGCGGATCGCCGGGTAGAGCTCGGGGGGCAGCACCGGCCGGGGCGACTTGTGGCGCGGGAGGATGCGCTCGGCGAAGAGCCGCTTGACCACGCCGGCGTACTGCGGCTGCCGGATCCGGCCGTCGAGCGCGACGTTGATGTCGCGCAGCAGGGCGATCTGCGCGGTCCCGAGCGACTCGTTGGACTTCGAGATGTCGGTGTCCAGCGCGTCCGCGTCGATGCCGCAGGCCTCGGAGAACCGCCGCAGCAGCTCCAGAGGGTCGGCGCCGGAGCGGGGGGCGGTCACCAGGTGGGTCCGCTCGGGCGGGGCCAGGTTGCCCCACCGCTCGAGGACGTCGGTCAGCTCCTGCATGCTCCAGAACCGGCGGCCGTAGTTCCCGGTCTCGAGGTCCTTCATGATCCGCCCGCAGAAGTCCTCGAAGCTCCGGGCGTCGCCGTTCTTGATGCCCTCCTGCCACATCGCCGTGACCTGCCGGAGCAGGTCCCGCGCCGTGACCACGACGTGCACCTCGAACCCCTCGAGGCTCTCCTGGACGACGGCGACCTGATCCGGGTCGAGCCCGCTGAGGATCTCGTGGCTGATCACGGTCGTGCCGTCGTGGGCGCGCGCAGCCCTGACCAGCCGCTCCCAGTTCCCGGCGACGTCCTCCTCCGAGAACCCCCAGAACGCGTGGGACCCGCGCAGCTCGATGGCCGCGTGGAACATCGAGCCCTGTCGCGGGGACGGGTAGAGGATGCCCTGGGTCAGCAGCTGGTCGCGGTTGCGCGCCATCAGCCCCTGGAGGTACGTCGTACCGCTCTTCGGCAGTCCGACGTGGAGGTACAGACGTCGAGCCGTGCCATCGTCAGCCATGGCGTCGATCATAGGGGCGCCGCCGACCGGGCGACGCCCCCGCGCATCGTGGTGACGGCTCAGCCCTCCGGGGCGGTCCAGACGTCGGTGCGCTCCATGCCGGCGGCACGGCCCTTGGCGGAGATCACCAGCGCCATCTTGCGGGACGCCTCGTCGATCATCTCGTCGCCCAGCATGACCGCGCCCTTCGCGCCGCCCTGGGCGGAGGTGAAGTACTCGTAGGCGTCGAGGATGTTCTCGGCGTGGTCGTAGTCGGACTGGAGCGGGGAGAACACCTCGTTGGCGGCGGCGATCTGGTCCGGGTGAAGGGTCCACTTGCCGTCGAAGCCCAGCGCTGCCGACCGGCCGGCGACGCGCTTGTAGCCCTCGATGTCCTTGATCTGGAGGTAGGGCCCGTCGATGGCCTGCTTGTTGTGCGCCCGCGCGGCCATGAGGATGCGCATCAGGATGTAGTGGTAGGCGTCGCCCACGTCGTACCCCGGGGGCTGCTCGCCCACGACGAGGGACTTCATGTTGATCGAGGCCATGAAGTCGGCGGGGCCGAAGATGATCGTCTCCACGCGCGGCGAGGCGGTGGCGATGTCGTCGACGTTGATCAGGCCGAGGGCGTTCTCGATCTGCGCCTCGATGCCGATCCGGCCGACCTCGTAGCCCATCGTGGTCTCGATCTGGGTGAGCAGGACGTCGAGGGCCTTGACCTGGTCGGCGGTCTGCACCTTCGGCAGCATGATGCAGTCGAGGTTGGCGCCGGCACCCTCGACCACCTCGATGACGTCGCGGTAGGTCCACTGGGTCGTCCAGTCGTTCACGCGCACCGTGCGGACGCGGCTGCCCCAGTCGCCGGTGTTGAGCACCTCGACGATGTTCTTGCGGGCGTCGGGCTTCGCGATCGGTGCGACCGAGTCCTCGATGTCGAGGAAGACCTGGTCGCTCTGGAGACCCTGCGCCTTCTCGAGGAACCGGGGGTTGGAGCCCGGGACGGCATGGCAGGAACGGCGGGCGCGCAGCTCACGGGTGATGGGCGCGTCGGACATGGAGGAACCTCTCTTCGCAGGGCTTGCTTCCACTGGGGGAGATTTCTCGGGAGCCTACTCGCAGGTAGCTCGCGCCGGGGAGGCTGGCTCGTCGTGGGATTCGTCACGGACTCAGTCGATCGGAGGCTCCAGGACCGGCTCCACCGCGGGTGCCCTGCTGGTCACGATCACCAGGGCCATGCCCGCGACGATCACCGCCAGCCCGACGAGCGCGCCGAAGGGCGGGCGCTGGCCCAGCCACCAGGCCGCCAGCAAGGCGGCGCCGGGGACCTCGAGCAGGAGGGCCAGCGAGACGAGGACCGGGCTGGTGGTCGCGAGGAGGTGGTTGAAGACCGAGTGGCCGAGCAGCTGGGCGGTCGCCGTGACCGCGACCAGCAGCAGCCACTGCGTCCCGGCGTACCCCGACAGGGGCTGACCGGCGACCAGTGCCGCCACCGCCAGCAGCGCAGCGCAGGTGCCGTAGCAGACGAACGTGTACGTCGTCGTGGACACGGTCCGGCGGGCGCGGGACCCCACGAGCATGTACGCCGCGGCCGCGGCCCCGCCCACGAGCGCGAGCCCGTCCCCGGCGAGCGCCCGGGCGGACAGGGTGAAGTCGACGCCGGAGACGACGAGCACGCCCCCGAACGACACGAGGAGACCCAGCACGGCACCGGCGCCGAACCGCTCGCCGCGCAGGATCTGCCAGGCCACGACCCACGCGATCTGCAGGCACACCATCGCCGTCGCGGAGGCGACCGAGGTGAAGGTCAGTGCCGTCACCCAGGTGGCGAAGTGCACCGCCAGGGCCAGGCCCGACGCGGCGACCAGCAGGAGCTGTCGCGGGCCGAGCGCGGCGAGCTCCGGGCGGCGGGAGGACAGCGCGGAGGGGGCGATGACCGCGGTGGCCATGGCGTTGCGCCAGAACGCGATCGCGAGGGGAGGGACGACCATGGCCGCCATCAGCGGGCCGGACATGGAGACCGCGACGACGCCGACGGCCATCAGGAGCAGGGTGCGCACGCGGGTCATTGTGCTGCAGCCCCCGGGGCTCCCGGTGTGGCAGGCTCGTGCCGTGACCGATGCGTTCACCACCGCCCTGATCGCGGAGCTGGCCAAGAAGACCGGCGTGTGCTGGCTGCGCTACGAGGAGCCGGAGCGGCCCGGTGCGACGCCGCGGGCGCGGCCGGCCTGGCACGTCTGGCACGACGAGGCGCTGTACCTCGTGGCCGGCGGCGCCGAGCAGCAGCTGCCGGGGATCGCGGACGCGGAGCGGGTCGAGGTGCTGATGCGCAGCAAGGAGAACGGCGGCCGGCTGGTCTCGTGGGTCGGCTCGGTGTCCGCGGTCCGCCCCACCGACGAGGCGTGGGACGAGGTCACCGCAGCACTCGTCGCGGGCCGCCTGAACCTCCCGGACCTCCGAGCCGCTGCAGGCGGGTGGGCCGAGGACAGCGCGGTCGTGCGCGTGGAGCCGACGGGCGAGGTCGGGGAGTCCCCCGGGGACCTGAGCGACGAGGCACACCTCGCGACGCCGGCCGAGACGCGAGCCTCGACCCGTGGCGCACTCCCCCGGGTCCTGCACCGCCGCCAGCGTCGCCGACCACGGCTGACCTGACCACAGGGCCCGGTCAGCGGGCCGGCGAACCTGTCCGTCAACCCACCGGGGGCACCGTGATCTCGCCACGCGCGACCGGCTGCACCCGTCCCGCGACGTGGCAGCGGTCCGCCGCGCCGTTCGTGGCCTCGACCCGCCCCTGCAGCCGGGACGGTCGGCCCATCTCGACACCTTGCATGATCGTGTAGCGCCCGCCCTCGGGCAGCCGTCCCGACGCGACGAGCGCCATGCCGAGCCCGGCGGCCGCCGACCCGGTCGCGGGGTCCTCGGCGACGTCGAGCCCGGGCACGAACACGCGCGCGTGCACCTGCAGGTCCGGGGCCGCTCCCGAGACGTGGTGCAGGTTCAGGCCCTCGACCGGGTCCCGGGTCGTCCCGGCGGCCGCGAGCGCCTCGGCGTACTCGTCCAGCGGCCGGTACGACGCGTGCGCCCGGGTCACGGCCTCCGCGGTGACGGGGATGTGCACGAAGCCCAGGCCGGCGCCTGCCGCCCACACAGGCCCCGCCAGGTCGTCCGGCACCAGGCCGACGTCGGCGAGCAGGGCGGCGACCAGGTCGGCGTCGAGCGGACCGACGAGGTCCCGTGGTGCGGCCGAGAGCTCGACGGAGCCGTCGGCCAAGGAAGGAGACACCGACCTCACCGGCGCCGCAGTGCTGGACGACCTCGTCGTTCACCAGCAGGCCGCGCTCCCGGAGCACCCAGGCGGTGCCGAGCGTCGGGTGGCCGGCGAAGGGGATCTCGTTGCTGGGAGTGAAGATCCGGGTGGAGTACGAGCTCCCGTCCGCTGCCGCGGGGAACGTCGTCTCCGAGAAGCCGAACTCCTGCGCGATCGCCCGGCACTGCGCCGTGTCCAGCTGCTCGGCGCCGTGCACGACCGCGAGCTGGTTCCCGGCGAAGGGCCGGTCGGTGAAGACGTCGACGACGTCGTAGCTGAGCATTCGGCTTCCTCCAGTGCTGCGTGACGACGACCCGTATGGTGCGACCGCTAACGTAGCGACCCGTGAGCACTACCCCGAACCGCGTCTACGCCGCCCGGCTGGCCGGCCTGCCGGTGTTCGACCCGCAGGGCGACCAGGTCGGCAAGGTGCGCGACCTCGTGGTGGCCCTGCGCACCGGGCGCCAGGCGCCTCGCGTCCTCGGGCTCGTCGTCGAGGTCTTCGGGCGCCGGTCGATCTTCGTGCCGATGACCCGGGTGACCCACGTCGACAGCGGTCAGGTGATCACCACCGGCGTCGTGAACATGCGGCGCTTCGAGCAGCGCTCCACCGAGACCCTGGTGTTCGGTCAGATGCTCGACCGCAAGGTGACCATCCGGGAGTCGGGCATCACCGGCACCGTGTACGACGTGGCGATGGAGCAGGCGCGCAACCGGGACTGGCACCTCTCCCGGGTCGCCCTCCAGGAGGGGTCGAAGCGCTTCGGACGGCGCGGCCAGACGCACGTCATGGAGTGGAGCGAGGTCGAGGGCCTTGCGCTCCCCGAGGAGAGCCAGGGCGCCACCCACCTCCTCGCGGCGCTGGAGGAGATGCGCCCCGCTGACCTCGCGAGCGTCATCCACGACCTGCCCGCCAAGCGGCGGCGTGAGGTGGCCTCCGCCCTCAACGACGAGCGCCTCGCCGACGTCCTCGAGGAGCTTCCCGAGGAGGACCAGGTCGAGATCCTGGGCAACCTCGACAGTGAGCGGGCGGCCGACGTCCTGGAGGAGATGTCTGCCGACGACGCGGCAGACCTGATCGCCGAGCTCCCGCCGGACACCGCCGAGGCGCTGCTGGCGCTCATGGAGCCCGACGAGGCCAAGAGCGTCCGACGGCTGATGTCCTACGAGGACCGCACGGCCGGGGCGATGATGACCACCGAGCCGGTGATCCTGGCGCCCGACGCGACAGTGGCCGAGGCCCTTGCCCACGTCCGCAACGCGGAGCTGACGCCGTCGCTGGCGGCGCTGGTCTACGTCTGCCGGCCGCCGTTCGAGCCACCCACCGGGCGGCTGATCGGGGTCGCCCACATCCAGCGGCTGCTCCGGGAGCCCCCCTCCACGCTGGTGGGCGGGGTGCTCGAGACGGACATGGAGACGCTCCCGGCGGAGGCCACCCTGGAGGACGTGGCACGGCACCTCGCGACGTACAACCTGGTCGCCGCGCCGGTCACCGACGACGACGGCCGGCTGCTCGGTGCGGTGGCGGTCGACGACCTGCTCGACCACCTGCTGCCCGAGAACTGGCGTGAACGCCCGTCCCGAGGAGGTGTGTTCCGTGCGCGCTGACCCCCGCAAGGAGCGCGCCGAGCGCTCCGAGCCGCCGCGCACGCGGCTCGACCAGCCCCAGGAGACCCGGCGCAAGCTGGTACGGCGGCCGACCTACGACCCGGAGGCGTTCGGCAGCTTCGCCGAGAACTTCGCGCGCTTCATGGGGACCGCCCGCTTCCTGCTCTACATGACCGGCTTCGTGCTCGTCTGGCTCGGCTGGAACTGGGCCGTCCCGCCGGAGTGGCAGTTCGACGCCTACCCGTTCATCTTCCTGACCCTCATGCTGAGCCTCCAGGCGTCGTACGCCGCGCCGCTGATCCTGCTGGCGCAGAACCGGCAGGAGGACCGTGACCGCGTCGTCACCGAGCAGGACCGGCAGGCGAACAGCCGTGCCCACGCCGACATGGAGTTCCTGGCCCGGGAGATGGCCTCGCTGCGGATGGCGATCGGCGAGGTCGCCACCCGCGACTACGTCCGCTCCGAGCTCCGCTCGCTGCTCAACGACCTCGAGGAGCGCCGCCAGGAGGAGCAGGCGGACGAGTCGGGCACCTCGGAACACGCCGCGGGCGCCTCCGGCGGTGACGAGGACCACCCAGACCGGCACTGAGCCGGCGCCGCCCGCCCGCGTACGCTGAACACCATGAGCTCCCCCTTCTCGACCAGATCAACGCCGCGCTGGCCACCGTCAACGACCCGGAGATCCGGCGGCCGATCACCGAGCTGAACATGGTCGACTCGGTCGAGGTGGACGAGCAGGGCAAGGTCTCGGTGACCGTCCTGCTCACCGTCGCCGGGTGTCCCCTCAAGGACACCATCACGCGCGACGTGACCACCGCCGTGGAGAAGGTTCCCGGGGTCACCTCCGTGGACCTGACGCTCGGGGTGATGAGCCAGGAGCAGCGCGCCGGCCTCCAGGAGGTGCTGCGCGGCGGCCAGGCCCAGCGTGAGATCCCGTTCTCGCGGCCCGACTCGCTGACGAAGGTGTACGCGATCGCCAGCGGCAAGGGTGGCGTGGGCAAGTCGTCGGTGACGGTCAACCTCGCCGTCGCGATGGCGGACCAGGGTCTCAAGGTCGGCATCGTCGACGCGGACATCTACGGACACTCGGTCCCGGCGATGCTGGGGGTCGGCGACGTCCGCCCCACCCAGGTCGAGGACATGATCATGCCCGTGCCGACGCCGCACGGGATCTCCGTCATCAGCATCGGCATGCTCAAGCCCCGCCGCGACCAGGTCGTCGCGTGGCGCGGGCCCATGCTCGACCGGGCCCTCGTGCAGATGCTCAGCGACGTCTACTGGGGCGACCTCGACGCGCTCTTCCTCGACCTGCCGCCCGGCACCGGCGACATCGCGATCTCGCTCGGCCAGCACCTCCCCAACGCCGAGGTGCTCGTCGTGACCACCCCGCAAGAGGCCGCCGCCGAGGTCGCCGAACGCGCCGGCACGATGGCGTCGATGATGCACCAGCGCGTGATCGGCGTCATCGAGAACATGTCCTTCCTCCCCTGCCCGCACTGCGGCCCCGAGCACCGGCTCGAGGTCTTCGGCTCCGGTGGCGGCGCCCGTGTCGCGGCAACCCTGTCGGGCCGCTTCGGCTACGACGTGCCGGTGCTCGGCGAGGTCCCCCTCGAGCTCGCGCTGCGCGAGGGCGGCGACAGCGGCAAGCCCGTGGTCGAGGCGGCCCCCGAGTCAGCGGCCGCCCGCTCGCTCACCGAGGTGGCCACCATGCTGTCCGGTCGCGGACGCGGTCTGGCCGGAATGCAGCTGGGGCTCACGCCAACGGGTAGATTCTGAGTCGTGTTCGGAGTCGGCCTGCCAGAGTTCCTGGTCATCTTCGTCGTCGCGATCCTGGTCTTCGGTCCCGACCGGCTCCCGGAGTTCGCGCGTCAGGCAGGCAGGTTGGTCCGGCAGGTGCGGCAGTTCACCCAGGCTGCCCGGGACGACCTGCGCACCGAGCTCGGCCCTGAGTTCGCCGACCTCGAGCTCCGTGACCTCGACCCACGCCAGATGGTGCGCAAGCACATCCTCGATGCCATGGACGAGGACCCCGACGAGTCGAGCACGGTCCCGGTCCGGCCGGGCCTGCGCCCGCTCGAGCGGGGCGAGCGTCCGCCGTACGACGCCGAGGCGACCTGAGCCTCAGCCGACCTTCGCGTCGAGCGTGACCTTGAGCGTCTGCTCGCGTCCGTCGCGCAGCACCGTGAGCCCGATGGTCTCCCCGGGCTGGTGGCTGCGGATCGCCACGATCAGCTCGATGCCGTCGGTGACCGGCTTGCCCTCGACGGCGAGCACGACGTCGCCCTTCTCCAGCCCCGCGTCGTCGGCCGGAGTGCCCGACGGCACCGCGACGATCTCCGCGCCGTTGCGCCGGCTGCCGGTGTCGACGTTGGCCCCGATGACCGGGTACTCGGCCTCACCCGTCCGCACGATCTGCGAGGCGGTGACCTTCACCTGCTCCATCGGGATCGCGAACCCGACGCCGATGTTCCCGGCGTCGCCGGCGAAGCCACCCATCGTGGCGATCGCGGAGTTGACGCCGACCACCTCGCCGCGGAGGTTCACCAGCGGACCGCCGGAGTTGCCCGGGTTGATCGCGGCGTCGGTCTGCACGGCGTTGATGTACGACGACTCCTCCGCGTCCCCCGTCGTCACCGGGCGGTCCAGCGCGCTGACGATGCCCGAGGTGACCGTGCTGCTCAGGCCCAGCGGCGATCCGATCGCCACCACGGTCTCCCCCACGTTCATGGAGCGGGAGCTGCCGAGCGCGGCAGGCTGGAGCTTCTTGCCGCCCTGGACGTCGAGCACGGCGATGTCGTAGACCGGGCTGCGGCCCACGATCTCGGCGGCGTGCCGGCGTCCCGCGTGGTCGATGACCTGGATGGCCCCCTGGTCGCTCACGCCGGAGACGACGTGGTTGTTGGTGATGACGTGCCCCTGGTGGTCGACCACGAAGCCCGACCCGGTGGCCGCGCCCCCGGTGCCGCCGCGAGTGATGATCTGGACCGTGCTCGGGAGAAGGGCCTCGGCTACCGCGGCCACGGAGCCGTTCTCGGGCTCGAGCGGCGCGGGAGCAGCGGTGTCACCCCCGATCGACCCGATGCCGGGGCCCCCACCCACCGTGGAGGAGACCAGCGCGCCGCCGAGCGCCCCACCGAGGAGACCGACGACGAGGGCCGTGGCGGCCACGACCGGCCAGACCCACCCCGGGAGCCGCGGTCCGCTCGGGCGTGCGGGCTGGTACCAGCCGTGGGGAAGCTGCTGGGTGTGCTGCTGGGGGTACTGCTGCTGCGCGTACGGCTGGTCGTACGGCGGCCGGCCCCACCCCGCGGCGTAGCCGTAGGGGTCGTGGGGGAACTGTCCGTAGCCGCCCTGGGCGTCGTGCGCCCATCCGCCGTGCTGCGACGTCTCCTGGGCCCAGCCCCCGTCGAGGGGCATGCCTTCCGGCGGCGGGGCGTCGGAAGGGCCCTCGCCGTACGTCGGCCGCTCCGCGGCGTCGTCTGACCACAGCGGAGCGGTGTCCTCGTTCTCGTGGTGCTGCGGTCGGCCAGGCTCGTTCTCAGTCACAGGGGCCATTTTGTCGTACTGCGACAAGTCACGGGGCTACCTGCCCCGGGAGGGCAGGGGTCCGGGGGTCACGTCGGCCACGTTTCGCGGGCCGTCGACGGGCAGACGACCGTGGACGCGGGCGACCGGCGCGATCACGGTCGTGGGCATCCGTGTGGGTGCTGAGCTGGGTCCGCCACCGATGCCGAGCGTCGAGCCCGTCAGGGAGGCGAAGCCGAGGACGGCCACCGAGACGGAGCCTGCCCCGACCAGCGCGATGCCCGCCCGACGACGGCCCCGGCCCTGACGCTCGATCTCGCCGACGGCGACCCACGACGCCTCGGCCGAGGGCTCGGCGGCTACGGCCGGAGCCCCGTGCTCCTCGGCTCCCATGCCGTACAGCGACCCGAGCAGCTGGGCGGGCGGCCGCCCCTCGTCCCCGGTCATCGCCGCGAGCTGGGTCTTGACCCACCCCTCGCGCTCGACCTGGCGGCAGCAGGTGGGACAGCCGTGGACGTGGGCCCACGCGCGCTCGGCCGACGAAGCGTCGAGCTGCCCGTCGACCAGTGCGCTGACGGTGATGCCGAGGTGTCCGCCGAGGTAGCGCATCACACCGTCTCGGGGGTCAGGTGGTCCGCGTCGACGGGGCCGGAGTAGCGCACACGGCCGGCGGTGGGCTCGCGGTGGGCCAGCGCGGATCGCAGCATCTTGCGGCCGCGGTGGATACGGGAGCGGACGGTCCCGAGCTTCGCGCCCAGCACGTCGGCGATCTCGTCGTACGTCAGGCCTTCGATGTCGCAGAGGACGACGGCGGCGCGGAACTCCGGCGGCAGGTCCGCCAAGGCGGCCTCGATGTCGTCGTCGAGCATGCCGTCGGCCACCTGCGTGTCGGGGCTCGGCATGCGGCCCGGCATGCGCTGGTCGGCGTCCTCACCGAGGGCGTCGAAGCGGATCTTCGCCTTGCGCCGGGCCTGGTCGAGGAAGAGGTTCGTGGTGATCCGGTGCAGCCACCCCTCGAAGGTGCCCGGCGTGTAGCTGGACAGGGACCGGAAGACGCGCACGAAGACCTCCTGCGTGAGGTCCTCGGCATCGTGAGGGTTCCCGGTGAGGCGGTAGGCCAGGCGGTAGACACGCGCGGAGTGCTGGGTGACGACCTCGTCCCAGGACGGCGCCTCCCACGTCTCGGTCGGCTCCGGGCCGCGGTCACGGTCTCTCATCGGGCGCTCCTTGCCCCAAGGGCTCTTCGCGGCCAGGCCGCTCTTCCTGCTCGACGTCGACGCCATCGCTCTGGTGTCGTCCCCTCTCACGCTAGGAGCCGCCCCTGAGAGTGACCTGAGGATTCCGGCTCTCCTTTGCTGAACCAACGTCCGGACCTTCGCCAGTGTTCCCGTGCCGAGCCTGCCCATACCGGTAGAGTCACGCTTCGAACATTTCCGACACGCGGACCAGAACGCATTGCCGACCGAGGAGGCCATCATCGCTACGGGACTCAAGCCCACGAGCTGGGCTTACGCCGAGGAGTTCGTGAGCGAGGACGAGGTACTTGCCGCTGCCCGCAGCCGCGCCAAGGAGGTGGGCGTCGTTCCGATCGGCCCCGGTGGGGGCGCCACCCTGCGCTTCCTGGCCGCGGTGACCGAGGCACGTGCCGCGGTCGAGATCGGCACCGGGACCGGTGCGTCGGGCCTGTGGCTGCTGCGCGGCATGCGCCCGGACGGGGTCCTCACCAGCGTCGACCTCGAGGCCGAGCACCAGCGACTGGCCAAGCAGACCTTCTCCGAGGCCGGCATCCCGCCCCAGCGGGCTCGCCTGATCCCGGGTGCCGCCCTGGACGTGCTGCCGCGGCTGACCGACGGCCACTACGACATCGTCTTCTGCGACGGCGACAAGCTGGAGTACTCCGAGTACCTCACCGAGGCGCTGCGCCTGCTCAAGCCGGGCGGCATCGTGGCCTTCGACAACGCCCTGTGGCACGACCGCGTCGCGGACCCCGCCCAGCGTGACGCGGAGACCGTGGCGATCCGCGAGCTCGGCAAGACGGTGCGCGACCACGACCGGCTGCTGCCGCTGCTCCTGCCCGTGGGTGACGGCCTCCTGGTCGCGAAGAAGGTGTGGACCCCGGAGTCGTGACGCCGGCGGCGACCGCTTTTCGAGCGACAGCGGTCAGTAGCGGGGTGCGGCGAGGAAGCCGGAGCCGCCCTCGGCGACCGCCACGACCTCGCAGGGCTCGATGATCTCCGGCCCCGAACCCACGATCACCGAGACCGGCGACTCGGCCGCCACGGCACGGAACTCCTTCTCGAACGCCTCGCGCTCGGCTGTGCTCTCGAAGACGTAGCAGCCCTCGAACCACTCCCCCGCGCGCATCCGCCAGGTCTTGAAGCGCAGACCGGGCTTGCCCGTGAACCGGGCGTGCGAGCTGGAGTCGACGTAGGTCCTCAGCTCGTGCTCCACCCCGTCAGGGGCGGCGTCGAGGGACCAGCGGACCGTCAGCGCGTGCATGGGACCTCCCGCAGTCAGGTGGAGTCAGACGGTGACGCCGGCCAACGGCTCGCGCAGCTCGAGCCAGTGGAGCAGTGCCCGGGCACCGAAGCCGGTCGCGCCCTGGGTCCACTCGAAGGCGTCGACCGGCGAGTCGCCGACCGAGGCGATGTCGAGGTGCGCCCACGGCAGTCCGCCGGTGAACGGGCGGAGGAAGAGCGCCGCCGTGATGGCGCCGGGACCGCCGGCAGCGTTGTCGGCGTCCGCGACCTTGGACTCCAGCCGCTCCTCGTAGTCCTCGATCAGGGGCATCCGCCAGAGCGGCTCGCCCGCAGCGGAGCCGGCCGTGCTGATCAGGTCCGCGAGGGCGTCGTCGGTGGAGAAGAAGCCACCGGTGCTCTGGCCCAGGGCGATCTTCATCGCGCCCGTGAGGGTCGAGACGTCCACCAGCACGTCCGGCTTGACCTGCTCCACGGCGTACGCCAGCGCGTCCGCCATCACCAGGCGCCCCTCGGCGTCGGTGTTGCGCACCTCGCTGGTGCGGCCGCCGTAGTGGCGCAGGACGTCACCGGGCCGGATGGAGCTGCCGCCCACGGCGTTCTCGGCGGAGGCGACCAGGGCGGTGACACGGACCGGGCAGTCGAGGTCGGCGAGCGCGCCCATGACGGCGAGGACGACGCCACCGCCGGTCATGTCGCGCTTCATGTTCATCATCGCCTCGGCGGGCTTGAGGGACAGTCCGCCGGTGTCGAAGGTGATGCCCTTGCCCACGAGGACGACGTGCGGGGTGTCCTTGCCGGCCTTGGGCGGGGTGTAGTCGAGACGGATCAGACGGGGCGGGTTGACCGACCCCTGACCGACGCCGAGGATGCCGCCGAAACCCTCGTCGGCGAGCCGCTTCTCGTCCCACACGGTGAGCTCGAGACCGGCGAGGTCGGCGATCTCCGCGGCCCGCTCGGCCATCCAGACGGGGTTCTTCTCGTTGGAGGGCACCAGCGCGAGGCTGCGGGACATCCACGAGGCGCCGGCGAGGGCGACGGCTCGCTGCAGCGACTGCTGACGCTCTTCGGCGTCGGAGATGCCGGCGAGGACCACGCGGACGATCGGCTGCTCCTTGGGCCCCTCGGAGCGGCGGTGGAAGCCGAAGGAGCCGAGCACCAGGCCCTCGACGACCGCGCGCAGACCGGCGTCGTCGCTCAGCGCGGCGAGGGAGGTCGCCATGGTGTCCTTGCCCTTGACGCGGCGGGCGAGCGCGGCCGCGGCCCTGCGCAGCTCACGTGCCGTGCCCTGGCCGACTCCCACGAACACGACGCAGCACAGGCTGCCGTTGGTCAGGCCCTCACGGGAGAGCACCGGGTGCTGGACGACCTCACCGACCTTGCCGGTGGCGCCGTGGTGCTCGAGCAGCGCGAAGACGTCGAGGTCGAGCTCGTCGAGGAGCTCGGCCGTGCCGGGACCCAGCGTGGGCCCGTCCTCGCCGGCCACGACGGGCACCGCGATGACGTCAGCACCGAGGACCCCGGTCGGGGCCGCGCTGCTGAGTGCGATCTGTGGCGGTGAGACCTGGTTTGGCAGTGCCACGTGTGGTTCCCCCTGTGAGGTTGACGGTTCTTGCGGGTGTCGCATCCGTGCTGCGTGTGGGCGCTCTCCAACGAGCTCCACGGCATGAGCGCACGCGGAGCCGCCCCGACCCTACTCATCTGCGCCACGATGACAACTGAAGACCCTGGGCTCCGGAGAGCCCAGGGTCCTGCAGCATGCTCGGGTCGACGCCCCGGATGGACGGGGTCGGTCAGCCGACGACCTCGTTCAGGGCCGCGCCGAGGGCACCAGCCTCCTCGGCGTTGAGCTCGACGACGAGTCGGCCACCACCCTCGAGCGGGACGCGCATCACGATGCCGCGTCCTTCCTTCGTGACCTCGAGCGGGCCGTCGCCCGTCCGCGGCTTCATCGCCGCCATGCGCACACCTCTTCCTGTGTCCGGCGGCACGCCCATGCGGCGTGGTCCCTCCCACGCCGAGTGGCATTCCCCGTGGCGTGCCGCGTTTCACGTCTAGTATCGCGCATTTCTCCCGGTTCTCTGACCACAACCACCCGACGGGCACCAACAGGGACGTGCAGCGGCCCCGACCCGATTGCGGCAGACTCCGTCCTGTGCATGCCAGGTCCGCCCTCTTCGACCTCTTCGGCGACCATCTGCGCTCCCGCGGGGAGCAGGCGCCGGTGGCGGCCCTGGTGCGCGCGCTCGCTCCGCTCGAGGTGACCGCCCCTGCCGTCCGCACGGCGATCTCGCGCATGGTCCGCCAGGGCTGGCTCACCCCCGTCGAGGTCGACGGAGGCCGCGGGTACGCGCTCACCGACCGCGCGCGGCACCGGCTCGCCGACGCCGCGGCGCGCATCTACCGCACCCGCGACAGCGGATGGAAGGGCGCCTGGGACCTCCTCGTCGTCACCGGGGTGCCTCCACGGTCGGGTCGCGAGCGGGTCCGCTCCGGCCTGTCGTTCCTCGGCTACGCCCCACTGACCGACACGACCTGGATCAGCCCGTACCCGTCCCCGGAGGTGGAGGCCCTGCTCGCTGCGGAGGGGGCGGCCTGCACCCGGTTCGAGGGGTACGACGGAGATCCGGCCGCGCTCGCCCGCCGGGCCTGGGACCTCGACGCGCTGGGGACGGCGTACGCGGCCTGGGAGCGCGACGCCCGCGCCCTGGTCGACGACCCCGAGGCGGTGCTCGGCCGGGCGCCGGAGGACGAGGCCGAACGCGCGTTCGTGGTCCGCTCGCACCTGGTCCACGAGTGGCGGAAGTTCCTCTTCAGCGATCCCGGTCTCCCCGTCGAGCTGCTCCCGGAGGACTGGCCCGGCCATGCCGCCGCTAAGTTCTTCGCGGAGGAGGCGGCCCGGCTGCTGCCCGGCACCTCCCGGTTCGTCGACCGCTGCCTGGCCCCGATCGAGAGTGGAGACCCGACATGAACGACCAGCCCGTGACCTACGCCGTCGACGGCGGCATCGCGACGATCACCCTGGACCGGCCGGAGGCGATGAACAGCCTGGACGTCGCCACCAAGGTCGCCCTGCGCGACGCCGTGACCGAGGCTGCCGGGGACCCTGCCGTCCGCTGCGTCGTCCTGACCGGCTCCGGTCGTGCGTTCTGCGTCGGCCAGGACCTCAAGGAGCACATCGAGATCCTCAGGAGCAGCTCCTCGGACGAGCTGTTCCGGACGGTGCCCGAGCACTACAACCCGACGGTCTACGCGCTGGCGACGATGAACAAGCCCGTCGTCGCCGCCGTCAACGGGGTCGCGGCCGGAGCCGGTGCGTCCCTCGCCTTCGCCTGCGACTTCCGGATCCTCGCGGACTCGGCGGGCTTCAACCTCGCCTTCACCGGCGTGGCCCTCTCCTGCGACACCGGCTCATCATGGACCCTCCCCCGGCTGGTGGGCAGGGCCAAGGCGCTGGAGCTGCTCTACTTCCCTCGCACGATCCCGGCAGCGGAGGCCCTCGAGCTCGGCCTGGCGACCTCCGTGGTCGCGGCCGACGAGCTGGAGGGTGAGGTCGCGACGCTGGCCCGGCGTCTCGCCGCGGGGCCGACCGTCGCGTTCGGTGCGGTGCGTCGCTCGGTGGAGTTCTCCGCGGGCCACGACTTCGCGAGCTCGCTGGAGTTCGAGGCGCAGATGATGGCGGAGACGGGAGCCACGGAGGACCACGCACGGGCGGTCTCCTCGTTCGTGGCCAAGGAGAAACCGGTCTTCGAGGGTCGGTGACGGCCGGCGGGAGCCCGCTCGGTCAGGGGATGGCATCCACGAGGTAGAGCAGGCTGAAGACGAGCGCTCCGACGAGCAGCCCCACGTGGGCCAGGACGGAGAGGCCGGGTCCCTCGCCCCAGGTGTCGGCCGCGGGTCCCGACGCGTGCCGGCCCTTCGCGGGCATCCAGCGGGCGAGGATCAACAGCCCTGCGACGACGGTGATCCACCAGCAGAGCAGGGCCACGGCCCCCACGAGGCGGTTGCCGGTGAAAAGGAACGTCACCCACAGCAGCACGGCCGGCACACCTGCGTAGGTGTGCATGTTGAGGACGTTCGCGGGTATCGAGAGGCGCCCCGCCGCCCCGGTGTCGCCGGCGAGGCGAACGCGAGTCAGCACTACGACGACAGTTGCCAGGGCCGTCAGCACGATGGTGGCGAGTAACGGGGTCACGATCAGAGCATGCCCGATCCGTGACGTTTATGTGACCACTGGGTGCTCATCGGTCGGCGTGGCGTCGTCCTCGAGGCGTCGACGGACCCAGCACTGCGCGAGGTGGTCGTCCACCATTCCGGTGGCCTGCATGAGCGCGTAGGCCGTCGTCGGACCTACGAACCGCAAGCCCCGACGCTTGAGCTCCTTCGCCATCGCCTTCGACTCGGGCGTCACGGCGGGTACCTCGTCGAGCGTGCGGGGAACCTGCCGCCCACCGGCTGGGGCGAAGGACCAGACGAGGTCGCTGAACGACTCCTCGAGGTCGAGGATCGCCCGGGCGTTGGCCACCGTCGCCTCGATCTTGGCCCGGTTGCGCACGATGCCGGCGTCGGAGAGCAGTCGGATCACATCGGGCTCCCCGAACGCCGCGACCTTCTCGACGTCGAAGCGGTGGAACGCCGCACGGAACGCCTCGCGCTTGCGCAGGATCGTGATCCAGGACAGGCCGGACTGGAAGGCCTCCAGGCTCAGCCGCTCGAACATCGCCTGGTCCCCGCGAAGCTCTCGGCCCCACTCGTCGTCGTGGTAGGCGAGGTACTCGGGGGCGGACCCTGCCCAGCGACAGCGGGCGAGCCCGTCGGGGCCGACGAGCAGACCGTCGGGATCAGACATGCGCCTCACCTCTCGGCAGGGTCTCGGCCCGGCGCCCCATCCGGCCCAGCACCTGGCCGGCGGCGCGGTCGAGCAGGGGGCCGAGCACCGGCGCGACGAGCCGCCACAGCAGCGCACCCACCCGGCCGCCGGGGACGTCGAGCCGCTCCCAGAGAAGGACGCGGCAGGCATCGGGCCCCTCGGCCACCACCCGGAACTCGGCGTCGCCGTGGACGACCGAGCCGGTGTGCATGATCTCGCACCTCCCCGAGCCGTCGGGCTCCTCGTCCCAGACCGTGACCGTGATCGAGTCCCAGAAGCCGACGGGCCCCAGTCCGCTCCACGCCCGGAAGCGGCCGCCGACCCCGCGGGCACGGTCACCGGGTTCGCGCGGGAGGAGCTCCACGTGGGTCAGCGGGATCCACTCGCCCTGGCGTCGCCAGTCGGTGACGTACTCCCACACCACACGCGCCGGCGCCGAGACACGCACCTCCGCGCGCACCGTCATGGCCATCAGACTCCCTCCTCCGGCGGGCGGCCCACCTCCGGGCCGACACCTGGGCCGGGCTCGTCAGGACCGCCCTCCGCGCGCGCCGCGGCCAGCTCGTTCGCGAGCCGCTCGAGCAGCGCGTCGACCTCGGACATCCGGTAGCCCCGCAACGCCGTGGTGAAGCGCACCCGGCGGAGGTCGTCGGCGGTGAGCGGCCCCTCGGCCTGGACACGCGCGTCGGGCCGGTCGTCGTACACCTCGGCCATAGTGCCGCCCCGTCCCGCCGCGACGATGGCGATTCCGCCCATCGCGAGGACGATCAGCACGGCGAAGAACCAGGTCATGTTCGCTCTCAGCTCCCGTTGGCGGTGTTCTGGAACTCCTCGTCCTCGGGCGTCGCGGCGCCGTGTCGGGCCTGCGCGTCCTGGACGATGCGGATGGCCTCGTCGATCTCGTCGGTGACGTGGAACATCTCCAGGTCGGACTCGGAGACCTTCCCGTCGGCGAGGACGGTGTCCCGGATCCAGGTGACCAGCCCGCTCCAGTACTCGGAGCCCATGAGGATGATCGGGAACGACGTCACCTTCTGGGTCTGCACGAGCGTGAGGGCCTCGAACAGCTCGTCGAACGTCCCGAACCCGCCCGGGAGCACGATGAAGCCCTGGGCGTACTTCACGAACATCGTCTTGCGGGCGAAGAAGTACCGGAAGTTGACGCCGACGTCGACGTACTCGTTCATTCCCGCCTCGAAGGGCAGCTCGATCCCGAGCCCCACCGAGACCCCGCCGCTCTCGAGGGCGCCCTTGTTCGCGGCCTCCATGATCCCCGGCCCACCGCCCGTGACGACCGCGAACCCGGCGTCGGCGAGGGAGCGACCGAGCTCCTCGGCCAGCGCGTACATGGGGTCGTCGGACCCGGTGCGCGCCGAGCCGAACACCGAGATCGCGGGGCCGAGCTCGGCGAGGCTGCCGAAGCCCTCGACGAACTCGGACTGGATCCTCATGACGCGCCATGGATCCGTGTGCACCCAGTCGCTGGGGCCGCGGGAGTCCAGGAGCCGCTGGTCGGTCGTGCTGCGCTGGAAGGCGCGGCGGCGCATGGTGGTGCGCCCGCGCTGCTTCGAGGGCCCGCCGGCCATCTCGTCGTTCGCGTCTCTCATGCCCGTGAGGCTATCCGGCGTACCCGCGCAGGACAGGTCACCCGGGCCGCAACCAGCTGCGCAGCTGCTCCTCGACCGACTCCAGGTGCGCGAGCGGGACGAACTCCTCCTGCTTGTGCGCCAGGTGCGGGTCCCCGGGACCGAAGTTCACCGCGGGTACGCCGAGCGCGCTGAACCGCGCGACGTCGGTCCACCCGAACTTCGGCCCGACCCTGCCGCCCACCGCCTCGATGAAGGCCGCCGCCGCGGGCACGCTCAGCCCGGGCATCGCCGAGGGCGCGGAGTCCGAGACCTCGACCTCGAAGCCGTGGAAGACCTCGCGCATGTGGGCCTGCGCCTGCGCCTCGGAGCGGTCCGGCGCGAAGCGGTAGTTGACCGAGACGGTGCACTCGTCGGGCAGGACGTTGCCGGCCACCCCGCCGCTGATGAAGACCGCGTTGAGGCCTTCGCGGTACTCCAGGCCGTCGATGACCGGCCGCCGCGGCTCGTAGGCGTTGAGGCGGGCGAGGATCTCCCCCGCACCGTGGATGGCGTTGACGCCCCGCCACGAGCGGGCGGAGTGCGAGCGCTCCCCACGCGCGGTGACGTCGACCCGGAGCGTGCCCTGACACCCGGCCTCCACCGTGGCGTCGGAGGGCTCCATGAGGATCGCGAAGTCGGCCTCGAGGAGCTCGGGGTTGGACTCGCCCAGCAGCTTGAGGCCGTTGCGGTGCTCCTCCACCTCCTCGCAGTCGTAGAACAGGAAGGTGATGTCGCGGTTGGTCTCGGGCATGGTGGCCGCGACGCGCAGTGCGACCGCGACACCGCCCTTCATGTCGCAGGAGCCCAGCCCGTGGAGGTTCTCCTCGTCACGGCGGGCCGGCAGGTTGTCGTTGAGCGGCACGGTGTCGATGTGGCCGGCGATCACGACGCGCTCGGCGTGGCCCTGGTCGGTGCGTGCGACGAGGGTGTTCCCGAACCGCTTCACCTCGAGGTGGGGAAGGGTGCGCAGCTGTGCCTCGAGCTCGTCCGCGATGGCGGCCTCGTTGCCGCTGACCGACTCGATGTTCACCAGCTGCTCGGTGAGGGTGACGACGTCGGCCGTGAGGTCCAGGGAGGTCATGTCGCTCATCCTGTCACCGGTCGAAGACGCAGAACTCGTTGCCCTCGGGGTCGGCCATCACGTCCCAGGAGATCTCCTCGTCGCGGGCCCGCAGCAGCGTGGCACCGCGCTCACGCATCGCCTCGACCGTGCTCACGACGTCCCAGTGGATGCGGTTCTTGAGGGACTTGGGCTCGGGCACGGGGACGAAGTCCATGGTGGTGATCGGCATGCCCGGCACCTCCTCCAGCGTCCAGTAGCCGCGGCCGCCGTTGTCGTCGACCGTGGATCCGAGCACGTCGCCCCACCAGCCGGCGATCGCCTGCGGGTCCGTCGAGTCGACGACCAGGCCGTGGACGCGGTACGGCGGCATCCCCTCGGCCGGCACGGGGAAGGCGCAGAGCTCGCCGCCCTCGGGATCGGCCATCACCGTCCACGAGAAGCCGGACTCCTCCGCGGGGAGCACGACGCTCGCGCCTTCGCCACCAGGTCGTCGACGGACCCGTAGACGTCCAGGTGAACCCGGTGCTTGACCGTCTTGGCCTCGGGCACGCGACAGATCGCGATGCCGTGCCCCTCGGTGGGGCCGAGGAGGTTGCCGTCCTCGTGGTCGGGCCGGAGCTCCAGCCCGGCGACGTCGGCCCAGAAACGGCCGAGTGTCTCGCCGCCCGCTCGTGTCCATGCAGAGCTTCATCCACCGTGCGACGGCGCCCACGTGCTCTCCTCCCGCATGCCGGAAGGCCTCCGCCCGGCCTGCTTGCTGTTGTCGCGTTTCGATACCTTGTCATATGTGACCACCACCAACCAGCAGCACACAGACGCGTCCGAGAACTTCGCCACGGGAGGTGCCTGGGGGTTCGGGCTGGCCACGTTCGCCGGTGTCGAGGGCGAAGGTGGCGTGCTCGACACCTGGTACCCCGCACCGCAGCTCGGGGAGGCCCCCGAGCACGTCGAGCCGCCCGAGGAGCTCGTGGCCCTCGAGGGCACCGACGAGGTCCGCGGGGTCCGCCGCGTCGTCGTACGCACGGTGATCGCCGACCTGCAGGCCGCGCCGGCCGACGCGCACGACGCCTGGCTGCGACTGCACCTGATCAGCTCGCGTCTCGTCGCTCCCCGGTCGATCTCGGTCGAGGGGATCTTCGGACAGCTCACGAACGTCGTGTGGACCAGCGAGGGGCCGTGCGCCGTCGAGGGCTTCGAGGAGACCCGGCTGCGGCTGCGCGCTGCGGGCCGCAACGTCAGCGTCCTCGGCGTCGACAAGTTCCCGCGCATGACCGACTACGTCATGCCGACCGGCGTCCGCATCGCCGACGCCGACCGGGTCCGCCTCGGCGCCCACCTCGCCTCCGGCACCACCGTCATGCACGAGGGCTTCGTGAACTTCAACGCCGGCACGCTCGGCGCCTCGATGGTCGAGGGCCGGATCAGCGCCGGCGTCCTGGTCGGCGACGGCTCCGACGTCGGTGGCGGCGCCTCGATCATGGGCACCCTCTCCGGAGGCGGCAAGGAGGTCATCTCCGTGGGCGAGCGCTGCCTCATCGGGGCCAACGCCGGCATCGGGATCTCCCTGGGCGACGGCTGCGTCGTGGAGGCCGGCTGCTACGTCACGGCCGGCACGAAGGTCACCGTGCGCGACATGGACAACAAGCCCAAGCTCATCAAGGCCGCCGACCTGTCGGGCGTCGACAACGTGCTGTTCCGCCGCAACTCCGTCACCGGCGCCATCGAGGCGGTCCCGCGGCAGGGGGAAGGCATCGAGCTGAACGCTGCCCTGCATGCGAACGACTGACCGGACCCCACGCGGGCGGCGCTCCCTCGCGCGACGATCGGAGGCCGGCGGGGCGGCACGCACCCTCCTCGTCGGCCTGGCCGTCATCGCGGTCGTCGCCGTCGCAGGCGTCATGGTCCTGCGGGGCGTCGGCCCCTTCCCGGACCCGGAGGGCTGCAGCGTCGAGGTGGGCGACGTGGTCACCGACCTGACCCTCGAGCAGGCGGAGAACGCCACGACCATCGCCGCGGTCGGCGTACGCCGGGGCCTGCCGGCGCGCGCCGTCTCGATCGCGCTGGCCACGGCGTACCAGGAGAGCAAGATCCGCAACCTCGACCACGGGGACCGCGACTCGCTGGGGCTCTTCCAGCAGCGTCCGTCGATGGGCTGGGGCAACGCGAAGCAGCTGCAGAACCCGTACTACGCCACGAACGCCTTCTACGACGAGCTCGAGAAGGTCGAGGGCTACCACCGGATGCGGATCACCGAGGCTGCGCAGGCCGTGCAGCGGTCCGGCTTCCCCGAGGCGTACGAGGACCACGAGGAGGACGCCCGCGCTCTCGCCTCGGCGCTGACCGGCTACTCCACCGGGGGCCGGTTCTCCTGCGTGGTCCGTCACCCCGCTTCCCTGGCCAAGGAGAAGGAGGCGCGCAACGGTCTCACTCCGCGCGCCAACGCCGTACGCCGCAACCTCGAGCGGGCGTTCGGCGACCTGGCGCTGGGCGGCTTCGCCCCGGGCGGCGTGAAGGACGGCCACCAGGCGGGGTCGGCCCACTACGACGGCCGCGCCATCGACGTGTTCATGCGGCCGGTCAACCCGGCGAACAAACGCAAGGGCTGGGCCGTCGCGGAGTACCTCGTGGCCCACGCGGACCGGCTGGAGATCGATCACGTGATCTTCGACGGCAGGATCTGGTCGGCGGGCATCCGGTCGAGCCAGGGGTGGCGCGACTACGACCCCGGTGACCGTCCCGGCGACCGGGCCGTCCTCGAGCACCGCGACCACGTGCACGTCGACGTGGCCGAGGGCGACTGACCCCCGTTCGGGGGACGCGCCTGCACCCGACGGCCTCATCCGTCACATCGGGTCAGCCGATCGGACGATCCGCGATAGTTCAACCGGGTCAGACCCGGCACCGAACGTGCGCGGTAGCGCGCTTTGTCTGGACATGCCCACGGGAGAACGGTCAAATGGGGTGGGGAAAGCAAAACGGGGGGAAGGACTCTGCACACCATGAGCGACTCGATGATCTACTCCATCGGCACGGCGCTGAACCGCGCCAAGGACAACGGCGTGTCCGTGGAGATCCTCGTCGAAGGCATGTGGATTCGTGGTGACGTGCTCGCCGTCGACGGCTTCGGCGTGGTGCTCCAGGGGGAGGAAGAACGACACTCCGTGATCCGCATCGAGAGCATCTCCGCGGTCACCATCTGCTCGCCCGCACCGCACCGTCAGCAGATCCCCGAGCGCGTGCACGCCATGCCCGGAGGCCGCAGCTACGCCTCCTGAGCCGCCAGCCTCCGCGCGGCCTCGCCCACCCGCTCGTCCGTCGCCGTGAAGGCGACCCGGACGTGCTCGGCACCCGCAGGGCCGTAGAACTCCCCCGGCGCCACCAGGATCCCCTTCTCCGCCAGCGCGCCGACGGTCTCCCAGCACGACTCCCCTCGCGTCGCCCACAGGTAGAGCGACCCCTGCGAGTCGTCGATGACGAAGCCCGCACCCTCCAGCGCCGCCTTGAGCGTGGAACGGCGGGCGGCGTAGCGCGCCTGCTGCTCGGCCACGTGGGCGTCGTCGTCGAGCGCCGCCTTCATCGCGACCTGCTGGGGGGCAGGCATCTGCAGACCGAGGTTCTTGCGGACGGCCAGCAGCTCCCCCACGACCGCGGGGTCCCCGGCGACGAACGCGCAGCGGTAGCCCGCGAGGTTCGAGCGCTTGGACAGGGAGTGCACGGTGAGGATGCCGGTGTGGTCGCCGTCGCAGACGTCGGGGTGGAGCACGCTCACCGGCCAGCGCCCGTCGTCCGTGGTCTCCCACGCACACTCCAGGTAGCACTCGTCGGAGACCAGCAGCACGTCGCGCTCGCGCGCCCAGGCGACCACCTTGCGGAGGTGGTCGACGGGCAGCACCTTGCCGGTCGGGTTCGACGGTGAGTTGATCCAGAGCATCGACACGCGCTCGGGGCCGAGGGCGGTGAGCGAGTCCGTCGCCACCGCACGAGCCCCGGCGAGACGGGCACCCACCTCGTACGTCGGGTAGGCCAGGCGCGGGTAGGCGACCAGGTCGCCCGGGCCGAGCCCCAGATGGCCGGCCATCGAGGCGATCAGCTCCTTGGAACCGATCACCGGCAGCACCCCGTCGATGCCGAGCCCGGTCACCCCGTGGCGCCGCTCGAGCCAGTCCACGGCCGCCTGCCGCGTCTCCGCCCGGCCGATGGTGGTCGGGTAGCCGGGCGCGTCGGTGGCCCCCCGCAGCGCCTGCTGGACCACCTCGGGCGTGGGATCCACCGGGGTGCCGACGGAGAGGTCGACGATCCCGTCCGGGTGCGCCCGCGCCGTCTCGGCGTACCGGGTCAGGTGGTCCCAGGGGAAGTCGGGCAGACGGCTGGAGACGGCACGTGCCGCCCACCACGGGGTGGACGGCACGGTGCTCGATTCGGGCTGGGTCACGCTGCCCGGGTCACTCTTGGTTCTGCGGCGGGAGGGCGGCGATCATCGGGTGGTCCTTCTCGATCACCCCGAGCTTCGCGGCGCCACCCGGAGAACCGAGGTCGTCGAAGAAGTCGACGTTGGCGGTGTAGTAGTCCTTCCACTGCTCCGGCGTGTCGTCCTCGTAGAAGATCGCCTCGACCGGGCAGACCGGCTCGCACGCACCGCAGTCGACACACTCATCCGGGTGGATGTAGAGCATGCGCTTGCCTTCGTAGATGCAGTCGACGGGGCACTCGTCGACGCAGGCCCTGTCCTTGAGGTCGACGCAGGGCTGCGCGATGACGTACGTCACCTTGGTTCCTCCTCGGATGGATATTTCAGGCGTCCCGGCGTGGAGCGACGGATGCCATGCAACTGCCTACAGCCTAGTATCACGGTCGCCCGATCACAGGCCGCCCCCGGCCCCGCAAGACGAAAGGCTGTCCGCGCTCGTGAGTCCTGCTCCCGGCACACCGCCCGACACGCCACCCGGCCGACGGCCGGGCCTCGGTCCCCACGTGGTGGGGCAACGCGTCGTCGTACGCCGTGTGCTGCCCGGTGAGACCGGCCCGAGCGGCGGCCCGGCCCTCACGGACGTGCTCGGCGTGATGGAGAGCTGGTCGGAGGGGCACACCGTCGTCCGCAAGGAGGACGGTGAGGAGGTCCGGATCCCGATCGCCGACATCGTCTCGGGCAAGCCCGTCCCACCCCGCGCCTCGGTGCGCCTCCGCGTGACGCCCGAGGTTGCGGAGCGACGCGCCCTCGCCTCCTGGCCGGCGGTCGAGACCGCCGCGCTCGGCGAGTGGGTGCTGCGCGCCTCGGGGGGCTACACCGCCCGCGCCAGCTCCGTCCTGGCCACCGGGACGCCCGAGAGGCCGCTCCCGGCAGCCCTGGAGGCGGTCCGCTCGTTCTACGCCGAGCGTGGGCTTCCGGCCTGGGCGCAGGTGGTGGTGGGCTCCGACGTCCAGGAGGCAGTGGAGGGCAAGGGCTGGGTCCTCGCGCGCCCGGGCGAGGCCGACACGCTCTTCCAGATCGCGTCCGTGTCCGCCGCGCGCCGCGTCGTACGCCGGGCACTGCCCTCGGACGCGCCCGAGGCCTCCGTCATGGGGCGGGCCGAAGCCGCATGGCTCGCCGACGACGAGTGGTCGCTGTCCTTCGGCCGCACGGCCCGCGCCGTGCTGGAGGGGCCCGACGACGTCGGGTTCGTCGCCGTCACGGACGAGGGCTCAGGCACCGTCGTCGCGAAGGGGCGGGTGGCCCGCGGCTCCGGGGCCGTCCCGGGTGACGAGGACTGGGCGGGGATCACGAACGTGTGGGTCTCCCCCGGCCATCGCCGCACGGGGCTGGGGACCGTCGTGATGGCGGAGATGCTGACGTGGGCGGCCGAGCGGGGTGCGACCACGGCGTACCTGCAGGTCCGCGGCGACAACCGGGCCGCGCTCGCGGCGTACGAACGACTGGGGTTCGCCACCCACCACGCCTACCGGTACCTCACCCCCGGCTGACCGCCCGCACGAACGTCGCTGCGCCGGCCGTCGGACGGCCGGCGCAGCGGCGGTGGCGCTGACGGAGCACCGTCAGGTCACCCGGCAGCCAGGTCCGGTCAGGGGAAAGCCGTACGAGCTGCCGGTAGCAGGAGTGGGCTCAGGCGCTCTGCGCGAGCGCGGGAGCAGCGGCGTGACGCTGCTGCGGCATCGAGGCCACGAGCTCGAGACCGTCGACCGAGACGTCGGGGACGACCGAGCGCTGGAGGACGAGGTGGACGGTCACGAAGCGACCGGCCGGGCGGTCGAGGGTCGCGGCCTGGAACTCGACGTGCCCCTCGTCGGTGAGGAAGGCGTGCGCCTCCCAGTGGTGGAACGCCAGGCGGGACCACGCCCGCGTCACGGCGCCGGCGACGAGCTCCTCGCTGACGCCTGCCCGGTACGTGCCGAGTGCCATGAGGAGGCGCTCCTCGTCGTCGGACGCGCCGATCTCGACGTCCTCGAAGAACCCGGTGGCGAGCAGCTCTTCACGCAGCCCGACCTCGAGCACCTGCCGCACCTGGTTGGTCGCAGGGGCGGCGTTCATGCGGAGGCCGTTGCGCAGGGTCTGGAAGGCGATGAGGTTCATGCCTTCAGCATGGTCCGGCGCGGTCCACGTCCCCTCCAAGGCGAGGTAACGGAAACTCCACAAAACGTAACGATCTGCTCAGGCGTTCGGGTCCTTGCCGCACACCACCGTGTCGGAGGGCGTGTAGGTGGTGTGCATGGTCTCCTTGCGCTCCAGTCCGTCGCTGCCGTGGCGGCGGAAGTAGCGGAAGACGTCGATGTCGAACCCGCCGTACCCCTCGTGCTCCACGCAGTTCTTGCCCTGGAGGTAGCGGGTCTCCTCCTCGGTCTTGTTGTACCGGTCGGACACACCGGCGGTGATGTCCCAGTACTTCGTGGACCAGATCTGCACGTGCATCTCGCCCGTCGACGAGGACGTGGACGGCTTGACCCAGGACTGGATGAGCACGCCGTGCGGGGTGTCGTTGCGGAACTTCAGGTCCAGCGCGCCCCAGACCACGGTGGCCTCCCGGCCGATCGGGTAGCGGTCGATGTAGAACGAGTGCGGCTTGTGCTCGATGTCCTCGAGGCCGGCGAAGAAGGCGGCGTTGAAGAGCGTCGTCGCCACCTGGGAGACGCCGCCGCCGTAGTCCTCCTTGTAGACGCCGTCGCTGATGATGTAGCCCTTGGTGAACCCGTTCTCGGCGGTCCGCTCGCCGACGGTGCCGTTGAGGCTGAAGGTCTCCCCCGGCTTGAGCAGGGTGCCGTTGACGATGTCGGCCGCGCGGCCGAGGTTGACGTTGCGGTACTCGGCGTAGGGGAAGTACGTCGTGAAGGAGGAGACGACCTCCTTCACCCCGAGCTTGCGGGCGTCCTTGGTGGTGAAGTCGGGCTTGTCGACGACAGCGTTCACCTCGTAGGTGCGCTTCTTGTCGTCCTTCACCACGAGGGAGAGGAACTCGTCGGCCACCTCGTCGGGGTCGAAGGTGACGCCGTTCTTGCCGGGAACGACCTTCGGCCGGCCGTCGACGAGCTTCACGGTGGCAGGCTGCGGCCGGAGCGAGAGCCCCTTCATGGCCGGCCGGACCGCCGCCATCAGCTTCTTCTTGTTCACGTGCGGGACCAGCTCGCCGTCCTCGGCCTTCATCGAGAGTGCCTGGGAGTACGCCGTGGGGCGCACGACCACGTCGTGGTTGTCGAGCACCAGGATCACCGGCGCGGACATCGCGGGGTCCGCGAAGTCCTTCACCGCCGAGCGGACCTCCTCCTCGGTCACCTCGGGGGTCACCTCGGTGAGGTCGAGCTCGACCGGCTCGTCGGCGTCCACGGCCGGGAAGGCGCCGGTGATCGCCGCCGCCGCCTTGTCGCGGTCGAGCTGCCGGCCGGCCTTGGGAAGGTGCGGCTTCGCCGTGCCCTTGCGGAAGGTGACACCGCCGTCCACCGCGGGCTTGTCGATCTTCTTCGCGAGGCCGTCCACGGACTCGTCGAGCCTGGCCCGGTCGACGTCCACCACGGGCTCGAAGTCGTCGCCGCCGGTGGCGTAGTCCCACATGCGGCCCGGGCTCCAGCTGCGCCCGCCCCCTGCCTGGTCCACGGAGGCGTCGTAGTCGATGCTCAGGCCGGCCTGCCGGGGGGTCACCTTCGCCCGGCGGCCGTCCGCCGCCACCACGATCGGCGCGTTCTCGGCGGGCCCGAGCTCATCGCGCAGCTTGGCGGTGGCGGCCGTGGGGTGCAGGCCGCCGATCTCGACGCCGCCGACGGTCGCGTTGCGCGGAACCCGGTCGCTCGTGACCGCGTAGGCGGCGACGTAGAGGCCCCCGAACAGCACGACGAGACCGAGCAGCAACAGCGTCACCACGCGGCGGTCGTTGATTCGGTCCTTGAACGGCTGGTCAGTCACGACCGGCCATGATAGGTGCGGTCACCCGTTTCGACCGCATCGCGTCGCCGCGGCAGGGGGCGTGCCGCGGTGATGCCCGTGACGAGAACCACGAAGCCGGAGCCGATCAGGAGCCAGCCCAGCAGGTCCGCGGACACCACGTAGTCACCCTCGCTGCGACCCGCGACCGCGGCCACGAGCGCCACCAGCCACCCGGCGGCGAAGGCGGCCGAGGCCCGGGGCTGCCAGGGACGCAGCGCCAGGATCACGGCCACGGCGGTCGCCGTGCCCAGCAGCAGGCCGGGAACGGTTCGGTGGACGGCGATCGCGGCGACACCGGCCGCGAACCCGAGGACCAGGGTGACGAGGAGGACCAGGAGCCTCATTCGAGCCCGGCGAAGAGGTCCGTCTCCAGTCCGTCGTCGTCGACCGGGCCCTTCGCGCCCTTCACGAGCCGGTAGTACTCGTTGCCCCACACCTCGTTGCCGATGTTGTTGGACAGCGCGAAGAACGGTCCGTCGACGGTGATCTGCGTGGCGTGGGCGCGCATCGCGGCGAGCTTGGCCTCGACGAAGTCGTTGGCGTCCACCGACACAGTCCAGGAGCCGGTCCGGGGTCACCCAGAAGCCGAGGTCGGCGTCGGGGTCCATGCCCTCGAACGTCGTGGTGTCGCCGGACGCGCGCAGGCGACGCAGGCCCTCGCGCATGCGGTTCTCCGACATCGCGGCCCAGTAGATCTTGGCCACCTCCCACGCGTCCCCGAGGTCCTCGCGGTAGGAGCGGGCCGCGGCGAGCTGCACGGCGTACATGGCGACGCGGTGGGCCTGGATGTGGTCGGGGTGGCCGTAGTTGCCGAACTGGTCGTAGGTGACCAGGACCTGCGGGCGGACCTCGCGGATCACGGAGACCAGGTCGGTGGCGGCCTCGAGCAGGTCGGCGCGCCAGAAGGTGCCGTCCTTGACCTCCTCGCCGGCCGTGGCGTGCCCCTGCTCGTGCCAGACCATGCCGGAGTCGCGGTACTTGCCCTGGCCGCCGAGGAAGCGGTGGTCGGTGACCCCGAGCTCCTTCATCGCCTCGGCGAGCTCGACGACCCGGTGCAGGCCGAGCCGGTCCTCCTGGTCGGAGGCGAGATGCTCCAGACCGGGGACGAGGACCTCACCCTCCTCACCCAGGGTGCAGGTCACGAGGGTGACCTGGGTGCCACGGGCGACGTACTTGGCCATCGTGGCGCCGTGGTTGATGCTCTCGTCGTCGGGGTGGGCGTGCACCAGCAACATCCGCTGTTCCATGGCGCTCAGCCTAGTCCGCCCCGTTGTGGGCTCATCCCTCGGTGAAGTGTCCCTTGATCCGACGGGGTGCGTCGGGCAGGTCCAGGGGCGGGGGTACGTCGACGGGCGCGGTCTGGCCCATGGCCGAGTCGTGGTCGACCCAGCCGTCGTACTGCTCGACCAGGATGTCGAGGACGAACTCCGGGGCGTCGCTCACGACGGCCCACGGGTGGTCCTCGTCGTCGTCCTCCCCGGCGAAGCGCTCCTGCTCGACCGCGGCCGCGAAGCCGTCGTGCTGGAGACGGGCCGCGACGGCACGGGCGTCGTCCTCCTCGTGGAACACCGCACGCAGCGAGGTCATCGGAGCTCCTTCTCGATCGCGGGCCTGCGCACCGCCCAGTCTGCCAAGGCGTTCTCGGTGCGTGCGGGCTCCCCCACGGCGAGCATGCCCTCCGTCCCCGGGACGCCGGTCGCGATCCAGTCGCGGACGACCTCGCTCGAGCGCCGGACCCGGGCCTCGGCGGCGTCGAGCAGCTCGCGGGCCGTGTAGCGGCCGTAGGTGGCGGCGACGAGCTCGACGCGACGGGCGGCCGTGGCGGGGTCGAGCTCGCGGAAGAGCGGGACGCAGGTCCACACGAGGATGCCGAGGTCCATCAGCCGCGTCGAGGGAGCGGCCAGGTCCCAGTCGAAGACGCCGGAGACGCGGTCGCCGGTGAAGCAGACGTTGTACGGCGCGATGTCGTTGTGGGCCACGATCTCGGGGGGCTCCTCGGCCGGGAACCGCCAGGGACCCGGGTGGTGGAAGCCCTCGCCGGCGTCGTGCAGGTCGCGGGTCCATGCGACGAGGCTCGCCAGCCGCGCCTCGTTCAGCAGGTCGTGGTCGACGTCGACGATCGTGCCGGGGAGGAAGGTGAGGATCTCGCGGTCCCGGCGGTCGGTGCCGAGCACTCGCGGGACGGCTCGCAGGCCCCTGCCCTCCAGGTGGTCCAGCAACGCGTGCACCGCGGGCGTCCACGGTCCCGTGGCGCGGCGGACCGTGTGGCCGATGCGGACCGTGACACCGACGTTGCCGCCCTCGAGCGGCGTCCCGTCGAGCAGGACCTCGCGCAGCTCGTCGAGGAACGGCAGGTCCGGCTCGAGCCAGGTCAGCTCGTCGAGATCCTCCGGGCCCACCCAGCGGACCGCGTCGTGCTCGTCCTCACGGGGAACCGGCTCGCCCTCGCTGAGTCTCGCGACGGCGACGCGCAGGGTGTACCCCTCCCGGATCGTCACCTCCCCCGCCAGGTGGCCGGTCACCTCGACCGTGCAGCCGAGCTCCTCCGCGATCTCCCGGACGACCGCCGCCTCCGGCGTCTCGCCCGGCTCGGCCTTCCCACCCGGGAACTCCCAACCGCCCGCAAGCCCCTCCGGCCTGGCACGACGTGCCGCGAGCACGCGACCGTCCCGCACGATCGCCGCGCCCATCACGAGCACCACAGAGCCCTCCTCGGGGTAGTTTTCGTGCAGGTCAGGGGCGAAGCCGGCCCCGGTCGTCGAGTCGGAGGTCAGGGTAGTTGAGGCCCGGAGTGCACCTGCGCCGCAGCGCCGAGCGCGCCGCGGAGGTCGAGGAGCTGGCCGCTGCGCTGAGCAGGGGCGGGGGCGGCCGGGTGGGGCTGGCGGGGGTGCTGGACGACCTCGACAGGCGAGCTTCCGCCGTACGGGTGCCGGGGCGGGCTGCGCGCTGGGGCTTCCGCTGGGACGAGCAGGACGAGCGGGACCGGCGGTGGTGGCCCCAGGGCATCACCACGTCGGCGGACCACGACACCTCGGAGGTCTTCGAGGGCAGGCGGGTGCTGATGACGAGCTGGTACGCCAAGGACGGCCACGGCGCGAACCAGGGCTCCCGTGTCACGGTCGTGGTCCCCGACGAGGAGGGGCGGCTGCGGTACCGGCACGTGCTGCTCGTGGACGTCGTCCGCGGCGAGGACGGAGCGGTCGACGTACAGCCGCTGCGAGTGCACGCGGGCGGGCTCGTCTGGCACGGCGACCACCTGTACGTCGCGGGAACGGCACGCGGTATCGCGACCTGCCACGTGGGCGACGTCCTGCGCGTGGGCGCCGGCGCCGGACTACCGGCGCGTGCGGGCGCTCTCGGCTACCGGTACCTGCTGCCGGTCAGGTTCACCTACGACGCGCTCACCGACGAGGGGCACGAGCGGCTGCGCTACTCCTTCCTGTCGCTGGCGCGCCGCCCGTCGGGCGCCTCCGTCGTCGCGGGCGAGTACGGGCGAGCAGGGCGGACGACCCGGCTGGTCGACTTCGCGATCGACCCGGCGACCTCACTGCTCCAGGTCTCTGCCGACGGCCTCGCGTCGCCGGTGTCGGCCCCTGGGGACGGCGTGGACGGCATGCAGGGAGCGACGGTGGTGGACGGGCGCTGGTACGTCACGACGAGCGCCGGGCCCTACTGGCGGGGCTCGCTGTACGTCGGCGAGCCGGGTGCCCTGCGTCGACGCCGCTGGGTGCTGCCCGTGGGGGTCGAGGACGTGACCTACTGGCCGTCGCGGGACGAGCTGTGGTCGCAGACGGAGCACCCGGGGCGCCGGTACGTCTTCGCGATGGACCGTTCCCGGCTGGGGTGACGCGGTGGCTCCCGCGGCGAGTGCTGCGGCGGCGCCGAGCTTGCGGAATCTCCTTGTGGGCAAGGGGATTCTCGTCGCGGAAAGTGTCGGTGGTCGGCCCTAGAGTCTTCTCATGGTGATCGAGGAGGTCGACGAGCTGGGCGCGGCGGACGCCCTTGTCGCCTTCGGCGACCTGCGCCGTACTCGCGACCGTGCCTCGCGCGACATTCTCGTCCTCGCGGCCCACTTCGCCGACCTGTACAACGCCGACACCTCGCGCCCCGACGACCTGCGCACGCTGCCGGGCATGGAGCGCGCGATCGCCGTCGCCGGGGACGGCGCGCCCCTGGTGCTGGAGTTCGCCATCGCCGAGATGGCTGCCGAGCTGGCGATGACCACCTGGTCGGCCCGCCGGTTGATCGGCGACGCCCTGGAGACACGGCACCGGCTTCCGCGGATCTGGGCTCGTGTCGTGGCCGACGAGGTCCCGGCCTGGGTCGCCCGACGCGTCGCCCAGGCCACCCGGGGCGCTGGGGCGGGACCAGGTCGGCGTGGTCGACGACCGACTGGTCGAGTACGCCGACGGGCGGCTGCCCTGGGCGCGGTTCGAGGCCCTCCTCGAGGCGGCCGTGGTCGCCGCCGACCCGGAAGCTGCCGCAGCGAAGGAGCGCGCCGCGGCCGAGGAGCAGTTCGCCAAGGTCGGCCAGTCCAACCAGCACGGTCAGAAGACCCTCTACGTCCGGACCGGTGCCGCGGAGATGACGCGCATCGACGCCACCATCGCCTACCTCGCCGACGCCCTGAAGGCGCTGGGCGACCCCGACCCGGAGGAGCGACGCCGTTGCAAGGCCGTCCTCATCCTCGCCAACCCCACCCAGGCGGTCGCGCTGCTCCAGGCTGCTCACACCCGACACCGTCGGAGCGACAGCGGCGATAGTGGTCCTTCGCCCGACCTGAGCGTCACCGGAGCCGGGCGCCACGCCGGCGGAGACGGGTCGGACGGCCCCGGCGGCCCGCCTTGGGACGAGGACGACACCCCGTTACCGGACCCCGCCGAGGCCGAGCCTGACTCCGAAGCCGTTGCGCACGACGAGCCTGGATCTGACGGCGGGCACGGCGCCACAGGAGGATCTCAGGGCGATGCCGAGCCCTTCACCAAGCCGTTCCACCCGCGGCAAGTCCCGCCCTGCGGCTGTCGGGGCGGCTCCTGGCTCCCCGACACCGCCGACCTCCTCCCCCGGGTCACTCTCTACCTGCACCTGCACGCCGACACTGTCGCGGCCGGCAACGGCGTCGCCCGCTGGGAAGGTGAAGGTCCGGTCACCGCCTCCTACATCCGAGAGTTCCTCGGACCCTTCGCCCGCTTCACGGTCAAGCCCGTGATCGACCCCGCAGGCCTCGCGCCCGTCGACGCGTACGAGATCCCCGACCGTCACCGCGAGGCCCTGCATCTTCGGACGCCCGCCGACGTCTTCCCCTACGCCCCCAACACGGGGCGCACGACGCAGGTCGACCACACGAAGCGCTATCGGCCACCGCAACGAGGTGGCCCACCGGGGCAGACCGGCCTGCACAACCTCGGGCGGCTGAGCACTTTCCACCACCGCGTCAAGACCCATGCCGGCTGGCAGCTGCGCCAGCCCTTCCCCGGCATCTACCTCTGGCGCACTCCCCACGGGGCGGTGTACCTCGTCGACCACACCGGCACCCGGCAGGTCCGCCGACCCGAGCCAAGCCCTCGCACCGCGCCACAGTCGACGCCACCGGCTGCGCCTGACGCCCGCGAACCCGTCTGGCACGGCTGCGGGACACTGCCACCGGCAGCCCTGGTCAGCCCGCTCGAAGCGCAGTTCGGGGCACTCGTCACCGCTGCCTGATCGAGGCTGCAGGGTCTGCCCGCCTCAGATCACGTTCGCAGGCTCACATTCGCGGCGCCCGCGCGAGCTGCCGGGACTGCGCGACGAGACGGCCGGTTGAGTCCCAGACCTCGGCATCCTCCTCGAGCAACCCACCGGCGAAGTTGCGGGTCGCGTGCACCACCTTGAGCCACCCCGGGGCAGGCATAGCCCGAACGTGCGCGGTCAGCTCGAGGGTGGGCGCCCATCCGGGCAGACCCAGGTCGAAGGTCACCGGTGGAAGCGCGTCGAGCGCCAGCAGCAGTGAGAGCGGGTCCGGCTCGCGCTCGTCGGCGAGCCTCAGCCAGCCGCGGATCATCCCCCGGCCGCTGGGCTTCCCGAGGGCCCAGCCCACGCAGTCGGGGTCCAGCCGCAGGTCGAGCCGGTCCAGCAGTGGAGCGCTTCGTTTGAAGTCCTCCGGCGCCAGGTCCGTCCCGACGCACTGATCGAGGTCGGGCAGATCCGGCTCGGTCGCTGTCGTGTGCACGTCGTCCGTGAGCTCGCCGAGGTCGCCGTACGTCGACAGTGCGCGCACCCGCTCGACGGAGCGCCCGTCGACCTCCTGGAACAGCGACACCGAGGCGGTGGACATGCTCTGACCACGTCGCACGACGTCGGTGGTGAACCTCGCCGGCCCCTGCTGCGCCGCGGACAGGTAGTACGCACTGATCGAGACGGGGTCCGGGTGCGCCTCGTCGGCGAAGGTCTGGCTCAGGGCGTTGCCACACGCGGCCAGCAGGAATCCCCCGTTGATCGCTGCGCCGATCGCCCAACCGGGGTCCAGGTGCCCGTCGTACACGCCGTCCGAGCGTCGCTCGAGGGCGATGCCTCGGTCGAACTCGGAGTCGATCGGGCGCGCGAGCCCGCGCATGGCTGCCTCGGAGTCGGTCACCGTGCCGAGGCTAGCCGGACGGCGGGCGGGCGCCGACCCGGCACCGACAGGGAGCAGGCCGGGTCGGTTCCCCGCGCGTCAGGCCACCGGCCCCCGCTGCGCCGGGACGGGGGTGCGTTGCGCCACGAGATGCACGGTCGTGTAGTGGCCGACAGCACTCTCCCGTGTCGCCCCGTGGAACTCGACGTATCCCTCGTCCACCGTCGTGGCATGGACCTCCCAGAACGGGGATCGAACGCCGTCGTCCCACAGCTGCTCGATCGCCTCGGCCACGGCGTACTCGGAGACGTACTGGCGGAACTGGCACAGCCCCACCACCAGCTCGTCGGGGTCGTCGGTGTGCCCGACCTCGACGTTGTCGAAGAGACCGCTGCGCGTCAGCAGCTCCTGCAGCTTGCTCTCCGTGGCGACCAGCACTCGCTCCGGCGCGGGCGAGGCGTTGACCTGTACGCCCGTGCGCAATGTGTGGAAGTGCATCAGTTGCATGTACCGACTATGGCGACGCTGGTGACGACACGCGTGGAGAAACGCGCACGAAAAAAGCCGCCCAAAGGGCGGCCAAACTGGACGAACCGGGACGAAGCAAAGGCAAAATTTCCCGCTTTCCCCGGACATCATGAAGCGATCCGGGCCATTCCCTCGCAGCGGCGTTCAGAGGATGGCCCGGATCGCGTTCGTGGAGCGCCAGGGCGGCGTTCTTAGAGTTGTGAAGCTGAACTACTGAGGATCCACCGACCCTGGTGCTGGGGACCGGGGCGGAGCTTGGGCTCCGCCCCGGTCTTGATTCAGCAACCCGTCAGGGTCAGCGGATGCGGCGGAACGGGGTCCAGTCGGCCGAACGTCGAGCCGTCTTGTAGACGCCGGGGCCCGGTACAGGGTGCAGGCGTGCTTCCGGCCGTCACGAACCACGAAGCGAGCGTTGCCCGCAGCCGTTGGCGAGCTTCTTGGCCACCAGCTTGCCGCTTGCCGTTCTGGAACCTGAACAGCTTCACCATCGCCCTCGGCGCGGGACGGAGCGTTCACGAACGCCACGTCGTTGCCGTGGGACTTGTTGTTCGCATCTTCAGGTTCGCGTTGATGTGCTCACGCTTCCACACGAACTTGACCGTGTCGGACAGCTCCGCCTCGGGGACGAGGGTGCCTGCCGGGGTGCGGACCACCGAGGTGACGACCGCCTTGCCCTGCTTGGCACCCTGCCAGACGTAGGTGACGTAACCGTCGTCACCGGTCGTCGACGGCGCTCTTGCCCTCGCCGTCCTGCAGGTCGTCCGGGCCGGTCCGGAAGAAGTTGACCTTCATCCCGGAGATCGGCTCGCCCTTCTGGTCGACCGCCGTGAACTTGGTGTGAACGACGTCGCCCACGTGCATGACGTCCGCACCCGAGTCGAGGCCGTACGACGAAGCCGCGAAGTCGATCGTGTACCAGTTGATCGGGCCCGCCTGAGCGTGCTCGGTCACGTCCTGGAGCTTGATCGCACCATCCGTGAAGTCGTGCCGCGGGGTGTCCTGGAAGCCCGGCTCGTGTCTTGTCCGCGTCAGTCCAGGTGCGGGACTGCGTGGCCCACGAACCCTTCAGGGACTGGCTGGTCGCCTTGTCCGAGGACAGGGTGAGCGCAGGCGAGTCGCCCTTGAGGTTCGAGCTGACCGTCACGTCACCGTCGTGCCCGTTGAGCAGCGCAGGGGACCCGGCGTCGTTGATCGTGACGTCCTCGCCCATGACCGGGTTGCCGAACTGGTCGGTCGCGATGACGTCGTAGTAGACGCCCTCGGTGGTCGGAGCGTCGGGCAGGACGCCGACGGTCTGGTCGTCGCCAGCTCGATCTTCAGGTCACCCGGGTTCATCGGGTCCGTCGAGTCGAAGTCGACCGGCGGGTCGTCGCGACGTCGCCGGCCTTCACGGTGACGGTCATGGTGACCTCGTCGCTGGTGTCGAAGCCCTTGTCGCGCTCGATGCCCGCGACGATCCCCGTGTCAGCCGGTGTCGTCGGTGGTGAGCTGCTTCGAGGTCACCGAGCGACTTCCACTCGCCGAAGTTACCACCCTCAGCCGGAGCCGGGTCGGCGACCAGCTCGTCAGAGTCTCGTGGCGTTCGGGCTCAGGAAGCCCTTGTCGACGGAGACCGTCACCGGGAGGTCGGTGAGCATGTCGCCGTCGGCGTTCTCTGCCCTGACGGCGACGTGCACCGGACGACCCGGGGTCACCTCACTCGAAGAGCTCTCGAGCCCACGTGGATGTCCTCGGCGTTCGCCGGGACGAGGCTGCGCAGGAAGTCGACCTCGACGTCGCCGGCGCCGCCGGGGTTCGGAGTACCGGAGGTGTTGGCGTTCAGGTCGCCGTCGAGCTCCTTCGGCTGGTCCTTCTCGCTGGGGTCGGTCAGCGAGACCGAGACCATGCCGTGCTCGTCGGTGGTGTCCTTGGCCGAGTTGTTGTTGACGCGCGTCGTGCCAGCCGGCTGGGTGCGCGGACATGAACGAGTCACCCGCACCGTCCGGGTCCACCTCGGAACCGGGCGTGTACGAGAAGGTGACCTCGCGGCTCGGGAGCGCGGTGCCGTCCTCGAGCTGGAGCTTCGCGTCGAACGTCTTGCTGCTGCCCGCGAGCGCCTGCGAGATGTCGCCGTCGGCGAACACGACGCTGGACTCGCCCATCTTCATGGTGAACGGAGCCATCACGATGTCGCCGGCGGAGGCACCCGGGGTGCCGTCCTTCTCGATGTACGCCTTGAGGGTGTACTCGCCGGAGACGCCGCTGGTGGGAGCCGTCGACGGTCAGCGAGGCCGTCGGTGCCGCTCGTCGCGGTGCCCGACTCAGCCGCCGGGACGGTCTCGTCCTTGTCGAAGGGCTTGACGGTCCAGGTGTACTGGACGGACTGACCGTTGCGCGGCTTGCCGCGGTTGTCGGTCACCTTGATGTAGACCGGCTTGGCGTCGTACTCGTCGAAGTCGAGCGCGTAGCCGAGGTCGGACTTGACCGGCGGCGATGCCGGCGGTCATGTCGTCGTAGGTCGTGACCGTGACGGACCGCTGGTAGTCCTTGCTGGACTGGTAGTCGGCCTCGCCGTCGACGTTGACCAGGTAGGTGTAGGTGTTGCCATCGGCGTCACCCGTGACGTCGAAGGTGGCCTCACCGTTCACGTCGGTGTACATGGTGGCGGCGGGAGCGCTCTGGATGACCTGAGCACCCGCAATGGCCTTGCCGTACTGGTCGACGACCTTGACGGTCGCGGTGGTGCCCGGGTTGCTGGCCGGCGGGTTGCTGTCCGCGGCGGTGACGCTGACACCCTTGATCTCCTGGGTGTAGACCTTCACGACCTCGTTGTCGTCGCTGCCGGTCCACGCCTGGACGACAGCCTCGTCGACCTTGGGGTCGGTGTCGTCCATGTCGTAGGCGCCGAAGTCGGCGACCCCCTTGAAGGAGCGGATGCCGCCGGCTGCCTCGCCGTACTCGCCACCGTTGGCGGAGTTGACGTCCATGGCGCTGCCGTAGCCCTGAACCTTCGAGCGTGACGTCGTCGGTCAGCTCGGAGGTGGTACCGGAGACGACACCGAGGTTCGCCGCGTGGCCGGTGCCGTACTGCTGCTGGAACAGACCGACGTTCGAGCCCGGGAGCGTTGGAGATGTCGACCGACGTCGCGTTCGCCGTGACGTTCACGTCGTGGTCAATGCGAGCTGATCTCCGCGCCGGCGTTGCTGAGGCCCTCAGCGCGTGATGGTGACGTCCTCACCGAGCAGGTTGAGCGCCGGGCTCCACTCTGCGGAGAAGACACCGTTGGTGCGGCTCACCGTGGCGATGACACCCGAGTCCGAACCGTGCGTGTAGGAGAAGCGAACCTGGGCGACGTTGGCGCCACCGTTGGCAACCAGGTGAACCTTGGTGTCGACGCCGTCGTTGCGGACCGAGACAACACCCGGGTCAGCGTTCGACGCGGTGTACAGAGCAACGCTGTCCGAGCCCGTGGCCTGGTCGGCCATCGAGTCAGCGTGAGCCGCGGTCAACGGAAGTCCCGTCAACGCGAGTGCGGAGATGGCGGATACCGCCAGGCCCCGCTTCATGCCGCTGCTGGTCATGAATTGTTCCTTCCTAGATGGATCCCTGGTGCGGAGAGACCCCGCACAGGCTTGGGACCATTCAGGCCCCCGGTACTGCAGAAGTTGCAGGGCAGAAGCCCCACCGGCGGAGACGCTACGCAGAACGGACATTCGGGGCGTTTAACTTGCATCGGACTATGGACAAGACGCAAAAAAGGCCGATTCGCCCACGGCGCGCAACATCCGGTGGCACAATCCACGGCGGTACGTCTCGGGAGCTCCGCAAGTAGCGTCCGAGCAGTACGTGAAACATCAACGGGGCGCAGCAGACGGGCACGCCCCGACGGCTGCTAGGGGGAAATCGGATGCCGGCGGAGAGCAACTGCTCGCCGAGTCCCCGCCGTGGCCGTCCGTACCGTTTCCCCGAGGACAACAGCTCCCTGACTGAGGTCCACGGCGGCGTCAACCAGCGCGTCGCCTGGCTTCTGAGCGCCTCGCGCATCCACGCCGCCGACCCGGACATGGCACACCGGGACAAGTTCGTCGAGACCCTGAAGGACCTGGGGCACGCCGCTGATCCGGCCCGGGTCAGCCGCTGGGAGTCCGGCAGCCAGCGCGTTCCGGACCGGGTGGTCGCGGCGTACGAGACAGCGCTGGGGCTCGCTCCCTGTCACCTCGCCTCGGTCATCCACGGACTCCGTCGTGCGCTCGACCCCGACGCGGTCGTGGTCGAGACGACCTCGGCGCCCCCGGACCAGCTGCACGAGCACCTCGACCTTCTGTTCGAGCGCGTCGACAGCGACTGGGCCGACGGCGCCGACTGGGTGTCGCTGACCAACTACCTGGCCACCCACCCGCAGATCTACATGCGTCCCCGCACCTGGGAGCAGATCTCGGACTCGCTGATCAACCAGATGGTGCGGGCGGTGGACGGCGCCTACACGCGGCGCTTCGAGTCCATGCGGACGCTCATCCGCCACCCCGTCGCCCAGCGGCACGTCGTGAAGTCGATCGGGCGGTTCGTGACGGACCCGTCCGCCCAGGTCGTCATGCACCCGCTCACCCTGCTCCAGGAGGTGGAGCACCCGCAGGCGGCCGAGGTGGTCCTGAGGATCCTCACGACGGGCAGCGGCATGCTCCAGCAGGGCGCCGCCTGGACGACCGCGGCCAAGGTGGCGCGCGGGCACTTCGACGACGAGGGCCTCGCCCGCGTCGAGGCGATCCTCGCCGGGCTGCTCGCCGAGGGTCGCCCGTCCGTGGCGCACGCCGACGTGCTCGACATCGCGGTCCGCCTTCCCGAGCCGGCGGTGAACCGTCTCCGCAACGTGCTGCGTGACTCCGCGGCGCTGGCAGCGCTCGACCTGATGGTGAAGACCGGCGAGGTGCTCCCCGAGGCGACCACCCGCAAGGTTGCGGCGCGAGTCGCCAAGGCCACCCAGGAGGCCACTCCCCCGCCGTACCGCATCGAGCCGGACATGATGCTGCAGCGCCTCGTCCGCGAGGCTCTCTTCCACGGCCACCAGGAGCGCCGGCACCAGGCGGCGGTGCTTCTCTCGGTCAGCCCCTACCGGGCAGGGCTCGCGGCAACCCTGACCAAGACGGTCGACATCGCCGACGACTCCGTCGCCAACCGGGCAGCCATGCTGCTGCGCCACCTGGCCACCGAGCAGCAGCGCGAGGACCTGCGGCGGTGGGCGCGCGACTGCTCGCGACGCCAGGTCCGCGGGGTGGCCGTCCTGACCTTGGGTCGCCTCCCCGCCGGCCTGCACGACGGGGACGTCCCGGCAACGCTCCAGGCCCTCCAGGAGGGTGGCCGCGCCACGCAGCGTGCGGCCCTCTACGCGCTCGGGATGAGCGGCTCGAACGCCGTCAAGGAGCTCGTCGACTGCGACAACGAGGCACATCGCACCGCGGCGCTCTGGTGGACCCGCACCGGAACCGCTCTGCACGAGTCCGCGCAGATCGGGGGACATGCCTGATCCTCGGGAGTACTCTGCCGGAAAGGGGCGGGGACACGGGGAGAATGGTTTGGACACGGGGGACAAGATCAAGGTAGGCGTGGTCGACGACCACGACCTCTTGGTGGCAGGCGTGCGCGCACTCCTGTCCACACAGAACTCACCGGCACGATTCGTAGCCGGTGCAGCGACGGTTCCGGGCCTGTTGAGGACCCGGAGCTACTTCGACGTGGTGCTGCTCGACGTGCGGTTGCACGACAGCTCCAACGCCGAGGAGAACATCCGGCTGCTCGACAAGAACGGCTTCGCGGTCCTGCTGTACGCCGACCGCAGCCATCGGGAGGCGGCGCCGATCCTGGCCCGCTCCCCAGCACGAGGGCTGGTGTGGAAGAACGACCAGGCGCTCCAGCTGCTTCGGGCGATCGTGGCCGTGGCCAAGGGCGAGCGGTGGGTCCCGGCCCACTGCGGCAGGCCTGTCGACCTCACGCACCGCGAGACCGAGGTCCTGCGGCTGTACGCCACCGGCATGAAGTACGCCGAGACCGCCGCTGCGCTGACCCCACCGGTCAGCGTCGAGTCGGTCAAGACGTACCTGTCGCGGATCCGCAAGAGGTACGGCGACGCGGGACGTCCGGCGTCCACCCGGATGGAGCTGCGTCAGCGGGCCCTCGAGGACGGGCTGCTGCCCCCCGAGACGGGCGAGCTCTGAGCGTCCCGGCACCGCCGAGGACCGTCTGAAAAGGCGATCCGGGCCAGACTCTGCACGCCGCTACGTGAGTCCTGGCCCGGATCTTCGGGTCACGCTACCCGAAAAGTCCTGTTCAGCCGGAGATATACCGCCTGGGAGCAGCGCGGAAGGCCACCGTCACAGGCTGCTGAACCCGGTGACGGACAGAACCAGCTCCCCCTCCTCGTCGGAGGCGTCGAGGTCGACCTCGGCGAACACGCGCCAGTCGTGGTCCCCGTCGGGGTCGCCGACGATCTGCTGCACGTGCCAGGTGCGGCCCGCCTGCTCGACGAGGAGCATGTGCGGCCCGCGGGCGTCCGGTCCCGTGTCGATGGAGTCGTGCTCCTTGAAGTAGGACTCGACCGCCTCGCGCCAGGCCTCGGCGTCCATGCCGGCTTCGGCATCGAGCTCGCCGAGATCGTCGTAGGCGCGTCGGGCCGCGAGCTCCACGCGTCGGAACATCGCGTTGCGGACCAGTACCCGGAACGAGCGCTCGTTGGCGGTGAGCGGCCGCGGCGGGCGCACCTCGGTGAGCTGGGCCGGCGAGACCGCCTCGTCGGGGTGGGAGAGCTGCTCCCACTCGTCGAGGAGGCTGGAGTCGGTCTGTCGCACGGTCTCCCCGAGCCACTCGATCAGGTCGGTGAGCTCGTCGTCCTTCATGCTGTCGGGGACGGTCTGCCGCAGCGCCCGGTAGGTGTCGCCGAGGTAGCGCAGCACGATCCCCTCCGAGCGCGCCAGGCCGTAGAACGCGACGTACTCACCGAAGGTCATCGCCCGCTCGTACATGTCGCGCACCACCGACTTCGGCGAGAGCGCGCTCTCCGCGACCCAGGGGTGGGTGCCGCGGTACACCTCGTAGGTGTGCTCGAGCAGCTCCTGCAGCGGCTTCGGCCAGGAGATCTCCTCCAGCAGGTCCATGCGCTCGTCGTACTCGATGCCGTCGGCCTTCATCTCCGCGACGGCCTCGCCCTTGGCCTTGAACTCCTGCGCGTTGAGCACGGGCCGCGGGTCCTCGAGCGTCGCCTCGATCACCGAGACCACGTCGAGGGCGTACGTCGTCGCCTCCGGGTCGAGCGTCTCCAGCGTCGCGAGGGCGTACGTCGACAGCGGCTGGTTGAGCGCGAAGCCGAGCTGGAGGTCGTCGACGAGCCGCATCGTCCGACCGTCACCGTCGGGCGAGTCGAGCCGCTCCACGACGCCGGCGGTGAGCAGGGTGCGGTAGAGCGCCACGGCCCGCCGGACCAGTCGCACCTGGGTCCGGCCGTCCTCGTGGTTGTCGCGCAGCAGCCGGCGCATCGCCTCGAACGGGTCGCCGCTCTCGCGGGCGATGACGTTGAGCAGCATGCCGTGGGTGACCCGCATCCGGCTCTGCAGCGGCTCGGGGTCCGCGGCCACGAGCCTGTCGAAGGTGTCCTGGGACCAGGTCACGAACCCCTCGGGCGGCTTCTTGCGCTGCACCTTGCGCTGCTTCTTCGGGTCGTCGCCTGCCTTCAGCAGCGCCTTGTGGTTCTCGACGACGTGGTCGGGAGCCTGGACGACGACCGCTCCGGACGTGTCGTAGCCGGCCCGGCCGGCCCGCCCCGCGATCTGGTGGAACTCCCGCGCCTTGAGCACGCGCTGCCGGCGTCCGTCGTACTTGGTGAGGCCGGTGAGGACGACGGTCCGGATGGGGACGTTGATCCCCACGCCGAGCGTGTCGGTGCCACAGATGACCTTGAGCAGGCCCGCCTGGGCGAGCTGCTCGACGAGGCGGCGGTACTTCGGCAGCATCCCGGCGTGGTGGACGCCGATGCCGTGGCGGACCAGGCGCGAGAGGGTCTTGCCGAACCCCTTGCTGAACCGGAAGTCGCCGATGAGCTCGGCGATCTTGTCCTTCTCCTCGCGGGTGCAGACGTTGATCGAGGTCAGCGCCTGGGCCCGTTCGAGGGCGGCCGCCTGGGTGAAGTGCACGACGTACACCGGGGCCTGGTGGGTGGTGAGGAGCTCCTCGAGCGTCTCGTGGAGCGGGGTGAGCGCCCACGAGTAGCTCAACGGCACCGGCCGCTCGGTGTGGGCGACGACCGCGGTGTCGCGGCCCGTGCGGCGGGTCAGGTCCTCCTGGAACCGGGCCACGTCGCCGAGCGTGGCCGACATCAGCAGGAACTGCGCCTGCGGGAGCTCGAGCAGCGGCACCTGCCACGCCCAGCCGCGGTCGGGCTCGGAGTAGAAGTGGAACTCGTCCATCACCACCTGGCCGACGTCGGCGCGGTCGCCCTCGCGCAGGGCCTGGTTGGCGAGCACCTCCGCCGTGCAGCAGATGATCGGCGCCTGCGCGTTGACGCTCGCGTCGCCGGTCATCATCCCGACCTTGTCCGCGCCGAACACCTCGCAGAGCGCGAAGAACTTCTCGCTGACCAGGGCCTTGATGGGGGCGGTGTAGTAGGTGCGCCGCCCCTCGGCGAGAGCGGCGAAGTGCGCCCCGATCGCCACCAGGCTCTTCCCCGACCCGGTGGGGGTGGCCAGGATGACGTTGGCGCCGGTGAGGATCTCGATGACCGCCTCCTCCTGCGCCGGGTACAGCGAGATCCCCTGCTCGGTCGTCCACGTCGTGAAGGCGTCGAGGAGCGCGTCGGGATCGAGGTCGGTGTCCCCGGAGGCAGGCGGGTCGGGCAGCAGGTCGGTAAGGGTCATCAGACCCCCATCGTCCCCGATCGCCCGAAGGACTTCGAATCGTCCCGCGCAGGACGTGCTCGCCCGTCGGCCGCTTCAGCCGCCTGGGTCGACGGTGGGGTGGGTCAATGACCCGAACGTGTCTGTAGACCCCTGCCGGCCGTCGCTAGGTTCGGAAGCAATAGCACCGCTCCGCGGTTCAGCCGCGATCGCACCACGCCCTGCGCCGTGGACACACGCCAAGATCCAGAGGAGCCTGCCCATGCCCATGTCGCTGGAGACACTCAAGGAGAGCGTCCGCGGCCCCGTCATCACCGCGGACGACGCCGAGTACGACGAGGCCCGCAAGGTGTACAACGCCATGATCGACCGGCGCCCGCGCGTGATCATCCGGCCCGCCAACACCGGCGACGTCATGACCGCGATCCAGTTCGCCGCCGACAACGGGCTGCCGGTGGCCACCCGCGGCGGCGCCCACAGCGTGCCCGGCTTCGGCACCGCGGACGATGCCGTCGTCGTCGACCTGAGCGACAGGCGCAGCGTCCGCGTCGACCCGCACACCCACCATGCCCGCGTGGACGGCGGCGCCACCTGGGGCGACTTCAACGCCGCCACCTACCCGTATGGACTCGCCACCACCGGCGGCGTCATCTCGACCACCGGCGTCGGAGGCCTGACCCTCGGCGGCGGGATCGGCTACCTGTCCCGGGGACTGGGCCTTTCCTGCGACAACCTCGTCTCGGCCGACGTCGTGACTGCCGACGGCATGGTCCACGTGGCCAGCGAGAAGGAGAACGACGAGCTGTTCTGGGCGATCCGCGGCGGCGGCGGCAACTTCGGCGTCGTCACGTCGTTCGAGTTCCAGCTGCACCCGGTCAAGGACATCTACGGCGGTCCGATGTTCTTCGAGCTGAAGGACGCGCGGACGATCCTGGAGTTCTACCGGGAGTACATCAAGGACGCACCGGAGGAGATGGGGGTCTTCCCCGCCTGGCAGATCGCCCCGCCCCTGCCGTTCATCCCCGAGGACCGCCACGGCGAGCCGTTCATCGCGCTCGTCGGCTGCTGGGCCGGCAACCCCGCCGACGGGGAGCGGATGTTCCAGGCGTTCCACGACGTGGCACCGGTCATGGCCGAGATGCGTCGGCGTGATGCCCTACCCGGCTCTGAACAGCGCCTTCGACGCGCTCGTGCCTCCGGGGCTCCAGCACTACTGGAAGGCGAACTTCGTCCGCGAGCTCACCGACGACGCCATCACCGCCCACCTCGAGCACGGCCCGAAGGTCCCCGTGGTGAACTCGACGGTGCACATCTATCCGATCAACGGCGCCTGCCACCGGGTCACGAACGACGCCACGGCCTTCGGCCACCGGGACGCCAACTTCGCGACGGTGATCGCGGGGATGTGGCCGGACCCGGCACAGAACGACGACAACATCGCGTGGGTGCGCGGCTTCTCCGACGCGACGGCTCCGGAGTCCGAGGAGGGCGGCTACATCAACTTCATGTCCGCGGACGACCAGGACCGGGCACCCGCCAACTTCGGTCGGGGCTACGAGCGACTCACCCAGGTCAAGCGCGCCTACGACCCGGACAACCTGTTCCGCTTCAACCAGAACATCCCGCCGGCCTGAGGCCCGGTAGCCGACGCTCCTATGGAACGTCAAGCCACGATCGGCCGGTGTTCAAGTAGCCGGTAGAGGTCTCGGGCGATGTAGCGCTTGAGGCAGCGTTTGATCTCGCGGGTGGTCTTGCCCTCGCTGGTGCGGCGGGCGACGTAGTCGCGTGTGGCCTGGTCGTAGCGGATCCGTGACAGCACGATGGTGTGCAAGGCCCGGTTGAGTTGTCGGTCGCCGTAGCGGTTGAGCCGGTACCGGGTGGTGACCTGGCCGCTGTTGGCCGGGATCGGGGCGACGCCAGCGAGCATCGCGAAGGCCGCCTCGGAGTGGATCCGGCCCGCATGGGACCAGGCGCAGAGCACGGTCGCGGCCACGATCGGTCCGACGCCGAGCTGGTCGAGCAGGTCGGGTCGCCAGGACCGCACGATCGCCTCGATGGCCTTCTCATGCTCGGCGGCCTCCTCGGTCAAGGTCTTGACCCGACGCGCCAGGGACCGCAGCACGGTGACCGTCGTGGTGGTCTCCACATCCCAGCTGGGGTGGACCCGCAGGCCGGCGGCGGTCTTGATCATGGCTGGCAACTTCTGGCCGCGGAACCGCTCCCGGATCTTCTCCGGGGCCGCGATGACCAGGCTGAACACCTGCCGCTGCGCATCGGCTGCGGCATTGACCGCCGACCGGCGGGCGGCCAGCAGCACCGACAGGGCCTGCCGGTCCCCGCCACTACGCGGGCCACCCAGGCGCGGCCGGGAAAGCGCTTCCCGGGCGGCGCGGATGGCGTCGAGAGGGTCGGACTTCGCGCCGTGGCGACGCTTCGCGCGTTCGGGCCGGTCGAGCTCGATCACGACCTCCTCGCGGCGTTCCAGGTGCCGCGTCAGGCCGGCGCCGTGGCCGCCGGTGCCCTCGATCGCCCACGCGCGCAAGGCTGCATGCTCATCGGCGAACTCGACCAGCTGGTCGTAGCCGTCAGAAGTGGCTTCCACGGTGATCTCGTCGAGCACGCCGCCGGTACGCGCGTTGATGGCGGCCGCCGAATGAGTGTGGACGTGGGTGTCGACGCCGATGACGACATCGACCACCTCGCGTAGATCGGTCAGACTGGACACTGCGTTCTCTCCTTGCCGGGAGCGGATGCGGTTTCCGGTCCGGGGCGGAGATTCGGCAGGACTGTGATGAGACACGCCGGGTGGGCTAACGCCCGGCGGTCAAGCTCCTGATCAGGCCAGCTACTCCGACCGGGCCGGGGCCGGCAACCACGAGCGGACAAGTCGCGCGAAAGGCACGAAGCCAGTCAGTCGAAGGGTCACGCTCGTGGCCACCGGCCCACAGCCCAGCACATCAGGCTGCGAAGGGAATCCTCACAGTCAGTC
>CAWGNO010000015.1:0-197963 GCA_963823965.1 uncultured Actinomycetota bacterium | reverse complement strand
CGCGGATGCCGCCGCGAACCCGCCCAGCCCGAGCAGGAAGGTGCGCCGGCGCCCCCATCGGTCCGCGAGCCGGCCGCCGATCAGCAGCAGGCCGGCGAAGGCCACGGTGTACGCCGTGACCACCCACGCGCGGTCGGCGTCGCCGAAGCCGAGGTCGTCCTGGGCCGTGGGGAGCGCGATGCTCACGATCGTCGCATCGAGCGCGGTCAGCAGCTGTGCGGCGCCGATGAACCCGAGTGCCGACCAGCGACGTGGCTCCTGCTGTGGAGGTGACTGCGGGGTCTGCGTCCCTGCGGCTTGGGTGGTCATGCGTCCGTCTCCTCTCGACTCTGCCGGCCCTCCTCTGACGGCGCCGGCCCGGCCAAACAGTGACCACGTGGACCCTCAATAAATTAGATCTCTAATCGTTAGGCGTCAAGTGATTAGACGTCAGAGGATCTTGGGTACGATGGGTCTCGTGGCTCCTCGACCTCCCTTCGGCCCCCCTGTCGGTCTTCGTCTCGCCAGCGTGGCGAAGCAGGTCAGTCGCGCCTTCGACGACGCTCTGGCCTCCGCGGGCGGCTCGCGACCCACGTGGTTGGTCCTGATGACGCTCCGTGGGTCCGGCAGCAGCAGCCAGTCCGAGGTCGCGGACGCGATCGGGATCCGGGGGGCCACGCTGTCGCACCACCTCGCTGCCATGGAGCGCGATGGTCTGATCAGCCGCGTCCGCGGTGAGGCGGACCGGCGCAACGTCGCGGTCACCCTCACCGACGAGGGTCTGGCTCGCTTCGAGGCACTGCGCACGGTCGCGCAGCAGTTCGACAGCCGCCTGCGTCGCGGCCTGGACGAGAACCAGGTGCAGGTGCTGTACGACCTGTTGGCTCACCTCGAGCACAACGTCGAGGGCTCCGAGGGCGTCGGTCCGCCCTTGGCGCGGGCCGTCGACCCGTGACGACGCGAGCCGCCACCACGGCCTCCTATGTCGAGCTGCGTCCCGCGGCTGGGCTCAGCCAGGTAGTCCGGGCGGTCTGGATCCAGCGGACCGGCGCCGTCGCCCATGTCCAACGCCACCTCCCGACCGGGGGTGTCGAGCTGCACTTTCCCGTCGGCGCCCGGGGCCGGTTCCTCGGCCCCCTGACCGGCCCCATGCTCGAGGTGATCCCTGCGGGCACCACCCTGGTGGGCCTGCGGTTCTTCCCGGGCGCGGCGCCGCCGCCGTCCCAGGATCTCGACTGTCTCGTCGACGTCTGCCTGGACCTGCGCGAGCTCTGGGGCGGCCTGGCCGACCGACTCTCCGAGCAGGTCGCGGCGTCCCCCGGACCGCGGGCGGCGCTCGCGCTCGTCCAGAGGAACCTCGTCGAGCTGTACCGGCGCGCACAGCGCGGCGACGTCGTCGTGCGCGAGGCCGTGGGTCGGCTGATGCCCTGGCAGCCGGTCACGATCTCCGGTCTGGCCGACCACCTGTCCATCTCGGCCTCACAGCTACGTCGGCGGAGCCTCCACACCGTCGGGCTCACGCCCAAGGCCCTGCAGCGGACGTTGCGCTTCCAGGGCTTCCTGGCGTTGGCACAGGCGGGCGCAGCCCTGGGTGGCGGCCAGCGGAACGCCGACGGGCTGGCGGGTATCGCCGTCGACGTGGGCTACGCCGACCAGGCGCATCTCAACCGCGAGTGCCTGCGGCTGGCCGGCCTCACCCCGCGAGAGCTGCTCCGCGGAGGAACGGACCGGTGTCTGTGCGGCCACGACCACACGGCGTCCTTCACCCCCTTCCTGGCACTTCGGAGCACGACTCAGCTGCGTCGTTGACGATGCGCGAATCGTTCAAGAGGGAGCCGCCCAGCGCTCCCTAGTCTCGTGCTGCCGGACGGAGTGTGTCCCGCCGAAAGGAACCGCCATGACATCCATCAGCACCTTCCTCTGGTACGACACGCAGGCCGAGGAGGCGGCCAGGTACTACACCTCGCTGTTCGACGACGGCAAGGTCACCGAGGTCACGCACTACGGCTCGGCCGGCCCACGTCCCGCCGGCATGGTGATGACCGTCAGCTTCGAGCTCGCCGGGCAACCGTTCATCGCCCTGAACGGCGGCGCCGACTTCCGCTTCAACGAAGCAGTGTCGATCATGATCCACTGCGACACCCAGGAGGAGGTCGACCGTCTCTGGGCGGGGCTCACCGACGGCGGCGAGCCTGGGCCGTGCGGCTGGCTCAAGGACCGCTACGGGCTGTCGTGGCAGGTCGTCCCGAACCTGCTCTTCGAGCTCATGGGCGACGCCGACGCGGAGAGGTCACAGGCGGTGATGGCCGCGATGCTGCAGATGGGGAAGATCGAGTCCTCGGAGCTGCAGGCCGTCTACGACCGGGCCTGACCTACTTCCATGGGGCTGCCGTCACGTCCGGCCGGCAGGCTCCACGGTGGCCCCCTGCTCGTCGGCACCCTCGGTCCCGGGCTCCTCCTGGCCGACCACGCCGTGGAGGTGGCAGGCGACGTCCACGGAGTCGCCGACCGCGCTGGAGCGCCGGGTCGACCTTCGGGCACGGCTCGAACGCCTCGGGGCAGCGGGTGCGGAAGTTGCACCCGCTGGGCGGCGAGAGCGGGCTGGGTACGTCGCCGGTGAGCACGATGCGCTCCCGCTCGCGTTCGCGCGCCGGGTCCGGCAGGGGTACGGCGGACAGCAGCGCCCGCGTGTAGGGGTGCTGCGGGTCGGCGTACACGCTGTCGCTGGGCCCCTGCTCGACGACCCGGCCGAGGTACATCACCGCCACCCGGGCGCTGACGTGCTGGACGGCCGCGAGGTCGTGGGCGATGAACAGGTAGGAGAGTCCGAGCTCGCGCTGCAGCCGCGAGAGCAGGTTCATCACCTGGGCCTGCACGGACACGTCGAGCGAGGCGATGGGCTCGTCGAGCACGATCAGCTCGGGCTCGACCGCGAGTGCGCGGGCGATGCGAGGCGCGCTGGCGCTGGCCGCCGGAGAGCTCGTGGGGGTGCCGCTTGAGGAACTGCTGTCCGAGGCCCACCATCTCCATCAGCTCGGCCACCCGCGTGGCGCGGGCCTGCTTGCCCGGGTGGAGACCGTGCACCTCGAGGGGCTCGGCGACGCTGGCGGCGATGGTCCGCCGCGGGTTGAGCGAGGCGTAGGGGTCCTGGAACACCATCGTCACGCGCTGGCGCAGCTTCCTCAGCTCGCGCCGGTTGGCCGCCATCACGTCGGTGTCGCCGAGCAGGACCCGCCCTTCGGTGGGCTCCACCAGCCGCATCAGGGCCATGCCGGTGGTGGACTTGCCGCAGCCGGACTCGCCGACGAGGCCGAGCGTCTGCCCGCGCGGGACGGCGAGGTCGACGCCGTCGACTGCCTTGACGTGCCGGGTCTCCCGCCGCAGCCCGTCGCCGGACTTGGTGGGGAACCAGACCTTGAGCCCTTCGACGGTGAGGATGTCATCGGTCATCGCGGGTCTCCTCCCGACGTACGCCGTGGCGCCCGGCGTCGTAGAACGTGCGGACGCGGTGCCCCGGGGCGACCTCCCGCAGCGGCGGCTGCTCGGTCTCGCAGCGCTCGTCGAGGCGCATCGGGCAGCGCGGCCAGAACCGGCACCCCGGCGGCATCTGCAGCGGGTCCGGCGGCAGCCCGGGGATCGTCGCCAGGTCCTCGCCCGCGCCGCCGATCACCGGCAGCGCGCCGAGCAGGCCCTGGGTGTAGGGGTGCCGCGGGTCGGCGTACAGGTCGTCGACAGGCGCCTCCTCGACGACCTGGCCGGCGTACATCACCGTCACCCGGTCGGCGATCCCGGCGACCACGCCGAGGTCGTGGGTGATCCACACGAGCGCCATGCCGAGCTCCTCCTGGAGCCGGCCGAGCACCTCGATGATCTGCGCCTGCGTGGTCACGTCGAGGGCGGTGGTGGCCTCGTCCGCGATGAGTACGTCGGGCTCGCACGCCAGCGCGATCGCGATCATCACCCGCTGTCGCATGCCGCCGGAGAACTGGTGCGGGTGCTCGTCCAACCGCTGCTCGGGGGCGGGGATGCCCACCATCTCCAGCAGCTCGACGGCCCGCCGCCTCAGGTCGTCGCCGCGCAGGCCGAGGTGGTACTCGAGCCCCTCGGTGATCTGGCGGCCGATCGTGAGGAACGGGTTGAGCGAGGTCATCGGGTCCTGGAAGACCATGCCGATCTTGCGCCCGCGGGTGCGCCGGCGCTTGTCCTCGGGCAGCCCGAGCAGCTCGGTGTCGCCCATCCACGCCTCGCCCTCGACCCGGGCGGGGGGAGTGGGCAGCAGCCCGCTGACCGCGAGCGCGGAGACGCTCTTGCCGCTGCCGGACTCGCCGACGATCGCGAGCGTCTCGCCGCGGTGCACCTCCCAGGACACCCCGTCCACGACGGTCGTCCGGCCGCGGCGGGTGCCGAAGCTGACCCGCAGGTCGCGCACCGCCAGCACCGGCTCGTCGGTGCGGGGCTGCTCCTCGGTCGTCGCCGGTTCCGCGGTCATGCCTGCCCCCTCGACTCGATGACGGACCGCTGGCGCGGGTCGAGCGCGTCACGGGCGGCGTCGCCCACGACGTTGAAGGCCAGCACGGTCAGGAAGATCGCCAGTCCGGGGAAGACCCCCATCCACCAGGCCTGCTCGATGAAGCCACGTCCGTCGTACAGCATCCGGCCCCAGGACGGCTGCGGCGGCTGCACGCCCAGCCCGAGGAACGACAGCGCCGCCTCGGACAGGATCGCGAACGCCAGGCTCAGCGAGGTCTGCACGATGATCGGCGCCATCACGTTGGGCAGGATGTGCAGCCGGATGATGCGGGAGTCGCTCGCACCCACGGACTGCGCGGCACGGACGAACACCTCCTCGCGGACGCTGAGCACGCTGGCCCGCGTGATGCGCGCGAAGATCGGCGTGTAGACGACCCCGATCGCGATCATCGCGTTGGACAGCCCCGGGCCGAGCACCGCGAGGATCGCGATCGCCAGCAGGATGGCGGGGAACGCGAACAGCATGTCCATCATCCGCATCACCGCGTCGTCGATCTTGCCGCCGTAGTAGCCGGCGACGAGGCCGAGCGAGACCCCGGCCACCAGCGAGATGCCGACGGCGATCACGCCGACCTGGATCGACACCCGCGCGGCGACCAGCACCCGGCTGAAGATGTCCCGCCCGAGCTCGTCGGTGCCGAACCAGTGCTCGGAGCTCGGAGGCTTCAGCCGGTCGGCCACGTCGATGGCGTTCACGCCGTACGGCGCGAGCTCGCGGCCGAACATCGCGGCGAACACGACGAGCAGCAGCACCAGCAGGCCCGCGACGGCGAGCTTGTTGGCGAGCAGCGCGCGGAGCGTCTGGAAACGGGGCTCCTCGGCAGGAAGCTGCCGAGCCTCCTCGGGGGCAGCTGAGACGTCCTGGGTCATCGGTACGCGATCCTCGGGTCGAGTGCGGCGTAGAGCAGGTCCACGAGCAGGTTCACGAGCAGGAACACCGCGGCGAACATCAGCACGGCGCCCTGCATCACGGGGTAGTCGCGCGCCTGCACCGCGTCGTACGTGAGCCGGCCGAGGCCGGGCCAGGCGAAGATCACCTCGACCACGACCACGCCGCCGAGCAGGGTGGCCAGCTGCACGCCGGTGACGGTCACGACCGGGACCAGCGCGCCCCGCACGACGTGCCGCCGCAGGATCGTCGAGCCCGGCAGGCCCTTGGAGGTGGCCGTGCGGACGTAGTCACGCCCCAGCGACTCCAGCACCGAGGAGCGCACGAAGCGGGTCAGGATCGAGCCGGACACCACCCCGACCGTGAGCGCGGGCATGATGATGTGCTGGAACCACTCCCCGGGGTTCTCGGTGAACGGCACGTAGCCCGACGGCGGGAGCCAGCCGAGGACGCCGGTGAACAGCAGGATCAGCAGGATCGCCATCCAGAAGTCCGGCACCGAGACGCCGATCTGCGAGAACACCGTGGCGACGTAGTCCGACAGCTTGCCGGAGCGGGTCGCCGAGAGGGTCCCCAGCGGCAGCGCGATCAGCAGGGCGATCAGCAGTGACATGCCGGCCAGGGACAGCGTCGCGGGCAGCCGCTCCATCAGGGTCTGGGTGACCGGCTGACCGCTGCGGAAGCTCACCCCCAGGTCGCCGGTGAGCGCATTGCCCAGGTACTGGAAGTACTGCATCAGCAGCGGCTCGTCGAGCCCCGCCCGCGCCCGCAGCGCGTCATAGGTCTCCTGGTCGAACCGGGTTCCCAGCGCGACCCGCACCGGATCCCCGGGCACCAGGTGGATCAGCCCGAAGACGATGATGCTGACCCCGAGCAGCACCACCGCCGCCTGGCCCGCCCGGCGCAGGACGTAGCGCGTCATCGCCGCGTCAGCCGCCGAGCGAGACGTTCTCGAAGCGGATCGCCCGGTCTGCCCGGACCGTGTAGCCCTGCACGTCCGACGACCAGCCCTGCACCACGTCCGGGTTGTAGAGGAAGGTGTAGCTGGCGTCGTCCACGATCATCTTCGCGGCCTGGTCGTAGAGGTCCTTGCGGGCCGCCTCGTCGGTCTCGGTGCGGGCCTGGTCCAGGAGCTTGTCGACCTCGGGGTTGCTGTAGCCCTGGAAGTTGTTGCTGCCGCCGGAGTGGTGCTGGGCGTAGTAGAAGTCGTCCGGGTCGACGTTGCCCAGCCAGCCGAGCAGGAACGCGTCGAACTTGCCCTTGCCCTCGTCGTCCAGCCAGGTGGAGAAGTCCTCGGTGCGGATCTTCAGCTTCACGCCGACCTCGTCGAGCTGGGAAGCCATCACCTGGGCCGCCTGCACGGTCTCCGGGAACTCGTTGGTGACCATGAAGTCGATCGTCAGGTTCTTGACACCGGCGTCGTTCAGCAGCTGCTTCGCCTTCTCCGGGTCGTGCGAGTAGGGGCTGTAGTCGTAGTACCAGTCGCTGGTCTCCGGGATCGCGGTCTGGTTGGGCGTGGCGAGCCCGAACTTGGCCGCCTCCGTGATCGCGTCGCGGTCGATCGCGTAGGCCAGCGCCTGCCGGACCCGCGGGTCGTCGAACGGCTTCCGCTTCTCGTTGGTGGCGAAGTACCAGTAGTCGTTGCTCGGCTTGGTGTCGATCTCGATCGTGTCGTCACCCTGCAGCGAGGACACCTGCTGCGGCGGCAGGTTGTCGGTCCACTGCACCTGACCGCTCTGCAGGTTGGCCAGCGCGACCGTGGGCTCGGAGACGAAGGTGAACTTCACCGAGCCGACCTTCGGCGCACCGCCCCAGTAGTCCTTGTTGGCCTTGAGGGTGATCGAGTCGCCGGACCTGTAGCCGTCCATCATGAACGGGCCGGTGCCGACCGGGTCGCGCTTCACGTCGCCGCTCTCGATGTTCTGCTTGTCCACGATCGCCATGCCCTTGAAGGAGCCGATCTTGGCCAGCAGGTTGGGCGTCGGCTGCTCGAGGTCGATCTCCACGGTCGTCGGGTCGACGGCCTTGACGTCCTTCACCGCGTCGAAGCGGTAGGCGTTGGCGAGCTTCTCGTCGATGATCCGGTCGTAGGAGTAGACGACGTCCTCGGCGGTGAAGTCGTCGCCGTTGTGGAACTTCACGCCCTCGCGCAGCTTGAAGGTCCAGGTGAGCTGGTCGTCGCTGGTCTCCCAGCTCTCCGCCAGGGCGGGCGCCATCTGGAGGTTCTCGTCGGGCTGGACGAGCGTGTCGTAGACGTTCTCGAGCACCTGGAACGACGCGTACGCCGTGGTCTTGTGCGGGTCGAGCTGGTCCGGTTCCGCGCTGATCGCGGCGACGAGCTGGCCACCGGAGCCGGAGCCCCCGTCGCCTCCGCTGCCGTCGACGTCGACCCCCTCACCTCCGCTGCAGCCGGTGGCGGCCAGCAGCAGGGCTGCGGTGACGAGGCTGGTCCTTCTCAGCGCGCGCAAGGACTGCATGGAGGTTCCTTCCCGAGAGCATCATTTAAGTGAACCTCCTTCATCCCTATGACGAATGGGGACAGGGGTCAAGACCCTGGGGCCTGCCGCAGGCGGAGTGAAACCAGAACTTAATGCTCAGAACGTCGGCGGGGTGACAGCGCCGATGATCACCGCGTCCTCGTCGGTGCGGTTGGCCCACCAGTGCGGCACCGAGCAGTCGTAGGTCACCGAGTCGCCCTCCTCGAGCTCGTAGGAGTCCGGGCCGATGGTCACGTGCAGCCGTCCGCGCAGCAGGTGGACGCACTCCTCGCCGGGGTGGGAGAACGGCTGGTCGCGGTTCGTCCAGCCGGCAGGCACCAGCGTGCGCAGCACCTCGAGCCGACCGTCCAGGTCGGGCGTGAGCAGCTCGTAGACCATCGCGTCGCCGGGCAGCACCAGCTTCTTGCGCTCCTGTGCACGCACCAGCACCCGGCGCGGCGTGGCCTGCCCCTGGAGGAAGTGCCCGAGCGGCACCTCCAGGGCATCCGCGAGCCTGCTCATGGTCAGGAACGACGGGTTGCCCAGGCCCCGTTCGAGCTGGCTGATCAGCCCCGCGCTCACCGAGGCCCGCTGCGACAGCTGGGCGACCGTCAGCCCCTGCTGCTTGCGCGCCTCCTGCACGGTGCGCCCCAGCACGCCGAGGTCCATGCCCGCCGCGTCCGTCCCGCGCGGGGACTTCTCCTGGTCCGCCGTACGCCCTGCCACGACATCACCTTCTCCCGAGGGTTCACTGTGATGAACGCCCGTCATCATAGGCACGGCCGGAGGCCACGCCGCTCGAGGCGCAAGTGTGCAGACCAGTGGACCGCCACGTGCCGCAGATGTCGGGGTCGCTTCCGATCGGGTCAGCCCGAGAGGGTCGTGTCGAGGTGTGAGACCTAGTCATCCGGGGCGGTTGCTCGCGTGGCGGCCGATTCGGCTTGCGCTCGGTCAGTGCGACGGAACTAGCATCAGAAGGCTCGGCGTAGCTGGTGCGTCCTCGACCGGAGGGTGGAACACATGCGTACGGCGTACAAGGTCTTCGCCTATCTCGTGGCGCTCGGCGTCGTCGTGCAAGCGGCGATGATGGTCTGGGCCATCGCGGGTCTCGGCATCTGGGTGGACAAGGACGGCGGAGTCCTCGACAAGGCGGCCATCGAGAGCGAGGACTCGCTCTTCCCCGCGATGGCAGGCTTCGTCGTCCACAGCATCGACGGGATGATGATCATCCCGGCGCTGGCCCTGATCCTCCTGATCGTCTCGTTCTTCGCCAAGGTGCCCGGCGGCACGATGTGGGCCGGGTTGGTCCTGCTCGCGGTCGTCGTGCAGGTCTCGCTCGGGCTCTTCGGCCACGAGGTCGCCTTCCTCGGCATGCTGCACGGCATCAACGCGCTCGTCCTGTTCTCCCTGGCCGTCATGGCGGGTGTGCGGGTGAACCGGGCGACGTCTGCGACACCGACGCCCACGCAGCGCGAGACGGTCTGACCGCGGCCCGGCGACGCGGTGGAGCCCGGCCATGCGTAGTCGCCTCCGGCTGCTCGTGGCGTGCCTGGCCGCCGCCGCCATCGTCGTACCGCTCGGGTGGATGTGGTGGTCGAGCCTGCTCCCGGACGAGTTCTCCGTGATGGACATGGGGTACGTCGAGCTGGGCGGTGGCCCGGCCCCGGCCGGCCTGCCCGCTGCTGCAGGGGCACACGCCGGAGGGATGAACATCCGGACTCTCGCGGTCGACCCGGCGCGCAAGGCCGATGTGATGGTCCATCTCGTCGCCCGCGAAGAGACGTTCGAGCTCGCCTCGGGTCGCACGGTCTCCGGCTACACGGTCAACGGCCGGTCGCCCGGGCCGGAGATCCGTGCCGAGGTGGGCGACCTGGTCGAGGTGCGCCTCGACAACGTCAACGTCCCGGACGGGATCACGCTGCACTGGCACGGGGTCGACGTACCCAACTCGATGGACGGCGTCGCCGGGGTGACCCAGGACGCCGTGCTGCCGGGCGGGAGGTACACGTACCGCTTCGTGGTCGACCACGTCGGCACGTACTGGTACCACTCCCACCAGCTGTCGCACGAGCAGGTCAGGGGCGGGCTTCTCGGGCCGCTCGTGGTGACGCCCAAGGGTGGCCTCGACGGTGACGTCGTCGACGTGACGGCCATGGCCCACCTGTACTCCGGTGCGCGGACGGTCGACGGGAAGGAAGACACTGCCCCGTACGACGCGCGACCCGGCCAGACGGTCCGGGTGAGGGTGGTCAACACCGACAACGGCGCGACGCCGGTCTGGGTGAGCGGCCCGTCATACCGCGTGGTCGCGGTCGACGGGTACGACGTGCACGCGCCGACCCCGGTCCAGGACACAGCGGTGGAGGTGACCGCCGGCGGGCGCGCCGACCTGGAGATGGTCATGCCGGAGGACGGCTCGGGAGCCCGCGTGGAGATCGGCGGTGCCGTCGCGGTGGTGCTGGGCGACGACCCCACGGTGGCGAAGACTGCCACCCCGAGGAAGGTCCTCGACCTGCTGACGTACGGGTCGCCTGCCCCGCTCGGCTTCGACCCCGACGACGCGACGCGACGCTTCGACTACGTGGTCGGGCGCAGGCCCGGGTTCATCGACGGGCGGCCGGGGCTGTGGTGGACCATGAACGGCCACATGTACCCGGACGTGCCGATGTTCCTGGTGCGGCTGGGCGACGTCGTGCGGTTCCGGATCGAGAACGACAGCGGCGACGTGCACCCGATGCACCTGCACGGTCACCACGCCGTGGTGCTCAGCCGCGACGGCGAGCCCGCGACGGGCAGTCCGTGGTGGGTCGACTCGCTGAACGTGGCGAGCGGCGAGACCTACGAGATCGCCTTCGTCGCCGACAACCCCGGCGTGTGGCTGGACCACTGCCACAACCTGCCGCACGCCGCCGACGGGCTCATCGCGCACCTGATGTACGACGGTTTCGAGACCCCGTTCGTGATCGGCGGCAGGTCCGAGAACGAGCCTGAGTGAGCCCAGCCGTCGCCGCGGCTGACCAGCACCACCTCCCGTCCGCGACAGGCGATCGACTCTTGTCGGTCGTCTCGGGGACCGTCTGCGGGCCCGGCTAGGGCTGCCGAAGATCATGGCCGGACGAAAACGGGCTTTGCTCCCGAGTCGCACGGTTTTCGGGTGCCGACGAAGGCGCCGGAATCGGGGAACTTCTCGGGCGACCGAGGTTCAATGGTTACGAGCGGTCTCAGCCATGAGTTGTGTCGTGCAGTGCGGCCGCAGCCCGGGAAGGATCCGATCGCCCGTGAACCGCACCAGGAGCCTCCGCGCCGCGTTCGGGCTCCTCGTGGTCGGCCTCATCTCCACGCTGGCAGGCTGCGCCTGGTCCGACGCCACGCCGGAGGCCGCCGGCTCCGCTTCGTCGCCGTCCACTTCAGCCTCGGCGAGCCCGACACCCAAGACTCCTCCTCTCCTGTCCACCCCCACGACCACCCCGACGCTGAGGCACTACCCGACAGGTCCCCCGATGCTCCTGGAGAGCATCGCCCCGCTCAGCGGAACGACGGTGGGCGTGGCGATGCCGATCTCGATCGTCTTCACGCACCCGGTGAAGCCCTCTGCCCGGAAACGCATCGAGAAGCACATCAGGCTGACCACGTCGGTTCCGGTCACCGGAGCCTGGCACTGGTTCGGCTCCCAACGTGTCGACTTCCGGCCGAAGAGGTTCTGGAAGTCGGGGACCAGGGTGTCGATGGTCGCCCGCTTCAACCACGTCGGCGATGGTTACGGCCGCTACGGCACCCACAGCTACAGCCGAACCTTCAGGATCGGCGCCGACGTACGCACCCACGTGTACGTGAACAGGCACAAGACGGTGGTGACCCGCAACGGGAAGACCCTGCGCACGATGTCGAGCAACGCCGGGAAGTCCCGAGTTCCCCACCTGGGACGGGACGATGGCGGTGATGAGCAAGTCGCGTACCGTCCGGATGACGTCGTGCAGCGTGGGGATCGCCTGCGAGAAGAACGACCCGAACTACTACGACCTCGTCCTGCCCTGGGACGTGCGGATCACCGACGTCGGGCACCTTCGTGCACTACTCGAGCGCCGATCCCTACCCGGGGCAGGGCTATGCGTCGCACGGCTGCGTCCACCTCTCCTACGCGGACGCACGGTGGTTCTACAACCTGTCCAAGCAGGGCGACCCGGTGAAGATCACGGGCACCCCCCGCGGCAAGACGCCCGGTGACAACGGCTACGCCGACTACGACGTGCCGTGGAGCCAGTGGCTCGCCGGCAGCGGCATGAAGCAGTTCACCACCCACAGCTGAGCGTCGGCTTCCGAGTCGTGGACGCTTCTCGGGCAGGGCAGGTGAGCTCGGCCCCCGAAGCACTCGGACGGTACAACCGGCGGATCCGGGCCGCGGATGGCGACACGCGGTCGCAAGGGCGCTGCGCGGAGGTCAGCGGGTGACGGCGTACCGCACGTGCGTGGCCCAGCGCGACTGGTGCACCGCGAGCGGTTCGAGGTCGAGCTGCAAGCCGCCGTCGAACAGCGGCTTGCCGGCGCCGAGGACCACCGGGGCGATGGAGACGCAGAGCTCGTCGACCTCGCCTGCGGCCAGCGCCTGACGTATCACGTCGGCCCCGCCGCCGATGCTCACTGCCTTGTCGCCGGCCGCCTCCCGGGCCAGCCGAAGCCCCTCGCCGAGTCCGTCGACGAAGACGAAGCTCTCGTCATGCGGATCGGCGGTGCGGTGGGTGAGAACGACCAGCGTTCCGGGGAAGGGGTTCTTCCCGCCCCAGGCACCGGCGGCCTCGTACATCCCGCGGCCGACGACGTCGGATCCGATCCGTTCGACCAGAGCGTCATAGTAGGCCTTGTCCTCCCCGGACATGCCGCCGAAGTCCTGCTCGCCGTCGTAGGTCCACGGCCCCCCGAAGACCCAGTAGTGCAGCCGCTCGCCGCCGACGCCGAGGCCCTGCCCGGGTCGGTCGTCGGGGCCGGTGACGAAGCCGTCCACTGACGTGGTGATGCTCGCGATAGTGGTCATGTCAGGTTCGACCGCCCGACACCCGAGAACTCATCGCTGCCCCGTCGGGTCGACCTGACGGTGACTCGCGAGGAGGCCCCTGACCAGTGCTGTCGCAGGTCAGGGGCTCCGCGTCGGCGCCGACGACGCCGGTGGAGACCATCCAGTTGCACAGCACGCCCCGGATGAAGAGCGTGAGCATGCCGGCGGCGCCGTACTCGGCGTACCCGACGGTGCGGCTCGCGCCGATGGTGCCGATGGTCTGCCCGACCTCGTTCGGGGGCGTGGAGAAGCCGTAGGTGAAGATGATCGCCATGAACAGGGCGGTGGTCAGCGCCCCGGCGAAGTTGCCCAGGAACACCCAACCCCAGTTGCGCAGCATCGAGCGCACCGTGACGCCCCGCCGCTTGTCGAGCACCGCCAGCGGCACCAGCGTGAAGACCCCGGTGAGCAGGTCGAAGCCCATCAGGTAGAGCATGCAGAAGCCCACCGGGAAGAGGACCGCGCCCGCGAGCGGCTGACTCGTCTGGACGGTGATGGTGACGGCGAACGCGGCCGCCAGCGCGAGGATCGCCCCGGCCATGTAGGCGCGAATGACGGTGTCGCGGGTCGACATGGACGCCTTCTTCTCGCCGGCGTCGACCATCTGCTTCACGAAGTCGGGCGGACTGACGTAGGACATCGGGTCTCCCCTGGAGGTCTGGGTGCGGGGGCTTCCGCGCGTCCCCGCCGCGCGGACATCGCCTCTGCCACGTTCGCGCCATGCGGTTCCAGCGCCTCAGCCTGGTCCTCTGACCCCTCAGACCGGTCGGGCAGCGCAGGGGTTCGTCAGGCTGCGACCTGGGACGCCGGCTCCGGTCCTTTGGCGCAGGCGACCAGGAGAGCCACCGTCACCGGCAGCACGAGAATGCCGATCGTCATCATTGCGAGCAGGGTGAACACACCGAGAATCGCGGTCAAGGTCCAGGCGAGCGGCATCGCCCATCGTCGACCGCGCTGGAGAAGCGCCCATGTGACGAGAGCGGTGATCAGCAGAGGAACCGCGAGGACGGGTACGGCGCCCAGTCCATTGACACCCACCAGCGTGTCCGTGCTCTCCACTCGCCGACCCGACGAGGATGAGGACACCGCCTGGTAGACGGGAGCGACGAACCCGGCCACCAGCAGTCCCGCGCTGCACACAGCGGCGATCAGCAACGCGATCGCCGACGAGCGACGTACCCGTGGCGTCTGATTCACGATGGCCCCCTCTGGCTGCCATCATCTCCCGCGCACGTCGCTCGCGCGCACAAGATGCGCAACCTCAGACGGGCGCCGCTACTTCGACGGCTGGGGTGCCTCGCAGTCCATCTTGGGGTTGAGACCCACGTAGTTGAGCGGGCCGGCGGCGATCGTGATCGCCATGGTGCCGAACTTGGTGCAGCTGGCGGAGTCGCCCGCGAAGTATCCCCGCTGCGCGGCCGCCAGGCCACCGACGACGAGCCACAGGATCACGACGATGGACAGCGTGCTCGACCGGCGGCGCGACCGTCCGCGCGAGCGGAAACGGGAACGAGTGCGTGCAGCGAAGCTCATGGGGTCCTCCTCGTAGGTGGCCAGAAGGTACCCGGCGCCAACCCGGGCAAACCGGGTCCAACGGTCACGAATCAGTCACCCCGCCGTCGCGGACTAGCGGTCCCGGCTGCCCCGCTCGTCGAGCTGTGGCACCTCCCCGAGCTTCTCCACCTGCTCGGTCAGTGCGTCGAGCACCGACTTCAGCTGCACCTGCGCCACACGTGCGAAGGTCCGGACGTACTCGACATCGGCCGCCGGGTACGCCGGGGCGCCCGCGGCGCTCGTGGGCTCGTCGTACGTGTCATCGCCGAGGGTGCCGCCGGCAGCGTCCGCCTCAGCCGCGGCCGCCTCTGCTGCCTTCTGGGCCTCCTCGAGGATCTCGCGCTGGTGCAGGCGGGCGGAGGCCATCAGGTCCCGGGCCTGGAGGACAGCCTCCTCGACGAGCTGGTCGGCGACCTGCTGCGCCTGGCTGAACAGCTTCACAGCCTGCGGATTGATCTCGCCGTCGGGCTCGGCGCGTGCCCTCAGGTGCTCGACCTCGCGGCGCAGCCGCTGGTTCTCGTTGTGGACCTCCGACCGCTCGGCCTCGCCGGACTGCACCTGGTCGGCGAGCCGCTCGAGGTACTCGCGAACCTCCGACCGGTCGAACCCGTCGGCCCGACGGCTGAACTCCTCGGACCGGATCACCTCGGGCGGGCGATAGTCGGGGAAGACGTGGTCCTGCTGCTGCGTCACTCGAACTCACCTGCCCTGGAGCCACGATCGCCGTCCACCTCACCGGTCTCGACGTGGTGGAACTCCTCGTACCTGATGTCTTCCCGTGCCATGCCCGCATCCGTGAGGGTGCCGACGGTGTGCTCGACCATCGGCGGGCCGCCGCACACGAGGGCGAGGCGGCCGCGCCAGGTGTCACTCGCTGCGGCTGCCGACCCGACCAGCCCCTTCTCGCCCGGGTACGACGGGTCATCCGAGACGACCTCGGCGTACTCGAACCACGGACGGCTCGCGGCGAGCTGCTGGAGGCGCGCACGCTCGTAGAGGTTCCACGCGTGGGTGGCGCCGTGGAACAACCGGACCTGCGGGCCGGACCTCTCGGCGAGCCAGCGCTGCTCCACCTGCTCGAGCAGGGCGCTGAAGGGGGAGAGCCCGGTGCCGCCTGCCACCATCACGAGGTCCCGGTCGTCCGCGTCGTCCAGGGTGAGCTTCTCGCCGACGGGCGAACCCAGCTTGAGGGTGTCGCCCGGGCTCACCGCCCGCATCAGGGCGGCGCTGACCTGGCCGCCGTCGACGCGCTGCACGTGCAGGTCGATCGTCCCGTTCTCGCGCGGTGCGTTCGCCGGCGTGTAGTAGCGCCAGAGCCGGGGTCGCTGCGGAACCTCGACCGAGAAGGACTGCCCCGGCCGGAAGGAGTACTCCCGCTGCGGGCGGATCCGGATCACGGACACGTCGACGGTACGTCGGTCGACGCTGACGACCTCGGCGTCCCACCACGCCGGGCTGGTCTCCTCCGAGGCCTCGGCCGCCTCCACCATGACCTTCGCGATCACGCCGTACGCCGCGGCCCAGTCGGCCGCCAGCTCGTCCGTCCAGGCAGCGCCGAGGAACTCCCGCAAGGTCGCCAGCAGGGATGCGCCGACCGCGGAGTAGTGGTCGGCCACGACCGAGAACCGACGGTGGTCGCGCCCGAGCTGCTGGATGAACGGCGCCACCTCGGGCAGGTCGTCGACACGGCTCACGATGTGGCCGAGCGCTCCGACCAGCTTGTCCCGCTGGGCCGACATCGAGACCGGGAACATCGAACGCAGCTGGGGATGTGCCAAGAACAGGTGCGAGTAGAAGAAGAGCGGAACCTCGTCACCTGACTTGACCACCCGATCCCAGCTGCTCTTCAGGGCATCGGTGTCCATGGAGATCAGGCCGTGCTGGAGGCGACGACGTCGTCCTCCGTGGCCGCCAGCGTCTCACCGACGCGGGCGATGATCTCCTCGTCGACGCCGGCCTCGGTCAGTGCCTGGACGAGGTGCACGACCACGAGCTGGAACTCGTGGCGGCCGATGTCGAGGCCCGAGTGGGCCGTGCGGAGCTCCCGCCCGTCGTACTCGGCCGGGCCACCGAGGACCTGCGAGATCAGCAGGACCTGGTGCCGCTTGAGACGCGACAGGTCGGTGTCCGTGAAGTAGTGCGCGAGGCGAGTGTCGCCCAGCACGAGCTCGTAGAAACGGTCGACCACGGTGCGGATCGCGGGCGTGCCGCCCACTCGCTCGTAGTCGCTCCGTGCTCCCTCAGCTCCCTGTTCGTGCGTGACCATATGGAGTCCCTCCCGACTCATCCAGTCCCCCGAGAAACACGAACCTCGTTCCTAGCAGAAAGGTAAAGAGGAGGTAAAGACCCCCGGAGGCATCCAGATCGGTCGAATCGGCTCGGGTCGCCCCCGCGCCTGCGCTGGTCGGATGGGCAGATCCACCCACGGCTTCACCCGTGCGAGATGCGCACCTTGCCCGACGACGAGGGGCGTTCCCCGGGCCTAGCGTCACCGTTGAAGCCGGGTCACCCGACGGCTCGCGAGTGTTGGAGGGATCGAGATGATCGCGAACGGTGGACATGTCGAGACGGTGGTGGTCGGTGGCAGCCAGGCGGGACTCGCGGTCGGTTACCACCTGAGGCAGGAGGGGCGCCCCTTCGTCATCCTCGAGGCGCACGACCGGGTGGGGGACGCCTGGCGGTCCCGGTGGGACTCGCTGCGCCTGTTCACCACCGCCCGGTACGACGGGCTGCCCGGGATGCCCTTCCCGGCGAGGCACTCCCACTACCCCACCAAGGACGAGGTGGCCGACTACCTCGACGCCTATGCGGAGCGGTTCCCGCTCCCGGTCGAGAACGGCGTGAAGGTCGACCACGTCGTACGACGAGGGTCGGAGCTCGTCGTGAAGGCCGGTCCACGGACGATGGTCGCGGACAACGTCGTGGTGGCCACCGGCGCCTATCACACGCCCCGCATCCCGGACTTCGCCACCGAGCTCGACGCCGGCGTCGTGCAGCTCCACTCCAGCGACTACCGCAACCCGGCGCAGCTGCAGAGCGGGGGTGTCCTCGTCGTGGGGGCCGCGAACTCGGGGGCCGAGATCGCGATGGACGTGGCGTCGAACCACGACACCTGGCTGTCGGGCCGCGACGTCGGGCACGAGCTCACCCGACCGGGCCGACCGGAGGACCTGCTCGCGCAACCGGTCATGTGGTTCGTGGCGAACCGCGTGTTCACGGTCGGGAACACCGTGGGTCGCAAGGTTCGTGACCGGTTCCTCGACCCGCCTCGAGGCATCCCCCTCGGGCGCGTCAGGGCCAAGGACCTCGTCGCTGCGGGCATCGAGCGGGTGCCCCGGACGGCGGGCGCGCGCGCCGGGCGGCCCCTGCTCGACGACGGGCGCGTCCTCGATGTCGCCAACGTGGTCTGGTGCACCGGGTTCGTCATGGACTACTCCTGGATCGACGTCCCGCTGCCGTTCGAGCACGGCCTTCCCATCCAGGAACGAGGTGTCTCGAGGGAGCCCGGTCTGTACTTCGTCGGACTGCCGTTCCTGCGCTCGCTCGGCTCGGTGCTCCTCGGTGGCGTGGGCCGCGACGCCGCGCACATCGCCGCGCACATCGCTTCGCAAGCCGCATCCAGCGCGGCGGCAGGTCCGGCATCCGACCCTAGGGGCCCCGGTCCGGCCCCCCGGTTCGTCCGCAAGGGGTGATGAAGGGGCCCCGGCAGCGCGTGAAGGTGGAGGAGACCGGCCCGAACCGTGTGGAGCGGGAGGTGTTCGGATGGCCGAGGTCGTCGCCTGCCCGAGCTGCGGGCGGAAGAACCGGGTGCCGAGGTCGGCGCCGGGCACCCCGCGGTGCGGCAGCTGCAAGGACCCGCTGCCCTGGGTGGTCGACGCGGGTGACGACGACTTCGCTGAGGTCGCCGACCGGGCGAGCGTCCCCGTGCTCGTCGACCTGTGGGCGCCGTGGTGCGGGCCCTGCCGCATGGTGAGCCCCGCCCTGGAGCGCCTGGCCGCCGACCTGGCGGGACGCTTCAAGCTGGTGAAGGTCGACGTCGACCAGTCACCGAGGCTCTCCCAGCGCTTCGGGGCGCAGGCGATCCCGACGCTGGTGCTGATCCGTCGCGGCCAGGAGGTGGCCCGGCAGATCGGGGCGGTGCCGCCGCCTCAGCTGCGTGACTGGCTGGAGAAGGGGCTCGCGGAGGCCGGGGGGCCTCGGTCGGCGACCCGCGCCGGCTAGGTCCGTAGACGAATTCGGAAGGAGGTCGGGAGCGTGGCCAGGATCTACATCCCGTACAGCACGACCGAGGGGCAGACGGCGAAGATCGCGGAGTACGTCGCCGACGTGATGCGCGCTCGCGGGTACGAGGCCGACGCCGAGGACATCAAGCATGCCGGGCCCGATCCCGCCCGGGTACGACGCCGTCGTCGTCGGCGCCTCGATCCACATGGGCAAGCACGACAAGCACGTCGTCGACTACGTCCAGGAGAACGTCTTCCAGCTCGAGCGGTTCCCCTCCGCGCTGTTCTCGGTCAGCCTGGCCGCCCACGGCGACCAGGAGGAGGCGGAGCGGTACGTCGAGGAGCTCGAGCAGGCCACGGAGTGGCGCCCCGACAAGGTCGCGATGTTCAGCGGCGCCCTGCTCTACACGCAGTACGGGTTCCTCAAGCGACACATGATGAAGAAGATCGCCGAGGACAAGCCCGGTGACCTGGGCACCGACACGTCCCGCGACTACGTCTACACCGAGTGGGACGCCGTCACGCGCTTCGCCGAGGAGTTCCTCGACGAGTTCGTCCCGCGAGATGCGGGGGAGGTGAAGCGCTAGGGTGCGCTCATGGCGGCCATCGTGCTTCGGATCCGGCTCATCAGCGGTGATGTGCTGGACGTGAGGTACGAGCATCCGGAGTCGGTCGACGAGGCTGCGGCCATCGACCACGTCATGTCGACGCTGGCCGACTCGTCCGGGGTGCTGCGTTGCAGCCACGGGGAGCGGCTCGTGGTCGTGTACTCCCGCGGGGTCGCCGCCGTGGAGGTCTCACCCCGCGGCGCCGTGCTCTAGCAGCGTCCGGGGTCTCGCAGCCGGCGCGGCTGTCGCCGGAGCCGGGTCGCTAGGCCTCGCCGCCCTGGTCCGGGTCGTCGTACTCGTCGTGACGCTCGTCGTCGAGCACCCCGGCCTCGCGGACGAGCTCCCACGCACGGGCGACGACGGTGTCCCGGTCCGTGACGTCGTACAGCTCCTCCGCGGCTGCCGCGAAGGCCCAGTCCGGCGGTCCCTGCTGGTCGCGAGAGGGACCGGCGGTCGTCATCGCCGCTGCCTTCCGTTGTGTGCCGTTCGGGGCATCACTGCCACCAGCGGAGCAGCCCTTTGAGCAGCTGCAGCTCGGTGTGGATCCTGCGAGGCACCGGGAAGTTGCGGTTCTCGAGCGCGCTCACGTAGCGGTCGAGGGCCAGGACGAGGGCCTGGCGGGAGCTCTCGAGGTCGGCGGAAGCGGGACCATGTCGGTGCATCCGGAGCGCCGACCGGGCGGTTCGGACGTCCTCGCCGAGCGCATCGAGCGACGCGGGCTGGAGGGGTGCGGAGCGAGGGATGGACCCGGGCTCGGGCACCTCCGCGCTCGGCTCCTGGAAAGCCGCGGCCGTCGCCATCAGCTTCGTGATGATGGTGGTGCTGCCCTCGCGGTGGGACACGAGCGGTCGCCAGATCGCCTGGCGGATCTGCGGCGTCTCGACGAACGCGACCTCGCCGTTCGGCAGGTTCTCGAACAGCCCCGCCTCCGAGAGCATCTGCAGCCGCGAGTCCGACGCCGGCATCGCCTCGGCGATGAGCGCCGCGTCCAGGAGAGCCATGCCCGCCTCGCCCGTGCCGGCGGCGTCCGCGACGTCGGCGGAGACCGAGAAGAGCCTCGCGGTCTCCCTCAGGTACCGCGCCAGAGCTGCGGAACGCGGGTCTGGCGCGGGTCTCGGCTGCCGCTCGCCCTCGGTCATCGGGAGCACCCGCCGTCTGTCGCCATCCACAACGCCTGACTTGTCTCGCCGGCTCTCGGGAAGATCCGGATCAGAAGATCCCCGAGCAGGTGCAGCCACTGTACGCCGGTCAGTCGGTCCGGGCCGTGTCGCGACCCCTGCTCGGCCGCAGCGCCCCGACGTACACGCCGGCGAGGACGAGCAGGCCGCCGAGCTGTGCCTCAGGGCCGTTCGTCCCGCCGAGGGGCTCACTTGACCCGAGCGGCGAGCACGGTGACGTCGTCGCGCAGGGACGAGTCGGCCAGGGCGGCCAGCCCCCTCACCAGCTCGCTGAGGGAGTGGTTCCGAAGCTCGGAGGCACGCTCGCGGAGGAGGTCGATGCCCCGGTCGAGGTCGTGGCGGCGCGACTCGACGACGCCGTCGGTCACCAGGACGAGCAGCGAACCGACCTCGAGCCGCGTGTTGGTCGTGGTCCGGTCGAGCCGGTCCACGACGCCGAGCGGCATGCCCGAGCCCGCGCCGAGGGCCTCGGTCCGTCCGTCGGGGTGCACGACGATGACGGGGATGTGGCCGGCGTTGCAGAGCGAGACCTCACGCGTCGCAGGGTCCACGAGCAGCGCCGCCGCGGTGACGAACTGGTCCGGGGCGTCGCGGGCGACCATCTCGTCGGCGGCGGCGAGGACGGCCTGAGGGGCCGGGTCGACCGTGAGCAGGCCGCGGATGCCCGCGCGGACCCGCACCATCGTGGTGGCGGCCTTCACGCCCCGGCCCATCACGTCGCCCACGACCAGGGCCAGCGTGCCGTCCGGCGTCGCCACGGCGTCGTACCAGTCGCCGCCGACGTGCTCGAGCTCGTCGCCGCCCGGTGCGTAGTGCACCGCGAGGTGGAAGTGCTCCATGGCCGGAAGCGGGCTCGCCGCCAGGCTGGACTGCAGCTGGTCGGCGATGTCGGCGGTGCGGTAGTGCAGCCGCGCACGCTCCGCGGCGATCGCGCATTGGGAGGCCAGGGTGTCGAGAAGCTGGAGGTCCTCGGCGTCGAGCGGCTCCTCCAGGCCTGCCAGGAAGGCGGTCCCGTCGCTGATCGAGAGGAGGGAGTCGGGGATCTTGAGCTCGACGTGCTCGGGCAGGATCTCTCGCACGCGCTCCAGGCTCGCGGCGAGAACGGTCTCGACCTGGTCGAGGGTCCAGGCGCGGACGAAGCCGGCGGTCACCTCCTGGAGCAGGAGGGCGCGCGCGGCGGCCGCTGTCTCGCGCTCCTGCACCCGCATCCGTTCGGTGACGTCGCGGACGCACCCGATCGTGCCGGTCGGGTTGCCCTGCTCGTCGACGGTCACCTTCCCGTGGGCCTCGATCCACCGAGGCGTCCCGTCGGGCCAGAAGATCCGGTTCGCCAGGACGTACGACGAGCGCGCCTCCATCGCTTCCTGCACCGTGGACATCACCTCGGCCTGGTCGTCCGGGTGCACGGTCGCGAGCCAGGCCTCGAAGCTGCGTCCGAACGAGCCCGGAGCCATGCCGTAGATGGCCTCGAGCTGCTCGTCCCACACCACGTCTCCGGTGGCCATGCTCCAGTGCCAGCTGCCCAGCTCGGCAGCCTGGTGCGCCAGCCGGAGCCGCTGCTCGCTGGCGGCAGCCTCGGCCTCCGCGTGGCGGACCTCGGTCATGTCCTCGGCGACCACGACCGCGCCGATGGCGTCTCCGTCCGCGTCGCGGAGAGGGGTGGCGGACACCGTGGCGAGGAAGGTGTCTCCTCGCGGGCGGCACAGGGTCAGGTCGCCTCGCCAGGCCGTTCCCTCGAGGACCGGCGCCAGCTCGAGGGTGGATGCGGTCTCGTACTCGGGCGGCGAGATCAGATCGCGGAGCGGGCGTTCGAGCAGCCCGTCCGCGTCGCAGGCGTAGAGGTCAGTGGCCGCGTGGTTGGCAAAGACGATCACGCCGTCGAGGTCCGTGGCGACGACCGCGAGGTGGATGGCGTTCAGGAGGTGCAGCTCGTCGATGAAGCGACGCATGGCACCTCCCGACCTGGACCCCGTCGTGCCCTGTGTCGGTTCATGTGCCCTACAGCGTGCCACGGCGCGAAGGATCCAGGCGGTTTCGTCGGCGTTGCGCCAGGAATGGATGCGACCTGACTGGACAACCCGCCTCTCGCGGTAACGCCGTGCCCCGAACTGTGCGCCCGCTGCCCGACGTACCGGACGAGCCGGCCTGCCGGAACCGGACGAATCGTGGCAACGTGGACACCCACGACACGAACGGGGGAACGATGAAGGAGCAACGACAGCGACGTCAGCAGCGTCGAGGCGCTCGCCTCATGGGGCGCGTCGGGCTCGCCGTCCTCGGCGCCGGGCTGCTCGCGGGCTGCGGCGGCCAGGTGACGGGAGCCGAGCCGCGACAGACGCCTGCGGCCGAGGAGTCTCCTGCGGGGAGCGGGCCCGTGCTGGTGACCGGGACCGTCACCCGCGACGGCCGGCCGGTGCCGGAGACGCCGGTGCAGGTCCAGGTGTGGCCGGAGCAGGAGAACGCCGAGGTAGGGGACGCCGTCGCGCTCAAGACCCTGGGCCCGGTGACCACCGACCAGGACGGGCGCTACACGTTCGTCCTGCGCCGCCAGGACGTGCCCACGGAGTACCTCGTCGGCGACCACATCGTGAACTACGACGTCGGGATCACCGACCCCTTCCTCATTCCCATCTCCACGTCCTCGGAGTACCACCCGCGCGGGCGGGTGTGGACCGAGGTCGACGGGAGGGTGGCCGACGGCCCCAAGAGCATGGACTTCGACCTCGGGACGATGACGGCGACCGAGCCGCAGCGGCACGGGGACCGCCAGCAGTGGCAGCTCCACGAGCTCGGGGACTGACGGGGGCGTCGCCCAAGCCGTGACGGCAGTGCCGCCCCAGGAGTCACAGCCCTGCGGTCGTCCGGTCGGCTGGTTCGGTGGTCATGCGACAAGCCTCGGGTGGATCACGGGTGCGTCTCGTGCTCGTGCTCGGCGTGGCTGCGTGCCTCGAACTGGATCGTCGAGTGCTCGACGTTGAAGTCGTCGCTGAGGCACGTCTGGAGCTCGTCGAGCATCGGGCCGAGGTGCCCGTCGAGGAAGCAGGTGTCGTCGACCACGACGTGCGCGGTCATGACCGGGAGGCCGGTGGCGACCTTGGAGGCGTGCAGGTCGTGCACGTCGTGCACGTGCGGCTGCGACAGGATGCGCTCGCGGACCGCGGTGAGGTCGAGGCCCTCGGGGGTGGACTCGAGAAGAACGTCGACGGTCTCGCGCAGCAGGCCGATGGTGCGCGGGATGATGAGTACGCCGATGAGCAGGCCGGCCAGTGCGTCGGCCCGGAGCCACCCCGTCGTGGCGATGACCACGGCCGCGACCAGCACGGCGAGGGAGCCGAGCGCGTCGTTGAGCACCTCGAGGAAGGCCGCACGGAGGTTGAGGTTGGCGCTTCGGGCAGAGAGCAGGATCCCGAGGCTCACCAGGTTGCCGACGAGACCCACCAGGCCGAACACCAGCATCAGGCCGGAGGTGACCTCCGGGGGGTCGATCAGGCGGCGGACCGACTCGACGAGCACGAACACCCCGACGGCGAGCAGGACGGCGGCCTGTGCGGCTGCACCCAGGACCTCCGCGCGCCGGTATCCCCAGGTCCGCTCCTCGGTGGCGGGGCGGCGCGAGAGCACCGCGGCGATGAGGCCGAGGGTGAGACCGGCGACGTCGGTGAGCATGTGCGCGGCGTCCGCCAGGAGGGCAAGGCTGCCGGAGACGACGGCGCCGATGACCTCGACGACGAGGACGGCGACGGTGATGCCGAGGACGGCGCCCAACCGGCCGCGATGGTCGACCAGCCCGTCCGCGCCGTGAGCGTGGTCGGCGCCCATCAGCGCGCCTCGCCGTGGCCCGCGGCCGTCGGGCACAGCACGACGGCGTCGCCGGTGAGCCCGAGCAGCTTCTCCGCGGCGGCCAGCAGCTCCAGGGTCGCCTCGGGGTGGGCGAGCGAGTAGACCGACGCCCGACCCTGTGCCCGCACCTGGACGATGCCGCAGTCGAGCAGGCAGGCGAGGTGCTTGCTGACCGTGGACTGGGCCAGACCGAGGTGGCGGGTCAGGTCCACGACGCGGTGCTCGCCGAGCGAGAGGTGCTGCACGATCGTCAGACGGGACCGGTCGCTGAAGCCGTGGAAGAGGCAGGCTGCCGCAGTGAGGGCCTCGGCCTCGGGAAGGGGCGCTGCATCGACTGGGGTCCGTGTCATCGCCATATGGCGATGTTAGGGGATCGGGTGGCCGCGCCGTCAACCCCCGCGCCTCAACCCGACCCCGAGGGGCGGGGCGGCGCGCCGGTGCGGCGAGAAGCGTTCCTCCCGCACCTTTCGTCGCCGCTCTGCCAGGATTTCCCTGTGCCTGCCGTGACCCTCGCCACCAGCGCCGACGGGACTCCCGTCGCGGAGGTCGAGCTCGTCCCCGGTCGTCTCGACGACCTGGAGGCCCTCGTCTCCCAGGCGCGATCCGAGAACGCCCAGGTGCTCTGGGCCTACACCTTCGACGACCTCGCCGACGCGGGGTTCGCCGAGACTCCCGGCTACATACGCCTGGAGGGGCGGCCCGACTTCTCGGAGCTGCCGGACGACGACGAGGAGGTCGTGGTCCTCACCGACGAGGACCAGGTGCGAGCCTTGCGCGGCTCCTGCTTCGTGGGCCGCTTCGGCCACAAGCTGCCCTCGCCGTCCAAGCCGGCCGTGCGCCCCGAGCACGTGCACCTCGGGCTCGTCCTCGACGGAGAGGTCGTCGGGACCTGCCGCGTCGAGCCCGCGCACCGGTACGTCGACGCGCCGGGCGTGCTTCCGGCGTACCGCTCGCCCCGTCGCTACGTCCGACTGCTCCGGGCCGCCGCGGAGGAGCTGGGGGAGGGGTCGATCGCCCTGGAGGGCTGGGGTGAGCCCGCCGAGATCGTCGCGAGCTACGAGCGCGCGGGACTACGCCGGGTCGCCCACGTCCCGGGCTGGCAGCGCCGTCCCTGATGCGTCAGCGGCGGCCGCGGTCGACGTAGGCCACCAGGCGGTGGAAGAGGCTCGTCGCCGCCCTGAGGTCGGCTGACGCCTGGGGTGCAGGTGCGTCGAGCTCCGACCAGTCGTGGTGGCTCGCGGGTTCGAGCACGTCGGTGAGCTGGGCGCAGACCCGGGCTGCGTCGCGCACAGCCTTCGGCTCCAGCGTCCACACGGACTCGAAGAGCCGGTCCCGGTCGGGTACGTCGGTCTGTCCGGGAAGCTCCCACGCGGCCAGGGCCACCGGGTGGTCCGGGGCGTCGCAGACCAGGGACCACTCGCGGCGCATCGGCGCCTCGTCGGGCAGGTGGACGGCCGTGATCCCCGGGACGGTCGATCCGTCATGGGTGGCGCCGAAGTCGGCGAAGACGACCGCGTCCCGGGCGGTCCGCGCCATCTCCTGCCAGCGGTGCCGGGCCTGGCGGAAGAAGACCTCGCGCTGGAAGGCGGCGAAGAGCATCGGCCGCTGGGCGCGGGCGCAGCACTCGTCCTCCATCGCCCAGGTCAGTGCCAGCAGGGTCGACTTGCGCAGCAGCTGGGGCGCGATGTCGGGGTGGCCGCGCCGCAGCTCCGCGAACACCGAGGTCGTCGGGGTGGTCAGGACGGCGCGGGAGGCGGACGCGTCGGCGATGGCGACCTCGAGGCGTACGCCGGCGTCCTTGCGGCGGAGCACCTCCTTGACCAGGGCGACGTCGCGTTCGTCGTACCGGCGGTGACCGCTGGCTCGTCTGGACGGTGCGGGGAAGCCGTGCCGGGACTCCCAAGCCCGGAGCGTCGCAGGCGTCAGACCGGTGCGCCGGGCGAGATCGCTGATCGTCAGGTCTTGCGAAACAGGGGATCTTGTGGTCACCCTTGGAGTGTAAACCTCAACACGTTGTCCAAGAAAGTGTCTAAGAAATCTTGGAAGCGTCTAACTCCAAGGAGGAGACATGACTACTCAGCACCGCAGCGACGAGGTCGTCGACTGGACCGACCTGGGCCGCGAGATGTGGTCGTTCCTGACCGGCCGCCAGGCCGCGATCAACTACCGCTTCATCGACATGGCCGTCGAGGTGCCGCGCGACACCGGCCCCGACGCGCCCCGGGCCACCTGGAAGGTCGACGGCACCCTCCAGGTCACCACCCAGGACCACGGCTCCGCGCACCACAACGGCCAGAGCTGAGGCGATCACCCATGAAGCTCTCCGTGGACGCGGACCTGAAGTTCTCCGTGGACGTGCCCGGTGCCCGCCGCGTCAACGGGCACCTCACGGGCTCGGGAACCGACCTGGAGCTGCGGGTGGACGACTCGTTCGTGTTCGCCGGGAGGCGCGACGCGGGCGCCATCCGTGGCTTTGCCGACGGGCTGGCCGAGCGCGGCCTGACCATCACGGTCGTCGACCCGTCGGGCCCCCTGGTCACCCTCGGCGCGCGCCGTACGTCGTGGCTCCAGCGCCGGGTGACCCGCTCGCCGCACATCCGCATCGAGCGGGGCGCCGGCCTGTGGACGCTGGCTCGCGGACGGGCGCAGGCGACCAACGCCGGGGCGCTTCCCCCAGCCGAGATCGCACCACCCGCGACCATGTGGCCGCTCGCGCCCACCTTCATGCGGCGTCCCCGCCGCGTGACCACGACCCACGATCCGGGACGTGGCGGGAACCCCCGGCTGGTGATGGCACTGCAGCAGGTCCGGCCGGCCGACGACCTCCCGCACGCCTTCCGGCTCACCCGCGACGCCACCACCATCGGCAGCGCGCCCGACAGCGACATCCACCTGCCCGGGATCGCCCCCAGGCACGCCGTCGTGCAGCACGACGAGCAGGACGAGTTCGTGCTGGTCAGCCTTGCGCCGCACGGCATGACGAAGGTGCACGGATCCGCGGTCGACCAGGCATTGCTGCGCGACGCGACCCGCATCGAGCTGGGCGACTGGACCCTGTCGTTCGCCCGTGAGGAGTACGCCGACCACGGGCGGCCGTACGGCGGCCGGGTCGGCGGCGAGATCGGCCACCAGCGTCCACAGCCGCCCCGCGGCTGACGGTGGCAAGGGTGCCCGGTGAGGCGCAGGGGAGCTCGCCGTGCACGCGTGACGACGTCGTGGCGCAGTACGGTGAGCCATGGCGAAGACGCTGTACTCGGCCACGATGTCGCTGGACGGCTTCATCGCCGGCCCCGGCGGGGACATGTCCTGGCTCACCGATCACCTCGGGCCCAACCCGACCGTCGACGAGGCCATCGGCAAGATCGGCGCACTGCTCGTGGGCAGCCGCAGCTTCCACGGCGACGATCCCTACCGGGGCACCGAGAACGAGGGTGAGCCGTTCGGCGGTGGCTGGTCCGGTCCCCAGTTCGTGCTCACCCACCACCCACCCGACGAACCCGTCGAGGGGGTCACGTTCGTCGGCGACCTGGAGAGCGGCATCGCCGCGGCAAAGGCGGCGGCCGGTCACCGGTACGTCAACATCATCGGCGCGGACGTCGCGCGGCAGTGCCTGGCGGCGGGGATGCTCGACGAGATCCTGGTCTGCGTCGCGCCGCTGCTGCTCGGGGACGGCGTACGCCTCCTCGACCTGCCCGGCGGCACCAACGTGAAGCTCGAGCGCCTCGGCCTGACCCACTCACCGAACGCGACGAACCTGTGGCTGCGCGTGGTCCGCTGACCGTCACCACCACCCCTGCCGCCGCGCCCAGCGCAGGAGCAGGAGGCTGATCGAGACCATCACGGCGAGGACGACGACCAGCTGCCCGTAGTGGGTCGACCGGTTGACGATCACGTTCATCCCGTAGACCGACGCGATCGCCGTCACCGGGAGGGTGACCGCCGCGATCACGGCCAGGCGCTCCATCGCCACGGTCATCTTGGTGTGCACCCGGGTCTGGTACAGCTCGATCACGGCGAAGACGAACTGCCACTCCCCGTCCCCGATCGACTGGACCCGCGCGAACTGGTCGGCGAGGTCCCGCGCCAGCGTGAGGTCCTCGTCGCCGACGAACCGGTCGAGCGCTGCGAGCCGGGCGTAGACGTCATGGGTCTGCGCCGCCATCGTGCGGGCGGTGATCAGCTCGTGGCGGACCAGGAACATCCGCTCCAGCATCGCTTCCGGGTCCTTGAGCAGGGGCGCCATCACCTCCTCCTCGAGCGCGGGGATCTTCTCAGCGACCTCACCGATGAGGGCACGCTGCTGCCGGGCGACCGCGGAGCCGATGGCGTAGGCCACCTCGCCGGGCGAGGTGGGAACGAAGCGTCCCGCGTCGATCCGTGCCAGCACGCCCGAGGTCTCGGCCAGGGCGGCCGTCGGGTCGACCACCGGGTTCAGCGGACCGTGCACGGTGACCAGGTACCTCGGCGCGACGACCAGGTCGAGCTCGAGCAGGTGCACGTGGCCGGCCTCGCCGCGCAGCGGGCTGTGCATGGTGACGAAGTAGTGGTCGGAGTAGGCGTGCAGGCTCGGCAGGTGGTTGCGCTGCCGGCACGCCGAGACCACCATCGGGTGGCAGCCCAGCCCGGCGAACAGCCCCTCGACCTGCTCGTCCCACACGGGGACGTCCACCCAGACGAAGCCGTCGTCGCGGAGCAGGAGCTCGACGACGTCGTCGCTGTCGTGCGGATGCGCCCCGTCGGCGTCCACAAAGCGAACGTCCATGACCACAGAGTGCTCCTGCCCGGGCGGAGTGTGCCACTGTGAGTCGCAGCGGGAGGTGACGCATGGACGTGATGGCGTTGACCACCGTCGCGCTGCTGGTCTTCGTGTGGGGCGCGGTCTCCGCGCGGCTGGAGCGGGCGGACCTGACCGCGCCCATCGTCTTCATGGGCGCCGGCGCCCTCCTCGCCGCGGTGGGGTGGATGGACGCCCCCGACGCGCCCGAGCAGTTCAAGCCCCTCGTCGAGATCACGCTCGTGTGGGTGCTGTTCTCCGACGCCGCCCGGGTGCGCGTCCACGACTTCCGCGAGGACGTCACCACCTACCTGCGCCTGCTCGGCATCGGTCTGCCGCTGACCGTCCTGCTCGGGTGGGGGCTCGCCGTGTGGTTCTTCCCCGGGCTGGACCTCTGGCTCGGCCTCCTGGTGGCGGCCGCCCTCGCCCCCACCGACGCGGCGCTGGGCGTGCCCGTCGTCACCAACAAGGCGGTGCCCTCGCGGATCCGGCGCCTGATCACCGTGGAGAGCGGCCTCAACGACGGCATCGCCACCCCCGTCGTCCTACTCGCGATCGCCGGTGCCGCGTCCGCCGAGGGCGTCGCCGACGCGCCGGGCCCCGGGCAGGCGGTGGCGGAGCTGGTCGTCGGCGCTGCCGTCGGGGTGGCCGTGGGCGGGCTCGGCGGATGGCTGCTGAAGCAGGCCCGGCGCCGGCAGTGGGCGGCCGAGGACTTCGCCGGGATGGCGGTCCTGGCCCTGGCAGCCGCCGCCTACACGGCCGCGCTCGCGGTGAACGGCAACGGCTTCGTCGCGGCGTTCTGCGGCGGCATCGCCTTCGGCGCCACGGCCGGGCGGCGCGGCCCCGGAGAGCTCGTCTTCCTGGAGCAGGCCAGTGGCCTGGCCTCGCTGCTGGTCTGGCTCGCCTTCGGCGCGGTCGCGCTCCCGCTCGTGCGCGACAACGCGGACCCGCTCACGCTCCTGTACGCCGTACTCAGCCTCACGCTCGTCCGCATGCTCCCGGTCGCCCTCTCCCTGTGGGGGTCCGGGCTCGACCGGAGGACCGTGCTCTTCGTGGGCTGGTTCGGCCCTCGAGGTCTCGCCTCGCTCGTCTTCGCGCTGCTCGCGGTCGAGGAGCTCGGGGGCGAGGCGGACGGCCCGCTCGCCGTCATCGGCGTCACCGTCGTGCTCAGCGTCCTGGCCCACGGCGCCAGCGCGTCCCCGCTCGCCGCGAGGTACGGCAAGGCCGAGGCCGCCCGCGAGATGGAGGCCAAGGGGCCGGTGCCGCAGATGCCCGTCCGCGGCCTGCCCCGGCGCGGAACCGGCTCCGACGAGTGGCACGATGCTGGGTCGTGACCGCATCGAACCGTCCCAGTACGGCTCCTCCGACGTACCGCTCCGTCGTCGCGGACGGGCTGCCCGAGCTCGACCAGCGGCTGTCCGACGAGCTCGACGCCGTCAACGCCGCGGCGACCGACGGCGTGGGGCCCTCCCGCGAGCTGACCGTGCAGATCCTCGACGGCTCCGGGAACCTCGCGGCCGGGGTGAGCGGCTGGACCTGGGGAGTGGCCGCCGGCATCGCCATGACGTGGGTGCGCGAGGACGCCCGCGGCGACGGTCTCGGCGCGAGGCTCCTGACCGACTTCGAGGACGAGGCGAGGGCGCGCGGGTGCACCCATGTGTTCGTCACGTCGTTCACGTTCCAGGCGCCGGGCTTCTACGAGCGGCACGGCTATGCGGAGATCTTCCGCTGGGAAGGCGTGCCCACCCCCGACCAGGCGGACGTGCACCTCCGCAAGGAGCTGTGAGCGGCCGCCCCGTGTGAGGTCGCTTCCTCAGGCGCCGCGGTGCAGGGCAGCCAGCACGATGTGCGGGGTGACCCACCCGATCACCCGGTGGCCGGAGGCGTCGAGCACCGGCACCGCGGCGGACTCGGTGTCGTGGAGCAGGGCGATGGCCTCGTCGAGGAGGGCGTCCACCTTCACCACGTCGGGACGCTCCGCGACGTCGCCGGCCGGCGTGTCCTCGCTGACCCCGCGCGCCAGGTCGTCGGTGACCGAGCGCGCCGTGATGCAGCCGGCGTACGCGCCGTCGGCATCGACGACCGGGAGCACCGACTGGTTGACCCGCGCGAGGATCTCCGCGGCCTCCAGCAGCGGGGCGGTCGCCATGACGGCCTCGGGCACCGGCCCCATGAACGACGCCACCGGCCGGGAAGCGGCCTTCACCGCGGTCGTCTGCGCCATCGCCGACAGGTCGATCCCGCGGCGACGGAGCTTGAGGGTGTAGATCGTGTCCCCGGTCAGGAAGTGGCTCACCCCGGTCGCCAGGACGATGGCCGCCATCATCGGCAGGATGATGGTGTACTCGCCGGTGAGCTCGAACATGATGATCACCGCGGTGATCGGCGCCCGTGCCGCACCCGCGAACACCGCGCCCATGCCGATCAGGCCGTACGCCCCGGCGGGCCCGGACAGCTCCGGGATCACGGCATGGAGGGACTGGCCGAACGCTGATCCGAGCATCGCGCCGATGAACAGGCTCGGGGCGAAGACGCCGCCGGACCCGCCGATGCCGATCGTCAGGCTGGTGGCCACCATCTTTCCGACCAGGAGCAGCAGCAGGAAGCCGATGGCGTACTTGCCCGCGACCCCGTTGTCGAGGACCGGGTAGCCGACGCCGTACATCTGCGGGAGCACCAGGAGGAGCAGGCCGAGCAGCACGCCGCCGACGGCCGGGCGCAGCCACTCGGGTCCCCGCCACACCGCGTCGCAGACGTCCTCGATCGCGTACAGCACGCGGGTGAAGCCCACGCCGACCGCGCCGGCGATGACGCCCAGCGCGGCGAACCAGACGAACTGCACGACGTGCTCGACCTCGAAGGCCGGGAGCTGGAGGAACGCCTCGTTGCCCAGGGCGGCGCGGCCGATGACGCTCGCCGTCACCGAGGCGAGAACGACCATGCCGAAGGAGCGGGCCGCGAAGTCGGCGAGGATCAGCTCCATGGCGAAGAAGACGCCCGCCATCGGGGCGTTGAAGGTGGCCGCGATCCCGCCCGCCGCGCCGCAGGCGACCAGGACCCGCATCCGCCCCTCGGGGGCGTGGACGAAGCGGCCGATCGTCGACCCCAGGGCGGAGCCGATCTGCACGATGGGGCCCTCGCGGCCGACCGAGCCGCCGCCACCGATGCACAGCGCCGAGGCCAGCGCCTTCACGCCCGCGACCTGCGGCGCGATCCGGCCGCCGCGCTGCGCCACGGCGTACATCACCTCGGGTACGCCGTGCCCGCGCGCCTCGCGGGCGAACTTGTACACCAGCGGGCCGTAGATCAGGCCGGCCACCACCGGCGCGAGGACGACGAACCAGGGGCCGAGGCCGGGGAGCCACGGGTGCGCGGCATGACCGGCCACCGAGTAGTCCTCGTGCCCGGAGAGCACCTTCGTGGAGGTGTCGATGAGCCAGCGGAAGACGATGGCGCCGAGCCCGGCGCCGGCGCCGACGAGGAGCGCGAGGACGAGGAGACCCCACTCGGTGGTGCGCAGACCGCTCGCCCAGGAGCGGGGCCCGGAACGGACCTCGAGGCTGGAACCGGGAAGGCTCGGTGCGGACGCGGACGCGGCAGGGTTCCCGAGTTGAGCCATGACTTGCATTATCCCACTACATGACGATCCGAACCGGGTGCCCCCGTGGGCGCCAGACCTCGGGCGGGATGTATGCGGGGGTCAGTCGATGACGCGCAGGCGGACCGTCTCGGGCAGCCCGGCGAGCTCCTCGACGATGTCGGCGGGGTAGTCCAGCCCGATGTCGGTGAGCAGGTAGCCGAGGTCGCCGTGGGTGGTGAGCACCTGGCTCTCGATGTTGACGCCGCGGTCGGCGAGGACCCCGTTGACCCGGGCGAGGACGCCGGGCACGTTGTGGTGCAGGTGGGCGAGGCGGTGCGTGCCCACGGCGTGCTCGAGCGCGAGGTTCGGCAGGTTCACGCTCAGCGAGGTCGCGCCGCGCTCCAGGAAGTCGAGCAGCTTCGAGGCCACGAAGCGGCCGATGTCCTCCTGCGCCTCCTCCGTCGAGCCGCCGATGTGCGGCGTGAGGATGACGTTGGGCAGCCCGCGGAGGGCCGACTCGAACGGGTCGCCCTGCTTCTTCGGCTCCTCGAGGAACACGTCCACCGCCGCCCCGGCGAGGTGGCCGCTGAGGATGTGCTCCCGCAGCGCGTCGTGGTCGACGACGAACCCGCGGGAGAGGTTGAGGAAGATCGCGTCCTGCTTCATGCGGCTCAGCTCGGCCTCGCCGAAGAGGCCGGCGTTGCCGGCGCGGCCGTCGACGTGGAGGGAGACCACGTCCGCGTCGTCGAGCAGCTCGCCGACGGTCGCGCAGCGACGGGCGTTGCCCAGGGCGAGCTTGTCCTCGATGTCGTAGAAGGACACCGACATGCCCAGCGACTCCGCCACCACCGACAGCTGGCTGCCGATGTTGCCGTAGCCGATGATCCCGAGCCGCCGGCCGCGGACCTCGTGGGCTCCGGTCGCGGACTTGTCCCAGACGCCTGCCTGGAGCGAGGCGTTCTTCTCGGTGAGGCGGCGGGTGAGCGCGATGATCTCCGCCACCGCGAGCTCGACGACCGAGCGCGTGTTGGAGAACGGCGCGTTGAAGACCGCGACGCCGCGGCGCGAGGCGGTCGCCAGGTCGATCTGGTTGGTGCCGATGCAGAAGGCGCCGACGGCCGTCAGCCGGCCGGCCTCCTCGAGCACCTGGTCGGTGACCTGGGTCTTGGACCGGATGCCCAGCAGGTCGACCCCGTCGAGCGCGTCGATGAGCTCCTTCTCGTCGAGCGCGCCGGACACCCGCTCGACCGACAGTCCCGCATGCGAGAGCAGCTCCTCGGCGACAGGGTGGACGTTCTCCAGCAGCAGTGCCGTGCGAGGAGCCAAGGCGATCGCCTTTCGGTCGGGGAGGCGGGCGTCCCCACGTTACTCTCACGCTGTGCCGACACCCGCCTCCCGCCGCCCAGCACGTGGACGCTGGGACCCGCTGACCGTGGGCATCGACATCGGCGGCACCAAGGTGCTCGGCGGGGTCGTCGACCCCGGCGGGCGTGTGCTGGCCCGCGACCGCAGGGCCACCCCCGGTCACAGCGCGGCCGCGGTCGAGGACCTCGTCGTCGAGATCGTCGAGGGCTTCGCGCGCGACCACGACGTCGCGGCCGTCGGCATCGGCGCGGCCGGGTTCGTCGACGCGACCCGCTCCAGCGTGCTCTTCTCGCCGCACCTGGCCTGGCGCGACGAGCCGGTCCGCGACGCCGTCATGGGCCGGCTGGACCTGCCCGTCGTCGTCGACAACGACGCGAACACCGCCGCGCTCGCGGAGGCCCGCTTCGGCGCGGGCACGGGACACCGGTTCGTGCTCTGCGTGAACCTCGGCACCGGCATCGGTGGCGCCCTCGTGCTCGACGGACGGGTCTACCGCGGCGCCAACGGCATGGCCGGGGAGTTCGGGCACATGCAGGTCGTCCCCGACGGGCGCCGCTGCCAGTGCGGCAACCGCGGCTGCTGGGAGGAGTACGCCTCCGGCAACGCCCTCGTGCGCGACGCCCGCGAGCTCGTCGTCACCGGGTCGCCGGTCGCCGAGGGGCTCCGCGCGATCGCCGGTCGCGACGCCTCCGGGCTGACCGGCCCGCTGGTCACCCAGGCTGCACGCGACGGCGACCCGCTCGCCACGGAGCTGCTCACGGACATGGGGCGGTGGCTCGGCGTGGGACTGGCCGACCTGGCGGCCGCCTTCGACCCCAGCCGCATCGTGGTGGGCGGGGGAGTCGCCGAGGCAGGCGACCTGCTGCTCGCCCCCACCCGGGAGGCCTTCTCCCGCCAGCTCGTGGGGCGCGGCCACCGCGCCGAGCCGGACATCGTCCTCGCCGCCCTCGGCCAGGACGCCGGCTTCGTCGGGGCGGCCGACATGGCGCGCTCCGCGGCCCGGCGCTCACGGCGTACCTCCCGACGGCGGAGGCGGCTTGCCGCCAGGCGCCGCCGTACCCCCGGCAGCGCCTGATCACTCGCGCTGACCTCGCGCACCGGCTCTCCCTCGGCGGCACTGCAGGAAGGTGCAGTGCTCAAACACGCACCGCGAATCCGTGGAGATGAGGGGTTCGCTGCCCTTACGTTCCTGCACACCCTCCGGCAGCCACCGCCGCCATGAGGGGGCGCGCGACCGGCCGGCCGCGTGTTCTCGGAACCCACGGGAGATCCCTATGAGGAAGAACCAGACCGTGCGTCTGGCGGCAGCAGCCGTCACGGCGCTCGTGCTGCCGCTCGCGGCCACACCGGCACAGGCCGCACCACCGGACGACCGGGCACCGGTCCGCGGCCAAGGACGTGCCGACACAGTCCGGGGCGACTACGTCGTCGTCATGGAGCAGAACGCCCCCAAGGGCTCGGTCGACGACGCCAAGCGGTCCGCCCGAGGGCAGGGCGGCAAGGTCCACTTCACCTACCGGACCGCGCTGAACGGCTTCGCCGCCACCCTGCCGGCCAAGGCCCTCGACGCCGTACGCCGCAACCCGCACGTCGCGTACGTCGAGGCCGACCACACGATCTCCCTGAGCTCCACCCAGTCGAACCCGACGTGGGGCCTGGACCGGGTCGACCAGCGCAACCTTCCGCTCAGCAACAGCTACACCTACGACTCGACGGGCAGCGGGGTGACCGCGTTCATCATCGACACCGGCATCCGCGCCTCCCACAACGACTTCGGCGGCCGGGTCACCAGCGGCTACACCAGCATCAGCGACGGCCGCGGCACCGAGGACTGCCACGGTCACGGAACCCACGTCTCCGGCACGGTCGGCGGCTCGACGTACGGCGTGGCCAAGCAGGTCACGCTCACGCCGGTCCGGGTCCTCGACTGCAGCGGCAGCGGCACGGACTCCGGCGTCATCGCGGGCGTCGACTGGGTGACCAGCCACAAGTCCGGCCCGGCCGTGGCGAACATGAGCCTCGGCGGCGGCATCTCCAGCGCCCTCGACTCCGCGGTCCAGAACTCGATCAACGCCGGCGTCACCTACGCGATCGCGGCCGGCAACGACAACGGCGCCAACGCGTGCAACAGCTCGCCCGCCCGCGTCGGGGCCGCCCTGACCGTGGGCTCGACGACGAGCAGCGACGCCCGCTCCAGCTTCTCCAACATCGGCAGCTGCCTCGACCTGTTCGCGCCGGGTTCGAGCATCACCTCCGACTGGTACACCAGCAACAGCGCCACCAACACGATCAGCGGTACGTCGATGGCGACGCCGCACGTCGCGGGTGCCGCCGCGCTCTACCTGGAGGGCAACCCGAGCGCCTCGCCCTCGACGGTGTCCTCCGCGATCGTGAACGGGGCGACCAGCAACGTCGTGGGCAACCCCGGCAGCGGCTCGCCGAACAAGCTGCTCTACGCGCCCCTCTCGGGCGGCGGCACTCCGCCCCCGCCGACCGGCAACCTCTTCGGCAACCCCGGCTTCGAGTCCGGCAACACCGTGTGGGCGGCGACCTCCGGCGTGATCGACAGCTCCTCCGGCCGTCCGGCTCGTTCCGGTTCCTGGAAGGCGTGGCTGGACGGCTACGGCTCGACGCACACCGACACGCTGTCCCAGTCGGTGACGATCCCGTCGTCGGCGTCGAGCGCGACCCTGTCGTTCTACCTGCGCATCGACACCTCCGAGGGCACGTCGAGCTCCGCCTACGACACGCTGAAGGTCCAGGTCACCGCCGGCGGCTCGACGTCGACGCTGGCGACGTACTCCAACCTGAACGCCAACGGTGCCTACGCGCTGAAGTCCTTCAACCTCTCGGGCTACAAGGGACAGACGGTCACCGTGAAGTTCACCGGCGCCGAGGACTACTCCAACCAGACGAGCTTCGTCATCGACGACACCGCGGTCAGCGTCGGCTGACGCCACCGCCCACCCCGAGCGGGGGAGCGCCGGTCCGGTCCTGCCCGGCCGGCGCTCCCTTGTGTCGGGGCGACCCGCGCCGGCGAGCCGGGAGCGACCGACATTCCGGGCCTGTGAGCCTCGAATCCCGCCGAAGCGGGTGCGACAATCCTGCGGTGCCGACGCCTGTGACGACCGACGACTCCTACGCGCTGATCGGGGCGGGCCCCGCCGGGCTCGCCGGTGCGCGCAACCTCGCGAAGGCCGGGATCGCCTTCGTCGGGTTCGAGGCGCACACCGGGGTCGGCGGTCTCTGGGACATCGAGAACCCCCGCAGCACGGTCTACAGGTCCGCGCACCTGATCTCCTCGCGGACCACCACCGCCTTCGCGGAGTTCCCGATGAGCGAGGACGTGGCCGACTACCCCGGGCACCGGGAGACGAAGGCGTACTTCGACGACTTCGCCGATGCCTTCGACCTGCGCCGCCGCTACCGGTTCGGTACGACGGTGCTGCGGGCCGAGCCGGACGCCGGGAGCTGGCTGGTGACCAGCCGTGGCCCCGACGGGGAGGAGGTCACGGAGCGGTTCGGGGGTGTCGTGGTCGCCACCGGGACCCTGTCCGAGCCGAGCATCCCGGACTTCGACGGCGCGTTCGAGGGCGAGCTGATGCACACCGCCGCCTACAAGGACCCGGCGATCTTCCGCGGCAAGCGGGTGCTCGTCATCGGTGCCGGCAACTCCGGCTGCGACATCGCCGTGGACGCGGTGCACCACGCCGACTCGGTCGACATGAGCGTCCGCAGCGGCTACTACTTCATCCCGAAGTACATCTTCGGCAGGCCGGCCGACACGCTCAACCAGCGGGAGAGGCCGCTCCCGGCGTGGCTCAAGACCCGGGTCGACGGGACCCTGCTGCGGCTGCTCACCGGCGACCCGACGCGGTTCGGGTTCATCGCGCCCGACCACCGCATCTACGAGTCCCACCCGATCCTGAACACCCTGGTCCTGCACCACGCCGGCCACGGCGACATCGGCGTCCGGGGAGACGTGGCCCGCTTCGCGGGGCAGGCCGTGGAGTTCACGGACGGCACGAAGCGCGACTACGACCTCGTCATGCTGGCGACCGGCTACCGGCTGCACTACCCGTTCGTCGACGCCGAGCACCTGAGCTGGGCGGGCAACGCGCCCGACCTGTACCTCAACATCTTCACGCCCCGGCACCGCAACCTCTTCGTGCTCGGGATGATCGAGGCCGCCGGCATCGGGTGGCAGGGCCGCTACCTCCAGGCCGAGCTGATGGCCGGCGTCATCCGCGCCGGGACGCAGGACAGCGAGCGGGCGGAGCGCTTCTGGGCGCGCGTGCACGGTCCCCGCCCCGACCTCTCCGGGGGCTACCGGTACCGCCAGCTCGAGCGGATGCCGTACTACGTCAACAAGGAGGCCTACACGCGCGTCGTGAAGGAGCACCTCCGAGAGCTGGGCGCCGCATGAGCGTCCTGGCCGCGGGCGACATCGACAGCGTCGTCCTCAACTTCGACGAGTCCTCGCTGAACCTGCTCCGCTACGTGATCGCGGCGATCATGCTCGGCATCGCCCTGGACATCAAGGTCGCCGACTTCCGGCGCGCCCTCACCAAGCCCAAGGCCATGGCGGTCGCGATCGCCGCGCAGTTCGCGCTGCTGCCCGCGATCACGTTCGTGCTGACGCTGCTGCTCCAGGTGCGCGGCTCGGTCGCGCTCGGCATGATCCTCGTGGCCGCCTGCCCGCCCGGCAACGTCTCCAACATCCTCACCCACCGGGCGCGCGGCGACGTCGCCCTCTCGGTGTCGATGACCGCGGTCGGCAACGTGCTCGCCATCTTCCTGATGCCCCTCAACGTGGCCTTCTGGGCAGGCATCCACCCCACCGCCTCCGACAAGCTCCGCGAGTTCGACCTCGACGCGTGGAGCATGCTCGGGGAGGTCGCCTTCGTCATCGGCGTCCCGTTCGTCGTCGGCATGACCGTCTCGGCGCGATTCCCCGGCTTCGCGGCCCGCGCGCACGGGATCGTCTCCCGGGTGGCGGTCCTCGCCCTGCTCGTCTTCATCGTCGCCGGGCTCGCCGGGAACTGGTCGATCTTCGTCGGCTACATCGGGGTCGTCCTGCTCGCGGTCTTCCTGCACGACGCGCTCGCGCTCGCCCTGGGCTACGGCATCGCCCGCGCCTCCGGCCTCGACGGGTACAGCACCCGCGCGATGACCTTCGAGGTCGGCATCCGCAACGCCGGGCTCGGGCTGCTCATCGTCTTCAGCTTCTTCGGCGGCCTCGGCGGCATGGCGATCGTCGCCGCCTGGTGGGGGATCTGGGACATCGTGGCCGGCCTCGCCGTGGCGACCTGGTGGGCACGACGTACCCCCGACCGGGAGCAGGTCCCCGCGTGAGGAGCGTGCTGGTCACCGGCGGCAGCGGGTTCATCGGTACGTCGGTGGTGGGCCGTCTCGCGGACGCCGACGAGGTCGGCCTCGTGGTCAGCGCGGACCTCCGCGAGCCCGCCGTACGCCGTGAGGGCGTCGCCTACAGCTACCTCGACGTGACCGACCCGGGCGCCGTCGACGCCCTCGTGGCCGAGCACGGGGTCGACGCCGTCGTGCACCTCGCCGCGATCGTGAACCCCGACCCGGCGATGCCCCGGGAGCTGATCCGGCGGGTCGACGTCGACGGGACCCGCAACGTCCTGGACGCCTGCGTCGCGAACGACGTGGAGCACGTCGTGGTCTCCTCCAGCGGTGCCGCCTACGGCTACCACCCGGACAACCCGGCCTGGATCCGCGAGGGCGACGCGCTGCGCGGCAACGAGGAGTTCGCCTACAGCCACCACAAGCGCCTCGTCGAGGAGATGCTGGCCGACTACCGCGAGAGTCACCCCGAGGTCGGGCAGACCGTGCTGCGGATCGGCACCGTCCTCGGGGAGACCGTGGACAACCAGATCACCGCCCTGTTCGAGCGACCGCGGCTGCTGAAGATCCGCGGCTCCGACTCCCCGTTCGTCTTCGTGTGGGACACCGACCTCGTCGCGGTCCTGGTCGAGGCCGTCCTCCACCGGCGGACCGGTGTGTTCAACGTCGCGGGCGACGGTGCCCTGACGGTGGACGACCTGGCCGACGAGCTCGGCAAGCCGGTGCTGGCCGTGCCCGAGGTGGTCCTGCGCGCCGTGCTCGCGGTCGGCCACCGGCTGCGCCTCACGCCGTACGGGCCCGAGCAGACCCGCTTCCTGCGTTACCGGCCGGTCCTGGACAACTCCGCTCTCAAGGCCGAGTTCGGCTACACGCCCGAGCGCACGTCCCGCGAGGCGTTCACGGCCTGGCGCGCGGCCCGCGGACTGTAGGAGCGCCCGCGGCCCGCGGTCCGCGAGGCCGGTCAGGTCGTGACGTCTGGACCGCGTTGCCAGTGCTGCTCCGCCGGGTGGAACGTGAGAGTTCCGGCGGTGCCGCCCGGGTGCCGCTCGGGAAGGAGGCACGACGTGTACGCACGCAGCACGACCATCCTGGCCGACCCGTCCGCCATCGACACCGGCATCGCCTACGTCCGCGACGAGGTGTGGCCGGCCATCAACGCGATCAAGGGCTGCCAGGGGCTGTCCATGCTCGCCGACCGTGCCAGCGGCAAGGCGATCACCACCACGGCGTGGGCCACCGAGGAGGCGCTCCGCGACAGCAGGGCCGCCGTGATGGCTCTCCGGGACGAAGGCGTGGCGCGCACCGGCTCGAAGGCGCCCACCGTGGAGGAGTGGGAGATCGTCTCGATGCACCGGGCCCACGAGACGCGACCGGGCTCCTTCGTACGCGTGGCGTGGTCGAAGCTCGAGCCGGCGAAGGCCGATCGGGCGATCGACTTCTACAAGACGATGCTTCTCCCGGAGATCGAGAGGCAGAGCGGTTTCGAGAGCGCCAGCCTCATGGTGGACCGGGTCAACGGCCGCGGTGTCACGTCCGTGGCCTTCGACAGCAGCGCGGCCCTCGAGGCCAGCCGCGACCAGGCCGACTACCTCCGTGGCAAGAGCACGCAGGAGGTCGACGTCGAGTTCCTCGACGTAGGCGAGTTCGAGCTCGTGCTCGCGCACCTGCACGTTCCCGAGCTGGTCTGAGGCAGCTTGCTCAGAACAGGGGCGGGGCCTCGCGGATGCCCGGTCCCCGCTGACGCCACCAGCCGGCAGACGCGCGAACCCACTCCGCGTGGCGGTCGTCGGCCTCCACGGCCGGCAGGACGGGGTCGGCGGTCATGCCCGCGCAGTAGATCGAGGCTCGCAGCGTCGCCTCGTCGGCGTCGCCGGGGGTCGTGAGCGCCCACAGGTCCGCCCGCTCGCCCGGCGCGGCAGGAGGGGGCAGGTGCGCCGTCGCGAGCAGCGCGCCCACCCGCAGGGCCGAGGACGGGTTCTCGGCGAGGGCGCGCATGTGACCGCGCTGCTCCTCGGTGGCGACCAGCGTGAGCAGCACCATCATCCGCTCCCCGAGTGCCGGGTCCGTCTCGGCGTGCTCGCGCAGCTGCTCCGCGGCGCCCCGCGCGACCCGGGCGCAGTACGGCGACAGCGCGATGCTGAGGCCCGCCTGGAAACGCCGCTCGGAGATCCGATGGGTGAGCGCCTCCTCGACGAGCCGCTCGAGCATCGGCTCCTCGGGCTCGTCGCCGGGTCGTGCGATGGCCCGGACCGACTGCGCGACCAGGGTTCGGGGGAGGGGCGCGGGCGGTGGGCTCGGACGGTGCCGGGGCGCGGACGCCGGCGCCGCCCGGTGCACGCGCCAACGGGCGTCCGGGGGCATCAGCGCCACCACGTCGCCGATGCGGGCGAAGAGGCCGCCGCTGTCGAGGCCGCGGAGCCGGACGACCTCGATGACGGTCGCCTCGAGGGCGGCGAGCCGGACCCTGTCGACCTGGCCGCGCGCGAGCTTGCCGACGACTGCGGAGATGGCGCCGTTCCGCGTCGCCTCGTCGGGGTGGGTGAGCAGGCGGATCGCCAGGTCGGCGGCTTCGGGGTCCTCGACCTGCTTGAGCAGGGAGATCGCGTCCGCGACGACGAGTGAGCGGTTGTCGGCGACGTGCTCGCCGACCGAGACGACGAGGGCGCGTCGTGCTGTGGGGTGCAGGCCGAGCAGCTGGGCGGCCTGGTTGCGGGTCGCGTAGGCAGCGCCCACCGAGATGACGTGCTCGTGGACGAGGCGGCGGACCAGCTGCTGCCACAGCGACGTCGGGAGGATTGCCCAGGCGGGGTGGCTTGCGGCGAAGCCGGCGACGTCGAGCCAGTCGCCGCCGCAGGGGTCGCCGTCCACCACGAGGTCGAGGGCCTCCTGGAAGCGGGTCGGGGTGACGTGTCGCGGGTCCAGCACCTGCCGGAGGTCCCCACGGGGGTGCGCGAGCCGGCGGGTGACCATGGTGAGCGCGACCAGGATCCCCCGCGGGAGGTCCAGCGCCTCCTCGTAGGCGGAGACGACGTGGAGCGGGACAGGTAGCCGCCCGGTCTCCCAGCGGCTGACCCGGCTGGCGTCGGCCGAGTGCCCCAGGGCGGTGAGCCGACCGGCGAAGCTACGGGCGTTGCTGTCGGGCGCGAGCTGGAGTCGCCAGCTGCGCATCAGCCAGCCGGCACGGATGTCGGCGTCGAGCTCGAGACTGTTCGCGGGGGTCGCGTCGGAGACCAGGCCGGGAGGTCGGCCGCGGCGACGCTGGTTGACCACCGGGAGCTCCTCGCTGGAGGTGGGACGACGATGGACGCGGTGCACCCCCGTCGGCACCGCGTCCATCTTGCCCGTCGAATGACGCCCCTGCGGCTGTTCCCCCGGTATTGGGACGCTAACCCGGCTCCGCGTCCGGTCGAGTCAAAATGTCGACAAAGACAGATCCAGCAACAAATCGGCACCGGGCCGACGTGCTCCCAGGGGAGGGTCGACCCGGTGCTGCTGTGGATGCGTCAGATGAAGAGCAGCTGGGCGCCGTCCGTCATCTCGATGAAGTCCGAGGCGCTGATGATGCCCTCGACCTCGTCGTACAGGTCCTCCTCGGTCAGGTGGTTCATGTCGGCGCTCATCCGGCAGGCCCACAGGTGACCGCCGGAGGCGACGATCTGCTCGAGGAAGTCGGGCACCTCGGGTACGTCGAGCTCGGCGATCGACTTCTTCAGCTTGGAGGTCGCCATGTGGGTGATCCCCGGGAACCCCCCGAGCCCTTGGGGCATGTGCGTCGCGGTGTTGCCGAGCGGGGTGAACTTGAGGTCGTCCATGGTCTTCTTGTTGATCATGTCGAAGCCCCAGAAGGTGAAGAACAGGTGCGTCTCCACGCCCTCACCCAGGGCGGCGTTGGCGAGGATCAGCCCCGGGTAGGCCATGTCCAGGCTTCCCTTGGAGCAGATGATCGCCAGCTTGCGGTCGGTGCTCTCCTCGTCGAAGGACGGGATGAGCGGCGCGGCCTGGGTCTCGCGGTCGACTGTCTCGGTCATGTCATGTCTCCTGTATCCGGTCTCTGCTGTGGGAGCCGCGGGTCAGACGCAGCCGTGGGGCTTGGGCAGGCCGGCGATGTAGGCCATCTTCTTGGCCGGCTTCTTGGGGAAGAGCTGGAAGAGCCGCTTGGTCGGGATCCCGCCGGTGACGCTCACGCGGCGCAGGGTCGGGGTCTCGCCCTGCTCGGTGTAGTCCGAGCGCAGGAACCGGATCGCCGCCCAGTGGTCGTCGGTCATGTCAAGGCCGATCTGGCCGGCCAGGGACTTGCCGAGCTCCTCGGTCCACTCGTCGTACTCGGTCATGAAGCCTTCGTCGTCGACGTGGACCTGGTGGCCGTCGATGGTGGTGACAGGCATGGCTAGTTCTCCTGGTTCTGGTTGGTGGTGACCTTCCCGGCCATCGACATGTGGGTCGGGATCGGCAGGGGGCGTCCGGGGAGGAGGACGTTCCAGTAGATGTGGCGGAACGCGAGCTTCCCGAGGTGGTTGGCGCGCGACTCCTTCAGCAGGTCCAGCGGCCCGACCTTGGGCAGCGGGAACTTGCCGGGGAGCGGCTCGGTGTCGTAGTTGAAGTCGATGAGCAGGCCCTTGCCGTCGCCGGACTCGATGAAGCAGTTGGCGTGTCCGTCGAACGACCCGGTCATCGGCTTGCCCTCGATCAGCTCGAGGAAGTTCTCGACGAAGATCTCGACCGCGAAGTGGGCGACGGACCCGGCCTTGGAGGCAGGGGTGTCGCCGGCGTCGCCGACCGCGAAGACGTTGGCGTACTTCTTCGACTGCAGGGTGTGCTTGTCGACCGGCACGTAGTTGAGCTCGTCGCCCATGCCGGACCTCGCCACGAAGTCGGCGCCCATGTTGAGCGGCACCGTGACCAGCAGGTCGAAGGGCACCTCGCGCTCGTCGTAGGAGACCAGCGCCTTCTTCTCCTCGTCGATGCTCTCGACCATGAAGTCGACCTCGAGGGCGATCTTCCGCTCGTCCAGCATCGAGCCGAGGTGCTCCGACGCCGCCGGCTTGGTGAAGGCCCCGGACAGCGGGGTCACGTAGACGAGCTCGACCCGGTCACGTACGCCGCGCTCGCGCAGGTAGGACTCGGCGAGGAAGACGAACTCCAGCGGGGCGACCGGGCACTTGATCGGCATCTCGGTCACGTGGACCACGAGCCGGCCGTGGTCGAAGGTCTTCAGCGCCTCCGCGAGGGCCTTGGCGCCCTCGAGTGTGTAGAAGTCGAAGATGCTCTTGCGCCACTCGGGGCCGAGCATGCCGGGGGTCTGGTCGGGGCGCGGCGTGGTCCCGGAGGCGATGACCAGGTAGTCGTAGTCCAGGGTGCGACCGTCGGTCAGCGCCACGGTGCCGGCCTCGGGGTCGACCCGGTCGACGTCCGCCACCACGAAGTCGACTCCGTCGGGGAGGAACGTGTGGCGGCTTCGCACGACCTGCTCCTCGGTGTAGGTGCCGAAGGGCAGGAAGAGGTAGCCCGGCTGGTAGTGGTGCGCGTCGTCACGGTCGACGACGGTGATGGTCCACTCCGCCCCGTCCAGGCGCCTGCGCAGCTTGTTGGCGATCATGGTCCCGGCGGTGCCGGCTCCGAGGATGAGCAGCTTCCTCACGACGTTCCTCCTTGGCTTGTGTCTCCACTCACCACGCTAGGGACGCCCGAACCTCCACCTCAGGGGCGAAGGTCCCTACCCCCTGGGGTATAGGGCCCGAGCTTTGCCAGGGTGTGCGCGCGATGTCCGGGTCGGGACCATGGCCCCTACCTCGGTGACCTCCGGACCTTCAGTCCCTGGCCCTCGGGGCGCTCTGCTGGTAGCAGGAGAAGACCTGCGCCTGGAGGCGAAGCAGATGAGCACGTCCGCCTATCCCACCAACGCCTATCCCGTTCACGTCGACGCCACCCTCGACACAGCTCACCTGAGCCGCGCGCTCTGGCTGGTCAAGTGGTTGCTCGCGATACCCCATTTCGTGGTCCTCGCGTTCTTGTGGGTGGCGTTCTTCTTCCTGAGCGTCATCGCCTTCTTCGCGATCCTGTTCACCGGCCGCTACCCGCACGCCGTCTTCGACTTCAACGTCGGCGTGCTGCGCTGGAGCTGGCGGGTGGCCTACTACGCGTACAGCGCGCTGGGGACCGACCGGTACCCGCCGTTCACGCTCAACGAGGTGGAGGACTACCCGGCCCACCTGACCATCGACTACCCCGAGCACCTGTCCCGAGGCCTGGTCCTGGTCAAGTGGTGGCTGCTGGCGATCCCCCAGTACCTGATCGTGGGCTTCCTCGCCGGCAGCGGCGCCTACGTCGTGTGGGACACCACCCAGTCCGGGAACGGCGCCCAGTACACCTACAGCGGCGGCCTCATCGGCCTGCTCGCCCTCTTCGCCGCCGTCGCCCTGCTGTTCACCGGCCGCTACCCCCAGCAGATCTTCGACCTCGTCCTCGGGCTCAACCGCTGGGTGCTGCGCGTCTCGGCGTACGCCGGGCTGATGACCGACCAGTACCCGCCCTTCCGCCTCGACATGGGTGGATCGGAATCGGCCGGCCTGGTCATGACCAACCCGCCGGGCGGGTCCGGGGGCGCCGCGGTGGCAGAGCGGACGGCCGAAGGGTCGTCGACCGCTCCGACCGCTCCGGCCGCCGGGCCTGCGGCGCCCCCGGCGACGCAGCCCTCACGGGGCACGAACTGGGGAGCGGGCCGCGTCGTCGCGGTCGTCGTCGCAGCACTGCTGTTCCTGATCGGCGGCGGGTTCCTCGCCGGAGGTACGACACTGGCGGTCGCCGGCGGAACCCTGCGCAACGACCAGGGCTACCTGATGAGCCCGTCGCTGACCCTCGACACCGGGTCCTACGCGATCGCCTCGGAGCCGCTGACCATCGACAACACCGCTGCCGGTGACGTCGTTCCGCGGTCGCTGCTCGGCGACGTCTCGGTCCGGGTCAACGGCGGGGCCGAGGACGTCTTCGTCGGGGTCGCCCGGAGTGTCGACGCCGAGGCCTACCTCAGCGGTGTGGAGCACGCCACGCTGACCGACGTCACCGGCTTCGGCGCCGACGGCACGCCCGTCTACCGGGACAGCGGCGGCGGCCCGCCCGACGTCCCGCCGGGCGACGTCAACATCGCCGACACGTGGGTGGCCGCCGCGACGGGCACCGGTCAGCAGCAGGTGACCTGGACCCCGGAGGCCGGTGACTGGACGGTCGTGGTGATGAACGCCGACGGCAGCTCCGGTGTCGGGGCCGACGTGTCGATCGGTGCAGAGCTCCCGGTCCTGGGCGGCGTCGTGGCAGCCCTGCTCATCATCGGCGGAATCCTGCTCGTGCTCTCGGTGGTGCTCGTGATCATCGCCCTGAGCGTCGGACGCACCCAGCCCGCGCCGGCGGCGCGGGAGACCGGGCCGGGTGCCGGTGGCACGGCCCCGCCGGGTGACCCCGGTGCCGGCCCCACGCCAGGAGGAGGTGCCTGAGCATGAAGGCGCTGGTGGTCTACGAGTCGATGTTCGGCAACACCGAGGAGGTGGCCCGGGCCGTGGCCGACGGTCTGCGCAGCCGGATGGAGGTCGACCTCGTCGTCGCCGGCGAGGCGGCGGCGGTCGCCGAGGGCATCGACCTTGTGGTGGTGGGAGGTCCCACGCACGCCTTCTCGATGCCGCGGCAGAACACGCGCGAGGACGCCGTACGGCAGGGCGCGACCCAGGGGGACGTGGAGCACGGGATCCGGGAGTGGATCGACCACCTCGCCTCGGGTCCCCACGCCGAGCGGACGGCGACCTTCGACACGCGCGTGACCAAGGTGCGCCACCTGCCCGGTTCGGCCGCCAAGGCCGCGGCCAAGGGCATGCGGGCGCACGGCTACGGCGCCGCCGCCAAGCCGCAGAGCTTCTACGTCGAGGATGTCGAGGGCCCGCTGGTCGCCGGTGAGCTCGACCGTGCCCGGGCGTGGGGCGAGAAGCTGGCGGCGACCGTGACCCCGGCGAGGAGCTAGAGCCGCTCGGAGCCCGCGACCTGCCGTGCGGTCCAGACCGGCGGTATGTCGGGGAGACTGCGGGATCGTGATCCGGGTAACACTGGGTGTTCGATTTCTGACAACTTCCTCGAGCCTCCGGGAGAAGTCCGTGCCCAGCGCAGTCCAGCACCGGCTCAAGCACGACGCGTTCTTCCACGCCGACGACGCCGCCCTCGCCAGGGCGGCGGTCGCCTTCGTCCGTGAGGGTGTCGGCCGCGACGAGGTCGTCATGGTCAACACGGGGGCCAGTCCGGTCACGGCGCTGCTGCGCGCGTTGTTCCACGGGGAGGAGCAGGTCAGCTTCACCGACCGGGACGTGTACGGAACACCGGCGGCCGCCCTGGACGACTACCTGAGGACCATGGAGCGCGGCCTCGCCGACGGTGCGGCGGGGTTTCGCGCGATGGGGTACCTCGACTTCGACACCTCCCAGGTGCCCTGGCAGGAGTGGCTGCGCTACGAGGCGGCGGTGAACCGGGTCTTCGCGGACTTCCCGCTCCGCACGCTCTGCCCCTACGACACCTCCCGGGTCCCTTCGGAGATCACGGACGCGATCCGGCGCGCGCACACCGGGCTGGTCGACGAGACCGGGTGGAGCCCGAACCCCGACTACCTCGAACCGGAGCAGCTCGTCGCCGAGGACGACCTGCGCACCCCTGCCCATCCCCTCCAGACGGCCCCGCCGCGGATGGAGCTCGAGCCGACCGACGACCAGACCGAGCTGCGGATGGAGATCTACTCGGCCACCCTCTTCACGTCCCTCGACCGCGCTCGCATCGACGACTTCGTGACCGCCGTCGGCGAGGTGGTCGTCAACGCCTACAAGCACGGTGGTACGCCGGTGGCGCTGCGGCTGTGGGCGGCCGACGCCGCGGTCGTGTGCAGCATCACCGACCAGGGCGCCGGGATCTCGGACCCCTTCGCCGGCTACGTCCGCCCACGGCATCCTGCCGAGGGGCTCGGCCTCTGGGCCACGCGACAGCTCGTCGACGTGCTCGACTACGAGCGCGGCCCCGACGGGTTCTCGGTCCGGCTCGCCTCGTTCCTCTGACGCCCTGAGCCTCTGACGCCCTGAGCCTCTGGCCCCGGGGGCGCGGCGCGTTCAGCCGCCCGACGTCGCGCGGCGGGCCATCGGCACGTGCGGGATGCCGTCCTCGAGGAACTCCTCGCCGATCTGCTCGAAGCCGAGCCCGCGGTACCACCCGACGAGGTAGGACTGGGCGTCGAGACGGCAGGGGCGGTCCCCGACCTGCTCGAGCGCGGCCCGCATCAGCTGGTGGGCGAGGCCCTGCCCACGCTGCTCGGGGGCGACGACGACGCGGCCGACGCGGACGCCGGCCGGGGCGGCGCCGGCTTCCTCGGCGAGGACGCGCAGGTAGGCGACCGGGCGGCCGTCCTGGTCGGCCCACAGGTGCAGGGTCTCCGCCTCGAGGTCGCGACCGTCGAGGTCGAGGTAGGCGCACTCCTGCTCGACCACGAAGACGCGCTCACGCAGCTGCCAGAGCAGGTACGCGGTGCGGGTGTCGAGGGCGTCGAACGTCGCGGTGTGGATGAGCGTCACGCCCGGCATTCTGCCTGCTCCGCGCGGGTGTAGCCTGGCGACGAAACGACAGGGGAGCGCCACCAGGGCGCTGAGAGTGCGGAATCGGCCGCAGACCCTCGAACCTGATCCGGCTCGTACCGGCGAAGGAAGTCGAGTCTCGATCGCATGCGCGATCCCCTCCCGGAAGCATCGTGGGAGAGCTGAATGACCAACACATACCGACCGGGTCGACCTCGAGGGTCGCGCCTGGCATCGATCTCCGTCCTCGCTCTGGGCCTGTCCCTGGGAGCCGGCGCCTGCTCCCTCGGCGGCACCCCGACGGGCACGCCCGACAGCGCCGAGGGGAGCGGCGCACCCCAGGACCCCGAGGTGGTGCTCGCGACCCACGAGTCGTGGGCCGTTCCGAAGCAGGTGCTCGCCGAGTTCACCCGCGAGACCGGCTACCGGGTGAAGGTCGAGGCGTCCGGCGACGCGGGCGCACTGACCAACAAGCTCGTGCTCACCAAGGGCGACCCGATCGCCGACGTGGCGTTCGGCGTGGACAACACGTTCGCCTCGCGGGCGGTCGACGAGGGCGTCTTCGCCGACTACACCCCGAAGGACGCCCCGGCGTCGGTCGACGGGTTCGAGCTGCCCGACCCGGCGGGAGCCGCCGCGCTGACCCCGGTCGACTTCGGCGACGTGTGCGTCAACGTGGACGACGTGTGGTTCCAGCGGCACGACATGAAACCGCCGGGGAGCCTCGACGACCTCACCGACCCGGCGTACCAGGACCTGTTCGTCACCCCTGGTGCAACCACGTCGTCCCCGGGCCTGGCGTTCCTGCTCGCCACCGTCGCGAAGTACGGCGAGGACGGGTGGCAGAAGTACTGGGAGGACCTGATGGCCAACGGCGCCAAGGTCACCTCCGGCTGGACCGACGCCTACACGGTGGACTTCACGGCGGGTGGCGGCGGTGGGAACCGGCCGATCGTCACCTCCTACGACTCCTCCCCGCCGTTCACGATCCCCGAGGGCGCGGACGAGCCGACGACGAGCGCGCTCCTGGACACCTGCTTCCGCCAGGTCGAGTACGCCGGGGTGCTCGACGGCGCCTCGAACCCCGAGGGCGCGCAGGCGTTCGTCGACTTCATGCTGGGCAGGTCCTTCCAGGAGGCGCTGCCGGAGAACATGTACGTCTTCCCCGTCGACGACTCGGTGCAGCTGCCCGACGTCTGGGCCAGGTGGGCCAAGGTCCCCGCCGACCCGCTGAGCGTCGACCCGGCGACGATCACGGCCAACCGTGACGCGTGGCTGACGACGTGGGGGGAGATCACGACCCGGTGAGAGGTTCCTGGGGTTCGCGGCTCGGGACCGTCGCTCTCGCGCTGGTCCCGGTCGCGTTCCTCGGTGTCTTCTTCCTGCTGCCGCTGGCCGGGATGCTCGGGCAGGGGTTCTGGGTCGACGGCTCCCTGGACCTGTCCGGGGTCGCCGAGACGCTGTCGCGTCCCCGCGTGCACCGGGTGCTGTGGTTCACCGCCTGGGCCTCGGTCACGGCGACCGCGATCACGACGGCGCTCGGCGTACCGGTCGCCTACGCGCTCTACCGGCTCCACTTCCCGGGTCGGCAGGCGCTGCGGGCTCTCGTGGTGATGCCGTTCGTCCTGCCCACCGTCGTCGTCGGCGTCGCCTTCCGCACCCTCCTCACGCCCAGTGGCCCACTGGGGTTCCTCGGACTCGACGGCAGTGCGGTGGCGATCCTGGCGGCGATGATCTTCTTCAACCTCGCCGTCGTGGTGCGGACGGTGGGTGGGCTCTGGGAGGGGCTGGACCGCAGGCGCGAGGACGCCGCCGCAGCGCTCGGGGCCTCGCCCTGGCAGGTGCTGCGCACCGTCACGCTGCCCGCTCTCAAGCCCGGCATCGTCTCGGCGGCGTCGGTGGTCTTCCTGTTCTGCTCGACGGCGTTCGGTGTCGTGCTGACGCTCGGCGGCCTGCGGTACGGCACCGTCGAGACCGAGATCTACATCCTCACCACCCAGTTCCTCGACCTCCGTGCGGCAGCCGTCCTCTCCGTCGTCCAGCTGTTCGCTGTCGTCGCACTCCTGCTGCTCGCCGGCCGGGTCCGCGGTGGCCGCTCCCAGGTGCTCGACCGGTCAACGACGCGGGTCCGCCGTCACCCCGGGCGCCGCGACCTCCCGGCGCTCGCCGTCACCGGGGTCGTGGTCGTCCTGCTCGCCGCACCCCTGCTCGCGTTGCTGACCAGGTCCCTGCACACCGACGGTGGTTGGGGCCTGGACAACTACCGACGCCTCGGTACGACGGGGGACGGGACCGCGCTGCTCGTGCCCGTGTGGACCGCCCTGGAGAACTCCCTGCGCGTCGCCGTGGACGCCACCACGATGGCCCTCTCCCTCGGCCTGGCCGTCGCCTTCCTCGTCTCCCGCCCGGCCCGGGGTCGTGCGCAGCGTCGCGGGCGGGCGTTCCTGGACGGCCTGTTCATGCTGCCGCTCGGAGTCTCGGCCGTCACCATCGGCTTCGGCTTCCTCATCACCCTCGACGAGCCGCCGCTGGACCTGCGCTCCTCACCCCTGCTCGTCCCGGTAGCGCAGGCCATGGTCGCGCTGCCCCTGGTGGTGCGCACCCTCGTGCCGGTGCTGCGCTCCATCGACCCGCGCCAGCGGCAGGCAGCGGCCACCCTCGGCGCCTCCCCGCTGCGGGCGCTGGTGGTGGTCGACCTGCCCGTCGCCTGGCGCCCCGCGCTCGCGGCAGCCGGACTCGCCTTCGCGGTGTCGCTGGGCGAGTTCGGGGCGACCAGCTTCCTGGCGCGTCCGGACCGGCCGACCCTGCCGGTCGTGATCTACCAGCTCATCTCGCGGCCCGGGGCCGAGAACTTCGGGATGGCGCTGGCCGCCTCGGTCGTCCTCGCCCTGGCCACGGTGCTCGTCATGGGCGCGGTGGAGCGGCTGCGCGTCGGGTCGATGGGATCGTTCTGACATGCTCACCGTCCGCGACCTGACCGTCCGCTTCGACGACCTCCTCGCCGTCGACGACGTGTCCCTCGACCTGCCGCAGGGCGAGGTGCTGGCCGTGCTCGGCCCCTCCGGCTGCGGCAAGTCCACGCTGCTGCGCGCGATCGCCGGGCTCGAGGCGCTCACCTCCGGCACGGTGGCCTTCGCGGGGGAGGACCTCGCCCACGTCCCGACGCACAAGCGCGGCTTCGCCCTGATGTTCCAGGACGGCCAGCTCTTCCCGAGCCAGAGCGTCGCCGCGAACGTCGGCTACCCCCTGCGGCTGCGCGGCACCCCACGGGCGCGGGCCGCCACCCGGGTCACCGAGCTGCTCGAGCTGGTCGGGCTCCCCGGGTACGCCGACCGGGCGCCGGCCAACCTCTCCGGCGGGGAGCGTCAGCGGGTCGCCCTCGCCCGGTCCCTCGCCGCCGACCCCCGGATGCTGCTGCTCGACGAGCCGCTGTCCGCGCTCGACCGGGAGCTGCGGGAACGGCTCGCCGGCGACCTGCGCGGCATCCTCAAGGCCGCCGGGACGACCGCGCTGCTGGTCACGCACGACCACGACGAGGTGTGGACCGTCGCCGACCGGGTCGCCGTGATGCAGTCCGGGCGGATCCTCCAGGCCGGCACCCTCGACGAGGTGTGGCGCTTCCCCGTGAGCGGACCGGCCGCTCTGCTGCTCGGCTACCCCACGATCCTCGACGGCCCGGCCGCCCGGCTGCTCGCCGAGGCGGGGGGCCGCGACGACCCCGAGGCCGTGGGCGCCATCGCCCTGCGCCGCTCCGCGCTGCGGGTCGATCCGGCAGGCAGGCTCGGGGGGCGGGTGCTCTCCGCGACGCTGACCCCCGACGTCGTACGCCTGCGCGTGCTGGTCGACGGGCTCGGCGAGATGCACGCCGTCGCCTCCCACGACGCGGACGTGCGCATCGACCACGACGTCACGCTCCGCGTCGACCTGGCGCGGACCGCCGTACTTCCAGGGCCCACTCCTGCCCGGGAGGCCGCATCCCCCGTTCGTTAGACTCCGCCGATGTGAAACGGCGGGCCTACGGACTCCTGGTGGGAGTCGCACTCATGACGGGTCTGCTCGCCGTCGTGGTGGGGCAGTCGCTCGGGCTGCCGCTCCGTGACCCCGAAGGGTTCCTCGGGCCGGCCTGGATCAGGCTCCCGCTGCTCGTCCTCGGTGCCTTCCTCGCCGACGTCGTACCCCGCTCCGCGTGGCGCTCCCGGGGGCGGCCGTCGCAGTTCCTGCGTGAGGCCGACCAGATCGTCCGTGAGCACTGGACACGTGAGCGCATCAGCCTCGTGGTGATCGGGCTGGTGAGCTTCTACGTCACCTACGTCGGCTACCGGAACCTGAAGAACTACCTGCCCTTCATCCGCGAGGGCACGCAGGACCCGCTGCTCAAGGCGATCGACGAGGCCATCTTCTTCGGTGGCGACCCCGCGATCTTCCTGCACTCGGTGCTCGGCGAAGGCATCACCGCGCACGTCCTGTCGTTCATCTACCTGATCTTCCTGCCCTTCGTCCCGGTCTCGGTGACGGCCTGGCTGGTGTGGTCGCGCAACATCAGCTTCGGGTACTGGTACGTCACTGCCCAGTGCCTGGCATGGTCGCTCGGCACCGCGAGCTACTACGCCATCCCGTCGCTTGGCCCGGCGTTCTACTACGTGTGGCTCTACTCCGGGCTCGAGCACACCGGCGTGACCCAGCTCCAGGACTCGCTCTTCTACGGGCGGTCCGAGGTGCGCTTCGACCCGTTCAACGCCGACGGGGTCCAGAGCGTCGCCGGCTTCGCGTCGCTGCACGTCGCGGTCACCCTGCTGGCCGCCCTCGTCGCTCACTACACCGTGCGGCACGCCTGGATCCGCGTGACGATGTGGGTCTACTTCTCCATCACCGTCGTGGCGACCATCTACTTCGGCTGGCACTACATCGCCGACGACGTCGCCGGCGCCCTCATCGCGATCGTGTCGGTCTACATCGGGGGCCTCGCCACCGGGCAGAAGTTCGACAGACATGGGCTGGCGTCCCATCCCACGACCAGCACGGCCGACGTACCGGTCGAGGAGACCAGCGCGGCGCGCTGACCGCAGCACGCTGTTCCACGCCGCAGGCACACAGGTCGGCCACGCGCTGACCGCGCCTCTGGCCCGTTCGGGCCATGTCGACGTAGTGCAGAAATGGTCCGGATCAAGACGATCGTTCTGTCCCATTTCGACCGGATGCCGGTTTAGTCTGTCCTGTAGGGAACGGTGGAGCTTGGGGAAGCGCCACCACCGGCGGGGGGCCGGTTCCCGTGATTCTGGCCCGGGGAGGGCTGGGGGGAGTACGAAATGTCGACGTACGTTGGCGCGCGCTCGCGTGCACAAGCATCACGCCTTGCCACGGCGGGGCTTCTGGTCTTCCTGACCTGCAGCTTCGCCGGCACCGCACACGCGGACGCCGGCGGCGTGGCGAACGAGCGTGCCAAGCAGGCCGCCGGTCCGGGCGCGACTGCGCCCAGCGCCTCCGCTGGCGCGGTGTCGGCCAAGGGAAAGCCCGAGTCGCCGGGCACGTCGCGAAGGGCGGCAAGGGCGGCAAGGGCGGCAAGGGTGGCAAGGGTGGCAAGGGTGGTAAGGGCGGCGGACACGACGAGATCGCGGTCTGTCACGAAGGCCAGCTCCTCCCCGTAGCGGACGACGACAGCCTCAAGGCGCACCTCGGCCACGGCGACACCCAGGTCGTTGACGGCGCCGAGTGCCCTCCGGTTGGCGACGGTGATGAGACGACCCCGCCTGGTGACGGTGATGGTGAGACGACCCCGCCTGGTGACGGTGATGGTGAGACCACCCCGCCTGGTGACGGTGACGGTGAGACCACCCCGCCTGGTGACGGTGACGGTGAGACCACGCCGCCTGGTGATGGCGACGGTGAGACCACGCCGCCTGGTGACGGTGACGGTGAGACCACGCCGCCTGGTGATGGCGACGGTGAGACCACGCCGCCTGGTGATGGCGACGGTGACACCACGCCGCCTGGTGACGGTGACGGCGAGACCGGTGGCGGCGAGAGTGGTGGCCACGAGCCCGGTGACAAGCCCGGTGACAAGCCCGGCGGCGACAAGCCGGCCAAGGACGATGGCGAGGTCCTCGGGGCGGGCAAGGCGCGGCCGGCCGCCCAGCAGGGTGGCGCCAAGCGCGTGGGCGCCGAGATCCTCGGCGAGCAGGCGGGGCGCCAGGCGAACGGCCCGTCCGTGATGGTGCTGCCTCAGACCGGAGCCGGTGACAGTGACGTGCTCGCTCTCGAGACCGCGGCCGGACTGGTGATGCTCATCGCGGGCGGCATGACCCTCCTGGGCCGCCGTCGCCAGAGCGACGTCTGACCGGACAGCTTCGCGGCTGACGAGTCGCGATTGCCGGTCCCCAAGCCGGCACAGCTTGGCGCCGTCCCGACCTCCCAGCGGGGCGGCGCCGAGGGGGAGTCCCGCTCCTCCCTCCCAAGGAGCGGGACGACACGTTCTCCGCGCGGAGAGCACAGACAGCCCCGACGAGCTCCGGCTCGTCGGGGCTGTCGGCGTGTTCGGGGGTCCGGCGCTGCCGTCTGGGCCGTCTGGGCTGTCGGCCGGGCGTTGTCCGCTACGAGGTGGCGAGAAGGGCGTCGAGGGGAGCGACGGTGACGACGTCGGTCGCCCTCGCCGCGAGGTCCTGGTCCACCGTGACCAGGGCGTCGGCCTGCAGGCGGGCCACCGCGAGGTACTCCGCATCGCGCAATGTGTCCCAGTCGTGCTCGCGGGCGATCCGCCAGGCGACGCTCCGGGAGACCCGGTCGCCGAGCAGGCGCATCTTCATGCCCGTCATCTGCTCGTGGGCTGCCAGGGCGGCCTTCTCGTCCCGCTCGCCTCGACGGACTTCGCGCAGCAACAGCAGCAGGGCTTCGGAGCGGATCGAGTTCGGGGCGACCAGCTGGTGGCCGGGGTCGACGGTGAGCTCGTGGTCCACGAGATGCACCAGCGTGAGGGCGTCGATGACGAAGCGTGCCATGGGCCGAGCGTAGGTCGGTGGAGGCCTCGGACTGACCAGAAACCGTTGGTTTCCGGGCCCCTTTCCGGACCGTCATGGGTTGTATTCAGGCGAGCTTCTAGGCAATTTCTGAAATTACATTCATGTCATTCGTCAAGCGGACACGCCGTGTGACAGAAGGTTTTACTGGGAAAAGTGTTTCATGTGTGACGAATGAGCATTAGCGTGTTTTCGACGGCGCTGCTCGGGCGGCCCGTCTCTCGCATCGGAAGGCTGGCTTGGGAGGGTCGGCAGCCGGTGGAGACGGGAATCGATCCATGGTCCGCGAGCCCATCGGGGATGGGGCTCGCGGACCGCCACGAAGGGGAAGGTCCATGGGCAGCAGTCGCAGTCAGCACAGCCGGCCGGAGACGTACGACGTCCCCGTGGCGTGCTCGCCCGCGCGACGGGCGCCCCGTCTTCTCGTGACGGCGCTGATGACCGGCGTCCTCGTCCTCTCGGCCGCGCCGTCCGCCGACGCCGCGAAGTCCGACCGCACCTTCCCCTCCCGCGACGAGGTCGCCCGGGCCCAGCAGCGGGCGACCGACAAGGCCCGTGACGTCGGCGCGATCAAGGCCTCACTGCTCCTGGCCAACCAGCGGCTCGAGGCAGCGGCCGTCGAGGCGGAGCGGGCCTCCGAGGCCTACAACGGCGCGATGTGGCGGCTCGAGGAGGCGCGGCAGGAGCTCGCCGACGCGCGAGCCGAGGCCGCGCGGGCACGCCGTACCGTCGAGAAGCAGCGCGACGCCATCGGGCGTCTGGTGGCCCGCTCCTACCAGAGCGGCGGCCAGCTCAACGCGATCACCGCCTTCGTGGACGCCGACGGTCCCGAGAGCGTCATGGACCAGTACGCCACCTTCCAGGGAGTCTCCTCCTCGCTCCAGGCCGACTACGACCGGTTCGCCGCGTCCGAGACGATCGCCCAGGGCTTCGAGCAGCGAGCCGAGGAGGCCAGCGCGAAGGCCAAGCGGCTCGCCGACGAGGCGCGCGCGGCGAAGGAGGAGGCCACCTCGGCGGCAGCGGCTGCCCAGACGGCTGCCGCCCAGATCGCCGACGAGAAGGACCGCCTGATCCGCGAGCTCGCCCGCGCCCAGGACATCTCCGTCTCGCTCGCCCGACAGCGCCAGGAGGCGCTCGAGGAGATCGCCCGCAAGCGCGCCGAGGCACGGGCTCGCGCCGAGGCCGCGGAGGCAGCCCGCCAGCAGGCCCTCGAGGACGCGCGTCGACGCGCCGAGGCACGACGCGAGTCCCGCCGTGAAGCCCGGAAGCAGGCTCGCGCCGAGGCCGCTCGCCAGGCTCGCGAGAAGAGCCGGGCCCAGCAGTCCGACACCCCGAAGCCCACCCCACCCCCGCCGGCATCCCCCCCGCCGGCGCCGGCTCCGCCACCGCCGTCCTCACCCCCAAGCGGCAGTGGCGGAGCCGACCGGGCCATCGCGTTCGCCCGGTCGCAGCTCGGAGACCCCTACGTCTGGGGCGCTGCCGGACCGGACGCGTGGGACTGCTCGGGCCTGATGCTCCAGGCGTGGGCGCAGGCCGGCGTCTCGCTCCCGCACTACTCGGTGGCGCAGTACTACGCCGGAACCCCCATCTCGGCGAGCGACCTGCGCCCCGGCGACCTGGTCTTCTGGGGCACGACGAGCAGCCCCGGCTCCATCCACCACGTGGCGATGTACCTCGGCGGCGGGATGATCATCCACGCACCGCGCACGGGTCGCCCGGTCTCCATCGACAGCATGTACTACTGGATCCCGCCGAACTTCTTTGCCCGCGTGTGACGCATCCGATCGCACGAACAGGGGAACCCTGGGCAGAGTGAGCGCCATGTCCCAGACCACGTCGTCCCCTGCCGCCCCCACCGTCGACGTCGCCGGCCTGACCGCGTTCCTCGACGGCACGAACGCCGACGTCCGTCGCCTGGTGCGGGAGAACCTCGCCGCGCACGCCGGGATCCTCGAGGACGCGGAACGTCTCAGCCGCGAGGAGTACCGCGAGCGCGTCCTCGAGGTCGTGCGCCTGATGGCCGAGACCGGGCAGACCGGCATGGGCTTCCCGAAGGAGTACGGCGGAGGCGGTGATGTCGGCGCGTCCATCGCGGCCTTCGAGACCCTCGCCTTCGGGGACCTCTCGGTCCTGGTGAAGACGGGCGTGCAGTTCGGCCTCTTCGGCGGCGCGATCCTCCACCTCGGCAACGCCACCCACCACGAGAGGTACCTCCCCGACGTCATCGCCGGGCGTCTCCTCGGCTCCTTCGCGATGACCGAGACCGGCCACGGCTCGAACGTGCAGGCGCTGGGGACCACCGCGACCTTCGACGCCGAGGCGGGGGAGTTCGTGATCCACACCCCGGACGACTCCGCGCGCAAGGACTACATCGGCAACGCCGCGATGCACGCGCGGGCCTGCGTGGTCTTCGCCCAGCTCGAGGTGGCCGGGGAGACCCACGGGGTGCACGCCTTCGTCGTACCCCTGCGTGACGAGGACGGGAACGTCCTGCCCGGGATCCGGATCGAGGACTGCGGCCGCAAGATCGGGCTCAACGGCGTCGACAACGGCCGGATCTGGTTCGACCGGGTGCGGGTGCCGCGGGACGCGATGCTGGACCGGTACGCCGAGGTGCGCGACGACGGCAGCTACCACTCCGACATCGAGAACCCCGACCGCCGCTTCTTCACGATGCTCGGCACGCTCGTGCAGGGCCGGGTCAGCGTCGGCGGGGCGGGCATCAACGCGAGCAAGGTCGCCCTGGCCGTGGCGGTCAAGTACGCCCTCGTACGCCGTCAGTTCGGCGCCCCGGGGGCGGAGCGCGAGGAGCTCCTCCTCGACTACGGCATGCACCAGCGACGGCTGCTGCCCTTGCTGGCGCGCACCTACGCCCTGCACTTCGCCCAGGAGCGGGTCACCGCGGACCTGCACGACGTCTTCTCGAACCCCGACGCCGACGAGCGCGACCGCCGGGCGCTGGAGTCCCGGGCCGCGGGCACGAAGGCGCTCGGGACGTGGCACGCGAGCCGGACCATCCAGGAGTGCCGGGAGGCCTGTGGTGGCGCGGGGTACCTCTCGGTCAACCGCTTCGACGCCCTGCGCGCCGACACCGACGTGTTCACCACCTTCGAGGGCGACAACACGATCCTGCTGCAGCTCGTCGCCAAGGGGCTGCTGACCGACTACGCCGACGAGTTCGGCGACCTCGACCAGCTCGGGATGATGCGCTTCGTCGCCTCGGTCGCCGTCGAGACCGTCGTCGAGCGGACCAGCGTCCACAAGCTCCTGGACCGGCTCCGCGACGTGATGCCGCAGGGCGACCGCGAGAACGACCCCGACGCCGGGATCCTCGACACCTCCTACCACCTGGACCTGATGTGCTGGCGCGAGGAGCACATGCTCGCCGGAGTCGCGCGGCGGCTGAAGCGGGGCATGGACGACGGGGGAGACCCGGCGGCCGTGTTCAGCGCGGTCCAGGACCACGTCATCGGCGCGGCGCGGGCTCATGTCGAGCGGCTGCTCCTCGAGGCTTTCGCGGACAAGGTGGCGGGGATGCCGGAGGGGGAGAACAAGACCGCCCTGCAGCTGCTCTGCGACCTGTTCGCGCTGTCGGCGATCGAGGCCGACCGGGCGTGGTTCATGGAGCACGGCCGGTTCTCGAACGCTCGGTCGAAGGCGGTGACGCGCACGGTCAACGAGCTGTGCCGGAGGGTCCGGCCCATGGCCGAGCCGCTCGTCGACGCCTTCGGCGTCCCGCCCGAGATGCTCCGCGCGGAGATCATCCGGCCCACCGAATAGGGCCGGTCGCGACCCGCGGCCCAAGGCAGGGAGAGTGACGAGGCGCTCAGTCCTCGGTGACGGCGTGGGACTCCTTGTAGCGCTCGAACGAGGCGCGCACCTCGGCCTCGGCCTGGTCGCGGCCGACCCACTCGGCGCCCTCGACGGACTTGCCGGGCTCGAGGTCCTTGTAGACCTCGAAGAAGTGCTGGATCTCGAGGCGGTCGAACTTCGAGACGTGGTTGATGTCGCGGAGGTGCTCCAGACGCGGGTCGTGCGAGGGGACGCAGAGCACCTTGTCGTCGCCGCCGGCCTCGTCGGTCATGCGGAACATGCCGATCGCGCGGCACTGGATGAGGCAGCCGGGGAAGGTCGGCTCCTGGAGGAGCACCAGCGCGTCGAGCGGGTCCCCGTCGAGGCCCAGGGTGTCCTCGATGAAGCCGTAGTCGGCGGGGTACTGGGTGGACGTGAACAGCGTCCGGTCGAGGCGGATGCGGCCGGACTCGTGGTCGACCTCATACTTGTTGCGCTGACCCTTGGGAATCTCAACCAGGACGTCGAACTCCACAGTTCCTCCACTCACTGTCTTCCAATGCGGTTTGGCTAGTGTCGCGCACGACCAGGAAAAATGCGCAGTCGAGAGGGGTGTGAGATGGGCGGAGGTGACGTACGCCACTCCGCGAGTCGTCCCGGGCGCCGGGTACGCCGCTGGAGCGTGGGCGCGGTCGTCGGCCTCCTGGTGCTCGCCGCCGTCTCCTACACCTTCGACCTGGGCCCGCGCGTGCTCGGCTGGGACTACCCGTCGCCGGTCGACGAGCCCGCCGAGGTCGCCCCGCCGCCCGGACTCACGCTGCCGTCCCCCTCGCCGGCCGCCGCCGTCGCCGAACCGACGCCCGAGGGCGACGCCGACCCCAAGGCGGTACGCCGGGCACTCGCGAAGATCCTCCGCGACAAGGACCTCGGACGCAGCGTCGCCGTCGCCGTCGCCCAAATGTCCGACGGCGAGACCGTGTTCCAGCAGGGACCGGACCGGATCACCCCGGCGTCGACGATGAAGCTCCTCACCGCCACGGCCGCCCTGGAGGCGCTGGGTCCCGACCACCGGTTCCGTACGACGGTGGTGGCCGGTGACGCCCCGCGCAAGGTGGTGCTCGTCGGCGGGGGCGACCCGCTGCTCACACGCGCCCCCGACAGCGAGCTCTACCCCGCGCGCGCCGACATCCTGACGCTCGCCAAGGCCACCGCCAGGTCGTTGAAGCAGGTCGGCAGGACCCGCGTCCGCCTCGGCTACGACACCTCGCTGTACTCCGGTCCCCAGGTGAGCCCCGACTGGCCCGACTCCTACATCCCGGACGACGTGGTCAGCCCGATCTCCCCCCTGTGGCTCGACGAGGGGCGCGAGAAGACCGGGCTCAGCTCCCGCTCCGCCGACCCGGCGCGCGACGCGGCGGGCGCGTTCGCGACGCTGCTGGAGAAGCAGGGGATCAAGGTTCGCGGCAAGCCGAAGCCGGTCGTGGCTCCGGAGGACGCGACCGAGTACGCCTACGTCGAGAGCGCGCCCCTCGCGCAGATCGTGCAGTGGGTCCTCGAGGTCAGTGACAACGAGGGTGCGGAGACCCTCGCCCACCAGGTCGCCGTCGCCCAGGGGCGGACCGGGTCGTTCGCGAACGGGGCGAGCGCGGTCCGCGCGGTGCTCTCCGACCTGGGTGTGGACACCTCGGGGGACCGGATCCTCGACGGCAGCGGTCTGTCCCGCAAGGACCGGCTCGACCCCGAGACCCTGCTCGCGGTGCTCGAGACCGCCGCGGCGGAGGAGAATCCCGAGCTGCGTCGCGTGGTGGCGGGACTGCCGGTGGCCGGGTTCACCGGGTCGCTGGCCTACCGCTTCGACACCGCCGACCGGGCGGGCCTGGGGCGGGTGCGGGCCAAGACGGGCACGCTCACCGGTGTGCACGGGCTTGCCGGCGTGGTGACCGACCGCGACGGCACGGTCATGGCCTTCGTCGCGATCGCCGACCGGGTCAAGCCGGTGCACACGCTCGACGCCCGGGCCCGCCTGGACGACGTGGCCGCCGCGCTGGCCGCCTGCCGCTGCGCGGCCTGACCGCCGAGTCGGCAGAAGTGCGGCACCCGTTCCCGCCGAGTCGGCAGAAGTGCGGCACCCGTTCCCGCCGAGTCGGCAGAAGTGCGGCACCCGTTCCCGCCGAGTCGGCAGAAGTGCCGCGGTGACTCTGCTGATCGGCCGGGGAATGTTGCCGCCCCGGCGTAGTGTCTGAGCATGCCGAACCGCTCCACGATGGTCGACTGGGACCTCGCGGTACTCGCCGCGTCGAAGATGTCCGGGCCCGGCCCGGTGGTCAGCCGTGCCGAGGCCGACGCCGTGGTCGACCAGCTGCGCGAGGGCGCCAACCGTTCGACGCCGCTGGTGCGCGAGTACACCGGTCTCGTGGCGCAGGAGCGGACCGCGCCGATCCTCGTCGTCGACCGGCCGGGCTGGATCCAGGCCAACGTGGACGGCTTCGCCACCATCATCTCCCCGCTCATCGACCGGATGCGCGACAAGCGCGGTGCCCCCTCGCCGATGGCCGAGGCGGTCGGGTCGCGGGTGACCGGACTCGAGCTCGGCGGCCTGCTCGGCTTCATGTCCTCGAAGGTGCTGGGCCAGTTCGACCCGTTCTTCATGGGCCCCGACGGCGGCCACGACGGTACGGCGGGGCGGCTGCTCCTCGTGGCGCCGAACATCGTGCACGTCGAGGGCGAGCTCGACGTCGACCCGGACGACTTCCGCCTGTGGGTGTGCCTGCACGAGGAGACCCACCGGGTCCAGTTCACCGCGGTGCCGTGGATGCGCGACCACATCCACGGCGAGATCGCCCGTCTGCTCGACACGGTCGAGGTGGACCCCGCCAAGATGGCGGCCATGCTGGGCGAGGGCGCCAGGCGGCTCGGTGACCTGTTCCGGGGCGAGGACGACGTGAGCCTGCTCGACCTGATCCAGACGCCGGAGCAGAAGGTGGTCCTCGACCGGATCACGGCGGTGATGTCCCTGCTCGAGGGCCACGCCGACGTGGTGATGGACGGCGTGGGCCCGGAGGTCATCCCGTCCGTGGCGGACATCCGCCGCAAGTTCAACCGGCGCCGTCAGGGCGCCAGCCCGATCGACCGGGTGATCCGCAAGCTGCTGGGCCTGGACGCGAAGATGGCGCAGTACCGCAACGGCGCAGTGTTCGTCCGCGGTGCGTTGGACGAGGTCGGCATGGACGGGTTCAACGCCGTGTGGGCAGGACCCGAGAACCTCCCGTCGCGGGACGAGATCGCCGACCCGTCCGCCTGGGTCCGCCGCGTCCACGGCTGACCCGGAGCCCATGGGTCCCCCTCCCGCGGTGGCCGCGGTGCGACTGGCGGTCCGCCGTACCCTGGCCGAGCTCGAACCCGGCGCGCGCGTGATGGTGGCCTGCTCCGGTGGTGCCGACTCCCTCGCGCTCCTCGCCGCCACCGTCTTCGAGGCCCGCAGGCCCGCGCACACCGTCATCGGACTGACCGTCGACCACGGCCTCCAGCCCGGTTCGGCCGAGCACGCCGCGGAGCTCGTCGGTCGGATGACCACCCTGGGCGCCGAGGGGCATGCCGTCACCGTCCGGGTCGGTACGGCGGGAGGTCCGGAGGCCGCCGCGCGCACGGCCCGCTACGGGGCGCTCGACGAGGCGGCGGCGGCGCACCGGGCCGACGTGGTGCTCCTCGGACACACCCGCGACGACCAGGCCGAGACGGTGCTGCTGGGTCTGGCCCGCGGCTCCGGGGCGCGCTCGCTCGCCGGGATGGCCCCCCGACAGGGGCTGTACCGCCGGCCGCTGCTCGACCTGTCGCGCGAGGACACCCGGGCGGCCTGCGCCGCAGAGCAGCTCACGCCCTGGGACGACCCCCACAACGACGACTCCGCCTACACCCGGGTGCGGGTCCGTCGCGAGGTCCTGCCGGTGCTCGAGCGCGAGCTCGGACCGGGCGTGACCGATGCCCTGGCGCGGACCGCCCGCCTGCTCCGGGACGACGCGGACGCCCTCGACGCCCTGGCCACCCAGGTCCGTGCGGCGGCCCTGGACGCGTCCGGCACCCTCGACGCCGAGCGCCTGCGCCAGGAGCCGGCCGCGGTCCGCCGACGCGTGCTCCGCCGTACCGCTCTGGAGGCGGGGTGCCCGGCCACGGAGCTGTTCGCGGTGCACGTGGAGGCGATGGACGCCCTCGTCACCGACTGGCGGGGCCAGGTGGGCGTGGACCTGCCCGGCGGCCGCCGCGCCGTCCGCCAGGGGGGCAGGATCTCGGTGGGGCCGAGCGCTGTGGCAGGCTGACGCCCATGGACGCGAAGCACATCGAGGGCGACCTGGTCAACGTCCTCTACACCGAGGAGCAGATCCAGGATCGGCTCGGGGAGCTCGCCGCCGCGATCGAGGCGGACTACGAGGGCAAGGACATCCTCCTCGTCGGCGTCCTGAAGGGCGCCGTCATGGTGATGGCCGACCTGGCCCGCCACTTCGGACGGCACGTCGAGATGGACTGGATGGCCATCTCCTCCTACGGCTCCGGCACGAAGTCCTCGGGCGTCGTGCGGATCCTCAAGGACCTCGACACCGACATCAACGGCCGCCACGTGCTCGTGGTCGAGGACATCATCGACACCGGCCTGACGCTCTCGTGGCTGGTCTCCAACCTCGCCTCGCGCGGGCCCGCGTCGGTGGAGATCTGCACGCTCCTCCGCAAGCCGGAGGCGCAGCGGATGTCGGTCGACGTGAAGTACGTCGGGTACGACATCCCGAACGAGTTCGTCGTCGGCTACGGCCTCGACTTCTCCGAGCGGTACCGCAACCTGCGCTGCATCGGCACGCTCGCGCCGCACGTCTACTCCTGACCGGTCCGGTCTGACTCCGGCCCGATTAGCCCCCGCGTGCTTCGCGCGGAACAATGGACGCGACGTCAGCTCTCACCTTGTGCGGAGTCGGGTGGCGCGTTGGCTTCGACGTGTACCGTCGGAGTCTCGACAGTGGTGATTTGGGCAGGAGGACGGGGCCATGCGTCCCGGTAACGAAACGTGAAGCGCATTTTTCGGGGTCCATGGGTCTGGATCATCGTCGCCGTCGTCGGCGTGCTCCTGGCCTTGCAGTACCTCGCCCCCAACGGCGGCTACCAGGAGGTCAACACCTCCCAGATGGTCTCCTACATCAACGACGGCAAGGTCGAGAAGATCACCTTCGTCGACGGCGACCAGGAGATCCAGGCGACCCTGGACGACGGCAAGGAGGTCATGTCCTCCTGGGTCACCGGGCAGCAGCGTGACCTCGTCAACGCGGTGCAGAAGCAGGTCAACGCCGGTCAGATCGAGGAGTACACCGTCGAGGTGCCGAAGCCGAGCCTCATCGGCTCGATCCTCGCCACCCTGCTCCCGTTCGCGCTGATCATCCTGCTCTTCCTGTTCCTGATGAACCAGGTCCAGGGTGGCGGCGGCCGTGTGATGCAGTTCGCCAAGTCCAAGGCGAAGCTGATCAGCAAGGACATGCCGAAGACCACCTTCACCGACGTGGCCGGGTGCGTGGAGGCCATCGAGGAGCTCGGCGAGATCAAGGAGTTCCTCCAGGAGCCGGCGAAGTTCCAGGCCGTCGGCGCGAAGATCCCCAAGGGCGTCCTGCTCTACGGCCCGCCCGGAACCGGCAAGACCCTGCTCGCCCGCGCCGTCGCGGGTGAGGCGGGCGTGCCCTTCTACTCCATCTCCGGCTCCGACTTCGTCGAGATGTTCGTCGGCGTCGGTGCCTCCCGGGTGCGCGACCTGTTCGAGCAGGCCAAGGAGAACGCCCCGGCGATCGTCTTCATCGACGAGATCGACGCAGTGGGCCGCCACCGCGGCGCCGGCATGGGCGGTGGCCACGACGAGCGCGAGCAGACCCTGAACCAGCTGCTCGTGGAGATGGACGGCTTCGACGTCCGCGGCGGGGTCATCCTCATCGCCGCCACGAACCGTCCCGACATCCTCGACCCCGCGCTGCTCCGCCCGGGTCGTTTCGACCGCCAGATCGGCGTGGAGGCCCCTGACCTCGCGGGCCGCCACCAGATCCTCAACGTGCACTCCCGCGGCAAGCCGATGGCCGAGGGCGTCGACCTGCTGTCGGTCGCGCGCCGTACGCCGGGCATGACCGGTGCCGACCTCGCGAACGTGCTGAACGAGGCCGCGCTGCTCACCGCGCGCTCGAACCGCAAGCTCATCAACAACGAGGACCTCGACGAGGCGATCGACCGCGTGATCGCGGGCCCGCAGAAGCGGACCCGCCTGATGAGCGAGAAGGAGAAGCTCATCACCGCCTACCACGAGGGCGGCCACGCCCTGGTGGCCGCGGCCCTTCCGGGCACCGACCCCGTGCACAAGGTGACGATCCTGCCGCGCGGCCGGGCGCTGGGCTACACGATGGTCCTGCCCGACGAGGACAAGTACTCCCAGACCCGCTCCGAGATGCTCGACAAGCTCGCCTACATGCTCGGCGGCCGCGCTGCCGAGGAGATGGTCTTCCACGACCCGACCACCGGTGCGGGCAACGACATCGACAAGGCCACCTCGCTGGCCCGGGCGATGGTCACGCAGTTCGGCATGACCGAGCGCCTCGGCGCGATCAAGCTCGGCGACGACAACTCCGAGCCGTTCCTCGGCCGCGACCTCGGGCACACCCGGAACTACTCCGAGGACGTCGCCGCGATCGTCGACGAGGAGACCAAGAAGCTCCTGAGCACCGCGCACCAGGAGGCCTTCGACATCCTCGAGGAGAACCGCGACGTCCTCGACTCGCTGGTCCTCGCGCTCATGGAGCACGAGACGCTGGACAAGGCGGAGGTCGCCGAGATCTTCTCGGCGCTGCGCCGTCGGCCCACGCGTCCGGCGTGGACCGGGTCGCCGCACCGCGAGCCCTCGGAGATCCCGCCGATCGAGGTGCCCAAGTCGGCCTCCAACGGCGCCAGCCCCGACACGTCCGAGGGTGGCGGCGTCATCCTCACCCCGCCGGGCAGCGGCGGCGACGTGCACGGCGACCCGGGGGTCTGATGTCGGTCGACCGGATCTCGCGGCTCGAGCCCGACGAGGTCCCTCCGTTCGATCTGGAACGGGCTGAGGCCGCGGTCCGTGAGCTGCTCGTCGCGGTCGGGGAGGACCCCGACCGCGAGGGGCTGCTCGAGACCCCTGCCCGGGTGGCGCGTGCCTACCGCGAGCTGCTCGTGGGCATGCGCATGAAGCCCGAGGAGGTGCTCACCACCACCTTCGACCTCGGGCACGACGAGATGATCCTGGTCAAGGACATCGAGCTCTGGTCGATGTGCGAGCACCACCTGGTGCCGTTCACCGGGGTGGCGCACGTCGGCTACATCCCCAACGACGACGGTCGCATCACCGGCCTGTCCAAGCTGGCCCGCCTCGTCGACATGTACGCCCGGCGGCCCCAGGTGCAGGAGCGGTTGACGACGCAGATCGCGGACTCGCTGATGGAGATCCTCGAGGCCCGCGGCGCCATCGTCGTGATCGAGGCCGAGCACCTCTGCATGACGATGCGCGGGGTGAAGAAGCCCGGCTCGAAGACCGTGACGTCCGCCGTACGCGGGATGATGCACAACGCCGCCACCCGCTCGGAGGCCATGAGCCTCATCATGAGCAGCCGCTGAGCCGTGACGTCCGGGGCCAGGTTCACGGCCCAGAGCGACGGATAGGGTCGATCCATGTACGTCGGACCACCGAAGCATGTCGCGGGGCTGCCTGAGCTCGGGCGCGCGCTCGTCATGGGCGTGCTCAACGTGACTCCGGACAGCTTCTCCGACGGTGGCCGCTGGCTCGACCCGCAGCGCGCCGTGGAGCACGGTCGTCGTCTCGTCGCCCAGGGCGCGGATCTGGTCGACGTGGGCGGGGAGTCCACCCGTCCCGGGGCGACGCGCCCGAGCCCGCAGGAGGAGACGGCCCGGGTGCTCCCGGTGGTGACCGCCCTCGCGCGGGAGGGGGTCGGCGTCTCGGTGGACACGATGCGTGCGGAGGTCGCGGCCGCTGCGGTGGAGGCGGGTGCGGTCCTGGTCAACGACGTCTCGGGTGGTCGGGCGGACCCGGCGATGTTCGAGACGGTGGCGCGCCTCCGGGTTCCCTACGTCCTCATGCACTGGCGCGCCCACTCCGCGACGATGCAGCAGGAGACGGACTACGGCGACGTGGTGGCCGACGTGATGGGCGAGCTGAGCGAACAGCGGGAGCTGGCGGTCGCGGCGGGCATCGCGCCGGAGCGGATCGCGCTCGACCCCGGGATCGGCTTCTCCAAGACCGCCGACCAGAACTGGGAGGTGCTGGCGGCGACGGAGCGGTTCCACGAGCTGGGGCACCCGTTGCTGGTGGCGACGAGCCGCAAGCGCTTCCTCGGCGCCCTGCTGGCGGCCGAGGAGGGTACGCTGCGCATCCCGCTGGAGCGGGACGACGCGACGACGGCGACGACGGCGCTGGCCGCCGCGGCGGGCGCCTGGTGCGTCCGCGCCCATGCCGTCGGCCCGACCGCGGACGCGGTGAGGGTCGCCGCGCGGTGGGCTCGGGCCGGGCGGCCGGAGGCGGTTGCCGCGGACCGGGCGGGAGTCGACGATGGACGGAGAGGGAGCCCATGACGGATCGTCCCCGGCTGGACCGGGACCTGGACGCCGTGACCGAGGTCAACGCCGACTTCTACGCCGCCTTCGAGCGCGGTGACCTCGACGCGATGACCGAGATCTGGCTCGACGACCCCGACACGCTGTGCATCCACCCGGGTGCGGAGCCGTTGCGGGGTGCCTCGGCGATCACGCGGTCGTGGGCGCTGATCATGGCGAACGTCCCCTACATCCAGTTCTTCCTCACCGACGTCCGGGTGAACGTCCACGACGACGTCGCCTCGGTGACCTGCACGGAGAACGTCCTGACCGCCGACGACTCGACCGCTGACGGCACGTTCAACGGCGGCCGCGCGGTCGCCACCAACGTGTTCGTGCGGAAGGGTGACGGCTGGCGGTTGTGGATACACCACGCTTCCCCGGTAATCTCGGTAGAGCACCATGAGGACTGACCACGGCCCCGCCGGGGGCACGGACCGACTGGCAGTGCTCGGCATCGAGGCGCGTGGGCATCACGGTGTCTTCGACTTCGAGCGCCGCCAGGGCCAGCCCTTCAAGGTCGACTTGGTGCTCGGGGTGGACTCCCGCCCCGCGGCGGCAAGTGATGATTTGCAGGACACCGTCGACTACGGAACCCTCGTGGCGGCGGTCAAGAAGGCAGTGGAGAACGACCCAGTTGACCTGATCGAGACGCTGGCCCAGCGCATCGCCGATCTGTGTCTGAGCAACACCCTTGTGCAGTGGGCCGAAGTGACTGTGCACAAGCCGGAAGCCCCCATTGAGGCGACGTTCGAGGACGTAGCCCTGACGATAATTCGGAGCCGACAGTGACTGAGACCCCGAACCCGCACATCGTGGACACCGACACCCTCACCGGTGAGATGCACCCCATCCGGCGCTGCGTGCTCGCCATCGGGTCCAACCTCGGTGACCGGATGGGCAACTTGCAGGGGGCCGTCAACTCTCTCGCGGACACTCCCGAGGTGTGGCTCACTGCCGTCTCCCCGGTGTACGAGACCGAGCCCGTGGACGCCCCGGAGGGCTCCAAGACCTTCCTCAACGCGGTCATCCTGATCGACACCACGCTCTCCGCGCGCACGCTGCTGGACCGCGCGCTGGCGATCGAGGACGCGTTCGGCCGCGAGCGCTCCGACGTCCGCGGTGAGCCCCGCACGCTCGACGTGGACCTGGTCGTCGTCGGCGACCGGCGGGCGAACGACGAGGACCTCATCCTCCCGCACCCGAAGGCGCACGAGCGCGCCTTCGTGCTCGCCCCGTGGTACGACGTCGAGTCCGACGCCCAGCTGCCTGACTTCGGTCCGGTCGCGAAGCTCCTCGAGCAGGTCGGTGACACGGGCATCGCGAAGCGCGAGGACCTCGCCCTGGACCTGTGAGGGCCGCGTGACGCGCGACCTCCCGCCGGACGACCAGGAGGAGCCCGAGCCGTCGCAGCGGCCACCCGGCAACGTCAGCACGACGACCGCGGGGCCCCTCGTGGCGTTCGCCCTCGCCGGTTTCGTCGTCGGGCTGTTCCTGCGCACGGTCAGCATCCGGTTGACCGGCAGCTCGCCGAACCCCGTGGGGTGGCTGCCGGCCCTCGCGCTCGTCCTCGTCGCGGCGATCATCGGCGGGGTTGCGTGGCTGACCTACCGCGACCTGCACCGTCGCGGGATCCGGCTGGAGCCCCACAAGGCGGTCAACCGTCTGGTGCTCGCGAAGGCGTGCGCACTCTCGGGGTCGGCGATCGCCGGCGGCTACTTCGGATACGCGCTGAGCTGGTGGCGCTTCACCGAGGGCGCCCTGACTCGGCAGCGACTGGTGCAGTCCCTGGTCGCCGCGGTGGCCGGTGTGCTGATCGTCGTGGGTTCGCTCCTGCTCGAGCGTGCGTGTCGTGTGCGTGATGACGACGACGCGGACCTACCCTAGGGACCATGGCTGCTCCTTCCCCTCAGCGAGACTCCTCGGAGGCACCCCCGCGCACCGCTTCCCGTCGTCGCCAGCGCAGCGTCCGGATCACCGTGGCGGTCGCCCTGCTGGCGCTCGCGACCCTGGTGGTCGTCGCCGCGCTGCCGACGCAGTCGCCGCTGTGGCTGAGCTTCTCGTCGGTGTTCGCGCTGCTGTGTGGCGCCGCGGCCTCGCGCATCGTGTACTCCGAGCTGCTCCAGAGCCGCCGGGAGGCTGCCACCGACCGTGCCGCGCAGGCGCAGGCCTACAAGACGATGTTCACCGAGCGGGCTGCGGAGCATGCCGAGTTCACCACCGCCATGACCGACCGTCTGGCGGCCCGGGACAAGTCGATCAAGGAGCTCGAGAGCACGATCGTGCTCGCGGAGCAGCGCGCGATCGAGGCCGAGACCCGCGTCAAGCGTGAGTCCCGCCGTGCCAATGACGCCCAGGAGCTGGTCGCGAAGCTCCAGGCGCAGCTCGAGCTCCGCAAGGCCGAGGAGCAGTCCGACGACGCGGTCTCGTTCGAGGGCTGGGACGGCACGGTCGACCTGGACACCGTGGTGGACCTCCTCGCCTGGGACGAGAAGGTCCAGGCCGGCGTCGGCGACGCCGACGACCGCAAGCAGGCCTGACGCCGGCCCGGCCCCTGCCGAACCCGGCACTGCCGCCGCGCGAACCCCTGTCGACACCGAACGCCCGCGTGACCTGCGACACGTTGAGTGCGACCCCACCGCGCACTTCGTCTCCCTATGCGAGACAATGTGGTGGTGATCTCAACCGGCGAAGACCGTACAGACGCAAATTTCGACGACCTGGACCTGCCGGAGGGCTGGTCCGCCGCGGTGCCCGACGAGGCAGACGCGGCTGAGCTGACCCAGCTCCTGCGCCAGCACGAAGAACACGCGCGCGGGTGGGCCAGCTCGGGCGAGGACGACGTCCTCGTCGAGGTGGGGGCGAAGGGGGCGATGGTTCGCGAGAACGTCGTGCTCAGGGATCCCGACGGGGTGGTCCGCGGCTGGGCCACGGCCCACGACCGCGCTGCGGGGCGGATGCTCATGCAGGTCATGGTCAGCCGCGACATCGACGACGCGATGGCCGACAAGGTGGCCGAGGTCCTGTTCCAGTGGGCCGAGGGCGCCGCACGTCGTGTGGGCCACGGACGCGACCTCGAGGTGCAGCAGATCGACAGCGGCGCTTTCGCCGACGACCCCCGTCAGCACCGCTGGCTGGAGAAGGCCGGCTACGAGCGGGTCCGCCACTGGTGGCAGATGAACCGCCCCGTCGAGCCCCAGGACGCGGACCTCGCGCCTGAGCCCGACCGGGGGGTCGTCATCCGTCCGGTGATGCGCCAGGGCGGCGGGATGCCCGACGAGGACGACCTGCGCACCGTCCACGACATCCTCGAGTCGGCGTTCGCGGACCACTTCAACTCGGCCGAGGAGACCTTCGACGAGTTCATCTTCCGGCTGCGGGAGGACCCGGGGCACCGCTGGGACCACTGGTGGATCGCGGAGATCGTCGACGGTGACGAGCCCGAGCCGGCGGGTGCGCTGGTCGGCACGATGCTCGAGGGCGGTCTCGACGACGAGGGGAAGCCGCAGCCCGACGGCAGCTACGTCTCCTACATCGGCGTGCTCCAGTCCGCGCGCGGACGAGGGGTGGCCAAGGCGCTGTTGAACATGATCATCGCGGACGCCGCCTCCCGTGGGCGCAACCGCGTCGGGCTCGAGGTGGACGCCGACTCGCCGACCGGCGCGAACACGCTGTACACCTCGATGGGCTGGAAGACGAAGTACACCACCGAGTCCTGGCACAAGGACATTCCCGTCGAGTGAGGCGTCCCGCGCTGCGGCGGCGGCGCCCGGCGGTCGGTCCCCGCTTCGAGCTGGTCGGTCGCACGCGCCCGTTCGAGCTCGTCTCGCCCGGGTTCGTCGAGATCGACGACGGACCCGGGCGCTATGACGGGCTGACGCGGAGCGCCTGGTCGCCGCCTGCCCCGTTCGTCGCCGTCGAGGTCGACGTCAGCGGGAGCGGCGGCACCCTGCTCGCCGGGCTTGCCGCCGACGGCGAGCACCTGCTCGGCTTTCTCGACCCCGCCTCGGGCGAGGCCGGCATCGAGATCCGGACGGCGGGCCTGACCAGCGTGTTGGCCCGTGGTCGGGTCCGTGGCCGCGTACGACGGATGGCGTTCGTCGTGTGCGAGAACCAGCCCACCCTCCTGGTCGACACCGGCCGTGGCTGGCGGCCCGTCGCCACCGACCGGCAGCGCGTCGCTCTCCGCCTCGACCTGCGCGTCCCCGCCACCCTGGCCCGGTTCACCGTCGCCTGGGGCACCCGCGGGGGTACGTCGGACATGGGGGCCGTGCGAGCCGGCCTGTTCGGCATGGCGGGCCTGCGGGACCTGCACCTGGTCCAGCAGGCCGACGGGACGCCGTACCAGCGGCACGGTCGGATGTTCCTCACCGCCACCTGTGCCGGGCTCGGGTTCTTCCAGCAGGCGCACTGGGGGGTCTTCGCCTTCGACCCCGCCGAGCTCGCGGCGGGCGAGCCTCTGCGGCTTCAGCAGACGGCCCACCTGTTCTTCCGCCGCGACGGCCTGCTGCTCGGCGACCATGCGGGCCAGCTCGTCCGCGACGGGGACCGCTGGCTGCTCGCGGTGAGCTCGTGGGGCGACTTCGCGCCGCACCACGGGCCCTTCGTGCGGCACACCGCCAGCACCGACGACGTGCTCGAGGGCTCCCACGTGCTGGAGACCGAGCGGACGCCCATGCCCACAGACCGCGGCTGCTACGACCCGGGGATGACCCGGATCGACGGGCGCTGGCACGTCTCCTACGTGGAGAGCGTCTCCCACATCCCGAGCGAGTTCCACCCCGCGCTGGCCGTCGGCCCGGAGGGCGCCGAGGACTGGACCGAGGCGCTGGAGCGCCTGGGCGAGGCCGACGACCTGGCCTTCTGCGAGGGGTCGGTGCTCGCACGCCCGGACGGGCCTGGTGGCCCGTGGCGGCTGCTGGCCAGCGACGGTCGGGCGCGGACCTACCCGGTCTTCGACCTGGCGATGCGGCGCCTGGGCGACCTCGACGCGCACTACGGGAGCAACCTCCCGCACCCGCAGATCCTCGACCTGCCGGACGGGTCGAGGGTGATGCTCACCTTCGACGGGACCCAGTACGCCCCGAAGGTGCTCGGGTTCGGCGCCCATGGCGACGTGCTGGTGCTCCGCTCGGCGCCGGCACCCGGCTAGGCGTCCTCGGTCTCGACCGCCCCCGGTTCCGCCACCGACTCCTCCCCGGACTCGGCCACCGACTCCGCCACTGAGCGGCGCAGGGCGGCATGGATGGTGTTCGGGGTGAGCACCCCGACAGTCCGGCCCTCGTCGGTGACGGCCACGGCGGCCTCGTCGTGCCGCATCATCGCGGCGAGCGCGTCCTCCAGCGACGCGGTCACGGGGATGCTCGGCAGCGTCCCGTTCCCTGCGACGTTGCCCGCGACGTCGCCCGCGCCGAGCTCCGGCTGCTCGGCCGGCCGGACCGTCTCGTCGACGGGCTCCAGGTCCTCGCGCCGGATGGGCGTTACCGCGAGCCGCCGCAGGCCGCGAGAGGCCCCCACGAACTCCGCCACGAAGTCGTCCGCGGGGCGGCCCAGCACCTCCGCGGGTACGTCGTACTGGGCCAGGCGCCCGCCGTCGGCGAAGACCGCGACCCGGTCGCCCATCTTCACCGCCTCGTCGATGTCGTGGGTCACGAGCATCACGGTCTTGTGCAGATCCCGCTGCAGGCGCAGGAACTCGTCCTGGAGGTGGCCGCGGATCACGGGGTCGACGGCGCCGAACGGCTCGTCCATGAGCAGCACGGGCGGGTCCGCGGCGAGGGCGCGGGCGACCCCGACACGCTGGCGCTGCCCGCCGGAGAGCTGGTGGGGGTAGCGGTCGGCGTACACCTCGGGGTCCAGACCGACCAGCGCCATCAGCTCCTCGGCCCGCCCGGCGGCCTTCTTGCGGTCCCAGCCGAGCAGCGAGGGCACGGTCGCCACGTTGGTGCGGATCGACTGGTGCGGGAAGAGGCCCACCTGCTGGATCACGTAGCCGATGCGCCGGCGCAGCGCGACCGGGTCGACGTGGGTGACGTCGTCGCCGTCCATCGTGATCGTGCCACCGGTCGGCTCGATGAGGCGGTTGACCATCTTGAGCGTCGTCGACTTCCCGCACCCGGACGGTCCGACCAGGCAGACCACGGAGCCGCGTGGCACGTCGAGGTCGAGGTCGTGCACCGCGACCGTCCCGTCGGGGTAGGTCTTGCCCACGCCGGCGAGCCGGATCATCGGGTCTTCGCTAGGTTGCATGGGTGGTCCTGTCCGAAGAGGTGCCGGTCGGGGACAACTGCATGGTCCGCAACGAGTGGATCTGCGGGGAGTTCCTGACCAGCCGTGCCGAGCTGCTCACCGACGCGGTGTGGCAGCACGTGTGGATCACGGTGGTCTCCGTCCTCATCGGCCTCGTGGTCGCCCTCCCGCTGGCGCTGCTGGCTCGACGGTACCGAAGGCTCGAGTGGCTGGTCGTCGGCGCCACCACCGCCCTCTACACGATCCCGTCGCTCGCGCTGTTCGCCCTGCTGCTTCCGGTGACCGGCCTGAGCGCGGCCACCGTCGTGACCGGGCTGGTGCTCTACTCGCTCACCATCCTGGTCCGCAACATCGTGGCGGGGCTGGCGGCCGTGCCGCCGGACGTGGTCGAGGCGGCCCGCGGCATGGGGTACGGCGCGGGCCGCATGCTGTTCACCGTCGAGCTGCCGCTCGCGCTGCCTTCGGTGATGGCCGGGCTGCGGGTGGCCACCGTCTCCACGGTCGCGCTCGTCACGGTGGGCGCGATCGTCAACTACGGCGGCCTCGGCAACCTCCTGCTCCAGGCGGTGAACACCCAGTTCCGTCCGCAGGTGCTCACCGCGAGCGTGCTGTGCGTGCTCCTCGCCGTGACCTTCGACCTCCTCCTCGTGGGTGCCCAGCGGCTGATGACGCCGTGGGCCCGGACCCGGGCGGAGGACTAGCCGGTGCTGGGAGTGCTCAACGGCGTGGTCGCCTGGTTCCAGGACCCGGCGAACTGGCGCGGGGAGGAGGGGCTGGTCAACCGGATGGTGGAGCACCTGCTCCTCACCGGGACGGCCACCCTGGCCGCCGTGCTCCTCGGGCTGCCGCTGGCGGTCTGGCTGGGGCACATCGGCCGCGGCGGGCTGCTGGCGGTCAACGTCTCCAACGTCGGGCGGGCGGTGCCCACGTTCGCCGTCCTCCTGCTGCTCTCGATCGGGCCCGTGGGCACCGGGGAGCTCGGGCCCTACGGGCGGGCCGGTCTCGCCACGTTGATCGCGCTCGTGCTCTTCGCCCTGCCGCCGATCATCACCAACGCCTACGTCGGGATGCGCGAGGTCGACCGCGACACCGTCGAGGCGGCGCGCGGCATGGGCATGCGCGGCCCCCAGCTGCTGAAGCGGGTGGAGCTCCCGCTGGCGCTGCCGCTGATCCTGACGGGCGTGCGGCTCGCGGTCGTCCAGGTGTGGGCGACCGCCACGATCGCCGCGCTCGTCGCCGGGCCCGGCCTGGGCCGCATCATCACGCTCGGGTTCCGGCGCCAGGACGTGGCCGAGGTCGTGGCGGGGGCCCTGGTCGTGGCGGTGATCGCGGTCGCCCTCGAGGCGGGCATGGTGCTCGTCCAGCGGTGGTTCGACCCGGTCGCCCGTGCACGTCGTACCGCTGCCCGCCGCACGTCGACGGCGCCCGCGGCCGCGCCCGGGTCCCTGGTCGACCAGGCCTAGGCGGTACGCCGCGGCGCCAGGAGCGACGCGACCAGGAGCGCGCCTGCCGCGGCGCCCAGGGGCAGCAGCAGCGGCGCGACGGTCTCGAGGTCCGGGACGGCCACCCGGGCAGACGCCGTGACCCAGGGGCCCGCCCCCGCCGCGTCCGCGAGCCGGGGGAGGTTCCGCACCAGCGCGAGCGCCGCCGCACCGCTCAGGAGCAGGGACACAGCGCCCACCAGGAGCGTGCGCCGGCGATGGGGAGAGATGACGAGGGCCGTGAGGTAGAGCAGGGCTGCGAGGAGGGCGCCCCGGGTTGCAACGAGCCAGCTGGTCTCCCGCGCGTCCTGGTAGGTGCCCCACACGTCTCGGGGGAGCCGCAACCGGTCGGGCGCGTCCGCCGCCAGCGTCTGCGCGGCGAGCTGGCCGTAGCCGGCCTTGCGCAGGCCTCCGGCGAGCTCACGGCGCACGGGTGCGAGGTCCACGGTGCCGTCGTCCTCGACGCTGACCCGGGAGAGCGCCCGGTCCACCCGCCGGCTCCCGGCAATGCTGTCGACGTCGTCGCGGTACGCGGTCGGCAGGCTCTCGTAGCCGGGCAATGCGCGCGAGAGGACCATGTCGCGCAGGTCGCCGCTCTTCACGGCGGACGAGAGCGCCTTGCCGGCGTTCGCCGGGTCGAGGACGGTCTCGTGCGCCAGGTAGGCGGCCAGCGCTGCCGTCGTCGAGAGGGCGGCGAGCAGGAGGGCGATGGAGGCCACGAACGAGCGCATGGCGCGGATCCTTCCCAGCCACGGCCGCTTCATGCCGGCCGGCACCTCTGGGCGGGCCCACCGTGGAGACCCGGTGCCGCGGCCCAGTCGGTACAGTGAAGGCGCGGGTGCACGACGGCGCCCACCGGACACGCGCGGCCGATGGTCGCGGGACACAGAAGGGGAACGCCGATGGCTCGTGCATCGCTGACCGGCTGGACGCCCACCCGTCGCCTCCTGGCGGCCGCAGTGGCGGGCCCGCTGCTGCTCCTGACCGCTTGCGGGAACGGCGGGAGCAACGCCCTGGACGAAGGGTCCGGCGACTCGGGTTCGTCCGAGGAGGCGGGCGGCGGCGAGGTGGTGATCGCCTACCAGGACTACACCGAGATGTCGATCATGGCCGAGATGTACGCCGCGTTGCTGGAGGACGCCGGGTACGAGCCCACGCTCAAGGGGGTCGGTGACCGCGCCATCTACGCCGGGCAGCTGGCCGAGGGCAAGGTCGACGTGGCGCCGGAGTACGTCTCGTCGATGACCGAGTACCTCAACCGCGAGCAGAACGGCGCCGACGCCAAGCCCGTGGCGACGCCCGACCTCGACGCGACGATGGACGAGCTGGAGAAGCTGGCAGCTCAGGAGAACATGACGCCGCTGACGCCGGCCAAGGCGGAGGACGCCAATGCGTTCGCGGTGACCCAGGACTTCTCCGACAAGAACGGCGTCACGACCCTGAGCGACCTCGGCAAGCTCGGCAAGTCCGTCGCCCTCGCCGCGGCCCCCGACTGCCCGGAGCGCCCTGACTGCAAGCTGGGACTCGAGTCGGTGTACGGCGTGAAGATCGGCAAGTTCGAGCCCCTGGGCTTCGGCACGCCCCAGACGAAGAGCGCCCTCACCGACGGCGAGGTGCAGGTCGGTCAGGTCGGCACCAGCGACGGCCAGGTCGACCAGCTCGGGCTTGTCGTGCTCGAGGACGACAAGAACTGGCAGAACGCCGAGAACCTCGTGCCGGTCATGAGCAGCGAGTTCCTGAAGGCCAACCCCGACGCCGAGAAGGCTCTCGACCAGCTCTCGGACGTCCTCACCACCGACGACCTCAAGGAGCTGAACGCCCAGGTCGACGCCGAGCGTCAGCTCGCCTCCGACGTGGCTCAGCAGTACCTCTCCGACAAGGGCCTGATCTAGGCGTCGCATCGGCCGTCGGACCCGGCGGCGTCCGAGACCTTCCCGGGCCGGCCCGGGCGACCCCGTCGGGTGCTTCGTGCACCCGGCGGGGTCTCTTGTGGTTTTTGGGGGTAATGTCCCCCGACGGGAGATTCAGCCACATCCGGGTTCTTGGGGAGGTGATGTGGTGTCCCCGGCATTCCAGGAGCGGCTTGCAGCCGCCAAGGCCGGAGATGAGAAGAGCTTTGTCGAGCTCTTCCGAGCGGTGCAGCCTTCACTGCTGCGCTACCTGACGACGATGGGAGGACCGCTTGCGGAGGACGTAGCAAGCGAGACATGGGTGAGTGTGGTCCGTGGCCTCGACCGCTTCCGCGGTGACGAGGACGGTTGGCGGGCGTGGGTCTTCACCATCGCCCGCGCGCGGCTGCGCGATGCCCAGCGGAAGCTGGCGCGAGCACCCCAGATCACCGACGCGGACGAGGTCCTGGAGTCGCGAGCCGACGGCACGGACATCGCCGCGGACGTGGAGGAGATCTTCTCCACCGAGGCGGCTCTCACGCTGATCCGCATGCTTCCCCGCGACCAGGCGGAGGCGGTGCTGCTGCGCCATGTCGCAGGGCTCGACGTGGCGCGCACCGCTGAGGTCCTCGGGAAGCGTCCTGGTGCGGTGCGGGTTGCCGCGCACCGGGGACTGCGTCGCCTCGCGACGCTGCTGGGCCCGGCGGACGAGGACTCGTCGCTGCCGGGGAGTAACGGAATCAACGCAAGGATCGGTTACTGATCATCATGTTCGACGACACCGCCCGACGCGAGGCAGCAGACCGCGACGCGAGGAATCCCGCGCGCGTGGCGGCGCTGCTCGAGGCTGCCGCAGCGCCCGTCGAGCCTGGCCCGATGAAGGGCGAGGCCGAGGCGCTCGCCGCCTTCGTGGCATCGCGGAACGCGCCGCGGAGAGGAGCCCCTGTGCGCTCGACCCTGGTGACAGCCAAGGTGGCGGTGGCTGCCGCCCTCAGCGGTGTCCTGCTGACCGGTGGAGTCGGAGCGGCTGCGGCGTCGGGGGTCCTCCCCGGCGCTGCCCAGGACACCGCCAGCGACTGGCTCTCGAAGGTCGGGGTCACCGTGCCGAGGGCAGGTCACCGCCCGGTCCACGACGGCGGCTCGGGTGCCGGCGACGCGGTCGCGGGTGATGATGCCGGGGCGGACGACGCCCAGGGCAAGGGCGAGGTCGTCTCCGAGGCGGCCCGCGACGACGAGACGTCGGGTCGCGGCAAGGGCGCCACGGTCTCCGAGCTCGCCTCGGACGGTCGGAGCCGCGCCGACGAGCACGGCAGGCCCAGGGGCGACCGCGGCAGGCCCAGGGGCGACCGCGGCAGGCCGTCCGACGACGAGGACGGCTGGCGCGACGGCAGCGAGTCCGACGACGGCGAGGCCGACGGCCGGGAGGTCGAGGACGATCGCGGGCAGCGTGCCTCGAGGTCACATTCACGCGAGCGCACCGGGATGAGCGGCCGGCCGTTCGACCGTCACGACGCGGACCCCGGCGACGAGGGGGCGGCCACCGACGCCGACGACACGGATCGTGATGACGCCACCGAGGCGACCGGCGACGACGAAGCTGACGGAACCGACGGCGGCCGCCCCGCCGCCGGTTCCGGCGAGAGTCCGTGACCCCCTGACCACGGACCCTGCGCGTGTGCCCCCGGTGTGAAAACCGGGGGCACACGTGTCTTCCGGGGAGGCGTCCCGGCCGGCCGTCCCCGTCGGGCGACCTACTTGTCGACGTCGCCCACCACGAAGAACATCGAGCCCAGGGTCGCCACCATGTCGGCCACGACGCAGCCGGTGAGCACCTCCGGCAGCACGGCGACGTTGTTGAACGAGGCCGTCCGCAGCTTCATCCGCCAGGGAGTCTTCTCGCCCCGGGAGACCAGGTAGTAGCCGTTGATGCCGAGCGGGTTCTCGGTCCAGGCGTACGTCGCGCCCTCCGGAGCCTTGAGGATCTTCGGCAGCCGCACGTTGATCGGTCCCCGGTCGAGCGAGCGGAGGCGGTCGATGCAGACCTCGGCGATGTCGAGCGAGACCGCCACCTGGTCCAGGAGCAGTCCGAAGCGGGAGTAGCAGTCCCCGTCCGACCGGGTCGCCACCTGCATCACGCCGTCCGCAGCGAGCTCGTCGTACACCAGGTACGGGTCGTCGCGCCGGAGGTCGAAGTCCACCCCGGAGGCGCGGGCGATCGGCCCCGACACGCCGTACGCGTCGATCAGCTCGGGTGAGAGCACGCCGACGCCGCGGGTGCGGGCCTGGAAGATCTCGTTGCCGAAGATCAGGTCCTCGATCTGCGGCACCCTCGAGCGCACGGCGCGGACCGCCTGGGTGCACCGGTCGAGCCAGCCGGCCGGCATGTCCTCCTTGAGGCCGCCGACCCGGTTGAACATGTAGTGCATCCGGCCGCCGGAGAGCTCCTCCATCACCTGCTGCAGCGTCTCGCGCTCCCGGAACGCGTAGAACATCGGCGTGATCGCCCCGAGCTCGATGGGGTAGGAGCCCATGAACATCAGGTGGTTCAGCACCCGGTTCAGCTCGGCGAGCAGGGTGCGCAGCCACACGGCGCGGGTCGGTACCTCCATGCCGAGCATCCGCTCGACGGCCAGGACGACGCCGAGCTCGTTCGAGAAGGCCGAGAGCCAGTCGTGCCGGTTCGCCAGGACGATGATCTGTCGGTAGTCGCGGACCTCGAACAGCTTCTCGGCGCCCCGGTGCATGTAGCCCACGACAGGCTCGCAGTCCACGATCCGCTCGCCGTCGAGGGTCAGCCTGAGGCGCAGGACCCCGTGGGTGGCCGGGTGCTGCGGGCCGATGTTGAGCACCATGTCCTGGGTGGCCATCCCCGGCCCGCCACCGCGCTCGTGCCCGGCGAAGCCGGCGGCGCCGGCCCCCATCCCGACGGTGATCTGCTCGCGCTGGTGACTGGTCACGGGCCCATCGTGGCACGGTTCGAGGTCGTGCCGCGGCATCCGGGTCCTCGGTAGCCTGGGTCGCGTGGACGAGCTCTTCGCACCCCCGGGCAACGCATGGCGGCCGGTGTCGCCCCAGCTGCAGCGCATGCGCCGCACGGTCCTGTCCGTGGTGACGGCCGTCCTGCTGCTGGGGGTCGTGGTCGCGGGTGTCCTGCTCTCCTGGTCGGCGATGCTGACCGTGGGCACCGCCGTGGCCGTGCTGGTCCTGGGCGGCTACCTGTGGTGGGTCGTGGGACGCAACGCACGCTACTGGGCGTACGCCGAGCGCGACGACGACCTCTACATCCGGCACGGCGCGTTCTTCCGGGAGCTCGTCGCGGTCCCCTACGGGCGCATGCAGTACGTCGACATCACCGCCGGCCCGATCGAGCAGATGTACGGCATCGCCACCGTCCACCTGCACACCGCCAGCCCCCGCACGAACGCGCGCATCCCCGGGCTTCCCGCCGACGAGGCGGCCCGGCTCCGCGACAGGCTGACCGAGCTGGGCGAGTCCCAAGCGGCGGGGCTGTGACCGACCGCGCCCCCCGCCGCCTGTCACCGCTGACACCGCTGGTCCGCGGCTTCATCGTGCTGGTCGCGGCGGCCTGGACCGTGGTCCGAGACGTCACCAGCGGAGAGATCGGGCCCACGGCCTCCCTGTTCGGCCTCCTTCTCCTCGTCGGTGTCGGGTACGGTGCAGCGTCCTGGCTGCGCACCACGTTCTGGATCGAGGCCGACGAGCTCCGCATCGACACGGGGGTGATCAGCCGCCAGTCGCGGCGGATCCGCATCGACCGCCTGCAGGGCGTCGACATCGTGCAGCCGCTGGTGGCGCGCCTCCTGGGCCTGGCTGAGCTGCGGATGGACGTGGCGGGAGGCGGGGCCCGTGAGGGCGGCCTGGCCTACCTGCCGCTGGGAGAGGCGAGACGGCTCAGGGACCTGCTGCTGACCCGCCGTGACGAGCTGCGCGCACCCGCTGCGACTCCGCCGTCCGCCGACGGCGAGCCCGGTACGCCGGAAGCACCTGGGGTGCAGCTGCCCGCCGAGTCGCCGGACGGGACGGGAGTCGCCGTGGCGCCGCCGCCGACGCGGGCAGCCACTCCGCAGCAGGTTTCCGAGCGGCCCATCGCCCGGGTCGACCTGCGCATGCTCGTGCTGTCGACGCTGCTGTCCAGCGAGACGATGGTGCTGGTCGCGGTCCTTCTCGGCGTCGCGGTCGTGTCCACGGCAACCGGGCAGTGGCTCGGGTTCTCGGCGCTGCTGCCCCTGCTCCTCGGCCTCGGCGTCTCGCTCTACCGCCGCTTCTCCAGCGGCTACGCCTTCACCGTCGCCGAGACTCCGGCCGGCATGCAGGTCACCCGCGGGCTGTTCGACCTGAGCTCCCAGACCATCACGCTGCCCCGCGTGCAGGGCATCGTGGTGAGCGAGCCGCTGCTGTGGCGGGCGCTCGGCTGGGCGCGCCTGGACGTCTCGATCGCCGGCTACGGCAGGTCCGACGAGGGTCGCGAGTCCTCCACGGTGCTGCCGGTGGGGGAGCGCCGCGTCGTCGAGCAGCTGGCGCGGCACGTGCTCGGCGGGCTCGACCCCTCCGGCATCCACCTGCGCGACGTACCGGCGCGTGCCCGGTGGGCGGCTCCGGTGTTCTACCGGTTCCTCCGGGTCGGCACGGACGAGCACCTGGTGGTCTCCCGCGAGGGCTGGCTGACCCGGCGTACCCATGTGGCGCCACAGGCCCGGGTCCAGTCCGTCCGGGTCACCCAAGGGCCCTGGCAGCGGCGGCTGGGGCTCGCCGACGTCCACCTCGACAGCCCGCCCGGCCCGACCAACGTGCGGGCCCGGCACCGTGACGCGGACGAGGCTCGCCGGCTCTACGAGGTGGAGACCGCGATGACCGCGTGGGCACGGCGGCAGTAGGCCGTCACCCGCGGATCAGGGACTGCACGTCCCCGAGCGCGTCGCCCACCCCGGTGTGGGGCCGGCGACGGCGACCTGCGTGTCAGCGGCGCGGCTTGGGTGCCGGCATCTTGCCGAAGCGACGGCGACAGGACTGACCGGAGCAGTCGGCGAGCCGCGCCAGCCTCGACTCGAGCTCCCTTCGGACGGCCGCGTAGGCGGAGTGGTACGCGACGTTGCGCATCTCGGCAGGGTCTCGCTTGCGGTCGTACAGCTCGACGAAGTTCTCCCTGAGGTGGTGCGCGTAGGTGTACCGGGGCGTGCGCACACCGCGGTAGTGCCAGCCGATGTCGTCCTCGTGGAAGTTCTCGGGCCCGGACTGGATCAGCGCGGTCGTGGCACCCCCCGCTTGCGCGGACCTCAGCACGGGCACCAGGCTGCGGCCGTCGACAGGGAGGTCCGCGGCGGCGTGGGCCACGTCGAGGAACGTCGGCGCCAGGTCGATGGTCATCGCGGTCTGCCGGCGACGCTCACCGGCCGGGACACCCGGTCCACGGACGAGGAGCGGCACACGGAGCGCCTGCTCGTAGGGCACGTCCTTGCCGACGAACCGGTGCTCGCCGAGCAAGTACCCGTTGTCGGTCGTGAACACCACCAGCGTGTTGCGCAGCTCACCGGTCCGCCGGAGCACCCGGATGGTGCGGGCCACCGCGGCGTCGACGGCCTGCAGCGACCGGATCCGCTTCCGGAAGTCGCGGTTGATCCGCTTGCGGCTGACCAGCCCGTGGTTCCGGATCTTGCGCGGCTTGTCGGACACGTCGGCCTCGTTGAAGGAGCGGTCGCGCAGGCTGGGCGAGCTCACGTGCCGGAACATTCCCCGGTATCGCTTCGCCGGGGTCGGCGGCGCCCAGCAGGACTGCTCCCTCCTGGGGCTGCAGGTGCTGTGCGGGGCGACCTGCGAGGACCAGATGAAGAACGGACGGTCGTGTCGCGCGAACCGCCGGATGTACTGCGCGGTGCGGACGCCGACGTAGTCGGCGTTGTGCCAGTTGTCGTAGCGCCGCGGGTTGCCGTTCTCCAGGTTGGTGAACCCGTAGTAGCCGTACACCTTGGCGATGGTGGGGTTCCAGATGTCCCAGCCGGGCTGGGTGCCGTCGCCGACGGTCCTGTGGTTGTAGCCGTTGAGGAACTTGCCGACGAACGCGGTGCGGTACCCCGCGTCGTGCAGCCAGGTGGCGATCGTGGAGTCGTTCCTCAGCGCCCCGTAGCCGCCGTACCTTCCGCGGTTGCTGCGCACGCCGTTGTTCTGGGCGTACTGGCCGGTGAGGATCTCCGCCCGTGCCGGGCAGCACAGCGGGTGGGGGTTGATGGCGTTCCGGAAGGTGACCCCGTGCCGGCCGATCAGCCGCCGTGTCCGCGGCATCCAGCGCATCTCGGCCGCGGCCTGGTCATCGGTGCTGATGAGGACGATGTTGGGCGGGACCGCCCGGATCGCGGGGCGCTGGCTGGGCGCCGCCATAGCAGGGGACACCTCGGTCGCCGAGACCGGCGCGGCCGACGACACGGGTCCGGAGCAGGCGCCGACCGAGAGCGAGAGGAACAGGAGTGCTGCCGTGATGCCGGTGTGCCGGCGGCGGCCGCGAGAGAAAGAACGCACGATTCATGAGTTTATGTCAAGACATGTCTGTACCACTTTGTTTTGGCCAACCTGGGGTCGGGTCGCCTGCCCCGACGCCGAAGGGCGTCAGGGCAGGGCAGGCCCGGCACGCGAGCACGTGCTGGGCCCGACGGCAGTGAGCCGCCGTTCGAGGGTCACAGACCGTCGAGCGCGCCGCTCTCCTTGATGGTCCGCCAGATCTTGCGGCGGAAGTGCTCGGTGATCTTGGACGTGAGGTGGTTGTCGTTCCTCCAGACGACGACGCCGTCGACCACCGGGAGGCACAACGGCGCTCCCACGCAGATGATCGGGTTGAGGTCGATGGTGAACACGTCGTCAGAGCTGTCCGCCGCGATCCGGTAGTAGGCGTCGCTGATCGGGCGCTCTGCGGGCATGGGCACCTGACACCGCTCGATGCGGCTGGACCTGGCGAGGCAGTCCAGAGGGTCGAAGCCCTCGGTGCCGACGATGTGCTTGATGATCAGGGCGCGACTGCCCGTGGAGGTGATCGTGTCGGCGGTCTCCATGGTGGTGTGGAAGAGCAGCTCTCCCAGCGACTCGTCGGTCTCACCGTCGACCCGTACGAGCTTGTCCTTCCACACCTCGGGGTCGTCCCGGCTCTCGGTGGCGACGACGACCAGGTCGGGATCGAGGAGAGGCAGGGTGTCCTCGTACCACTTGCGGCGCTGGGAGTCGCACTCGTCCGTCCACTTGGGCTGGTCCTTGAAGGCGAGCCCTGCCTGCCAGCCGCAGCCCGGGACGATGTTCAGCGACAGGGTGAGGTCGTGCTCCTCGGCGAGCTGGATGAACATCTCGCCCAGCATCTGCGCGTGGCTGTCGCCGACCAGCGTGATGTGGGGTCCGCTGCCCTTCACCACGATGCACTTCTCGGGGTTCTCCTCGGTGCAGGAGACCTTCGGTCCGCGGTCGTTCCGGAGCTCCTCCCAGTCGAGGCCCTTGGGCACGGGGGCCCGCCGCTCGCGCTGAGTGACCCGCTCGTCGGCGATGCCGGAGCTCATGGTGACCGTGCGGGCGGCGGTCGCGGGCCCGGTCTCGGCCACACGCGGGGTGCGGTCACTCGCGAGAAGGACCGGGGCCACGGTGACCGCGGCAACGGCGCTGGCGGCAACGCCCGCCACGACGGTCGACCAGCGGAAGGGGTGCAGCGACTTGGCCGCGCGGATCGGGAGCTCCAGCAGCTCGTAGGAGAGGGCGGCCATCGCCGTGCTCAGCACAGCCGCGAGCAGCGCCAGCACCAGCGGCCGCACCGTGAGGAACTGCTCCAGGACCAGGATCACCGGCCAGTGCCACAGGTAGGTCCCGTAGGACACCTTGCCGAGGTAGACAGGCGTCCGGCCGGACAGGAGCCTGGCCAGCGGCCGCCCCTCGCAGCCCATGACTCCGCTCAGGAGGGCCACCGACGCCACCGTCGCACCGATGCCCCGCCAGGACGGAGACACCTCGAGGAAGCCGCTCGCCAGGACGAGAAGCCCGACCAGTCCCCCCGCGGCCACGAGCTGTGCGGGCGCCGGGGAGAGCCGATGTGCGAACTTCCGCAGTGCCACGGCGAGGAGGGCGCCGGCCAGGAGCTGGTAGAGGCGGGCGTCGGTGCCGTAGTAGGCGTGGTTCAGGTCGTTCCGCGCCCAGAAGAGCTGCGCCGCGAGGGACAGCGAGAACAGCACGCCGAGGCCGACGGGCAACGCCCACGACTTCCGCCGAGCGACCTTGACCAGCACCAGGAGGAGCAGCGGGAAGAACGCGTAGAACTGCTCCTCGATCGCGAGCGACCAGAAGTGGAGGAACGGGCTCTTGTCGACCCCTCGGGCGAAGTAGTCGTTCTGCTGGCCCAGGAAGTTCCAGTTGGCCACGTAGAGCAGTGCGCTCTGGGCGTCGGTCACCAGGGGGATCCGGCGGGGCTTCGAGGCGATGAGGAGGAACGCAGCGCTCGTCGCCACGACCACGACGAGGGCCGCCGGGAGAAGTCGCCTGACCCGACGGGCGTAGAAACCCCCGAAACGGAGTCCGCCGGTCTGGTCGATCTCGCTGAGGATGACGTTGCTGACAAGGAAGCCGGACAGTACGAAGAAGAGGTCCACCCCGACGAAGCCGCCACCGAAGGCAGTCATGCCGGTATGGAAGAGGAGGACCAGGTAGACGGCTACTGATCGGAGGCCGTCGAGGGCAGGGCGATACGTCCAGGACACGAGCGGCCACGCTAACAAGCGGAAGTACGGTTTGGACCTTCCGTCCTATATCAGGTCGATAACACCCGGTTTCGTCCCTCCCCGGGCGGAGACGACCCAGGAGAACCCGCCCAGGCCGGTCTCGTCGGTGAGCTCGGCCGCCTCGCCGGCGCGGGAGAGGTCGCGGACGTAGCCCGTGGGGTCGCTGGTGGCCCGGGAGAGCTCAGGGCGGGCGCCCGACACCCCGAGCGCGCCCAGCGCCTCGCGCTGGCTCAGGACCGTCCCCGACACCCGGTCGGCCACGGAGTCGACCGCCACGTGCGCGGTCACGTCGCGCGACCCGTCGGGAAGGACGTCGACCTCCTGTCCGTGCAGGTACGAGCGCAGGCTCCCGAACGGCGGCCGTGCCTGCGCCGTGTGCCCGTAGTCGACCGCCACCGCGAGGCCCCGCGTGACCCGGCGTACGACGTCCGCCCACGCCTCGTCGCGGGTGGTGCCGACCTCCGCGCGGGTCCCCGGCTCGAGGCCGGAGAGGGGCCACCACCGCTCGCACCAGGCCGCGATCCCGGGCGGGACGGCTCGGTCGCCGAGCCGGGAGCCGAGGGTCTCGCGACCCGTCGTGGGGTCGACGTGCACCAGTCGCGGCGTCCCGTCCGGATCCACCTCGACCAGGTGGCAGGGGATGTTGTCGAGCCACTCGTTGGCCACGACCAGCCCCTCGACCGACTCCGGCAGTGCCGCGGTCCACGCGACAGCCTCCGGGAGGTCCGCCGGACGGGGCGCGACCTCGACGCCGAGCAGCGTCAGGTCAGGGTCGAGCCGGTGAGCCGCGGCGAGCAGCTCGCCGCGGCCCGCGCCGACGTCGACGACGGTGTCCAGGCCGGCGTCGCGAGTGAGCCGCACCAGCGCCTCCGCGAACAGCGGCGAGGCGTGGACGGAGGTGCGGAAGTGCGCGACGGGGGACTCGCGCCGGAAGAACCCCGTGGGGCCGTAGAGCGCGGCGTCCCACGCCTTCTTCCAAGGCGGGTCCGTCGTCGGCGGCGGCAGTGGGGGGATCCCGAGCGAGGTGGGGCCGGACATGCCGGACAGGGTACGTGCGGCGGCTGTCCGGCCCGCAGTGTGACGGAGGCCATCTGTCCCTCGCGCCCCCGACCGGCGTACGCTCGATGTGCACGAGCCCAGCAAAACGTCCGGTACCCCGCATAGGGGACTGGAACGGAAAGGTGAGTTCGATGACCCGTATCGGGGTTGTGGGTGCCGGTCGTGTCGGCGCCGTTCTCGCGGCAGCACTCCGCGCCGCGGGCCACGAGATCGTGGCCGTCGCAGGAGAGTCCTCCGCCTCCCGCACACGCATCGAGACGCTGCTTCCCGGCGTACCCGTCGACAAGCCCACCGCCGTGGCGCGGGCCTGCGACCTCCTCCTGCTGACCGTCCCCGACGACATGCTCGACAACGTCGCGACGATGCTCAGCGCCGCGGGTGCCATCCGGCGCGGCCAGTACGTCGTGCACACGTCGGGCAAGCACGGCCTGGCCGTGCTCGACCCGGCCGCCGAGCGTGGCGCCCACGTGCTCGCGATGCACCCGGCGATGACCTTCACCGGCACCGACGTCGACCTCGACCGGCTCGCAGGATGCGTCTTCGGGGTGACCGCGAACGGTGACACCGCGACCCTCGCCGAGGGGCTGATCGACGACCTCGGCGGCAGCCCGGTCTGGGTGCCCGAGGAGAAGCGCGCGCTCTACCACGCCGGCCTCGCCCACGGCGCGAACCACCTCGTCACCCTCGTCGCCCAGGCGATGGACCTGCTGCGGGCCTCGGGCGCCGAGGACCCCGCCTCCACCCTGCGGCCGCTGATGACCGCCGCGCTGGACAACGCACTCTCCTACGGCGACGCCGCGCTCACCGGCCCGATCGTCCGCGGGGACGTGAACACCGTGCGGGCGCACCTCGCTGACATCGCGGAGAGCTCGCCGGCGACCCTCGGGTCCTACGTCGCGATGGCGCGCGCGACCGCGAGACGCGCCGTCCTCGACGGCCGCCTGCTGCCCATCCGGGCCGCCAGGATCACCGGCGTCCTCGACGACGCCTTGGTCTCGGCAGGTGTCGCGCCCGGACCCGAGGCATGAGCGCGGCCGTAGCGGAGGCCGGACCCGGCAGCGTGCCCCTCGTGGCGCGCACCCGCGAGGGGCTGGCCCGCGCGCTCGCCGAGGTGCGCGACCGTGGCGGCCGGGTCGCCCTGGTCCCCACGATGGGCGCGCTCCACGACGGTCATGCCGCCCTGATGGGCGCCGCCAGGGCCCGGGCGGGTGCCGGCGACGCCGTGGTGGTCTCCGTCTTCGTCAACCCGATGCAGTTCGCGCCGGGTGAGGACCTCGACCGCTACCCACGGACCTTCGACGCCGACCTCGCCGTCTGTGCGGCCGAAGGGGTGGACGTGGTCTTCGCGCCTGCGGCCGACGCGGTCTACCCGGGCGGAGAGCCGCAGGTGACCCTCGACCCGGGCCCCGTCGCGACGGTCCTCGAGGGGGCCAGCAGGCCCACCCACTTCCGTGGTGTCCTCACCGTCGTCGCGAAGCTGTTCGGCCTCGTCCGGCCCGACCTCGCGTTCTTCGGCGAGAAGGACTACCAGCAGCTCGTCCTGATCCGGCGGATGGTCGCCGACCTCTGCATGGGCGTCGACGTCGTGGGCGTCGAGACCGTCCGCGAGGCCGACGGGCTCGCCCTCTCCTCCCGCAACCGCTACCTCGAGGAGGACCAGCGCCGGGCCGCGCTGTCGCTCTCCCGGGCGCTGGCGGCCGGCCGCGCGACGAGCCCGGAGGGCGGGGAGCGCGTGCTCGCCGCCGCCCGCGCCGTGCTGCGCGAACCCGACTCCGAGGGCGTCGACGTCGACTACCTCGAGCTCGCCGCGCCGGACCTCGGTCCGGCACCCGAGAACGGCGAGGCGCGGCTGCTCGTGGCCGCCCGCGTCGGCACCACCCGCCTGATCGACAACACCGCCCTGACCTTGGGCGGACGAGCTGGGAGCATCTGATGCTGCGCACGATGATGAAGAGCAAGATCCACCGCGCGACGGTCACGCAGGCCGACCTGCACTACGTGGGGTCGGTGACCGTCGACGAGGACCTCCTCGACGCGGCGGACCTGCTGCCCGGCGAGCTGGTGCACATCGTGGACATCACCAACGGTGCCCGCCTGGAGACCTACACGATCGCCGGCGAGCGGGGGTCGGGCGTCATCGGCATCAACGGCGCCGCCGCCCGCCTCGTGCAGCCCGGCGACCTGGTGATCCTCATCGCCTACGGCCAGATGGAGACCGCCGAGGCCCGCGAGTACCAGCCGAGCGTGGTCTTCGTCGACGCCGGCAACAAGGTCGTCGCCACCGGGACCGACGCCGCCGAGGCGCTCCCCGGCACCGGCCTGCTCCGCGGCGACCTCACCCACGCGGGCGCACGGTGAGCGACCGCAGCGCGTGAGCACGGGGGCCGTCCTTCCCGAGCGCCTCGAGGCTCCGCCTCCGGGCTGGACGACGTACGCCGACGTCGTCGTCATCGGCTCGGGCATCGCCGGGCTCACCGCTGCCCTGCGCATCAGGTCCTCCGCCCCGGGGACGCGGCTCCTCGTCGTGACCAAGGACCTGCTCTCGGCCGGCTCCACGACCTGGGCGCAGGGCGGCATCGCCGCGGCGCTCGGGCCGGAGGACACGCCGGAGGAGCACCTGCACGACACCCTCGTCGCGGGCGCGGGGCTGTGCGACGAGGACGCGGTCCGCACGCTCGTCACCGAGGGTCCGGAGGCCGTGCGCGAGCTGATCGCGCTCGGGACGGAGTTCGACCAGACCTCGGCCGGTGAGCTGTCGCTGACCCGCGAGGGCGGGCACCTGCGCCGGCGCATCCTCCACGCAGGCGGCGACGCCACCGGTGCGGAGATCCAGCGCGCCCTGATGGCAGCCGTCGCGGCAGCCCCGGACATCTCCGTCATCGAGCACGCCCTCGCCCTCGACCTCCAGCTCTCCGACGCACGGGGAGGTCGCCGGGGTGACCCTCCACGTGATGGGGGAGGGGCAGGCCGAGGGAGTGGGCGCCGTCCGCTGCCGCGCCGTCGTGCTCGCCAGCGGCGGCCTCGGGCAGGTCTACTCCGCCACGACCAACCCGCCTGTGGCGACAGGTGACGGGATGGCGCTCGCGCTCCGGGCCGGTGCCGCGCTGCGCGACCTGGAGTTCGTGCAGTTCCACCCCACGGTCATGTGGCTCGGCGCGGAGTCGTCCGGGCAGCAGCCGTTGATCTCCGAGGCGGTCCGGGGCGAGGGTGCCTTCCTCGTCGACCAGGACGCCACCCGACTGATGGAGGGGGTCCACCCCCTGGCCGACCTGGCGCCACGGGACGTCGTGGCGAAGGCGATCATGCGTCGGATGCGCGCGACGGGGACCGAGCACGTCTGGCTCGACGCGCGGCACTTCGGGGCGGAGAAGTGGGAGACCCGGTTCCCGACGATCCTGGCCTCCTGCCGCAGCCACGGCATCGACCCGGTCACCGACCTGATCCCGGTGGCCCCGGCCTGTCACTACGCGTCCGGCGGCGTGGCCACGGACATGGACGGCCGGTCCTCCGTTCCCGGCCTCTACGCGTGCGGCGAGGTCGCCTGCTCCGGGGTGCACGGGGCGAACCGGCTGGCCTCGAACTCCCTGCTCGAGGGGCTGGTCTTCTCCCGCCGCATCGCCGCGGCGATCGTCCGCGACCTCCCGCCGGCGCAGGAGCCCGCCGCTGCCCGGCGTACGACGGGGCTGGTGCCCGCCGACGCCGTGGGCCGGATCCAGGACGTGATGACCCGCGACGCCGGCGTGCTGCGCTCCGACGCCGGTCTGCGCGAGGCCGCGGGGGAGCTCGCCACTCTTCTGGCGATCCCGGACGAGCACCCCGCGCCCGGCACCGAGACCTGGCGGGCCACGAACCTGCTGACCGTCGCGACCGCGCTGGTCACCGCCGCCCTCGCCCGGGAGGAGACCCGGGGGTCGCACTGGCGCGAGGACTTCCCCGACACCGACGACGCCGCCTGGTCCGGCCACCTCGACGTCCGGCTGGAGGCCGGCGGCCGGCTCCGGCTGGACTTCGTCCCGAAGGACCGGGTCGGGTCGGTCCCCATGACAGGAGAGAAGCAGTGACCATCGTCCGCACCCCCTTCGCCGACCTGCCCACCCGGCTGGTGACCGAGCTCGCCGACGCCGGGCTCGACGCCCGCGCGGTCTACGAGGCGGTCGTCGCGGCCGTCGACGAGGACCTCCCCGGCCCCGACGTCACGAGCGAGGCCACCATCCCCGCGGACGCCACGGCCTGGGCCGACCTGGTCGCGCGGGCGGACGGGGTCGTGGCCGGAGGGGCGGTCGCCGAGCTGGTGTTCCGCTTCGTCGCCGGGGACCACGTCGAGGTCGTCCGGGAGGTCGAGGACGGGCGCGCGGTCAGCCGCGGGGACGTCCTGCTGAGCGTCCACGGGCCGGTCCGCTCCCTGCTGACTGCCGAGCGGACGGCGCTGAACTACCTGTGCCACCTCTCCGGCGTCGCCACCGCGACCCGGGAGTGGGTGCACGCCCTCAAGGGCACGGGAGCCCAGGTCCGCGACACCCGCAAGACGATCCCGCACTTCCGTGCCCTGGAGAAGTACGCCGTGCGCTGCGGCGGCGGCACCAACCACCGGGCGACGCTCTCGGACCAGGCGCTGGTGAAGGACAACCACGTCCTGGCCGCGGGCGGGGTCGTGGAGGCCTACGAGGCCGTGCGCCACCACTTCCCTGAGGTGCCGGTGCAGGTCGAGGTCACCACGCTGGAGCAGCTCAGCGACCTGCTCGCCGCGGGCGCGGACCAGATCCTGCTCGACAACATGGACGTCGAGACGATGCGCGAGGCTGTCGCCATCAACACCGGCCGCGCGACCCTCGAGGCCTCGGGCGGCCTGGACCTCGAGCGTGCTCGCGTGGTCGCCGAGACCGGCGTGGACTTCCTCGCGGTCGGGGCGCTGACCCACTCCGCCCCGGTCCTCGACGTCGCGATGGACCTGCGCGGCTCGGGCGGGTCGTCGTGACGCCGGCGGACGGCCGGACGTCGCCGCTGCTCTGCGCCGACATCGGCAACAGCCACACAACGGTGGGCCTCGTCGCGGACGGCGAGGTGTACCTCCACTGGCGCGTGGCCACGGACGAGCGGCGCACCGCCGACGAGTGGGCCGTGCTCATCCGCAACCTCGTCGCCGACGCCGAGACCCACCCGGCCGGCGTCGCCGTCTGCTCGACGGTGCCGTCGGTGCTGCACGAGTGGCGGGAGATGCTGCGGGACTACTACGCCGACATTCCGCACGTCGTCGTCGAGCCCGGCGTGCGCACCGGCGTGCCGATCCTCATGGACAACCCGCGGGAGGTGGGGTCGGACCGGATCATCAACGCCCTGGCCGCCGCCACCCTGTACGACGGCCCCTCGATCGTCGTGGACTTCGGCACCGCCACGACCTTCGACGTGGTCAGCGCCAAGGGCGAGTACGTCGGAGGCGCGATCTCGCCCGGGATCGAGATCTCCCTGGAGGCGCTGGGACGACGCGGCGCCCAGCTGCGCAAGATCGAGCTGCTGCGGCCGCGGCACGTGATCGCCAAGAACACCGTCGAGGCCCTCCAGTCGGGGGTGCTCTACGGCTTCGCGAGCCAGGTCGACGGCATCGTGACGCGGATGATCGCCGAGCTCGACCCGGCCGACGGGGTCAACGTGATCGCGACCGGCGGGCTCGCCCCTCTGGTCGTCGACGAGTGCGCCACGGTCACCGACCACCAGCCGTGGCTGACCCTCAACGGGCTCGAGCTCGTGTTCCACCGCAACCACCAGTGACTCGCGGGACCCTGACTACCCCATAGGCTTGGGCACCATGACCGACCAGACACCCCCAGCAGCGCCGGCCGAGGAGGAGTCCCTCCCCGAGCAGATGCGGGTGCGCCGCGAGAAGCGGGAGCGTCTGCTCGGGTCCGGCCGCCCGGCGTACCCGTTGAACGTCGAGCGGACCCACACGCTCAAGGAGATCCGCGGGAAGTTCGACCCGCTGATGGAGGCGGGCGAGCTCGAGGCCGACACCCGCACCGGCGACCGGGTCGCCGTCGCAGGCCGTGCGGTCTTCCTCCGCAACACCGGCAAGCTCTGCTTCGTGCGGCTCCGTGAGGGCGACGGCACCGAGCTGCAGGTCATGCTCTCCCTCGCCGACGTCGGCCAGGAGCAGCTCGACGAGTTCAAGAGCCTCGTCGACATCGGGGACCTGGTCGCGGTCCAGGGCGAGGTCATCACCAGCCGCCGCGGTGAGCTGTCGGTCCAGGCATCGGCCTGGCAGATGGTTGCCAAGACGCTGCGGCCCCTCCCGAACGAGCACAAGCCGCTCTCGGACGAGGCCAGGGTCCGCCTTCGCTACGTCGACATGATGGTCAACCCGGACTCGCGGACGATCGTGCGCACCAAGGCGACCGTGCTCCGCACCCTCCGCGCGGTGCTCGACGGCCAGGACTTCGTCGAGGTCGAGACGCCGGTCCTCCAGCTGACCAACGGCGGCGCCGCGGCGCGCCCGTTCCGCACCCACCTCAACGCCTTCGACCAGCCGATGCTGCTGCGCATCGCGCTCGAGCTCGACCTGAAGAAGGCGATGATCGGCGGCGTCGACCGGGTCTACGAGATCGGCCGCACGTTCCGCAACGAGGGCCTCGACTCCACCCACGCGGCGGAGTTCTCGATGCTGGAGGCGTACCAGGCCTACGGCGACTACAACACCATGGCCGAGCTGACCCGCACCCTCGTGCTGGAGTCGGCCCGCGCGGTGGGGCGCACGGTCATCCCGGCGCGTGACGGGTCCTTCGTCGACCTCGAGGAGCCCTGGCGTCACGCCACCTTGTTCGAGCTGGTCTCCGAGAAGCTCGGCGAGGAGGTCGACGTCGACACCTCGGCGGAGACCCTCACGAAGCACGCCGCGGACCACGGTGTCGAGCTCCAGCCGCACTGGAACGCCGGCGAGGTGGCGCTCGAGCTCTACGAGAAGCTGGTCGAGCACACCCTGATCGAGCCCACGTTCGTCCGGGACTACCCCGAGGCAGTTCGCCCGCTGGCCAAGCCGCACCGCGAGCACGCCGGGCTGGTCGAGGCATGGGACCTGATCATCAACGGCGTGGAGCTCGCCCCGGCGTACTCCGAGCTCAACGACCCGGTCATCCAGCGCGAGCGCCTGGTGGAGCAGTCGCTGCTCGCCGCCCAGGGCGACCCGGAGGCCATGGAGCTCGACGAGTCGTTCCTGAAGGCGATGGAGTACGGCATGCCTCCCGCGGGTGGCATGGGCATGGGAATCGACCGGCTCGTCATGCTGCTGACCGGTGTGGGAATCCGCGAGTCGATTCTCTTCCCCCTCCTGCGTCCGGAATAACCCTGCACGCCGCCCTGGTTATCCGGGCCGCTCGCCTTCCGGGTAAAGGGCGAGCGCGAACCGCCCGGTCACGGGTTAGGAGTCTCGTTCCGGTCAGAGGGGCGGGCCGCTCGTCGGACTACGCCGACCCTTCGGGGCGTTTCCGTCGTTCCTTTTTCGTTCCCGGTGACGCGCGCGCAGTCCGGAAGTGTCGGGTGGGCGCCTCCTGTATTCGGGCGCGCCTGTCTATCCGTCGTCGTTCTTTGTGAAACCCATGGATCCCCGGTGCCTCTCCTCGGTGAAGGATGACCCGTGCGTTCGTTCGCGGGCGACAGGTAGGCGTGCGGTGGGAGCCCGCGACAGGTGTCCGCGACAGGGGTAGGCGGCAGAGGCGGAAATAGACGAGTCGGCGGGTGTAACGAAACCGGGGCGATAAACGGTCGTAGGTTTGGCGACGAAGAATGCCTGTCCACATTTCTCGCCTTGATGTGTCTTGATCTCAAAGAGCGGCTATGTTTGTGTCCCGGTGACGCCGCAATGCGTGCCGCATTTATCAGCGCGGGGGATAATCAGAAAGGCCGAACGTCATGGCGCAGCGAGTAAATGTCATCCTGGTCGACGACCTCGACGGGGACGAGGCGGCCGAGACGGTCTCCTTCGCGCTCGACGGCGTGGACTACGAGATCGACCTCAACGAGACGCACGCCGAGGAGCTGCGGGAGGCACTGGGGCGCTACGTCGCCGCGGGTCGCCGCGTGGGCGGTCGCCGTCGCAAGGGCCAGCGGGCCTCCTCGGGCACGGCCGGCGGGCCCAGCGCGTCCGAGATCCGCCAGTGGGCGCGTGCGAACGGGTGGGACGTTCCGGAGCGGGGCCGGGTCTCCGCCGACGTGCGTGAGGCGTACGCGGCAGCCCACTAGACAAGCTCCGTTCGCTGAGAGCGAAGGGTGGACGCGGCCGGACGGGGAACACATAGGCTGGACGGGGAGTTGTCCTTGTCAGAGCCGATGGCAGGGCCGGCAAACCGCTGGCCCTTGTCCGTTGTCGGGTCCCAACCGACTTCTCCTGTGCGCGGCTAGAGTGCATGGAAGAAGCCCCCGTCGCACCGTCGGCGGTGAGCACCAAGGAGCGATGAGAGCATGTTCGAGCGGTTCACAGACCGAGCACGACGGGTGGTCGTCCTGGCGCAGGAAGAGGCCAGGATGCTCAGCCACAACTACATCGGCACCGAGCACATCCTCCTGGGTCTGATCCACGAGGGTGAGGGTGTCGCTGCGAAGGCTCTCGAGAGCCTCGGCATCTCCCTGGAGGCCGTGCGCGCCCAGGTCGAGGAGATCATCGGCCAGGGCCAGCAGGCTCCCAGCGGCCACATCCCCTTCACGCCGCGGGCCAAGAAGGTCCTCGAGCTCTCCCTGCGCGAGGCGCTCCAGCTCGGCCACAACTACATCGGCACCGAGCACATCCTGCTCGGCCTCATCCGCGAGGGCGAAGGCGTCGCCGCGCAGGTGCTGGTCAAGCTGGGTGCGGACCTCAACCGCGTCCGGCAGCAGGTCATCCAGCTGCTGTCGGGCTTCCAGGGCAAGGAGACCGCCACCGCCGGCACGGCCCCGGAGGGCGCACCGTCCTCGTCGCTGGTCCTCGACCAGTTCGGCCGCAACTACACCCAGGCGGCGCGCGAGGGGAAGCTCGACCCGGTCATCGGGCGCGAGAAGGAGATCGAGCGCGTGATGCAGGTGCTCTCGCGCCGCACCAAGAACAACCCGGTCCTCATCGGTGAGCCCGGCGTCGGTAAAACGGCGTGCGTCGAGGGGCTCGCCCAGGCGATCGTGCGCGGCGACGTGCCCGAGACCCTGAAGGACAAGCAGATCTACAGCCTCGACCTGGGATCCCTGGTCGCCGGCTCGCGCTACCGCGGTGACTTCGAGGAGCGCCTGAAGAAGGTGCTCAAGGAGATCAAGACCCGCGGCGACATCGTGCTCTTCATCGACGAGCTGCACACGCTCGTCGGCGCCGGTGCCGCCGAGGGCGCGATAGACGCCGCCTCCATCCTCAAGCCGATGCTGGCTCGCGGCGAGCTCCAGACGATCGGTGCGACGACCCTCGACGAGTACCGCAAGCACCTCGAGAAGGACGCCGCGCTCGAGCGGCGCTTCCAGCCGATCCAGGTCCAGGAGCCCTCGATCGCGCACACCATCGAGATCCTCAAGGGCCTGCGCGACCGCTACGAGGCGCACCACCGGGTGACGATCACCGACGAGGCGCTCGTGGCCGCGGCCACCCTCGCCGACCGGTACGTCTCCGACCGGTTCCTGCCGGACAAGGCCATCGACCTCATCGACGAGGCCGGCTCGCGACTGCGCATCCGCCGGATGACCGCTCCGCCGGACCTGCGCGAGTTCGACGACAAGATCGCCGACGTGCGTCGCCGCAAGGAGGGCGCCATCGACAGCCAGGACTTCGAGGCGGCCGCGTCGCTGCGGGACGAGGAGAAGAAGCTCATCCTCGCCAAGACCGAGCGTGAGAAGCAGTGGAAGGCCGGCGACATGGACGTCGTCGCCGAGGTCGACGAGGAGCTCATCGCCGAGGTCCTCGCCGTGGCGACGGGCATCCCGATCGTGAAGCTGTCGGAGGAGGAGTCCACCCGTCTGCTCAAGATGGAGGACGAGCTCCACAAGCGCGTCATCGGCCAGGAGGAGGCCGTCAAGGCACTCTCCCGGGCGATCCGGCGTACCCGTGCCGGCCTGAAGGACCCGAAGCGTCCCGGCGGCTCGTTCATCTTCGCCGGCCCGTCCGGCGTCGGTAAGACCTGGCTGTCCAAGACGCTGGCGGAGTTCCTGTTCGGCGACGAGGACGCGCTGATCCAGCTCGACATGTCGGAGTTCAGCGAGAAGCACACGGTCTCGCGGCTCTTCGGCTCGCCTCCCGGCTACGTCGGCTACGAGGAGGGCGGCCAGCTCACCGAGAAGGTGCGCCGCAAGCCGTTCTCCGTGGTGCTCTTCGACGAGGTCGAGAAGGCCCACCCGGACATCTTCAACTCGCTGTTGCAGATCCTGGAGGAGGGTCGCCTGACCGACTCCCAGGGCCGGGTCGTGGACTTCAAGAACACGGTCATCATCATGACCACCAACCTCGGCACGCGCGACATCGCCAAGGGCGTGAACCTCGGCTTCCAGCAGACCGGCGACACGCAGGGGTCCTACGACCGGATGAAGTCGAAGGTGTCGGAGGAGCTCAAGCAGCACTTCCGCCCCGAGTTCCTCAACCGTGTCGACGAGATCATCGTGTTCCCGCCGCTGTCGCAGGAGCAGATCGTCTCGATGGTCGACAACATGGTCTCCGCCGTCGAGACGCGGCTGCGTGACCGTGACATGTCGATCGAGCTGACCGCGGCGGCGAAGAACCTCCTGGCCCAGCGCGGGTTCGACCCGGTCCTCGGCGCCCGCCCGCTCCGTCGTACGGTCCAGCGCGAGGTCGAGGACGTGCTCGCCGAGAAGATGCTGTACGGCGAGGTCGGCCCCGGCCAGATCGTCCTGGTCGACGTCGAGGGCGAGGGGACGGAGGCTGCGTTCACCTTCTCCGGTGAGTCGAAGTCCGAGCTGCCCGACCTGCCCCCGATCGAGACCGCCGGCACCGGCGACTCCGAGTAAGGCACGGTCGCACACCGGCTCCGGCCGGGCGCGAACCACGAAGGGCCCCCGCTGTGTGCGGGGGCCCTTCGGCGTCTCCGGCCGGTGTGCGCTGGTACGTGTCAGTGCGGCTGGTGGAGGTTGAGCACCACCACGCCGAGGATGATGAGCAGGACCGCCCCCACCTTCAGCAGGTCCCACCGCTCGCCGAGGAAGAACGCGCCCACCACCACGATGGCCGCCGTGCCGATGCCCGACCAGAGCGCGTAGGCGACCGAGACGGACATCGTGCGGACGACGAGGGCCAGGAGCCAGATCGAGACGGCGTACCCCCCGAGCACGAAGCTGGTCCATGGCAGGTTGCGGAAGCCGTCGGCACGGCCGAGCGAGGCGGTGGCTGCCACCTCGACGGCGATGGCGACGAGCAGGAGGACGAATGCGCCGGGCATGGCGGGGACCCTTTCTGTAGCATCTGCTACAACAACCACTCGAATGTAGCAGTCGCTACAACACGGCGGCAACACGGAAGGCATCGGCATGACCCGCGACACCACCCGGCGCGACCAGCTCCTCTCCGCGGCGACCGACCACGTCCTCGAGCACGGCCTGATCGGGCTCAGCCTCCGCCCGCTCGCCGCCGCCCTCGGCACCAGCGACCGGATGCTGCTCTACCACTTCGCGGGCAAGGACGACCTGGTGGCGGCCGTGCTGAACGAGTCGAACGACCGGGCGGTGCAGCTGGTCCGGGCGCTGCCGGGGCAGAGTTCGGTGCGGGGCGAGGTGGTCGCGCTCTGGAGGGCCTCCACCTCCACCGACCTCGACCGTTGCCAGCGGCTGTACGTCGAGGCGGCGGCGCTCGGGCTCTTCGGGCGCGAGCCGTACGCCTCGGTGGTACGCCGCGCCAATGCGGCCTGGATCGCGGCCGTCGCCGACCGGCTGGTCGCGGCCGGGATGCCCCGCGAGCGCGCCGACCGGGCCGTGATGCTGCTGGACGCCGCCTTCATGGGCTTCCAGCTCGACCTTCCCCTGGAGTCCCGGCCGGCACTGGAGCAGGCGGTCGCCGACCTCGCCGATGCCCTGGGCTCGCTCGCGTCGGCGGAGGAGCGTTCCGGCGCCCACTGAGGTCGCCCGGTCGCGGGGTCGGCGCCGGTTGTCGACGCGCTCTGCCAGGGTGGGGCCCATGACTGCCGCGACCCCGCACGAGGGCGAGACCTTCGACGGCCTCGACTGGTACGCACGCGACCTCTCGGGCGAGGTCTACCGTGACTGCGTCTTCCGGGACGTGGACCTGACCGAGGCGGAGAGCAAGGGCGCGGCGTTCGAGTCGTGCGTCTTCGAGAACTGTCGCCTCAACGCCTCGACCCACACCGGGACGGCCTTCGTCGCCTGCGACTTCCGCGGCACCTCCTTCTTCGGGGCGACCCTGGACGGCTGCAAGATGCTCGGGAGCATCTTCGTCGGCTGCACGCTGCGCCCCTTGACGGTGCGAGGTGGCCTGTGGCGAGCGGTCACCATGCGGGGCGCGAAGCTGTCGCGGCTCGACCTGGGTGGCCTCCTCCTCGAGGAGGCCGACCTGACCGATGCGGACCTCTCCGAGACCTCGCTGCGCGGTGCGGACCTCGGGCGCGCGGTGCTACGGGAGGCCGACCTGCGCGGGGCGGACCTGCGCGGCGCGGTGCTTCTCGGTGCGGACCTGACCACGGCGCGCCTGGGCAACACCCGGGTCGACCTGGACGGCGCCGTGCTGCTGGCCGAAGGCCTGGGGGCTGTCGTCGAGCCCTGACCCGGTGCAGACCGCGCGGCCCCGGAGTCGGACTGCGTAGCCCGAGGCGCCTCCCGTCGTTGTGCCGTGTGTCACTCGCTCAGGAGGTCTCGTGCGCACACGCCGTCTCGTCCCGTTGCTCGCCGCCGTCGCGCTTGCGCTGCCGACCGCGCAGGTAAGCACCTCCCAGGCCGCCGTCGCGGCCCGGGACGGAAGCTCGCCGCGACCCCTGGTGGTCGAGGTGCTCTCCAACCGCGCCGACCTGGTCTCCGGTGGGGACGCCCTGGTCGCGGTGGAGCTGCCGGACGGCCTCGACCCGGACCGGGTGCGGGTCCGGGTCGGCAGCCGCGACGTCACCGAGCAGTTCGGGGTCCGTCCGGACGGCCGCTACGAGGGCCTCCTCGAGGGGCTGGCGCTGGGGGAGAACGTCGTCCGCGCCACAGCCCCGGGGTACTCCGGGAGCCGGGTGATCACCAACCACCCCAACGGCGGCCCGATCTTCGCGGGGCCCCAGCACGGGCCGTACGAGTGCCAGTCGAGTGCCCAGGACGACCAGTGCAACGAGCCGGCGTCGTACTCCCTGCTCTACAAGTCGAGCGACCCGACGAAGCCGGGCCTGCAGCCCTACGACCCCGAGAACCCGCCATCGGACGTCGCGACGACCACCACCGACCAGGGCGTGACCGTGCCCTTCGTCGTACGGCGTGAGAGCGGCTACCAGGACCGCGACCGCTACGCCATCCTCACGCTCTTCCGGCCCGGCCAGGACTGGACGCCGTGGCAGCCCCAGGAGCAGTGGAACGGCAAGGTGCTCGCCACCCACGGCGGCAACTGCGGGGCGTCGTACACCCCGGGGACGCCCCGGCTCGACGACTACTCCGGCACCATCCCGGCGACGCCCGGTATCGAGATGAGCTACGTGACCGCGCTGGGTCGCGGCTTCGCTGTGCTCTCGACAGCGCTGAACAACACCGGGCACAACTGCAACCTCCCGCTCGAGGCCGAGTCGATGATGATGGCCAAGGAGCGTCTGGTCGAGGCGTACGGTCCGATCCGCTACACCATCGGCACGGGCTGCTCGGGCGGGTCGATCGCCCAGCACACCATCGCCAACGCCTACCCGGGCATCTACCAGGGCCTGGTCACCACCTGCTCCTACCCGGACGTGCTGACCGCCGGTGCGCAGTTCGCCGACTACCACCTGCTGCGCCGCTACTTCGAGGACCCGTCGCGTTGGGCGCCGGGCGTGGTGTGGTCGCCGACCCAGATGGCCGCGGTCGAGGGCCACCTGTCGCACGCGAACGCGGTCACCGCCGACGAGGGGCTCTTCAAGGCGGCGATCAACCCGGAGAACGACTGCCCCGGCACCCGTGACACGGTGCCCGGCGACCCGACCACGCGCTTCGACTCCGAGACGAACCCCGCGGGCGTGCGGTGCTCGATCCTCGACATGATGCTCAACCCGCTCGGCCCCCGACCGGAGAGCGTCTGGGGGCCGCAGGAGCAGGCCGCGGGCCGCGGTTTCGCCGGCATCCCGTTCGCCAACGAGGGCGTGCAGTACGGCCTCGGCGCCCTGCGCGACGGGCTGATCACACCCGCCCAGTTCGTCGACCTCAACGCCGCCTTCGGTGGGCTGGACATCAACGCCGACCCGATCCCCGAGCGCATCGTCGGCGACCCGGCGGCGATCGAGAACGTCTACCGTTCCGGGCTCGTCAACGAGGCGACCAACATGAGCGGCGTCGCGATGATCAACCACGGCGGTCCCGACCCGGGCGCCGCCCACGACTACGCCCACGCGTTCTGGACCGAGGAGCGGCTCCAGCGCGCCCAGGGCCACACCGACAACCGCGTGATGTGGTTCGGCGAGACCCCGCTCATCGGGGACGTGCACTGGGCGACCGAGGCGATGATCGACATGGACCGCTGGCTGACCGCCGTCGAGTCGGACGACCGGAGCATTCCGCTGAGCGACAAGATCGCCGAGGACCGTCCCGAGGACGTCACCGACCGGTGCGAGAACGTCCCCGGCATCAACATGCTCACCCTCCCCGGTGGTGAGGTGGTCTGCGAGCAGGACACCCTCCAGACCCACCTCAGCACGCCGCGCCAGGTCGCAGGAGGAGACAGCGCCAACGATCAGGTCGCCTGCCGGCTCCAGCCGCTCGACCGTGCCGACTACGACTTCCTGCTCGTGCCGTTCACCGACGAGCAATGGGCCACGCTCGAGGCGACGTTCCCCGAGGGCGTCTGCGACTGGAGCGAGCCGGGCCAGGGACAGGGGCCCGCCGAGACCTGGTTGGGGTACGCCGACCAGGACGGCGACGTGGTGTACGGCGGACGGAACCTCCCGCCCGTCCCGGCACACTCCGGCACCGGCTGGGCCAGCGGATCGTTCGCGCCGCTGCTCCGCCAGTAGCCGGGCTGGTCCTCGGCGGCGCGACCGGGACATGGTCCGAGGACCCGCGACCTAGCGGGAGGGACCGGGGACCTGGTCGGAGGACCCGGGACCTAGTCGGAGGACCCGGGGCCGCCGTTGGCGTGCCAGCGGACCTCGGCCGGGCTCGGGTCGGCGTTGCCGGCCCGGTCCGTCGCGCGCACGGCGAGCGTGTGCCAGCCGGGGCGGAGGTCCTGGTAGGTCACCGGCGAGCTGCACGGGCCGAACGCCGCCCCGTCGAGGCTGCACGCGAACGAGGCGGGCTCGTTCGCGCGGAGGCTGAAGACCGCGGTGTCGCCCGCCGAGACCTGCTCGGACACGCTGGTCCTGGGCGCCGTCACATCCTGGGGCGATGGGGACGAGGCGGTCGTCCGCTTCTCGGCGGAGGACCTGAGGGACGGCGTCGAGGAAGCCGGGTCGGGTGAGGCGGGGCCGGACTTGCTCGTCGACGAGAGCCCGGTCGTCGAGTCCGCCGCGGGCAGGTCCTCGCCGGGCAGCTCCTTGCCGGGCAGGTCCTTCCGGGGCACGTTCGGGTCCGGGGTAGTGGACTTCTCGTCCGGGGCCGCCGTGCGCGTGCGAGCGGTGCTCTCGGCGCCCTGGGAGGGGTCGGTCGACGTCGGGCTCTCCTCGCCGAGCCGGGGACGCGTGGTGCCCCGGGACGTGAGGGACCCGGAACGATCGCCCGCCGCCGCGGCGCGGGACTGCTCCGACGTACCGTCCTGGACCGACGAGACGGTGACGACGGCAGTGGTGCCGACGCCGAGGAGCACCGTGACGGCTACGGCTGCCCGGACCGGACTCACGCGCGTGAGTGCAGCGAAGCGGTCGGGCGGCCGCGCGCACGAGGCGCCGCCCGAGGTCGATGAAGGGCCGTGAGGCTCTGTGTCGCATAGATCTCCCGGGTAGTCCGCGGGCACCCCCGAGGTCCCTCCCTCGCCCGCGGCACGGACACACAAGCCTTCGACGGTAACAGTTCAGGCAGATGGTCTGAAATCACCGCATCCGTGCCCAGGTCTGGCCCTGCCCGGTGAGCACGAGATCGGCGGACGACGGGCAGCAGGCGGCGGGCAGTCTGGGGCAGGGGAGCGGTCAGCGCCGTGGCGGCCCGTCAGGGGAGGGCGAAGGTGTCCTTCGACGTCGCCGCGACGAGTCCGTCCTCGAGCAGGGAGGCCAGGCAGCGGGCTCGCTGCACCTCGTCCGACCACGCAGCGTCGAGCCGCGAGCGGTGCACCGGCCCCTCGGCGTCCCGGACCACGGCGAGCAGGCGCCCACGGCACTGCCGGTCGGTACCCGCGTAGGTCTGCCCACGCCGCGGCGGCCCGTCGTACGGCGGCCGCCCGGCGGCGACCCAGCCGCAGAGGTCCTCGACCGGGCAGGCCCGGCAGCGCGGCTTCGTCGCCGTGCACACCAGGGCCCCGAGCTCCATCACCGCCACCGACCAGGTGGCCGCTGTCGCCTCGTCGCCGGGGAGCAGGTCCGCCGCGACCTCGCGCTCGGCACGGGTGAGCGAGGCCGGCGGATGCTCCTCGCCACGGGCGACCCGGGCGAGCACCCGCCGGACGTTGGTGTCGAGCACGGCGTGGCGCTGCCCGAACGCGAACGTGGCGACCGCCGCGGCGGTGTAGTCGCCCACCCCGGGCAGCGCGCGAAGCGCCGCCAGGTCGGGCGGCACCTCCCCGCCGTGCTCGGCGACGACGGCAGTGGCCGCGGCGTGCAGGCGCAGGGCCCGTCGCGGGTACCCCAGCCGGCCCCACGCACGAACCGCGTCTCCCGTGCTCGCGGCGGCGAGGTCCGCAGGCGTGGGCCATGCCTGCATCCACTGCTCGAACACCGGGAGCACCCGGCTGACGGGTGTCTGCTGGAGCATGAACTCGCTGACCATCACCGCCCAGGGCGACGCGCTCGGCTCGCGCCAGGGCAGGGTGCGGGCGTTCTCGTCGTACCAGCTCAGCAGGCGCTCGTGGAGGTCGGACATGGTCCGGCGATCGTAACCAGCCGCCTGGTCGCCGTGCCTCGGCGGCAGTCGCCGTGCTGTCGCGGTCGCCGGGTCGCCGGCGTCGCCGGGGTCGGCGCGGTCGGCACCGGTCTGGGCCGGTCGACACCCGCCGGAGTGTCTGCGCCGGGACGCGCGGGCGAAAAGTTACGGTCTGCCCATGTCGGTGACCAGGCCCCGGGGCCCCCTTCCGGCGCGCGTCTACTGGGTACGACGCGTGATGGTTCTCGCGGTGGTGTTCGGCCTCGTGTTCGGCATCAGCCGTCTGCTCGGAGGCTCGGACGGTCCCGAGGGACCCGCGGCGACTCCCGCCGCTGCCGTCGGGTCCGCCAGCACCTCGCCGTCACCGACGGCCACGGATACCGCCACCGCCGGTGCCCAGCCTGTCACGGGCCCGACCGCGGCCCCGACGCCGGCGAAGAAGAAAAAGAAGAAGAACGGCCAGGTGCGCGTGCCTCTCGCCGCGCCGACCGGGCCGTGCCGCGACCGCGACGTCCGGGTGGTCCCGGCGATGCGGGACAACGCCTACGCGGGCGGGGACGTCCGCCTCACCCTCGAGCTGAGCACCTTCGAGTCCCCGGCCTGCAACTGGGAGGTCTCCGCCGACAGCCTCGCGGTGCGGCTCACCTCGGGCAGCGACCGGATCTGGACATCCCAGCAGTGCCCGAACGCCGTCCCCGACACGGCCGTGGTGCTCCGCAAGCGCCGGCCCGTCCTGGTCGACGTGACCTGGTCCGGGCGCCGCTCGGACGCCGGCTGCTCGCGGAACACGCTGTGGGCCGAGCCGGGGTGGTACCACCTGGCCGCGGCCGCGATGGGTTCCGAGCCCGAGTCCCAGCAGTTCGAGCTGCACTCGCCCGCGCCCGTCACGATCACGCCCTCGCCGACCGCACGGCCCAAGTCCTCGGCGAAGCCCGGCCGGAACGGACAGGACGGGAAGAAGAAGCAGGGCAACGACTGACCGAGAGAGGTCAGACGTAGCGTTCGAGGATGCTCGACTCGGCGAGCCGGGAGAGGCCCTCGCGGACGCTGCGGGCACGGAGCTCGCCGACGCCGTCCACAGCCTGGAGGTCGTCGACCCCGGCGGAGAGCAGCTTCTGGAGGCTCCCGAAGTGGTCGACGAGCCGGTCCACGACCTGGGTGGGCAGGCGGGGGACCTTGGCCAGCAGGCGGTACCCCTTCGGCGTCACCGCGCCGTCGAGGTGCTCGTTGGCGCCGAGTCCGAGGGCCCGGGCGACCGAGGCGATGTCGACCAGGTCCGAGGCGCTGAGGCTCTCCAGGCCGGCGAGGATCTCCTCGGCACGGCGGTTCCTTCGCCCGTTGGGCAGGTAGTCCCGCACCACGAGCTCGCGCTCCTGGTCGACGCCCGTCACCAGCTCGTCGAGCTGGAGGGTGAGGAGACGACCGTCGCTGCCGAGCTCCAGGACGTAGTCCTCGATCTCCCGGGCGATCCGGGTGACCATCTCCAGGCGCTGGGCCACGACGGCGACGTCGCGCACGGTCACCAGGTCCTCGATCTCGAGCGCGGACAGGGTGCTGGAGACCTCGTCGAGCCGGAGCTTGTACCGCTCGAGCGTGGCGAGGGCCTGGTTGGCGCGGGAGAGGATCTGGCCGGAGTCCTCGAGCACGTAGCGGGTGGCTCCGACGTACACGGCGATGATCTGCATCGACTGCGACACCGAGATCACCGGGAAGCCGGTCTGCCGGGCGACACGGTCGGCCGTGCGGTGCCGGGTGCCCGTCTCCTCGCTGTAGATCGAGGGGTCCGGCATGAGGTGCACGGCGGCCCGGAGGATGCGGGAGATCTCGTGGTCGAGGATGATCGCGCCGTCCATCTTGGCCAGCTCGCGCAGGCCCGTGGCGGTGAACGGGACGTCCAGGGTGAAGCCACCCGTGGAGATGGCCTCGACCGTCCGGTCGTTGCCGAGGACGATGAGGGCACCCGTGCGACCGCGCAGGACACGCTCGAGACCGTCGCGCAACGACGTTCCAGGGGCGATGCTGGCCAGGGTCGCCCGCAGTCGGCGCGTGTCCGACCGTTCGGTGGATGCCAAGGTGCTCCCCTGCTCAAGTGCCTGTGACGCGGTCAGTCTAAGGGATTCCGACACGCGGGCGACGCCGAAATCGCCCGTATCGCCGCCCGTTCCGGCAGGCGGGACCGGCAGCGGCGCCCAGGGGCGGCCCCGGGGGGCGGCTGGAGGCCGAGCTGGAGGTCGGGCCGGGGTCAGACCAGTCCGAGCGCCGGACGCTGGGGCGAGGCCGTGTCCGGCGCGAGGATCGGGGTGACGTCGCCCTTGCCGAGGTCGAGCACGCGGAGCGCGGAGGCGATGTCGGGGACGCTCACCACCTGCATCCCGTCGACCTCGCGGACCGAGCCGCGGGAGCTGCCCGCCTCGCTCGGCACGATCGCGGAGCGGAACCCGAGCCGGGCGGCCTCGGCGATTCGTTGCGGGAGGTCCCGGACCCGCCGGAGCTCCCCGGCCAGGCCCAGCTCGCCGATGGCAACCACGTCGGTCGGCACCTCCCGGTCCTTCCAGGCCGAGGCGATGGCGATGGCGACCGCGAGGTCCCCCGCGGGCTCGGTCACCTTGGCCCCGCCGATGGTCGAGACGAAGACGTCGTGCGCGTGGAGGCGGATGCGGGCGCGCTGCTGGAGGACGGCGACGGTCATCGCGATGCGGGCGTTGTCCAGCCCCGAGGTGGTACGCCGGGGGCGCTCGGCGGCCGACGGCGTGACCAGGGCCTGCACCTCCGCGAGGATCGGCCGTCGGCCCTCGAGCGTGACGGCGACGCACGTCCCGGGCACGGGCTCGTGGTGGCGGGCGACGAAGAGGCCGGTCGGGTCGGTGACCGCGACGATGCCTTCGGAGGAGAGGTCGAAGCAGCCGACCTCGTCGACGGGTCCGAACCGGTTCTTGACCGCGCGCACCATGCGCAGCCGGGAGCTCCGCTCGCCCTCGAAGTGGAGGACCACGTCGACGAGGTGCTCGAGGACCCGCGGTCCCGCGATGGAGCCGTCCTTGGTGACGTGGCCGACCAGCAGTGTCGCGATGTTGCGGGCCTTGGCCATCCGGATGAGCGCGGCGGAGACCTCCTTGACCTGCGTGACCCCGCCGGGCACCCCGTCGACGTCGGCGGCACTGACGGTCTGGACCGAGTCGACCACGAGCAGCTGGGGCTCGACGGCCTCGATGTGGCTGAGCACCGCACCGAGGTCGGTCTCTGCCGCGAGGAAGAGCTCGTCGTGGATGCTCCCGGTCCGGTCGGCGCGCAGGCGCACCTGGGAGGCGCTCTCCTCGCCGGTGACGTAGAGCGTCCGGGCGCCGGCGCGGGCGTGCTGTGCGGCGACCTCGAGCAGGAGCGTCGACTTGCCGACCCCGGGCTCCCCGGCGAGCAGGACCGCTGCCCCGGGGACGAGCCCTCCGCCGAGCACCCGGTCGAGCTCGGGGACACCGCTGGTGCCGGCCCGCGACTGCTCGACGGGGACCTGGCCGATGGGCACCGCCGCCGCGGTGACCGGCCCCGCCGTCGTACGGCCCTGGGGTGCCCCGGCCTCGGCGACGCTGCCCCAGGCCTGGCACTCCCCGCACCGGCCGACCCACTTCAGGGTCTCCCAGCCGCACTCGCTGCACCGGAAGGACGGTCGGGAACGCGCTGTCTTGCTCATGCCGGGGACGTTAGGGCACAGCTCCGACAAACCTGGCGGTTGACGGCACGGCGGCTGCAGGTAATCTGCCAGACTGGGATTGGATCGATCCAGAAGTCACCTGGGGGAATGCGGAACGATGTCACGAGGTCCGATGTCGGGGGGCCGACGCCACGGGCACGCGCCGACGCTGGCGACCGTCGCGCGTGAGGCCGGTGTGTCGCGGCAGACGGTCTCCAACGCGCTGAACAGCCCGCACCTGCTCCGGCCCGAGACGCTCGAACGCGTTCGCCGGGCCGTCGACACGCTCGGCTACTCCCCGAACCGCGCAGCACGCAACCTGCGCACGCGGTCCTCGCACCTGATCGGGCTGCGGGTCGACCGCGTCGTCGAGGGGACCGCGAACGCCACCATGGACCGGTTCCTGCACTCGCTCGTCGAGAGCTCCAAGGACGCCGGCTACCACGTGCTGCTGTTCTCCTCCGACATCGACAGCGGGGAGGGTGCCGAAGCCGGGCCGCTCGATGCGGCCCGCGGGACAGCCGGGTACGACGACCTGCTGCGCTCCACCGCCGTGGACGCGTTCGTGATCACCGACACCTACCGGGGCAACCCCCAGGCCGGCTGGCTGGAGGAGCGCGGCGCTCCCTTCGTCGCCTTCGGGCGCCCCTGGGACGAGCCCGCGGCCACGCACCCGTGGGTGGACGTCGACGGCCGCACCGGCGTGATGCTCGCCGTCGACCACCTGGTCGACCGAGGCCACGAGCGGATCGCCTGGCTCGGCTGGCAGAAGGCCTCGTTCATCGGGGAGGACCGCCGGGCCGGCTGGTCCGACGCGCTGCACGCACACGGTCTGACCACGAGCCGGCTGAGCGCTCGCGGGGACGACACGGTCGACTTCGGGCGCCGTGCCGCACTGGCCCTGCTGGAGAACGAGCGCCCCACCGCGATGGTGTGCGTCAGCGACACCGTCGCCATGGGGGCCCTGCACGCGCTGGCGGAGGCCGGCCTCAGGCCCGGGCACGACGTCGCCGTGGTCGGCTTCGACGACTCGATCGCCGCGCAGGTGTCGTGGCCCGGCCTCACGTCGGTGCGCCAGCCCCTGGAGCAGGTGGCCGTCGAGATCGTGGGGCTGCTCGGCAGGCTGCTCGCCCACAAGCCGATCGAGGAGCCGGGGCGCCTGCTCGCGCCCACCCTCTCCGTGCGCGCCTCGAGCTGATCCTCCCGACGGAGTCCCCCGGCGGAATCCCCCCGGCGCAATCCCCCGGCGGGTAGTCCGTGAGCATCCTGCTGCCCCGAGGCGTGTCGCAGGACGTCTTGGTCACGGAGTATCGGGCGGAGGGAAACACCCGGGTCACCAGCGGCGCCACCACAGGTTCACGGCGTAGTCGACCACGAGCCCTTCGTGCTCGGCGACGATCTCCCGGGCAAGCCCGGGGTCGAACTCGATGCCCACCACGGCCTCGAGGTCCTCCCGTCGCTCGAAGCGCCACTCCACGTCGAGAGGGACGCGGGTCCAGCCGTGCGAGGACCAGAACCTCTCCACCGACTCCGGCTCGACCGCGGGGTAGCCGCGCCGGAACCACCGGCCGAAGGTGCTGCGCGTGGGGTCGTTGTCGACCACGAAGGCGGCCCCGCCGCGCCGCATCACCCGGTCGAGCTCGGCGAGCCCGGGTTCGCACCCGGGTCCGAAGAAGTAGGCCCAGCGGGCGTGAGCGACGTCGACGCTGGAATCGGGGAGCGGGACCGACTGGGCCGTGCCGGGCAGGACGCGTACGCCGGGGAGGCGACGCGTCCGCCTGCGGGCGATGGCCGCGAGCGCCGGGTTCGGCTCGATGCCCACGACGGCGCGCGCCGCCTCCGCCCAGCGGGGAAGGTGGAACCCGGTGCCGCACCCGAGGTCGAGCAGGTCGCGGCCGCTCCAGTCGAGGACCGAGCGCATGGCCGCCTCGATCCGCCGGTCGCGGTCGACGGCGCGGTTCTCGAGCTCGTAGGTCTCGGGGTGGTTCCAGATGTTCGGGCTCGGGACGGCCCCGTCAGATACGGACAACGCCCTTGCTGGTGTGGAACTGGGCCGCGACGATGCCGGGGATGCCGTGCGGCGCGACCCACTCCACCTTCACGTCCTCCAGCGGGTCGACGTCGGCGTCGCCGAGCCACTCGCGCACCCGCTCCGGGTCGCCGGCGATCTCGAGGCAGTCGAGATGCAGGTCGCCGCTGGCCCCCGCGCTCGGGTGCTCGACGTCGGTCTCCCACTGCACGAAGAAGGGCAGCTGCGGGTCCGACTGGAGGCCCTTGACGCCCAGCTGGCGCCACCGGAGCTCCACCCCGTCGGGGCGGTGCCGGTTGCCCTGCACGGCCTCACGTCCCAGACGGGTCTGGTGCGGCTCGATGTCGTCGACCGCGACCACCCAGCCCATCCAGCCGCCGCCGAGCTCGGACCGCGCCCGCACGGCCTGACCGAAGGGCGCCTTGTCGGAGGCGGGGTGGTCGAGGACCTCCACGACCTCGAGGTACGTCCCCGCACTGAGCGGCAGAACCATGTTGCGGGTCCCGAAGCGCGGGTGGATGCCGCCGTTGCGGAGCTCCTCACCGAGCAGCGCGCCGATGCGGTGGGACGTGCTCATGAGTCCGTCGGGTCCTGCGGCGTACGAGATGTGGTCCAGGCGCATGTCAAGCATTCTCGCCATTGATCTTCGACACGCTGACAGCGGGGTGGGGTTCCGGCCGTGGTCGGCCGCCGAGCCGACGGACTTTCGACCCCTTGTGCTGGTCCGTCCCGCGGGTGTTTTGTGAGGAGGCACGAGGACGAGGAGGCAGACGTGGCAGTCAAGACATCTACTCAGGTCGCCGCCGACCCGGTACCCACGACGGACCGGCCCGGCGTCATCCGCAACGTGGTGCTGGTCGGTCCGGCCGGGTCGGGGAAGACCTCGCTCGTCGAGGCGCTGCTCGTCGCCTCCGGCGTGCTCAACCGGGCGGGGACCGTCGAGGACGGGAGCACGGTCAGTGACTTCGACGAGGCCGAGCTGCGGCAGCAGCGGTCCGTGGGGCTCGCCCTGGCCCCGTTGATGCACGACGGCTTCAAGGTCAACCTGCTCGACACCCCCGGCTACGCCGACTTCGTCGGTGAGGTCCGCGCCGGCCTGCGCGCCGCCGACTGCGCGATGTTCGTGATCGCCTCCAACGAGGGCGTCGACGAGGCGACCCGCGAGCTCTGGCGCGAGTGCGCGGCCGTGGGGATGCCCCGGGTCGTGGTCGTCACCAAGCTCGACCACGCGCGCGCCGACTACGACGCGGTCGTCGCGGGTGCCCAGGACGCCTTCGGGGAGAAGGTGCTGCCGGTCTACCTCCACGAGGGCGGCGAGATGCACGGCCTGCTGACGGGGGACGACCCCGCCCACGAGGAGCAGCGGGGGGCGCTCATCGAGGGGGTGATCGAGGAGTCGGAGGACGAGACCCTCATGGAGCGCTACGTCGGCGGTGAAGCCGTCGACAAGGAACTCCTCGTCAAGGACCTCGAGCGCGCTGTCGCCCGAGGTTCGTTCTTTCCCGTCGTCCCCGTCTGCTCGTCCACGGGTGTCGGCATGACCGAGCTCCTCGACCTGGTCGTGGCCGGGTTCCCCTCGCCGCCCGAGCACACGCTCCCGGAGGTGTTCACGCCCGAGGGCAAGCGCGGTCCCGAGCTCGGCTGCGACCCCGACGGGCCGCTGGTCGCCGAGGTCGTGAAGACCACCACCGACCCCTACGTCGGCCGGGTGAGCCTGGTCCGGCTGTTCTCCGGGACCATCCGCCCTGACATGACCGTCCACGTGTCCGGCCACTTCAGCTCCTTCTTCGGTGAGCAGAGCACCCACGAGGACCACGACGAGGACGAGCGGATCGGCGTGCTGTCGGTGCCGCTCGGCAAGGTGCAGCGACCCGCCGAGATCGTGGTCGCCGGCGACCTGTGCACGATCGGCCGGCTCAGCCGAGCCGAGACCGGGGACACCCTCTCGGGCAAGGACCAGCCGCTGGTGCTCAAGCCGTGGTCCATGCCCGAGCCGCTCCTGCCTGTCGCGATCGAGGCGCACGCCAAGGCCGACGAGGACAAGCTCTCCACGGGCCTCCAGCGGCTCGCCGCCGAGGACCCCACGCTGCGGGTGGAGCAGAACCCCGAGACCCACCAGCTCGTGCTGTGGTGCCTGGGCGAGGCGCATGCCGACGTGGCGCTCGACCGGCTCGCCAACAGGTACGGCGTGACGGTCGACCAGGTGCCGCTCCGGGTCCCGCTCCGGGAGACGTTCGCCGGCTCGGCCAAGGGCCACGGGCGCCACGTGAAGCAGTCGGGCGGGCACGGTCAGTTCGCCGTCTGCGACATCGAGGTCTCGCCGCTCCCCGAGGGATCCGGTTTCGAGTTCGTGGACAAGGTCGTCGGGGGCGCCGTACCCCGGCAGTTCATCCCCAGCGTCGAGAAGGGCGTGCGCGCTCAGATGGAGAAGGGGGTCGCGAACGGCTACCCGCTCGTCGACGTCCGCGTCACCCTCGTCGACGGCAAGGCGCACAGCGTGGACTCCTCCGACATGGCCTTCCAGACGTCCGGGTCGCTGGCCCTGCGCGAAGCCGCCGCGCAGACGCGCGTCGCGATGCTGGAGCCGGTGGACGAGGTCGCGGTGGTCGTGCCGGACGACCTGGTCGGCACGGTCATGAGCGACCTCTCGGGACGCCGCGGGCGGGTCCTGGGCAGCGAGCCGGCCGGGCAGGAGCGGACGATGGTCCGTGCCGAGGTCCCGCAGGTGGAGATCGTGCGCTACGCCGTCGAACTGAGGTCGTTCTCGCACGGCTCGGCGACGTTCACGCGCAGGTTCGCCCGCTACGAGCCGATGCCGGACAACGTGGCGCAGCGCTACCTCACCACGTGAGCCCGCGCGGACGGACCACGTGAGATCAGCCCTTCGTCCGGTTTCCATGGCCCGTCCGCGGGACGCGGACCCCTTCACCGGGCGGTTGTGCCCCCGCAGGTCTCTTCGTTGAATTGAGGGCGGGGAGGGCCGATTCGGCGCCGTTCGTCGGCGTGACCGAGGGGGAGTGTGCATGCTCGTACGACGGCGCGCGCTGCGCCGTACCGCCGTGACCGCGGCAACGGTCGCTCTTCTGGGCCTCTCGTTGCCCTCGGCCCCTGCCCACGCCTCCGGGCTGGCCGTCACGGACCTCACCGGCTCGCTGACCGCCGCAGACCTCGCGCACGTGCTCGCCGGGGAGGGCGTCTCGATCGCCGACGTCTCCTACACCGGCGCCTCGACGTCGGCAGGAAGGTTCACCGGGGGCGGGACGGGACCGGACGCCGTGGTCGGCTTCGACTCGGGCGTCGTCCTCTCCACCGGTGCCGCTGATGTCGGCGGCGCCAACCGCGCCGCTGACGCGACGGGCTCCTCCTCGCGGACCGGGGACGCCGAGCTGGACGCCCTCGGCGCCGGGGCCACGCGAGACACGACGAGCCTGACGTTCGACGTGACTCCGGACCGGGACCGGCTGTACTTCAACTACGTCTTCGCCTCGGAGGAGTACAACGAGTACGTCTACCGCGGCGTCAGCGACGTCTTCGGCTTCTTCGTCTCGCGGCCGGGGGAGCGAACGCCGCAGAACTGCGCGGTCGTCGACGACGGCCCGGACAGCGGCAGCGCCCCCGACCCGGTGACCGTCGACACCGTCAACGGGGGAAACCCCTTCGGCGACGCGAACGCCAGCAACCCGGAGCTCTTCCGCGACAACGCCCTCGCGGAGGGCGCCCCGCTCCCGGCGGAGCCGGACGGCTTCACGGTCGTGCTGCAGTGCGTGGCGTCGGTGACCCCGCACGAGGTCAACCGGCTCCACCTCGCGATCGGCGACGTCGGGGACAGCCTCCTCGACTCCTGGGTGTTCCTGCAGGCGGGCTCGATCACCACGTCACGAGAGATCTGCGGCAACGGGGTCGACGACGACGGTGACGGCGTGGTGGACGGCGACTGCGCGGCCGCCGCGCCGACCGGGGGCGACGAGCAGGAGGTCGGTGGCCGGGTGACCGAGGGGGCGCCGGCCTCGTTGAGCGGGACCGCCACGAGCCCGGCGGGGCGCCCCCTGACCACGCACTGGTCCTACGCCCCCGGCCTCGGGGTGGACCCGGGTGCCACCTGCACCTTCGCCGACCCGGCGTCGCTGACCACGACCGTCACCTGCACGGACGACGGCAGGTACGCCCTCACCCTGTCGGCCCGTGACGGCGACCTGGCGCCGGTGAGCTCCACCACCGTTCTCGAGGTGGGCAACGTCGCGCCGCGGGTCTCGGTCCTGAAGGACGGCACGGGCGCGGTCGGCGCCTTCGGCGTCCGGGTCGCCGCCTCGGTGTCGGACCCGGGCGTCAACGACACCCGCAGCTGCACCGTCCAGTGGGGCGACCGCACCGCCTCTCCCGGGGTGCAGGAGAACGGGACGTGCAGCGGCCGGCACACGTACGCCTTGCCCGGCACCTACGAGGTCAAGGTCCGCGTGACCGACGACGACGGGCAGTCCGGGTCCGACCGGGTGACGGTCGTGGTCACGGGGACCGATGGTGCGAGCGGGGACGCGTTCGTCCTCGGTGAGGGAGCGGGCAAGCCGTAGCCCCCGGTCGTCCTCCCGGCGGCTCCGGCCTCAGCGCGGGTCGGCGGGGTGGATCGCCAGCGCCGACCGGGAGCGCAGGTGCGCCTCGCACAGCCGGACGAGCTCGTCGTACGCCTTGCGGCCCATCAGCTCGACGAGCTCGGGGCCGTTGGAGACGTACACCGGCTCGGCGCCGACGTGGGCCTCGGTGTTGCCGCTGCAGTACCAGTCCAGGTCGTGCCCGCCCGGTCCCCAGCCGCGGCGGTCGTACTCACCGATGCTCACCTCGGTGTACGACGTGCCGTCCGGCCGCTCGACCTCGCGGAACGTGCGCCTGATGGGCAGCTGCCAGCACACGTCGGGCTTGGTCTCGAGGGGGTGCCTGCCCTGCTTCAGGGCGAGGCCGTGCAGGGCACACCCGGCTCCTGCGGCGAAGCCGGGCCGGTTGAGGAAGATGCAGCCGCCCTCGTGGACCGCGGTCTTGCGGTCGCCGTCCTCGTCGGTCTCGATCCAGTCGCCCTTGCGGGAGCCCGACCGGTTGTCCGGGTGGAACTGCCAGTCCTCGGGACCGAGCATCTTCACGAACTTCTTGACCCGCTTCTCGTCGTCACCGTCGGAGAAGTGGGCGCCGAGGGTGCAGCAGCCGTCCTCGGGCCGGTCGGCGTAGATGCCGGGGCAGCCCTGTCCGAAGATGCACATCCAGTTCGAGGTCAGCCAGGTCAGGTCACAGCGGAACAGCTGGTCCTCGTCGGCGGGGTCCTGGAACTCCACCCAGGCGCGCGGGAACACAAGATCGACCTCAGGCACGGGCCAACCCTACGTGCTGTGTGGGAGGCTGGGGGCCCTATGCGACTCGGAGTTCTCGACATCGGCTCGAACACCGGGCACCTCCTCGTGGTGGACGCCCATGGTGGCGCGGCGCCCATGCCCGCCTACTCCTACAAGGAGCCCTTGCGGCTGGCCGAGCACCTCGACGAGCACGGCGCCGTCAGCGAGCGCGGGGTCGAGGCGCTCACGGGCTTCGTCTCCCAGGCGCTCCTGGTGGCCGAGGACAAGGGCTGCGAGGAGATCCTGGGGTTCGCGACCTCGGCGGTCCGCGACGCGGTCAACACCGACGAGGTGCTCCGGCGCGTCAACGAGGCCACCGGCGTGGACATCGGCGTGCTCTCCGGTGAGGACGAGGCCCGGCTGACCTTCCTCGCCGTACGCCGCTGGTTCGGCTGGAGCTCGGGGCGTCTGGCGGTCTTCGACATCGGCGGCGGCTCGCTCGAGATCGCGGCCGGGGCCGACGAGGCGCCCGACGTGGCGCAGTCCCTGCCGCTGGGCGCGGGGCGCGTGACACGCGACCTGCTGCCGGGGGACCCGCCGACCCTGGAGACGGTGCGCGAGGTCCGGCGCGTGATCCGGGCCGAGATCGCGCGCGACGCGGGGACGCTGCTGCGCGGCGGCAGGCCCGACCACGCCGTCGCCACCTCGAAGACCTTCCGCTCGCTCGCGCGGGTGTGCGGTGCGGCCCCGTCGGGCGAGGGCCTGCTGGTACGCCGGGTGCTCCCGGCGGACGCGCTGACGAAGCGGCTTCCCGAGCTGGCCGAGATGGAGAACGCCGAGAAGGCGAAGCTCCCGGGCGTGTCGGCGAACCGGGCGCACCAGCTCCTGGCCGGGGCGCTCGTCGCGGACGCGGTGATGGACATCTTCGGCCTCGCGGAGCTCGAGATCTGCCCCTGGGCGCTGCGCGAGGGCGTGATCCTCGAGCGTCTCGACCAGATCAGCGTGCTGGGCTGAGCCCGCCCTGCATACCCTGAGGAGGTGAGCGACGTGGCAGGTGCGCGGCCCGAGAGCGCGGAGCCCCCCATCGTGCCTGCGTCCACAGCCGAAGCGGCGCCGGTGCCCGCCGACGCCGGGACGGTACGACCGATCGGCGACAGGCAGGGCCCGCTGGTCGCCCTGTCCACCGCCTCGGTCTACCCCGAGTCGACGGCCAACGGGTTCGCCCTGGCCGCCCGGCTCGGCTACGACGCCGTCGAGGTGATGGTGGGCATCGACCCGGTCAGCCAGGACGTCAAGGCGGTCAAGCACCTCGCGGAGTACCACCGCGTGCCGATCTGCGCGGTGCACGCGCCGTGCCTGCTGATCACCCAGCGGGTCTGGGGGACGGAACCGTGGGGCAAGCTCGAGCGCAGCGCCGAGATGGCGCACGAGGTCGGGGCCGACGTCGTCGTGGTGCACCCGCCGTTCCGGTGGCAGCGTGACTACGCCCGCAAGTTCGTCGAGGGCATCGCCGAGCTCGAGGAGCGCACCGGCATCGCCTTCGCGGTCGAGAACATGTACCCGTGGCGCGCCTCCCGCCGGGAGATGCAGGTCTACGTGCCCGGGTGGGACCCGCGCGACCACGACTACGCCAACACGACCATCGACCTCTCGCACTCCGCGACCTCCCGGTCGAACCCGGTCGAGATGGCGCGGCACCTCGGCGACCGGCTGCGCCACATCCACATGACCGACGGGACCCGGTCGGCCAAGGACGAGCACCTCGTGCCGGGGCGGGGGGACCAGCCCTGCGTCGAGCTGCTGGAGCACCTCGCCGAGGCGGAGTTCCGGGGGCACATCGTCGTCGAGATCAACACCCGGCGCTCCGGGACCAGGGAGGCGCGCGAGCTCGACCTGATGGAGTCGCTGGCGTTCGTGCGGCTCAACTTCGCGACCCCCGACGTCGATCGCACGCAGGTACGCCGGTGAGCGGCGCGCCGGCCCGCGGGCGTCGGGCAGGAGGTGCGGACACCCGCGGCGAGATCCTCACGGCGGCCCGCGCGCTGTTCGCCGACCTCGGCTATGCGGGGACCTCGATCCGCAAGGTCGCCGCAGCGGCCGGCGTCGACCCGGCTCTGGTCCACCACTACTTCGGAAGCAAGGACGACCTGTTCCTCGCGGCGCTGGAGCTGCCGGCCGACCCGCGCGCGGTGATGGCGCAGGTCGCGGCCGGGGACCGTGCGAGCCTCGGCGCCCGGCTGGTGGAGACGGTGGTGGGCGTGTGGGACGACCCGCACACCCGGCTCCCGTTGCTGGCGCTGCTGCGCTCCAGCCTGTCCGGCGGGCCGGGCGGCACGCTGCTGGAGTCCGCACTGCGGCGGCTGATCTTCGGACCGCTGGGGGAGGAGCTCGGGCTCGACGACGCGGAACGGCGCAGCTCGCTGGTGGCCTCCCAGATGGTGGGCCTCGTGGTGACGCGCTACGTGCTCTGCCTGGAGCCGATCGCCTCGATGTCCCGCGACGAGGTCGCCGCGTGGATCGGGCCGACCGTGCAGCGGTACCTGACCGGCCCGGTACCCCTTGACCCGGCGGCCGCAGGGGAGAAGAGTTCATCGCATGGTGAATAACGTGGCCGTCGAGGTGGACGACCTCCACGTCGTCCGAGGTGGCGTGCGGGCCGTCGACGGGGTCTCCTTCACCGTGCCGCGGGGACAGGTCACCGGTCTGCTCGGGCCTTCCGGGTGCGGCAAGACCAGCCTCATGCGCGCCGTCGTCGGGGTGCAGATCGTGAAGTCCGGGGCCATCACCGTCGCCGGGCTCCCCGCGGGTCACCCCGACCTCCGCAACAGGATCGGCTACGTCACCCAGGCGCCCAGCGTGTACGACGACCTCACCGTCGAGGAGAACATCCGGTTCTTCGCCAGGGTCCTCGGTGTGGACGACCCGGAGGTCGACCGCTGCATCGAGGCCGTCCGGCTCGGTGAGCAGCGCGGTCGCCTGGTGAGCCGGCTCTCGGGCGGGCAGCGGTCCCGGGTCTCCCTGGCCGTCGCCCTCCTCGGCACCCCCGACCTCCTGGTCCTCGACGAGCCGACCGTCGGGCTCGACCCGGTGCTGCGCCGCGACCTCTGGGACCTCTTCCACCGCCTCGCCGACGCCGGCGCCGGCGTGCTCGTCTCCAGCCACGTGATGGACGAGGCCGAGCGCTGCGACCGGCTGCTCCTCATGCGCGAGGGCAGGCTCCTCGCCGACGAGACACCTCACCTGATCCTCGAGCGCACCGGCGCCCGCACCGTCGAGGGGGCGTTCCTCTCCCTCGTGGAGGCCACGACATGACCAGCGCGACCCGAACCCACCACGCGACCACGCGCACCCCTGCGGGCGCCCTCCTGACGCCCCGCATCACCCTCGCCGTCGCTCGCCGCGTGCTCCTCCAGCTGCGGCACGACCGCCGGACCCTGGCGATGCTGCTGGTCCTGCCGGCGCTCATCCTCACCCTGCTGTGGTGGATGTTCGAGGAGCACGGCCCCGGCTTCGACAGCCTCGGGCCACCGCTGCTCGCGCTCATCCCCTTCATCGTGATGTTCCTGGTCACCTCGGTGACGACCCTGCGCGAACGGGCGTCCGGGACGCTCGAGCGGCTGCTCGCGATGCCCACCGGCAAGCTCGACTTCCTCGGCGGCTACGCCCTGGCCTTCGGCGTCGCCGCTGCGCTGCAGTCGGTCATCGCCGTACTCCTGTGCGTGTGGGCGCTCGGCCTGACCGTCGCCGGGCCGGTGTGGATGCTGACCGTCGTGGCCGTCGCCGACGCCCTGCTGGGCACGGCCCTCGGCCTGTTCGTCTCCGCCTTCGCGCAGACCGAGTTCCAGGCCGTCCAGTTCATGCCGCTGATCGTGATCCCGCAGATCCTGCTGTGCGGGCTCTTCATCGACCGCGACCTCATGCCGACCGTGCTGTCCGCCATCTCCGACGTGCTCCCGCTGTCGTACGCCGTCGACGCGATGACCACGGTCTCCACGACGAGCTCGGACGCCTTCGGGGGTGTCGACGGGAGCGTCTGGGGCGACCTGGCGGTCGTCGTGGGTTTCGTCCTGGCGGCACTCGCTCTGGGTGCCGCGACGCTGCGCCGCCGTACCGCGTAGCCTGGGCCCTGCCGGCGCCGCACAGCCGCGGCGGGCTATGACGGGAGGTCTCGAGTGATTCGGCAGCCGCTGCTCCTTCTCGCGCGCAGCACGAGGATGAAGAACCTGGCCGCGACCATGCCGGTCTCGAGCGGGATCGTGCACCGCTACGTCCCCGGCGAGTCCACCGAGGCGGCAGTGGAGGCCACCCGCGGGCTCATCGACGACGGGCTGCACGTGACCCTGGACTTCCTGGGCGAGGACACCTTCGACCGGGAGCAGGCCGACCAGACGGTCGCCGCCTACCTCGACCTCCTCGCGGCGCTGAGCGAGCAGAACCTCGCCCGCAACGCCGAGGTGTCCGTGAAGCTCTCCGCCGTCGGACAGGCCCTGGGCGAGGACGGCGAGAAGATCGCGCTCGAGAACGCCCGCACCATCTGCCACGCGGCCCGCAACGCCGGTACGACGGTCACCCTCGACATGGAGGACCACACCACCACCGACTCCACGCTCGGCATCCTCCACGAGCTGCGCAAGGACTTCCCCGAGACCGGTGCCGTGCTCCAGGCCTACCTCCACCGCACCGAGGCCGACTGCCGCGACCTCGCCCACGAGGGCTCGCGCGTGCGGCTGTGCAAGGGCGCCTACAAGGAGCCCGAGTCGGTCGCCTACCAGGACCGCTCCGAGGTCGACAAGGCCTACGTCCGCTGCATGAAGGTCCTGATGAGCGGTCAGGGCTACCCGATGCTCGCCACCCACGACCCGCGCCTGGTCGACATCGCAGGGGCGCTCGCGACGCGCTACGAGCGGACCCAGGGGTCCTACGAGTTCCAGATGCTCTACGGCATCCGCCCCGACGAGCAGCAGCGGCTGGCCGAGGCCGGTGAGAAGGTGCGCGTCTACCTTCCCTACGGCACCGAGTGGTACGGCTACCTCATGAGACGCATGGCCGAGCGTCCCCAGAACCTGGCACTGTTCCTGAGGTCGCTGATCTCGAAGAAGTAAGGAGGCCCGGCATGTCCCAGGTCGCCATCATCGGTGCCGGGGTCATGGGCGAGACCCTGCTCTCCGGCCTGCTCCGCGCCGGACGTCGTGTCGAAGACATGCTCGTCGGCGAGAGGCGCCCCGAGCGCGCCCGTGAGCTCGAGGAGCGGTACGGCGTGACCGTGCTCGACAACCTCGAGGCTGCCCAGAAGGCCGACACGGTCGCCGTCGTGGTCAAGCCCCAGGACATGGGCGACCTGCTCAAGGAGATCGCCCCGGCCGTCCGCCCCGGACAGCTCGTCGTGTCGCTCGCCGCGGGCATCACCACCTCCTTCCTCGAGTCCCACCTCGCCGAGGGGGTCGCGGTCGTCCGGGTCATGCCCAACACCCCCGCCCTCGTCGACGAGGGCATGGCCGCCATCGCGCGTGGCTCCCACTGCGACGAGGAGCACCTCGCCGAGGCCGAGTCGCTGATGGCCTCGATCGGGCGCGTGATGCGGGTCCCCGAACGACAGCTGGACGCCGTGACGGCGGTGTCGGGCTCGGGCCCGGCGTACATCTTCTTCGTGGTGGAGTCGATGATCGAGGCCGGCGTCCACCTGGGCCTGCCCCGCAGCACCGCCGCCGAGCTGGTCGTGCAGACGCTCGTCGGCTCCGCGAAGCTGCTCCGCGAGACCGGCGAGCACCCGACGGTCCTGCGCGAGCAGGTGACCTCGCCGGCCGGCACCACCGCTGCGGCCATGCGCGAGCTGGAGGACCACAAGGTGCGCGCCGCGTTCCTGGCAGCCCTCGAGGCGGCCCGGGACCGCTCCCGCGCCCTCGCCGAGGGCTCCTGACGGCCTGGCGGGTCAGCGCGTCCTCGGGAAGCCCAGGTCGACCTCGGACGTCGCGGGGTCGGGCCACCGGGACGTGACGACCTTGCCGCGGGTGTAGAAGTTCAGCCCCTCCTGGCCGTACATGTGGCTGTCGCCGAACAGCGACGCCTTCCAGCCCCCGAAGGAGTAGGAGGCCACCGGCACGGGGATCGGCACGTTGATGCCGACCATCCCGACCTCGACGTCGTGCTGGTACCTGCGCGCTGCGCCGCCGTCCCGGGTGAAGATCGCGGTGCCGTTGGCGTACGGGTTCGCGTTGACCAGCGCCAGCGCGTCGTCGTACGTCGCAGCGCGGACCACGCTGAGGACCGGCCCGAAGATCTCGTCCGTGTACACGCTCATGTCGGGGGTGACGTGGTCCAGCAGCGTCGTGCCGAGGAAGAACCCCTGACTCGGGACCTCGGCCTCGCGGCCGTCGACGACGACGCGGGCCCCGGCCTCGGAGCCGGCTCCGACGTACGAGGCGACCCGGTCGCGGTGCTCGGCCGTGATGAGCGGCCCCATGTCGGTGCCGGGGGAGGCGCCGTCGCCGACGCTGAGCTTGGGGAGGCGGGCCGCGATGGCATCGACGAGGGCGTCGCCGGCCGAGCCCACGGCGACCACGACCGAGACCGCCATGCAGCGCTCGCCGGCGGCGCCGTAGGCCGCTGAGACGGCGGCGTCGGCCGCGAGGTCCACGTCGGCGTCGGGCAGGACGACCATGTGGTTCTTGGCGCCGCCGAGGGCCTGGACCCGCTTGCCGTGGGACGTTCCGGTCTCGTAGATGTGACGCGCGACCGGGGTGGAGCCGACGAAGCTCACCGCCGCCACGTCCGGGTGGGTGAGCAGCCCGTCCACGGCGTCCCGGTCGCCCTGCAGCACGGTGAAGACGCCGTCGGGCAACCCGGCCTCCTTCCAGAGCTCGGCGAGGCGCAGGGACGCCGACGGGTCCTTCTCGCTCGGCTTGAGCACGAACGCGTTGCCCGCCGCGATGGCGTTGGCGCACATCCACAGCGGCACCATGACGGGGAAGTTGAACGGGGTGATCCCGGCGACCACGCCCAGGGGCTGCCGGGTCGAGTAGACGTCGACGCCGGTCGAGACCTGTTCCGAGAACCCGCCTCGGAGCAGCGCCGGCACCCCGGTGGCGTACTCGACGTTCTCGAGCCCGCGCGCGACCTCGCCCGCTGCGTCCGCGAGGACCTTCCCGTGCTCGGCGGTGACGATCGCCGCCAGCTCGGCGGACCGCTCGTGCAGGAGCTCGCGGAAGGCGAAGAGCACCGCGGCCCGTCTCGAGAGCGACGACTCCCGCCACTCGGCGGCCGCCTCCTTCGCGGTCGCGACCGCCGTGTCCACGTCCCCCGGCGAGGCGAGAAGCACCTCGCCGGTGACCTCTCCGGTGGCCGGATTGTGGACCGGAGAGGTGCGGCTGGAGGTCAAGGAGGCCATTTGGCCACTGATCCAGTGTTCGATCTGCGCTGCCACCGGGCAATCGTACGTCGAATCGTATGTCTGTCCACTGAATCCGTGGTCTGGGGACTCGGGCCGAACGGACCATCGACGCGAACGCCCCTGCGGGTCTAATCTGCGCATACGGCTCGGGTACGAGGATCTCAGGAGTCGACATGAGCAACACAGGTGAAGCCGCCCCACCTCGAGACCAGTGGGGCACCAAGCTCGGGTTCATCCTCGCCGCGGTGGGTTCGGCCATCGGGCTCGGCAACATCTGGCGTTATCCGTACGTCGTCTACGAGAACGGCGGGGGCGCCTTCCTCATCCCGTACTTCGTCGCCCTCGCGACCGCCGGCCTGCCGATCCTGATCCTGGAGTACAGCCTCGGCCACCGCTTCAAGCACGGCGCGCCCGCCACCTTCCACCTGATCCGGGAGAAGTGGGAGTGGCTCGGCTGGTGGATGGCGGCCATCTCCTTCGTGATCGCCACCTACTACATCGTGATCCTCGGCTGGTGCCTGAGCTTCATCTACTACTCGATCGGCGAGAAGTGGGGCGCGGACACCGGCGCCTTCTTCATCGGCGAGTACCTCGGGACCTCCGACGGCGCCGCCCCCACGGGCTTCTGGGACATCGGCACGCCGCAGTGGAAGGTCCTCGTCGCGGTCGTCCTCGCGTGGGCGGTCGTGTACTACCTGCTCCGCCGGGGCGTCTCCCGCGGCATCGAGATGGCCTCGAGGGTGATGATGCCGACCCTGATCGTCCTGCTGCTCATCATCGTGATCCGGGCCATCACCCTCGAGGGTGCCTCCGAGGGCCTGAACGTGCTCCTGACCCCCGACTTCGGGGCGCTCACCGACCCGGCGGTCTGGTCGGCGGCCTACGGCCAGGTGTTCTTCTCGCTGAGCGTGGCGTTCTCGATCATGATCGCCTACTCCAGCTACCTGCCCCGGCGTACCGACCTGTCGAACACCGGCCTCATCGTCGGCCTCTCCAACGCCGGCTTCGAGTTCCTGGCCGCCATCGGCGTCTTCTCGGCGCTCGGGTTCCTCGCCGTGACCAGCGGGTCCGCGGTCGAGGACGTCGCCGGAACCGGAGGCGTCGGGCTGGCCTTCATCGTCTTCCCGCAGATCATCAGCAGCCTCCCGGCGGCGCAGCCGGTCTTCGGCGTGATCTTCTTCGTCGCCCTGTTCTTCGCCGGCATCACCTCGATGGTCTCGATCCTCGAGTGCGTCGTGGCAGCGGTCCGGGAGAAGTTCGACCTGCGCCGCACGACCGCGGTCAACTGGATCTGCGGCGTCGCCTTCGTGATCAGCATGCTCTACGTGACGCAGGGCGGCCTGTTCTACCTCGACACCGTGGACCACTTCGTCAACGCCTACGGCCTCGTCGTGGCCGGACTGGCCGAGGTCCTGCTGGTCGCCTGGATCGCCCGGATCCTCAACCAGCAGCGCGAGCACCTCAACGAGATCTCGTTCATCAAGATGGGCCCGTGGTGGACCGCGTCGATGACCGTGATCACGCCGGTGCTGCTGACCTTCGTGATCCTGTACAGCCTCTGGAACGAGCTGCAGGGCAACTACAGCGACTACCCGACCAGCGGGTTGCTGTTCATCGGCGGCGGCGCGGTCCTGCTGACGCTGATCCTGGCGCTCTCGCTGTCGCTGAACAGCCGCGTCCCCCACACCCTCGGCACCACCGTGAAGGAGTGAGCGCCATGGATGGAAGCGCCATCGTCATGTTGCTCGTCGGCGCCACGTTCCTGTGGGGCGGGCTCGTGGCCGCGATCGCCAACTACGTCCGGGTCTCCCGGAGCCAGCGGGGAGACTGACCCGCGGGCCTTCGGAGCGGGTAGTAGCGTGGCGCTATGGCTGGCCGTGCGTGCGTGGTGTTCGACAAGACGCTCACCGACTACGACTTCGGCCCGACCCACCCGATGGCGCCCGTCCGGGTCGACCTCACCATGCGGCTCGCCGACGAGCTCGGGGTGCTCGCCGTGCCCGGTCCCGGTGCCGGGCTGGGGCTGCGCCAGGTACCTGCCCCGGTGGCTCCGGACGACCTGATCGCGAGCGTGCACACCGGCGACCTCATCGAGGCCGTGCAGCGCCTGAGTCGTGACCCGCACCAGGTGGACGAGCGGCACGGTCTCGGGTCCGAGGACAACCCCACGTTCGAGGGCATGCACGCCGCTTCGGCCCACATCGTCGGGGCCTCTGTCGAGGCGGCCCGTCAGGTGTGGACCGGCGAGGTGCTGCACGCCGCGAACATCACCGGCGGGCTGCACCACGCGATGCCCGGCAGGTCGAGCGGCTTCTGCATCTACAACGACGTGGCGGTCGCCATCCAGTGGCTGCTCGACCAGGGCGCCCAGAGGGTCGCGTACGTCGACATCGACGTCCACCACGGCGACGGCGTCGAGCGGGTCTTCTGGAACGACCCCCGGGTGCTGACCATCAGCCTCCACGAGACCGGCCAGATGCTGTTCCCGGGCACGGGGTTCCCCCAGGACACCGGCGGTCCGGACGCTCCCGGCAGCGCCGTCAACGTCGCCCTGCCCCCGGGTACGGCGGACGCCGGCTGGCTGCGCGCCTTCCACGCCGTGGTGCCGCCCCTGCTGCGCGAGTTCGCGCCGGACGTCCTGGTGACCCAGCACGGCTGCGACTCGCACATCGAGGACCCGCTCGCCCACCTGATGCTGACTGTCGACGGGCAGCGGGAGGCCCACCTCGCGCTGCACGAGCTCGCCCACGAGGTCTGCGACGGCAAGTGGGTGGTGACCGGGGGAGGCGGCTACGCGATCGTCGACGTCGTCCCGCGCGCCTGGAGCCACCTGCTCGCGATCGTGGGCGGGATGCCCCTCGACCCGCACACGCCGACCCCCGAAGGCTGGCGCGACCACGTGCGGACGATGCTCGGGCGGGTGGCGCCGTTTCGGCTCACCGACGGGCGGACGCCGGTCTACCGGGACTGGTCCGGCGGCTACGACCCCGCCACCTGGCTCGACCGCGCGATCCACGCGACCCGGGAGGCGACGTTCCCGCTCAACGGCCTCGATCACCAGCCTTGGTGACGAATTAGCATCCGTTTGAGCGCGAGTCTGTCCGGACACGCGGGGGTATGGGTAAAAAGTGCCCGAAAAGTCACCCCTTTCCCAGGGGTAACTCTAGGCTCTATTCTCACCTGAGCACATACGTTGAGGTCTCCGGTGGGGAAGCCGGGGACGTGGTGTGCGGTGAAAGTCGGTGCATGATGGCCCCAAGCAACAACTCCGGAGACATCTCCGAGGTGAAGTTCCTGACCGTCGCCGAAGTGGCAACGGTCATGCGCGTGTCCAAGATGACGGTGTACCGCCTGGTGCACTCCGGCGAGCTGCCGGCAGTGCGCGTGGGGCGCTCGTTCCGAGTGCCCGAGGACGCTGTGAACGACTACCTCCGCAAGAGCTTCTTCCAGACAGGCTGAGGCTCGCGGCACGACAAAGACGACGGCGGTGGCGGTCCCTTCGGGGCCGCCACCGCCGTCGTTCGGGGTGCTTTGTTCACAGATGTCAGGACAGAACGGCGGCGGGCCGGGTGTGGCTCCGCCGTCGTCCGGGTGTCAGAAGCGCATGAAGTTCGCGGCCACGACCCAGCCTCCGGAGCCGTCCGGCGTGGCGCCGATGCCGATGCGGCGGGCCTTGCTGGTGAGCAGGATGTGACGGTGGCCGGAGGAGTGCATCCACATCCGGACCAGCCGGCGCGGGGACATCGAGCCCCGGCCGAGGGTCTCCCCGGCGTACCGGGCGTTGCAGGTGTCCAGCACGTCGCCCATCGACTGGTGGTAGAAGGCGTCGTTGGCCGCGAGGTAGCGGCTCCACCGCTCGGCGGTGCCGTCGGGGCAGGCCGCGAGCCGGAGCCGGCGGAGGCCGTGGTGCGCCCTGCGCTTGTTCACCAGCCGCTGGACGCGTCGCTCGTAGGTGTTGGGGGCGAGGGACATCGAGGTGCTCGCCACGACCGAGTTCACTTGGACGGCGTCGGCCGGCGCGACCGCGACGGTCGAGAGGCCGAGGGTGACGAGTGAGGTGGCGATCGCGCCCACGGTGAGCCTGCGCACGGAGCGGGCGATCGTTTTCGGGCGCAGGGCGCCAAAGCCAGGTGTGTTCATCGCTAAGGCCCCTCCCAAGGCCTCATGAGCGTGGCCGACGGGATCCCGCGTTGAAGCGCGATGCGATGTCGGCCACGAACAGCTCGGTAGCTGAGTCCTACGGATCAGTGTCCCTGTGTGAACTGCGGCATAAACATGCTGACGGGCAAAAGTGCTACCCGTTGGGTGAAGCCCTCCCAGTATGCCCAGAAAGTCGTGGCTTGTGAGGAAACTGTGAAAAAAGATGTCAAGGGGACACTCGTGGCCGAAGGGTCAAGAATGTCGGTCTCCTGGACGGGGCCGGGGGGCTTCTCGGATGGTTTCCAGCCCGCGTCCGAGGCGCTCCCCAGGCGAGGCCGGGCGTCCGCGTGGTGAGCGGGCGGCGGCCGATTTCCGGCCTCGTGTCTGCGGCAAGTAGGCTTGCTGCTTGCTGTCGCGCCCGCGTACGAGTGGGCGCGATCGATTTCGAGGCTCGAAAGGTCCATTGTGGGTTCTGTCATCAAGAAGCGCCGTAAGCGTATGGCGAAGAAGAAGCACCGCAAGCTGCTGAAGAAGACGCGCATCCAGCGTCGTCGTCAAGGCAAGTAACACCCACTGACGCAGGTAGGTCGGCTGATGGGGCGCATTGTTCTCGTCACCGGGGTCTCCGGAGACCTCGGTGGCCGTTTCGCTCGCCTTCTTTCGGCCGACCCCGCCGTGGAGCGGGTGATCGGCGTCGACGTCGTCCCGCCCCGCGGAGACATGGGGGACGTCCGCTTCGTCCGTGCCGACATCCGGAACCCGGTGATCGCCAAGGTGATCGCCGGCGAGGACGTCGACACCGTCGTGCACATGAGCGTCATCGCGACCCCCGGCACCGCCGGTGGCCGGTCGTCGATGAAGGAGCTCAACGTCATCGGCACCATGCAGCTGCTGGCTGCCTGCCAGAAGGCCACGAGCCTGAAGCGCGTCGTGGTCCGGTCGTCGACCGCGATGTACGGCTCCTCCTCCCGCGACCCCGCGATGTTCACCGAGGACATGGCTCCGAAGCGGATGCCGCGCTCGGGCTTCGCCAAGGACGTCGTGGAGGTCGAGGGGTACGTCCGGGGCTTCGCCCGGCGGCGACCCGACATCGAGGTGACGATGCTCAGGGCGGCCAACACGGTCGGCCCGACGGTGAGCTCGCCGATGTCCCAGTACTTCCGGCTGCCCGTGGCGCCGACGGTGCTCGGCTTCGACGCCCGGCTGCAGTTCCTCCACGAGGACGACCTGCTCCAGGCGCTCCGGCACGCCGCCACCGACGGCGTGCACGGCACCTTCAACGTCGCCGGCGAAGGCATCTTGATGCTCTCCCAGGCGCTGCGCCGACTGGGTCGGCCGTCGATCCCCCTCCCGCCCTTCGCGGCCGGACAGGTGGGGTCGTTCGTGCGCCAGTCCCGCGTTGCGGACTTCTCGCCGGAGCAGATCGCCTACCTGACCTATGGTCGGGGTGTGGACACCACGCGCATGCGCGAGGTCCTCGGGTTCCACCCGGAGTACACCACCGTCTCCGCCTTCGACGACCTGCGTCGGGCGATCGGCGAGGGGCCGATCTCCCACGATCGGGTCGCCGCAGCGGAAGGTGCCGTGAAGAAGGCGTTGGGAGCTGTCCGTGGCTGACGCAGAGATCATCCCGCTCGGCACGCGAGGCCGCCCCGGCCGGGGCTCCGGGAGCGCCAAGCCGTCGACTTCCGCGCGGAACCTCGCCGGTACGGCGAAGAAGGCGACGCCCGAGAAGCCCGCGGCCGCGAAGCGCCCTGGCCGCAAGCAGACTCCGCCCCCGGCGGATCCCCCGCCGACCGTCCCGCAGCCGCGCTCCGAGGCCAAGCCCCCTCACGAGAACCCCTTCGGCGAGGCCACGTCCGCCCCGCTCGACGCGGCCGGCCCGGAGGCCGGGCCCAGGTCCGAGCAACCGCGCGAGACCTCGAGCACCACGACGCAGGACCGTGCCCCCGGAGCGGGAATCCCCGTCACCGACTGGATGAACGCCTTCACCGTCGCCTCGAAGGAGATCTTCGGGGACCAGTGGGAGCCGCGGCTCGCGGAGTTCCTCGCCTTCCTCCGGCGTCGCATCACCGGCGACTACACGATCGACGAGTACGGCTTCGACGCCGAGGTCACCGAGCGCTTCTTCTACGCCGCCATCCGGCCGATCGCCGACAAGTGGTTCCGGGTCGAGGTGCGCGGCGCCGACAACATCCCCGCCGATGGCGGTGCCCTGGTCGTCTCCAACCACTCCGGCACGGTCCCGATGGACGGGCTCGTCACCGGCGTGAGCATCCACGACCACACCGGCCGCCACCTGCGCCCCCTGGGCGCCGACCTGGTCTTCCGGCTGCCGATCATCGGCGAGATCGCCCGCAAGGGCGGAGCGACCCTGGCGTGCAACGAGGACGCCGAGCGGATGCTCCGAGGCGGGGAGCTGGTCGGGGTCTGGCCGGAGGGCTTCAAGGGCATCGGCAAGCCCTACTCCGACCGCTACAAGCTCCAGCGCTTCGGGCGCGGCGGATTCGTGTCGGCCGCGCTGCGCACCGGGGTGCCGATCGTCCCGTGCTCCGTGGTCGGGGCGGAGGAGATCTACCCACTCGTCGGCAACATCCCTGCGCTGGCACGCCTGCTCGGCGTGCCCTACATCCCGATCACGCCGCTCTTCCCGCTGCTCGGCCCGTTGGGCATGGTCCCGCTGCCCTCCAAGTGGCTGATCGAGTTCGGTGAGCCGATCCGGACCGACTCCTACGACGACGACGGTGCCGCCGACGACCCGATGCTGGTCTTCAACGTCACCGACCAGGTCCGCGAGACCATCCAGCAGACGCTCTACTCGCTGCTCATGCAGCGGCGGTCCGTCTTCTACTGACACCGCGCAACCCACGCCGTGCCCCGTCGCTGGGTACGGCGTGCTTGCGCTGTCCGGACGGCGCAAGCACGGTAGCGTGCCCGCATGGAGCTTCGCCGGTACGCCGGAGTGATGGCACTGCACGGGGACCGGGTCGCCCTCGTGCTGGAGCGGCACGACTGGTGGGGCGGTGCGTTCTGGAACATCCCCAGCGGCAGGGTCGAGCCCCATGAGACTCCGGAGGCCGGCGCCGTGCGCGAGCTGGCCGAGGAGACGGGCCTGCGGTGCTCGTCGGAGGCGCTGCACCTGGTGAGCACCTCCGCGACGACGGTCGACGGTCGACGCTCCCTGGCGTGGAACTTCGTGACCTGGGTCGACGACCCCGCCCTGGCGGTGTCCGACCCGGACGGCCACATCCTCGAAGCGTGCTGGTTCGCGCGAGCCAGCGCGATCGAGGTGCTGTCGCGGCTGCCCTACCGCCCGCTCAGCGAGCCCGCCGTCGCGCACCTCTCAGGCAGGGCGCGGGCGGGTGTGCACTGGGCCTACGAGAACGCGGGCTCCGAGCCGGTCGTCACCCCGCGGGGGTGAGGCCGGGCGCCACAGGTCGCCTGGCTCGGTCAGCCGAGCGAGCCGCCCACCTCGGGGAGGAGCGTCCCGACGACGTCGTCGATGCCGTCCTGGATCTCCTTCGTGAGGTCCTTGGTCACCGACGAGCCGTCTGTCGACTTGTTCCCTGCCGACGGGCCCTCCGCGCCGGAACCGTCGAGTCCCGGGAGCAGGCTCGGCCACGTGGACGGATCGAGCGTGGGCGAGGGCAGGGACGGGGGCGCGGTCGGAGTCGCCGAGACAGCCGCCTCGCCGTCCGGCTGGGCGTCGGCAGCGGCGCCTGCCGCTTCGTCGACGGTGTCCCTGTGGACCACGACCGGATGGTCGTTCGCGAGCTCGCGGCCCGAGACGCGGAGCAGTGCGCGGTCGACGTCGGCACGCGCCAGGAAGATCGGCGGCACCTCGAGGGTGGGGATCTGCGGCGCGCAGCCGCTGCACAGGGCGCCGGCCTCGGCGTCGATGTCGTGGAGCAGCATGGCGGCCGCGGTCAGCTCGTCCTGGGCGTCGGCCGGGACGGTGTCGGCCAGAGCCTTCAGGGTGGCGATCGCCTCGGCGGTGAACGTGCGGACCGCGACGATCGACTCGGGGTCGCCGCTCTCCCGGAAGGCCTCGAACATCAGCGTCGACCCCTCGCGGGCGGCAGAGCCGAAGTCGTCCAGGGTCTCGGGGACTCGAGGAGCACCCTGAGCCGGGTTGCTCGTGTCGGCCTCCACGAGCCCGCGGACCTCGACGAGGCGGTCGGAGGCCTGGTTGAGCAGGTCCTTGCCCTTGCCGGCGGAGCTGAGGCTCAGGCCGGCCTCAGCCTGCTCGATGCCCCGCTTGATCGGGTAGAGCGCCTCGCCGGGGAGGGACCCCTGCGCGGCGGCTGCCATCGTCGTCGTACCGCCGATGAGGACGAACGCGGACGCCGCGGCCACGAGGCGGCGCTCACGGCGGCCACGGGTGCGGGCGGGAAGGACGAGGTTCGCCGTCGTGGGGCGCAAGGACGCCTCGGCCTCGAGCATGAGGCGGGAGCGGAGGTCCGAGGCGAAGTCGGCGCGGGGTTCGACCGGCTGGTGCTCGCGCAGCGCCTCGACCACGCGGAGCATCGTCGTGAACTCCTCGCCTCGATGGGCGTCGCGCTCGGCGTCGTGGTCGACGGCGGAGGCAAAGTCCTCGGCGCGTCGTCGCGCCTGGAACACGGAGGTCATCGGGCTCGTCCTGTCCTTGGGTCGTGGCTGGGGCCCGTCATCGGGCCGGACACGATGGGTAACGAGGCAGTGAACCGCAAGGTTACGGGGCGTGAGGTATCACACGGTTGACAGCGACCGTAAAGGCGGGCAGTGGGCGCACGCAGTGTCATCGCAGACCCTCCGGGAGCAGCTTGGCGAGGTTGCGGACGCCGCGGAGCTGGAGCTGCTTCACCGCTCCGTCGCTGCGCCCGAGCACCTTGGCGGTCTCGGCGATCGAGAGGCCCTGCAGGAAGCGCATGACCAGGCACTCCTGCTGCTCGGGTGGCAGCTCGCCGAGGGCCTGGAGCAGGGCCTCGTTGGTGAGGGAGGCGAGCACGGCGTTCTCGGGGCCCTCGGTGGCGGAGTCGTGCGCGCCCATGTCCTCGGTGGCGAACTCGAGGCGGGTACGGCCGGCCTTGTAGTGGTCGGCCGTCAGGTTGCGGGCGATGGTCATCAGCCAGGCGCCGAAGTCCTTGCCCTGCCACTTGAAGGAGCTCATGCTGCGCAGGGCGCGGAAGAAGGTCTCGGAGGTCAGGTCCTCGGCGAGCGCGACGGAGCCCACGCGGTAGTAGACGAAGCGGTAGACCGACGTGTTGTAGTGGTCGTAAAGCATCCCGAACGCCTCGGCGTCACCGCCGCGGGCGAGTTCGACGAGGGCGATCAGCCGGGACGCCTCCGCCTCGTCGGTCTCCGAGGAGCACGCCAGGTCCGAGTCGGGGCCGGCGGGGTCGAGGCCTGCGCTCGGCGGGCTGTAGTCCAACGCCTCGGACAGCAACCAGCCGTGATGTCCCGAATGTCTGGTCGGGCAGGCGTTTGCGGGTACGGGCGCTGGGTAGAGGACAGCCGCCAGCGCCAGGCGCAGGGCGGTCAGACCGCGCGCGACGTCGGCACTGCGCGTGTACATCGAAATGAACTCCCTCGTCGGCTCTGTGGCCGGTCTCCCCGTGTGCCCCAGGTTAGAGGCGCTCGTCCCGTTTGTGAACCCGCCTGTAACTCAGAGTTGCAGTGGAAAAAAGTGTTCCCTCTCACACATGAGCGGAAACATCCGGGTTGGTCCGGTGGTGTCAGGGAGGCGGAGCAGCGACAGGAGGCTCAGCGCACCCGGCGACGGATCGCCACCGCAGCAGCGACCGTCCCGGTCACGGCGCCGCTGACCCCGGCGGCGACGAGTCCCGCACGCGCCGCCTTGCGGCCGGTCCGGTAGTCGCGGATGCGCCAGCCGTTCGCGCGGGCGTGGTCGCGGAGCTTGGCATCGGGGTTGATGACGCACGGGTCGCCGACCAGCGTCAGCATGGGAAGGTCGTTGAAGGAGTCGGAGTACGCCGAGCAGCGGTCCAGGTCAAGTTTCTCGCGCTCGGCGAGGGCGCGGATCGCCTCGGACTTGGCGGGGCCGTGGAGCATGTCGCCGACGAGGCGCCCGGTGTAGACGCCGTCGACGTGCTCGGACACGGTCCCGAGAGCCCCGGTCAGGCCGAGCCTCCGGGCGATGATCGTCGCGATCTCGATCGGCGCGGCCGTCACCAGCCAGACCCGCTGGCCCTGGTCGAGGTGCATCTGGGCGAGGGCGCGCGTGCCGGGCCAGATCCGGTGGGCCATCGCCTCCTCGAAGATCTCCTCGCCGAGCGACTCGAGCTCCTCGACGCGGTGCCCCTTGATGAAGTTCAGCGCGGACGCGCGTGCTTCGGCCACGTGCTCCGGGTCCTCGACGCCGACGACGCGGAAGTAGGCCTGCTTCCAGGCGGCACCCAGGATGTCCCGCGTGGTGAAGAACTTGCGCCGGTGAAGCCCCTTGGCGAGGTGGAAGATGGAGGCGCCCTGCATGATCGTGTTGTCCACGTCGAAGAAGGCAGCCGACGTCGGGTCCGGAGTCACTGCAAGGGCTGACTCGACCTCCGCCGCCGAAGCCGCGGCCTCGCCGGCGAGCACGGACCGGCTCCGCAGGTCGGTCGGCCGTGGGCCGCGAGATCCGTGCCGTCGCCTCGGGTTCGCCGTGTTCACAGCCGTCACCATAGTGTCCGCGAGACCCGGTGGTCACCCTGCGGCGGGCTGCGGGATGCCGGGTGCCCTGTGGAAGACTCGGCCGCGTGACCACTGCCTCCAACGTCGCGGATCTGCTCGCCCTGGCGGCCCGGGAGCGCCCGGACGCCGTGGCGCTCGTGGACGTAGCCGACGGACGCCGGATGACCTGGGCCGAGCTCGACTCCGAGGCCGACCGCGTCGCGCGGGGCCTCTCCGGGATCGGGATGGTCGCCGGCCACCGGATCATGCTGGCCCTCACCAACCGGATCGAGTTCGTCGCGACCTATCTCGGCGCCCTGAGGGCCCGGATCGTCGTCGTACCCGTCAACCCGCGCTCGCGCACCGGTGAGGCGGTCCGGATGATGGCCGACTCCGGCGCCCGCGTCGTGGTGGCCGACCCGAGCACGGTGACCACGGTCCGCTCCGCGGTCGCCGGGCTCGAGGACGCCCTGGTGGGCGCCGACGACGAGCTCCGTGCGCGGGCAGGGGTCCCGCGCGTGGTGGTCGTCTCCGCACCCGCGCTGCCGGGCGAGATGCGCTACGACGACCTGGTCTCCCACGAGGGCCGGGTCCCGCCCACGCCCGAGGACCCGGAGTCGCTGGCGGTCCTCCTCTACACCAGCGGTACGTCGGGACGCCCCCGCGCGGCGATGCTCAGCCACCGTGCCCTGCTGGCCAACATCGAGCAGGCCGCCGCAGTGGAGCCGTCGCTGATCCGCGCGGACGACCACGTCCTGGGTGTGCTGCCGCTGTTCCACGTCTACGGGCTGAACGCGGTGCTCGGGCAGGTCGTCCGGCGGCAGGCCCGGCTCGTCCTCGTCGACGGGTTCGACGTCGAGGGAACCCTGGATGTCGTCGAGTCCGAGGCCGTGACCGTCGTACCCGTTGCGCCGCCGGTCTTCGCCTACTGGCGCGACGTGGAGAACCTGGCCGAGCGGCTGCGCTCCGTCCGGGTGCTCCTCTCCGGGTCGGCCCCCCTCGCGCAGGAGCTGGTGGCGGCGTTCGAGGAACGGGCCGGCGTCACCGTGCACCAGGGCTACGGGCTCACCGAGGCCGCGCCCGTCGTCACGACCACCCAGCGCAGCGCCTCCCCGAAGCGGGGGTCGGTCGGTGCCGCGCTCCCCGGCATCTCGCTGCGGCTGGTCGACGACGCCGGGCACACGCCGGAGGGGGAGGACCCCGGGGAGATCCAGGTCCGGGGCGCGAACCTCTTCTCGGGCTACTGGCCGGAAGGTGAGGGCGGTCCGGGCCCGGACGGCTGGTGGGGCACCGGGGACGTGGGGTTCCTCGACCCCGACGGCGACCTGTTCCTGGTGGACCGGCTCAAGGAGCTCGTGATCGTCTCCGGGTTCAACGTCTACCCGGTCGAGGTCGAGGACGTGATCACCGAGCTCGACGCCGTCGACGAGACTGCCGTGATCGGCGAGCCGGACGAGCGCACCGGGGAGGCCGTGGTGGCCTACGTGAAGCGGTCGCCGCGCTCGTCGCTGAGTGCCGAGGAGCTCGCGGACCAGGTGCGCGAGCACTGCGCGGCACGGCTCGCGCGGTTCAAGCAGCCCCGGGTGGTCAACGTCGTCGACGACCTCCCGCACACGGTGACCGGCAAGGTCGCCAAGGGCAAGCTCCGTGCCACCCGCCGCAACGCAGGACTTCTCGAGTGACGCCGGCGGACGGTTCCTCGCCGGGAGCACCGGCGCCCGGCGACCGCGAGCACACCGAGCTGGGGGAGACCCCCGCCCGCGTGGTGCTCTACTCCAAGCCCGGCTGCCACCTGTGCGACGACGCGCGCGAGGTCGTCGCGACCGTGTGCGCCGAGCTCGGGGAGACCTTCGACGAGGTGGACATCACCAGCTCCGAGACGCTGGTGCGGGCCTTCGGTGAGCAGATTCCTGTCACGTTCGTCGACGGTGAGCAGCACGACTTCTGGAGGGTCGACGGGGCTCGCCTGCGCGCGGCGCTCGTCTAGACATGGGCCCATGACCGGCCCGGGAACCGACCCCCGGTCCGGGTGAGACAGGTCACGTGTGCTAGGGGTCGGCCTTCTCCAGTTTGTTCCCGCGTTCACAAACTCCTAAAGTGATCTCGCCGCCGTGAGCGCGCCCCCGAGAGACGGGTGTGCAGCGCACCGGTGGATTCAGGAGAGTCGTGACCTCAGCGCGTAGCAACCGCAACGGCATCGCCCCCGGGCAGGGTGCCGACGGTCGTACGCACGAGGCCGAGGCGGGGAGGGCGACGGTGCCGACGACAGGCCCCACGACCGGGCCGGCCGGGTCGACGGCCGGGGCGACACCGACACCTCCCACGCGAGCCCCCGAACGGGGCATCCCCGAAGCCACTGTCGCCCGGCTGCCGATCTACCTGCGTGCCCTGATCACCCTGGCCGAGCGGGGCATCGCCACCTGCTCCAGTGAGGAGCTCGCCACCGCCGCCGGGGTCAACAGTGCCAAGCTCCGCAAGGACCTCTCCTACCTCGGCTCCTACGGCACCCGCGGCGTCGGGTACGACGTGGAGTACCTCCGCTACCAGATCGCCCGCGAGATCGGCGTGACCCAGGACTGGCCCGTCGTGATCGTCGGGATCGGTAACCTCGGCCACGCGCTCGCCAACTACGCGGGGTTCACCTCGCGAGGCTTCCGCGTCGTCGCCCTGCTCGACAGCGACCCGGCACGGCTCGGCGAGGCCGTCGGGGACATGCGGATCCGCTCCATGGCCGACATCGAGACCGTCGTCGCCGAGCAGGGGGTCGCCATCGGCGTGATCGCCACCCCGGCGCCGGCCGCCCAGCACGTGTGCGACCGCCTCGTCGCGGCGGGCGTCACGAGCATCCTGAACTTCGCGCCGGCCGTGCTGACCGTGCCGCCGGGTGTCGACGTACGCAAGGTCGACCTGTCGATCGAGCTGCAGATCCTCGCCTACCACGAGCAGCGCAAGGCCTTGGCGTCCCCCGGGGACGCGGGCGAGCTCGCCGAGGCGGTGGAGCTGGCATGAGCGTCCTCGTGGTCGGGGTCTCCCACAAGACCGCCCCCGTCTCGGTGCTCGAGCAGCTCGCGCTCGACCCGGACGGCGTCGCCAAGCTGGTCCACGACGTCATGGACTGTGAGCACGTCCTCGAGGCGACCGCCCTCGCGACCTGCAACCGCATCGAGGTGTACGCCGACGTCGACCGCTTCCACGGGAGCGTCGAGACCGTCTCCCGCCTGCTGTGCGAGCGGGCCGGGCACGCCCGGGAGGAGGTCGTCCCGCACCTCTACGTGCACTACGACGACGGGGCGGTCTCGCACCTGTTCAACGTCGCCTCCGGGCTCGACTCGATGGTCGTCGGCGAGGGCCAGATCCTCGGCCAGACCCGCGACGCGCTCCGGGTCGGCCAGGAGACCGGCAGCATCGGCCCCGCGCTGAACCTGCTGTTCCAGCAGGCCCTGCGGGTCGGCAAGCGCGCCCACGCGGAGACCGACATCGACCGGGCGGCACCCTCGCTGGTCACCGCAGCGCTGGACCGGGCGACCGAGCACGTCGGCCCGGTGCCGGGCAAGCGGGTCGTGGTCGTCGGGGCGGGTGCCATGGCCTCCCTGGCGGTCGCCACCGTCTCGCGGCTCGGAGCCGCCGACGTCGTGGTCGCCAACCGCACGCCCGCCCACGCCGACCGCCTGGCGGAGCAGTACGGCGGGCGCTCGGTCCCCTTCGACGCCCTGGAGCGGGAGGTCGCGTCGGCCGACGTCCTGGTCTCCTGCACCGGCGCCGCCGGGGTCGTCCTCCCGCTCGCCCAGGTGGCGGCCGCCCGCAACCACGCCACCGAGCCGCTCGCCGTGCTCGACCTCGCGCTGCCCCACGACGTCGACCCGGCCGTCGCCGAGCTGCCCGGGATCTCCCTGGTCGGACTGACCCGGCTTGCCCAGGAGCTCCACGAGACCCAGACCGGCTCCGACGTCGCGGCGGTCCGGGACATCGTCACCCAGGAGATCACCGCCTTCCTGTCCGCGCGCCGCTCCGCCAGCGTCACACCGACCGTGGTGGCGCTGCGGACCATGGCGACCGGTGTCGTGGAGGCCGAGGTCGAGCGCCTGCTGGTGCGCCTGCCCGACCTCGACCCGAAGACCCGCGGGGAGGTGGAGATGGCGATCCGCCGGGTCGCCGACAAGCTCCTCCACCAGCCCACCGTCCGTGTCAAGGAGCTCGCCAACGAGGAGGGCGCCATCTCCTACGCCGCGGCCCTCGCCGAGCTGTTCGCCCTGGACTCCGACGCCGTCGACGCCGTGACCCGGCCGGAGGGAGCGTGATGACCGAGCAGACCGACCAGATCACCCGCCCGGACGCGGCCGCGGACACCCGTCCGCTCCGGGTCGGCACCCGCGCCTCGCTCCTGGCGCGGACCCAGAGCGAGACGGTCGCCGCAGCACTGCGCGAGTCCCTCGACCGCGAGGTGGTCCTCGTCGAGGTCACCACGGACGGTGACGTCTCGGCGGCCTCCCTTGCGTCCATGGGCGGCGCGGGGGTGTTCGTCGGCGCGCTCCGCGAGGCGCTGCTGCGCGGCGAGGTCGACATCGCGGTCCACTCCCTCAAGGACCTCCCCACCGACCCGTTCGAGGGCATCGCGCTCGCCGCCGTACCCCTCCGGGAGGATCCGCGCGACGCTCTCGTGGCCCGCGACGGACTCACGCTCGGCGAGCTGCCGCCCGGCTCGCGGGTCGGCACGGGCTCCCCGCGACGGGCCTCCCAGCTCGCCGCGCTCGGTCTCGGTTTGGAGATCGTGGACATTCGCGGGAACGTGGACACCAGGATCAAGTACGTCAGGTCCGGCGAGCTCGACGCGGTCGTGCTCGCCCGGGCAGGACTGGCACGCATCGGTCGTCTCGACGAGGCGACCGAGGTGCTCGACCCGCTGCAGATGCTCCCCGCACCCGGGCAGGGAGCACTGGCGGTGGAGTGCCGCACCGACGAGGAGTTCCTGGTCGACCAGGTTCGCCTCGCGCTCGACGACGAACGTACCCGCGCAGCCGTCACGGCTGAACGGGCCGTCCTCAACACGCTGGAGGCAGGCTGCTCGGCCCCCGTCGGCGCGTTGGCCGAAGTCGCCGAAGGCGATGACGGCGACGAGCTCTGGGTGCGGGCGATCGCTTTGTCGTACGACGGCGCCGTCGCCGTACGACGCTCCGCCAACGGCACACCCGACGACGCTGTCGGAGTGGGCCAGCGCCTCGCCGCGGAGATGCTCGACGAAGGCGCAGACACGCTCATCTCGGAGCAGGTGTCATGACCGCACGGCCGAACCCGAACACCAAGAAGGCGACTGTGAGCAAGACCCCGACGAAGACCGCAGCCACCAAGCGCTCGACCACGAAGGCGAAGCCCGTGCCCAAGAAGTCAGCCGCCAGTACGCCGGCCCCCGCCGAGCAGCCCCCGACGCCGGACGCAAGACCCTCCGCGCCGGTCGGTCACGTGTCCTTCGTCGGCAGCGGACCGGGCGACCCGGAGCTCCTCACCGTCCGCGCCGCCGAGCTGCTGCGCTCCGCCGAGGTCGTCGTCACCGAGGTCCCCACGCACGCCGAGCTGGTCCGCGCCTGCCTCGGCCTCCCCGAGCCCAAGGGCGGGGACGACACCGAGCAGAGCCTCGCCGACCTCGGCGGTCCCGAGATCGTCGACGGCGGGTTCGGTCAGGACGGGCAGCCGCTCACGCACGCTGCTCGCGCAAAGGTCGTGGTCAAGCAGGCCAAGAGCGGTCGCCGTGTGGTGCGCCTGATGGCCGGCGACCCGTTCGTCTACGCCTCCGGTCCGGAAGAGGCCCAGGCCTGCGTCAAGGCCGGCATCGCCTTCGAGATCGTCCCCGGCATCTCGTCGGTCACCGCGGTCCCGGCGTACGCCGGCATCCCGCTGACCACCAAGAACAACCGCGAGGTCGCCGTCGTGACCTGCGGCGAGAGCAAGGTCGACTGGTCGCAGTACGCCGACGGCCGCACCCTCGTGCTCCTCTCGGCGGTCAACTCCATCGAGCAGACCGCCAAGGCGCTCATCGCAGCGGGCCGCCCGGCGAGCTGCCCGGTCTCCATGACACGGGTGGGCACGACCACCGAGCAGTCCACCGTCGTCTCCACCCTCGAGCACATCGCCGCGGACGCCCGCAGCGCGAAGATGACCCCGCCCGCCATCACGGTCGTGGGCGACGTCGTCGACCTCCGCGACGCTCTGTCGTGGTTCGAGACCAAGCCGCTGTTCGGCTGGCGCGTCCTGGTGCCCCGCACCAAGGAGCAGGCCGGCTCGCTGTCGACGCGGCTCCGCGGGTACGGCGGCGTGCCGGAGGAGGTCCCGACGATCTCCGTCGAGCCTCCGCGCAACCCGCAGCAGATGGACAAGGCGGTGCGCGGCCTCGTCGAGGGGCGCTACGAGTGGATCGCCTTCACCTCCGTGAACGCGGTGCGCGCCGTGCGCGAGAAGTTCGACGAGTACGGCCTCGACGCCCGCGCGTTCTCGGGCCTCAAGATCGCCGCGGTCGGGGAGAAGACCGCCGCAGCGATCGCGGACTGGGGCCTGCGCGCCGACCTCGTGCCCAGCGGCGAGCAGTCGGCCCGAGGGCTCCTCGAGGACTGGCCGCCCTTCGACGAGGTGCTCGACCCCATCAACCGGGTCTTCCTGCCGCGAGCCGACATCGCGACCGAGACCCTCACAGCGGGCCTCATCGACCTCGGCTGGGAGGTCGACGACGTGACGGCCTACCGGACCGTGCGCGCCACGCCGCCGCCCGCGCCGACCCGTGAGGCGATCAAGACCGGCAAGTTCGACGCCGTCGTCTTCACCTCCTCCTCGACGGTGCGCAACCTCGTCGGCATCGCCGGAAAGCCGCACGCCTCCACGGTGATCGCGGTCATCGGCCCCGCCACGGCGAAGACCGCCGAGGAGCACGGCCTCCGCGTGGACGTCATGGCGCCGACGCCCTCGGCCGAGCTGCTCGCCGACGCCCTCGCCGACTTCGGCGCCGCCCGTCGGTCGGCCCTGGTCGAGTCGGGCCAGGCCGTGACCAAGCCGTCGGAGCGCCGTCCCTCGGCACGCCGCAAGGCCACCTGATCGTGGGTTACCCGGAGATCCGGACGCGGCGCCTGCGACGCACCCCGGCGCTGCGGCGGCTCGTCGCCGAGACCTCCGTCGAGGCGCGACAGCTCGTGCTCCCGGTGTTCGTGCGCGAAGGTGCCACCGAGCCGGTGCCGATCGGGTCCATGCCCGGGGTGGTCCAGCACAGCCGGGACTCGCTGCGGCGTACCGCGAAGGAGGCGGCCGAGGCCGGCCTCGGCGGGATCATGCTCTTCGGTGTCCCGGAGACCAAGGACGCCACGGGCAGCTGCGGCGTCGACCCCGACGGCATCCTGAACCTCGCGATCCGCGACGTCGTGGCCGAGGTCGGCGACGCACTGCCCGTGATGAGCGACCTGTGCCTCGACGAGTTCACCGACCACGGCCACTGTGGCGTGCTCACCGATTCCGGTCAGGTCGACAACGACGCCACGCTCGAGGTGTACGCCGAGATGGCGGTCGCGCAGGCCGCTGCGGGCGTGGACGTCGTGGGGCCCAGCGGGATGATGGACGGCCAGGTGGCCGCGATCCGTGAGGCCCTCGATGACGCCGGTCACGAGGACGTCGCGATCCTCGCCTACTCGGCGAAGTACGCCTCCGCCTACTACGGCCCCTTCCGCGAGGCAGTGGACTCCTCCCTGCAGGGGGATCGCCGGACCTACCAGCAGGACCCCGCCAACGGCCTGGAGGGTGTCCGGGAGGCGCTCCTCGACGTCGCCGAGGGCGCGGACATGGTGATGGTGAAGCCGGCGCTCGGCTACCTCGACGTGCTGCGCGGGGTCGCGGAGGCGGTCGACGTGCCCGTCGCGGCGTACAACGTCTCCGGTGAGTACTCCATGGTCGAGGCGGCCGCCGCGAACGGCTGGATCAACCGGGAGGCCGCGATCCTGGAGTCGCTCACGTCGATCCGCCGGGCCGGCGCCGACATCGTGCTGACCTACTGGGCGCTCGAGGCCGCCGGGCTGCTGTCCCGCTGACCCCACTCATGCCGAGTCGGCAGTAGTGCTGCTCGGATGGGGCTCGAGTCGGCAGTAGTGCCGCGGCACTTCTGCCGACTCGGGCTCTCCTGTTGTTTGTGTGGGTCAGTTCCGGCCCGGCAGGGCGGGGGTGTGGCCACTGAGGGTGAGCATGAGCAGGCCGATCAGGGCGTCGGGGTCGTGGATGCCGAAGGCGATCCGGTTGCGAAGCCGGATGCGGGTGTTCGCCGATTCGCTGATCGCGTTGGACAGGTCGTGCTCAATGGCGGCGAGGATGGGGACTCGTTGGTCGGTGACGATGCGGGCGAGGTCGACGAACTGCGGGATCCGGCAGCGGCGGGCGGAGTCGCACCAGGTGTCGAGAGCTTCGCCGGCCTCGGCGGCGGGCAGCCGCAGCACCGCGCGCAGGCCTTCCTTGAGCTGGTAGGCGCGCCACAGCCTTGAGTCGGTCTTGGCTATCCACTCCAGCCGTTCGCGTTGGTGGATGGTGAGGTTCTCGGGGTTCTTCCACAGCGCGTACCGGGAGCGGGTCAAGATCTTCAGCCGCTGGTTGGCCGGGTACCGCTCACCGGCGTCGGCCGGGGGGCGCCCTCGGCCGCGTGCGTTGGCTCGGGCCAGTCTGCGGGTTTCGCGCCAGACCTCGAGCCGGACCTCGCCGAGGGCGTCGTTGGCCCACTTCACGACGTGGAAGGGGTCGGCCACCCGGACCGCGGCGGGGCAGTTCCGGTCCGCCGCGGTGGCGATGTAGGGGGCGCTGTCGGCGCTGATGTGGGTGATCTGGGCGCAGCGGTGCGGCCCGAGCGCGTCGAAGAAGGCCTGGACGGTTGCGGTGGTGTTGCCCTTCCCGACCCACACCAGCGAGCCGGTGTCGTGATCGACGACCGCGAGCAGGTAGCGGTGGTTACGCCGCCACGACACCTCATCGATCCCGATCCGAGTCAGTCCATCCAGCAGGTCGATGCGCCCGGCGATCTCTGCCCAGACCCGCGTCAGGATCCCGTTCACGGTGCGCCACGCCACCCGCATCAGCTCGCTCACCGCGCTCAGCGAGGTCTTCGTGACCAGCCACGCGACCTGGTCCTCGAACGCACGGGTGGTCCGGGCACGATGCCGAGCCCACGGCACATGCGCGACCACCACCCCGTGGGTCTTGCATCGCACCCGGGGCGCCGGAGCCTCCAGGTAGGCCTGCACCGTGCCCAGATCCAGTGCCCGCCAGCGACGGCGGCCCCGGCCGGCGTCATAGCCCGGCGAGGGCGCACGACACCGTCCACACCTGCCCCGGCGTCGAGCCCCAGGACGCACCGAGAACACCAGCTGCCCGGTCTCCTGGCCGAATCGAACGCCCTCGATGACCGTGTGCTCGATTCCGAGCAGAGCACGCCATAGGCTGAGTTCACGCACGCCGTTCTCCTGACCACCAGATTTCTGTTCTTCGACAGCTCAGAAACCTAGGCAGGGAACGGCGTGCGCTCCTCTACGGCGCGCTCAACACACCCACACAAACATCACAAGAGCCCGACTCGGCGTGAACCGGGCGGCACTTCTGCCGACTCGGCGTGAACCGGGCGGCACTTCTGCCGACTCGGCGTGAACCGGGCGGCACTTCTGCCGAGTCGGCGGTTCAGGTCAGGGCAGCGACGGGAGCGAGTCGCCGAGGAGACCGGCCAGGCTGGACTTCACCGACGCGAGCCCGTCGTCCAGCACGGCGTTCGCGCACGCGGTCAGACCGCCGAGGGCGTCGATCTCGGCTGCCGTGAAGTTGTCCTGACAGGTCTGCTTGGCCTTGTCGAGTGCGGAGACCGTGTTGTCGACGGTGTCCTTCGCGGAGTCCGTGGTCTTCTTCGTGGTGTCGACCGCCGACTCGACCGGGCCACTCGACGGCGGGTCCTGAGGCACCTCAGGGGTGCTGCCGGTGCCGCCACCCGAGCCGGAGCCGGAACCCGAGCCGGCCGGGGAGCCGGTGCGGGGACCGTTCCCGGTCGCACCCTGCTTCTTGCCGCCGCGCTTGCCTGCCTTGGTCGGAACGGCCACGCCGCCGCCGGTGCTCGGGACGAACACGGTGGGCGCCGCGATGCCGTTGGGCACGGGGTTGTAGTCGCCCTTGAGGTAGGCGTTCATGATCGAGAGGACCAGGTCGACGTACTCCTGGCTGTGGTTGTAGCGGTAGACCGACGCCTGCTGGCCCGCCCGCGTCGCCAGGTCCTCGTCGCCGGAGCAGAGGTAGACCGCGGTCGCGAGGGCCGCGTCGTCGATGTCCTGCGGGTCGCGGGTCCCGTCGCCGTCCCCGTCGACCCCGACGATGCGCCAGGTCCCGGGGATGAACTGCATGGGTCCGACGGCCCGGTCGAAGACGGCGTCGTCGTCGAACTGGCCGGAGTCGGTGTCGGCGATCTTGGTGGTGCCGTTGCTGCCGTCGAGAGGGATGCCGTAGATACCGGGGCGGCTCTTGCCGTCGTCGCCGAGCACGCTGCCGCCGTAGCGACCGTGGTCGGACTCGACGCGGCCGATCGCGGCGACGAGCTGCCAGGTGAGGTTGCACGACTTGTCGGCGGCGTTGATGACCTGCTCGGCCCGCTGGTACGCCGCGAGCGCAGCGGCGGGGATGCCCTTCTCCGAAGCGGCCGCGACCATGCTGTCGCCCGCGCCGGCGGGGATGCCGGGGGCGACGGAGCCGGGCTGGGACATGCTCGCCGGGGTGTCGAGGGCCTGGTTGGGCACGGTGGTGCCGTCAGGGAGCGTCGTGGTGCCCTGCTCCGGAGACGCGCTGGCCGACGAGGTAGCGGCGAGGCTGGTGGTCCAGGCACCCGACAGCAGCGCCAGAGGCACGAGAGCCGTCGCCTTCTGCCAGGTGGTCAGTCGCTTGTGAGACATGTGTCTCTCTCCCCATTCTGTTACCGCCCGGGTGTCACAGGACGAATACCCGGGTTACCCCTCTTCACACGTAAACGAACGAGTCTGCCCCAGGTTACGCGTCAGTAGACCTTTACTTTCCCTGCCCCGCGGGTTAGCGCGTCGCGTGACGCGAGCAGACTCACACCGCCGCGGCGGGGGCTGGGTTCGTCCGGCTCACCACGCTCGGGGAGAATGGCGGGGTGAGCAACCTCGACACCTCTGCGTCGGCTGCCCTGTTCGACCGCGCTCGAGCCGTGACCCCCGGCGGGGTCAACTCACCCGTGCGCGCCTTCAACGCAGTCGGAGGCACCCCCCGCTTCATCGAGAGCGCCCGGGGCGCCTACCTCACCGACGCCGACGGCAACCAGTACGTCGACCTGGTCGGCAGCTGGGGACCCATGCTGATGGGGCACGCCCACCCAGGGGTCCTGACCGCCGTGTACGAGGCGGTCGCCCGCGGCACGTCGTACGGCACCCCGACCCGTCCCGAGGTCGAGCTCGCCGAGGAGATCGTCGGGCGCACGTCCGTCGAGCGCCTGCGCTTCGTCTCCTCGGGCACCGAGGCCACCATGTCGGCGATCCGGCTGGCCCGCGGGTTCACCGGACGCGAGCTGGTGGTGAAGTTCGCCGGCTGCTACCACGGCCACGTCGACTCCCTGCTCGCCTCGGCGGGCTCGGGACTGGCCACCTTCGCCGTCCCCGGTACGCCGGGGGTGCCGGCCGCCTCGACCGCGGCGACGCTGGTGCTGCCCTACAACGACCGGGAGGCCGTGGAGGCCGTCTTCGCCGAGCACGGTGCCGACATCGCCTGCCTGATCACCGAGGCCGCCCCGGGCAACATGGGTGTCGTCCCGCCGGCTCCCGGCTTCAACGCCTTCCTCGCCGACGTCTGCCGCCGGCACGGCGCGCTGTTCGTGAGCGACGAGGTGATGACCGGGTTCCGGGTGTCGCGCTCGGGCCAGTGGGGCCTCGACGGCGCCGAGGAGGGCTGGAGTCCCGACCTGACCACCTTCGGCAAGGTGATGGGCGGCGGCTTCCCCGCGGCGGCGTTCGGTGGTCGCGCGGACGTGATGGGCCACCTCTCGCCGGACGGGCCGGTCTACCAGGCCGGAACACTGTCGGGGAACCCGGTCGCGACGACGGCCGGCCTCGCCACGCTGCGCCTGGCGACCGACGAGGTGTACAAGCAGCTCGGTGAGACGTCGCTGACCCTGCAGTCCGCTGTGGCGGACGCGTTCGACGAGGGTGGCCTTCCTCACCTCATCCAGCGCACCGGGAACATGTTCAGCGTCTTCTTCGTCGAGGAGGGCGTGAGCGAGGTGACGAACTTCGAGGCGGCGTCGGCGCAGCGCACCGACCGCTTCAAGGCGTTCTTCCACGCCATGCTCGACCAGGGCGTCCACCTGCCGCCGAGCGCCTTCGAGGCCTGGTTCCTCTCCGCCGCGCACGACGACACCGCCCTCGACCGGATCGTCTCCGCCCTGCCGGCGGCGGTCCGCGCGGCCAAGACCGTCCCCGATCCTCAGGGAGCCTGATGCAGACCGTCGTCCACCTGCTCCGCCACGGCGAGGTGCACAACCCCTCCGGCGTGCTCTACGGACGCCGGTCGGGGTACCACCTCTCGGACCTCGGCCGGACGATGGCACAGCGGGTGGCGGACACGATCGGTGACCGCGACATCGCGCACGTGGTCGCCTCGCCGCTCGAGCGGGCGCAGGAGACCGCCGCGCCGCTGGCGCTCACCCGCGGCATCGACGTGGTCACCGACGAGCGCGTCGTCGAGTCCACGAACGTCTTCGAGGGCGAGCGGTTCGGCCAGGGCGACGGCGTCCTCCGTCAGCCGCGCGCGTGGCGCCACCTGTGGAACCCGTTCCGCCCCTCGTGGGGTGAGCCATACAAGGAGGTCGCGGCGCGGATGATGGCGGGGGTGTTCGCGGCCCGCGACGCCGCGGCCGGCCACGAGGCCGTCATCGTCTCCCACCAGCTCCCGATCTGGGTCACCCGGCTCCACGTCGAGGGCCGGTCCTTCCTGCACGACCCGCGTCGCCGGCAGTGCACCCTGTGCAGCCTGACGTCCCTGACGTTCGAGGACGACCGGCTGACGACGGTCCGCTACTCCGAGCCCGCCGCGGACCTCATCCCGCTCAAGGACCGGAAGGCGCCGTTCTCGGCAGGCGGCGCCGTCGACGAGGACAAGCCGCCGGTTGTCGAGGACTGACCCTTGCCCCTCCCGCGCACAGCCCTTCTGCGGCGCCTGGCCGCACTGACCGCCGTGCTCCTGGCGAGCACAGCGCTGGCCGCCTGCTCCAACGACAGCGTGGGCAGCTCCGGCGACACCGGGTTCGTCTCCGGGAAGGGCGTCATCACGCGCCTGCCCGTGGACCAGCGCAAGCAGCCCGGCGAGGTCTCCGGTGAGACGCTCGACGGTGAGTCGCTGTCCCTGGCGGACTACGAGGGCAAGACCGTCGTGGTCAACGTCTGGGGATCGTGGTGCGCGCCCTGCCGGGCCGAGGCGCCCGACCTGGTGGAGGCCTCGAAGGAGCTCGCCGACGACGGGGTGGTCTTCCTCGGCATCAACTCGCGCGACCTCGACAAGGCCGCGGCCCGCGCCTTCGCCCGCCGGTACGACGTTCCCTACCCGAGCATCTACGACCAGCAGGGCAAGACCCTCCTCGCCTTCCGGGGCACCTTGAGCCCCAACGCCATCCCGAGCACCGTCGTCGTCGACGAGCAGGGACGGGTCGCCGCCAGCGTGCTGGGGGAGACCTCCAAGTCCACCCTCGTGGGCCTGGTCGAGGACGTCATGGCAGGTGAGGGCTGATGCCGCTCGCAGCAATCGGGGACTGGTTCAGCAACACCGCCCTGTCCGGCTCGCTGCTCCTGGCCGTGCCGGTGGCCCTGGTCGCGGGCCTGGTCTCCTTCTTCTCCCCGTGCGTCGTCCCGCTGCTCCCGGGCTACCTCTCCTACGCGACCGGACTCTCGGGGGCCGACCTCGCCTCCGCCAAGCGCGGCCGCATGGTGCTCGGCAGCTCGCTCTTCGTCCTCGGGTTCTCCGCCGTCTTCGTCGCCCTCGGTACGGCGTCCGGCGCGCTCGGCGACTGGCTGATCGTCTACTCGCGCCAGATCAGCGTGGTGCTGGGCGTCTTCACCATCCTCGTCGGGATCGCCTTCCTCGGCCTCGTGCCGTGGATGCAGCGTGACGTGCGCGTGCACAAGGTCCCTGCCGTGGGACTCACGGCGGCGCCGCTGCTGGGCGTGCTGTTCGGGCTCGGCTGGACGCCGTGCATCGGGCCGACCCTGTCCGCCGTACAGGTGCTCGCGTTCCAGGAGGGCACCGCCGCGCGCGGGGCCCTGCTCAGCCTGGCCTACAGCATCGGGCTCGGGCTGCCGTTCGTGCTGGCCGGGCTCGGCTTCCGGAGGATGCTCGGCGCCGTGTCGTGGGTCCGCCGGCACCAGGCCTGGGTCACGCGGATCGGCGGGATCATGCTGATCCTGGTCGGGCTGCTGCTCGTGACCGGGCTGTGGGACCAGTGGGTCGCCTACCTGCGTGGCTGGGTCGGCTCCTACGCGGTGGCCGTATGAGCGCCCCGACGCGCGAGCCGGTCCGCCCCGCCTCGCCCCCGCCGGCGCCGCCCGCGCTGAGCCCGCTCGAGCTGGGGCGGTGGGCGTGGCGGCAGCTCACCTCGATGCGGACCGCGCTCATCCTGCTGTTCCTTCTCGCGCTCGCCGCGATCCCTGGCTCGATCATCCCGCAGCGCGACATCGACGCGATCGCGGTGAGTCGCTGGCAGGACGCGCACCCGACCTTGACCCCGATCTACGACGCGCTGGGGCTCTTCTCGGTCTACGACTCGGCGTGGTTCAGCGCCATCTACATCCTCCTCATGGTCTCCCTCGTCGGGTGCATCGTGCCCCGCACGCGCATCTACTGGCGCGCGATGCGGGCCCGGCCGCCGAGGGCGCCGAAGAACCTCGTGCGCCTGCCGGAGTCGCGCACCTTCAGCCTCGACGACGAGCCCGCCGTCGTCCTCGAGCGGGCCCGCGAGGTGCTGCGCCGTCGCCGGTACCGCCTCGACGTCACGGAGGACGGACAGGACGGCGCCACCGGGGAGATCGCCGCAGAGCGTGGCTACCTCCGCGAGGCCGGGAACCTGGTCTTCCACGTCTCCGTGCTCGTCGTGCTCGCCGGCTTCGCCGTGGGCAACCTGTTCGGCTACACCGGTGGCGTCATCGTCGTGAACGGCCAGGGCTTCTCCAACTCGCTGAGCCAGTACGACGACTTCAAGCCCGGGACGCTGTTCGGCCCCGACGACCTCAAGCCGTTCACCTTCACCATCGACGACTTCCACGTGAGCTTCCTGCGCAGCGGCCCTCAGGCAGGGATGCCCACGGACTTCGGTGCCGACGTCGCCTACGTCGAGTCTCCGGGCGCGCCGGAGCAGACCCAGAAGCTCGCCGTGAACCACCCGCTCGAGCTCGACGGGGGCACGGTGTTCCTGGTCGGCCACGGGTACGCGCCCGTAGTGACGGTGCGCGACGGCGACGGCAACGTGGCCTTCAAGGGCCCCGCCCCCTTCCTGCCGCAGGACTCCACCTTCGAGTCCTTCGGCGTCGTCAAGGTGCCCGACGCGGTTCCCGACCAGCTCGGCTTCGAGGGGGTCTTCCTCCCGACGTACGGGTTCAGCATGGCGACCGGTCCCTACTCCCGGTTCCCCGACACCCTGGCGCCCGTCCTCTCACTCGTGCCGTACCACGGTGACCTCGGCCTCGACGACGGCGAGCCCCAGTCGGTCTACGAGCTCGACAAGGCCGGGCTGAAGACCTACAAGAGCAGCGACCCGGAGCGCCTCGGCCCGGTCGCCCGCATCAAGCTCCAGGTCGGCGACACCGTCGAGCTCCCCGACGGCACGGGCTCGATCACGTTCGACGGAGTGAACCGCTGGGTGAAGCTCCAGGTCAGCGACAAGCCCGGCAAGGGCGTGGCCCTCGGCGGCGTGCTCCTCGCGATCGCCGGGCTGCTCGGTTCGTTGTTCATCCGGCCGCGACGTGCCTGGGTGCGGGTCCGCCGCGACGGCGGGCGTACCGTGGTGGAGCTGGCCGGGCTCGACCGCAGCTCGGGCGGTGACCTCGCCGACGAGATCGACGAGCTCGAGGCCCGGATCCAGCAGCAGGTCCTCACGCAGAAGGAGACTTCGTGACCCCCGCGGACTTCGCGTCTCTCAGCAACAACGCCATCGCCTTCGCCTCGGTCGTCTACGTGCTGGCTCTGCTCAGCCACGTCGCCGAGTGGGCGTCCGGTCGGTCGGTGCCCGCGGAGGGGGCGGAGTCCCTGGTGGCGGCCGAGACCTCCGCCGCGGCGGAGCAGCGGGTGGCCGTCGGTGCCGCCGTCGACGGTGCCCCGGCGGACGGTACGGCGGACGGTACGACGTACGACGATCGGCGGCGTCCGGCGATGACCCGGCCCCTGCGTCACCAGCCGCCGGGGGCGACGACCTGGCCGCCAAGGCCTACAACGTCGAGAAGTTCGGCCGGATCGCCGTGGCCCTGACCATCGTGGCCGCGCTGCTGCACTTCGTCGGCCTGGTCAGCCGGGGCCTCGGGGCGGACCCCGCGCGGGTGCCGTGGGGCAACATGTACGAGTTCTCGATCGCCGGCGCCTTCGGCGTGACCCTCATGTACCTGCTGCTCCTGCGGAAGTACTCCCTGCGCTGGCTCGGGCTCTTCGTCACCGCGTTCGCGGTCGTGGTGCTGATGCTCGCCGTGCTGCTGCTCTACGTGCCGGCCGGCCCCCTCGTGCCCGCCCTGCAGTCCTACTGGCTGGTGATCCATGTCGTCGCCGCCGTCATCGGTGCCGGCGCCTTCGCGGTCGGTGCCATGGCCTCGGCGCTCTACCTGGTGAAGGCGCGGGCCGAGCAGCGCACGGACGGGCCCACCACCGGCTACGTCGCGCGCCTGCCCAAGTCGGCCGTGCTCGACCGCATCGCCTACCGCGTGCACGCCTTCGGCTTCCCGGTCTGGACATTTGCCGCGCTCGTGGCCGGTCCCATCTGGGCGCAGTACGCCTGGGGCCGCTACTGGGGCTGGGACCCGAAGGAGGTGTGGGCGTTCATCACCTGGGTGGTCTATGCCGCCTACCTCCACGCCCGGGCGACGGCCGGATGGCGTGGAAAGGGAGCCGCGATCATCGCGTTGGTCGGCTTCGGGACGGTGCTGTTCAACTTCGTCGGCATCAACCTGTTCGGCTCCGGACTGCACTCCTACTCCGGCCTGGGCTGATCGCCGCACTTCTGCCGACTCGGCGGTTCTGCGGGCGGCACTTCTGCCGACTCGGCGGTTCTGCGGGCGGCACTTCTGCCGACTCGGCGGCTAGTCCGGCTTGGAGCGGTTCTTGTCGGCCGGCCCCTCGGGCTTGGGCTCTCCCTCGCGGGGCTCGGGCTTGTCCGGGTCCTTCTCGCCGGGACCCGAGTGCTTGCCCGTGTCGGGGGCGCTCCTGCCCGATCCACGACCCGTGGGCTTCTGCGGACCGGGCTCGGCAGGACCCGCGGTCGGGGGGTGGTCCGGCTTGCGCTCCTCGCGAGCCGCGCGGCGGCGCCGCTGCTCGAGGTCGCGCAGGAACTCCTCGTCGTCGTCGGGCGCGACGACCCGCTTCGGGACCGCGCCGCCCGGACGCCCTCCCGGCCTCGGTGAGGGCCGCTGGCCCTTGCGCCGTTCGAGCAGCCAGAAGAAGCCGTAGACCAGCGCGGCGAAGACCAGCACGACGAGCAGAATCTTTCCCACGCCTCCAGAGTAAGCAGTTCTCCAAGCCGAGGTGTACCGGTCCACCGACTCGATCGTCCTGGCAGCGACCTAGGCTGGTGTGGTGAAGGAGTTCGCGATCTACACCGCTGCCCGCCTCGGGCTGTTCGTCCTGTCCTACGCCGCCGTGGTGGGGGTCTACCTGCTCGTCAGCGACGACAACGGGGTTCCGCTCTTCTGGCCGTTCCTGCTCGCCATCGTGATCTCGGCGATCGCCTCGGCGTACCTGCTCCGCAAGCAGCGGGACCGGTTCGCCCAGGTCGTGCAGCGGCGCGCGGAGAAGGCGTCGACGGCGTTCGAGCAGATGCGGGCCAAGGAGGACGAGCCCGAGGAGTGAGGCCGGCGCCTCAGGCGGCGACGAGCCCCAGGAACACTCCCGCGGCGTAGACGAGCTCGGCGGTGCCGGTGCGCTGCAGCACCGGCACGAGCGCGCGGCCCGACGTACCTCCGAGCACCAGCCGCAGTGCCGGGACCGCAGGCGCCAGGAACGCCAGGCCCAGCAGCGCGGCCCAGGTCGTCGAGAGGACGACGCCGAGCAGCGCGATGACGGCGAGCGCGACGAGGAACGCGTACAGGTAGCGGGTGTGCTCCTCGCCCAGCACCACCGCCAGGGTGCGCTTGCCCACCTCGCGGTCGGTGGGGATGTCGCGGAGGTTGTTCGCGACCAGGATGGCGCAGGCGAGCCCGCCGACGCCGACCGCTGCGAAGAACGACGCGAGCGGGAAGGTCTCGGTCTGCACGTACGTCGTGCCCATCACGGCGACGAGGCCGAAGAAGACGAACACCATGACCTCGCCGAGGCCCATGTAGCCGTAGGGGTGGCTGCCGCCGGTGTAGTACCAGGCGGCCAGGATGCAGACGAGCCCACCGAGCACCAGCCACCACGAGGTCGTCGCGGCCAGCACCAGCCCGAGCACAGCGGCCGCCGCGAAGCTCGCGAGCGCGGCCCGCTTCACCTCGGCGGCCGTCGCCGCTCCTGATCCCACGAGGCGCAGAGGACCCACGCGATCAGCGTCGGTGCCGCGGATCCCGTCGGAGTAGTCGTTGGCGTAGTTGACGCCCACCTGCAGCGCGAGAGCGACACCGAGGGCGACGAACGCCTTCCACCAGACCGCCTGGTCGAGGTAGGCGGCGATGCCGGTGCCGGCCAGGACGGGGGCGACGGCCGCGGGAAGGGTGCGCGGTCGTGCGCCCTCGAGCCACTGTGCAGGGGTTGCCATAGCCGGGAATTCTCGCAGGCATAGCGTTGGGTCCCGTGACCAGCCTGCGCCCAGTCCAGGGAGCACCCCGCGAGGTGCTCGGTTTGCTGCGTGCCTGGCAGGACGCCGGCGGCGAGCCCGAGCCGCTCGTGGTCGAGACGTCGGGGTCGACCGGCGTGCCCAAGCAGGTCGTGCTCTCGCGGGCGGCGATGCGGGCCTCGGCGAGCGCGACGCAGGCGCGGACCGGTGGGCCGGGACAGTGGCTGCTCAACCTCCCGGCCACCTACGTGGCCGGAGTGCAGGTGCTCTTCCGCTCCGCACTGGCCGGGACCACCCCGGTCCTCCTCGACGAGCACGACGGCTTCGCCGAGGCGGCATCCGCCATGACCGGGGACCGGAGGTACGTCTCCCTCGTCCCCACCCAGCTGGTCCGGATGCTCGGCTCGGCCCGCGACGTCGAGGCGCTCCGGACGTTCGACACCGTGCTCGTCGGCGGTGCGGCCGTCGAGGAGTCGCTGCGCCGCCGTGCCGCGGAGCAAGGGGTCCGGGTCGTCGCGACGTACGGCATGAGCGAGACGTGCGGCGGCTGCGTGTACGACGGGATGCCGCTGGACGGCGTCGCGGTCGCGATCGGCGCCGACGGCCGGGTGCGGATCGGAGGGCGGGTGCTCTTCGACGGGTACGACGGCCGCCCCGACCTCACTGCGGCGGTGCTGCGGGACGGGTGGTTCACGCACCTCCGACCTGGGGCGTCTCGACGACGACGGGCGGCTGCACGTCCTGGGGCGCGCCGACGACGTGATCGTCTCCGGCGGCGTGAAGGTGCCGGCGCCGGCGGTCGCGCGACGGCTTCGTGAGCACCCGCGGGTGGACGCCGCCGAGGTCGTGGGGGTCCGCGACGCCGAGTGGGGGCAACGGGTCGTCGCGGTCGTCGTCTCCCAGCAGGGAGTAGCGGCACGCAACGTCCCGCCGCTGGACGACCTGCGCAACTGGGTCTCCCAGGTCCATCCGCGTGAGTGGGCGCCCCGGCAGCTGATCCGGGTACCGGACCTGCCGCTCCTCCCGAGCGGGAAGGTCGACCGGCTCGCGATCGAGGAGCTGGTGAGACGCGATGGCTGAGTCCCACGTCTTCTCCATCCCGATGCGCACCCGGTTCCGGGGGATCACCGAGCGCGAGGGCATGCTCCTGCGGGGGCCGGCGGGGTGGGGCGAGTTCAGCCCCTTCCTGGAGTACGACGCGGCCGTGGCGGCCCCCTGGCTGCGGTGCGCCCACGAGGCGGCCTTCGACGGCTGGCCCGCCGCGCTGCGCGACGAGATCCCCGTGAACGTGACCGTGCCCGCCGTCGGACCCGAGCAGGCCGCGGCGATCGTCCGCGCCGGCAGCGGCTGCCGCACCGCGAAGGTGAAGGTCGCCGAGCCGGGGCAGTCCCTGGCGGACGAGCAGGGCCGGCTCGAGGCGGTGCGCGACGCCCTCGGACCCGGCGGCCGGATCCGCATCGACGTCAACGGCGGGTGGACGGTGGACGAGGCGGTCAGCGCCCTCGGTGTGCTCGACCGTGCCGCCGGCGGCCTGGAGTACGTCGAGCAGCCCTGTGCCGCGGTCGAGGACCTGGCCGCCGTACGCCGGAAGGTGGACGTGCCGGTCGCGGCCGACGAGTCGATCCGCCGTGCCGAGGACCCCTACCGGGTGCGGGACCTGGAGGCCGCCGACGTCGCCGTGCTGAAGGTCCAGCCCCTCGGCGGGGTGCGGGCCTGCCTGCGCATCGCCGAGGACATCGGGCTGCCCGTGGTGGTCTCCTCGGCGCTCGAGAGCTCGACAGGTATCGCGGCGGGGGTCGCTCTCGCCGCCGCCCTGCCCGAGCTGCCCTATGCCTGCGGGCTCGCGACGGTGGCCCTGTTGGAGGACGACGTCGCCACTCGTCCGCTCCTGCCCCGCGACGGCGTGCTGCCCGTCGTACGACCGGAGGTGGACGCCGATGCGTTGGCCCGGCTGCGGGCGGCACCCGATCGGGAGGCTGTCTGGGCAGCGCGCCTGCGCGAGGTGGAGGCGCTCGCGCAGAGGATGCGGCAGGATCGGTTGTCGTGACGACACCTCGCAACGCCTCGACCGCCGTGGCCGGCACGCTCGTCGACGAGCTGGTCCGGTGCGGCGTGCGCGACGTCGTCCTCGCGCCCGGTTCGCGGTCCGCACCTCTGGCGTTCGCCGCCCACGCGGCCGCCGAGGCTGGCGGCCTCCGACTGCACGTCCGGATCGACGAGCGCTCGGCGGCGTTCCTCGCCGTCGGCCTGGCCAGGACCTCGCGGCGTCCGGTCGCCGTCGTCACCACCTCGGGCACTGCCGTCGCCAACCTGCACCCCGCCGTGCTGGAGGCCTCGCACGCCGGGGTCCCGCTCGTCGTGGTGACCGCCGACCGGCCCGCCGGGCTGCGCGGCACAGGGGCGAACCAGACGACCGACCAGGTCAAGATCTTCGGCGACGCGCTGCGTGCGTTCGCCGACGTCCCGCCCGGCGTCCCGGGCCGGGACGAGCCGTCCCAGGTCGTGTCCTGGCGGTCGCTCGTCGCCCGCTTCGCCGTGGCCGCGCGCGGGGGACCCACGGCTGCGCCCGGCCGGTCCACCTCAACGTCCAGCTCGCCGAGCCGCTCACGCCGGAGAGCGACGGAGGATGGACCTCGCCCCTCGACGGCCGTCCCTACGGGCAGCCGTGGACCGAGCGGGCCGAGCCCTCCGCCTTGCAGCCCGAGCCGGTCAGCGCCTCCGCCAGGACGGTCGTCGTCGCCGGGGACGACGCCGGCCCTCCGGCCCGCATCCTCGCCGAGCGTGCCGGATGGCCGCTGCTGGCCGAGCCCTCGAGCGGCTCCCGCACCGGCGCCAACGCGATCCGCACCTACCGTCTCCTGCTCGGCGACCCGGAGCTCTCGTCCCGGATCGAGCAGGTCGTCGTCTTCGGGCACCCGACGCTCTCGCGCCCGGTCACCCGTCTGCTCTCCCGTGACGACGTGGACATCGTGGCTGTCCCGGGTCGCGCCGGGTGGACCGACCCCGGCCACCGGGTGACCCGGGTCGTGGCCGGCGCCTACCCCGACGACCAGGACCCCTTCGGCTCCTGGAGAGCCGACGACACCGAGTCCGCGCGGGCACCGCGCCCGAGCACGCCGTGGCTCGAGGAGTGGCAGGCCCGTGACGCCGAGGTCGCGGCGGCGCTGGACAAGCTCGTCGCCGCGGAGCCGGGGCTGACCCCGCACGACGTCGCCGCTGCCGTCGGCGCCGCGATGCCGCCGGAGGGCCTGCTGTTCGTCGGGGCGTCCAACCCCGTCCGCGACCTCGACCTGATGGCGGTTCCCTCGACGGTGGGGGAGCGGCGCCTGGTGATCGCCAACCGCGGCCTCGCGGGCATCGACGGGTCCGTGTCCACCGCCGTCGGCGCCGCTCTCGGCCGGCCCCGAACGAGCCGCGCCTTCGCCCTCCTCGGCGACGTCACCTTCCTCCACGACGCGGGCGGGCTCGTCATCGGCCCCGACGAGGCACGTCCCGACCTGATGGTCGTGGTGGTCAACGACGACGGGGGGTCGATCTTCTCCCTCCTCGAGCAAGGCGCTCCGGCGTACGCCGGGTCGTTCGAGCGGATCTTCGGCACGCCCCACGGCGTCGACCTCGCTGCCCTGTGCTCCGCGAGCGGCACCCCGCACCGACGGGTCACCACGCGCGAGGAGCTCGACGCGGCGATCGCCCGCCCACGAGGAGGGGTCGAGGTGGTCGAGGCCGTCGTGCGCCGCGACAACCGGCGCGACCTCGACGCCGCGATCCGGGCGCTCGTGACCACCACCTGACCGCTCCCCGCCCGGCTGGGGCACGGCAGGGTTGAATGGCCGGGTGCATCTCGCGCTCTCGCTGGTCGGACTGCTCGCCGTCGTGGTGGCAGTCGCCGCAGCCTGCACCAGGTTCGACCTCCCGGCACCCCTGGTGCTCATCGCCGTCGGGATGGCCGGGTCCTTCCTGCCGTTCGTCGGGGAGGTCCGCCTCACCTCGGAGATCGTGCTGGTCGGACTCCTGCCACCGCTGCTGTACGCCGCCGCCCTGCAGACCTCGCTCGTCGACTTCACGGCGGAACGCCGACCGATCCTGCTGCTCTCCGTCGGGCTCGTCGCCTTCACCACCCTCGGTGTCGGGGTCGTGGTGCACAGCGTGCTCCCCGGGGCCTCGTGGCCGGCCGCCCTCGCGCTCGGCGCCGTCGTGGCGCCCCCGGACGCGGTCGCGGCCACCGCCATCGCCCGGCGCATCGGCCTGCCCCGCCGGGTGGTCACCGTGCTCGAGGGCGAGTCGCTGCTCAACGACGCCACGGCCCTGGTGGCCCTGCGGACCGCCATCGTCGGCGCCACCGGCGTCGTCGCGATCGGGCTCGACTTCGCCGTGGCCGCGGGTGGGGGCGTCGCGGTCGGCGTCCTCGTCTACGGGGTCGTGGCCTGGAGCCGGCGGCACCTCGACGATCCGGTGATCGACACCAGCCTGTCGCTGCTCACCCCGTTCGTCGCCTACGTCGCCGCCGAGGAGCTCCACGCCTCCGGAGTCCTCGCCGTCGTGGTCGCCGGCCTGCTCCTCAGTCACCGTGCCCCCGTCCTGCAGACAGCGACCTCCCGGATCTCCGAGCGGCTCAACTGGCGCACCATCTCCTTCCTGCTGGAGAACGCCGTCTTCCTCCTCATCGGTCTCCAGGCCAGCTGGATCCTCGAAGGCGTCAGCGGGAGCGACCTCTCCGGTTCCCGGATCGCCCTCGTGTGCGGTGCTGCCCTGCTCGCCACCGTCCTGCTCCGGCCGATCTGGGTCTTCGCGTTCCAGCTCCCGCTGCTCCGGCCCCTGAAGGGAGCGCCCCGTCACCCCTGGCGGGCGGCGACGGTCATCTCCTGGGCGGGCATGCGCGGGGTGGTGACGCTGGCCGCCGCCTTCGCCATCCCCGAGGACTTCGCGCACCGCGAGGTGCTGATCCTGGCGGCATTCACGGTCGCCGCCGGCACGCTCCTCGGGCAGGGGCTGACCCTCCCGTGGCTCGCGCGACGTCTCGCCGTACCCGGCCCGGACCCTCGCCAGGACGCCCTCGCGCGGGCGACACTCTTCCAGGACGCCTCCGTCGCCGGGCTCGCCGAGCTCGAGAAGCACAGGGAAGAGGATCCCTATGACACCGTGGCCGCGCTCCGCCGCCGGATCGAGCAGCGCGACTTCGCCGCCTGGGAGAGGTTGGGCCAGGTCGACCCCGATCGCGAGGCCCCCAGCGAGACGTACGTGCGGCTACGCCGAGAGATGCTGCGAGCCGAGCGCCGCCGCGTCCTCGAGGTCCGCGGCACCGGCCGGGTGCCGCACGAGGTGGTCGGGGACGTCCTCAACAGCCTCGACGTCGAGGAGTCGATGCTGGAAGGCGCTACGTCCCGGCGCGACGAGCTGCCCCGCAACGCTACGAGGGAGGTGTCCGCGGTGAGCCAGGGCGAGACCTGCACCCACATCCAGGAGGCCCGGGACCTCGAGGTGGAGGACCAGAGCGCCTGCGTGGACTGCCTCGCCGAGGGGACGACGTGGGTGCACCTGCGCACCTGTCTGACCTGTGGCCACGTCTCCTGCTGTGACTCCTCGCCGCGGAGGCACTCCCGTGCCCACCACGCTGGGACCGGTCACCCGGTGGTGCGCTCGGCCGAGCCTGGCGAGGCGTGGCGCTGGTGCTTCGTCGACGAGCTCGTGGGGTGACCGCGCCGGCCTGAGTCGTTGCAGGACGCACCATCGCGATGTTCGATGGGCCCATGCGGATCACGAAGTTCGGACATGCCTGCGTGCGGATCGAGTCCGGGAGCACGACGGTGGTGGTCGACCCGGGCGGGTGGACGGAGCGCGAGGCCGTGGCCGGCGCCGGGGCCGTTCTCGTCACCCACGAGCACCCCGACCACCTCGACCCCGACAACCTCCGGGCCGCGGACGCGCCGGTGTACACCATCGCGGCGGTCGCCAAGCAGATCCAGGAGCAGGCGCCCGACCTCGCGGAGCGGGTGACGGTGGTGACGCCGGGCGACGTGCTCGACCTCGGCGTGCCCGTGACGGTCGTGGGGGAGAAGCACGCCGTGATCCACCCCGAGCTGCCGCACTTCGACAACTCCGGCTACCTGCTCGAGGTGGAGGGACGTCGGATCTTCCACCCGGGCGACGCGGTCACCGAGCGTCCGGACGGCCTCGACCTGCTGCTCCTGCCGGTGCACGCGCCGTGGAGCAAGATCAGCGAGGTCATCGACTACGCCCGCGCGGTCGGGGCGCCGCTGTCGGTCGCGATCCACGACGGGCTGCTCAACGAGCGCGGGCTCGGCCTCGCCCAGCGCCTGGTCGGCGGCCTGCTCGGCGAGCGGGAGCAGGAGTACGTCCGGGTCGAGCCGGGGCAGGAGATCCCGCTCGGCTGAGCCCCCGCCACACTTCTGCCGACTCGGCCGGGTTTCGGGCAGCAGTTCTGCCGACTCGGCGAGGATTCGGGCGGCAGTTCTGCCGACTCGGCGAGGATTCGGGCAGCAGTTCTGCCGACTCGGCGGGTGCGGTCAGACGCCGGAGACGGCGTCCCGGACCGGCACGAACTTGGCCTGTGCCTCGGCGAGCTCGGCCTCCGGGTCGGAGCTGGCGACCACGCCGCAGCCGGCGAAGAGGCGGACGGTGCAGCCGTCGACCTCCGCGGAGCGCAGGGCGATCCCCCACTCCCCGTCGCCCGTGGCGTCCATCCATCCGACAGGCCCGGCGTAGCGGCCCCGGTCCATGCCCTCGATCTCGGCGATCAGCGCCTTGGCCGCCTCGGTCGGCGTGCCCCCGACGGCTGCCGACGGGTGCAGGGCGGCGGCGAGGTCGAGCGAGGTCGCGGACTCGTCCTCCGCGTCGTGGACCACGCCCGCGACGTCGGTGGCCAGGTGCATGACGTTCGGCAGGTGCAGGACGAACGGCGCCTCGGGGACGTTCATGGAGGTGCAGTGCGGCGCCAGGGCGTCGGCGACGGAGCGCACGGCGTACTCGTGCTCCTCCAGGTCCTTCGACGAGCGGGCCAGCGTCGCGGCGAGCTTCAGGTCGCGGTCGTCGTCCCCGGTACGCCGGATCGTCCCGGCCAGCACCCGGGACGTGACCAGGCCGCGCTCACGGCGTACCAGCATCTCGGGGGTGGCGCCGAAGAGGCCGTCGACGTGGAACGTCCACGTCATGGGGTACTGGTCGGCCAGGCGGCGCAGCGGCCAGCGCACGTCGATGTCGCGGTCGGCGGTGGCGACGAGGTCACGGGCGAGGACGACCTTCTCCAGGTGCCCGGCGGCGATCCGGCGTACCGCTTCGGCGACGACACCCTCCCAGTCGGTGCCGCTCAGGGCGCCGTCCACGAACGTCACGCCCTCGGGGGCGTCCGGGGCGGGGGTGGACTCGACCGCGGGAGATGCGGTGATGCCCGCGGCGCTGATCGTGGTGACCCAGGCGTGGCCGTCGCGGCGCCCCACGACGACCTCGGGGACGACCAGGACGCTGTCGCCGGGGTCGTCGGCGAAGGCGAAGGAGCCGAAGCAGACGAGCCCGGTGCCGGGGCGGACGACCTCGTCGCGGACCACGGCGGCGTGGGCGTGGGAGATCCACCAGTCCCGGGCTGCGGTGAAGCGGTCGCGGCCCGAGGTGCGGATCTCCGCGGCGACGCCCCATCCGACCAGGCCCTCGCCCCGCCGCAGCCAGGTGACCGTGTCGCCGGGCGGCAGCAGGTCGAGCAGAGGGCCGGGGTCGTCGAGCGGAACGGTCCGGACGACGAGGGGCGCAGCCTCACGGGTGCTCGTGGGAACGGTGCTCACGGAGAGCAAGAGTACGGCCTGACTATGGTTGCCCCGTGACCCGAGCCGACCTGGACAAGAAGCCCTCCGACGTCCGCGCCATGTTCGACGACGTGGCCAAGCGCTACGACATCACCAACGACGTCCTGTCCCTGGGACAGGACCGCCGGTGGCGCACAGCGGTGCTCGACGCGGTCGACGTGAAGCCGGGGGAGCGCGTGCTCGACCTCGCGGCCGGCACCGGCACCTCCAGCCAGCCCTTCGCCGACCGAGGGGCCGAGGTGGTGCCCTGCGACTTCTCGCTGGGCATGCTCCAGGTCGGCAAGCAGGCCCGCGGGCACCTGCCGTTCACCGCCGGCGACGGGACGCGGCTCCCCTTCGCCGACGACACCTTCGACGCGGTCACCATCTCGTTCGGGCTCCGCAACATCGTCGACCCGCAGGCCGGCCTGCGCGAGATGCTTCGGGTCACGCGCCCGGGCGGACGCCTGGTCGTCTGCGAGTTCAGCCACCCGACCTGGGCGCCGTTCCGGACGGTCTACGTGGAGTACCTGATGAAGGCACTCCCGCCCATCGCGCGTGCGGTCTCCTCGAGCCCCGACGCGTACGTCTACCTGGCCGAGTCGGTCCGGGCGTGGCCGGACCAGCCCGCCCTCGCGGAGCGCATCTCCGGGGCCGGCTGGGGCGACGTGCGCTGGCGCAACCTCTCCGGCGGGGTCGTTGCGCTGCACCACGCCACGGCGCCGTGACCGAGGAGCCGGCCGCGGCCTGATGGCGCGACCGAGGTCACGGTTTGGCCGTCCACCCGCAGGGGTAGCCCCCCTTCGCATGATGTGATGCAGACCTCTAGACTGTGCCGACGTGGCAGTTAGTGAAGGAATTCACTAAGTCACAAATCGGGACCAGAGAAGCAGGGACGAGGACACGATGAGCCGGACCACCGCGGACGAGCGGCAGGCCGACGTCATCGTCGTAGGCGCCGGGCCCGCGGGCTCCAGTGCCGCCTACCACCTCGCCAACGCCGGAGTCGACGTGCTCCTGCTCGAGAAGAGCGTGTTCCCCCGCGACAAGATCTGCGGCGACGGCCTCACGCCCCGCGCGGTCAAGCAGCTCGTGGGCCTCGGGCTCGACCTCGACGCCCCCGGCTGGCAGCGCAACAACGGCCTGCGGATCGTGGGAGCCGGGCACCGACTCGAGCTGCCCTGGCCCGAGCTGGCCTCCTTCCCGCCGTACGGCATGGTCCGCACCCGCATGGACCTCGACGAGATCCTCGCCCGCCACGCCGAGAAGTCGGGCGCGCGGCTCCAGGAGCGCACCTGCGTCACCGGCCCCGTGGTCGACGAGCGCACCGGGCGGGTCCTCGGCGTCAAGGCCAAGCCGGTCGACGACCGCGGTCGTCGCACCGGCGACGAGATCACCTACTCGGCCCCCGTCGTGATCGCCGCAGACGGTGTCTCCGCCCGCATCGCCGTCTCGCTCGGCCTGGAGCGCCGCGAGAACCGCCCCATGGGCGTCGCGGTCCGCGCCTACTACGAGACGCCGCGCCACGACGACGCGTGGATGGAGTCCTGGCTCGAGCTGTGGGACGGCCGTCCCGGCGAGAGCAACCTGCTGCCCGGCTACGGCTGGATCTTCGGGGTCGGTGACGGCACCGCGAACGTCGGACTCGGCATCCTCAACACTTCCCAGGCCTTCCAGCACGTCGACTACAAGGACGTCCTTCGCCGCTGGCTGGCCAACACGCCGGCGGAGTGGGGCTTCAGCGACGAGAACCGGGTCGGCCGCATCGGCTCGGCGGCGCTCCCGATGGGCTTCAACCGCAAGCCGCACTACACCCGTGGCGTGCTGCTCGTCGGCGACTCCGGCGGCATGGTCAACCCGTTCAACGGCGAGGGCATCGACTACGCCCTCGAGTCCGGGCAGATCGCCGCGCACACCGTTCTCCAGGCGCTCGCCCGGCCCGACGAGGCCGGTCGCGAGCGCGTGCTCGAGGGGTACGCCGCAGCGCTCGACGCGGCGTACGGCGGCTACTTCACCCTCGGGCGCGTCTTCGCGAAGATGATCGGCAACCCGACGTTCATGAAGCAGGCCACGAAGTACGGCCTGCCGCGCGAGACGCTCATGAAGTTCATGCTCAAGCTGATGGCCAACCTCACCGACCCGCGGGGCGGGGACGCCTCGGACCGGGTCATCAACGCCTTGAGCAAGGTCGCCCCGACGGCCTAGCAGCACAGTCCACAGACAGCAGACAGACAGGAGGGCACGAGCGGTGGAGCTCTACACACCCGTTCTCGCACTCGGGTTGATCGCACTCGGCTTCGCGGTGTTCTCTCTCGTCATGAGCGCCGTCGTCGGCCCCAAGCGCTACAACCGCGCCAAGCTCGACTCCTACGAGTGCGGCATCGAGCCGACGCCTCAGCCGGTCGGAGGTGGGCGCTTCCCGGTGAAGTACTACATCACCGCGATGCTCTTCATCATCTTCGACATCGAGATCGTCTTCCTCTACCCGTGGGCGGTCAAGTTCGACAGCCTGGGCGCCTTCGGCCTGGTCGAGATGGGCCTGTTCATCGTCACCCTGTTCGTCGTCTACGCCTACGTCTGGCGCCGCGGCGGGCTGGACTGGGACTGACCCGTGCCCGGCGACATCGTCCTGACTGCGTCCGGCCCGGCCGTGACCGGCGCAGCCGCAAGCCACCTCAACCACGGAGACCGATGACCATGGCAATGCACGAGGTGATCCTCTGATGGGCATTGAAGAGAAGCTGCCCAGCGGCGTACTCCTGACGTCGGTCGAGACCGTCGCCGGCTACTTCCGCAAGGCGTCGTTCTGGCCGGCCACCTTCGGCCTGGCCTGCTGCGCCATCGAGATGATGACCACCGGCGGTCCGAAGTACGACCTGGGCCGCTTCGGCATGGAGGTCTTCCGCGCCTCGCCGCGCCAGGCCGACCTGATGATCGTCGCCGGCCGCGTCAGCCAGAAGATGGCCCCGGTCCTGCGCCAGATCTACGACCAGATGCCGGACCCGAAGTGGGTGCTGGCGATGGGCGTGTGCGCCTCGTCGGGCGGCATGTTCAACAACTACGCGATCGTCCAGGGCGTCGACCACGTCGTCCCCGTGGACATGTACCTCCCCGGCTGCCCGCCGCGGCCGGAGATGCTCATCGACGCGATCCTCAAGCTGCACGACCAGGTGCAGCACAGCAAGCTCGGGTCGAACCGCCTCGACGAGATCGTCGAGACCGAGACCGAGAAGCTCAACGCCCTCCCGACCTCCGAGATGAAGGGGCATGCTGCGTTGACCCCCACGGAACCTGGTGACTTCGACGAGGTCACCCCCGGCACCGACGCCGACGTCACCGAGGACCTGCCCGAGAACACCCTGCCCGTCGAGCCCGGCGCCCTCGAGCCCGAGGTGGTCGGCGTGCGCAAGGGGATGTTCGGCGTGCACGGCTCGGGCGACACCTCCGGGTACGGCGGCATCGTCCGTCCCGTCGCGATGCCGGGCGGCACGGCCCGCCCGTACGGCGGCTGGTTCGACGAGGTCGCCGACGCCTTCGAGTCCGCGCTGACCACGGCCGGCTTCACCAGCGCCATCGAGAAGGTGGTCGTCCACCGCGGCGAGATCACCTTCTTCATCCGGCGCGCCGACCTGCTGCAGGTGGCCCGCACGCTGCGGGACGACCCGGCGCTGCGCTTCGAGCTCTGCTCCGGCGTCTCGGGCGTGCACTACCCCGACGACGAGGGCCGCGAGCTGCACGCGGTCCACCACCTGCTCTCGATGACCCACAACCGCCGGATCCGCCTGGAGGTGACCTGCCCCGACGGCGACCCGCACGTCCCGTCGGTCGTCCCGGTCTACCCGACGGCCGACTGGCACGAGCGCGAGACCTACGACTTCTTCGGGATCATCTTCGACGGCCACCCGTCGCTGACCCGGATCGAGATGCCCGACGACTGGCCGGGCCACCCGCAGCGCAAGGACTACCCGCTCGGCGGCATCCCCGTCGAGTACAAGGGCGCCACCATCCCACCGCCGGACACGCGGAGGTCTTACAGCTGATGACACAGACACAGAACGACCCGTACGCACCGCACACCGCGGACGCGGCCGACACCAGTGCGGGCAAGGTCTTCACCGTCACGGGCCAGGACTGGGACACCGTCGTCTCCGGCGTCGCCGAGGAGGGCGAGGAGCGCGTCGTCGTGAACATGGGCCCGCAGCACCCGTCCACGCACGGCGTGCTCCGGCTCATCCTCGAGCTCGACGGTGAGACGGTGACCGAGGCCCGCTGCGGCATCGGCTACCTCCACACCGGCATCGAGAAGAACATGGAGTTCCGCACCTGGACGCAGGGCGTCACGTTCTGCACCCGGATGGACTACCTCTCGCCGTTCTACAACGAGGCCACCTACTGTCTCGGCGTGGAGCGCCTGCTCGACATCGAGGACCAGATCCCGGAGAAGGCGCAGGTCATGCGCGTCCTCCTGATGGAGCTGAACCGGATCTCCTCGCACCTCGTCGCGATCGCGACGGGCGGCATGGAGATCGGCGCGCTGACCGTGATGACGATCGGCTTCCGCGAGCGCGAGCTCGTCCTCGACCTGTTCGAGCTGATCACCGGCCTGCGGATGAACCACGCGTTCATCCGTCCGGGGGGCGTGGCCCAGGACCTGCCCCCGGGCGCCCTCGACGAGATCCGCGACTTCATCGCGCTGATGAAGAAGCGCCTCACCGAGTACGCCGCCCTCTGCAACGCGAACCCGATCTTCAAGGGCCGCCTCCAGGACGTGGGCCACCTCGACCTGGCCGGCTGCCTGGCGCTGGGCTTGACCGGCCCGGTGCTGCGCTCCACCGGCTACCCGTGGGACCTGCGCAAGACGCAGCCCTACTCCGGCTACGAGGACTACGACTTCGACGTCTGCACGTGGGACAGCAGCGACTCCTACGGGCGGTTCCGCATCCGGCTCGACGAGATGCACGAGTCGCTGAAGATCGTGGAGCAGTGCGCCGACCGGCTCGCCGGGCTCGAGGGCGCACCGGTGATGATCGGCGACAAGAAGATCGCCTGGCCCAGCCAGCTCGCCATCGGCGCGGACGGCATGGGCAACAGCCTGGACCACATCCGGCACATCATGGGTGAGTCCATGGAGGCGCTGATCCACCACTTCAAGCTGGTGACGGAGGGCTTCCGGGTCCCGCCCGGGCAGGCGTACGTCCCCGTCGAGTCGCCGCGCGGCGAGCTCGGGGCGCACGTCGTCTCCGACGGAGGGACGCGGCCCTTCCGGGCGCACTTCCGCGACCCCTCGTTCACCAACCTCCAGGCGACCTCGGTGATGAGCGAGGGCGGCATGGTCGCCGACGTCATCGTCGCCATCGCCTCGATCGACCCCGTGATGGGTGGAGTTGACCGATGACGGACATGGTTTCGACAGGATCCTCCAACGGCGGGCCGGCCAAGGGCTCGGCCGGCAGCCTGCCCGAGGAGACGCTGCACGAGCTGCGGCAGATCACGACCCGCTACCCCGAGGCGCGGTCCGCGCTGCTCCCGATGCTGCACCTCGTGCAGAGCGTCGAGGGCCGTGTGACGGCGCGGGGCATCGAGGCGTGCGCCGAGATCCTGGGGATCTCCGCGGCCGAGGTCTCGGGCGTGGCGACCTTCTACACGATGTACAAGCGGCGGCCGGTCGGCGACTACCACGTCGGCGTGTGCACCAACACGCTGTGCGCGGTGATGGGCGGCGACGCCATCTTCGAGCGGCTCAAGGACCACCTCGACGTCGGCAACGACGAGACGACCCCGGACGACGGAGCGGGAAGACCATCACTTTCGAGCACGTCGAGTGCAACGCTGCCTGCGACTACGCGCCGGTGATGATGGTCAACTGGGAGTTCATGGACAACATGACCCCCGAGTCCGCGACGCAGGTCGTCGACGACCTCCGATCCGGCAAGGAGGTCCACTCCACCCGGGGCCCGCGGATCTGCACCTGGCGTGAGGCCGAGCGCGTGCTCGCCGGCTACCCCGACGACCGTGCCGACGAGGGCCCGGGCGCGGGTCCCGCGTCGCTGGTCGGTCTGGAGATCGCCCGCGAGCGCGGGTGGAAGGCCCCGGCCTCCGATCGCGGGTCGCTGCCCGGTGGCGGTGGCGGTGGCGGCACGGGTACGCCGGACACGCACCGCGCGGAGTCCGAGGCACGACTCGACGAGTCACCGGCCGACGTCGAGGGCGGCAAGGGATCCAACCCCGAGGCCGACGGGAAGGGCGCATCCGAATGACCGACATGCTGACCCCGGTCCTCACCGACAACTGGGACGCGGACCGGTCCTGGACCCTGGACTCCTACCAGGATCGCGGCGGCTACGACGCCGTCCGGGTGGCCATGGGCATGGACCCCGACGACGTCATCGCCGCGGTGAAGGACTCCGGCCTCCGCGGGCGCGGGGGAGCGGGCTTCCCCACGGGCATGAAGTGGGGCTTCATCCCCCAGGACAACCCGAAGCCGAAGTACCTCGTGGTCAACGCCGACGAGTCCGAGCCGGGCACCTGCAAGGACATCCCGCTGATGATGGCCTCGCCGCACACCCTCATCGAGGGCGTGATCATCTCGGCGTACGCCATCCGCGCGCACCACGCGTTCATCTACGTCCGCGGCGAGGTGCTGCACGTCGTCCGCCGCCTCCAGCGGGCGGTGCAGGAGGCCTACCTGGCCGGCCACCTCGGCAAGAACATCCACGGCTCGGGCTACGACCTCGAGCTGGTGGTGCACGCCGGCGCCGGCGCCTACATCTGCGGTGAGGAGACCGCGCTCCTCGACTCGCTCGAGGGCCGCCGCGGGCAACCCCGCCTGCGTCCTCCGTTCCCCGCCGTCGCAGGCCTGTACGCCGCCCCGACGGTCATCAACAACGTCGAGACGATCGCCTCGGTGCCGAGCATCATCAAGTACGGACCCGACTGGTTCGCCTCGCTCGGCACGGAGAAGAGCAAGGGCTTCGTCATCTACTCGCTCTCGGGCCACGTCAGGCGCCCGGGGCAGTACGAGGCGCCGCTCGGCATCACCCTGCGCGAGCTGATCGACCTCGCCGGCGGGATGCGCGAGGGGCACGAGCTGAAGTTCTGGACGCCGGGTGGCTCGTCGACGCCGATCCTGACCGACGAGCACCTCGACGTCCCCCTGGACTACGAGGCGGTCGGCGCCGCCGGCTCCATGCTCGGCACGCGTGCGCTGCAGATCTTCGACGAGACCACGTGCGTCGTCCGGGCCGTGCTGCGCTGGACGGAGTTCTACAAGCACGAGTCGTGCGGCAAGTGCACCCCGTGCCGTGAAGGCACGTGGTGGCTGGTGCAGACCCTGGCCCGCCTGGAGCGCGGCGAGGGCAGCGAGACCGACCTCGAGCTGCTGCTCGACCAGTGCGACAACATCCTGGGCCGCGCCTTCTGCGCCCTCGGAGACGGCGCGACCAGCCCGATCACCTCCTCGATCGAGTACTTCCGCGAGGAGTACATCGCGCACCTCGAGCAGGGCGGCTGTCCGTTCGACCACGCCGCGTCCACCCTCTTCGCACCCGCGGGAGCCCATGCATGAACACGTCCCAGTCGTACTACCGAGGAGAGGTGGCATGACGGTCTCGTCGCACGACTCGACCGCAGGCGCCGTCGAGCGGACCGACCTCGTGACGGTCACCATCGACGACGTCGAGGTGAGCGTCCCCAAGGACACCCTGGTGATCCGTGCCGCCGAGCAGATCGGCGTGCAGATCCCCCGGTTCTGCGACCACCCGCTGCTCGCGCCCGTCGGCGCGTGCCGGCAGTGCCTGGTCGAGGTCGAGGACGCCGGCAACGGTCGCCCTATCCCCAAGCCGCAGGCGTCGTGCACGCTGGCGGTCTCCGACGGGATGAAGGTCCGCACCCAGGCCAGCTCGAAGGTCGCCGACAAGGCGCAGCAGGGGATCATGGAGTTCCTGCTGATCAACCACCCGCTCGACTGCCCCATGTGCGACAAGGGCGGCGAGTGCCCGCTGCAGAACCAGGCCATGTCCAACGGTCGCGGCGAGACCCGCTTCACCGGGCAGAAGCGCACCTACCCCAAGCCGATCAACATCTCGGCGCAGGTGCTCCTGGACCGCGAGCGCTGCGTGCTCTGCGCCCGCTGCACCCGCTTCTCCGAGCAGATCGCCGGTGACCCGTTCATCGCGCTGATCGAGCGCGGTGCGCTGCAGCAGGTGGGCATCTACGAGAACGAGCCGTTCGAGTCCTACTTCTCCGGCAACACCATCCAGATCTGCCCCGTCGGTGCGCTGACCTCCGCGTCGTACCGCTTCCGGGCGCGTCCGTTCGACCTGGTCTCGACCCCGTCGGTGTGCGAGCACTGCGCTTCCGGCTGCGCCCTGCGCACCGACCACCGGCGCGGCAAGGTCACCCGCCGCCTGGCCGGCTTCGACCCCGAGGTCAACGAGGAGTGGAACTGCGACCGCGGCCGGTTCGGGTTCCTGTGGTCCCGCCAGCCCGACCGCCTCACCCACCCGCTGGTCCGTGAGGACGGCGAGCTGCGCCCCGCCTCGTGGCCGGAGGCGCTGGCCGTGGCCGCGCGGGGTCTCGAGGGCGTCGCCGGGTCGGTGGGCGTGCTCACCGGCGGTCGACTGACCGCCGAGGACGCCTACGCCTACTCCAAGTTCGCCCGCGTCGCGCTCGGCACCAACGACATCGACTTCCGTGCCCGCGCCCACTCGGCGGAGGAGGCGGACTTCCTCGCCTCGCGCGTCGTGACCCGTGGCGAGGTGTCCTACACGGACCTCGAGAGCGCCCGCAAGGTCGTGCTCGTCGGGTTCGAGCCCGAGGACGAGTCGCCGATCGTCTTCCTTCGGCTGCGCAAGGCCGCGCTGAACGGCACGCAGGTCTTCTCGGTCGCCCCCTTCACGTCCCGGGGCCTGAGCAAGATGAACGGCACGCTGCTGCGTACCGCTCCCGGCGAGGAGCCCCAGGCGATCGAGGCCCTCGCCAGCGACGGCGAGGTGGCCCTCGACTTCGGCGGCGTCATCCTGGTCGGGGAGCGCATGGCTGCCGTCCCCGGCGCACTCTCCGCAGTGGCCGACCTCGCTGCCACCACAGGCGCCAAGCTCGCCTGGGTCCCGCGCCGGGCCGGCGATCGCGGCGCGCTGGAGGTCGGATGTCTGCCGAACCTGCTGCCGGGCGGGCGCCCGGTCGGCGTCGCCGATGCTCGGGTCGACGCCGGCGCCGCCTGGGGCGTCACCGCACTGCCGGGCGAGCCCGGTCGCGACACCGCCGGCATGGTGGCCGACGCTGCCGCGGGTGCGCTCAAGGGCCTGGTCGTCGCGGGTGTCGAGCTGCGGGACCTGCCTGACCCGCGGCTGGCCGAGGAGGCCCTCGCGAACGCCGAGTTCCTGGTCTCCCTCGAGGTGCGTGCCGGCGACGTCTCGCCGTACGCCGACGTGGTCTTCCCCGTCGCCCCGCTCACGGAGAAGGCCGGCTCGTTCGTCGACTGGGAGGGCAGGGTCCGGTCCTTCGAGCAGGTCTTCCACGAGCCCAGCTCGCTCCCCGAGGTCCGCATCCTCGCCGGCATCGCCGAGGAGATGGGCGTGCGCTTCGGCGTCCGGACCGTCGAGCAGGCGCGCGCCGAGATGGAGTCGTTCGGGCCGTGGGACGGGGAGCGCCCGTCGTTGCCGACCTCCGGGTCCTCCGCGCAGACCCCGGCGTCGCCCAGCCATCCGGGCCTCGCGGGCTCGGCCCTCCCGCCAGACCCGTCCACGGGCGACGCCGGGGCCCGCGCTGCGGACCCGTCCACGGGCGACGCAGGGGCCCCGGCTGCGGACGCTTCTGTCGCCGCGCCGGGGGATGGGGCGCACTACGTGCTCTCCACCTGGAAGCAGCTGATCGACGACGGGCGGATGCTCGACGGCGACGAGTACCTCAAGGCCACGGCCCGCCGTGCGGTGGTCCTGGTCTCGCCGGCCACGCTCGCGCACCTCGGTGTCGACGAGGGCCAGCTGGTCAGCCTCGCCACCGAGCTCGGTTCGGTGGAGCTGCCGGTCGCCGTCGCGGACCTGCCCGACCACGTCGTGTGGGCGCCCACCTCCTCGGGCGGTGTCTCGCTCACGCGTGACCTCGGGGTGGCTGCCTCCGGCGCCGTCGTCCGCCTCGAGGGCGTCGTACCGAGCCTCACCAAGGAAGGCCGAGCATGAGCCCCATGACACTCGCCGGGCTGACCAGCCCGCTGCCGGGCGACCGGATCGTCGCGGCCGAGGACCTCTCGCCGTTCGGACTGGACCCCGTGTGGCTGGTGATCGTCAAGGCCGTCCTGATCTTCGTGGTCCTGGTCCTGCTGACGCTGTTCAACATCTGGTTCGAGCGCCGCGTCGTGGGCCGGATGCAGCACCGCCCCGGCCCCAACGTGCACGGTCCGTTCGGCCTCCTGCAGAGCCTCGCCGACGGCGTGAAGCTGGCGCTCAAGGAGGACATCGTCCCCAAGGCGGCCGACAAGATCGTCTACCTCATCGCGCCGGTGATCATGGTCGTCCCGGCGTTCGTGACCTGGGCGGTGATCCCCTTCGGACCGGTCGTGAACATGTTCGGCCACGAGACGCCCCTGCAGCTCACGGACATGCCCGTCGCGGTGCTGTTCGTCCTGGCGATCGCGTCGGTCGGCATCTACGGCATCGTGCTCGCCGGCTGGTCCTCGGGCTCGACGTACCCGCTGCTCGGCGGCCTGCGCAGCTCCGCGCAGATGATCTCCTACGAGGTCGCGATGGGCCTGTCCTTCGTGGCGGTCTTCATCTACGCGGGGTCGCTGTCCACCTCCGGCATCGTCGCGGCGCAGGAGCGCCTGTGGTTCGGGATCATCCTGCTGCCGTCGTTCGTGATCTACGTGATCGCGATGGTGGGGGAGACCAACCGTGCCCCCTTCGACCTTCCGGAGGCCGAGGGCGAGCTCGTCGGCGGGTTCCACACCGAGTACTCCTCGCTGAAGTTCGCGCTGTTCTTCCTCGCCGAGTACGTCAACATGGCAACGGTCTCCGCGCTGGCGACCACGTTGTTCCTCGGCGGGTGGCGCGCCCCGTGGCCGCTCTCGGCGATCAACGACGGCATGTTCAACGAGGGCTACTGGCCCCTGCTCTGGTTCTTCGGCAAGGTCCTGCTCTTCATCTTCATGTTCATCTGGCTGCGCGGAACCCTGCCGCGGCTTCGCTACGACCAGTTCATGCACTTCGGCTGGAAGCGGCTCATCCCGATCTCGCTGGCCTGGGTGTTCGCCGTGGCGACCATCCGCTGGATGAGCGTGAACGGCGGGATCGACCGCAACTACCTGCTGATCGCCCTGGCGGTCCTCGCCGTCGTCTTCGCCGCCCTGTTCTTCGTCGGCGGTGAGGAGGAGCCGGAGGAGGGCGAGGCCGAGGAGGTCGAGTTCGACGCCTTCGCCGGCGGCTACCCCGTCCCGCCGATGCCCGGCACCAACGGTGGATCTCGGCCCGCGTCCGCGACGGTTCCCCCGAGCAGCCCCACCCCCGCGAGCAGTCCGGAGGAGAACGACTGATGCCCACCCTCAAGGAACAGCTCTGGGACCCCATCGCGGGGTTCGGGGTCACGTTCCGCACGATGTTCAAGAAGACGGTCACCTACCAGTACCCCTTCGAGAAGCGGCCGACCGCGCCTCGCTTCCACGGGCGGCACCAGCTCAACCGGTGGCCGGACGGTCTGGAGAAGTGCATCGGCTGCGAGCTGTGCGCCTGGGCCTGCCCCGCCGACGCGATCTACGTCGAGGGCGCCTCGAACACCGGCGACGAGCGCTTCTCGCCCGGTGAGCGGTACGGCCGCGTCTACCAGATCAACTACCTGCGCTGCATCCTGTGCGGCCTCTGCATCGAGGCCTGCCCGACGCGCGCGCTGACGATGACCAACGAGTACGAGCTCGCCGACGACAACCGCGAGAGCCTCATCTACGAGAAGCAGGACCTGCTCGCCCCGCTCCTGCCGGGGATGGAGCAGCCTCCGCACGACATGCTCCTCGGCGACGACGAGACCGACTACTACCGCGGCGCGTTCCGGGCCCGCCCGGCCGCCGACGACTCCGAGAGCGAGGTCGGGCAGTGATCGCGTTCTGGTTGCTCGCGCCCGTCATGGTGATCGCGGCGCTCGGCGTGCTGTTCTCCCGCAAGGCGGTGCACGCGGCGTTGATGCTGGCCGTGGTGATGATCGGGCTCGCCATCCTGTACCTCGTGCAGGACGCCCCGTTCCTCTTCGCGGTGCAGATCATCGTCTACACCGGCGCCATCTTGATGCTCTTCCTCTTCGTGCTGATGCTCGTGGGCGTCGACGCCTCCGACTCCGTCGTCGAGACGATCCGGGGACAGCGCGTTCTCGCGATCGTGATCGGACTGGCCTTCGGGCTGCTGCTCGTCCTCGGGGTCGCGCAGGTCAGCGTCGGCGCGGTGGCAGGGCTCGACGCGGCCAACGCCGGCGGCAACGTGGAGGGCCTGGCGGACGTGATCTTCTCCCGTTACGCCCTGGCCTTCGAGTCGACGGCCGCCCTGCTGATCACCGCGGCCATGGGCACGATGGTGCTCGCCCACAGCGAGCGGCTGAAGCCGAAGGTGTCGCAGGCGCAGATGGCCGCCCAGCGCATGCGCGACTACGCCGACAGCGGCAAGCACCTCGGCCCGCTGCCCGCACCGGGCGTGTTCGCCCGGCACAACGCCGTGGACACCCCCGCGCTGCTCCCCGACGGCACCCCGTCCGAGTCCTCGGTCTCCCGGGTGCTCGCGGCTCGCGGAACGGTCCGCTCCGCGCCGCGCCTGGCCGACGACATCGAGGAGCTGACGCGCCGTCTCGATGACGACGGGACCTCGAACATCCCCGGTGAGCCGGACGCCACCCCGAAGGGCCCGATCGAGGGCGACCCGAGCCAGACCCGTTCCGAAGGGGAGGAGCCTCGATGAGCGAGACACCGTTCCTCGTCCTGTCCGCGATCTTGTTCACCATCGGTGCGGTCGGCGTCCTCACGCGTCGCAACGCCCTGGTGCTCTTCATGTGCGTCGAGATGATGCTCAACGCGACCAACCTCGCGCTGGTGACCTTCTCGCGGGTGCACGGCAACCTCGACGGGCAGGTGACGGCGTTCTTCGTGATGGTCGTGGCCGCAGCCGAGGTCGTGGTGGGCCTGGCGATCATCGTGACCATCTTCCGGACCCGTCGCTCGGCCTCTGTCGACGACGCCAGCCTGCTGAAGTACTAGGAGCCCCAGTTGTTCACAACCGCCGTGACTCCTCTGGCCGAAGGCGGCCCGGTGATCGAGCCGGCCGCCGCGAGCGGGGTGTTCTCCCTGCTGTGGCTGATCATCGCCCTGCCGGCGCTGGGGGCCGTCGTGCTGCTGCTCGGCGGCCGTCGCACCGACCGCTGGGGGCACCTGCTCGGCGTCGCCACCGTCGCCACCTCCTTCGTGCTGGGCGTCGTCGCGTTCGTGACCCTGCTCGGGCGCGGTGAGGAGGAGCGTTCGATCGGGCAGCACCTCTACAGCTGGGTCCAGGCCGGGAGCTTCAACGTCGACGCGGCGCTCCTCTACGACCAGCTGTCCGCGCTCTTCGTCCTGTTGATCACGGGTGTGGGTGGCATCATCCACGTCTACTCGGTGGGCTACATGGCGCACGACGAGCGCCGCCGACGGTTCTTCGCCTACCTGAACCTCTTCGTCGCGGCGATGCTCGTCCTGGTGCTGGCCGACAACTACCTGCTGCTGTTCCTCGGCTGGGAGGGCGTCGGCCTCGCGTCGTACCTCCTCATCGGCTTCTGGCAGCACAAGCCCTCCGCCGCGGTCGCCGCCAAGAAGGCCTTCGTGGTGAACCGCGTCGGCGACATCGGCATGGCGCTGGGCATCATGCTGACCTTCGCGACCTTCGGCACCGTCGCCTTCGCGCCGATCTCCGCGGTGGCGCCGGAGGCGTCGGAGGGCGTGATGACCGCGCTCGGCCTGCTCTTCCTGCTCGGGGCCTGCGGCAAGTCCGCCCAGGTGCCGCTGCAGTCCTGGCTGCTCGACGCCATGGAGGGCCCGACCCCGGTCTCCGCGCTCATCCACGCCGCGACCATGGTGACCGCCGGCGTCTACCTCATCGTCCGGTCGAACTTCGTGTACGACGTCACGCCCGCCGCGCAGACCGCTGTCGTCATCGTCGGCGCCGTCACGCTGCTCTGGGGTGCGATCATCGGTTGCGCCAAGGACGACATCAAGAAGGCCCTGGCCGGTTCGACGATGAGCCAGATCGGCTACATGATGCTCGCCGCCGGGCTCGGCGTCGCCGGCTACGCGCTCGCCATCTTCCACCTGCTGGTCCACGGCTTCTTCAAGGCCAACATGTTCCTCGGGGCCGGCTCGGTGATGCACGCGATGGACGACGACGTCGACATGCGCCACTACGGTGCCCTCCAGAAGGTGCTGCCCGTCACCTTCCTGACGTTCTCGATGGGCTACCTCGCGATCATCGGCTTCCCCGGCTTCTCGGGCTTCTGGTCCAAGGACGCGATCATCGAGACTGCGCTGGGGCTCAACCTGGTGGCCGGGCTCGCCGCCCTGCTCGGTGCCGGTGTCACCGCGTTCTACATGACCCGCGTCATGCTGATGACCTTCTTCGGCGAGAAGCGCTGGTCGAAGGACGTGCACCCGCACGAGTCCCCGAAGGTCATGACGATCCCGCTGATGATCCTCGCGGCGCTGTCCGTCTTCGGCGGCGTCCTGTACATCGGCGACTGGATCGTGGACTTCCTCGCCCCGGTCGTCGGCACCCCCGAGCACCACGAGCTCGGCGTGCCGCCTATCGCGATCTCCCTGATCGCCCTGGCGGTGGTGGCCGTCGGTGCCGCGCTGGCCTGGTTCCTCGTGGGCAAGCCCGAGGTGCCGCGCGTTGCTCCGGCCCAGGTCTCGGTCTTCACTCGTGCAGCCCGGGCCGACCTGTACGGCGACGCGCTCAACGAGGCCGTCTTCATGCGCCCCGGCGACCGCTTCGTCGGTGACCTGACGACCTTCGACCGCGCCGGCGTGGACGGGATGGTCACCGGGACCGCCGCCACGTTCGCCGGCCTGTCGAGCCGGATGCGCCGCTGGCAGACCGGGTTCGTCCGCACCTACGCGGCGGCCCTCCTGGGAGGCGCCGTCCTCGTGCTCGCCGCCCTCATGGTGGTGAACCTGACATGAGCCGGACCCCACGAAACTCTCCTGGACCTGACGAGATGCTGAGGCTGGTGTCGCTGTGAGCTTTCCCTGGTTGACCGTGCTGATCGCGGTGCCGCTCGTCGGCGCCGCGGTGGTCGCCCTCCTGCCCAGGCGCAACGCCGAGGCGCTTCCCAAGCAGGTGGCGTTCGGTGTCTCCCTGCTGACGCTGGCCCTCGCCGCGGTGATGGCCGTCGGGTACGACGCGGGCGGCGGCTACCAGTTCACCGAGCAGGTGAGCTGGATCGCCGCCTTCGGCGCGCACTACGCCGTAGGCGTCGACGGCCTCGGCCTGACGCTCGTGCTGCTGACGGTGATCCTGTCCCCGGTCGTCATCCTCGCCTCGTGGGACGACGGCGACGGGGGCCGCTGGAGCGCCAACGCGTTCTTCGCGTGGATGCTCGCCCTCGAGGGCCTGGCGGTCGGTGTCTTCGCCGCCACCGACGTGTTCCTCTTCTACGTCCTCTTCGAGGCCACGCTGATCCCGATCTACTTCCTGATCGGCGGCTTCGGCGGGGTCCGGCGCTCGTACGCCGCGGTGAAGTTCCTGCTGTACTCCCTGTTCGGCGGCCTGCTCATGCTGGCCTCGGTCATCGGCCTGTACGTCGTGTCCTCCGACAGCCAGTTCGGTCCGACGTACCTCGTCAGCGAGCTGAGCCAGATCGACTTCGACCAGAACGTCGGCCGCCTGCTGTTCCTCGGGTTCTTCATCGCCTTCGCGATCAAGGCGCCGATGTTCCCGGTCCACACCTGGCTGCCGGACGCGGCGGGTGCCGCCACCCCCGGCACGTCGGTGCTCCTGGTCAGCATCCTCGACAAGATCGGCACCTTCGGGATGATCCGCTTCTGCCTGGGGCTGTTCCCGGAGGCGTCGCAGTGGGCTACCCCCGTGGTGCTCGTGCTCGCGGTGTTCTCGGTGCTGTACGGCGCCCTCGTCGCCATCGGGCAGCGCAGCATCCCGCGCCTGGTCGCCTACACGTCGGTGTCGCACTTCGGCTTCATCGTGCTCGGCATCTTCGTGCTCAACAGCCAGGGCGGTGTCGGCTCGACGCTGTACATGTTCAACCACGGGCTCTCGACCGCGGCGCTGTTCCTCGTCACCGGGTTCCTGATCCGGCGCAGGGGCTCGGACCTGATCGGCGACTTCGGCGGCGTGGAGAAGGTGGCCCCGGTCCTCGCGGGCGTCTTCCTGGTCGCCGGCCTGTCATCGCTGTCGCTGCCGGGCCTGTCGCCGTTCATCTCGGAGTTCCTGGTCCTGGTCGGGACCTTCACCTACAACTGGTGGTACGCGATCTTCGCGACGCTCGGGATCGTCCTCGCCGCGCTGTACATCCTCCTGATGTACCAACGCACGATGACCGGACCGACCCGGCCGGCCGTGGCCGGAATGAAGGACCTCGGCATGCGCGAGATCTCGGCGCTCGCGCCCCTGCTCGTGCTCATCGTCCTGCTCGGCTTCTACCCGAAGCCGCTGACCTCGATCATCGACCCCGCTGTGCAAGACACCCTGCAGCACGTAGGTGTGTCAGACCCCGCTCCGGACGTCCCGGCCCAGGCCGGCTCCGGTGAGGAAGAGGAGAGCAACCAGTGACGACCGCCGCTGCAGAGTTCCAGGCTCCCAGCATCGAGTACAGCCTGCTCTCGCCCCTGCTGATCATCGTGGGAGCCGCGATCGTCGGGGTCCTCGTCGAGGCGTTCGTGCCCCGACGGCTGCGCTACGTGGTGCAGGTGGTGCTGTCCCTGGCCGCCGTGGTCGCGGCGTTCGTGCTCACCGTCCTGATCGGCGTCAACGACCTTCCCTCGCTCGCCGACGGCGCGGCCATGGGCAAGATCACCGCGTCCGGCTCGGTCGCCGTGGACGGGCCGACGATCTTCATCTGGGGCACGCTGCTGCTGCTCTCACTGATCAGCGTCCTGCTGTTCGCCGAGCGGCGCCTCGAGGGCGGTGTCCTCTCCTTCGCGGGCCAGGCAGCCGCCCTCCCCGGCACCGAGGCGGAGCGCGAGGCCTCCACGCTCGGACTGGAGCACACCGAGGTCTTCCCGCTCATGCTGTTCGCGGTGACGGGCATGATGCTCTTCCCGGCGTCGAACGACCTGCTCACGATGTTCGTGGCGCTCGAGGTGCTCTCGCTCCCGCTGTACCTCCTGTGCGGTCTGGCGCGCCGTCGCCGGCTGCTGAGCCAGGAGGCGGCCCTGAAGTACTTCATGCTCGGCGCGTTCAGCTCCGGCTTCTTCGTCTACGGCCTGGCTCTGGTCTACGGCTTCGCCGGCTCCATGGACTTCGCCAGGATCAGCGAGGCGGTCTCCGGGACGCCCGGGAACCAGCCGCTGCTCCTCGCCGGCATCGGTCTGATGGCCGTCGGCATGCTGTTCAAGGTGGCTGCGGCGCCGTTCCACGCCTGGACGCCCGACGTCTACCAGGGTGCGCCCACGTCGGTGACGGCCTTCATGGCTGCCTGCACCAAGATCGCCGCGTTCGGTGCCATGCTGCGCCTCTTCTACGTGGCCTTCGGCGGAGCGCGCTGGGACTGGCTCCCGATGATCTGGACGATCGCGATCCTCACGATGGTCGTCGGGTCCGTGATCGCCCTCGCGCAGACGGACGTCAAGCGGATGCTCGCCTACTCCGCCATCGCACACTCGGGCTTCATCCTCACCGGTTTCGTGGGCGTCCAGCAGGGTGCCTCGGTGCCCGAAGGTGGCATCGGATCGGTCCAGGCCGTGCTGTTCTACCTGGTGACGTACGGGTTCATGACGATCGCGGCCTTCGCGGTGGTCTCGATCGTGCGCGACGCCAGCGGTGAGGCGACGAGCATGTCGCGCTGGGCAGGGCTGGGGAAGGAGGCGCCGCTGGTCGCGGGCGTCTTCGCGTTCCTCCTCCTCGGCATGGCCGGGATCCCGCTGACCAGCGGATTCACGGGCAAGTGGGCCGTCTTCGCCTCCGCGCTGGCCGGTGGAGCCTGGCAGCTGGTGGTCGTCGCCGTGGTCATGAGCGCGGTCGCAGCCTTCTTCTACATCCGCCTGATCGTGCTCATGTACTTCTCCGAGCCGATCGGTGACGGACCCACCGTGACCATGCCCTCGGCCATGACGACTATCGTGATCGCCGTGGGCTTCACGGCCACGCTGGTCCTGGGTGTCGTGCCCGGGCCGGTCCTCGAGTTGGCCTCCAACGTCGGGGAGTTCATCCGCTGACCCGCCTCCGCCCAGCAGGGCGGGAGCACATGAGAAGGAGCCGATAAGCGGTGTCGTCTACATCCACCGCCTCGTCACTGGCACTGCCGGTCCTCGACGCCGAGCTCGAGGCCCGGCTGCGTGATCGCATGCAGGAGGTCGAGGAGGCGCTCGACGAGGCCGTCCAGAGCGAGGCGCGTTTCGTGACGGACGCCGCGCGCCACCTCATGACCGCGGGCGGCAAGCGGTTCCGTCCGCTGCTCGTCCTCCTGGCCGCCGAGACCGGGGACCCGTACGCCGACGGCGTGGTGACCTCGGCCTGCGTCGTCGAGCTGACCCACCTCGCGTCGCTCTACCACGACGACGTCATGGACGAGGCCGCCCTGCGGCGCGGTGCCGAGTCGGCGAACGCCCGCTGGGACAACCTCGTCGCGATCCTCACCGGCGACTTCCTGTTCTCCAAGTCGTCGGAGTACACCGCCCGGCTGGGCGCGGACGCCGTACGCATCCAGGCCGAGACCTTCACCCGCCTCGTCGAGGGCCAGATCCTCGAGACCCTCGGCCCGGGCGAGGACGAGGACCCGCTCGAGCACTACCTGCGCGTGGTCGCGGGCAAGACCGGGTCCCTGATCGCCACCTCCGCCCGTTACGGCGCCCGCTTCGCCGGTGCTGCGCTCGAGGTCGAGGAGGCGCTGACGGAGTACGGCGAGAAGGTCGGCACGGCCTTCCAGCTCTCCGACGACATCCTCGACATCGCCAGCGAGTCCGAGGAGTCGGGCAAGACGCCGGGCACGGACCTGCGCGAGGGCGTGCCGACCCTCCCGGTGCTCATCGCCCGACGCTCCGAGGACCCGGCCGACGCGCGCCTGCACGAGCTTCTCGACGCCGACCTCAGCGACGACGCGCTGCACTCCGAGGCGCTCGGCCTGCTGCGCAAGCACCCGGCCATGGCCGAGGCCCGGTCGTACGTCGTGGCGCGCGCCAACGAGGCCCGCGAACTGCTGAAGGTGCTTCCCGAGAGCCCTGCCCGCGCCGCCCTCGACGCCTTCGCGGCCCTCATCGCGACCCGCACCTCCTGACGCACAGGGGGCGGAGTTTTCACTGGGTCCCTTGTGATACCCGCACTTCCCCTATGAGATTTCAGGCGGGACGTACTGGTTTCGCAAGGTCCCTTGTGAAACCTCGGCCGGTCAGATCGCGGCGGCCTGCGCGGTCAGCCGCAGCTGCTTGCGGCGGTTCGTGATGGCCTCGTAGGTGAAGAGTGCGAGCGCGATCCACACGAGCACGAACCCGGCCCAGCGCATGGGCGGCATCGGTTCGTGGAAGAGGAAGACCCCGATCGCGAACTGGAGGGTCGGCGTCAGGTACTGCAGGAGCCCGATGGTCGTGAGGGAGATCCGGGTCGCAGCCGCCCCGAAGCAGATCAAGGGGACCGCCGTCACCAAGCCGGTGCTGACGATGAGCAGCACGTGGAGGGTGCCGGCGTGCCCGACGCTCGCGCCTCCCTGCATGCCGAGCCAGACCAGGTAGCCGAGGGCGATCGGCGTGATGAGCATTGTCTCGACGGTCAGGCTCTCGACGGCACCGGCGTTGGCCTTCTTCTTCGCCAGGCCGTACGTGCCGAAGGAGAACGCGAGCGCCAGGGCTACCCACGGCGGCCGTCCGTACTCGACGGTGAGGCCGACGACGGCGGTGAACGCGATGCCGAGCGCCACCCACTGCAGCCGCCGCAGCTGTTCGCCGAGCACGACGACGCCGATCAGCACGGTGACCAGCGGGTTGATGAAGTAGCCGAGCGACACCTCCACCACTCGGTCATTGTTGACGCCCCAGATGAACGTGCCCCAGTTGATGCTGATCACGACCGCCGCTCCGGCGAGGATCGTGCGGGTGCGGGGGGTGGCGAGGAGGGTCCTGAGCTGGCGCGTCCGCCGCAGCACGAGCACCAGCACCAGCATCGTGACCAGCGACCAGGTCACCCGGTGGGCCAGGATCTCGACGGCGCCGGACGGCTTCAGCAGCGGCCAGTAGAGAGGGAAGAGCCCCCACATCGCGTAGGCGGCTGCGCCCAGGAAGAAGCCGCGTCGTGTCTCTGCCACCACGGAAGCCTACCTGACGCGTAAGGGGCATCCCCAGGGTCGACCTCTGACGCGTAGACGTGAGGTCAGCCACCCTCCCAGCAGGCGCCACCACCGCGCGGCACTTCTGCCGACTCGGCGGGAAACCGCGCGGCACTTCTGCCGACTCGGCGGGATTCGCGGCACTTCTGCCGACTCGGCGAGAATCCGGCGGCACTTCTGCCGACTCGGCGGTCGGTCAGACGACCGTCCAGGTGTCCCCGCTGTGCAGCAGCCCCGCGAGCGCCTCGCTGGAGTCCTCCTCGCCGCCCCGGGCGGTGGCGATCTGCTCCCGCGCGAGGTCGTCGTACGTCGGACGCTCCACCTGCCGGAAGATCCCGACCGGCGCCTGGTGCAGGTAGCCGCTGTCGGTGAGGCGGGAGAGCGCGAACGCCGTCGTGGGGTCGTCGCCGTGGGCGTCGTGGACGAGCACCTCGGACGGGTCGACGCCGTCCGGGTTCTCCGGCGTCGCGAGGTCGACGACGCGCACGGACCCGGTCGCGGGGTCCCGCACGACGCCCTTGCTGCCCAGGCCGTTCTCGTCCGGGGCGCCGAAGCGGATGGGCTCGCCGTGCACGATCGGGATGATCGCGTCCGCCTTGGTCTCCTGGCCCTTGATCGCGTCGAACGCGCCGTCGTTGAAGATCGGGCAGTTCTGGAAGATCTCCACCAGGGCCGTGCCACGGTGGGCGGCCGCAGCCGAGAGGACCGAGGTGAGGTGCTTGCGGTCGGAGTCGACGGTGCGGGCGACGAAGGTGCCCTCGGCGCCGAGGGCGAGCGAGACCGGGTTGAACGGGTTGTCCAGCGACCCCATGGGAGTGGACTTGGTGACCTTGCCGAGCTCGCTGGTGGGGGAGTACTGCCCCTTCGTGAGCCCGTAGATCCGGTTGTTGAACAGCAGGATCGTCATGTTCACGTTGCGGCGCAGCGCGTGGATCAGGTGGTTGCCGCCGATGGAGAGCGCGTCACCGTCACCGGTCACCACCCACACCGACAGGTCCGACCGGGAGGTCGCGAGGCCGGTGGCGATGGCGGGGGCGCGGCCGTGGATGGAGTGCATCCCGTAGGTGTCGAGGTAGTACGGGAAGCGGCTCGAGCAGCCGATGCCGGAGACGAAGACGATGTTCTCGCGGCGCAGCCCGAGGTCCGGCAGGAAGCCCTGGACGGCGGCCAGCACGGCGTAGTCGCCGCAGCCGGGGCACCAGCGGACCTCCTGGTCGGAGGTGAACTCCTTGCGGTTCTGGGCGGCGTCGGTGGTGGGGACCCCGGCCAACCCGTCGCGCAGCGTCGGCTGGGGGAGGGACTCGGTGCTCATCAGACGGTTTCCTTCTTGGTCTCGACGGCCCCGACGGTCGAGGACGTCGCCTCGACCAGGTCGGTGATCGCGTCGGCGAGGTCGGCGGCACGCAGCGGCAGACCGCGCACGTGGTTGTAGCCGACGACGTCGACGAGGTACTTGGCGCGCAGCAGCATGGACAGCTGGCCGAGGTTCATCTCGGGGACCATCACCGCGTCGTAGGACTTCAGCACCTCGCCGAGGTCCTTCGGGAACGGGTTCAGGTGGCGCAGGTGCGCCTGGGCGACGTCGAGGCCGGCCTTGCGAACCTGGCGCACGGCGGCGCCGATGGGACCGTAGGTCGAGCCCCAGCCGAGGACCAGGACGCGCGCCTTCCCGGACGGGTCGTCCACGGCCAGCGGGGGGATCGTGTCGGCGATCCGGTCCACCTTGGCCTGACGGGTGCGAACCATGAAGTCGTGGTTCGCGGGGTCGTAGGAGATGTTCCCGTGCCCGTCGCCCTTCTCCAGGCCCCCGATGCGGTGCTCCAGCCCCGGCGTACCGGGAACCGCCCACGGACGCGCCAGCGTCTCGCTGTCGCGCAGGTAGGGCCAGAACTCCTTCTTCTCCTCGCCCTTGGCGGTGGTGGCCGTGTGGTTGGTCTCGGTGGCGAAGTTCGGGTCGATGTGCGGCAGGTCCGCGACCTCGGGGATGCGCCACGGCTCGGAGCCGTTGGCGAGGTAGCCGTCGGAGAGCAGCATCACCGGCGTGCGGTAGGTGACCGCGATCCGGGCGGCCTCGACCGCCGCGTCGAAGCAGTCCGCGGGCGACTGCGGCGCCACGATCGGCACCGGCGCCTCGCCGTTGCGGCCGAACATCGCCTGGAGCAGGTCGGCCTGCTCGGTCTTCGTGGGCAGACCCGTCGAGGGACCGCCGCGCTGCACGTCGACGACGAGGAGCGGCAGCTCGAGCATGATGCCCAGGCCGATCGTCTCCGACTTCAGGGCGATCCCCGGGCCGGACGTGGTCGTCACGCCGAGAGCGCCGCCGAAAGCAGCACCGAGGGCGGCGCCGATGCCGGCGATCTCGTCCTCGGCCTGGAACGTCGTGACGTCGAAGCGCTTGTGCTTGCTCAGCTCGTGCAGGACGTCGGAGGCCGGCGTGATCGGGTAGGAGCCCAGGAACAGCGGCAAGCCGGACTGGGTCGCCCCGGCGATGAGGCCGTAGGCGAGCGCGAGGTTCCCGGTGATGTTGCGGTAGGTCCCCGGCGACATCGGAGCCGGCTTGACCTCGTACTGCACGACGAAGGCCTCGGTCGTCTCGCCGAAGTTCCAGCCCGCCTTGAAGGCGGTCACGTTGGCGTCGCGGATGTCGGGGGCCTTGGCGAAGCGGCGCTCGAGGAAGCCGATCGTGGGCTCGGTCGGGCGGCCGTACATCCAGGACAGGAGACCGAGGGCGAACATGTTCTTCGCCCGGCCGGCGTCCTTGCGGGACAGGCCGAACTCCTTCACGGCCTCGACGGTCATGTCGGTCAGGTCGAACGCGTGGACGGCGTACTCGTCGAGCGCGTCGGTCTCGAGGGGGTTCTCGGGGTACCCGGCCTTGTTCAGGTTGCGGGTGGTGAAGTCGTGGCTGTCGACGATGATCGCCGCGCCCTTCTTCAGGTCACCCAGGTTGGCCTTCAACGCAGCCGGGTTCATCGCCACGAGCACGTCGGGGGAGTCGCCCGGCGTCAGGATGTCGTGGTCGGCGAAGTGGACCTGGAACGAGGAGACGCCGGGAAGCGTGCCCTGGGGCGCGCGGATCTCCGCCGGGAAGTTCGGGAGCGTCGAGAGGTCGTTCCCGAACGACGCCGTCTCCTGGGTGAACCGGTCCCCCGTGAGCTGCATGCCGTCACCGGAGTCGCCAGCGAAACGGATGATCACACGGTCGAGCTGCTTGACCTGCTTGGTCACGCTGTACGCCTTCTTTCCGCGGGCTTGGCCCGGCGGTCGACCGGGTCCTCAGCCCGTTCTCTGGGATGCCCTCTCCGCCATGCTACGACCGCCTCCTGACGGCTTCGGGAGAAGTCCAGGAGACGGTCGAGATGCGTGGATTCGCGGCATTGCATGTCCGCGGACCGAGTGGCGTCCCAGTCCGGCGGCTCAGGACCAGTAGACGACCACCTTGTCGCCGACCTGGACCTGGTCGTAGAGGGCCGCGAGCGCGCTGTAGTCACGGACGTTCACGCAGCCGTGGGAGGCCCCGGCGTACCCCCGGGCGGCGAAGTCCGAGGAGTAGTGCACGGCCTGGCCGCGGCTGAAGAACATGGAGTACGGCATCGACGAGCCGTAGAGGTTCGACACGTGGTCGGCGTCCTTCCACCCCACGTGGAAGAGCCCCTCACGGGTCGGCGAGTACGACGCACCGAACCGCACGTCGAGGGTCTCGCGCACCTTGCCGTCGACCACCCAGCGCAGGCTGGAGCTGGTCTTGTCGATGCACAGCGCCCTGCCCGTCGTGCACCGCGGGTCGAGGGCAGCCCCCTCGGCCGGGTCGGGTGGCCGGTTGGCGAGCTCGTCGGCCGTGGGCTCGCGGGTCATCCCCTCGAGGAGGTCGAGCGTCCGCCGGTCGACCTCGCCGGTCACGGGGATCATCCGCTTGGCCTGGAAGCCCTTGACCGACTCGGTGGTCTGGGGGCCGTAGCTGTCCGTGACGTCGCCGAAGAACCAGCCGATCTGGCGCAGCCGGGCCTGGATCTCGCGCACCTGCGCTCCCGCGTCGCCTTGGGAGAAGAGGGCGGGGCCCGAGCGGTTGAACATCTCGTCGCCGGTCGGTTTGCGGGTCATCCTCACCAGGCGCCGCCAGGTGCGGCGGTCGACCTCGCCGGTGACCTCGAAGCCACGCTTGCGCTGGAACCCGCGCACGGCCTTCGTCGTGGCCTGGTCGAAGCCGCCGCTCATCGGAGGGGTGTACCAGGCGATCTGGAACAGCCGGTGCTGGAGCGCGCGCACCTTGACGCCGTGGTCACCGGGCTCGAGCAGCGGCTGCGGCTCGGGGGTCGGCGTCGGCGTGGGGGTCGGCTCCTCCGACTCCTCGACGACCGGCTCCTCCGGCGTCGGGGTCTGCTGGGTGGCTCGCTCGACCACCGTCGGTGCCGCCTTGGCGTCGGCGTCCGCGTCGGTGAGAGCGAGTACGCCGAAAGCGGTCCCCGCGCCGAGTACCACGAGCCCGCCGACGACGGCGAGCGCGGTGGTGATCCTGGTCCTGTGGTGCATGTGTCGTCCTCCGAGCGGCCGCCCCCGTGACGGCCTCGTAGGGTGAGACGCCCTGGATGCGTGAAAGGTTGCTTCGGACGCGTGTTCGTCCGGAGGCAGGCCCGACGTTCAGCAGGGTAGCGCCCCGTGTCACAGGAGCCACGGAGGTCACACCGCACGACGTGGCGCGGGGGGTCTGCACGGCGGCGGCATGGCCCCTAGACTCGCCCCGTGGCGGACTACTACTCGGCGTACCTGCCGTTGCTGGTGATGTTGGTCGTCGGCACGGCACTCGTGATCGCCATGTTCGCCGGCAACCGGCTCCTGAGGCCGGCACACCCGTCCCCGGAGAAGCTGCTCACCTACGAGTGCGGCGTCGACCCGGTCGGCGAGGGGTGGGCCCAGAACCACGTGCGCTACTACGTGTACGCCTACCTGTACGTCATCTTCGCCGTCGACGCCGTCTTCCTCTTCCCGTGGGCGACGGTCTTCGGCGGCCTGGGCTGGATCTCCGTAGGGGAGATGGGCGTGTTCATCGGGTTCATCGCCGTCGGCCTCGTCTACGCCTGGCGCAAGGGGGTGCTGACGTGGACGTGACCCCGACGCCGGGGGCGGACATCTCGCCGGTCACCGATCTGGGCATGCCCACGCTCGGGCCGCTGCAGAAGCTCGCTCCGAAGCCTGCGCGGTACCTGCTGAACTGGGGCCGGAAGTACTCCCTGTGGGTCTTCAACTTCGGCCTCGCCTGCTGCGCCATCGAGTTCATCGCCACGTCCATGGCGCGCCACGACTTCATCCGCCTCGGCGTGATCCCGTTCGCTCCGGGCCCCCGGCAGGCCGACCTGATGGTCGTCTCGGGGACGGTCACCGACAAGATGGCGCCGGCGATCAAGCGGCTCTACGAGCAGATGCCGGAGCCGAAGTACGTCATCTCCTTCGGGTCCTGCGCCAACTCCGGCGGGCCCTACTGGGACTCCTACTGCGTGACCAAGGGCGTGGACCAGATCATCCCGGTCGACGTGTACGTCCCCGGCTGCCCGCCGCGCCCCGAGGCACTGCTCCAGGGAATCCTCAAGCTCCAGGAGAAGATCGACGGCGAGTCCCTCAAGGAGCGCTACCGCTCCTCGAGCTCGGCGTCGGTGACCCGTGGCCTCGTGCTTCCCCCCGACGACGCGCCGGCACGTGACCTCCGGTCCGGGCAGGCGCCGTGAACGACCACGCGACGTACTGGCCGGGGCGCGTACGGGCCGCCTTCGCCGAGGCCTTCGCCGACGAGTCGACCGTGGACGAGGGTTTCGGCCCGCTCTCCGTCGACGTGCCGCCGCACCGCTGGGTGGAGGCGCTTGCGCTCGCCCGCGACGCCCTCGACTGCACCTTCTTCGACTGGCTGTCGGCCGTCGACGAGCTCCAGGACGGGTTCCGCGTGGTCTGCCACCTCGCCGACCACCGGCCGGGCGGGGTCGAGCACCTCGTGCTGCGGACGCTGGTGCCGAGGGAGTCGCCGTCGCTCGCCTCCGTCACCCATCTGTTCGCCGGGGCACGCTGGCACGAGCGCGAGACGCACGAGATGTTCGGCATCGACTTCATCGACCCCGAGGGGGAGCGGCTGTCCCTCGAGAAGCTGCTGCTGCCCGAGGAGTTCGAGGGGCATCCGCTGCGCAAGGACTTCGTCCTCGCCTCGCGGGTCGCCAAGGCATGGCCGGGTGCCAAGGAGCCGGGGGAGTCCGACCACGGGGCAGCCGCGCCGTCGCGTCGTCGTACCCGCCCTGCCGGCGTGCCCGAGCCCGACCAGTGGGGGCCGCGGGAGCCCGGCAGCGAGAAGCCCGACCCGCTGACCGCGGCTGCCTCGTCCGGTCCGGCCGCCCGACCCCGCCGCGCCCGCAAGGCCACCCCGCCGGCCGCGTCTCCCGAGGGGGGCGGTTCCGCCGCCTCACCGCCTGCGTCTCCCGAGGGCGGCGAGGCGTCCAACCAGTCCCGCTCCTCCGTCGCGGGACGGCCAGACCCATCCACGGACACCCCGCCTCCCCCGTCCGACTCCGGCGGCGACGCGGCTCCGTCCGGCATCCCGCGCCCCTCGCCCGACTCCGGCGGTGCTGCTCCCGGCGACTCCGGCGGCGAGCCGGCTCCGGAAGGGGGCGGCGATGAGTGAGCTCCTCGAGGTCCTCGTCCGGGTGCTGATCGTGCTCGCGGCGTTCCTCGTTCTGCCCCTAATCGTCGGCCAGGTGGAGCACAAGGCGATGGCGCACATGCAGGCGCGCGTCGGCCCGATGTACGCCGGGGCGTTCCACGGGTGGGCGCAGCTCGTGGCGGACGGCGTGAAGTTCGTGCAGAAGGAGTCCGTCGTCCCGGCCGCGGCCGACCGGCGGGTGTTCCAGCTCGCCCCGGGCGTGGCGCTGCTGCCGTACCTCGTCGTGATGCTGGCGATCCCGATCGGACCGAGCCTGGTCGGCCAGGACCTCGATCTCGGGCTCTTCTTCGTGCTCGCCGTCATGGGCGCGGGCGTCGTCGGCACGCTCATGGGCGGCTGGGCCAGCGCCAACAAGTTCAGCCTCCTGGGCGGCATCCGGGTCGCGGCGCAGCTGATGGCCTACGAGCTCCCGTTCGTCCTGGCGGCCGCCTCGGTGGCGATGGCCGCAGGCACCCTCTCGCTCGTCGGCATCGTCGAGGCGTGGAACCCGTGGTGGCTGCTGTGGCAGGCGCCGGCGCTCCTGGTCTTCTTCGTCGCCGGCCTCGCCGAGCTGCAGCGCCCGCCGTTCGACATGCCGGTCGCGGACGCGGAGCTGGTCTTCGGCCCCTACACGGAGTACGGCGGCCTGCGGTTCGCGCTGTTCATCCTGGCCGAGTACGCCGGCATCGTGGTGCTCTCCGCGCTGACCGCGGTGCTGTTCCTGGGCGGCTGGCACGGCCCGTTCGAGGACACGCTCGGGTGGGTGTGGACCCTCGTCAAGACCGGGCTGGTCGCCTTCGTGGTGATCTGGCTGCGGGTGGCCTACCCGCGGCTGCGCGAGGACCAGCTGCAAAAGCTCGCCTGGCAGGGGCTCGTGCCGCTGGCCCTGTTCCAGCTCGCAATCACGGCGGCCGGAGTGGTGGTGTTGAGCTCATGAGCTTCCCCGGCAAGGGCCTCCTGCAGGGGCTCGCGGTGACGATGCGCAACATGACGCGGCGCTCGGTGACCGCGCACTACCCCGATGCGATGCCGGAGCTGCCTCCGCGGTCGCGCGGGGTGATCGCGCTGATCGAGGAGAACTGCACCGTGTGCATGCTGTGCGCGCGCGAGTGCCCGGCGTGGTGCATCTACATCGACAGCCACAAGGACACGATCCCGGCGACCACGGAGGGCGGGAAGGACAAGTCCCGCAACGTCCTGGACCGCTTCGCGATCGACTTCTCGATCTGCATGTACTGCTCGATCTGCATCGAGGTCTGCCCCTTCGACGCCCTGCACTGGAGCCCCGAGTTCGAGTACGCCGAGCTCGACATTCGCGAGCTGACGCACGAGAAGGACCGGCTCCGCGAGTGGATGTGGACGGTTCCCGCTCCCTCCGCGCTCGACCCGGGAGCGGAGCAGGCGAAGGAGATCACGGCGGCCGAGCGCGCTGCCGAGCGGGCGGAAGAGCAGTCGTGAGCTGGCCGCAGGTGGTGTTCGTGCTCCTCGGTCTGGTGGCCGTGGGGTCGGCGCTGCTCGTGGTCACGACCCGCAACATGGTGCACGCCGCGCTCTGGCTGGTGGTCACGCTCGGCTCGGTCGCGGGGGTGTACCTCGTGCTCGCCGCCGAGTTCCTGGCCTGGGTGCAGGTGCTGATCTACGTCGGGGCTGTCGTCGTGCTGCTGCTCTTCGCGCTGATGCTCACCAAGGCGCCGACCGGGCCGCAGCCGGACCTGGACGCCGCCCGCAAGATCCCCGCGGCCGTCGTGGCCGGGCTCGTGGCCGCGCTGCTGCTCAGCACGGTCCTGGCCGGGTTCTCCGACGTACGGCTGGACCTGGACGAGACCGTGGTGGGCTCCGCGCAGCTGACCGGCGCCACGATCTTCGAGAAGTGGGTGCTGCCGTTCGAGGTGCTCTCGGTGCTGCTCCTCGCCGCGCTCATCGGGGCGATCGTCCTCTCGCGAGGAGATGACCGCTGATGCCGCTGTGGTGGCCCCTGCTGCTGGCCGGCCTGCTCTTCTCCATCGGGGTGTACGGCGTCCTCGTGCGCCGCAACGCCGTACTGGTGCTCATGGGCGTGGAGCTGATGCTCAACGCGGTGAACATCAACCTGGTGGCCTTCGACGCCTACTTCCGCGACGTGCTGCACGGCGGCCAGACCCTGGCACTGTTCGTCGTGGTCGTCGCCGCGGCCGAGATCGGGCTGGCGCTGGCGATCGTGCTGCGGGTCTTCCGCACCCACGGGCACATCGAGGTCGACGCGCTGCGCGAGCTCGCCGACCGTGACGAGCAGCCGGACCAGCAGGACCAGTCGAACCAGGCGGAAGCACAGGAGGCCCGATGAGCTGGGTCGTGCTGGTCCTGGTCGCGCTGCCGTTCGTCTCGGCGGCGCTCTCCTTGTTCGCCGGCCACCGCGCCGAGATCGCAGCGCGCGGCATCGCCGTAGGGGTCTCCGGCCTCGGCCTTGCTCTCGCCGCGGTCGTCGCGTTCGCGCACCTCGGTGACGCGGCGCCGCTGGGCCACGTGTTCGCGAGCACCTCCGCGGCGGGCCCGGCCATCGAGCTCTCGGTGTACGTCGACCAGCTGACCGCGGTGATGCTGCTCCTCGCGCACACCGTTGCCTTCCTGGTGCAGGTGTACTCGCTGGGCTACCTGGCCGGCGACCGGCGCTATCCGTCGTACGCCGCGCTCGTCTCGCTGTTCACCGGCGCGATGACCCTCGTGGTCACCGCGGACGACCTGTGGATGCTGCTCATCGGCTGGGAGCTGATGGGCGCCTGCTCCTACTTCCTGATCTCCCACCACTGGGAGCTCCCCGAGGCCCGCGCCGGCGCGGTCAAGGCGTTCCTGATGACGCGCACGGCCGACCTCGGCCTGCTCTTCGCGATCTTCGTGCTCGGTGTGCGCTTCGACAGCTACCGGATCAGCACGATCATGGGCGAGATCGCCGACGGCGGGTTCGGCCGCGACGACCTGTGGCTGCCGGCCCTGCTGCTGACCGCGGCGGTCATCGGCAAGTCGGCGCAGTTCCCCCTGCACACCTGGCTCCCCGACGCGATGCCCGGCCCGACGCCGATCTCGGCGCTGATCCACGCCGCGACGATGGTGGCAGCCGGTGTCTTCCTGGTCGCGCGGACGTTCCCGCTCTACCTCACGACGCCTGCGGTGCTCACGGTCCTGGCGCTGGTGGCCGCGCTGACGATGTTCATCTCCGCGCTGTACGCACTGTTCACCCAGGACCTGAAGCGTGTGCTGGCCTGGTCGACGGTGAGCCAGCTCGCCTACATGTTCGGCGCCCTCGCGGTGGGTGGGTACGCCGCGGGCGTGCTGCACCTCCTCGCGCACGGCGCCTTCAAGGCCCTGCTCTTCCTGGCGGCCGGCTCGGTCGTGCACGCGGTCGGCACCACGTCCATGTCGGCCATGGGTGGCCTGCGCGAGAAGCTGCCCGACACCTTCATCACGATGACCCTCGGTTTCGGCGCGCTGGCCGGGGTGGTCCCGCTGGTCGGCTTCTTCACCAAGGACGGCGTCATCGGCGCGGTGTGGGACGAGGTCAGCCACGGCACCCTGGTGTGGCCGTGGGTGGCGTGGGTGCTGCTCGTCTCCGCGGTCGTCACGGCGGCACTCACGGTGGCCTACTCGCTGCGCGCCTGGCTGATGGTCTTCTTCGCGCCCACGACGGACACCGTCGACCTGCACGAGTCGCCGCCGTCCATGCGCGTGCCGCTGTACCTGCTCTGCATCCCGACCGTGCTCGGCGGGCTGGCTGTCGCCTTCCCCCAGGCGATCCTCGGCCCTGGCGACTACGAGCTGGTCCACCCCGAGATCGGTGTGCTGATGACCTTGCTCGTGGGCGCGACCGCGATCGTCGTCACCCGCCTGTGGCAGCGCAGCGGCGGCCGTGACCCCTGGCACGCGGTGGCGCTGCCGCTGCCGGCCGTCGACCGGATCTACGCCGCCGGTGTGGTGCGGCCCGTCCGGTGGTTGGCCACGCTGGTGCGCGCGAACGACCGCGACGTGATCGAGGGGTACGCCGACGGCACCGGCTTCGCTGCCCGTGGGCTGGGCTGGCTCCTGCGGCAGGCCCAGAACGGCAACGTCCAGACGTACCTGATGGTGGTCGTCGTGGGCGCGTGCGCCGCAGCCGTGGCGGCGGGGGTGATCGGATGACCGGCCTGCTCCTCAACGGCATGGTCGCCGTGCCGGCCGCGTTCGCCCTGCTCGCCGCCCTCGTGGCGCGACGGGAGCGGGCCGCGGTGGTGGTCGCCCTGCTCGGCTCGCTCGCGACGTTCGGCTGGTCGGTCTGGCTGGCGGTCGAGCACACCGGCGGTCTCGGTGACCCGGGGAGCACGGTCGACGCCGTCTGGCTGGACGCGCTCGACGTGCACTGGACGCTCGGCGTCGACGGGATCTCGGTCCCGTTCGTCCTGATGACGACGCTGGTCTTCGTCACCGCGCTGTTCTCGCTGCTGCGGCACGCCCCCGAGGCGGCGGAGGGGGGTCCACGCCGTACCGCCGCGCTTGCCGTGCTGCTGATGGTGATCGAGGCCGGTGTGCTGGGCAGCTTCCTGGCGCTGGACATGGTGCTGTTCTTCGTCTTCTTCGAGGTCGCCCTGATCCCGATGTGGTTCGTGATCAACGCCTGGGGCGACGCGCACGACCCGGCCGCGCGCCGGAAGGCGGCGACCCGCTTCCTGGTGTTCACCGTGACCGGCTCGGCCGTGATGCTCGTCGGCTTCCTGCTGCTCCGGGCCGACGCCGGCACCTTCGACATCGCCGAGATCGCCGCGACGTACACCCCCACGGGCGCCACCGCCCTCGCGGCCAGCCTGCTCATCGGTCTCGGGCTCGCGGTGAAGACGCCGCTGTGGCCGCTGCACATCTGGCTCCCGGACGCGCACTCGAAGGCGCCGACGGTGGGCTCGGTGGTCCTGGCCGCCGTGCTGCTGAAGCTCGGCACCTACGGCTTCCTGCGCTTCTGGATGCCCGCGACCTCGCCCGAGTGGACCCTCGTCCCTGTCGTGGCCGCGCTCGCCGTCGTCGGGATCGTCTACGCCGCCCTGGCCTGCCTCGCGCAGACCGACCTGAAGCGGCTGATCGCCTACTCCAGCGTCGGCCACATGGGCTTCGTCGTCCTCGGCGCCGCGACCTTCACCGTCGGCGGGGTGCAGGCGGCCGTCTTCGCCAGCGTCGCCCACGGACTCATCACCGGCCTGCTGTTCTTCCTCGCCGGAGCGATCAAGGACCGCTACGGCACCACCGACCTGGCCCGGCTCACCCTGGTCTACGGCAAGGTGCCGCGGCTCGGCGGCACGTTCGCCTTCGCGGCGATGGCCTCGCTCGGGCTTCCCGGGCTCGCCGGCTTCTGGGGTGAGGCGCTCGCCATCCGTGCCGCGGTCGTCCAGGCGGCGCCGCTGCCGGAGTACACCTACCGGTGGCTCGCGTTCATCGCCGCGCTCGGGGTCATCCTCACCTCGGCGTACTTCCTCGCGCTCATGCGCAGCATGCTCCAGGGCGGGCAGGTGAAGCCCGCGGTGCCGGCCCCGGCGACGGTCGAGCTGGTCGCGGACTCCGTCTCCAACGTGGAGGCTCGGGTCCCCGACGTACGCGCCTCGGAGTGGGTCGCGTGGGCGCCGCTGATGCTGCTGACGCTGCTCCTGGGAGTGGCGCCCGGGCTCCTGCTGACTCCGGTCGCCGAAGCGGCCACGACGTTCCTGGGAGGTCTCGGATGACCGGCGCCGCCCAGCACATCGACTGGCAGGCGGTGACCCCACCGCTGGTGCTGGCGTGCACGGCCGTCCTCGTCCTCCTCGTCGACGCCTTCGCGGGCGCCCCGCGGACGAGGCGCCAGGCGCTGGTGCCCGCCGTCCTGACGGTCACCGGGACGCTCGCCTCGGCGGCCACGATGCTCGTCCCGCTGCTCACCGGCGGCAGTCCCGACGACGTGCGCCGCACCTTCTGCGTGGGCGGGGTCCTCGTCGGGCCTCCGTCCTGCTCCTTCGAGGTCGACCGGCTCACCCTGGCCTTCTGGTCGATCGTGCTCTTCGGGACGCTCGTGGTGGCACTGCTCGCCACCGCCTCCGTCGCCGAGGGACGCACACCCCAGGCCGAGCTCAACTTCCTCCTGCTCTGCTCCGCGACCGGGGCGCTGGTCATCGCGGCCTCACGCGACCTGGTCACGCTGCTGGTCGCGCTCGAGGTGGTCTCGCTGCCGGCGTTCGCGATGGTCGGCCTCAGACGCGGTGACCGCCGCGCCGCCGAGGCATCGGTGAAGTTCTTCCTGGTCTCGGTGGTCTCCACGGCCGTGGCGCTGATGGGAATCTCGTTCGTGTACGGCGCGACCGGGTCGGTCTTCCTCACCGACATCGACGTCGCGCTGAGCGCCGGCACCGGGCCGCGCGAGGTCGCCGTCGTCGGCGTCCTCCTCACCGTCGTGGGTCTCGCCTTCAAGGTCGCGGCCGTCCCGTTCCACATGTGGGTGCCCGACACGTACGTCGGCGCGCCGGTCGCCGTCGCGGCGTACCTCTCGGTGGTGTCGAAGGCCGCCGGGTTCGTCGGGCTGCTTCTCCTGCTGGCCCGGGGACTGCCCGACGTGGCCGAGGCGTGGTCGCCGGTGATCGGCGTGATGGCCGCTCTGACGATGACCGTCGGCAACGTGCTGGCGCTCTGGCAGCAGCACGCCGTACGCCTGCTCGCCTGGTCGTCCGTGGCACAGGCCGGGTACATGCTCGTGCCGTTCGGCGCGGTCGCGGCCGCCTCGCGCGCGGAGATCGACGACGTGCTCGGCCGCACCGTCGGCTACCTCGCGATGTACGCCGTGGTGAACCTCGCCGCGTTCGCCGTCGCCGCCGTCGTGGGCACCCGCTACTCAGCGCAGCGGCTCACCGACTACCGCGGCCTGGTCCGCGAGGAGCCGCTCGCCGGATGGGCGCTCGCGTTCGCACTGGTCGCTCTCGCCGGTCTCCCGCCAGGGATCATCGGGCTGATGGCCAAGGTCGTCGTGTTCTCCTCCGCGGCCGGGCCGGCGACCTGGCTGGCGCTCGTCATGGCGGTGAACGTCGCGATCGGCCTGGTCTACTACGCGCGCTGGCTCATGGAGCTCTTCCGGCCCGCCGAGGTCGCCGGAGCCTCGACGTACGACGTACCGAACGGCGTGGGCGTCGCCATCGGCATGACCGCGACGGCGGCTGTCGTCTTCTCGGTGCTTCCGGGGCTGCTGCTGGACCCGGTCCTGACCGTTCTCGTTCCCTGACAGGCGTGCTCGCGCCGACGCCGCGACGCACACTGGGAGAAGGAGGCCGGTCGGCCGGCCGGACGTGATCCGAGGGAGGTCTCATGACGCGCATCCCCTCCCAGCGCAACCGGTGCACCAAGCACGCCTGGTGCGTCGTGCGGAGCCACGGGCACCCGGTGCACCAAGGGGCGCCGCAGTCCCTGACCACGTCCGCAGGCACCGAGCTCCGGCTCTCTCTCAGCGCCGGGGACGACGACGCCCCGACGGTCCTGCTGGAGGCGACCTTCGAGCGCGGCGGAGCGATGCTGGAGATCGTCGAGCTGGACGTGCCGGAGGCGATCGAGCTGGCTGAGTTCCTCCTGCGGCTCGCCGGAACCACTCAGGTGACCAGAGGCACTGTCGGCTGACCGAGCGCTCGTCAGAGTTGGGGAAATCTGGTGACACCTCGCAGGGGGAGGAGCACGCTGGAAGGACTGCAGGCCGCAGGGGGGTCCCATGGGTGCACAGAGGCTGCTGTCGCTTCTGGTCTCGGCGCTGCTCGCGCTGGCCGGAACGGTTGCACCCGTCTCGGCGGCGCCGCAGCAGGACACCTGGGGAGCGGTCACGAACCTGTCGCGACCGGCAGTCGCCACCTACGCGCCCGTCGTCACCGTGACGGGTGACGGCCAGGCTCTCGCGGCGTGGTTGCGCGGCGACGGACGGCGTGCCCGCGTCCTGGTGGCGAGCCGGCACTCCGACGGCACCTGGTCGGCGCCGCGGCGGGTCCCGGGAACCCGCGGCGCGGTCGAGGTTGCAGTGGCGTTCGACGGCTCCGGAGATCTGGTGGTGGCGTGGGCGGCGGGTAGGCGGGTGCGAGCTGTACGAGGCACCACAGCCGGCTCCTGGGAGGCCCCGGCCACGCTGCACCGGACCCGGAGCGGCCCCCGCGGGACCCGGCCCGCGTATCTCGACCTGGCCGTGAACAGCCGCGGCCGTGCCGTCCTGGCCTGGGAGACCATGGACGACGACCTGGACGTGACCTACGCCCGGTCCCGCGTGCAGGCCGTCGTCGGAGCGCCTTCAGGCTGGTGGAGCAGGACGCGGACCCTGTCCGCGCGCCGGACCACCGCCATCCGTCCCCAGGCCGTGGTGAGCAAGGTCGGTCGAGCGACCGTCGCGTGGGACCAGGCCCGCGGCCGCCGCACCCGGGTCATGACCGCCTCCCGCGACGTGGGGGAGCGGTGGGAGCCGTCGCGCGCGCTCACGCCGTGGAAGCAGGTGTACGGCGCGCCCAGGCTGGCCGTGAACCCCTCGGGAGAGGTGGCCGTCGCCTATCTGGCCGGCAGCAGGGGCATCGCCCTTCGGCGGTGGTCCCGTGCCGAGGGTTGGAGCCAGGCCGACCAGGTCCCCGGCATCAGGAGCCGTGTGTCCTGGATGGACGTCGGGCTCGACGGAGCGGGCGCCGCCACGATCGGTTGGACCAACGGGGCCCGGGCCGTGTGGACGGCCCGCCAGGACCCGGGCGGCGCGTGGTCACGCAGTCGGGTCGCCCCACGTGGATCGGTCTTCTACGGCCTCCAGCTGCTCGTCAACCGCTCCGGCGACGCCGTCGTCGGCTGGGACGGCCAAGGCGGTCGCGAGCACGACGTCGAGGCGGCCTACCGCCCCCGCGACGGCTCGTGGGGTCCGCCGACCGCACTGTCCGACGTACGCGGTGACGCCTTGGGCCTCACGCTGGCTCTCGACGAACGAGGGAACGCCACGGCGGCCTGGCTGTTCGCACGCAGGTTCGGCGCAGACAGTCGGGTCCAGGCGAGGTCGCTCTCCGCGCGTTGACCGGCAGGGTTGCGGTCGAACCGTCAGCGGTAGTTGGTGAACTGCACCGCGAAGTCGTAGTCCTGGCCCTTGACGAGCGCGATCACGGCCTGGAGGTCGTCGCGCTTCTTGCTCGTCACGCGCAGCTCGTCGCCCTGCACCTGGACCTTCACGCCCTTCGGGCCCTCGTCGCGGATCAGCTTGCCGAGCTTCTTGGCGTGCTCCTGGGAGATGCCCTCCTTGAGCGCCACGCTGATCTTGGTGTCCTTGCCCGACTGGCGGGGGTCGCCCGGCTCGAGGATCTTCAGGGACTGGTTGCGCTTGATGAGCTTGTCCTTGAACACGTCGAGCGCGGCGTTGGCGCGGTCCTCGGCGTTCGCGCTGATCTCCACCCCGTGCTCGCCGGAGCGCTCGATGGTGGCTCCGGTGTTCTTGAAGTCGAACCGCTGGCTGATCTCGCGCTGCGCCTGGTTGATGGCGTTGTCGACCTCCTGGTGGTCGAGCTTGCTGACGATGTCGAACGACGAGTCGGCCATGAGCTGAGGTTCCTCCCGGGGGCGCGGACGCCCGATTTAGTCATCCTGTGGGGCTCCTGTATTCTTTCGTGTCGCCGCACCCCAGGCCAACTTGGGGGTCGGCATGGCAGGTTGTCCGAGCGGCCAATGGAAGCGGACTGTAAATCCGTCGGCGTATGCCTACGCAGGTTCGAATCCTGCACCTGCCACCCAGCGAAAAGGGCCTCTGACCAGCACGTTTGCCGGTCGGAGGCCCTTCGTCGTTGTCCGGCTCCGTCCGGCCAGATCCGGTGGTTTACGGCTGTCC
>CAWGNO010000014.1:0-228259 GCA_963823965.1 uncultured Actinomycetota bacterium | reverse complement strand
GTGACGCCCGTGCCCTCGTCGATGAGGATGAACGAGCCCGTCGTGCGGTTCTTGCTGTACGGGTCGCACAGCAGCGGGACGGCGGTGCGCAGCTGGACACGGCCGATCTCGTTGAGACCGAGCTCCTTGGTGTCCTGGTCGCGGTGCAGCGAGTTCACGTCGAGGCGGTACTGGATGTCCTTGACCATCGCGCGGCCCGTGCGGGTCGTGTGCTTGATGGCGAGCTTCTGCCGCGGCTTGAGCGGCTCCGGGGTCATCCAGCAGATCATCGCGTCGATGTCCTGGGCGGGCGTCGGCGCGTTCTGCGGACGGCAGATCATGTCACCGCGTGAGACGTCGACGTCGTCCTCGAGGCGCATCGTCACCGACATCGGCGGGTAGGCCTCGGAGATCTCCTTGTCGTGGAGGTCGATGCCGGCGACCTTCGACGTCATGCCGCTGGGGAGCACGACCACGTCGTCACCCGGCTTGAAGACGCCGCCGGCGACCTGGCCGCCGTACCCGCGGTAGTCGTGGAACTCGTCCGACTTCGGACGGATGACGTACTGCACCGGGAAGCGGGCGTCGATCATGTCGCGGTCGGAGGCGACGTGGACGTTCTCCAGGTGGTGCATCAGCGACTGGCCGTCGTACCACGGCATGTTCTCCGACCGCGTGACGACGTTGTCGCCCTTGAGCGCCGAGATCGGGATGATCTCGAGGTCGGGGACGTTCAGCTTCGTCGCGAAGGAGGTGAACTCCTCGTGGATCTGGTCGAAGACCTTCTGGTCGTAGTCGACGAGGTCCATCTTGTTCACCGCGAGCACCAGGTGCGGGACCCGGAGCAGCGACAGGATCACCGCGTGGCGGTGCGACTGCTCGGTGAGGCCCTGGCGGGCGTCCACGAGCACGAGGCCCAGGTCGGCGGTCGAGGCGCCGGTGACCATGTTCCGGGTGTACTGCACGTGGCCCGGGGTGTCGGCGATGATGAACTTGCGCTTCGGCGTCGCGAAGTAGCGGTACGCCACGTCGATCGTGATGCCCTGCTCGCGCTCGGAGCGGAGACCGTCGGTCAGCAGCGCGAGGTCGGTGTAGTCGTAGCCGCGCGACTTCGACGTGGCCTCGACGGCCTCGAGCTGGTCCTCGAAGATGCCCTTCGAGTCGAGCAGCAGGCGGCCGATCAGGGTCGACTTGCCGTCGTCGACGGAGCCGGCGGTCGCAAAACGAAGAAGATCCATCAGAAGTAACCCTCACGCTTCCGGTCTTCCATGGCGGCCTCGGAGAAGCGGTCGTCGCCACGGGTCGCGCCGCGCTCGGTGACCCGGGCGATCGCGATCTCGTCGATGATTTCGGGGATGGTCGAAGCCTCGGACTCCACGCAGCCGGTCAGCGTCAGGTCGCCGACCGTGCGGAAGCGGACCGTGCGCTCCTCGACCGTCTCGCCCTTCTTGAGCGGGTTCCACTCCGACTCGGACAGCAGCATGCCGTCGCGCTCGAAGACGCGGCGCTGGTGCGAGTAGTAGATCGAGGGGATCTCGATCTCCTCGCGGCCGATGTAGTGCCAGATGTCGAGCTCGGTCCAGTTCGAGAGCGGGAAGATCCGCATGTGCTCGCCGCCGTGGATGCGGCCGTTGTAGAGCGACCACAGCTCAGGACGCTGCATCTTGGGGTCCCACTGGCCGAAGTCGTCGCGGTGGGAGTAGACGCGCTCCTTGGCGCGGGCCTTCTCCTCGTCGCGGCGGCCACCACCGAAGGCGGCGGTGAAGCCCTCCTCCTCGATGGCGTTCAGCAGGGTGCCGATCTGGAGGCGGTTCCGGGTGGTCTTGCCGTCGTCCGACGACGACACCGTTCTTGATGGCCTCCTCGACCGAGGCGACGACCAGGCGGACGCCGAGGCGGTCGACCCAGTTGGTCCGGGTCTCGAGGACCTCGGGGAAGTCGTAGCCGGTGTCGACCTGGAGCACCGGGAACGGGATCTTGGCCGGGTAGAACGCCTTCTCCGCCAGACGGAGCATGACGATGGAGTCCTTGCCGCCGGAGAACATCAGCACCGGCTTCTCGAACTCGGCGGCCACCTCGCGGAAGATGTGGATCGACTCCGCCTCGAGCTGGTCGAGATGGCTCAGGCGGTAGTCCGCATGGGTTTCGGTCATCAGTTAGCAGGACCTCTCATCGGGGATCAGCCAGCATCGTATCTACATACCCAGATCTGGGATAACTGACGCCAAGGCGTGCGTCACAGCCGTCACGCCTCGGCAAGTCCACCGTCCCCGTCGGCACCGCCGAGGAGATTCGCTCGTCGTCATCACCGGAGGTCGCAGCCCAAGGCCACGCTCGGTGCTGGAACCCGGAGTTCCTCCGGGAGGGCAACGCCGTCCAGGACACTCTCCTTCCCGACCGCATCGTCTACGGCGTGGATCATACGGTCCTGCGACGAGTGGAGGCGGCGCGCAAGCTGGACGAGGTCTACGCAGACGCCGCTCGAGCCAGGGCTCTCCATCGCTCGAGTCGTCGACCTCGCGACCGCCGCAGCTCGTGAAGGTCGCCGCCAACTCCTTCCTCGCCACGAAGATCTCCTTCATCAACGCGATGGCAGAGCTCTGCGAGGCCACCGGCGCCGACGTCACTCAAGCTCGCCGATGCGATCGGCATGGACGCCCGCATCGGGCGCAAGTTCCTCAACGCCGGCCTCGGGTTCGGCGGCGGCTGCCTCCCCAAGGACATCCGCGCCTTCATGGCGCGCGCCGGCGAGCTCGGAGCAGACCAGGCCAGGCGCGACAGCCACCTTGGTCGTCCTACTCGAACCGGTCGACGATCGAGGAGATCAGGTCGAGGGCCTTCTTCAGGTCCTCCACGTGCGTCCGGTCGAGCACGGACAGCAGGTTCTTGATCTCGCTGCTGGAGACGCCTTCGGTCCGCGGGAGGTAGACGACCTCGCAGAGCTCGTTCAGGTCGTCGAACTTGCCGGTCCAGTCGTGGCCCATGCCGAAGACGTCCACGTTGTGCGCCTGGATGTCACGGGCCTTCTGGTCCCACGACTCCTCGGGGATCACCTCGTCGACGACCTTCAGCCCCTCGACGATCGCCGCGCGGTCGTCGTACGAGATGATCGTCTGCTTCCCCTTGCCCTTGTTGAACTCGTCGGTGGAGACGCCGACGATCAGGTAGTCGCCGAGCTCGCGCAGCCGCGTGAGCAGGTTGAGGTGCCCGATGTGGAAGAGGTCGAAGGTGCCGTAGGTCAGCACCACGCGCTTGGGGGCATCCATCGTCTTCTCCTGGTCGCTCATGGCCGGCCGCCGTCGTTCTTGCCGTCGGAGGTTGCTCCCACCGGCAGCTGGAGGTTCTCGAACGGGGACAGCCCGCGAGACTGGCGGATGATCCCCCAGATGCACCGGGCCGAGGATCAGCAGGCCCGCGCCGATGAGGCCGACCGCCTCCGGGGGCAGGCCGAGCATCTTCAGGCCGGTGAGCGTCAGCACGACGACGATGCCCCGCCGGATCACCGACTGCGACACCCAGTTGGCGAGCTTCGAGCCGAGGAACGTGCCCGGCGTACCCCCGGCGATCAGCGGGATCAGCACGCCCCAGTCGACGCCGGTGACGAGCACGTGGCTGATGGCCGCGGAGAGCACCAGCGGCACGGCCTGCACCAGGTCGGTGCCGACCAGCTTCACGGCGGACAGCGTCGGGTAGAGCAGCAGCAGCGCCACCATGATCAGCGAGCCGGAGCCCACCGAGGTGATGCCGACCAGCAGGCCGCCGACGGCGCCGACGATCAGCGTGGGGACCGGCTTGACCTCCGGGTCCTCCTCGGAGAGGACGCCGCCGTCGGTGACGATGCGCAGGTTGAGGTACATCCGCAGCGCGTAGGTGGCCGCGGTGAACAGCAGCGCGCAGCCGATCGCATAGGTCAGGAACGTGTCCTGCTCGCCCTCGCCGCCGCCGATGGCCTTGATGATGAACGCGCCCGCGAACGCCGTGGGGACGGACCCGATGACCAGCCACATCGCCAGCTTCAGGTTCGGCGAGCCCTCGCGGTAGTGCACCGCCGCGCCCACGGACTTGTTGGCGGAGGCGGCGACCAGGTCGTTGGCGACCGCGGCCGTCGGGTTCACGCCCAGGAAGATCAGCGCCGGGGTCATCAGCGCCCCGCCGCCCATGCCGGTGAGGCCGACGACGATGCCGACCATGAAGCTGACGATCAGCACCGACAGGGCGGAGATGGTGAGGAGCTCGGTCATGCCAGGTACCCCTCGCCACGCAGGTAGGTCAGCACGTCCTCGAGGGCGTCCTCGATGGTGCGGCCGGTCGTGTCCACGCGGACCGCGGCGTCCTCGGGCTCCTCGTAGGGAGAGGAGATGCCGGTGAACTCGGGGATCTCACCGCGGCGCGCCTTGGCGTACAGCCCCTTGCGGTCGCGGCGCTCGCACTCCTCGAGCGGGGTGGCCACGTGGATCAGCACGAACGCGCCGCCGGCCTCGTCGACCATCTGCCGCACCTGCTTGCGCGTGCTGTCGAACGGGGCGATCGGGCTGCAGATCGCGACACCGCCGTGCCGGCTGATCTCGGCCGCCACCCACCCGATCCGGCGGATGTTGGTCTCCCGGTCCTCCTTGGAGAACGTCAGGCCCTTCGAGAGGTTCCGGCGTACGACGTCGCCGTCGAGGCTCGTCACGGTCCGCTCGCCCTGCTCCAGGACCACGTCGTGCAGCGCGCGGGCCAGCGTCGACTTCCCGCTGCCCGAGAGGCCGGTGAAGAAGAGCACCAGGCCCTGCTCGTCCGGGCCGGGAAGGGCGGCGTCCACGATCGCGGCGATGTCCTCGGGGAGCTCGCCCTCGCCGGTGACGGCGACGACCTCGGCCGGGGCGTAGGCGCCCACGACCCGCTGGCCCAGCTCGTGGTCGAGTGCTGCGTCGTCCCTGGACGCGAGCGGTACGGCGACGACGTGCGCGTCGGTCAGGTGCTCGGCCGCCGCGAGCGAGGCGCGGATGAGCGCGGGAGCCGGAAGATCGGGTGTGCCGGTGCCCACGAGGGCCAGCAGTACGACGGGGGCGCCGTCGGCCGTCTTGCGGATGTGCTCGAGGTCCTGGGTGGTGAGCGCCCCGGCGACCGGGACCGTCACGGCGTTCTCGCCGTACTGCTTCCGCACCTCGTCGGGGGAGAGGTAGAGGCGACGGAAGGCGCCGAACTCGTTGTGGGTGATCGGCGCGACCTCGCCGACGATGCCGACCTCTTCCTCGACGTCGGTGTCGTAGACCGACCCGACCGTCACCGTCGCGAGCGGGACCCCCTCAGGGTCCACGAGCTCCAGCCCACCGGCGCTCGTCGCGGCCGAGGCGACGTCCGCGGGGACGTGGAGGGTGACGAGGCCGTCCGGGCCCTCGAAGCCGGCGAGAGGGGCGAGGGCGCCGTGGCTCAGCAGCTCGAGGTCGTCGAGCTCGCGGGGGGACGGCGCATGCTGCGGGGGAGCAGGGGTCGTTTCTGGCACCAGCACATCGTGCCACTACGCGCGCGGGCGAAACGTCCGGTCCCCGAGGTGTCGCAGTCGCGGTCGGAGGCGGTCGGCGTTGGGTGCGCCCGGGGTAGTGCAGTGTGCGAAGAGGCCGATGTGGGACCGGTGGCTCCGCACGGAACTCCGGAAATCCGCTTCCACGCAATCTGTTCTGCCATTTCACGCAACACGTTCGTTACCCGATTTCACCTTTCTCCCGGTTGTTATGTCCTGTGTGGGCCGTTAGCGTCGAGAGCGAACTGATTTCTCATACTCGGGGGCAGTATGCTCAAGAACTTTGCTCTGAAGAACGTGGCGGCCGTCGTGGCCGTGGGGGGCTTGCTCGCCCTCACCCAGGTGGCGGGACCGGCGCTCGTCGCGTCCTCGCCTTCTTTCACGAAGACCGCCTACCCGGCCAGCGTCACGACCAACACCGACCTGCGCCTGGACCGCAACCGGGTCCGTCCCGGCCAGAAGAACACCGCCCGGGTCACCGTGACCGCCGACGAGGGGAGCACCCCCAAGGGCACGGTCACTCTCAAGGTGCAGGGCCGTCAGCCGCGGACCAAGGCTGTCGTCAACGGGCGCGTCTCCTTCGCGATGCCGCGCCACCTCAAGCCCGGCCGCACCTACCGGGTGACCGCCCGCTACAACGGCAAGCGCATCTGGAAGCACAGCCGGGACACCGCCTACGTGACGGTGAAGAAGCGTGGCGGCGGCCAGGTGCTCGGTGAGGAGGAGTCCCGCAACGACGGCTCCGCCAACCGCGGGGCACCCAGCGACGGCGGCAACGCGTCCGAGGGCGGTCTCCCCAGCGTGGGCGCCGACTCGACGACGCAGCTGTACGCCCTCGGTGGTCTCGGACTGCTCGCCGCTGGAGCGTTCAGCCTCCTGCTGTACCGGCGACGCGTGCGTGGCTGACACGCGATGAGCCCCTGAGCGGCCCTTGCCGGCTGCTCACCGTCACCCCCGGAGCGGGTCCCCTCGAGGGATTCCACTCCGGGGGTGATTAGTGTCTGGAGCATGTCTGCACCAGTCGCCGTCGCCGAGATCGTCCGCTCCGGGTACGTCGAGGGGCACCACTACGGGTCCGTCCTGGCCCTCGCTCCCGACGGGTCCGTCGCCCTCGCGGTGGGTGACACCGAGTCGCAGGTCTTCCCGCGCTCCTGCAACAAGCCGATCCAGGCGCTGGGCATGCTCCGCGCCGGGCTGAAGCTGGACGGCGAGCTCCTCGCCCTGGCGTGTGCCTCCCACTCGGGGGAGGACTTCCACATCGAGGGAGTGCGCAAGATCCTCGCGGGCTGCGGCCTCGACGAGTCCGACCTCCAGACGCCGCCCGACTATCCGCTCGACGATGCGGCTCGGGACGAGCTGCTCCGCAGCGGCGAGTCCCGCTCCTCCATCGCGATGAACTGCTCCGGCAAGCACGCGGCGATGCTCGCCACCTGCGTCGAGAACGGCTGGGACACCTCGACGTACCTCTCGCCGGAGCACCCGCTCCAGGTGGTCATCCGCGAGACCTTCGCCGACCTGACCGGCGAGGACGTCGCGATGGTGGCGGTCGACGGGTGCGGCGCTCCGCTGCTCTCCACGTCGCTTCCCGGCCTGGCGAGGGCTTTCCGGACCCTCGCGCTCGCGACGGAAGGACCCGAGGCCCGCGTGGCCCAGGCGATCCGCTCGCACCCGGAGTACGTCTCCGGCACCAGGCGCGACGAGCTCAAGCTGCTCCGGGCGATCCCGGGCGCCATCGGCAAGGCAGGAGCCGAGTCCTGCTACGCGGTGGCCCTGCCGGACGGTACGTCGATCGCACTCAAGACCGACGACGGCGCCGCGCGGGTCCGGCCCGTGCTGATGGCCGAGGCGCTGCGCCTGCTCGGTGTCCTGGAGAGGGCCGGGGTGGACGCTGAGGCCGTGGCAGAGACCGGCGAGGTCCCGCTCTACGGCGGCGGGCGCGTGGTGGGGTCCATCCGCCCGACGGACTGGAACGCGGACCCGCGCTGAGGACGTTCAGCCGTTGTTCCTAGTCATTTATGACTAGATGGACCCACTATGCGGATCTGGATTCGCCAGGTGTCCGTTTTGGTTGGTAATGTCATATTCGCAGATCGGAATGATCTCGGGAGGTCGGTCTCCCGAGCCTGGTGTCCCCCAGGTCCTCTTCCGCTGCTCACGAGGGGAAAGTACAGTCTTGTTCAAGAACATCCTGCTGCGCTCCGTCGCGGGCGTCACCGCAGTGGGCAGCGCCCTGGCGCTGTCGCTCGTGGCGGGCCCGGCCATGACCACAGCGTCGCCGGAGATCCGCAACGTCGGACTGCCGGTCCGTACCCGCGGACGTCTCCACCACCACCACGCTCAAGCTCGAGCGCCCCGTGGCCATCTTCGGTGTCTCCACCACGGCGACTGCCACGGCCAGCGTCTCGACCGACGCCGGCGCGGACGCGCCGGGTCGGAGTGCGTTCATCCTCAAGAACTCCGACGGCTCGGTCCGCAAGACGTGGACCGAGAGGCTCAGCGGCGGCAAGGCCACGGTCACGCTGCCGCGCCGCCTCCCGTCGAAGCGCACCTACGTCGTCCGCGCAAGCTTCCTCCCGAAGCACTGCTCGACCTTCAAGCGCAGCCACTCGGACGCGGCGTACTACACCGTCCGCAAGCCGGGCACGCGCACGGCGGTGAACGTGCCCGAACGTTCACCGTGGCGAGCGCGCGCGGGTCCACGTCGCGGTCCGCTCCGCCAGCCCGCTCGACCCCCACGGTCGCGTCCGGATCGTCGTCAAGCGGAACGGGCAAGGCGATCGCCTCCCAGGTGCACCGCCTCCGTAGCGGTCGTGCCAACGCGACGTTCCGTAAGTTCCGCCCCGGCCACTACGACGTGAAGGTCCGCTACCTCGGTGCGCGGAACTTCCGCGGGAGCAGTGGCGAGGACGGCTTCCGCGTCTACCGTCACTGACCGATCCGGTAGCAAGCTGATCCGGGCAGCTCGTTGAAGCGAACGCGCAACGCACAGACGACTCCGGTGGGCCCTCGGGCTCGCCGGAGTCGTCGTCGTTCTCCTGGCTCGTCGGCTACGCGGCCTACCAGGCACTCCAGGTGCGCACGTCGCTGACGGCAGTCGCCTCCGACTTCGAGCGGGTCGCCCAGGGCGTCCGCAACGGTGACGAGGCAACGGCGCGCGAGCAGCTCTAGACGTCCGCAGCGGGCGGAGGCGGAGCGCGCCGACGAGATCACCAGGGGCCCGCTGGGGCCTGGCGAGCCAGCTCCCGCGATCGGCGACGACGTCGCGGCCGTCCGCACCGTCGCCGACGTTTCCCACGTCCTCGCCACCGAGCGTCCTCGCCCCCGTCGTGGACGCGCGAGGACGACGCTCGGCCCGGACAGCCTCCGTCCGCGCAACGGCAGGGTCCCGATCGCGTCCCCTCGAGAAGGTCGCCCCGTCCGTGGTCGCCGCGGACAAGCAGCTCCAGCGCCAGGCCGCTCGGGTGCACGCCATCGACACCGAGGGGCTCGTGCCCCAGCTCGCCGCGCCCGTGGAGCAGCTGCAGCGGAAGCTGTCCGAGCCGCGACGCCCGTCCGAACGCGCCTCCCTCGCCGTCCGGCTGCTGCCTCCGATGCTCGGGTCCGAGGGACCGCGCAACTACCTCGTCCTCTTCCAGAACAACGCCGAGATCCGCGCCACCGGCGGCATGCCGGGCGCCCTCGCCGTACTACGCGCCGACCACGGCCGGCTCTCGATCGTCGGGCAGGGCACCGCCGGTGACCTGGGCTTCCACCAGACTCCACCGCTGAGGCTGACCCGCCAGGAGACCGCCCTCTACGAGAAGAAGCTCGGCATGTACGCCGCCGACCTCGACTTCACCCCCGACTTCCCGCGCGCCGCCCAGATCGCCCGCGCCATGTGGCGAGCGAGCAAGGGGCAGACCGTCGACGGCGTCCTCTCGGCCGACCCCGTCGCCTTGTCCTACCTGCTGCAGGGCACCGGACCGGTCCAGGTGCCCGGAGGACCCACGCTCAACGCGTCCAACGCTGTCGACGTGCTGCTCAGCGACATCTACCGCACCCAGCCGGACTCGGACCTTCAGAACGCCTTCTTCGCAGCCTCTGCCCGCTCCGTCTTCGACGCGGTCGCCTCGGGCAAGGGCGATCCCGTCAAGGTGCTCGGACGGCCTCACCCAAGGCGTCGAGGAGAGCCGGGTCTACGCCTGGTCGGCCGAGCCGGACGAGCAGGCGCTCCTCGAGGACACCGCTCTCGGCGGCGCCATCCCACGCGAGCCGGGCGGGCTCGCCGTACGTCGGCGTCTTCCTCAACGACGGCACCGGCGCGAAGATGCAGTACTACCTCGAGCACCACGTCGACGTGACCTCCTCCTCGTGCACGTCTTCGGGGAGGCAGCGGCTCGACGTCACCGTCACACTCACCTCTCACGCCCCCGCCGACGCGGCGCAGCTCCCCGGGTCCGTGATCGGTCCCCGCGAGGGCAACCAGGTGTACTTCGGCGTGCGGCCCGGCTACATGCGCATGAACGTCCACCTCTACGCGCCCATGGAAGGCTGGATCGACGACTCCGCCATCGACGGTGAGGAGCGACCGCTGAACGTTCTCCCGCACCTCGGGCACCAGGTGGGCTCCCGGACCGTCGAGCTCGCCCCGGGGCAGACCCGCAAGCTCACCTACACGGTCATGGGCGGTCTGCACCAGCCGGGCGACGTCGACCTGCGCGTCACGCCTGGGGTGCGCAGCGACGGGGTCGGCACCGTCAAGCCCTCTGCTTGCAAGGCTGGCTAGCAAGCCGAATCAGGCGATTTCCCCTTGTTTACAAGGGGTTTACATAGCCCGTGTGTCCCGTCTCACGCCCTCAGGGGTTGTGTGTGCTTGCAAGAGTTAGCACCATGGAGACATGGCCAAGTCGAAGGTCGGCAAGACCGTCGAGAGTCTCGGTGACTACCTCCGAGAGCAGCGCACCAGCGCCCAGCTCTCGCTGAGGCAGCTCGCCGAGCAGACCGGCGTGTCCAACCCGTACCTCAGCCAGATCGAGCGTGGTCTGCGCCGGCCGTCCGCGGAAGTGCTGCAGCAGCTGGCGAAGGCGCTCCGCATCTCTGCCGAGACCTTGTACGTCCGGGCCGGAATTCTCGCCCCGGACGAGGACGGGATCCGTTCCGTGGAGCTGGCGATCCTCGCCGACGCGGAGCTGACCGAGCGGCAGAAGCAGGTGCTGCTGGACGTCTACCAGTCCTTCCGCGCAGCGCAAGGCACATCGGCCGAGCCCGCCACGGGCACGGCCGGAACATCCACACCCGGTGAGGGCGACGCGCCCGCCGGGACGAAGGAGGAATCCCATGACCCGCAAGATTGACGCCACCCGCCCGTTCTACGCCGTCGTCGGCGCCGGCGACCTCGCGGTCGAGTACGCCCGCAACGCGACCGCCGACGTGCAGGCTCGCTTCGGCAAGGTCGAGCTCGAGCCCAAGGCCCTGCGCGACCAGGCCCGCACCGTGGTCACCACCCGCATCGACGGGCTGACCGAGGAGGCCAAGGGTGCGCGCAGCACGGTCGAGAACCGCGTGAAGGACGCCCGTACGTCGGCCGAGCAGGCCGCCAAGGACGCCCGCGCGACGGTCGAGAGCCGTGTGAAGGGGGCCCGCTCGCAGGTCGAGACCTACGTCAACGAGGCCGTGGCCGAGGTGACCGGGACCTACGGCGACCTCGCCGGCCGTGGCCAGAAGCTCGTCGCGCGCATCCGCGGCCAGCAGGCCACCAAGGACGCCAAGGCCGCCACCAAGACGGCCACGGCGAAGGCGAAGACCGCCAAGACCCAGACCTCGAAGGCCGCCAAGAGCACTGCCTCGACGGCCAAGACGTCCTCGAAGCAGACCGCCTCCTCGGCCAAGAAGACCGCCGGCACCGCCAAGAGCAGCACCAAGGCCGCCGGCACCTCGGCCAAGAAGGCCGCCGAGGCCACCACGAAGGCTGCGTCCGACGCTGCTGACAAGGTCGGCGAGTGACCTGATGCCCGACTCCGGCCACCCGGCCGGGTAACGGCAGACCGCGATGCCCCCGCCGCACGGCGGGGGCATCGTGCTGTCCGCGTACGATGGGTGCGTGCTGTTCGTTCTCGCGATCCAGAACTACATCCTCCTCGCCGCCGCGTTCGCGCTCTTCGCGGTCGAGGCGTGGGCGTTCGTGGACGCCATCTCCCACAAGCCCGAGGCCTACCCGGCCGCCGGCAAGCAGAACAAGACGATGTGGCTGGTGATCCTCGGCATCGCCCTCGCGGCACACATGCTCATCTGGCACCCCATCCACATCCTCAACATGGTCGGCGCCGTCGCCTCGATCGTGTATCTCGTGGACGTTCGTCCCGCCTTGAGGTCGCTCACCCGGCGCTGAGCATCCTCCCGTCGCTCACCCGGACGCTGAGCCTGCTCCTGTCGCTCACCCGTCGCTAAGCCGTCTGCGCTCACTGAGGGTGCTTCTGCGGTGCGGCATCGCCGCGCCCCTGTCCGGTCCACGCCTGCCGGCTGATCGCCATGCGAGATACCCCCCTCCGTGTACTGGACATGCCGGGAATGGGCGCGTAGACATAAATGACTAGTCAAAATTGACCGAAATCTACTGTCGGGTCCGCATATGTCTTTCTAGTCTGGGCATGCCGCTCATGGGGGAGGGGCAGTTCTGATCGGCAAGTGAACATAATGGGGGTAATGCGTCGTGTCTGACGCTGTCATCGCACGTTTGCGCAGTGGGCGCGGCCTGCTGCTCCTGGCCTACGACGCCCTGGCGATCCTGGTCTCCTACACCACGTTCGCCCTGGTCCGGTACGACACCGGCTTCGCGCCCGGCATCATCCGCGACGCCGCCCTGCTGGGCTTGTTGGCCGTAGCTCTCCAATGGATCGTCGGATCGCTCTTCCGCGTCTACCAGGGGCGCGTCACCGTGGCCAGCCTCGAGGAGACGCTGCTGCTCAGCATCGTCACAGCCGGGTCGGGGCTCGCGGTCTCCGTCGTCAACGTCTTGGACGACCCGTTCGTCATCGCCAGGGCTGTCCCCGTCGGCGGCACGTTCATGGCGCTGTTCGCCATGGTGCTCGCGCGGGCGGCCTGGAGGACGCACCTTCTCCAACGCGGGGTCGTCGTCTCGGAGGACGCGCGGCCGGCGCTGGTGTTCGGTGCAGGAGTCGCAGGACGTCAGCTGGTGCACTCGATGCAGTCCAGCCCCGACTCCGACCTGCGGCCGGTGGGCTTCCTCGACGACGACCCGTGGAAGCGTCGCCTGCGCGTCTACGGCGTGACCACTCTCGGCGGGCGACACGACCTCGCTGCGGCAGCCGCGGCAACGGGCGCCGAGGTCCTCGTGATCGCGATCCCCAGCGCAACGGCGGGTCTGCTCCGCGAGATCAGCCACGCGGCTCGTGAAGCCGGGCTCGCGGTCAAGGTCCTTCCCGGTGTGGGCGAGATCTTCGGCGCCGTCACCATCCGCGACATCCGCGACATCGACGTACAAGACCTCCTGGGTCGGCGCACGATCGACACCGACATCGCCGCCATCGCCGGGTACATCACCGGCAAGCGGGTCCTGGTCACAGGCGCCGGAGGGTCGATCGGCTCCGAGCTCTGTCGCCAGCTCTACACGTTCGGGCCGTCGGAACTGATCATGCTCGACCGCGACGAGTCCGCTCTGCACGAGGTGCAGCTGTCCATCCACGGCAAAGCGCTGCTCGACTCGCCCGAGGTCGTCCTCGCTGACATCCGCGACACGTCGGCCCTCGAGCGCATCTTCCGGGACCGCCGGCCCGAGGTCGTCTTCCATGCGGCAGCCCTCAAGCACCTGCCCATGCTCGAGCAGTACCCGGCCGAGGCCATGAAGACGAACGTCCTCGGCACTGCGAACGTGCTCCAGGCCGCCTCTCGGGTCGGGGTCGAGCGCTTCGTGAACGTCTCCACCGACAAGGCGGCGGACCCGACCAGCGTGCTCGGCTACTCCAAGCGGGTCGCTGAACGTCTCACCGCAGCGGTCGCCCAGGACTCTCCGGGGTGCTACCTCAGCGTCCGCTTCGGGAACGTCCTCGGCAGTCGGGGATCCGTGCTCCGTTCTTTCACGGCCCAGATCGCCGCCGGTGGCCCCCTCACGGTCACCCACCCCGAGGTCACCCGGTACTTCATGACGGTCCAGGAGGCCGTGCAGCTCGTCATCCAGGCGGCGGCCATCGGATCCGACGGTGAGGTGCTCATCCTCGACATGGGTGAGCCGGTTCGCATCCTCGACGTGGCCGAGCAGCTGATCGACCAGGCCGGAGCGGACGTCGAGATCGTCTTCACGGGGCTCCGGGAGGGCGAGAAGCTCCACGAGCACCTGTACGGCGCCGACGAGGCGGGTGACCGCCCGGTGCATCCCTTGGTCTCGCACGTCTCCGTGCCCAGCCTGTCCCCGTCCGTCGCCATCGACACGGACCTCGATCTCGAGCCCGACGACATGGTCCGACGGCTCGTCGACTTGTGCGAGCTGGACAGGCAGCCGCCCCCTGCGCAGCGCCGGGCCATCGAGTGGGAGTTGTCGGGGGTCGAGGTCTGACCGAGCCGCGCGTCGCCTGCGCGGTTTGACCGGGGCGCCTTCATCCCGCCGGCGTGGCAGCAGGTCGGGATCTCCCCCAGCCCAACGGCCACCTCGGTTGGGCCGGTCGTGGTGCGCGGTCTTGTCCACAGGCCGCAGATCGGTGGTCGACAGGGTCGGTGGTCTGACCTAGATTGATGTTCGAACACCTGTTCGAACCAATCTTGATCCGGAGGCGGGCTTGCTCACGACCGACGACACGTCCTTGGAGGCGCTGCCCGGCGCCTCACCACCCCAAGAAGGGAGCCCTCCGGACGCCCCCGACCTCGGGCCGTTGGGCGAGTGGGCGTCCGGTGACCGGGGACTGCTCGACGGCGCGGTCGCCTCGGTAGTGGCGCAGAACCGTGCCCATGCCGCCCGGTTGGAGACGGTGAGCCGCTTCCACGCCAACCGTGTCGCCGAGCTGGAGCACCGGAGGTCCAGCGCGCCGGCCTACTTCGTGCTGACCCCGTTGCAGGCGACGGTTTCGGAGTTCGCCCCGCTGCTGGGGGTCTCCGAGTTCTTCATCCAGCTCGACCTCGAGGTCGCCGACGGGCTCAAGGACTGGTTCCCCGGGCTGTGGCGACGCTGCTGTGATGGACGACTCGACATCGGACGGGCGCGCCTGGCCCTCGACCAGCTCGCCTACCTCACCAGCGACACCGACAAGCGGGCCTTCGCCGAGCTGGTGGAGGAGTGGATCGACAAGAGGGACGACCCCGAGGCGCCGTTGTGCCCGATCAGGCGGTCGAACTTCCAGACGGCGGTCCGCCGGCGGTGCCTCAAGTTCCCGCAGCGGGACGACAGGCAGTCGTTCGCGGAGGCGTACAAGAAGCGCCGGGTGCGGCTTCGGCAGGACGAGAACGGCATAGCCGTCCTCTCGGCGACGACGGCGGTCCACCATGCTCTCAACGCCGACTACCGGCTGACCCTGATCGCGAAGAAGCTCGCCCAGCAGGACGGGGAGTCGCGGACGCTCGAGCAGCTGCGTGTCGACGCTCTGATCGACCTGATCCACGGTCGGCTGCGGGTCGGCGCCACGGACGGTGAGCTCGAGGACGACGAGACCGGTGACGGCACCGACCCTGCGACGACGTTCGCGCACAGCGACGGGGTCGGTGCCTTCGCGCGGCCGATCATCAACGTCACCGTCCCCATCTCCACTCTGATGGGCCTGAGTGATGAGCCGGGGGTCATGGCAGGTGACGTCACGGTCCCGGCCGAGCTCGTGCGCGACATCGCGCTGCAGCCGGGCGCGACGTGGCACCGCCTCCTGACGGATGCCGCGGGCAGCTTCCTCGAGCTCTCCACCGAGCGGTACAAGCCGACCGCGCCGATGTGGCGCTGCACCGTGGCCCGCGACCGCCAGTGCGTCTGGCCGGAGTGCTCGCGACCCGCCACGGTCGTCGAGCTCGATCACCTCCTCGCGTGGCCGCTCGGTCGGACGACCCTGAAGAACCTCCAGCCGCTTTGCCGCAAGCACCACCTCGTGAAGCACTCGGAAGGCTTCTCGGTGGTTCGCGAGGACGACGGGTCCTACACGTGGACCAGCCGGTTCGGCAGCGTCTTCCGCACTCCTGCCCCGGAGTACCCGGTCGGCCTGCGCGGACAAACCGCAGGGACGGCCACGAAGGAAGTGGACGCTTCGGCCGTCGACGGGCTCGGGTCGGTGATGGAGCGCGAGTTCCGGACGTGGCTGGAGTCGAGCTCCGATGCGCTCTCGTCCACGAGCCCGGCGTGAGGTCGCCGTCGTAGGCTGCGAGACATGGAGCTGACCGTCGTCGAAGGGGACATCACGCAGCAGCCGGTGGACGCGATCGTCAACGCCGCAAACGAGCGGATGCGCGGCGGTGGGGGTGTCGACGGTGCGATCCACCGAGCCGGAGGCCCCGCGATTCTCGAGGACTGCATCGCCAAGGTCCCCGATGGCTCGCGCCTGCCTACGGGACAGGCCGTCGCCACGACGGCGGGGGACCTGCCCGCCCGGTGGGTCATCCATGTCGTCGGGCCGGTCCACGGTGCGGGCACGCGGGAGCAGTTGGTCTCCTGCTACGCGAACGCGCTGAAGGTGGCCGACGAGCTGGGTGCGCGGTCGCTGGCGTTCCCGCTCGTCTCGGCGGGAGTGTACGGCTGGCCGCTCGAGGACGCGATCCGTGCGGCGGTCGACACACTGCGCTCCACCCCCACGCAGGTCGAGGAGGCACGGATCGTCGCCTTCGGTCGACCCACCTACGAGGCTGTGGTCGCCGCCCTCTGACCGTGTCAGGACAGCCCCCTCTGTCCCGTTACAAGACGGAGGTCCGGCGTCCGTTCGACCCCGAGTTGACCGGGATCGTCATGGACTGGCTGGGAAGCGTAGAAGCCTTGTAAATAAGGCGATTTCTCGCTTCATTCCACACCCACGATGGGTCGTCCGGTGGGTCTCGACTACCCAGGTTGAGGGTGTCCGTCTGTCCGTCTCGCGGCTTACGGTCGAGATCGACGTGGGGGACTGACACGCAGGTCTCGTGTCAGGGGACATCAATTCCGACGTAACGGTCGGAGTGTGGGGAGTGAACCGTCATGAAGCATGCAAAACGTACTCGCGCGCGCCCGTTGAGGGTGGCGGCGTCGATCGCCCTGGTCGTCTTCGCGTTCGGTGCCGCGAGCCCGACGTTCGCCGATCCCGGCGAGAACGGCAAGGGCGGCGAGAAGAGCGCCGCGAGCCAGCACAGCAACGCCGGCGGCAACGGCAAGGCCGTAGGAAAGGCCGACAGCTCACCTGCCCCTGAGGTCGAGGTGACGGTCGGTTCCGACGAGTCCCCGGGCAGCTCGGGCAACCACGGCGGGTCCTCTGGCGACAACAGCTCGCCGCAGCCGCCGAGCAACGCCGACCAGAACCCCGGCGGCGCCAACGGCCAGTGTCCTGGTGGGCCGTACTGCTCGACGAGGGACGGTAGTCCGTCCGAGAACGGCAACGGTCACGGCAAGGCCTGGGGCAAGCCGTGCGCCGGCTGCGTCGGCAAGGCGGACAACAAGAACCCCAAGGGTCAGTGGCCGGACGGCCGTGACCACAACAAGGGTTACGAGTGCGACGGAAACAACGGGATAGGCAAGACGAACCCGGCGCACACGGGTTGCAAGCCGAAGCACGAGAAGCCGACGCCGACGCCGACTCCGACGCCTACGCCGACGCCCACTCCGACGCCAACGCCGACGCCCACTCCGACACCTACGCCGACGCCGACGCCCACCCCGACGCCGACTCCGACGCCGCCGGTGGTCACGCCGACGCCGCCGACTCCGCCGGGTGGCGGCCAGGTCGCCGGTGTGGAGGACCAGGCACCGGCCTTCGTGCCGGCACCTCAGGTGGCCCCGAGCCAGGGCTTCCTGCCGGCAACCGGTGCCGGAACGCTCGAGACGGTTCTGGGTGTGGGTGGCGTGGCTGCGCTGCTCACCGGGTTCGCCCTCCTGCGCCGACGCAGAACGAGCTGACCCCCCAAGGAGACGGGCGGCAGTCCTCCGACGAGGACTGCCGCCCGTTCTTGCTGCGTGCGTAGGAGCGTCAGCGCGGCGCCATGCGGAGGGCGCCGTCCATCCGGATGACCTCGCCGTTGAGGTAGTCGTGGTCGACGATCGCCAGCGCCAGCTTGGCGTACTCGTCGGGGCGGCCCAGACGCTGCGGGAACGGGACGCCTGCGGCCAGACCCGCACGGAACTCGTCGCTCACGGTCGCCAGCATCGGCGTCTCGACGATGCCGGGCGCGATGGTGCACACACGGATGCCGTACTGCGCCAGGTCGCGGGCCGCGGGCAGGGTGAGCCCGACGATGCCGCCCTTGGAGGACGCGTACGCCGCCTGGCCGACCTGGCCGTCGTACGCCGCGATGCTCGCGGTGTTGATGATGACGCCGCGCTGGTTGTCCTCGTCGCCCTCGGTCTTCGCGATCTCCTCGGACGCGACCGTCAGGACGTTGAACGTCCCGACGAGGTTGACCTGCACGACCTTGGCGTAGAACGCGAGGTCGTGGATGCCCTTCCGGCCCAGGATGCGCATCGAGGGGCCGATGCCGGCGCAGTTGACCACCGTCCGCAGCGGTACGCCGGAGCCGGCGGCCTGCGCCACGCCGGCGCGGACCTGCTCCTCGTCGGTGACGTCGACCGCGACGTACTCGACCCCGTCGACGGCGGGCGCGTTCTCGATCGAGGCAGGCAGGTCGAACGCGAAGACCCGCGCGCCCTGCTTGGCGAGGGCCTCGGCCGTCGCGGCCCCGAGGCCGGAGGCTCCGCCCGTGACGACGGCGGCGGTGTGGTCGAGCTTCATGACGTGCGCTCCTTCTGGGTCAGTGGGACGGACCCAGGTTAGGGGTGCGGCCGCAGCGCGCCGCCACGGGCTCTGCCGACCGCCGCCACGGGCTCGGCCGGCTGCGGCCGCCATACCGAGCACGCAAGGCGGACCAGGCGGGAGGACTCTGCTTCACTGGCGACCACGACCACGACCACGACAAGCACGACCCAGCCGGCGGAAGGAGCGCGACGTGACGGAACGGATGCCGGGGCCGGCTCAGGGGGCCGCCGCCGCGTTCGCGTGACGTCCACGGTGGCGACCCGGACGGCGTCTGGTTCGCCCCGGGGCGGGTCAACCTGATCGGCGAGCACACCGACTACAACGAGGGGTTCGTGCTCCCGCTGGCGATCGCGCAGGGCGTCGCCGTCGCAGGGCGCCGCCGCGACGACGGGGTCCTCCACGTGCGGTCCGCCCAGGTCGACGAGCCGCTGCGGGTGCGGCTGGACGACCTGGCGCCCGGTGGCGTCGACGGCTGGGGCGCCTACCCCGCGGCGGCGGCCTGGGCGCTGCGCTCGGCGGGTCACGCGATCGGCGGCGCCGACCTGGTCCTCGACTCCGACGTACCCAGCGGGGCCGGGCTGTCCTCCTCCCACGCCCTGCAGTGCGCGGTCGCCCTCGCGCTGCTCGGGCTCGCGGGCATCGACCTGGACCCCACGGAGGTGGCGAAGCTGGTGCGGACCGCCGAGAACGACTTCGTCGGCGCACCGACGGGGATCATGGACCAGATGGCCTCCCTGCACGGGCGGGCGGGGCACCTGATCTTCCTCGACACCCGGTCGCTGGAGGTGGAGCCGGTGCCCTTCGACCTGGACCGCTGGGGACTGGCGCTGCTGGTCGTCGACAGCAAGGCGCCGCACTCGCTGGTCGACGGGGAGTACGCCGAGCGGCGCGCCTCGTGCGAAGCGGGCGCCACCGCCCTGGGCGTGCAGGCCCTGCGGGACGTGTCCGGCGAGGGGCTCGACGAGGCCCTCGCGCGTCTCGACGACCCGGCGGTGGCTCGCCGGGTGCGGCACGTCGTGACCGAGGACGAGCGGGTGCTCGAGGTGGTCGACGCCCTCCGGGCCGGACGCGACCCCCGCGAGGTCGGGCCCGCGCTGACCGCCTCGCACGTGTCCCTGCGCGACGACTTCGAGGTCACCGTTCCGGAGGTGGACACCGCCGTCGACACCGCGCTGGCGGCCGGTGCCTATGGTGCCCGCATGACCGGTGGCGGTTTCGGCGGCTGCGTGCTGGCGCTCGTCGACCGCGACCGGGTCGACGAGGTCACGCGGGCCGTCGAGGACGCCTACGAGCGTGCCGGGTTCACCCCGCCCGTCGCGTTCGTGGCCGAGGCAGCCGAGGGAGCCCGGCGCGTGGTCTGACGGCGGGGGCTCGGCGGGGTCGTCCGTCGTACGTCAGGGAGCGGTGGTGACCGTGCCCTTGTTGTCCCGCTCGAGGTGGCGGCCGATCACCATGCGCTGGATCTGGTTGGTGCCCTCGAAGATCTGCATCACCTTGGCCTCGCGCATGAAGCGCTCGACGGGGAAGTCGCGCGTGTAGCCGTAGCCGCCGAGGACCTGGACCGCGTCGGTGGTGACCTTCATGGCGTTGTCGGTGGCGACCATCTTCGCGATGCTCGCCTCCCGGCTGAACGGCAGCCCCTGGTCCTTGCGGCGGGCCGCGGCCAGGACGGTGGCGCGCGCGGACTCCACGGCCGCGGCCATGTCGGCCAGCACGAAGGCGAGGCCCTGGTGCTGGATGATCGGCTTGCCGAAGGTCTCGCGCTCCTTGGCGTAGGCGATGGCGTGGTCGAGGGCGCCCTGGGCCAGTCCGGTGGCGACCGCGGCGATGCCGAGGCGCCCGGAGTCGAGGCCCTCGAGGGCGATCTTCAGGCCCTCGCCCTCCTCGCCGAGCCGGCGCTCGACGGGGATGCGTACGCCGTCGAAGCGCATGGTGGCGGTGGCGGATCCGGTGAGGCCCATCTTCCGCTCGGGCGGGTCGGCGACCAGGCCGGGGGTGTCGGCCGGAACGAGGAAGCAGGAGATGCCGTTGCGGTCGTCACTGGTGCGGGCCATCACCTTGTAGAAGTCGGCGTGGCCGCCGTGGGTGGTCCAGGCCTTCGCGCCGTCGAGGACGTACTCGTCGCCCTCGCGCACCGCCTTGGTGCGCATCGCGGCGGGGTCGGACCCGGCGTGGGCCTCGGACAGGCAGTACGCCCCGAGCTGCTCCCCGCTGAGCATCTCGGGGAGCCAGCGCTGCTTCTGCTCCTCGGTGCCACGGGTGAAGAGGCCGAAGCAGGACAGCGCGTGGACCGAGACGCCGACCCCGACGGAGGACCAGACGGACCCGATCTCCTCGAGCACCTGGAGGTAGACCTCGTAGGGCTGGCCGCCCCCGCCGTACTCCTCGGGGTAGGGCAGCGAGAGCAGGCCGGCGCGGCCGAGCGTGCGGAAGATGTCGCGCGGGAAGGTCTCGCTCGACTCGGCCGACGCAGCGGCGGGCAGCGAGCTCCTTGGTCGCGAGGTCGCGGGTCAGCTCGATCAGCTCCGCCGACTCCTCGGTCGGCATGACACGGGTGGCAGGCATGGGGTTCCTCGGCTGGTCTGGGTCGGCCCGGGGGTGGGCGCTGGCGGTCCGGTTGTCGGTTCCCGGGTCCTGGTGGGTCCCCGACCAGAATGATACGGAGACTGGTCCGAGCGTACTGTTGTGAGTACGATATCGCCAACCCGTCGACCACCCCCGGAGGGAACGCGCATGACCCCGGACGCCCGTGTCGCAGAGCTGCTGGAAACCTTCGACCGCCCTGACCTGAACCTCGCCGAGCTCCTGTGCGACCGCCATCCCGCGGACGCCGTCGCGTTCACCGTGGTCCAGTCCGACCTGTCCTCGGTGGACCTGACCTACGCCGAGCTGAAGGAGCGCTCCTCGGCCTTCGCGGCGGCCCTGGTCGACCTGGGCGTCGAGCCCGGCGACCGGGTGGCCACCCTGATGGGCAAGTCGGTCGACTACGTGGTGACGGTCCTCGGGCTGTGGCGGGCAGGTGCCGTGCACGTGCCGCTGTTCACCGCCTTCGCGCCGCCGGCCATCGCGTTGCGGCTGGAGGGGTCGGCAGCCAAGGTCGTCGTCTGCGACCCCGGGCAGCGGGACAAGCTCGAGCCCGGCGAGGACATCCCGGCCGACGCTCCCTGGCGCGCGCTCACCGTCGACGAGGTCCCCGCGGGCGACCCGACCCGGGCTCCGGTGGTGCGCGCGTCCGGCGACACCGAGTTCGTCCGGCTCTTCACCTCCGGCACCACCGGTACGCCGAAGGGTGTGCCGATCCCGGTCCGGGCCGTCGCGTCGTTCGTGACCTATCTCGAGTACGGCCTGCACGTCACCGAGGACGACGTCTTCTGGAACGCCGCCGACCCGGGGTGGGCCTACGGCCTCTACTACGCGATCATCGCCCCGATGGCCGCGGGCCGCCGTTCCCTGCTCCTCCAGGCCGGCTTCTCCACCGACCTGACCTGGAAGGTGCTCTCGACCTTCGGTGTCACCAACCTCGCGGCCGCGCCGACGGTCTTCCGCTCCCTGCGCAGCGCGAAGGAGCCGGTGCCGGCCGACCTCAAGGTGCGCCGGATCTCCTCGGCGGGCGAGCCGCTCAACCCGGAGATGGTCTCCTGGGCCGTCGACAACCTCGGCGTCGCGATCCACGACACCTACGGGCAGACCGAGCTCGGCATGTGCGTGGTCAACGGCTGGCACCCCGAGGTCGTGGGTCCGGTCAAGGAGGGCTCGATGGGCCGGCCCATGCCGGGCTGGTCGATGGCGGTGCTGAAGAACCTCTCCGACGAGGCTGCTTCCCCCGGTGAGCTGGGCCGGGTAGCGGTCGACCTCGAGCACAGCCCGGGCATGTGGTTCCGCGGCTACGTCGACGCCCCCGAGAAGACGGCCGAGCGGTTCAGCCGCGACGGCAAGTGGTACCTCACCGGCGACGCCGGGACCACGGACGACGAGGGGTACATCTTCTTCTCCGCCCGTGACGACGACGTCATCATCATGGCCGGCTACCGGATCGGTCCCTTCGAGGTCGAGTCCGTGCTCGTCGCCGACCCGTCGGTCGTGGAGGCGGCCGTCGTGGGCATGCCCGACGAGCTCCGCGGAGAGGTGATCGAGGCCTTCGTGGTCCTCGCGCCGGGAGCCGAAGCCTCCGACGAGCTCGCCGAGGCGCTCCAGCAGCGGGTGAAGAAGAAGCTCGCGGCCCACGCCTACCCGCGCACGGTCCACTTCGTCGAGGAGCTCCCCAAGACACCGAGCGGCAAGATCCAGCGGTTCGTCCTGCGGGAGCGGGGCGCCGCCGGGACGCCGTCCGGGGCATGAGCTCGCGACGGCGTACCGCCCGCCAGGTCGACCTGCTCGACCGGCTCGTGTCGCTGATGGCGGCCGAGGGGTTCTCCCACCTCACCCTCGACGACCTCGCCGAGCGGCTGCGGTGCTCGAAGACCACCCTCTACGCCCTCGCGCCGACCAAGCAGCAGCTGGTCGTCGAGGTGGTCAAGCAGTACTTCCGGTCCGCGGTCGTGGCCGTCGAGGCCCGCGTGGACGCTGCGGACCGGCCGCCGGAGAGGGTGGTGGCCTACCTCGCCGCGGTCGCCGACTACCTCCAGCCACTCTCACGGTCCTTCATGGACGACCTGTCGGGGTTCGCGCCGGCCGCCGAGGTCTACCGGCAGAACACCGCCGCTGCCGCCGAGCGGATCCGGGGCCTCATCGCCGACGGCGTGGCGAGCGGCGCGTTCCGGCAGGTGCACGCGGCCTTCGTGGCCGAGATCGTCGCGGTGGCGATGTTCGAGATCCAGCGCGGGGAGATGTTCGCGCGCCTGGAGATGAGCGACGCCGAGGCCTACGCCGAGCTCGCCGGCCTGGTCGTCCACGCCCTGGCCGCCTGACCTTGGATCGCCTGGACCTGGGTGTCCGTGGCACACTCGCCGGCGCGTCCACGGAAGGACCCAGATGAGTCTCATGCCCCGGCGCCGCTGACGACGTCGAGGCGTACTTCACGTTCTACGAGCGGGAACTTCCCCGGGCCGGCTACCGGGTCCGGAAGGACGCGTACGGGAAGGTCTACTTCGCCGGCCGCGGGGTCGAAGGCGGTGTCGTCGCCGGCCGCGGGGACGTCGCCGTGGTGATCAGCCGCGACCTGGGCTAGCAAGCGGGCACTGCCGACACGCTGTACAGTTTTGCGCTTAACCGCGCGATAGTTCAGTTATGGTCTGAACATGGCTGCGCAGGAGGTGTACGCGCTCATCGGCGACGTCGTCGGCTCCCGGGAGCTCGCCGACCGCGCCGGAGCGCAGCGACGCATCGGTGCCGTCCTCACCGAGGTTACCGGCCAGGTGCCGCACGTGCAGCCCCTCGAGCCCACGGTGGGTGACGAGTTCCAGGGCGCCTTCGCCGATCTCGCGGACGCCACTCTCGCCGCGCTGCTGGTCCGGCTCACCCTGCTCCCCGACATCGACGTGCGCTGCGGCATCGGGTACGGCGAGGTCACCGTCCACGACCCCTCCAGCCGGCCGCTGCTCCAGGACGGGCCGGGCTGGTGGGTCGCCCGGGACGCCCTCGACGGAGATCGGCTCCCGCGGCCGGACGTGGTACGCCGGACCCGACGCCGGCCGGGTGAACGCCTTCCTGCTCACCCGCGACGCGCTGGTCGACCGGCTCAACGAGCGCGGGTGGCGGATGCTGCGCATGGCCCTGCTCGGCGAGACCCAGCAGCGGATCGCCGAGGTCGAGGGCGTCTCCAAGTCCGCGGTCTCCCAGCAGTTCGCGCGCGGCATCGCCGCGGTCCGGGACGCCCAGACGATGTTCGGAAGCGAGGAGTAGCGATGCTGGCAGTCGGCGGATGGCTGATGGTCGTGGGGGTCTGCGACCTCCTGCGCGCCGCGCGGGACGCGACGTCGTGGACGCGCCGAGGGCTCATCGCCGCGCTCGGTGTGGTCCTGCTCGTCATGCTCGGGCTGCTCCTCGGCCTCAGCGGGGAGGACTGGCTCGGCCTCGGCGGTGTCATGACGGTCAGCCTCGTCGTCTGGGTGGTCGCCTCCTCGGTGGCCCTCGCCCAAGGGCCGAAGGCCTCGCCCGCCGCGCTGACCCTGGCGTTCGGCTCTCTCCTCCTGGGCCTGGCCGGCACCGTGGTCGGCGGCGGGGTCGCCGACGCATCGCTGCGGGACATGCCCGCCAGCCTCGGGGGCTCGCTCGTCCAGCACCTCAGCCCCGACCAGCTGGTGCTGCTGGCGGGCGTCGTCGCGGTCCAGCTGTCCACGTCCAACATCCTGGTGCGGCTGCTCCTCGACGCCGTCGGCATCCCGCCCACCACCAACGAGAAGCAGCTCAAGGGCGGGCGCCTCCTCGGGCCGATGGAGCGGCTGTTCATCGTCGGCCTCGGGCTCGCCGGCCAGCTGACCGCCGCCGCGGTGGTCGTCGCGGCCAAGGGGCTGCTGCGCTTCCCCGAGCTCCAGCGCGGTGTGGGGCGCGAGCAGCAGGCCGTCGCCGTCGCCCCCGACGGACCCAGCGACGTCACGGAGTACTTCCTCATCGGCAGCTTCGCGAGCTGGCTGCTCGCCCTCGGCGGTCTGGCCCTGCTCGTGCTGTAGGTTCAGCGCCACGCTCAACCTCGCGGAAGTTCAGGATCTCGGGCCGCCGGAGACGCGGCGGCGCGCAGGTCCCCGCGCTGACCGTCCGGCTGACGACGTAGCGGATTCGGACACCTGTTCACCGAACTCGGGTGGTGGGAACCGACACCCGACTTCGCAGGAATGTGGCCACGGTCACCATGGCAACCCTTTCGGGCGTTTTCTAGCGTTACGCAGGTCACGTGGACCAGGGAGGTGTCCACGTGGTCTCCCTCTCAGGAAGGAACGGCGTGACGTCGACGAGTCGGGTGGCCCTGCGTACCGAAGGGCTGACCAAGTACTTCAGCGGCTTCCGGGCGGTGGACGCGGTGGACCTCGAGGTCCATGAAGGCGGGGTCCACGCGCTGGTCGGCCCCAACGGCGCCGGGAAGACCACGCTGTTCAACCTCCTGACCGGCTTCATGAAGCCCTCGGAGGGGAGGATCACGGTCTTCGGCGAGGACGTGACCGGCCTCCACCCGCAGCAGATCGCGCACAAGGGCGTGGCCCGGTCCTTCCAGATCACCAGCCTGTTCGAGAACCTCACCTCGCGCGAGCACGTCGAGCTGGCCCTGCAGGGCCGGACCTCGCAGGGCCTGAAGTTCTGGCGCTCCGAGAAGCTGCTCGACCGCTACCGCTCCGAGGTCGACGACCTGCTCACCCAGGTCGGCCTCCTCGACCTCGCCGACAAGCCGTCGGGCCTGCTCGCCTACGGGCAGAAGCGGGCCCTGGAGATGGCGCTCGTGCTGGCCCTCGACCCGAAGGTGATGCTCCTCGACGAGCCCACCGCCGGCATGGGGATCGAGGACGTCGACCGCACCATCGACCTGGTACGCCGCATCTCCGCCGGGCGCACGGTCGTCTTCGTCGACCACAACATGCACGTCGTGGGCAGCCTCGCCGACCAGGTCACCGTCCTCCAGCAGGGCGCCGTGCTCGCGCAGGGCAGCTACGACGAGGTCCGCAACGACGAGCGGGTCATCACCGCCTACCTCGGGGAGGCATCCGATGCTTGAGGTCACCGGCCTGAAGGCCTGGTACGGCGAGGCGCAGGCCCTCCACGAGGTCAGCCTGGCGGTCGCCGAGGGCGAGGTCGTCACGCTCGTGGGCCGCAACGGCGCGGGCAAGACCACCCTGCTGCGCAGCCTCATCGGCCTGCACCGCAGCGTCGAGGGGAGCGTCGCCTTCCTCGGCCAGGAGATGACCGGCCTCGCGGCGCACAAGAGGGCCCGCGCCGGCATGGGCTGGGTGCAGGACGACCGCGGCGTCTACGCGAACCTCAGCGTCGAGGAGAACCTCCTGCTCCCGCCGAAGGTCTCCGACCGGGCGTGGGAGATCGACAAGGTCTACGACGCCTTCCCCGTGCTGGCCGACCGCCGCCGGGCGCCCGGCACCACCCTCTCCGGAGGGGAGCAGCAGATGCTCGCGATCGCCCGGGTGCTCCGCACCGGCGCGCGCCTGCTGCTGCTCGACGAGCCCTCCGAGGGTCTCGCGCCGGTGATCGTCGCCCGGATCGGCGAGATCATCCGCGAGGTCAAGGCGTCGGGCGCCGGCGTACTCCTGATCGAGCAGAACGTGAAGTTCGCGGCCACCGTGGCCGACCGGCACTACCTGCTGGCGCAGGGCCGGGTCGTCGAGGCGCTGGGCAACCACGAGTTCGTCGCGCGCGAGGAAGAGCTGCTCGAGCATCTCGGAATCTGAGTCGCACACAGCGTCAACACCACGAGAAGAGGAAGAGTGATGAGCAAGAAGATCGCAGCCGGCGCGGCTGCCATGATCTCCGGTGCGATGGTCCTCACCGCCTGCGGCGGGGGGCCGAGCTCGGCCGGAGGCGACTTCACCGACAACAAGGTCGTGCTGGCCGTCCTGAACGACCAGTCCGGCGTCTACAAGGACCTCTCCGGTCCGAACAGCGTGAAGGCCGTCGAGATGGCCGTCGCCGACTACAAGGAGAAGTACGGCGACAAGGCCGTGGTGGACGACATCGAGGTGACCTCGGCCGACCACCAGAACGACCCGGAGATCGCCAACACCAAGGCGCAGGAGCTCTACGACCGCGAGGGCGCGGACGTCATCCTCGACGTGCCGACCTCCTCGGCGGCGCTCGCCGTGGCCAGCCAGGCGAAGGCGAAGAAGAAGCTGTTCCTCGACATCGGCGCCGGCACCACCGAGCTGACCGGGGCCTCCTGCAACAAGTACACCTTCCACTGGGCCTACGACACCTACATGCTCGCCCACGGCACCGGAACCACGGTGACCGAGAACGGCGGCAAGAAGTGGGAGCTCGTCTACCCCGACTACGCGTTCGGCCAGGACATGACCAAGTCCTTCACCGACGCGGTCGAGGGCGCCGGCGGGTCCGTCGAGGGCACCATCGCCACGCCGTTCCCCAACGACAACTTCGCGACGTTCCTGACCAAGGCCGCCTCGAAGAACCCCGACGTCATCGGCACGATGCACGCCGGCGGTGACCTGATCAACTTCGTCAAGCAGTTCAACGAGGGCGGCTACAAGGACCAGGGCATCAACCTCGCCGTGGGCCTGATGTTCATCACCGACATCCACTCCCTCGGTGTGAAGCAGTTCGCCGGCACCCAGTTCACCGACGCGTGGTACTGGAACTACGACGACGAGAACCGCAAGTGGGCCGACCGCTTCAAGGACGAGACCGGCACCCGGCCCTCGTTCGCCCACGCCGGCAACTACTCGGCGGCGACTGCAGTACCTCGAGGCCGTCCAGTCCGCGGGCACCGACGACGCCGACAAGGTCGTCGGCGAGCTCGAGGGCAAGAAGGTCGACGACGTCTTCCTCCGCAACGGCGAGATCCGCGCCGAGGACCACAACGTCGTCCACGACGCCTACCTCGCCACGGTGAAGGACCCCGAGGACGTCTCCGAGGAGTGGGACTACGAGGAGATCACCGACACCATCCCGGCGGACGAGGCCTTCATGCCTGCCTCGGAGTCCGGCTGCTCGATGAGCTGACGACGCTCACCGGTGCCCCGGGCGTCCTGACGAGTCCTGCTCTCGTCTCGACGCCCGGGGCCACCACCAGGAGAAAGAACTGATGAACGCCCTCCTCCAGTACACGGTCCAAGGCCTGGCCGCCGGCAGCTTCTACGCGCTCGCGGCCCTCGGCCTGGCCATCATCTTCGGCGTCCTCGGCGTCGTGAACTTCGCCCACGGCGCGTTCTACATGCTCGGCGCGGTCACCGCCGCCGTGCTGCTGGACACCCTCGGCCTCGGGCTGTGGGCGTCCCTGCTGGTCGTCCCGGTCCTGATGTTCCTCTTCGGGGTGATCATCGAGCGCCTGCTGGTGCAGTGGCTGCTCCCGCTCGACCCGCTCTACAACTTCCTGCTCACCTTCGGCCTGACGCTGCTGCTGGTCGACCTCGTCAAGCGGCGGTACGGCGTCTCGGGCCTGCCCTACGAGAAGCCGGAGGTGCTGCGCGGCCGGATGGAGGTGCTGGGGATCGTCCTCCCCACCTACCAGGTCTTCGTGCTCGGGTTCTCCGTCGTCGTGTGCCTGCTCGTCTGGCTGCTGATGACCCGGACCCGGATCGGCATGATCGTCCGCGCGTCCACCGAGAAGCCCGAGCTGGCCCGCGCGCTCGGCATCAACGTCGGCCGCTGGGTCACCCCGGTCTTCGGCTTCGGCGTCGCCCTGGCAGGCCTCGCGGGCGTCCTCGCCGCACCCTTCCGGGCCATCACCGCCAACATGGGCAGCAACTTCATCATCATCCTGTTCGCCGTGGTCGTGATCGGCGGGCTCGGGTCGATCGTCGGCCCGGTCGTGGCCGGCTTCCTCGTCGGCCTCGTCGAGGCGTTCGGACAGGCCTACGCCCCGACCTTCGCCCAGATCCTGATCTTCGTTCTCATGGCCGTCGTGGTGCTCGTCCGCCCGGCGGGCCTGTTCGGACGGGAGGAAGCAGCATGACCAGCTCTGCCACCTCGGTCATCCCCGACACCTCCGTGGAGGAGGCCCACGCCGCCCTCGTCGGCGGCACGCCCTGGCAGCGCTGGGTGCTGCTCGCCGTCGGCCTCGTCGCCGCCCTCGCCCTGCCCTGGCTGATCTACCCGCCGGTGGCCATGGACATCGCCGCGATGGCGCTGTTCGCCGTGGCGCTCGACATCCTGCTCGGGTTCACCGGCCTGCTGTCCTTCGGGCACGCGGCCTTCTGGGGCGGCTCGGCGTACGCCACCGGCCTGATCGCGGTGAACTACGGCGTTCCCTTCCCGCTCGCCGTGCTCGCCGGCGCCGTCTTCGCGATGCTGCTCGCGCTGCCCATCGGCTACCTGTCGGTGCGGCGGTCGGGCATCTACTTCGCGATGGTCACCCTGGCGTTCGCGCAGATGGTCTACTTCGTCGCCTACCAGTGGAGCGACCTGACCGGCGGCGAGAACGGCCTCCAGGCGGTGCCCAAGTCGTTCTTCGGCATCGAGCTCGTGGAGACCGACGCGTTCTACTTCTACTACGCCGCCATCCCGATCGTGATGCTCGGGATGTGGGCGGCCTGGCGGATCGTGCACTCGCCCTTCGGCCGCGTCCTGGTCGCCATCCGCGACAACGCCCCGCGTGCCCAGGCGCTCGGGTACGACGTGGACCGCTACAAGGTGATGGCGTTCGTGCTCTCCGCAGGGCTCTCCGGCCTCGCGGGCGGCGTCTTCGCCATCAGCCACGGCTTCGTCGCCCTCAACGGCCTGGAGTGGACCACCTCCGGCGAGGTCGTCCTGATCACCGTTCTCGGTGGCATCGGGACCCTCTGGGGCGGGATCATCGGCGCCTTCGTCATCGTGATGATGGCCGACCAGCTCGCCTCCGCCGGGTTCGACGGCATCGGCATCATCACCGGCACCGTCTTCATCCTGGTCGTGCTGCTCTTCCGACGCGGTGTTTGGGGGAGCGTGCGGCACTACTGGCTGCAGTGGCGGGCCCGCCGGGCTGTCGCGGAGAGGCGCCCGACGGCGACTCGCGAGACCGCCGAGGCGACCGACTGACGCGTCAGGCCGCGAGCCTGTGGAGCCTGAGTGCCAGCTGCACCTCGAGCTGGCGCTCGGGCTCCTGCCATCCCTCGCCGAGAAGGCGCGAGATCCGGTCCAGCCGCTGGGTCACGGTGTTCACGTGGACGTGCAGCTCGGTGCTGGTCCGGGTGAGGTTCCCGCCCGAGCGGAAGTAGGCCTCCAGGGTGCCGACGAGCTTGGTGTTCCGGCTGGCGTCGTAGTCCAGCACCGGCCCGATCGCCGACCGGACGAAGCCCGTCACGTCGTTGCCGGAGCCCATCAGCAGGCCGACGAAGCCGAGGTCGTCGGTGGTCGCGACCTCGCCGTCCCGGCCGAGCGCGACGAGCGCCTCGAGGCACTGCTGCGCCTCGCCGTACGCCGTGACGATGGCGGCCTGGCCACGGGCGGGGCCGGCGGTGCCCGCCGTGAGGGGTCGGCCCGTCGCCGCGCGCAGCCCCTCCTCGACGATGGCTCCCGCCTCGCGGGGGTCGCGGCCGGGCAGGATCACCACGAGGTGGCCCTGGTGGACCGCCGCGAAGCCGCCGTTGACCCCGGCGACGTAGGCGGCCGCCTGTCCGACGCGGGCGCGGTCGCCCTCGATCCGGCCGACGACGACGGCGTGCGGCTGCTCGAGGTCGGCGCCCAGCAGCCTCGCGCGCTCGCGCAGGCCCTGGGGGTCGCGCTCGGCGCCGGTGAGCAGGTCCTCGAGCAGCTCGCCCCGGACGCGCCCCTCGGCCTCGGCGACGCTGCGCCGGAAGAGCAGCAGGAGGGCGGTGACGAGGGCCGACCGCTCGAGGATGCGCTGGTCGGCCTGGGCGAGCTCGTCCTCGAGGCGGAACAGCAGGGCGCCGAACTGGTCCGCGCCGGCCGCCACGGGGGTGGCGGAGACGCTGTCCTTCTCGACGGTGCGGCTGGTGGCCAGCGCCTTGCGGGCGGTCTCCAGCTCGACCGGGCTGGGCGGGGACTGCGGGTCCGTGGTGGCGAGGACGGCTCCGGAGGTGTCGACGACGACCACGTGGCCGCCGAGGACCTCGCGGACGTCGCGGACCACGTCGTCGACCCCGCCGCCCTGCAGCACGATGCGGGTGAGCCGGTCGTGGGCGTCGGAGGCGCGCTCGACGCTCTCGGAGTGGGTGCGCAGCAGCGCGCTGGCCGACTCCAGCTCGCTGAGTGCGAGCTGGGTCTCGGTGAGCAGCCGCGCGTTGTCGATCGCGATCGCGGCGTGGGCGGCCAGGGAGACCAGCAGGGCGACCTCCTCGCGCGCGAACGGCCGCTCGCTGCGGTTGGCCGCGTAGAGCACGCCGATCACCTGCTTGCCCAGCAGCAGGGGCACGCCGAGGATCGCCTTCAGTCCCTCCTCGGCGACCGCGCTGTCGATCGGGTGCTCGTGCCGGAACCGCTCGTCCTCGAAGTACGAGGGAGTCGAGTACGGCGTCGCCGTCTGCGCGACGAGGCCGCCGAGGCCGGCGCCCATCGGCAGCCGGACCGCCCGGAACGCCGGGGAGAGGATCCCCTCGGTGACGCGCATGTAGGTCTCTCCCTCGTCGTCGTCGTTGAGGGAGAGGTAGGCGACGTCGCTGTGCAGCAGCTGACGGACGCGGTGGACGATCGCCTCGAGGACGGCGTCGACGTCGTTCAGCGCGGCGAGGTCGCCGGCGGTCTCGAAGAGGGCGCTGAGCTCGGTCTCGCGCCGCCGCCGGGTCTCCAGCACGGCCCGCACCTGGAGGGCCAGGGCCTTGGCGCGCTCGACCTCCTCGAGCTTCTCCGGGGAGGCGTGCTCGGCCCGCGCCGCGAGGACCGGCCCCTCGAACTCGACCGGGGCGGCGTCGCGGGCGAGCAGCTCGAGGAACTCCATGCCTGCCACGCGGCCCATTCTGGCCGATCGGGCGCCGGACGGGCTCGTGCGGCCTCGCGTGCCCGGGAGGGGGCGGGGGTCGGGCACGCTCGCGCCCGTCAGTTCGCGGACCAGCCGCCGTCGAGCACCAGGTTGCTGCCCGTCATGAAACCGGCCTCCTCGGAGCACAGGTAGGCCACGGCTCCGGCGACCTCCTCGGGCTCGATCAGCCGCTTGATCGCCGAACGGGTGAGCATCACCTTGGTGACGACCTCCTCCTCGGACATCTCGTGCACCCGCGCCTGGTCGGCGATCTGCTTCTCGACCAGGGGGGTGCGGACGTAGCCGGGGTTGACGCAGTTGCTGGTCACGCCGTGGGAGGCGCCCTCGAGAGAGAGCACCTTCGAGAGCCCTTCGAGACCGTGCTTGGCGGACACGTAGGCCGACTTGTAGGCGCTCGCGCGCAGCCCGTGGGCGCTGGAGATGTTCACGATGCGGCCCCAGCCCCGCTCGTACATGTGCGGCAGGCAGGCCTTCGCGAGCAGGAACGGCGCCTCGAGCATGATCCGCAGGATCAGCCCGAACCGGTCGGTGGGGAACTCCTCGACGGGCGCGACGTGCTGGATGCCGGCGTTGTTGACCAGGATGTCGGCCTCGAGCCGCAGGTCGGCGAGGTCGTCGGTACGGCCGAGGTCGACCACCCAGGCCTCGCCGGAGACCTCTTTCGCCACCGCCTCGGCGCCGTCGGCGTCGAGGTCGCAGACGACCACGTGTGCGCCCGCGTCGGCGAGCCGGCGCGCGGCCGCGGCCCCGATGCCGCTGGCGCCCCCGGTGACGACGGCGCGCTTGCCGGCGAGATCGAGTGCAGTGGTCTCCATGTCCTGAGAACCTACGGAGTCAACCGCACGGCCTCGATGGGGTTTGTGCACATATTTGTGCCCCCATCAGTGTGGTCTGCGACCGTCCTCAGCGGGGGAGCGCGACCCCGGCGCCCTCGTCGAGCGCCCGCAGCCACACCGCGTGGGCGACCGCAGCGTCGATCGCCCCCACTCCGAGGCTGCAGGAGACGCGGAGCGCCCCGGTCGGCTCGCGCTCGAGGGCGGCGCCGAGCGACCGGGCCGGGACCGGCCAGCCCTGGAAGTACCCCAGCGACCGGTAGTGCTCGAACTGAGCCGTGTCGTCCACCACGAAGTCGTCCGCGCGGGCCACGAGGTCGGCGCTCGTGTAGGCGTCGAAGTCGACCGGGACCACGAGGCACTGCGCGCCGACCCAGTCGGGTCCGACGGGTTCGCGGCTGCCGCGGGTCATCGGCCCGGCCGTGACCACGACGTCGGCGCCCTCGACGGCTTCGCGTGCACCCGCGACGAGCTCGAGGCCGTCCTCGACCCGGGGCAGGGTGCCGGTCGCCCGCGGTCCGGCGTACACGCGGATCGTGGCGTCGGGGCGCAGCGCCCGCACCACGTCGACGTGGCGACGGCCCTGCTCGCCGTACCCCAGGATCGCGACCTGCTTCCACCCCGGGTGGGCGAGGTGGCGGATGCTGACGCCGCTCGCCGCTGCCGTGCGGACGGCGGTGATCTCCGCGGCGTCCATCACCGCGAGCGGCAGGCCCGTCCCGGAGTCGTTGAGCACGATGAGCCCCGAGATGGAGGGCAGCCCGCGCGTCGTGTTGCCGGGGTAGGCGCCGACCCACTTCATGGCGGTGACGTCCTGGTCGCGCAGGTACGCCGGCATGGCGTGCACGAAGGTCTCCGGTCGCGCGTGGACGCCGATCTTGGGCGGGTTCTCGACGCCGTCGTGCGCCATCGACGTGTACGTCGCGGCGATGGCGTCCATCTGCTCCTCGACCGAGGGGAGCAGCCGTCGTACGGACGCCCGGTCGAGGTAGGTGAGGGTCTCCGGCGGGTCGGCCACGCTCAGGCCTCCGCGGTCGCGATGTCGGCGTGCTCGCGTCGCAGCTCGCGCTTGAGGATCTTCCCGCTCGGGTTCTTCGGCAGCGTCTCCACGACGACGACGTGCTTCGGGGCCTTGAACGCCGCGAGGTGCGTGCGGGCGTGGTCGATGACGTGCTGCTCGGTGAGCGTCGCCCCCGGCTTGGGTACGACGACCGCGACCACCGCCTCGATCCACCGCGGGTGGCTCACGCCGAACACCGCGACCTCGGCGACCGAGTCGAGCTGGTAGATCGCCTCCTCGACCTCGCGGCTGGCGACGTTCTCGCCGCCGGTCTTGATCATGTCCTTCTTGCGGTCCACGACGCTGAGCCGGCCCTCCGGGTCGAGGAAGCCGAGGTCGCCGGAGTGGAACCAGCCGTTGCGGAACGCCTCCGCGGTCTTCGCCTCGTCGCGGTAGTAGCCGAGCATGGCGTGCGGGCTGCGGTGCACGATCTCGCCGACCGTGCCCGGGGGCACCGGGTTGTCCTGGTCGTCGACGACGAGGGTCTCCACGTTGAGGGCGGCGCGGCCCGCCGAGCCGGCGTGGCTGAGCTGCTCCTCCGGGCCGAGGATCGTCGCGAGCGGCGCCATCTCGGTCTGCCCGTAGAAGTTCCAGAGCCGGACCTGCGGCAGGCGGTCCTGGATCTCGCGGAGCACCTCCACCGGCATCGCGGAGGCGCCGTAGTAGCCCTTGCGCAGCGAGGACAGGTCGGTGCTCTCGAAGTCGGGGGAGCGCAGCAGTGAGATCCACACCGTCGGCGGGGCGAACAGCTTGGTGACCTGCTCCTGCTCGATGGTGCGCAGCAGGGCGGCCGGGTCGGGTGCGGGCAGGATGATGCTCGTCGCGCCGAGGTAGACGTCCGGGCCGAGGAAGCAGTCGAGCTGCGCGCAGTGGTAGAGCGGCAGCGCGTGCACCTCGACGTCGCTCGACTCCATGCCGCCGTCGACGACGCAGGAGACGTACTGCCACAGCAGCGACCGGCTCGACAGCAGCGCGCCCTTGGGGCGGGACTCGGTGCCGCTGGTGTACATCAGCCGCAGCGGGTCGTCGTCGTCGACGAGCACGAGCGGCGCCTCGCCCTCGTGCTCGAGCCAGGTCCGGACGTCCAGCCACCCGGCGGGATGCGGCCGCCCCGTCGTCGTCGGGCCGGTCGGCAGTCTCGTCGCCCGCGGACTGGTCCCGGCGGATCCGGGCGGTGACCCGGACCGACCCCAGCGCACTCGAGGCGAGCGCCTGCTGGGCGGTGTCGAGGAGGGCGTCCTCGGCGACGAGGACGGAGGCCTCGCTGTGGTCGAGGATGTAGGCGATCTCCGCCGGGCCGAGCATGAAGTTCACCGGCACCAGCACCACACCCAGGCGGGCCGTGGCGAAGCTCAGCACGGCGAGCTCCCAGCAGTTGTGGGACAGCAGCGCGAGCCGGTCGCCCTTGGCCAGCCCCAGGTCGTGCAGCGCGGCCGCCGTACGGGTCACCACCGCCTCGAGCTCACGGAAGGTCAGCCGCGTCTCCCCGTCGACCAGGGCGAGCTTGTCCGGGAACCGGTCCGCCGTACGGCGGGGCAGGTCACCGAGCGTCTGGTGGCGGGCCTGGGCGATGAGGGCTGAGGGCATGCGCGGCTACTCCTGGGCCTGGGCCTGGGGCTGGGGTTGTGCCTGAGCCTCGTCCCCGGGCTCGTTGCCCACCAGCCGGAGCATGAGGTACCCGGCTATCGCGGCGACGACGCTGCCGAGCAGGATGCCGAGCTTGGCGACCTCGATCTCCTGCCCGTCCTTGAAGGCGAGGTTGGCCACGAAGATGGCCACCGTGAACCCGATGCCCGCGGTCATCGCGACGCCGAGGAGGTGGGTCTGCGTCATGCCGGAGGGGTACCGAGCCAGGCCGGTGCGGACCGTCAGCCAGGACGCCCCGAAGATGCCCAGGGTCTTCCCGACGACCAGGCCGAGCGCGATGCCGAGCACCACCGGGTCCGAGAGCCACTCGCCCATCGGTACGTCGGGGAAGGGGATCCCCGCGTTGGCGAACGCGAACAGCGGCACGATGAAGAAGGCGACGTACGGGGTCAGCTGGGTCTCCACGCGGTTCAGCGGCGACTGGGTCTCCTTCGACAGGCGCCGGATCTCGCGGAGGGTGTGCTCGTTGACCTCGTGCTCCTCGGCCGTGACGATGTTGTCCTCGGTGGTCTCCACGACCTCGTCCACGAGCCGACGGGCGACCTCGGGGTACTGCTGCGCCGGCAGCAGCGAGTAGGCAGGCGTGATGAGGCCGAAGGCGACGCCGATCAGCGTGGCGTGCACGCCCGACTCGTGCAGGGCGTACCAGCCGATGGCGCCCACGAGGATGTAGGGCCACAACGCCCGCACCCGAGCCCGCTGGAGAGCGAGGGCCAGGGCGACGGTGGCGAACGCGCCGAGCAGCCACCAGAGCTTCAGGCCGCCGGTGTAGAAGATCGCGATGACCAGGATCGCGCCGAGGTCGTCGACGATGGCCAGGGTCAGCAGGAACAGGCGCGCGCCGAGCGGCACCCGTGAGCCCAGCGAGGTCAGGACCGCCACCGCGAACGCGATGTCGGTCGCCATCGGGATCCCCCACCCGTGGATGTAGGGTCCGCCGATGTTGAACGCCGTGTAGATCAGGGCCGGGGCGACCATGCCGCCCACGGCGGCGACGATCGGCAGCGCGGCCGCCTTCGGGTCACGCAGCTCGCCGAAGACCATCTCGCGCTTGATCTCCAGGGAGACCAGCAGGAAGAACAGCGTCATCAGCCCGTCGTTGACGATCGCGTGGAACGAGAGGTGGAGGACCTCGGTGCCGCCGACGTCGAGGGTCAGCTCGTTCTGCCAGAAGTGCTCGTAGTCCGCGAAGAGGCCGATGTTGGCGATGATCAGGGCGAGGATCGTGGCGATCAGGATCGCGACCGCGCTGGAGGTCTCGGCCTGCATCAGGCTCTGGATCGGCCGGACGACGCGCTTCGGCACGAAGCGGTCTGTCTCGCGCCAGCTCGGGACGATGACCTGACGCTTGGTCTCCGACGGCGGCGTCACGGGTTCGACGGGGTCGGACGGTGGTGCGGGGGGCATCATCACTTCCTCGGGCCGGGGGTACCTCAGGCTACCGGTCGGTCAGGATGCCCCGACGATGCGCACGGCGAGCTCGCAGTAGTGGTCCGCGATCTGCTTCGGCGTCCACTCACCCTCGTCGCGGTACCACCGGGCGACGTCGATCCCCAGGGACAGCAGGGCGAGCGAGGTCATGTGCGGGTCGCTGGTCGCGAACGCGCCCGCCTCGACCCCCCGCTCGACGAGGTCACGCATCTCCTGCTCGATCTGCCGCCGGGTGGCCGCGATCTCGGCGAGGTGCTCGGGGGAGAGCGCGGCGAGCTCGTAGTTCACGATCCGGGCGCGGGTGTGTCCCTCGGCGTGGTGCACGACGAAGGCGCGGACGACGGCCAGCAGCTGTTCGCGAAGGTCCGGGGTGGAGGCCACCGCCTCCCGGACCAGCGCCAGGGTGCGGTCGTGCCCCTCGCGGCTGATCTGGAAGAGCAGCTCCTCCTTGGACCGGTGGTGGACGTAGAGCGCGGCCGGGCTCATCCCGGCGCCCGAGGCGATGTCGCGCGTCGTCGTACCGTGGAATCCCTTGGTCGCGAACGACTCCACCGCGGCCTCGACGAGGCGGGCCCGGGTGTCTTGACTCACGTGCTGCACGTGAGGAACGCTAAGCGAACGCTTAGTTGCTAAGCAAGCGCTTAGCAGGAGTCGTCTCACGAAGGGCAGGCGCTGTGAAGAGGTTCGAGGGCAAGGTCGCGATCGTCACCGCCGCCAGCCGCGGGATCGGGCTCGGCATCGCCGAGCGCCTGGTCGCCGAGGGCGCGAAGGTCACGATCACCGCGCGCAAGCCGGAGGCGCTGGAGGAGGCCGCGAAGAGCCTCGGCGGGCCCGACGTGGCCCTCGCCGTCGCCGGCAAGGCGGACGACCCGGACCACCAGGCCGACGTCGTGGCGAGGACGATCGACACCTTCGGCAGCGTCGACCTGCTGGTGAACAACACCGGCATCAACCCGGTCTACGGCCCGATGATCGAGCTCGACCTCGACGCCGCCCGCAAGATCGTCGACGTCAACTGTCTGGCCGCGCTGGCCTGGACCCAGCAGGTGCACAAGGCCTGGATGGGCGAGCACGGCGGCGCGGTCGTGAACGTCTCCTCGGTCGGCGGGCTCAAGCCGGCGCCGGGGATCGGCTTCTACGGCTCGAGCAAGGCGATGCTCAACCACATCACCGCCGAGCTCGCCGTCGAGCTCGGCCCCGACATCCGCGTGAACGCCGTGGCCCCCGCCGTGGTCAAGACGAAGTTCGCCACCGCGCTCTACGAGGGCAAGGAGGAGGAGGTCTCCGCGACCTACCCGCTCAAGCGTCTCGGCGTGCCCGAGGACGTCGGCAGCGTCGTGGCCTTCCTGCTCTCCGAGGACGCCGCGTGGATGACCGGACAGGTCCTCGTGATCGACGGCGGGCTCACCCTCACCGGCGGGGTCTGAGATGGACCTCGATGGGGCCGGTGTCGTCGTCACCGGAGCAGGCCAGGGCATCGGCCGGGCGATCGCGGAGCGGATGGCCGCCCAGGGCGCCCGGGTCGTCGTCAACGACCTCGACGCCGACGCGGCACAGGAGGTCGCCACGGCCATCGGCGGCGGGGTCGCCGTGCCCGGCGACGCCGCGAGCGAGGAGGGCGTCGCCCGCCTCGTGAGCACCGCGAGGGAGCACCTCGGCAAGATCGACGTGTACTTCGCCAACGCCGGCATCGACGTCGGCGCCGGTCTCGACGCGGCCGAGGAGGACTGGGCCAGGGCGCTCGAGGTCAACGTGATGGGCCACGTCCGCGCGGCCCGGCAGCTCGTGCCGACGTGGCTCGAGACGGGCGGCGGCCGGTTCGTCGTCACGGCGTCGGCGGCGGGGCTGCTCACGATGCTCGGCTCCCCGACGTACTCCGTCACCAAGCACGCGGCGATCGGTTTCGCCGAGTGGCTCTCGGCCACCTACGGCCACCGCGGCATCGTCGTCCAGGCGATCTGCCCCCAGGGCGTGAAGACGCGCATGCTCGAGGAGGCCGGCCCGCTGACCGAGATCCTCTCCCGCGACTCCGCGCTGGAGCCCGAGCAGGTCGCCGACACGGTGTACCACGCCCTCCAGGACGACCGGTTCCTGATCCTCCCGCACGCCGAGGTCGCCGACTACTACGCCTACCGCGCCACGAACACCGACGGGTGGCTGGCCGGGATGCGGAAGCTCCAGGCCAAGCTGGACGACGCCACCGGCGAGGGCTCGTGACCGGCGACCTGCCCGATGAGCTGCCCGATGAGCTGCCGGGCCTCGACCTCGACCGGTTCGCCGCCTGGTTCGCCGAGGCGTGCCCGGGGGAGGCGACCGGTCCGCTGTCGGCCTCGCTGATCGCGGGCGGGAAGTCCAACCTCACCTACGTCGTCGGCGACGGACGCCGCGAGTGGGTGGTGCGCCGTCCGCCCCTCGGTCACGTGCTCGCCACCGCCCACGACATGACGCGCGAGCACCGCGTGATGACCGCGCTGCGCGACACCGACGTACCCGTCCCGCGCACCTACGCGCTGTGCGAGGACGAGGCCGTCCTCGGCGCGCCGTTCTACGTGATGCAGCGCGTGCACGGTACGCCGTACCGCACCGCGGCGGAGCTCGCCGCGATCGGGCCGGAGCGCACCCGCGCGGTCTCGCGGCGCAGCGTCGAGACGCTGGCGACCCTGCACTCCGTGGACCCCGACGCCGTGGGGCTGGGCGACTTCGGCCGGCCGGAGGGCTTCCTGGAGCGCCAGGTCCGCCGCTGGAAGAAGCAGCTCGACGCCTCGCGCAGCCGCGACCTCGCCGGGGCCGACGAGCTGCACGACCTCCTCGCCGCCGGCATCCCCGAGGCGCAGGCGCCCGCGGTCGTGCACGGCGACTACCGCCTCGACAACCTGCTGGTCGACGAGCACGACCGGGTCGCGGCCGTCCTCGACTGGGAGATGGCCACCCTCGGCGACCCGCTCACCGACGTGGCGCTGATGCTGGTCTACGGCGACCTCGCTCGCCTGTCGGACTCGGTGAGCGACGCCTCGTCCGCGCCGGGCTTCCTCTCCGCCGACGAGGTGGTCGCGCTCTACGCCGAGCGCAGCCGCCGTGACCTGTCCGCGATGGGCTTCTACCTCGGGCTCGCGTCGTTCAAGCTCGCCGTGATCCTCGAGGGCATCCACTACCGCTACACCCAGGGCCAGACCGTGGGCGAGGGGTTCGACTCCGTCGGCGCCGCCGTCGAGCCGATCCTCGCCGCGGGACTCACCTCGCTGAAGGAGCACTGACATGGACTTCTCCCTCGACGCCCGCACCGAGGAGCTGCGCGCACAGCTGCTCGCGTTCATGGACGAGCACGTCTACCCCAACGAGGAGCTCTTCCACGAGCAGCTCGACGCGCTGGAGGACCGCTGGGACTGGACCTCGGTGCCCGTCATGCGCGAGCTGCGCGCCGAGGCCTACAAGCAGGGGCTGTGGAACCTCTTCCTCCCCGGCGAGCGCGGCGCCGGGCTGACCAACCTCCAGTACGCCCCCCTCGCCGAGATCACCGGCCGCAGCGGCCACCTCGCGCCCGCCGCCCTCAACTGCGCCGCCCCCGACACCGGCAACATGGAGGTGCTCGCCCAGTTCGGCAGCGAGGAGCAGAGGAAGCAGTGGCTCACCCCGCTGCTCGACGGCGAGATCCGCTCCGCCTTCGCGATGACCGAGCCCGACGTCGCCTCCTCCGACGCCACCAACATCCAGACCAGCATCGTCCGCGACGGCGACGAGTACGTCGTCAACGGGCGCAAGTGGTGGATCACCGGCGCGATGAGCCCCGCGGCGAAGGTCTTCATCGTCATGGGCAAGACCGACCCCGACGCCGACCGGCACCGCCAGCAGTCGATGATCCTCGTGCCCCGCGACACCCCCGGCGTGGTCGTCAAGCGCGGCATGGAGGTCTTCGGGTACGACGACCACGAGCACGGCGGCCACGCCGAGCTGGAGTTCCAGGACGTCCGCGTCCCGGCCGCCAACCTCATCGGCGAGGAGGGCGGCGGGTTCGCCATCGCGCAGGCCCGTCTCGGCCCCGGCCGGATCCACCACTGCATGCGCGCCATCGGAGTCGCCGAGCGCGCGATCGAGCTGATGTGCCGGCGGTCCGTCGAGCGCGAGGCGTTCGGCAAGCCGCTCGCCCGCCAGGGCGTGGTCCGCGAGTGGATCGCCGAGTCCCGCGTCCGCATCGAGCAGCTCCGGCTGCTGGTCCTCAAGACCGCCTGGCTCATGGACACCGTCGGCAACAAGGGCGCCCACACCGAGATCCAGGCCATCAAGATCGCCACCCCCGCCACCGTCGAGTGGATCCTCGACAAGGCGATCCAGACCCACGGCGGGGGCGGGCTCTCCCAGGACTTCCCGCTGGCCCAGTCCTTCGCCGCGATCCGCACGCTCCGGTTCGCCGACGGGCCCGACGAGGTGCACAAGATGGCGCTGGCCCGCGCCGAGATCAAGAAGCAGGTGGGACTGTGACCGGCCCGGACGATGTCCGCCGCGATCTCGCGCGCCGCGTCGAGTCGCTGCTCACGGCGTACCCACCGGCGGAGACGGACCGCCTGGACTTCCTGCGCGCCCGCTTCGACGCCGGGCTGGCCTGGCTGCACTTCCCCGAGGGGCTCGGCGGGCTCGGGCTCGCACGCGGCTTCCAGGCGTACGTCGAGCGGCTCCTCGCCGAGGCCGGCGCGCCCGACAACCAGCCGCGCAAGATCGGCATCGGCCTGGGCATGGCCGCGCCGACCATCCTCGCGTTCGGCACCGACGCGCAGAAGCAGGAGCTGCTCCGTCCGCTGTGGACCGGCGAGGAGGTGTGGTGCCAGCTGTTCTCCGAGCCCGGTGCCGGCTCCGACCTGGCCGCGCTCGCGACGCGGGCGGTGCGCGAGGGCGACGGGCCGGACGCGACCTGGGTGGTCGACGGGCAGAAGGTGTGGACCTCCAGCGCCCACAAGGCGACCCGCGCGATCCTCGTCGCGCGCACCGACCCGGACGCCCCGAAGCACCAGGGGCTGACCTACTTCCTCGCCGACATGCGCGACCCCGGCGTGGAGGTCCGGCCGCTGCGCCAGATCACCGGCGAGGCGGAGTTCAACGAGGTCTTCCTGACCGACGTGCGGATCCCCGACGCCTACCGGCTCGGCGAGGTCGGCGAGGGCTGGAAGGTCGCCAACGCGACCCTGATGAACGAGCGCATCGCCATCGGCGGCCAGGCGGCGCCCCGCGAGAGCGGCATGATCGGCAAGGTCGCCGAGACCTGGCGCGAGCGGCCCGAGGTGCGCACGCCCGCCCTGCACGACCGGCTGATGTCCGGCTGGGTCGAGGCGGAGGTGTTCCGGCTCATGGGCACGCGTCTGCGGCAGAAGCTCGCCGTCGGCGCGCCGGGCCCCGAGGGCTCGGCGATGAAGCTGACCTTCGCCCGGCTCGCCCAGGAGCTCAGCGGCCTCGAGGTCGAGATGCTCGGCGAGGACGGCCTGCGGTACTCCGACTGGACGATGACCCGCCCCGACCAGGTCGAGTTCACCGGCCGCGACGCCGGCTACCGGTACCTCCGCGCCAAGGGCAACTCCATCGAGGGCGGCACCTCGGAGATCCTGCGCAACATCGTCGCCGAGCGGGTCCTCGGGCTCCCCTCCGAGCCGCGCGTCGACAAGGACATCCCCTGGAAGGACATCCCGCGATGAGCACGCACGAGCCGAACCTGCTCTACACCGACGTCGAGGACTCGCTGCGGGAGACTCGTGCGAGACCTGCTCCGGGACCGGTGCCCGGCCGACGCGGTGATCGCGCTGTACGACGGCGACCGCTCCGTGGTCGCGCCGCTGTGGCGCTCGCTGGCCGTCGACCTCGGCCTCGCGGGGCTGCTCGTCCCCGAGTCCCTCGGCGGCGCCGGCGCGTCTGCCCGGGAGGCCGCCGTGGTGCTCGAGGAGCTCGGGCGGTCCGTCGCGCCGGTCCCGTTCCTGACCAGCGCCGTCGTGGCGACGGCTGTGCTCGCGGGTCCCGGTGCCGTGGGCGTCCAGCTGGACGGGAACGACGGGGCCGAGCTGCTCTCCGCTCTCGCGTCGGGGGAGCGTACGGCGGCGCTGGTGCTCCCGCTCTCCACGAGCCCCCTGTCACTCGACAGCCCGGGGCCGGACGCCTCCGGTGTCGACGCCGTCAGCGCAGACGCCGACGGCGCCCTCACCGGGAAGGTCACGTCGGTCGCCAGGTGCCCTCGAGGCCGACGTTCTGCTCGTGCCGGTCGCCGTCATGGGAGGCCTGGAGGTGCGTGCGGTGGAGACGTCGGACGTGACGCTCACGCCGGTGACCTCACTCGACATGAGCAGGCAGGTCGCCGACCTCGCCTTCGACGGTGCGCCGTCGCGGGTCGTCGTACCGGCGTCGTCCGGGGAGACGGCCGTCCGGGGCGCGCTGCAGCTCGGGGCGGCGCTGCTGGCCTCCGAGCAGCTCGGCATCGCGCAGTGGTGCCTGGACAGCACCGTCGCCTACCTGCAGGAGCGGCGGCAGTTCGGCCGGGTCGTGGGCGGGTTCCAGGCGCTGAAGCACCGGCTGGCCGACCTCTACACCCTCGTCGAGCAGGCCCGCGCCGCCGCCCGGTACGCCGCGGCGACGGCCGCCGAGGGCGACACGGACCAGGAGGTCGCCGCCTCGGTCGCCCAGGCCTACTGTGCCGAGGTCGCCGTGAAGGCGGCCGAGGAGTGCGTGCAGCTGCACGGCGGCATCGGCATGACCTGGGAGCACCCGGCGCACCTGTACCTCAAGCGCGCCAAGGCGGACCAGATCGCGTACGGCAGCCCGTCCGCCCACAGGGCACGGCTCGCCGAGCTGGTGGACCTCCCGGCCTGACCGTCGAACATGCAGTCACGCCCGTACCGCGCCTCCGAGCGGCGGGCGTCGGGGGCCGTCGCGGAGAGTGCATGTCGCAGCGTCCGCCCCGGGGTGGCCGGTCCCGCCTGAGCCGTCAGGGACGCGGGAGTGGTGGCGCCGGGCAGGAGACGTCCGCACGTCTCCCCGGCTTCCTCGGCGGTAGGGCGCCCCTCTTGAGGTAGGCGGCGATCCGTGCAGCGGCGCACCGTCCGGCGAGGTCGGGTGTCGAGGCGTGCGTCGTCCCGCCGCGGATGGCGACCAGTCGAGACGCCGGGAAGAGGCTGCGGGTCTCGAGGCTCCCCTCGAAGGGTGTTGCCGCATCCAGGGTCTGGTCGACCAGCAGGGCGCTGACGTGATGACCGTCGACGGTGACCGGGGTGCCGGGGCTCGCCGGCCAGAACAGGCAGGGCGCGTTGAACCAGGTGTTGGGCCAGGTGAACAGCGGGTGGTCGGGGTGGAGGCGTCGCGCGTCTCGCTCCCATTGCTCCCACTCCGACGGCCAGGGTGCGTCCGTGCACTCGGTGGCGAGATACATCGCATACTCGTTGTCGTCACCGGGCGGGATGAGCAGGGCTCGGGTGCGGAGGAGTGGCTTCGGGTTGTGATGATGCCGAAGCAGGGCGAAGGCTCGTGCCAGGTCCGGCCAGACGAACTGCACGTAGGCCGCGACCGCGACCGCGTCATCGAGCTCGCTGGGCCCGAGCCGCCCGACCGGATGACTTCGCAGAACATGGCGCTCGCGCAGGTAGGCACGCCGGACGGACGCGGCGGTCCGGCCGAGGCGGTAGGTCTTGTGGTGTGCCGCGACCCAGCGGAAGAAGACGTCGATCGCCCGCTCGAAGGCGACGTCCTGGTCCAGGTTGAGCTGGTACCAGACCCCCCTCGGGTCCACGTTGCTGTCCAGCACCATCCGCCGGACATGGTCGGCGAACAGGGTCGCGTAGACCTGCCCGAGGTAGGTGCCGTAGGAGTAGCCGTAGAAGTTGATCCGGTCCGCGCCGAGAGCCTGGCGGAGCCGGTCCATGTCCCGGACCGTGTCGATCGTCCTCAGGTGGTCGAGGAGCTCGCCGTACTTGGCGCAGCTCTTCGCGTAGCCGTGGGAACGTCGGAGCCACGTCTGCACGTCTTCTTCGCTCCTCGGCACGTAGGCCGGCCGGTTGGCGTGGAAGTACCGGGGTCGGCAGGACACCGCAGGCTTGCTCGAACCGACTCCGCGGGGGTCGAAGCCGATCCAGTCGTAGCTGGCTCCGCTGTGCCTGGGCATGTACTTCCCGATGGTGACGAGCTCCAACCCGGCGCCTCCAGGTCCGCCGGGATTCGTCAGCATCACGCCTTGGAACCTCTTCGTGGTGTGCTTCACCCGCGAGACCGCGAGCTGGAGCTTCCTCCCCGACGGGTTCTCGTAGTCCATCGGCACGCTCAGGAAACCGCACTGGGCGTGCTGCTTCCTCAAGAATCGGCTCTTGCACCTGCCCCAGTCGATCACCGGCTTCTCACCGCCGGCTGCGACGACGGAGGCCTGTCTCGTCGTCGGGCCGGAGGCCGAGCCGGCGGTCGACCCGGCGACAGGGGCGGCCCCGGAGGCCATCGCCCCGGAGCTCGTCGCTGCGACGGCAGCAAGCGCGGTCGTCGCAATCAGCAGCCTGCTCCTGCCCTTCATGGGACCACCCCCGTCACCGAATCCCCTCCCACGGACGCTAGGTGGGTCTTGCCCAGGTGTCCCATGGCCCCGACGGACTAGCTCTGGAACGGATCGCCCAAAGGGGGTATCCCGACTTCCGGGCTCGGAGGAGGGGGGCCTCTGCCGCCGTTGCTGTGTCATGCCGTCGAGCAGCTGGCGAGACGAGTACGCCGCGGCGGGTGACGCGGCCGTCCCCCGAGAGGTGCGAGGCGCTCCGTCCGCGCCCCACTGACCGGCCACGGCGCCTTCGCGTGTGACGGGTCTCGACGAGCAGCGGGCGATCCCGGGCTCGCAGGAACAGGGCGAACGTGCCCAGCAGGCTGCACGCCGAAAGGTGTCACTTCGGCCTGACGTCAGGCACCCCCGGGTGCCGTCAGGCGATGCGGCGGCCCGTGATCTTGCGCCAGCGGATCCGGACGTAGAGGTGGCGCGGCCCCTGGGCCCATGGCTTGGGGTCGTGCTCCCAGCGGATCTCCTCGAGGTCCTCGGCGTCGTCGATCATCTCGCCCTTGCCGACGACGACGACGCTCCAGCCCTGGTGGGTCTCCGCGTCGATGTGGTCCACCTCGAAGGCGATGTCGCCCGACCAGGCGAAGGTGCCCAGCACGCTGTACGGCGTGGTCCGGAAGACCACCGAGTCCCTGTGGACGGTGTAGTTGACGGGGACCACGTGGGGCCCGTCGGGAGTGCAGATCGCGGCCCGGCCGACCACGCCCGCAGCGAGCAGCTCCACGCACTCCTCGGATTCCAGCTCGCGCATCCTGGCCATGGTCACGGTCCCTTCGCCTCGGATCGTCAGTATCTTCAGGATGTCCGGGTCCGGCGTTCCCTGCCATGGGGCGAAGGGCCCTAGCCGGAAGGCCTTGTGCCACGGCGGGCTATGTTCGTGCCATGCCCGTCGACCCGCACATCGCACCCCTGCTCGAGGTTCTCGCGAGCGTCCCGCCCATGAGCGCAGGTACGCCGGAGGAGGCCCGTGAGGCGTTCCGGCGGCTCACCGTCGACGGCCGGACGCCCGCCTCCGTCGTACCGGTCCGGTCGGTGGAGGAGACGACCGTCTCCGGGCCGGAGGGTGACCTGCCCGCTCGTGTCTACCGGCCGGACGTCGAGGGCCCGATGCCGACCGTCGTGCTCTTCCACGGTGGCGGGTGGGTCATCGGCGACCTCGACACCCACGACAACACCGCCCGCAGCATCTGCCGGGACTGCGAGGCCGTCGTGGTCTCGGTGGCCTACCGGCTCGCCCCGGAGGCGCCCTTCCCGGCGGCCGTCGACGACGCGGTCGCCGCGACCCGCTGGGTGGGGGAGCGGCTGGCCGACCTGGGCGGCGACGACCGGCTGGCCGTCGCGGGGGACAGCGCCGGCGGCAACCTCGCGGCTGTGGTGACGCAGCAGCTGCGCGACACCGGTGGGCCTGCGCTGTGCGCGCAGCTGCTGATCTACCCCGGCACCGACATCACCGGCGACTACCCGTCGCGGACCGAGAACGCCGAGGGGTACTTCCTCGACCTCCCGACGATGGGGTGGTTCCTCGAGAGCTACGCCCCCGACGCCGCCGTGTACGACGACCCGCGGATCTCGCCGCTGCGCCACCCGGACCTCTCGGGTCTGCCGCCTGCGGTCGTGGTCACCGGGGAGTACGACCCCCTGCGCGACGAGGGGGAGGCGTACGCCGCCGCGCTCGGAGACGCGGGAGTCGAGGTCGAGGTCCGCCGCTTCGACGGGATGATCCACGGGTTCCTCGACATGGGCGCGTACTCACCCGGGGCGCAGGCGGCCATCGACGAGACGCTCGCGCTCTTCGCGAAGGTCCTGTCCCGCTGACGCCGAGTCGGCAGAAGTGCCGCGGGAATCCCCGCCGAGTCGGCAGAAGTGCCGCTCGCCTTCCCGCCGAGTCGGCAGAAGTGCTGCGGGAATCCCCGCCGAGTCGGCAGAAGTGCCGCTCAGGACTGCAGCTGGAACGGGTCGAGCACCCGCTCGCGCTGGGTCGCCTCCTGGGCGTCGCGCACGCACTTCGCGAGGGTGAACGTCGACGTCACCAGGAAGAGGCTCCCGAGGCCGAGGAACGCGCGCATCCACGGGTCCACCGGCAGGTAGATCACGCCGAGGGTGACCGCGAGGACGGCCAGGGCGAAGGAGAGGGCGGCCTGCGCGTAGAAGGCCTGCGTGGTCTTGGAGATCTGCGGAGTGCTCATGGGCTCCACGGTCCTCGGCCGCGGCCCGCTCCGGATCGGTGCTGCTACCCGGGTTGGCTGAGTACGACGACTCAGATCGGGCCGTTGCGGTGCCGCGCCCGGCGGGCGCCGACTGGGCCGTGTGCGAGGGTGAGTCGCATGCGGGTGGCGCTGATGGTGACGTGTCTCAACGACGCGCTCTTCCCCGACGCAGGCAAGGCAACCGTGCGGCTGCTGCGGCGGCTCGGGGTGGAGGTGGAGTTCCCCGAGGCGCAGACCTGCTGCGGGCAGCCGATGGTCAACACCGGGTACCTCGACGAGGCGGTGCCGGTGGTGCGCACCTTCGTCTCGGCGTTCTCCGGGTACGACTACGTGATCACCCCCTCCGGCTCGTGTGCCGGGGCGGCCCGCCACCAGCACGGGCTCGTCGCTCGCCGCTCCGGTGACGCAGGGCTCGCCGACGCCGTGGCGGAGGTGTCACCGCGGGTGCTCGAGCTCTCGGAGCTCCTCGTCGACGTGCTCGGGGTGACCGACGTCGGCGCGTCCTTCCCGCACACGGTGACCTACCACCCGACCTGCCACTCCCTGCGGATGCTGGGGGTGGGGGACCGGCCCCTGTCGCTGCTGCGGTCCGTCCGCGGGATCCGGCTGGTCGACCTGCCGCAGGCGGAGTCGTGCTGCGGGTTCGGCGGCACCTTCGCGGTGAAGAACGCCGACACCTCGGTGGCGATGGGCGCCGACAAGGCCCGCAACGTCGTCTCGTCCGGGGCCGAGGTGCTGGTCGCCGGGGACTCGTCCTGCCTGATGCACATCGGCGGGATGCTCTCGCGCCAGCGCGCCGGCGTACGCGTGATGCACCTGGCGGAGGTGCTTGCCTCGTGACCGGGACCTTCATCGGGATGCCGGCGTTCCCGTCGGCCGCGCGTACGGCGCTCGCGGACACCCAGCTGCGGGCGAACCTGGCCCACGCCACCAGCACCATCCGCGCCAAGCGCGCCGCCGTCGTAGGGGAGGTCGAGGACTGGGAGGAGCTCCGCGTAGCCGGGGCGGCGATCAAGGACAACACCCTCCTGCACCTCGACGAGCACCTGCTCGCGCTCGAGGCCGCCCTGACCGAGCGGGGCGCGACCGTGCACTGGGCCCGGGACGCCGCCGAGGCCTGCGCGATCGTCGCCCGGGTCGCCAAGCAGCACGACGCCGACGAGGTCGTGAAGGTCAAGTCGATGGCCACGCAGGAGATCGGGCTCAACGAGGCTCTCGCCGACGAGGGCATCGCCGCATGGGAGACCGACCTGGCCGAGCTCATCGTCCAGCTCGGCGACGACCTGCCCTCGCACATCCTGGTGCCGGCCATCCACCGCAACCGCGCCGAGATCCGGCAGATCTTCACCGAGCGGATGGCCGCCGCGGGCAGGCCCGCTCCCGACGACCTCACCGACGAGCCGGCCCGGCTGGCCGAGGCCGCCCGCCTGCACCTGCGCGAGAAGTTCCTGCGCGCGAAGGTCGCGGTCTCCGGGGCCAACTTCGCCGTCGCCGAGACCGGCACGCTGGTGGTCGTCGAGTCCGAGGGCAACGGCCGGATGTGCCTGACCCTGCCCGAGGTGCTCGTCTCGGTCGTCGGCATCGAGAAGGTGGTACCCACCTGGGCCGACCTCGACGTGTTCCTCCAGCTGCTGCCCCGCTCGAGCACCGGTGAGCGGATGAACCCCTACACCTCCACCTGGTCCGGGGTCACCCCCGGCGACGGCCCCCAGGAGGTGCACGTCGTGCTCCTCGACAACGGCCGCACCCGAGCGCTCGCCGACGAGGTGGGCAGGCAGGCGCTGCGCTGCATCCGATGCTCCGCGTGCCTCAACGTCTGCCCGGTCTACGAGCGCACCGGCGGGCACGCCTACGGGTCGGTCTACCCGGGCCCGATCGGGGCGATCCTCAACCCCCTGATGAAGGGCGTCGGCGTCGACGAGCAGACCGACTCCCTGCCCTACGCATCGTCGCTGTGCGGCGCCTGCTACGAGGTGTGCCCGGTCCGGATCGACATCCCGTCGGTCCTGGTCGACCTGCGCGCCCAGGTCGTCGACGCCCACCGCGACGACCGGGTCCCCAAGCCGGAGGCGGCCGCGATGAAGGGCGCATCCTGGGTCCTCGCCGGCGCATCCCGGCTGGGGGTCGCTGAGAGGGCGTCGGGCGTGGTCGGGCGCCTGGCCGAGCGGCTGGGACGTCGTACGGCGCCGGGCGGACGGCGTACCCTCTCGCGCCTGCCCGGACCCGGCGCGGCGTGGACCGATGCCCGCGACCTGCCCGCCCCTCCACCCGAGTCGTTCCGCGCCTGGTGGAAGCGCACGCGAGGCGGCGAGAGCGAGGAGCCGCCGTGAGCGCACGCGAGCAGATCCTGGGACGGGTCCGGTCCGCCCTCCGCGAGGCCGACCGCGGACCGGTCGACGTGCCCCGTGGCTACCGGCACGGCGGCGACGCGGACGGGGACCTGGTCGGGCTCTTCGTCGAGCGCGTCGAGGACTACCGCGCCACCGTCGAGCGGTGTGGAGGCGACGACGTCGCCGATGCCGTACGCCGCGCACTCGGCTCGCTCGCCGCGGGCGGCAGCGTGCTGGTGCCGGACGGCTTCACCTGGCCGGTCGAGCGCGCCGTCACCGATACCGGCCTGAGTCCGGAGGAGCTCGACACGTGCGAGGCAGTCGTCACCGAGGCGACCGTGGCGATCGCCGAGACCGGCACGATCGTTCTCACCCACGGCGCGGGCCAGGGACGCCGCGCGCTGTCGCTCGTGCCCGACGTACACGTGTGTGTCGTGCGGGCCGAACAGGTCGTCGCGACTGTCCCGGACGCCGTTGCCACCCTTGATCCCGGCCGCCCGCAGACGTGGATCAGCGGCCCCAGCGCCACCAGCGACATCGAGCTCAACCGCGTCGAAGGCGTGCACGGGCCGCGCACGCTGCACGTGGTCGTGGTCGAGTAGCCCGGACGGCTCGTTTCCGTAGAACATGCAGTCAGCAGACCGCCGGATGGTCACCCGCCTGGCCGGTGCCGAGTCGGTCGGAGAGTGCATGTTCGGCGGTCCCGAGCGATTGCCGTCGCCGATGCACTGGGGGCTGTGGACGGTCGGATGCAGCGGGTCGGCTCCTCGGGCAGGCTGCGGGCATGCGCCCTGCACTCACGCCCTACGAGGTGCTGATCCGCCTGGGCGGGGTGGCCGACACGCGTGCGCTGCTGCGGCACACCACGCGGTCCGCGATCCGGCAGGCGCTCCGCCACGGGCAGGTAGTCCGGGACGCGCGAGCGCGCTATGCCCTGCCGAGCGCCTCTCGAGGACTGCGCGCGGCGCACTGGCTGACGGCGGTCGCCTCCCACCTGACCGCGGCGACCCTGCTCGGATGGGAGGTCAAGACCGTCCCGACGGTGCCCACGGTGACCGTGCCACGCAACCGCCGGGTTCCTCCGGAACGTCGTGAGGACGTCGAGGTCCGGTGGGCCGACCTGGGGCGGGAGGAGGTGCTCGAACGCCGGGTCACCGCACCGGGCCGGACGGTGATGGACTGCGCCAAGGACATCCCTTTCGACGAGGCGCTTGCTGTGGCCGACTCGGCGATCCGTCACGGTGCCCTGGACCAGGTGCAGCTGGTCCGGCTCGCGGCGCAGATGCCCCGCCGGCACCGCCCCGCCTGCCTTCGTGTCGCGTTCGCGGCGAACGGACGTGCGGCGAACCCGTTCGAGTCGGTCCTCCGGGCGATCGCCCTCGACGTGCCCGGCCTGCACGTCGCACCGCAGGTGGTGGTGCGGGGCCCCGGCTTCACGGTGCGGCCCGACCTGGTCGACGAGCGGCGACGGGTGGTCCTGGAGGCAGACTCCTTCGAGTGGCACGGCAGCCGGAGCGCGCTCCGGGCCGACTGCCACCGTTACAACGACCTGGCGCTGAAGGGGTGGCTGGTGCTGCGCTTCGCGTGGGAGGACGTGATGTTCCGGCCGGACTACGTCAGAGGATGCCTGACCCAGGCGGCCCGGCGGCCGCCCGTCGGACATGCAGTCTCCGTCGTTCCGGCGGCCGGTTCCGCCTGACGGTGTACCTCCCGGGCGGTGAGTGCATGTCCGACGGGCATCGGCGGATGGCGTCAGCCCTTGCGGCGGGCCCGCGAGGCGGACTTGGCGCGCTCGTTCTGGTCGAGCACGACCTTGCGGATCCGGACCGCGTCGGGGGTGACCTCGACGCACTCGTCCTCGCGGCAGAACTCCAGGCACTGCTCGAGGGAGAGCTTCTTCGGCGGGATCAGCTTCTCGAAGTTGTCGGCGGTGGAGGAGCGGACGTTGGTCTGCTTCTTCTCCTTGGTGATGTTGACGTCCATGTCGTCCTCGCGGGAGTTCTCCCCGACGATCATGCCCTCGTAGACCTCGGTGGTCGGCTCGACGAACATCGTGCCGCGCTCCTGCAGGTTCGTCATGGCGTACGACGTGGCCGCGCCGGCGCGGTCGGCGACGAGCGAGCCGGTGGCGCGGGAGCGGATCTCGCCGGCCCACGGCTCGTAGCCCTCGAAGACGTGGTGGGCGATGCCGGTGCCGCGGGTGTCGGTGAGGAACTCGGTGCGGAAGCCGATGAGGCCGCGCGCCGGGACCAGGAACTCCATGCGCACCCAGCCGGTGCCGTGGTTGGTCATCTGCTCCATGCGGCCCTTGCGGACGGCGAGGAGCTGGGTGATCGTGCCGAGGTACTCCTCGGGGGCGTCGATGGTCAGCCGCTCGACGGGCTCGTGGATCTTGCCGTCGATCTCGCGGGTGACCACCTGCGGCTTGCCGACGGTGAGCTCGTAGCCCTCGCGGCGCATCTGCTCCACGAGGATCGCCAGCGCCAGCTCGCCACGGCCCTGGACCTCCCAGGCGTCGGGGCGCTCGGTCGGCAGCACCTTGATCGACACGTTGCCGACGAGCTCGGCGTCGAGGCGGTCCTTGACCAGGCGGGCGGTGACCTTGGTGCCCTTGGTGGGGCCGCGGCCGGCGAGCGGGGAGGTGTTCGTGCCGATGGTCATCGAGATCGCGGGCTCGTCGACGGTGATCAGCGGCAGCGCGACCGGGTTCTCCACGTCGGCGAGGGTCTCGCCGATCATGATGTCGGGGATGCCGGCGATGGCGACGATGTCGCCGGGGCCGGCGCTCTCGCCGGGCTTGCGCTCGAGCGCCTCGGTGACGAGCAGCTCGGTGACCTTGACGTTCTGGACCGAGCCGTCGCGCTTCATCCACGCGACCTGCTGGCCCTTCTTCAGCGTTCCCTCCTTGACCCGGACCAGCGCGAGGCGGCCCAGGAACGGCGAGGAGTCGAGGTTGGTCACGTGGGCCTGGAGCGGCGCGTCCGCGTGGTACGTCGGAGCCGGGATCGTCTCGAGGATCGTCTGGAACAGCGGCTCGAGGTTCTCGGAGTCGGGGAGGCCGCCGTTCTCGGGCACCTCCAGCGACGCGCGACCCGCCTTGGCGCTGGCGTAGACGACGGGGAAGTCGAGCGCGTCGGCGTTGTGGCTGTCGTCGAGCAGGTCCATGAACAGCTCGTAGGTCTCGTCGACGACCTCGCTGATCCGGGCGTCGGAGCGGTCGACCTTGTTGACCACGAGGACGACGGGCAGGTCGGCGTTGAGGGCCTTGCGGAGCACGAACCGGGTCTGCGGGAGCGGGCCCTCGGAGGCGTCGACGAGGAGCACGATGCCGTCGACCATGGACAGGCCGCGCTCGACCTCGCCACCGAAGTCGGCGTGACCGGGGGTGTCGATGATGTTGATGGTCATCGGGCCGTCCGTCGCGGCCGCGCCGGTGTACCGGATCGCGGTGTTCTTCGCGAGGATCGTGATGCCCTTCTCGCGCTCGAGGTCGCCGGAGTCCATGGCGCGCTCGTCGACGTGCTGGTGCTCGCCGAAGGCGCCACCCTGCCAGAGCATGGCGTCCACGAGCGTGGTCTTGCCGTGGTCGACGTGCGCCACGATGGCGACGTTGCGGAGGTCGGTACGGGACAGGATGTTCTCGGACATGCAGACGAACGGCTTTCGATAGGGGGTGTCACGCGACGCCCAGGGTCGCGGATCTTGCGGGGCACTGGTCTTGCCGTAGGGCCGGTGCGACACACCACAAGCAGACGTCGCCGGCAGGACACCTCAGTCTACCGGCGTCGGCGACGTCCCTCCGAATCGCGACGGCCGACGTGTGGACGTGTGACCGCCCACCGCGGCGCTGCCACGCGTGCCCCTACGCTGGCAGCCGTGACCTCAGCGAGCAGTCCCCGTGCCCAGGACCCGATCGAGGAGGGCGAGCGACCGCTCGCCGACGGCGCCCTCGTCGTACGCCGGAGCGGCCATCTCGTCGAGGTCGTCTTCAACCGCCCCGAGCGGCACAACGCCTTCACCAGCGCGACGTACGAGGGCCTGCTCGACCTCTGCGCGCGGCTGCGCCACGACGACTCGGCGCGGGTGGTCGTGTTCCGCGGCGCGGGCGGGCGTGCCTTCGCCGCCGGCAACGAGATCTCCGAGTTCACCTCCCTGACCGGGGGCGGGGACGGCGTCGCCTACGAGGCCCGGGTCGGACGCGTGCTCAGGGGGATCGCCGAGCTGCCCCAGGTCACGGTCGCGGCCGTCGAGGGCGTCTGCGTCGGGGGCGGCCTCGCCGTCGCCACCCACTGCGACCTGCGCATCGCCACCGAGGACTCCCGCTTCGGCTATCCGATCGCGCGCACGCTCGGCAACGCGCTCTCGGCGTTCATCGTCTACCGCTGCGCGACCGTCTTCGGGGAGTCGCTGACCCGCGAGATGCTGCTCGCCTCCCGCCTGGTCGACGCCACCCGTGCCCACAACGTCGGGGCGGTGATGAGCGTGGTGTCCGCGGAGCGGATCGACGACGAGGTGCGCGACCTGGCTGACGGGGTCGCCGCCGCGTCCCGGATGACGATCGCCGCCACGAAGGAGCAGCTGCTCCGGCGCTCCGACGCGCTCGAGGTCTCCCCGGCCGACGACGTGGAGCGGCTGGAGGAGGTCTACGGGGCGCCCGACTTCCGCGAGGGCGTGCGCGCCTTCCTCGCCAAGGAGCGGCCGCGGTTCGGGGAGGCGCCGTGACCACGGCGGACCCGGTCGCCGAGCTGGCCGCACTCCTGGCCGTGAGCCGGAGGGTCACCACGTTCACCGGCGCCGGCGTCTCCACCGAGTCCGGGATCCCGGACTTCCGCTCGCCGGGTGGGGTGTGGACCCGCTACGACCCGCGCGACTTCACCTTCGACCGGTACGTCGCGTCGGCGGAGGTCCGCGCGAACGCCTGGGCGATGCGTCGGGAGTTCTTCGCCAAGGAGGTGCAGCCCAACCCCGCCCACCGCGCGATCGCGCGCATCGAGGAGGCGGGGCGCGGCCACGGCGTCGTGACCCAGAACATCGACGGGCTCCACCAGCTCGCCGGATCCACGAACGTCGTGGAGATCCACGGCACCGCCCGCGAGGTGACCTGCATCGGCCGGGCGCCGAGGGGCGGGATGCCCGACGGGTGCGGGTTCAGCGCGCCGTACACCTGGGCCTTCGAGCGGCTCGACGCCGGCGACACCGACCCGTGCTGCCCCGAGTGCGGGGGCCTGGTGAAGTCGGCCACGGTCTCGTTCGGGCAGGTGCTCGCCGCGGACGCGGTGGAGACCGCCGCCGGCCTGGTGACGACCGCCGACCTCGTCCTGGCGGTGGGCTCCTCCCTGCAGGTGTGGCCCGCCGCGGAGCTGCCGGTCCTGGCCGCCCGGGCCGGGATCCCCGTGGTGATCGTCAACGACGAGCCGACGCCGATGGACGACCTCGCGACCCTGGTCCTTCGCGGGCGTGCGGGGGAGGTGCTCCCGGTCGCCGTCGACGCGTCGTCGATGTGATCCATCCGGGCCGTTTGTCCTGACCTACCGGGGGTACGCCGGGGTGTCCGCCGCCCGCACACCCGTCAGGAGAAGACCTACCCATGGACATCGGCGAAAGCTTCAACAGGGCGTGGGAGGACCTCTTCGGCTTCCTCCCGAACCTGCTCGGCTTCCTCGTCCTCGTGGCCCTCGGCTACGTCGTCGCCCGCCTCGTCGCGGCCGCGACCTTCAAGGTTCTCGAGAAGACGGCCCTCGACCGCCGGCTTCGCGAGTCGGCGGCGAACGTGTACGTCGAGAAGGTGCTGTCCGGCGCTCGGCCCTCACGCGGCATCACGCGCATCGTCTTCTGGCTGGTCTTCGCCTTCTTCCTGTTCTCCGCGGTCGGTGCGCTGAAGATCCCGGCGCTCACGCGGTTCATGAACGACGTGCTGGGCTACCTGCCGAACCTCATCGTGGCCATCGTGATCTTCGTCGGCGCGGCTGTCGTCGCCGGCGCCGTCTCCACGGGCACCAGCCGTCTCATGGGGGAGACCGCGACCGGCAGGATCGCCGGCTCCGTCCTTCCCGCGCTGGTCATGGTCGTCGCCATGTTCATGATCCTCGAGCAGCTGGGTATCGCCCAGGAGATCGTGCGCATCGCGTTCGCCGCGACGATGTTCGCACTCGCACTGGGGCTCGCCCTGGCCTTCGGGCTGGGCGGCCGCGACCTGGCCGGGCGGATGCTCGAGGACGCCTACCGCCAGGGCCGGGAGGACCGGGACGAGGCACGCCGTGAGATCGCGGCGACCCGTGAACGTGCAGAGCAGGACATGCATCGGCGGCCGAACGGGTACTCCACGGCCACGTTCGGTGGCGAGCCGGAGCCGGCGGACCCGAGCCTCGCGCACGACCCCGGCGCGACGCGGGCTTGGTCCTCGGACTCGGCTCAGACCCGCTTCTGAGGGCGACCCTGGGGAAAGTCCGGGTGCGGGGCGCGCGTGTCTCTAGCAGAAGGGACGCGCCCCGCACCCCTTCATTATGACCGCGGGACCGTGCGCCGGCTCGCGCGTGTCCACACTGGACAGGTCACTCGAAGACCCGGTGCACCTTGTGCTGCGCCGCCTGCGCACGCGGTCGGATCACCAGCTCGTCGACGTTCACGTGCGCGGGCCGGGTGACGACCCAGGCGATCGCGTCGGCGACGTCCTCCGCCACGAGCGGCTCGGCGACCCCGGCGTACACCTGCTCGGCCTTCTCGCGGTCGCCGCCGAAGCGGACCAGCGAGAACTCGTCGGTCCGCACCATGCCCGGCGCGATCTCGGTGACGCGGACCGGCTGGCCGCAGAGCTCGAGGCGCAGGGTCTCGGTCACGACCTGGGTGCCGTGCTTGGCCGCGGTGTAGCCGGCGCCGCCCTCGTAGGCGATGCGCCCCGCGGTCGACCCCACGTTGACCAGCACGCCGTCGCCGCCGGCGACCAGGGCGGGCAGCAGCGCCTTGGTGACGTTGAGCAGGCCGATGACGTTGACCTCGTACATCGCTCGCCAGTCGGCGGGGTCGGACTCGGCCACCGGTCGGACCCGAAAGCGCCGCCGGCGTTGTTGACCAGGACGTCGAGGCGGGGCCCTACCTGCTCGGCAAGGGTCGCCACGTCCTGGTCGGAGGTGATGTCGCAGGTGACCGCGGTGCCCCCGATCTCCTCGGCGAGAGCGGCGATCCGCTCGGCGCGACGGGCGACGCAGACGACGCGGTAACCCTCGGCGGAGAGACGTCGGGCGGTCGCGGCCCCGATGCCGCTGCTGGCACCGGTGACGACGGCAGTGGGGCGGCGTGAGGTCTCCTGGTCTGCGGTCATCCCGAGATTCTGGCAGGAGCGGCTACCGGGGGGTGCGCCACGTCACTCCGGAGGGCAAGATGTGGCCATGGATCCGAGGAGAATCGCGTCGGTCGCCGCTGTCCTGGGTGGCCTCGCATGGCTGTTTCGCGTGGGTCTGGTCGCGATGAGCAGCGGTCACAGCACGGACTCTGAGCTGTACGGGTACGCCACGCTCGTGGGCTGGGTCGCCCTGGCTGTGGCCCTGGCGGCAGCCGGGTACACGCTCGTCGAGCGGGCACCGGTCTGGCTGAGGGGCGTCGTTGCCGTCGCCACCATGCTGCTGGTGCTGATGATCTGGATGCTGGTCGACCAGGGGGTCGACGCGACGTTCTCCGGCGACTCGTGGCTCCAGGACCAGGTGAGCACGTTGATCTCCGCGGTGATCGCGCTCGCCCTCGGCTTCTGGGGATTCACGCGGCACCGGCCGTCCGCTCCGGAGAGGCCCGAGCCGCCTGCCCGCGGACGCCGCGCCGCTCGCTGATCGCCCCAGCTGCTCTGGACCTGTGCCCGAGGTCACTTTGCATGAGGTAAGGCTTACCTAATAACCTCTCTCGGTGCCCTCCGCCCCCGCCAAGCCACGTGCTGCCACCGTGCCGTTCGCCGCGCGACTGGCGGACCACGGTGACCGGGTCGCGGTCCGTACGCCGGAGGGCACCGTCTCCTACGCCGACCTCGCGGGGCTCGTCGCCGACCGTGCCGAGGCTCTCGGGGCTACGCGACGGCTGGTCCTTCTCGCCGGCGCCAACCGGCTCGAGGCCCTGGTCACCTACCTCGCCGCGCTCTCCGCCGGGCACCCGGTGATCCTCGTGCCCGGCGACAACCCGGGGAACCTCGACGCCGTCGTCGACGCCTACGACCCCGACGTCGTCGCCGGCTCGGACGGTGGGCTCGTGGAGCGACGCGAGGGCACCGCCCACGACCTGCACCCTGACCTCGCCCTGCTGCTGTCGACCTCCGGCTCCACGGGTTCCCCGAAGCTGGTCCGGCTCTCCACCGAGAACGTCGAGGCGAACGCCGGGGCGATCGCGGAGTACCTCGCGATCCGCCCCTCCGACGTCGCTGCCACCACGCTGCCGATGCACTACTGCTACGGCCTGTCGGTGATCAACAGCCACCTCTCCGTCGGCGCCTCGCTGATGCTCACGTCGCTGTCGGTGGTCGACGGCTGCTTCTGGGAGCAGTTCCGGGCCTCGGGCGCGACGACGTTCGCCGCGGTGCCCTACACCTTCGACCTCCTCGAGCGGGTCGGCTTCGAGTCCATGGACCTGCCGTCGCTGCGCTACGTGACCCAGGCCGGTGGCCGTCTCGCACCCGACCGGGTCCGCCGGTACGCCGAGCTCGGGCGGCGGCGCGGGTGGGACCTGTACGTGATGTACGGCCAGACCGAGGCGACCGCGCGGATGGCCTACCTGCCCCCGGACCTCGCGCTCACCGCGCCCGGCTCCGTCGGCGTGCCCGTCCCCGGCGGGTCGTTCCACCTCGAGCCGACGCCCGAGCTGCCGCTGTCCCGGTCGGCGGCCGGGGACCCCGAGATCGGCGAGCTCGTCTACGACGGCCCCAACGTGATGCTCGGGTACGCCGAGACTCCGGCCGACCTCGCCCTGGGCCGGGTCACCGGCTCCCTCAGGACGGGGGACGTGGCGCGCCGTACGCCCGAGGGGCTGTTCGAGATCGTCGGCCGGCGTACCCGCTTCGCCAAGGTCTTCGGGCTGCGCATCGACCTCGACCAGGTCGAGCGGGTGTACTCCGCCGAGGGGATGCTCGTCGCCTGCGCCGCGGCCGAAGGTGATGCGGGGGAGCGGCTGGTCGTCGCCGTCTCCGACGAGGCAGCCCCCGTCGACACCGCCCGGGTCGCCGCGGTCGCCAAGGAGCACGTCGGGCTGCCCCCGGGCGCGGTCGCCGTACGCCCGGTCCGTGAGGTCCCGCGGCTGCCCAACGGCAAGCCCGACTACCGCGCCGTGGCTGCCCTGGTGGGTGGGGGGAGTTCTCACAAGGTTGTGAAAGCAACGGCGGAAGGTACGACGGCGGCGCGGCTGCGCGAGGTGTACGCCGAGGTGCTGGGCCGCGACGCCGTGGCGGACGCCGACTCGTTCGTGTCGCTGGAGGGCGACTCGCTGTCCTACGTGGAGACCTCGATCCGGGTGGAGGAGGTGCTGGGGCACCTCCCGCCGAACTGGCACGTCACCCCGATCGGCGAGCTGGTCCCGCGCGAGGGGAGGGCCCGGCGCGGCAGGTCCCTGGAGATGAACGTGGTGCTGCGGGCGCTGGCGATCGTCGCGATCGTGGGCTCGCACGCCAACCTGTTCACGGTCGTCGGGGGCGCCCACGTCCTGCTCGCCGTCGCGGGCTTCAACTTCGGACGCTTCCACCTGACCGAGGCGTCGCGGGGCGCCCGACTGCGCCACCTGGCGTCGAGCATCGCCCGGATCGCCGTGCCCTCGGCGCTGGTCATCGGGGCCGTCGCCCCGTTCACCTCCGGGCTGGGGTGGCACAACGCGCTCCTGCTCAACGGCGTGCTCGGCTCACGGACCTGGACCGAGCCCGCCTGGCACTACTGGTTCGTCGAGGCGCTGGTCTACACGCTGCTCGCGATGACCGTGGTGCTGGCGCTGCCAGTCGTCGACCGGGCCGAGCGGCGCTGGCCGTTCTGGCTGCCGATGATGCTCGCGGGGCTGGGGCTGCTGACCCGCTACGAGGTCGTCGAGGTGATGGGCGGCGACGTGATCCACCGCGCCAACGTGGTGTTCTGGGTCTTCGCGCTCGGCTGGGCCACGGTGAAGGCCACGACGCACTGGCAGCGGCTGCTCGTGTCGGCCGTCGTGGTCGCCACGGTCCCCGGCTTCTTCGACGACGTCGCCCGGGAGGCCGTCGTGGTGGGCGGCGTCCTGGCTCTGGTGTGGGTGCGCGCCGTGCGTGTCCCGGACCCGGTCGCCCGGCTCGGCGGGGCGCTGGCCGGCGCGTCGCTCTACGTGTACCTCGTGCACTGGCAGGTCTACCCGTGGCTGGAGGACGAGCTGCCGTGGCTGGCGACGCTGCTGTCGCTGGTCGCAGGCGTGGCGGCCTGGCAGGTCGCGGAGCGGGTCACCCCCGTCGTCGTACGCCTCGGCCGTCGGCTCGGCACCACGCTCGTCACCCGGCGCAGCCGGATGGCGTGCCCGTCCGGGGAATGGGGAACAATCCCCGGTGGTTGACCCCACCGGAGGTATGCCCTTTCGTGAACCGATTTGTGAGCCCTGTCACGCGTGACGTACGCCGTCCCGAGGCGCTGCGCCCCGACGGGCGACGTCCCGTGCACGGCCGCGTCGCCATGGTCAGCCTGCACACGTCCCCTCTCGACCAGCCCGGCACGGGTGACGCGGGCGGTATGAACGTCTACGTCCTCGAGCTGTCCAAGCGGCTCGCCGACCGGGGCATCGCGGTCGAGATCTTCACGCGGGCCACCTCGTCGGCGCTCCCGCCGGTCGTCGAGGCCGTGCCCGGGGTGACCGTCCACCACGTCCACGCCGGCCCGTTCGAGGGTCTCGCGAAGGAGGACCTGCCGCCGCAGCTGTGCGCCTTCGCCCGCGAGGTGCTCCGGGCCGAGGCCGGGCACGAGCAGGGCTGGTTCGACATGGTGCACAGCCACTACTGGCTCTCCGGCCAGGTGGGCGCGCTGGCCCGCGACCGCTGGACCGTTCCCCTCGCGCACTCGATGCACACGATGGCCAAGGTCAAGAACGAGATGCTCGCCGAGGGCGACAAGCCCGAGCCGATGGCCCGCGTGATCGGTGAGGAGCAGGTGGTCGAGGCCGCCGACATGCTCATCGCGAACACCGCCATCGAGGCCAAGCAGCTGGTCAACCTCTACGGTGCCGACCCCTCACGTGTGGAGGTCGTGCACCCCGGCGTGGACCTCGACGTCTTCCGGCCCGCGGGACAGCAGCCGGCCCGCGCCCGCCTGGGCCTCCCGGCCGACGCGCACGTGCTCATGTTCGCCGGACGCATCCAGCCGCTGAAGGCCCCCGACGTGCTGCTCCACGCCGTCGCGGTGCTGCTCGAGCGCGACCCCGCGCTGCGCGACCGCCTCGTCGTACCGGTCGTCGGCGGCCCCTCCGGCTCCGGCCTCGAGCACCCGGAGTCCCTGGCCCAGCTCGCCGCCTCCCTCGGCCTCGACGACGTGGTCCGTTTCGTGCCGCCCGTGGCCCAGTCCACCCTCGTCGACTGGTACTCCGCCGCCACGCTGGTCTGCGTGCCGTCGTACAACGAGTCGTTCGGGCTCGTCGCGGTCGAGGCCCAGGCCGCCGGTACGCCGGTCGTGGCCGCCGCCGTGGGTGGCCTCACGACCGCGGTGAGCCACGGCGAGTCGGGGCTCCTCGTCGAGGGGCACGACCCCGCCGACTACGCACGCGCGTTCGAGCGTGTGCTGCACCAGCCGGCGTTCCGCGACGAGCTGTCCGCGGGCGCCGTACGCCAGGCCTCCCACTTCGCCTGGGAGGCGACCGCCGAGCGCACCGTCGAGGTGTACCGCCAGGCGAGCGCCGCGATGCGCACCGAGCTCGAAGGGATGGCCGGATGAACCAGAACCCGATGAACCAGACGCTGACCGACGCCCAGCGGGAGGCCGCCGCGGTCCTCCGCGAGGTCTTCGACGCCCACGAGCTGGAGTGGAAGGAGATCGAGGACGGTGTGTTCACCGTCGTCCTCCCGGGCGAGAAGAAGCTCCAGACCCCCTGCCGCTTCGACGTGGCCGAGCACGCCCTCGGGGTCCACGCCTTCGTCGCGCGGCGTCCCGACGAGAACCACGAGCGGGTCTACCGCTGGCTGCTCGAGCGCAACCTGAAGCTCTACGGCGTCGCGTTCGCCCTCGACCACATGGGCGACGTCTACCTCGACGGCCGGCTTCCGCTCTCGTCGGTCACGCCCGAGGAGGTCGACCGGCTGCTCGGCGCGGTGCTGACCTACGCCGACGAGTCGTTCAACACGATCCTGGAGCTCGGGTTCGCCACGTCGATCCGCCGGGAGTGGGAGTGGCGCAAGTCCCGCGGGGAGTCGACGAAGAACCTCGAGGCGTTCCGCGGCTGGCTCGAGCGCGGCGAGGAGCCGCCGGCGCCGTCCTCGTCCTGAGGGTCGGCGCCGCTGCGGCGGCTCAGACCTCGAGCTTGTAGCCGAGCCCCCGCACGGTGACGAGGTACGTCGGGGACGCCGGGTCCGGCTCGATCTTGGCCCGGAGGCGCTTCACGTGCACGTCGAGGGTCTTGGTGTCCCCGACGTAGTCCGACCCCCAGACGCGGTCGATGAGCTGGCCTCGCGTGAGGACCCGACCGGGGTTGCGCAGGAACATCTCGAGGAGCTCGAACTCCTTGAGCGGGAGCTTGGCCTCCTCGCCCTTCACCGTCACGACGTGCCGCTCGACGTCCATGCGCACGGGGCCCGCCTCCAGGGTCGCCGGAGCCAGCTCGGGCTCGGTCCCGCGCCGGAGCACCGCCCGGATGCGTGCCACGAGCTCGCGCGGTGAGTACGGCTTGGTGACGTAGTCGTCGGCGCCCAGCTCCAGCCCGACGACCTTGTCGATCTCGCTGTCCTTGGCGCTGACCATGATCACCGGGACGTTCGAGGTCTGCCGGATCGTCCGGCACACCTCCGTCCCCGGCATCCCGGGAAGCATCAGGTCGAGCAGCACGATGTCCGCGCCCGCCCGGTCGAACTCCGCGAGCGCGTCGGGGCCGGTGGCGGCGATGCCCACCTCGAACCCTTCCTTGCGGAGCACGTAAGCGAGCGCGTCGCTGTAGCTCTCTTCATCCTCGACGACGAGTACCCGGGTCACGGGCGTGCCTCCTGCTGCTGTGGGTCGGTTGGGGTGTGCGATGGGTCTTCGGAACGACGCGCCTGGCTGAGCTCGCCTCGCTCGGGGCCGGTGCGCCGCGGCAGGGTCAGCGTGAAGGACGACCCGTGGCCGGGGGACGACCAGACGCGCACGTCGCCACCGTGGGAGGCCGCGACGTGCTTGACGATGGAGAGGCCGAGCCCGGTGCCGCCGGTGGACCGGTGACGGGCCGGGTCGACCCGGTAGAAGCGCTCGAAGATCCGGTCGAGCTCGGCCTGGGGGATGCCGATGCCCTGGTCGGTCACGGTGATCTCGACCATGTCGTCGGCCAGGCGTGCGGCGACGACGACCGTGGACCCCTCGGGGGAGTAGGCGACGGCGTTGGCCACCAGGTTGCCCACGGCCACCGCGATCTGGTCGGCGCTGCCGAGGACCTCCAGGCCGGGCTCGCCGTTCTCCACGACCGTGATCTGCTTGGCGGCCGCGTCGATGGCCGAGGCGTCCACGGCACGCTCGAGGATCTCGCCGACCTCCACCGGAGCGGGCTCCTCGAGGGGCTCGTCGCCCTGGAGCCGGGAGAGCTCGATGATCTGCTGGACCAGGCGGGAGAGCCGCTCGCCCTCCTTCTGCATCCGTGCCGCGAAGCGCTCGACCGCCTCGGGGTCCTCCGATGCCTCCTGGACCGCCTCGGCGAGGAGGTTGATCGCCCCGACCGGCGTCTTCAGCTCGTGGGACACGTTCGCGACGAAGTCACGGCGGATGGCCTCCACGCGACGTTCGTTGGTCCGGTCCTCGACGAGCGCCAGGACCAGCCGCGAGCTCAGGGGGGCCACCCGGGCCAGGACGTGGATCGGCTGCGTGGCGCGGTCGCGCTGCAGGGTCAGCTCGGTCTCGCGGATCTGCCCGTCACGACGTACCTGCCGCACCAGCTCGGCCAGCTCGTCGACCGCCAGTCGCCGTCCGCGCACGAGACCCAGGGCGTGGGCGGGGGCGGAGGCCTTGAGGACCTCGTCGGTCTCGTCGACCACCAGGGCGCTGCTGCGCAGCACGCTCAGGACAGTGGCGATGCCGCTGGGCACGGTCGGCTCGGCGTGGGCGGCCACCCGGTGGCGCTGATGCTCGCTGGTCCGCCAGGCGAGGACGACGCCGGCACCCAGCACTGCTCCGAGCAGCGCGAAGAGGAGGGCCTGGGTCGTCTGGTCCACACGCTGATCGTACGCAGGTGCGCCGAGCACGGGCGGTGCCCGAGAGCCCTCCTCACGCCTGGTTTCGGCAACTGTTCACCCTCAGTTCACGGTCGGCGACCCACTCGTCGCCTGGCCTTACTACGGTGTACCCATGCGCGATGCCTACTACGAACAGCTGGATGCCGTCATCGACGAGCTCGTGACCATGACCCACGAGGTGGGTGATGCCGTCTCGTACGCCACGAGATCGCTGCTCGAGGCGGACGCCGAGATCGCCGAGCGCGTCATCTCGCACGACGAGTACATCGACTCCGAGCGGGAGCGGATCGAGGAGCTGAGCTTCGAGCTCCTCGCCCTCCAGCAGCCCGTGGCCGGAGACCTCCGGATGCTGGTGGCGGCACTGCGCATGGTCTCCGACCTCGAGCGCATGGGCGACCTGTCGGTGCACGTCGCGAAGATCGCGCGACTGCGCCTGCCCGAGGTGGCCATCCCCAACGAGATGCTGCCGACCATCAAGCGGATGGCCGAGGTCGCCGAGGAGATGGTCCGCAAGGTCGAGACCGTCATCGCCGACCGCGACGTCGACGCCGCCAGAGAGCTCGAGCGCTGCGACGAGGAGATGGACCAGCTCCGCAGCTCCTCCTTCCGCCAGATGCTCAGCGACGACTGGCCGCACGGCGTCGAGCCCGCGGTCGACCTCGCGCTGCTCGGCCGCTACTACGAGCGCATCGCCGACCACGCCGTGTCCCTGGCCCGCCGCGTCGTCTTCCTCGTCACCGGGCAGCACCCCTCCGTCATCGACGCCTGATGTCGAGGGGGCGCCCTTCCTGCCATGATGGGCGCCATGGCCGAGACATCGGGGGGTGCCGCGGGGGCGGTCTCCGTCGACCACCTGGCCGCCTGCGCAGGTGCCGCGGTCGCCGTCGTCGCAGCCATCCGGTCCTGCAACATGAGCGCGCGCGTGCCCGCCTGTCCGGACTGGACGGCGTACGACGTGGTGGTGCACCTCGGCAACGTCCACGGCTGGGCTGCCACCATCGTCGAGACCGGGGAGCAGGCTCCTGCGCAGGACGACGCGCCGGCGTCCCGACGCTCCGGTGCCGTGGCCCGGTGGTACGCCGCCAAGGCCGAGGACCTGCTCCAGGTGCTCCGCGCCGCCTGTCCCGAGGAGCCCTGCTGGACCTTCTCCGAAGGGCACCGCACCCGCGGCTTCTGGTCGCGGCGGCAGGCCCACGAGACCTTCGTGCACCTCACCGACCTCCTGCAGGCCACCGGCCGGGGACCTCAGGTCCCCGAGCCGCTCACCGCACCTCTTGCCGCGGACGGGGTCGCCGAGGTGCTGGAGGTCTTCATGCCGCGCATGCATGCCCGGGGCCGCCGGGCGGACATCTCCGCGCCGGTGGTCCTCGCCGCGACCGACACCGGTGACCGGTGGCTGGTGGAGCCGCCCGCCACCGACGAAGACCCTCCCTCCGCGCAAAGGTTGGCGCAGGAGGAACCCAGCGACGGCGGGCTGGACACCGTCTCCGCCCCCGCGGCCGACCTGATGCTCCTGCTCTGGCAGCGGCTTCCCGCCGACGCCGCGACGATCCACCTCGACGGTGAGCGGGACCGCTTGCTCGCCTTCCTGGCCTCCCCGCTCACCCCCTGACGCTGCCTGTCGCTCTGACAGGTCGTTCCTGTCCAGATGGACGGGAACGACCTGTCAGAGGTGAGGGTCGGTGCCGTTGCCGTCCATGTGGAGCCAGATGCAGAGGCCCTCAGCTTGCACGTCGGACGGACGCGTGGGTCGGGAAGTGGGCACGCCAGGCGTCGTCGAAGCGCGAGGGAAGACCCGTCGCCCCTTGGTTCTTCAGTGCGCGCCGCACCCGGTTCAGAGTCTCTTCGGGTTTGTTGAAGATCCCCTTCGCAGTGACCACGACGAGGCGCCATCCCCAGGTGTCGAGCTGCTCGCGGCGGTAGATGTCCGACTCGTACTGAGCGGGGTCCTCGGCATGCTGACGGCCGTCGTACTCGACGATCAACCGGAGCGCCGGGTAGCACAGGTCGAACCGCCGGACGACCGTGCCGCCTCCGTCGCGCACATGGTGGTCGACCACAGGCTCTGGCAGCCCTGCGAGGACCAGCAGCATCCTGAGCCTGGTCTCCATCGGCGAGTCGACTCCGCCCCTGACCAGCTCCGCTGCCCGGAGCGCAGCTGCCGCATGCCGGTCCCTCGACTCGCGACAGGCGGCGACCAGCTCCGCAGGTGAGAATGCTCTGCGCCGCACCAGGGCGTCACCGACGACGACCAGGTCGACGAGGGTGAGCATCGACGCCAGCTCGATGAACATCGAAACGGGCATGGACACCCGTACGCCGTGCAGCTCGCCAACCCGGGTCGAGCGGGGCGCGACGTGGCAGCGGACTCCCGGACGGCGCCGGCGATCGTGTTCGGAGAAGACGCTGACGTGCTCGTCGGCGTGATGTGGAACGGGCAGCTCGTAGATACGGGCCGCGCTGACGTGGCTGGCGAACGCGCCTGGAGGATGCACGACCAGCGCGGCTTCCACCCGGTGCAGGGGCGAGACCGGGGCGCTGGCCGCGATGTACACCCCCTTGAAGATGCGCCGGAACCGCGAGCCCCGCAGCATTTTGGGATCGATCCCCGCGGCCACGGCATCGGCACGCGTGAACGGGCGTCGTACGTCGAGAGTGCTCGCGGAAGCCGGGTGCATCACCTGCAGAACTGTGGCAGGAGAGCCGCCTGTCGCGTCGGGCGTCGTCCACAGCCCAGCCGCCGACCCGCCGTTCCCGCGCACATGGACGGGAACGGCAGGTCAAGGCCCAAGAAGCGTGCCGTTGCCGTCCACGTGGACACCGGGGAGTGCGCGCCGTCAGCGGCCCTGGCTGGCGACGGCCTTGATCGCGTCGGCGGCTGCCTCGGGGTCGAGGTACTCGCCGCCGCGCTGGAGCGGCCGCATGTTCTCGTCGAGGCGGTAGACCAGCGGGATCCCGGTGGGGATGTTCAGCCCGACCACGGCCTCCTCGCTCATGTCGTCGAGGTGCTTGACGAGGGCGCGCAGGGAGTTGCCGTGGGCCGCGACGCAGACGGTCTGCCCGGCGCGGAGGTCGGGGACGATCGCGTCGTACCAGTACGGGAGCATCCGGTCGACGACGTCGGCGAGGCACTCGGTCCGGGGCATGATCTCGTCAGGGAGGTCGGCGTAGCGCGCGTCGCCGATCTGCGACCACTGGTCGGTGTCGTCGATCCGGGGCGGCGGGGTGTCGTAGGAGCGGCGCCAGAGCATGAACTGCTCCTCGCCGTACTCCTCCAGCGTCTCCTTCTTGTTCTTGCCCTGGAGGGCGCCGTAGTGCCGCTCGTTGAGGCGCCAGGACCGCTTGACCGGGAGCCAGTGCCGGTCGCACTCGTCGAGCGCCAGCTGGGCCGTGGCGATCGCCCGGCGCAGCACGGAGGTGTGCAGCACGTCGGGGAGGATGCCGGCCTCGGCCAGCAGCGTCCCACCGCGGATCGCCTCCGCTCGCCCCTTCTCGGTGAGGGGTACGTCGACCCAGCCGGTGAAGAGGTTCTTGGCGTTCCAGTCGCTCTCGCCGTGGCGCAGCAGCACCAGGGTGTACGGGGCCTCAGCACTCATGCGCCACACCCTAGCGCCGGTACGCCGCGGGCCTGCGCCAGGTCCGCGGCTGGCCTGCGGCCGGCCCGGTCAGCCCTCGGAGCTGGGGGACTCCGACGGCGACTCGCTGGGGGACTCGCTCGGGGACTCGGAGGCGGACTCGCTCGGGGACGCCGGGCTGCTCGACTCCTCGGAGGGGACCGGGACGTCGGCGAAGTCACCGCGCTGCGAGACCACCGGCACCTCGACGGTGACGCTCTCGGCGCTCTCGAAGGTGAAGGTCAGCTCGACGAAGAAGCCCGGCTTGACGCTCTCGCCCTCGGCGTCGACGCCCTTGTCGGCGAGCTGGACCGAGCCGTCGGCGGGGATCTCGATGGGCGAGCCGAGCGTCACCGAGACCGACGAGTCGGCGCCGGAGCCGGCAACGCGGGTCAGCTGGTCTGCGGCGCTGGAGTCGTTGTTGACCAGGCCTGCGACGACCGTGCCGCTGCCCTCGCCGTCGGCGACGATGAGGGCGTGGAGGACATCGACCGATCCGGACCGGTCGTTCACCCCGACACCGGGGGTGTACACGCGGTCGGTCGGCCTGTCGAAGCCGCACGACGTCAGCAGCGGAAGGAGCACGACGGCTGCGGCGGCGATGCTACGACGAAGGGTGACGTTCACTTCTCTCCACGGATCCTCTCGGTGGGCATGCCGCAACAGCGGATGCGCGACCTGGCGGACGAGGCGGCTACGGCTCGACCTGATGCAAAACAGCCGGAAGTCTATCGCTCACTGGCGAAGTCCCACCGTGAGCCCTGCCACCACGATCCCGGCCCCGGCGAGGGCGGTCCAGGCCATGGAGATCCACAGCAGCTTGGGCGCACCGATCTTCAGGGCGATGCGGAGGGGGAGGTGGCGGACGCCGGTCTCGTTGTCCTCGACGAGGTCGGGGAGCGTGTTGAGGAAGTGGATGCCGATGCCGAGGAGGGCCGCCAGGACGGTCATCTCCACGGTCGGCGGGGCGCCGTGCATGCCGCCGCCGAGTCCGCCGTACGACAAGAAGGCGGGGAGCAGGCCGAACGCCACGGCGTACGGGAGCCAGGAGAGCCAGGTCTTCTTGAACCAGAGGTTGTACAGCCACGCCGCGGCGACGGCGCCGAGGTGGGCGAGGCCGGCGTAGGTGCCGTTCGCGATCGACAGCGGGATGACGGCGAGGACGGCCACGGCGATCGCGAAGGCGACGGTGCCGGGGTCGATCCAGCCGAGGGCGATCGGCTTGTCCAGCCGTCCCACCTGGCGGTCGCGGTCCCGGTCGACGAGGTCGTTGAGCCAGCCGACGGTGAGCTGACCTGCGAGGACGGTGGCGGCGACCAGCCCCACCTCCAAGGTGGTGCGTCCGCTCAGGACTGCCGCGGCGGCGAGGCCGATCGTCATGGCCGCTGCGGGAAGGGGATGGCAGGCCAGGACGAGGGACAGGGTCGTGCCGCGCGGCTTCCTGTACTTCATGGCAGGCAGTATCGACCACGGCCCGGACGAATGGGGGGACCACCTCGCGGTTCGGTCCACGAGCGAAGCTCCGGTGGTGTCCGGGGACCTCGTCGCAGGGGTGTCGACAGGGTCCACGAAGGCACTGATTGAGACAAATGTCAACCCCCGATTTGCCGTCTGACCTGCGCAAACGCCGAAGGGGGGTCTCCGGGGACGTGTTATCCTGGTTCCCTAGGAAGGGGTACTTGGCACATGACATTTACCGTCGGCGAAACGGTTGTTTATCCGAATCACGGGGCCGCAGTCATCGAGGACATCGAGACTCGCAAGATCAAGGGAGAGGACAAGCAGTACCTCGTACTGCGAATCGTCGCCCAACAGGACCTGGTCGTCAGGGTCCCGGCCTGCAACCTCGATCTCGTAGGTGTTCGAGACGTCGTCGACAAGGAGGGGCTCGATCGTGTGTTCGAGGTTCTTCGCGCGGCGCACGCCGAGGAGCCCACGAACTGGTCCCGCCGCTACAAGGCGAACCTCGAGAAGCTCCACTCCGGCGATGTCATGAAGGTGGCGGAGGTCGTCCGTGACCTCTGGCGCCGTGAGCGTGACCGCGGCCTCTCCGCTGGTGAGAAGCGGATGCTCGCCAAGGCCCGCCAGATCCTCGTCTCCGAGCTCGCGCTCGCCGAGCACACCAACGAGGACAAGGCAGAGGCTCTCCTCGACGAGGTTCTCGCTTCCTGAGACCACGACGCAAAGCCCCCGGGACCCCACGGTCCCGGGGGCTTCGTGGTGTCATGGGCTCGTGACCTCTGCCGAGTACGCCGACCACCCCACTGCGATGGGTCAGGTGCCCACCACCGGGCGGGGGTCGATGCCCTTCGCCCTGCTCGACGGTGAGCCGCTGGTCTCGCTGGCCACGATGGCCATGGAGAGAGCCGAGGTCGAGCCGGTCGACTTCAACCTCGAGCTGGCCGACGCCCGCGGATCAGGTCGCGCCCTCGTCATCCACGATCCCCTGTGCCCGCTGACCCCGGCGGCGTTCCTCCGCGAGGCACTCGAGACGGCCGTCGACCTCGACGTGGTCGTCGTCGGCGTGCAGCCGGTCACCGACACGATCAAGCGCGTGAGTGACGGCGTCGTCGGCCAGACCGTCGACCGCGAAGGTCTCTGGGCGCTGGCCTCACCCGTCGTGCTCCCGCCGTCGGTGGTCGCCGAGCTCGACGGCTGGCCCGACTGCGACGACCTGCCCACGCTGGTGACCCGGCTCCGCGAGCGCTACGAGGTGCGCTTCGCGGAGGCGCCGACGCTGGCGCGTCGGGTCGAGGACGAGTCGGCGCTGCAGCTCCTCGAGGCGCTGGCCAAGGGAACGACGGAGGCCGAGGGCACCGCCGACCCGGCCTGACCGGGTCTCACCCGTGCGTGCTCAGGAGTCCTTGCTCGTGGCGATCGCGAGAGAGGAGTACGACGGCCCCCGTCCGTCGCGCGGGCTGAGCGCACGGCATCCGCGCCGCAGGTTCTCGCACCGCACCCGCCGGCCGTCGTCGTGCCCGAGGTCGAGCCGGGAGCGGTAGTAGTAGCTGTAGAGGTTCCCGTCGCCGTCCGGGTCGACCGACGCCTCGATGCCGTCACGGCGCCACCGGTCGGTGAGCAGTCGCCGCTGCGCGGTGAGGTCGCCCTTGACGTACCTGTCGAACCAGGCGGTGGTGTACCAGGCCGACATGTCGATACCGCGCAGCGTCGCCCCGAAGACCGGCAGCGGCAGGTAGGACCACTCGTAGTGGGTCCCGCCGCGGACGACGATCTGGCCGGTGTCGACGCCGGCCTTCGAGAACGCCCTCGAGGCGCCTGACTTGGCGCGCGGGTCCGGCGACGTGGTGTAGGGGGTCGGCGTGAGCCCGTAGTCGGCGGAGAAGCCGAGCGACGGCACCCGCAGTCGTGGGTGGCCCAGGCCACCGGCCAGGCAGGAGGTGCCGAGGGCGTTGCCCTTCAGCGCGTCCGTGGGGCCCACCGATCGTGTGGGCCGGGTCGGGTCGCAGAGGTTGTCCCAGGCCACCACCGCGTCGACCCGGCGGTCCTGCTGGCCCACCCAGCTCACCCCCGACGCGCCGTAGGAGTGCCCTGCGATGCCGATGCGTGTGCGGTCCACGAGCCGCCAGAACGGGTTGTGGTGGGTGGCCAGGCCGTCGGCCACCCGGGCTCGCTGCTTGGCGCAGTGGCTCGTCCCGGAACGGCTCGGGCGGGGGCAGTACGGGCGGCCGGGACGCGAGAGGGCGAAGTCGAGGGCGTCCTGCGTGTGGTCGAAGAACGTGACGCCGGTGGACTGTGACGGGAAGCCCTCGGTGGTGTCCTCGCCCTCGCCGAACGTGTCGGAGCGGCCCTGCATCTGCGGGTCGCGGGTGAGCACGACGTACCCGGCCTTCGCCAGGGTCTGTGCCGACCACCAGTACAGCTCCTCGGTCGCCTGCACCGAGCCGGGGGTGATCACGACCAGGGGGCGCTTGGCCGGTCCGCTCCGGGTCGCCCACACGTGCCCGTCCATCGTGGAGCCGTTGCGGGCCACGAACTGGACGGGCTCGACGAGACCGTAGCCACGCTCCTCCCAGTGGTGCAGGCGGGTGTCGCCGCCGCAGGCGAGGGACTTCGACCAGCACAGGTCGGTGACGAAGAGCCGCCCCGGGTCGCTCACCTGCTGGACGAGCCCGCCGGCGAACGAGTCGCCGCCCTGGGTCGCCTGGTCCGCGAGCGCCTTGGGCGTCAGGTAGTCCGGCGCGCGCTCGCTCTGCTTGGAGTAGTTCGCGGTCTCGCGTGCCGGGTCCACGAAGTCGCCCTCACCGCCTGCTGCCGGCGAATGCGTGGTGGGTACCGCGAGCAGTGCGGCGGTGAGGGCGACGGCCAGGGGAGCTCCGCGGAGGCGCATGCTGTGTCCAACGACACTCGCGCCCGCGGGTTACCCCCTGCTCGATTCCCTGTGCAGCAGCCTCTCGGCGAGCGCCACGTCCGCCGGGAAGGTGATCTTCACGTTGGTGGCGGGGCTCGCGACGCAGTGGATCTGCACGTCGGTGTACTCCTCGACGCAGGACGCCGTGTCCGTGCCCGTGAACCCGTCCCGCTCCGCGTTGCGGTAGGCCTCCAGCAGCGGCGCCGCGCGGAACGCCTGCGGGGTCTGTACGCCGACCAGCTCACCACCGAGACGAGGGCCCGGCTCGCGTGGGAGGAGCGCCTCGTGAGCCCGGACCGGCAGGGCGCCGCCGTGCCGGTGGGCGGCCACGACGACGCGCTCGAAGAGCTCGCGGCTCGCCAGCGGGCGGGCGGTGTCGTGGATCGCGACCACGTCGACCTCGCCCGCGTCGACGGACCCGGCCACCGCCTGGAGCGCGTTCCACTCCGAGCCGTGCCGGGTGCCGCCCCCGGCGACGATCCAGATCCTCGCGCCGGGGTGGTCGGCGGCCACGATGTCGAGGCCACGGTCCACCTGCTCGCGGTCCTCGGGACGGATCACCAGCACCACGTCGGTCACGCCGGGAAGCTCCAGCGCCCGGCGCAGGGACCACGTGAACACGGGGGCGCCGAGGAGGGGCAGCAGCACCTTGTTCCGCCCTGCACCCACCCGCCGGCCCTCACCCGCGGCGAGCAGCACCACCGCCGTACGCGGGGGCCGTGCGGGGGAGGCGGATGCGTCGGGGGTCTCGGTCACGCCGACACGCTAGTCGCCCCCGGCAGTTGTGCCGACTCGGCGGGTTCTGGTGCGGCAGTTGTGCCGACTCGGCGGGTTCGTCGTGCGGCAGTTGTGCCGACTCGGCGGGTTGTGGTGCGGCACTTGTGCCGACTCGGCGGGGAGGGGGCTGTGAGGAAGTGAGGAGAAGTTGACGTCGCGGGCACATCGGCACATCGCCCGCGAAACACCGCCTTCCTACCTTCGAGGCTCGTCAGTCCCCCACGAACGCCTGGAGCCCGCCGTGACCACCACACCCACCACGACATCGCCGCCCGCCGCGCAGACGGCCGGGGCGCCTCCACCGCCGGAAGGCAAGGGTGCCCACGCCACGAAGCGGCGTACCGGGCGCTGGATCGACCACTGGGACCCCGAGGACCCGGAGTTCTGGGCCGACGGCGGCAGCCGCGTGGCCCGCCGGAACCTCATCTGGTCGATCCTCGTCGAGCACGTCGGCTTCTCGGTGTGGATGCTGTGGAGCGTCAGCGCCGTCTACCTCGCGCAGGCGGGGTTCGACTTCTCGGTGAACCAGCTGTTCTGGCTGGCGGCCGTGCCGAGCCTGGTGGGCGCGACGATGCGCTTCCCGTACACGTTCGCGGTGGCCCGGTTCGGCGGCCGCAACTGGACCGTGGTCAGCGCGCTGCTGCTCCTGGTGCCCTGCACGCTCCTGGTGGTGTGCGTCAGCAACCCGGCCACGCCGTACTGGATGTTCATCCTCGCGGCGGTCACCGCGGGGCTCGGTGGCGGCAACTTCGCCTCGAGCATGGCGAACATCTCCTACTTCTACCCCGACGCCCGCAAGGGCTGGGCGCTCGGCCTCAACGCCGCGGGCGGCAACATCGGCGTCAGCACCGTCCAGCTCATCACCCCGACCGTCGTGGGCATCGCCGTGTTCGGTGCGGCTTCCGGGGTGCAGCTGGAGAACGTCGCGCTGGTCTGGGCGCCGCTCGCGCTCGTCGTGGCCGTGGGGGCCTGGCTGTCCATGGACAACCTCGCGGAGGCCTCCTCCCCGATACGCGACCAGCTGACCGTCGCGAAGGACCGTCAGACCTGGGTGATGTCCTTCCTCTACATCGGCACGTTCGGGTCGTTCATCGGCTACGGCGCCGCGATGCCGCTGCTGATGGCGACGCAGTTCCCGGAGGTCACCGGCCGGTACGCCTTCCTCGGTGCCCTCGTGGGCTCGCTGGTCCGCCCGGTCGGCGGGCTGCTCGCGGACCGCTGGGGCGGCGCCCGGATCACCGCGGCCACGTTCGTCGGCATGGGCCTCGGCGTGCTGGGCGTGGTGTGGTCGGTCGGACAGCACGCGTTCGGCCCGTTCCTGATCACGTTCATGGTGCTGTTCGCCCTCACGGGCATCGGCAACGGCTCGACGTACCGGATGATCCCGGCGATCTTCCGCGCCCGCGCAGGGGAAGGCGAGGAGGCCCGCTCCCGGGCCCGGCTCCAGAGCGCCGCCGCCCTGGGCGTGATCTCGGCGGTCGGGGCGTACGGCGGGTTCCTGATCCCGCGGTCGTTCGGCATCTCCATCGCCAACACCGGAGGGATCGAGGCGGCGCTGTACGGCTTCGTCGTCTTCTACGCGACCTGTGCCTGCCTCACCTGGTTCTGCTACCTGCGCAGCCGGGTGCTCGTGGCCCGCGTGCCGAGCCTCGCCCACGCACAGGTGTGACCTCCATGGCCACGCAGACCCACTGCCCCTACTGCTCGCTCCAGTGCGGGATGCAGCTCACCCGGCGCGGTCGTGAGACCGCCGTGGAGACCTGGGACGAGTTCCCGGTCAACGAGGGTGCGCTGTGCCGCAAGGGCTGGACCAGCCCCGCTCTCCTGAAGGACCGGGAGCGGCTGACCACGCCGCTCGTCCGGGACCTGGGGACCGGGGCCTTCCGGGCCGCGAGCTGGGACGAGGCGCTGGGCCTCGTGGCCGAGAGGATCACCGCGCTCCAGGCCGAGCACGGCCGCGACTCCGTGGCCGTGTTCGGCGGTGGCGGGCTGACCAACGAGAAGGCGTATACGCTCGGCAAGTTCGCGCGGGTCTGCCTCGGCACCAGCGAGGTCGACTACAACGGCCGGTGGTGCATGTCCTCGGCCGCGTCGGCGAGCACCCGTGCCTTCGGCGTCGACCGCGGGCTGCCCTTCCCGCTCGCGGACGTCGAGCGGACCGACGTGCTGGTCCTGGTGGGCTCGAACCTCGCCGAGACGATGCCGCCGGCCGCACGCCACCTCGACCGGCTCCGCGAGCGAGGCGGTCGCGTGGTCGTCGTCGACCCGCGGCGCACCCCGACCGCCGAGCGGGCGGACCTCCACGTCCAGCCCTCACCCGGGACCGACCTCGCGCTCGCGCTGGGACTGCTGCACGCCGTCGTCGCCGGAGGCTGGGTCGACGAGGAGTACGTCGCGGCGCGGACCACCGGCTTCGAGGAGGTACGCCGCTCCGTCACCTCGTGGTGGCCGGAGATCACGGAGCGGGTCACCGGGGTTGCGGCCGACGAGGTGCGCGACCTCGCGCGGCTGCTCGGGGAGGCCGACAAGGTCATGGTGCTGACCGCCCGCGGCGCGGAGCAGCACGCCCAGGGCACCGACACCGTGCTGGCGTGGGTGAACCTCGCGCTCGCCCTCGGGCAGTGCGGTACGCCGTACGCCGGCTACGGCTGCCTCACCGGCCAGGGCAACGGCCAGGGCGGACGCGAGCACGGGCAGAAGGCCGACCAGCTTCCCGGGTACCGCTCGATCGAGGACCCCGCCGCGCGGGAGCATGTCGCGAGCGTCTGGGGTGTGGACCCCGCGTCGCTTCCCGGCAAGGGCCGCTCGGCCTACGAGCTGCTCACGAGCCTCGGCGAGCCGGAGGGTCCGAAGGCGATGCTGGTGCTCGGGTCGAACATCGTGGTCTCCGCCCCGAACGCCAACCACGTCACCCAGCGGCTCGACGCCCTCGACCTGCTCGTCGTCGCCGATGTGGTGATGTCGGAGACGGCGGCCCGTGCGGACGTGGTTCTGCCGGTGACCCAGTGGGCCGAGGAGACCGGCACCCTGACCAACCTGGAGGGCCGGGTCGTCCTGCGTCGCCAGGCCGTCGCGCCACCCGAGGGGGTGCGCAGCGACCTCGACGTCCTGGCCGACCTGGCCGAGCGGATCGGCTCGCCCGTGGCTCTGGAGACCGACCCGGAGGCGGTCTTCGCCGAGCTGGCCCGCGCCTCCGCGGGAGGACCCGCCGACTACGCGGGCATCGACTACGCCCGGATCACCGACGAGCGGGGCGTCTTCTGGCCCTGCCCCGACCCCGGCCACGCGGGAACGCCCCGGATGTTCCTGGACCGGTTCGCCACCCCCGACGGTCGAGCCCGCTTCCACGTCGTGGGGCACCGCGGACCGGCCGAGCAGCCGTGTGCGGAGTACCCGCTGCACCTGACGACGGGCCGGGTGCTCGCGCAGTACCAGTCCGGTGCGCAGACCCGCCGGATCCGCGACCTCGGCGACTCCGGCGCCTTCGTCGAGCTGCACCCGCTCGTCGCGGGCCGCGTGGGAGTGACGGAGGGGGAGCGCGTGCGGATCGCCACCCGCCGCGGCGCGATGCAGGCACCGGTGCGGGTCACCACCGCGATCCGGCCCGACACGGTGTTCGTGCCCTTCCACTGGGTGGGTGCCAACCAGCTGACCAACGACGCGCTCGACCCGTCGTCGCGGATGCCGGAGTTCAAGGTGTGTGCGGCGTCGGTGACTCGGGTGGTCTCGGAGGCCCGTCGGGCGCTGCGGCGTCCTGCGACGGAGGCGCCTTGCCTACCATCCGGCCTCGCTCCGCTCGGCCTCCCGCCAGGCCCGACCACGGCTGCGGCGCCTCCGTCTCCGGACGCCTCCGCGGCACGTCCGACTCCGGGCGCCTCCGCGCCAGGTCCGACCACGGCTGCCTCGCCTCCGTCTCCGGACGCCTCCGCGGCACGTCCGACTCCGGGCGCCTCCGCGCCAGGTCCGACCACGGCTGCCTCGCCTCCGTCTCCGGACGCCTCCGCGCCGGCGTCCCGCGACAACTGGGCAGAGACGGCAGCTTTCGGGGGCCAAGACGTGGCGTCTGTGACCACTTCCGACCGGGAGCCGGCGCCGGCGCAGGAGGGGGCGACATGAGGGTGGTCGTCGTTGGCAACGGGATGGCGGCGACGCGGTTTGTCGAGGAGCTCGTCGCGCGCGACGTCCCGGGCCTGGACCTCACCGTCGTCGGCGACGAGCCGGGTCCGTCGTACAACCGGATCCTGCTGTCCGCCGTGCTCGAGGGCACCCATGCGGAGAGCGAGATCGCCCTGCAGCCCGAGGGCTTCCACGACCGGAACGGCGTCACCCTGCTCACGGGGAGCCGCGTCGCACGGCTCGACCGCGAGCGGCGGGAGGTGGTGCTCGAGGACGGGAGGAGCCTTCCGTACGACCGGCTGGTGCTCGCCACCGGCGCGATCCCGACCCTGCCGCCGATCCGGGGGCTCGTCACGCCGGAGGGGAGGCTGCACCCGAAGGTGCATGCCTTCCGCTCCCTGGCGGACCTGCGCCGGCTGGACGCGGCTGTACCCGGAGCGCAGCGTGCGGTCGTGGTCGGCGGCGGCCTGCTCGGCCTCCAGGTCGCGCGGGCGCTGGGCATCCGCGGCCTCGAGGTCGACGTCGTGGAAGGCACCTCGCACCTGCTGTCCTCCCAGGTCGGGCGGCAGGCCGGAGCCGTCCTGGCGCGGGCGATGCGCCGCCTGGGCGCCGAGGTCTACACCCACACGCGCGCGGTCCGGATGGCCGAGGAAGGCATCCGGCTCGACAGCGGGTACACCCTGCCCGCGGACCTGGTCGTGCTCACCGCGGGCGGCCGTCCCGCGACCGCGCTGGCGAAGCAGGCGGGGCTCTTCGTCCGCAGGGGCATCGTCGTCGACGGGTCGCTGCGCACCGTCACCGACGACCGGGTCCACGCGATCGGCGACTGCGCCGAGCACCGGGGGCGGGTGTCGGGGTTCGTGCCGCCGGCCTGGGAGCAGGCGGAGGTCCTGGCGGGGGTGCTGGCCGGGGTGCCCGCGCGCCAGGAGCGCCGGTACGACGGGTCGCGGACCGTCGCGCGCCTCCGCGCGACCGGCCTCGACGTGGCGGTCCTCGGCGACCCGGAGCGCGCTCCCGGCGAGGTGGTGGAGGTCGCGAACCCGGTCACGGGGACCTACCGCAAGCTCGTCGTCCGCGGCGGCGTGATCGAGGCGGCGGCCCTGGTCGGCGACCTGTCGCGGGTCGGCCTGATCACGCAGCTGTTCGACCGCCGTACCGTCCTCGCGCCCGAGGAGCCGGGACTGCTGCTGATGGGTGACGCCCCCGCCGAGCCGGCGCCGCTGCCGGACGACGCGGAGGTCTGCGCCTGCGCGGGCGTGAGCGCGGGGCGCCTCCGCGCCTGCCCCGACCTGGTCACGGCGGTGTCGGACACCCGTGCGACGACCGGCTGCGGCGGATGCGCCCGGACGGTGGAGCAGCTCGTGGGCACCGCCCGCGCCGCCCTGTGAGAACTGGTTTTCCTGCCCGAAACAAACCGCACACACGGCGCTTACGTAACGCCCTTACCTTCATCACAACCCGAAAGGAAACACCCCCTATGACGCATCTGCGACAGACCCTCGTGGTCGTCGGCCACGGGATGGTCGGCCACCGGTTCGTGCAGGCAGCGGTCGAGCGGGGGCTCGCGGAGCGGTTCGACATCGTCGTGCTCGGCGACGAGCCGCGTCCGGCGTACGACCGGGTGGCGCTCACCTCCTTCTTCGACGCCGGTGGGGCGGACGGGCTGTCGCTGCTCCCCGACGGGAGGTACGACGACCCGCGGGTGAGCCTCAGGCTCGGGGCCACCGTCACGGAGGTCGACCGGGCCGGGCGCAGGGTCCACCTCGACGGCGGGGAGTCGCTGGGCTACGACGTCCTCGTCCTCGCCACGGGCTCCGCGCCCTTCGTCCCGCCGGTCCCCGGGCACGACCTGGCGGGATGCTTCGTCTACCGCACGATCGAGGACCTCGAGGCGATCCGGGAGGCGGCAGGGGCCGCGACCTCCGGCGCGGTGGTCGGCGGTGGGCTGCTCGGGCTCGAGGCGGCCAACGCGCTGGTGCGGCTGGGGCTCGACACGCACGTGGTCGAGATGGCGCCGCAGGCTGATGCCGGTCCAGCTCGACGAGGTCGGCGGCACCACCCTGGTGCGCCACGTCGAGAAGCTGGGCGTGCACGTCCACACCGGCGCGGCGACGCAGCGGGTCGTGGCGGACGGTCAGGGTCGGGCCGCAGGACTCGAGCTGGCCGAGGGGAGCATCGATGCGGAGGTCGTGGTCTTCTCCGCAGGGATCCGGCCCCGCGACGGGCTCGCCCGGGACTGCGGCCTCCCGGTGGGTGAGCGCGGTGGCGTCCTGGTCGACGAGCAGTGCCGCACCGAGGACCCGGACGTCTTCGCCATCGGCGAGTGCGCCGCCCCGGCCGGGCTCACCTACGGCCTCGTCGCTCCCGGCTACGCGATGGCAGAGGTCGTCGTGGACGCCCTGCTCGACGGGGAGGGCACCTTCACCGGCGCCGACATGTCCACCAAGCTGAAGCTGCTCGGCGTGGACGTCGCCAGCTTCGGCGACGCCTTCGCCACGACGCCCGGCGCGCTCGAGCTGGTGCTGGCCGACGCCGTCGCGGGGGTCTACAAGAAGCTCGTGATCAGCGAGGACGCCACCCGTCTGCTGGGCGGCATCCTCGTGGGCGACGCCTCGGCGTACGGAACCCTGCGCCCCATGGTCTCGTCCGGCATCGCCCTTCCGGAGAACCCCGAGGAGCTGATCCTGCCGGCCGCCTCGGGGCGTCCCGGCGCAGCGGGCGCGGGTCTGCCGGACGAGGCCGTGGTCTGCAGCTGCAACAACGTCACGAAGGCGACGATCTGCGGGGCGGTCGACGGCACGACCACCGAGGGTGACCGCTGCCTCGACGTGGCCTGCCTGAAGCGGTGCACCAAGGCGGGGAGCACCTGCGGCTCCTGCGTGCCCGTCGTCAAGAGCCTGCTCGACGAGCGGCTCGCGGCCTCCGGGGTCGAGGTGGGCACGGGGATCTGCGAGCACTTCGACCTGAGCCGGCAGGAGCTCTTCGACGTGATCGCGGTGCACGGGTACCGCACCTTCGACGACATCGTCACCGCGCATGGGCGCGGGCGCGGCTGCGACGTCTGCAAGCCGGCCGTCGCCTCCATCCTGGCCAGCCAGCTCAACGGGCACGTGCTCGACAGCAGCACGGTGGCGCTCCAGGACACCAACGACGCCTACCTGGCGAACATCCAGCGCAACGGCACCTACTCGGTCGTGCCCCGGGTCCCCGGCGGGGAGATCACGCCCGAGCGGCTGATCGTGATCGGCGAGGTGGCCCGCGACTTCGACCTCTACACGAAGATCACCGGCGGGCAGCGGATCGACCTCCTCGGCGCCCGCCTGGAGCAGCTGCCCGCCATCTGGCGGCGGCTCGTGGACGCCGGGTTCGAGTCCGGCCACGCCTACGGCAAGGCGCTGCGGACGGTGAAGTCCTGCGTCGGCTCCACCTGGTGCCGCTACGGCGTCCAGGACTCCGTCAAGCTCGCGATCGACCTGGAGAACCGCTACCGCGGGCTTCGCGCGCCGCACAAGATCAAGGCCGGCGTGAGCGGCTGCGCCCGCGAGTGCGCCGAGGCCCGCGGCAAGGACTTCGGCGTGATCGCGACCGAGAAGGGCTGGAACCTGTACGTCGGAGGCAACGGCGGCGCCAACCCGGCGCACGCGCAGCTCCTCGCCTCCGACCTCGACACCGACACGCTCGTCCGGTACGTCGACCGCTTCCTCATGTACTACGTCCGCACCGCCGACCGGCTGCAGCGCACGAGCACGTGGATCGCCTCGCTCGACGGCGGCCTCGACCGGGTCCGGGAGGTGGTCGTGGAGGACGCGCTGGGCCTCGGCGCGGAGCTCGAGGCCGACATGGCCCGGCACGTCGACACCTACTTCGACGAGTGGCGGGCGACCCTGGACGACCCGGAGAAGCTGCGGCGCTTCGTCACGTTCGTGAACGCGCCGGGGGTCCCCGACCCGAGCATCGCGTTCACCACCGAGCGCGACCAGATCCGGCCGGTGATCGCGGGCAGCTCGATCCCGGTCGGCGCTCCCGCGGCCGAGGAGGCCGCCCGATGACCGCCACCGAGACGTGGACACCGGTGTGCCGGGTCGCCGAGCTGGAGGTGGAGCGCGGCGTGGCCGCCCTCGTCAACGGCAACGGAGTGGCGATCTTCCGCTGCCACGACGACACCGTCTACGCGCTGGGCAACCAGGACCCGTTCAGCAGGGTGGGGGTGCTCGCGCGAGGCATCGTCGGCAGCAGGACCCTGGAGGACGAGGACGTCCCGTTCGTGGCCTCCCCCATGCACAAGCACGCGTTCGACCTGAGGACCGGGCGCTGCCTCGACGAGCCCCAGGTGAGCGTGCCGGCGTACGACGTGCGGGTCGTCGAGGGCGTGATCCTGGTCGGTCCGCGGAGACCGTCGCCATGACCGGGCGAGTGTCCGGGCCGCTCGCCGGCTACCGCGTCGGGATCACCTCCGCCCGCAAGGTCGAGGAGCTCACCGGTCTGCTCGAGCGGCGCGGTGCGGCCGTCGAGTCGGCCCCGGCCATGGCCATCGAGGCCCGGGACGACGAGGCCCTGCACGCCGCGACCAGGGCGGTCGTCGAGTCACCCCCCGACCTGTTCGTGGCGACCACCGGCCTGGGACTGCGGCGGTGGTTCGAGGCGGCGGCCGGGTGGGGTCTGCTCGAGGACCTGCTCGGCGCGCTCCGGCAGGGAGAGGTGATCGCGCGCGGGCCCAAGTCCGTGGGAGCGCTGCGCGCGCACGGGCTCACCGAGCGCTGGTCGCCGCCGTCGGAGTGCTTCGAGGACGTGCTGGCCTACCTCCGCGGATGCAGCCTGGACGGGCGGCGGATCGTCGTCCAGGAGCACGGGCGGTCCCTCTCGGTCGTGGCCAACGCGTTGCGCCGCCAGGGCGCCGACGTCGAGGTGGTCTCCGTCTACCGCTGCGAACCCGCCGACGACCAGGCTGCGATGTTCCGCATGGTCGACCTCGTGGCCGAGCGTCGCGTCGACGCCGTCACGTTCACCAGCGCGCCTGCCGCCGAGATCCTGATGGACGTCGCGGTCGCCAGCGGCCGGCGCGCAGAGGTGCTCGACTCCTTCCGCGAGGACGTGCTCGCCACCTGCGTGGGGCCGGTGACCGCCGCCCCGTTCGCGATGTGGGGCGTCCCTGTGGTGCAGCCGGGCCGTTCGCGGCTCGCCGCCATGGTGCGGACCCTCGAGCTCGAGCTGCCCAGCAGGCGTCGCGGGACCGAGATCCTGGTGCGCGGTCACCGGCTGCTGCTGAACGCCGGACGCTCCTGGGTCGACGGGCACGAGGTGCGCCTGTCCCCGGCGCCGTCGGCCGTGCTGCACGCGCTGGCCGAGCGGCCCGGCCGGGTGGTCTCGCGCCGCGAGCTGATGGACCACCTGCCGAGCGGGCAGGCGGCGAGCGAGCATGCAGTGGAGGTCGCGGTCGCCCGGCTCCGCTCCGCGGTGGGAGCACGCCTGGTGCAGACGGTGGTGAAGCGTGGCTACCGGCTGCCGGTCACCTGAGACACGCGGATGAGGGGAGACAACGGATGAGGCCACGGCTCGTCACGGTCGCGCACGGCACCCGCCACCCGGGAGGTCCTCCGGTGATCCGGGCCCTGGTCGAACGCGTCGCCCGGAGGCTCCCCGACGTCGAGGTCGTCGAGTCCTACGTCGAGCTGGCCGACCCGTCGTTCGAGTCCGTGATGGCGAGCGCGGAGGGGCCTTCGATCGTCGTACCCCTGCTGCTGTCGACCGGCTACCACGTCAAGCACGACCTTCCGCAGACCGCCGACCTCAGCCCGTACGCCGCGACGATCACGCGGCCGCTCGGCCCCCACCCGCTCCTCGCCGCGGCCGGCGCGATGCAGCTGCGGGCAGCCGGTGCCGTGCGCGGGGACGCCGTCGTGCTCCTCGCTGCCGGCTCGAAGGACCCGGACGGCATGACGGACGCGCTGATGGCCGGCCGCCTGCTGCGGGCGCGATGGGGCGGGCCGGTCCGGGTGGCGTTCGTGGGCGACTGCGGGGTGAGCGTGCCGGAGGTCTTCGACCAGCTCCGGGCTGCCGGCCACCGGCGGATCGCCGCGTCGCCGTACCTCCTCGCGCCGGGGCACTTCGCCACGAAGGCGAAAACGCTCGCCGCGGCAGGCGGCGCGACCGTGTGCGCCGACCTGCTGGGGCATCACCCCTTGGTCGGGGAGCTCGTCATCCGGCGCCACCACGCCGCGCGGCGTGTGGCGCTCGCACCGGCGCTGACGGAGCGTCCGCGGCGACGGACGCGCGTGGCCTGAGCCTGCTCCACCAGCTCGACCAGCGCCTCGGTGACCAGGGCGTCCCGCTCGAGGGGCAGCATGTGCCCGGCATCGGGGGCCACCGTCAGCCGGGCGCCCGGGATCGCCTCCGCCAGCAGCTCGGCGTGCGAGGGCGGCGTGAGCACGTCCCGGTCACCGACCATGACGCGCACCGGTACGCCGCCGAGTGCGGCGAGCCCCTCGAGCCGGTCGTGACGCATCACGTCCTCGAAGAAGCCCCGCATCGACGCGGCAGGGGTGTTGATGATCCCCTCGACGGTCAGCGCGTGGTCGCGCAGCCGCATCGGCTCCCCGAAGAGGAAGCGCCGGGCGACCTCCGCCTCGATGACCGGCGCGCTGCGTCGCCGGCGGCGGCTGAGCATCATCGAGCGCAGGGCGAGGGCGGCCGGCACCTGGTCGCGGACCAGCCGCCCCACCGGCGGCAGGCCGAGCGTGACCTCGTGGAGGGACCCGCCCGACGTCGCCACGAACAGGACGCCGCGCACCCGCTCCGCGAAGAGGTCGGGCCGCTGCTCCGCCAGGGCCATCACCGTCATCCCGCCGATCGAGTGACCCGCGAGCACCAGGTCGCCGGTGGGAGTGTGGGTGTCGATGAGGTCCGACAGGTCGCGGCCGAGGTTCTCGATGGTGGCGTCCTCGCGCGGGGTCGGGTCGGAGGCCCCGTGGCCCCGGTGGTCGTAGGAGACCACCCGGACCCGGTCGCCGAACCGGTGCCGCAGGTCGCGCACCTGGTAGCGCCACGAGTCGTGGTCTGAGGTCCAGCAGTGCGCGAGGACCACGGTGAGCCCGGCGTCGTCGGCCCCCTCGACGAGCACGTGCAGCTCGAGGCCGTCGTGGGTGCGCAGCCGTGTCCCGCCAGGCCGGTCGGTGAGGTGGGGGCTCATGAATCACGCTCCGAGAGCTCTCTGAGGTGTGAGCCGAAGATAGCGTGAATGGGACCGCGCTCCTCGTCGCGCCCAGGGCGTGGGCGTGGCAGGTGCAGCGACCGCCGCGTCGCGCTGGGGCAACCCGTCTAGGCCAGCAGCATCGCGGTGGCGATCGCGGCGACGCCCTCACCCCGCCCGGTGAGGCCGAGGCCGTCGGTGGTCGTCGCCGAGACGGTCACCGGGGCGCCGCAGGCGTCGCCGAGCGCGGCCTCGGCCTCCGCCCGGCGCGGCGCCAGCTTGGGGCGGTTCCCGATCACCTGGACGGCCACGTTGCCGATCTCGAAGCCCGCATCGCGCACCCGGCGGGCGGTCTCCGACAGGAGGGTGCACCCCGAGGCACCCGCCCACTGCGGCTCCGAGGTCCCGAAGTTGCTGCCCAGGTCGCCGAGGCCGGCCGCCGAGAGCAGAGCGTCGCACGCGGCGTGGGCGGCGACGTCCGCGTCCGAGTGTCCTTCGAGGCCCTGCGGCTCGTCCGGCCAGGCCAGGCCGGCGAGGTGGAGGGGTGCCCCGTCCACGAGCCGATGGACGTCCGTGCCGATGCCGATGCGAGGGGTGCGGTTCACACCTCAGATCATGCCGTAAGGCATCCGTAAGCCATCCGACCGCCGAAGATGGGCGAACATGGACATGTGAGATCCGCGCCCAGGTCCCTCTACGCGCTCGCCGGTGTCGTCACCGGCATGGCCGGCATCGCGGTGAGCCACGCGGCCACGATGCTGCTGGGGATCCGCGCGACGCCGCTTCTCGCGGTCGGCGAGTCCGTCATCGAGATCACCCCCGGCCCCGTCGCCGAGGGGCTGATCCGGCTCGTCGGCCAGAACGACAAGCCGCTGCTGGTCACCGGGGTCACCATCGTGCTGCTCGCGCTCTCGGCGTGGGCCGGCACGCTCGCCCCCGAGGGACAGGGGCGCAGCGTGCTCGTCTTCGTGGTGATGGGGGCGATCGGGGTCGCCGCCGTCGTGACCCGCCCCAGCGCGTCGACGTACGACGTGGTGCCGGTCCTGGCCGGGACGCTGACCTGGATCGTCGTGCTCGCGCTGCTCGTGGACCACCTCGGGAGGCAGTACGAACGGCGGCAGCCCGACGAGGCGCGGCGCCGGTTCCTCGTCGTCGCGGGCGTCGTGGCGGGGGCCGCCGTCGTCACCGGGTTCGCGGGGCAGGTGGCGGGCGCGTCGCGGCGCAAGGTCGCCAGCGCCCGGAAGCTGCTCCGCCTGCCCGTCACGCGGGGCAGCGCGCCGTCCGGGGTCGACGTCGGCCTCGACGGGGTCGCCTCCTGGCGCACGCCGAACAGCACGTTCTACCGGATCGACACCGCCCTGGTCGTCCCCAACATCGACCCGATGGACTGGAAGCTGCGCATCCACGGGATGGTCGACCGCGAGGTCACCCTCACCTACCAGGACCTGCTGGACCGGGAGCTGACCGAGGACTGGGTGACCCTCTGCTGCGTGTCCAACGAGGTCGGCGGGGGCCTCATCGGCAACGCGTGGTGGAGCGGCGTCCGGATCGCCGACGTCCTCGCCGAGGCGGGCGTCCGTCCCGAGGCGAACGCCGTCCTCCAGACCTCCCACGACGGGTGGACCTGCGGGACCCCGATCGAGGTGCTCACCGACGACCGCAACGCGATGCTGGCCATCGCCATGAACGGTGAGCCGCTCCCCGTCGAGCACGGCTTCCCGGTGCGGATGCTGGTGCCGGGGCTCTACGGGTACGTCTCCGCGACCAAGTGGGTGGTCGACCTGAAGGTCTCCCGCTTCGACGACTTCACGGCGTACTGGACGTCGCGGGGGTGGGCAGCGCAGGGTCCTGTGAAGACCCAGTCGCGGATCGACGTACCCCGCGACGGCGCGAAGGTGGGCTCGGGCTCGGTGCGCATCGGCGGCTCCGCATGGGCGCAGCACACCGGCATCGAGAAGGTCGAGTACCGGCTCGACGGCGGGCCGTGGGTGGAGGCGGAGCTGGGCCGGGTGCCGACCGTCGACTCGTGGGTGCAGTGGACCGCGTCGGCGGAGGTCCCGGCCGGGTCGCACACCCTCGCCGTGCGTGCGACCGACAAGAGCGGGTACACCCAGACCGGAGTCCGCACCGACGTGGCGCCCAACGGTGCGACCGGCTGGCACACCGTGCAGTTCAACGCGGACTAGGAGGCGACCTCGATGCGCGCAACGGCACTGACCACCGTCCTCACCGGAGCGGCCGCGGTCGCGGGCGGTGCGGCCACCGACCCGGACAGCGACTGGTACGCCGGGCTCGACAAGCCGTCGTGGCAGCCGCCGGGCTACGCCTTTCCCCTCGTCTGGACGCCGTTGTACGGCCTCATCGCCTGGGGCACCGGCCGGATGCTGGACGAGGCGGAGCCGGGCGACCGGGGTCGGCTGACGGTCCTCACCACGGCCGACCTGGCGGTGAACGCCGGATGGTGCTGGGCCTTCTTCGCGCGGAGGTCACCGGCCGGCGGGCTTGCGACGATCGCGGTGCTGAACGGGCTCAACCTGGCCCTGGTCCGTGCGGCCGGACGGCGAGACCGGAAGGCAGGAGCGGCGCTGGTGCCCTACGCCCTGTGGACCGGGTTCGCCACCGCGCTCAACGCCTCGATCTGGCGCCGCAACCGCTGACCCGCAACCGCTGACCGCGTGCCCGCCGAACGCCGAAGCGGTCAGGTGCCGAGCTTGAACGTGCGTGGGGCGGACGGCCGCTCGGAGGTGCCGCGCTCGATGCAGAACTCGTTGCCCTCGGGGTCGGTCAGCGTCACCCAGCCCGAGCCGTCGTCCTTGCGGAAGTCGCCGACGACGGTCGCCCCGGCAGCGACGGCGACGTCCACGAGCTCGTCCCTGGTGCCCTCGGTGGGCTCCACGTCGAGGTGCACGCGGTTCTTGGCGGTCTTTCCCTCGGGGACCGGGATGAAGAGCAGCCCGGTGCTCGCGTTCGGGAACGAGGGGGCCACCACGACCTCGGGGTCGTCGTCGTAGTAGACGTTCCAGCCGGTCATGGTCGACCAGAAGGTGGCCAGCGCGCGTGCGTCCGCGCAGTCGAAGGTGATGTTGTGGATGTGGATCGGCATGGGCAGAGCATCTCGGCGCTTTCCGCGGACCGCAACGGGTTTCCGGCGGCGAGCGGTACGTTGCCAGCATGTGCGACACCATGGTCAGCCTGGCCCCGGACGGGGTGCTCTTCGCGAAGAACAGCGACCGGGACGCCAACGAGGCCCAGGTCCTGCGGTGGCGCGCAGGGGAGCGGCACGAGCCGGGTAGCCGCCTGCAGTGCACCTGGAGCGAGATCCCCCAGGCCGAGACCACGAACGCGGTACTGCTGAGCAGGCCCTGGTGGATGTGGGGCGCGGAGATCGGCGCCAACGAGCACGGCGTCGTGATCGGCAACGAGGCGGTGTTCACCCGGGGCGCCAAGGACCCGCGGGACAAGGACGCTCCCACGCCGCTGCTGGGCATGGACCTGGTCCGCCTCGGCCTGGAGCGCGCAGCGAGCGCCCACGAGGCCGTCGGGGTCATCGTGGCGCTGCTCGAGGAGCACGGGCAGGGCGGTTCGTGCAGCCACGAGCACCCGCGCTTCACCTACGACAACTCCTTCATCGTCGCCGACCCGGGTGGGGCGGTCGTGCTCGAGACGGCCGGGAGGCACTGGGAGACCGAGAACGTCACCGGCCCGGGGCGCTCCATCAGCAACGGGCTGACCATCGACGGCTTCGCCGAGAAGTACGCCGACCCGGTCCGGGGGAGGGTCGCCGCCTGCGCCGTACGCCGGGACCGCACGGAGGCGTCCGCGGGCCGGGCCGTCGGGCCGGCGGACCTGATGGCGGCGCTGCGTGACCACGGCGACGCCTCGGGCCCGATGTACTCGCCGCTGAACGGCGCCCTCTCGGCTCCCTGCGCCCACGCCGGCGGCCTGGTCACCGCCACCCAGTCGACCGCGTCCTGGGTGGCCGACCTGCGCGGCGGATCCGAGCCCGTGCACTGGGTCACCGGCACGTCCGCCCCCTGCACGTCGGTGTTCAAGCCCGTGCGGGTCACGCGTCCCCTCGACGTCGACCCAGCCGGGATGCCGACGAACCGGTTCGACCCCGCCTACCGCTGGTGGCGGCACGAGCGGCTGCACCGCCTCGCGCTGCGCGACCATCCCGCGTCGCTGGCCAGGTTCGCCGCCGAGCGTGACCGGCTGGAGGCGGGGTGGCTGGCCGACCCTCCCGACGGCGCGACCGTCTTCGAGGTCGCCGACGAGGCGGAGGAGCGCTGGCTCGCCGACCTCCAGGCCGCGGACCTGCCCGACCGCCGACCCGCGTGGCTGCGCCGCCAGTGGCGCGGCAACGACCGCAAGGCCGAGGTCGGCGTGGAGGTGCGGACGTGACCGTGATCGTGGTGGGGGCAGGGCTCTCCGGTCTCGCCGCGGCCCGCGGCCTCGTCGCCGGGGGAGTCGACGTCGTGGTCCTCGAGGCGCGTCAGCGGGTCGGCGGGCGCACAGAGGGGCACGTCCTGGACGACGGGACCCCGCTGGAGATGGGCGGCCAGTGGATCGGACCGACCCAGAACCGGATGTACGCCCTGCTCGAGGAGCTCGGCCTGGAGCACTTCCGCACCTGGAACGACGAGGGCGAGCTCCTCCTCGACCTCCGCGGGAGCCAGAGCCGACTGGCCTCGCACCGCGGCGCCACCCCGAGGATCGGGCCCTTCGCCCTGGCCGACCTCGCCCAGGGTCTCGCCCGCTTCGAGCGGCTGGCCGGCCGCGTCAGCCTCACCGAGCCGTGGAACACCCCGCGCGCCGACGTGCTCGACGGCCAGACCTTCGACACCTGGATCCGCCGCAACCTGCGGACCCCGGTCGGCCGGGCCTACTTCCGGGTGGCGTGCGAGGCGGTCTTCGCGGCGGAGGCGACCGACATGTCCCTGCTGCACGCGCTCTTCTACGTCCACTCCGGCACCGACTTCGAGACGTTGCTGTCGGCCGACCGCGGCGCCCAGCAGGACCGTATCGTCGGCGGGTCGGTCCGGGTCGCCGAGGCGATGGCCGCCGCGCTCGGCGACCGGGTGCGGCTCGGCAGCCCGGTCCGCACGGTCAGTCAGGACCGAGCGGGGGTCCGGGTGACCACCCGCGACGGGGAGGCCGTCGAGGGCACCCACGTCGTCGTCGCGGTTCCGCCCACCCTTGCCGGCCGGCTGGAGTACGACCCGGTCCTGCCGTCGTGGCGCGACCAGCTCACCCAGCGGCTACCGGCGGGGTCGGTGATCAAGACCTACGCGGTCTACGACGAGCCCTTCTGGCGGTCCGAGGGGCTCAACGGTCAGGCGATCTCCGACACGGGCCCGGTCAAGGTCACCTTCGACGGCTCCCCGCCGTCCGGGACGCCCGGCGTACTGCTGGGCTTCATCGAGGCAGGGGACGGGCGTCGCCTCGCACGGCGTACGCCTGAGGAGCGGCGCGAAGCCGTGCTCGGGTCCCTCGCGAGGTACTTCGGGCAGCGGGCGGCGTACCCGCGCGAGTACGTCGAACGCGACTGGATGGCCGAGGAGTTCACCCGCGGTTGCTACGGGGCGCACTTCACGCCCGGCGTGTGGACCCACTACGGCCACGCCCTGCGCGAGCCGGTCGGCCGGATCCACTGGGCGGGCGCCGAGTGCTCGCCGGTGTGGAACGGCTACATGGAGGGCGCGGTCCGCTCAGGCGAGGACGCCGCCTCCGCGGTGCTTCACCAGTTGGGCTCGTCGGGAGCCTGAGGCAGGGGTACGTCGGAGGGCCGGATGACGTAGGTGATCCGGCCCGCGGAGCGCACCCATGCGCGCTCGAACTGCTCCCGGTCGTAGGTGACCCGCACCTCGTCGTTGCTCGCGAGGTGGTGGGACGCGGGGTCGTTGCAGACCACGTCGCCCCGCTCGTCGAAGCCGGCGATCACCGCGAGGTGCCCCGAGGTGGTGTACCCCGCGCCGTCGAGCTGGTCGTGACTGAAGGCGAGCCCGACGACCAGGGGGATGCCCGCCGCGAGGAACAGCTCGGCCTCGTCGAGCGAGCGCAGCCGGGTCACGTAGGCGGTCGCCCCGAAGCATCCGGCGTAGGCGGCGTTGAAGGACCAGTTGCCGGGGGCCTCGTAGGCGTGGTCGTAGGTGTGCCGCGCGGCATGGGGCACGAACCGGTCCGGGCCGTCGGCGTTCACCCAGGCGTAGTCGGACTCGGCGGGTCCCAGGCCCCAGTAGGCCAGCACCATCGACGTCGAGGTCGGCGAGCACCAGGACTCCCCGCCGCCGCCCCACCGCGGGTAACCGCCGAGATGCAGCCGCTGGGAGAGGCAGGGCACGTCGAGCACGGTCCCGCGGGCCGTGATCGACGGGGCGGGTCCGGATGGCTCGCAGGCGAGGTCGGCCGGCGTGCCCGACCCGGGCTCCACGCGCAGGTCGGAGGCCACGCAACCGACCAGGGAGACCGTCGGGGTGGCGGAGGAGCCGGCCCGGCGGTGGAGGGTCACTCGCACCTGGAAGGCGGTGCCCCGTCCCGTGCCCCGCAGCGCCAGCCGGTCCACGTCGACCTTGGCATGCTCGTCTCCCACGCCCGGGACGGAGGTCGGCGCGATGTCGGTGTCGCCCTCGGCCCAGCGCGCCATCGGGTACCAGGACGTGGCGGTCACCTGGTCGCTGGTCACCCGGATCGACACCTCGATCCACGTCCCGACAGGCGTCCGTGCGTTCCACGACGGCACCAGCTCGGTGAACCCGAAGCCGGGCTCGACCGCGGGGGAGGTCCAGGTCGCCTGCTCGTAGCCCATGGCGCCGTCGGCGTGGTGCGGGTCGTCGTACTCGCTCACTCCCTGAGGACGGTCGAGCACGAGCACGCCCTGTCTCAGCGCGGTCCCGGCGTGGTCGCCGCCCCGCAGGTCGTCGCCGTTCCAGCCGTGGAACCGGATCCGGGGGCTCACCAGTTGTGGGTCCGGGTCCTGGGCAGCCGGGTGCCGAGGTTGCGGATGACGTAGACGAGGCCGCCGGAGGTCGGGATCCAGGCGTTCTCGAACTGGCCGCGGTCGTAGACGCGACGGACCCCGCGCGCCCGAGGTGCGGCCGGGTCGTTCACCACGACGTCGCCGGTGTCGGTGAAGCCGACGATGACCAGCAGGTGGCCGTTGGTGGAGCCGATCGGTGCCCCGTCGAGCTCACCGCGACCGAACCGGATCGAGGCGACCAGCGGGATGCCGGCCTTGATGAACCGCTCCGCCTCGCGCAGGTTGCGGAGCCGGGTCACGAACGCGGTGTCGGCGTGCGACGAGGCGTACGCGGCGCTGAAGGACCAGTTGCCGGCGCCTTCGAAGCCGTAGTCGTACTGCGAGCGCGCCGCGTGGTCGACCCAGGGACTGGGGTGGCCCGCGGGCACCCAGGAGTACTCCCGCTCCGAGGGCAGCCTGCCCAGCGAGGCGAGCACCATGGAGACCGACGTGGGGGAGCACCAGGCCTCACCCCCGCCGTCGTACTCCGGGTAGTCGCCCTCGTGGACCATCTGCGAGAAGCGGGGGAGCCGCAGCACGGTGCCGGCGGCCACGCCCGGACGCGAGGTGCGGACGCGGTCCACCGTGGGGAGCTGCGAGACCATCGCGCCGACCGCGTCGACCCGGGGCACCGCGGTGGTGCCGGCCCGGCGCAGCAGCGTGAGGCGGACCTGCCAGGTCGTGAAACCGACGGAGTAGTGCGTCTGGAGGGTGTCGACGTTCACCTCGGCGAGGTCGTCGGCCTGCGAGCCGAGGCTGGTGCGGTGGAACGCGCCGTCCCGGGCCGACCAGTTCGCCATGGTGTACCACTTGCTGCGCTGCCCGGTCTCGCTGCGGCCGCGCACCTGAACCTGCACCCAGGAGTCGCGGGGCGTGGTGGCCTCCCACGACGGGATGAGCTCGTCGAACGCGAAGCCGGGCCGGTACCACGGGGAGACCCAGCGGCCGAGGTCGTAGGTCTTGGTGCGGTAGCCGTGCGGGTCGACGTACCGACGCTTGCGCACCGGGTCGGTCAGGCGCAGCACGCCGCGCACCGACGTGGTCCCGAAGAAGCGGCCTTCCGAGAGCTGCCGCTGGGTGGCCCAGTGGTGGTAGTCGATCTGTCGTGTCGGTGGCTGGACGTTCGCCCGCGCGAGCGGCGTGGCTCCGGCGACGGGAGGTCCGGCAACGGGGAGACCGGCAGGAACGGCAAGGGCGGCGACCCCCGTCGCGACGACCAGGCGACGAGCGGCCCGAGAGAGACTGCGCACCGTTGAACGATAGGGCACTCCAGTCCCGTAGGTGGGCAGTTTTCACACCTGTCACAACTCTGCCCCGCCTGAGCGCGGCCTCGGTGCGTGGTCGGAACGTGCCCGCGCGATCGTTAGGATTGGCGGGTGACTCTTCGGCTCTACGACTCCGCCACCCGCGAGGTCCGTGACTTCGTGCCCCTCGAGGACGGCAAGGCGGGCATCTACGTGTGCGGACTGACCGTGCAGTCGGAGCCTCACGTGGGTCACGTCCGGTCAGCGGTCAACTTCGACGTGCTGCGGCGCTGGATGGCCGCGAGCGGGTACGACGTCGACTTCATCCGCAACGTCACCGACATCGACGACAAGATCCTCACCAAGGCCTGGGAGCAAGGGCGGCCCTGGTACAACCTCGCCTACACGATGAAGCGCGAGCTCGACCGGGCCTACGACGCGCTCCACGTCCTGCCCCCGACGTACGAGCCGCTCGCGACGGGGCACGTCCCCGAGATGCTCGAGCTGATCTCCCAGCTCATCACCCGCGGGCACGCCTACGCGGCCGAGGACGGCTCGGGCGACGTGTACTTCGACGTCATGTCCTGGCCGCCGTACGGCGAGCTCTCCGGCCAGAAGGTCGGCGAGATGGAGGCCGCCGAGGACGCCGACCCCCGCGGCAAGCGGGACCCGCGCGACTTCGCGCTGTGGAAGGGGCACAAGAAGGGCTCCGAGCCCGCCACCGCCGCCTGGCCCTCGCCGTGGGGCCCGGGCCGCCCCGGCTGGCACATCGAGTGCTCGGCGATGGCGCTGAAGTACCTCGGCTCCGCCTTCGACATCCACGGCGGCGGCGTCGACCTCCGGTTCCCCCACCACGAGAACGAGCAGGCGCAGTCGCGCGCGGCCGGCCACGGCTTCGCGAGCTACTGGATGCACAACGCCTGGATCACCACCGCCGGCGAGAAGATGAGCAAGTCGCTCGGCAACTCGCTGACCGTGCCGGCGGTGCTGGACCGGGTGCGCCCGATCGAGCTCCGGTACTACATCGTCGCCGCGCACTACCGCTCCCACGTCGAGTTCTCCTTCGAGGCTCTCGACGAGGCGGCAGCCGGCTTCCGGAGGATCGAGCACTACCTCACCAGGGCCGCCGAGCTCCTGGGTGAGGTCCCGGCGGGCGGCGTTCACTGCGCGGAGTTCGTCGAGGCGATGGACGACGACCTCGGAACCCCCGCCGCCGTGGCCGCGATCTACGACGTGGTGCGCGAGGGCAACAAGCTCCTCGGCGCCGGTGACTCGCCCGCGCTGCGCGGCAACGCCGCCTCGGTTCGGGCCATGCTCGGCGTGCTCGGGCTCGACCCGTTCGACCCGCACTGGACCCAGGGCGGCTCCGGGCGCGACGAGAAGCTCACCGCCGCCGTCGACGCCCTGGTCGGGACTCTGCTGGAGCAGCGTGCCGCCGCCCGCGCGGACAAGGACTTCGCCACCGCCGACGCGATCCGCGACCAGCTCAAGGCAGCCGGCATCGACCTCGAGGACACCCCGCAGGGGCCCAAGTGGTCGCTGTGACGCGGGCGCGTCCGTCTGGGGCGGGCGGTCCGTCTGCGCCGCAGGGGGCGCGGCGCCCTACCAGCCTCGCTCTGCCTCGCTCGGCGGCCAGGCCCGACCACGGTCGCCCCGCCCCCTGCGGCTCCGACTCCCCGCCCCACCGCGGTCGCCCCGCCCCCTGCGGCTCCGACTCCCCGCCCCACCGCGGTCGCCCCCGCCCCCTGCGGCTCCGACTCCCCGCCCCACCGCGGTCGCCGCACCCCCTGCGGCTCCGACTCCCCGCCCCACCACGACAAGGAACATCTGATGGCAGGCAACTCCCAGCGTCGCGGCGCGGTGAAGAAGTCCGGCAAGGGCAACCCGACCGCGGGCTCCGGCGGACGTGTCCGACGCGGCCTCGAAGGCAAGGGCCCGACGCCGAAGGCGAAGGACCGCGAGGGTCACAAGGTGTACAAGGCGCGCCAGCGCACCGAGCGGGCCAAGGCGGCGCAGCCCAAGCGCCAGGCGAAGCCCGTGGACGGCGAGTGGATCGCCGGGCGCAACTCCGTCGTCGAGGCCTTGCGCGCACACATGCCGATCACCTCGCTGTACGTCGCGGAGGGTGCGGAGCGCGACGGTCGTCTGCGCGAGGTGTTCACGGTGGCCGCCGACCGGGGCCTGTCGCTGCTCGAGGTCCCGCGGGTCGAGCTCGACCGGCTGACCCAGGGCGCGGTGCACCAGGGCCTCGCCGCCCGGGTCCCGGCCTACGAGTACGCCCACGCCGACGACCTGCTCGACCGGGCCGCCGAGGCCAAGGAGCCGCCGCTCATCGTGGCGCTCGACTCCGTGACGGACCCGCGCAACCTCGGAGCGGTCGTGCGCTCCGCGGCCGGGTTCGGCGCGCACGGCGTGCTCATCCCCGAGCGTCGTGCCGCCGGCATGACCGCGGCGGCGTGGAAGACCTCCGCCGGTGCTGCCGCACGGGTGCCGGTGGCCCAGGCGACCAACCTGACCCGCCAGCTCAAGGCGTACCAGAAGGCGGGCTGCATGGTCGTGGGCCTCGCTGCAGACGGCGACGTGGACCTCCCGGACCTCGAGCTCGCCGACGGACCGCTCGTGGTCGTCGTGGGCTCCGAGGGCAAGGGCCTCTCGCGCCTCGTCGCCGAGACCTGCGACCAGCTGGTGTCCATCCCGATGGTGAACTCCCTGGAGTCCCTCAACGCCGGGGTGGCCGCCTCGGTGACGCTCTACGCGATCGCGGAGCGCCGCGGCACGCTCGCCCGCTGAGGCGCCTGCCAGTCAGGGGCGGCCGCGCCACTCCTTCGAGCTGGGCAGCAGCACCTCGGGGTTGTCGGCCTCCGTGACCACCTCGTCGGGGCGCTTCGCGAGGACGGTGTCGATGTAGTCCTGGGCGGTCTCGAAGATGTCGACCTCGTGGCCCGCCTTCTCGGACAGGAACCACCGGTGCTCGAGGATCTCGTGGTAGATCTCCGCGGGCTCCAGCTTGCCGCGGAGCCGCTTGGGGACCATCGCCATGATCGGCTCGTAGATCTTGGTGAGCCACCTGTGGGCGACGAGCCCCCGGTCCTCGGCGCCCAGGTCGAAGTGCGCGGTGAAGGACGCCATGTCGTTGAGGAGCCGGCGGGCCTGGTTGTCCTCGACGTCGAGCCCGGTGAGGCCCTGCAGCTCGCGGCTGTGGTGCCCCGCCTCGACGACCTTCGGCTGCAGCCGGACCGTGGCCCCGGACCAGTCGGTGACGATGTCGAGCTCGTCGACTTCGAACCCGAGCTTGTTGAGGCGCTCCACGCGCTGCTCGATGCGCCACATCTCCGCGACGTCGAACTCCTCGATGCCGGTCAGCTCGTCCCACAGCTCGGTGTAGCGCCGCTCGACGAGCTCGACGACGGCATGGGCGTCGACCTCCTCGTCGAGCAGGCCGCCCGCCTGGAGGTCGAGCAGCTCGCCGAACAGGTTGCCGTAGGCCACCTCGAGGTCGTGGGCGCGCTGCCCGCGGGAGAGCTCGGGGTGCAGCTCGCCGGTCTCGGCGTCCACGAGGTACGCCGTGAACTCGCCCGCGCTGCGCCGGAACAGCACGTTCGACAGGGAGACGTCGCCCCAGAAGAACCCGGCGAGGTGGAGCCGCACCAGGAGCACGGCGAGCGCGTCGATGAGCTTCGGCAGGCTGTCGGCGCGCAGGCCGTGGGAGAACAGGGAGCGGTAGGGCAGCGAGTAGGTCAGGTGCCGGGTCACGAGCGCCGGCTCGATCTCCTCCCCGTCGGGGGCCTCCCGTCCGGCGACGACGGCCACCGGCTCCACAGCGGGCAGGTCGAGGCGGCGCAGGTCCCGCAGCATCCGGTACTCCCGGAAGGCGATGGGCTCGCGCGTCTCCTTCACGGCGTACACGTCGTGGCCGAGGCGCACGATGCGTACGACGTGGCGCGAGATGCCCCGGGGGAGCGGGACGACGTACTCGTCCGACCACTCCTCGAGGGACTCCTGCCAGGGGAGGGTGACCAGCGCCGGGTTCGGCTTCGTCGCCACGATGCGCAGAGCCATGGGGGACAGCCTAGCCCCGGGCGGTTCCGGTGGGTTCGAGGAAGACCGCCCCCGGACCGCGGGGAGCGGCCTCGTCGTCGGGGTTGTTCAACGCGCACGTCTTGAGGCTGAGGCAGCCGCACCCGATGCAGCCGTCGAGCTTGTCCCGCAGCCGCACGAGGCGCTCGATCTGCTCGTCGATCCTGGGGCGCCAGGCCCGCGACAGCCGGGCCCAGTCGGCCTTGGTCGGCGTCCGGGACTCGGGGAGGGTCGCGAGCGCCTCCTCGATCTCGTCCAGGCTCAGCCCGACGCGCTGGGCGGACCGGATGAACGCGACCCGGCGGAGCATGGCCTGGCGGTAGCGGCGCTGGTTCCCGGCCGTGCGCTCCGAGGCGATGAGGCCGCGGTCCTCGTAGTAGCGCAGGGCGGACGTCGCCACCCCGGAGCGCTGCGCGAGCTGGCCGACGGTCAGGTGTGCTGCATGTCTCGCCACGCCCCGATCATACGACGTTGACTTCAAGTCCACTTGAACTTGCATGCTCTTCCCCATGACATCGACGAACTCTCTCGCGGCCACCGAGACCAGGCCGTCCCCGGGCTACGAGGACCTGTCGCGGCTCATGTCGCTGATGACCGGGGACGAGAAGCACTCCGCCGCCGCGACCTCGACTCTCGACGTCCTCTGGGTGCTGTACGACCAGGTCCTCCACGTCTCGCCCGAGACCGTGGCCGAGCCCGGCCGGGACCGGTTCCTGCTCTCGAAGGGGCACGGACCGATGGCCTACTACGCCGTCCTGGCTGCCCAGGGGTTCCTCCCCGAGGCGTGGCTGGCCGGCTGGGCGTCGTACGACTCCCCGCTGGGGTACCACCCCGACCGCACCCTCGTCCCGGGCGTGGAGATCTCCAGCGGCTCGCTCGGCCACGGGCTGCCGCTGGCGGTGGGCACGGCGCTGGGGCTGCGGGCGCAGGGGCTGGACTCGAGGGTCGTCGTCCTCGTCGGAGACGCAGAGCTGGATGAAGGGAGCAACCATGAGGCAGTCGAGATCGCCGCGGCGCTGGAGCTCGAGGCGCTCACCGTCGTGGTCGTGGACAACAGGTCCTCGTCCTACGCGGTCCCCGGGCGGATCGAGCAGCGGTTCGCCACGGAGGGGTGGCGCGCCGTGGGAGTGGACGGCCGAGATCACGCGCTACTCCGCCGGGCGCTGACCCGGCGACCGCGGGTGGCAGGCGAGCCGGGCCGCCCCTCGGTGGTCGTGGCACACGTGGAGGAGAAGTTCTGATGAGACGAGACACCCGAACCACCTTCGCGGCCACCGCCGCCGACCTGCTCGACGAGGACCTCTCGGTCGCGCTCGTGTACGCCGAGATCTCCGGGCAGTACTTCGGTGAGGCCGAGCGACGCCACCCCGACCGGGTGGTCAACGTCGGGATCCGCGAGCAGCTGCTCGTCAACGTCGGCGCCGGGATGGCGCTCACCGGGATGCGGCCGATCGTGCACACGTTCGCGTCGTTCCTGGTGGAGCGGGCCTTCGAGCAGGTCAAGCTGGGCTTCAACCACCAGGACGTCGGCGGCGTGCTGGTCTCCTCGGGAGGGTCGTTCGACAACTCCTCCGGCGGCCGTACCCACCAGGCGCCGGGGGACGTCGCCCTCCTCGACACGCTCCCGGACTGGACCGTGCACGTGCCCGGTCACGCCGACGAGGTGGAGGCCGCTCTCCGCCTCGCCGTCGCCGGGTCGGGGCGGGACTACGTCCGGGTGACCTCCCAGCAGAACCGCGAGGCTCTCCCGGTCCGCCCGGGGAGGTTCCACCAGGTACGCCGGGGAGCCGGGGCCACCGTCGTGGCCGTCGGGCCGATGCTCGACCCGGTCCTCGACGCGGTCGAGGGGCTCGACGTCTCCGTGCTGTACGCCGGGACCGTCCGCCCCTTCGACGCCCGGGGCCTTCGAGCCGTCCTCGGTACGCCGGAGGTGGTGCTCGTCGAGCCGTACCTCGCCGGGACCTCCGCGCGGTGCGTGAGCGACGCGCTCTCCGACGTACCCCACCGGCTGCTGTCGCTCGGGGTCGCCCGCGAGGAGCTGCGGAGGTACGGCCACCCGAAGCAGCACGCGGCAGCCCACGGCCTGGACACGGCCGGGATCCGGCGCTCGCTCACGGACTTCCTGTCCGCCCGAGCCGCCTGAGGACCGACCGCGCACACACGAGCGGGGCGGCCCTGGGAGGTGGCCGCCCCGCTGGTTTCGTGGGTGCGCTACTTCTTGAAGGCGTCCTTGGCCTTCTGACCCGCCTGCTTCAGGTCCGACTTGCTCTGGTCCTTCTTGCCCTCGGCCTCGAGGGACGGGTCGTCTGTCGCGTCGCCGAGCTTCTCCTTGGCCTTGCCCAGGCCGCTCTCGGCGGAGTGCTTCATCTTGTCGTCCATGCCCATGGGAAACCTCCTTGGGTTCGGGTGCCGATGGTGTACCCCGGTCGGCTCGGGCCATGCGTCCGTCTACGATGGGCCTTCGCGCCCGTCATGTCCGCTCGCCGCGACCTCGGGCGCAGGCCGGCCTGGCGCAACTGGCAGCGCACCTAACTTGTAATTAGGGGGTTAGGGGTTCGAGTCCCCTGGCCGGCTCTCGTACGTCGCGTTCGCCGGAGGGGTCCGCTCGCGAATCTGGGAGCGCCGCCGAAGGCGTGTACGGCGAGGAGACCAACGCCCGCACCAAGTACGTCCGTCTCCGCTACCCCGGCGAGCGCTAGCGAGGTCGCGCCGCCGTCGTCGAGCTCGACCCGGAACATCCCTGGCTGCCCAGGCTCGTCCAGGACTAGCGTGGGGTCGTGGACCGACGGGTCGACACCGAACAGCTGCTCGGTGCGGGTCGCGCTGCCCACGCCCGCAAGGACTGGGCCGCGGCGTACCGGGAGCTCCTGCGCGTGCGCGAGACGGACGGGCTGGAGGCCGAGGACCTCACCCTGCTGTCCGACGCCGCCTGGTGGATGGGCCGCAACCGGGAGTGCCTCGCCTGGACCGAGGAGGTGCACCAGGCCTACCTCGACCGCGACGAGGTCGAGCGGGCGGCGATGCAGGCGCTCCAGCTCGGCGGCCTGTGGATGATGCGCGGCGACTTCGCGGTCGGGTCGGGGTGGGTCAGCCGGGCTCGTCGGCTCCTGGCCGGCCGGCCCGACAGTCCGGCGCAGGGGTTCCTGCGGTTCGTGGACGTGAGCATGGCCCTGGAGGAGCGCGACTTCGAGGCGGCCGTGTCGGGAGCGCAGGAGATGCAGCGGTCGGGGCGCCGCTTCGGCGTACCCACCCTCACCTGCCTCGGTCTCATGGTCGAGGGCATGGCGCGGGTTCGCCTGGGCGAGGTCCGGGCAGGGCTCGGCCTCCTCGACGAGGCCATGCTCCCGGTGCTCGCCGAGCAGGTCGAGCCCGACTGGGCGGGGAACATCTACTGCACCACCATGGCGGTCTGCCACGACCTCGCCGACATCGCCCGGCTGCGCGAGTGGCACACGGTGACCCGCCAGTGGTGCGAGCAGTTCTCCGACGCGGTGATGTTCCTGGGGACCTGCCGGCTGCACCGGGTCCAGCTCCTGAGCACCGAGGGTGACTGGGCCGAGGCCGAGGCCGAGGCTCGCATCGTCTGCGGTGAGCTAGCGGACATGAACGCCTCGGTCGTGGCCGAGGGGGAGTACTGCGTCGGCGAGCTGCATCGTCTCCGCGGCGAGCACGACCGTGCGCAGAAGGCCTACGACCGGTCGCGTGAGCTCGGCCGCGAGCCGCAGCCCGGTGAGTCGCTGCTCCTTCTCGCGGAGGGACGGGTCCAGGACGCCTGGGCGGGAGTCAACGCCGCCCTCGCGCAGGTCGCGGGCGACCCGTTCCTCGAGGTCCGCCTCCTGCGTGCCAAGGTCGAGATCGGCCTCGCGGGCGGTCACACCCGGGAGGCCGCCGACGCCGCCGGTGACCTGCAACGGCTGAGCGGCCTCTTCGACACCCCCGGCTACCGGGCGTGGAGCCACCACATGAGCGGTGCGGTCCGTCTCGCGTCGGGCGAGCCGGAGGTCGCGCTGGCGCTGTTGAGGCGGGCTGCCCAGGAGTACCAGCGCGTCCGGGCGCCGTACGACGTGGCACGGGTGCAGGAGCTGCTGGCCGGGGCGCACCGGGAGCTCGGCGAGACCTCTCTCGCGGAGGCGGCCGCGGCATCCGCCCTGTCGACCTACCGGCGGCTCGGTGCCGCGGACGACGTACGCCGCGCCGCCACGGGGCAGGAGGCGCCCGGCGGGCTCACCCCGCGGGAGGCCCAGGTGCTGGCACACATCGCCGCAGGAGCCACCAACCGGGAGGTCGCCGCGGCGCTGTTCATCAGCGAGAAGACCGTGGGGCGCCACCTCGCGAACATCTTCGGCAAGCTCGACGTGAGCTCCCGGACGGCCGCCGCGACCTGGGCGCACGACCACGGGCTCGAGGCCGCGGGTCGGCGGGGAGGCACCTGAGCCTGCATCATCCGCCCCATGTGGGCGCGCGGAGATGGGACAGACGCCCGAAGCGCCGGTTCTCGCCTGCCGCCTAGCGTCCGAGACGTCGGGCACGGTGCCCGGCGTACGTCGGAAGGGGTGACTCATGAGCACCGACCAGAGCACCATCGAGCAGGGCACCGTCGACCAGGACACCGGCGGCATCGACGGGGAGGCGGTGGGGGCGTTCGCGGAGCGGCTGCTCGGCGTCCTCAACGACACGGGCCTGGCGATCATGCTGAGCATCGGCTCCCGCACCGGTCTGCTGGACGCACTGGCCGGCTTGCCGCCCTCGACGAGCCAGGAGGTCGCGGACGCGGCCGGGCTCGACGAGCGGTACGTCCGGGAGTGGCTGAAGGCACTCACCGTCGCGCGGGTGGTGGAGCACGAGCCAGCGGGCGACACCTACCGGCTCCCGGCCGAGAAGGCGGCATCGCTCACGCAGGCCGCGGGCCCCGGAAACCTGGCGCGGGTCATGCAGTTCCCCGTGCTCCTCGCGGGTGTGGAGGACCCGATCGTCGAGTGCTTCCAGAAGGGCGGGGGGCTCAGCTACGCGCACTACCCGAGGTTCCACCAGCTGATGGCCGAGGACAGCGCCGCCGTCCTCGACCTGGCGCTGCTGGACATGGTCCTGCCACTCGTCCCGGGTGCGGTCGACCGTCTCCGGTCCGGCATCGACGTGGCGGACATCGGCTGCGGGTCCGGTCACGCGATCAACCTGATGGCCCGGGCCTTCCCGGCCAGCCGGTTCACCGGCTACGACTTCTCGGAGGAGGCCATCAGGGTGGCGCGGGCGGAAGCCGCCTCCTGGGGGCTGGTCAACGCCCGCTTCCAGATCCAGGACGTCGCGGAGCTGCCGACCGTCGGCGCCCACGACCTCGTGACGGCCTTCGACGCGGTCCACGACCAGGCGCACCCGGCCGAGGTGCTGCGCCGTATCCACACGACACTGCGCCCCGGCGGCGCCTTCCTCATGGTCGACATGAAGGCCTCGAGCAACGTCGACGACAACATCGACCTCCCCGGCAGCACCTTCCTGTACACCTGCTCGACCCTGCACTGCATGACGGTGTCTCTGGGCCTGGGAGGCGACGGGCTCGGCACCGCCTGGGGTGAGCAGCTGGCCCTGTCGATGCTGCAGGACGCCGGCTTCCGGGACGTCGAGGTCGAGTCGGTCGAGCCAGACCCCTTCAACAACTACTTCGTGGCGCAACGAGACTGAAGGGCGTCTCCTGCTGGGCCCGTCCCGCCTGAGCGACGACCGATCGATGCCCTCGTGTCCCCCGGACACCGGCGTACGGGGGATGCGACGTCCTCTGCAGCCCTGAACAGTTGGGCGCGCGGGGCAGACTGGAGCGTAGGGAGCCCCCGAGGCTCCGCCTCGGCGTGGGGCCGTCCCGTTCCTCCCAGCGTGGGCGGCCCCACCTCGTTGCGCCTGGGTCCTACGCTCCGCGTAGCTGCGCCACCTCGAAGGTCCTGCCGGGGGCGGCCCAGGTGTCCTGGCTGGCGATGATCCGCATCTCCCGGGTGCCGGCCTCCATCGTCGCCTCCATCACCGCGAACACCGAGGCGGCGGTGCGCCCGAGCGCGACGGGAAGGTCGTGACCCTCCAGAAGGTTCGCGAGGAAGACCGCCGCGGTCAGGTCGCCGGCACCGGGCGGGTTGATGGGCAGCCGCGGCGTGCGCACCACCCAGGCGCCGCCTTCCGAGACGGTGAGCATCTGGAGGGTGTCCTCCGGGGTGTCCTCGGTGATCACGCTGGTGACCAGGACGATCCCCGGCCCGGTCTTCCGGACCGCGTCGGCGGCGTCCACGACGTCCTGGAGGGTCCGGCTCTCCGTCCCGGCGAGGAAGTCGATCTCGAACTGGTTCGGGGTGATCACGTCCGCGGCGGGCACGACCCGGTCGCGCATGAACTCCGGGATGCCGGGCCGCACGAAGAACCCGCGTCCCACGTCGCCCATCACGGGGTCACAGAAGTAGATCGCCTCGGGGTTGCGCTCCTTGACGTTGCGCACCGTGTCGAGGACGACGGCGCCGACCTCCTCGGCTCCCTGGTAGCCCGAGAGGACCGCGTCGCAGCGGTCGAGAGCGCCCCGGTCCTCGACGCCCCCGATCACCTCGGCGATGTCGTCGGCCCCGAGCAGCGGCCCGCGCGCCTCGCCGTACCCGGTGTGGTTGGAGAAGTGCACCGTCATGACGGGCCACACGTCGTGCCCGAGACGCTGCAGCGGGAACATCGCGGCGCTGTTGCCGGCGTGGCCGTAGGACACCAGGGACTGGATCGACAAGATGTTCACCCCGGGCATCCTGCCACCTCGGGCTATCCCCTCAAACTGGGCAGAGACGACAGGTTTCGGGTCCCGAACGTGTCGTCCCTGCCCAGTTGCCACTGACGGCCGGAGGCCCGTGCTCAGGCGACCTGGAGGGAGCGCTTGGAGAGGCCCATCCAGTAGCCCTCGATCCGCTGGTCGCCGGGGGCGTCGGGAGCGGTCGCGGCGCCGAGGGTGACGAACAGCGGCGAGAAGTGCTCGACCGTGGGGTGGGCGTAGGGCATGCCGGGGGCGCGGTCGCGGTACGCCGCGAGCTCGTCGACGTCTCCGCGCGCCAGCGCCTCGGCGGCCCAGGCGTCGAAGTCGGCCGACCACCCGGGGGCGGTGGCCCCGATGCTCCAGTCGCGGAGGAAGGGGAGGCCGTGGGTGAGGAAGCCGGATCCGATGACCAGGACGCCTTCGTCGCGAAGCGGCTGGAGCCTGCGGCCGAGGTCGAGCAGCCGAGCGGGGTCGTGGGTCGGCAGGGACATCTGCAGGACCGGGATGTCCGCGTCCGGGTACATGATCCGCAGCGGCACCCAGGCGCCGTGGTCGAGCCCGCGGCCGCTGTGCTCGTGGACGGGCTCGCGGTCGGGCATCATCGCGGCCACGCGGGCGGCGAGCGTGGAGGCGTCCGGGGTGTCGTAGGTCATCCGGTAGTACTTCTCCGGGAAGCCCCAGAAGTCGTAGACCAGGGGCGTGCCCGGGGTGCTCGCGCTCAGGCTGACGGGCGCGGACTCCCAGTGCGCGGAGACGATGAGGATGCCCTTCGGGCGGGGGAGGTCGGCCGCCCATCGGGCGAGCTCACCGCTCCAGACCGGGTCGTCGAGGAGCGGGGGCGCGCCGTGCCCGATGTAGAGCGCCGGCATGCGGCTGCCATGATTCGCCATCGTCGTACTCCTGCTTCTGGAATCTTCGTTCTAGAGTAGGACGGAAAAGTTGAAGCATCAAGTAATGAGGTTGGCATGGACGCCATGACGGACGAGACCCGTTGGCTCGACGCGGACGAACGGCGTGCCTGGCTGCGCCTGGCGGGCGTCATGCTCAAGCTCGCGCCGGCGCTGGACTCCCAGCTGCAGCGGGACTCCGACATGACGCACTTCGACTACCTGTGCCTGGCGATGCTCTCGGAGGCCGAGGACCGGACCCTGCGGATGAGCGAGCTCGCGGCCCAGGTCAACGCCTCGCTGTCCCGCCTGTCCCACGTGGTGAAGAAGCTCGAGCTGCGCCGCTGGGTCGAGCGGGGGCCCTGCGCCGACAGCCGACGCGTCACCATGGTGCACCTGACCGACGAGGGCTGGCGCGTCCTCGTCGCGGCCGCGCCCGGTCATGTCGAGACCGTCCGGGACCTCGTCTTCGAGGGCCTCGCGCCGGACGACGTCGCCGCCCTCGAGCGCATCGCCGGGCACGTCGTCGACCGGATCGAGCAGGCGGGGCTCCAGACCGTCCGCTGACCCGGCGACCGGGCTCAGGGCAGGCGCCAGTCCACGGGCTCGCCGCCCTGCTGCGCGAGCAGGTCGTCGACCCGGCTGAACGGCCGCGACCCGAAGAACCCGCGGGAGGCCGAGAGTGGGCTCGGGTGCGGCGACTGCACCCACGGCACGTCGCCCAGCATCGGCTTGAGGCCCTGCGCGTCGCGGCCCCAGAGGATGGCGGCCAGCGGACCGCCCCGGGTGGCGAGGGCCTTGATGGCGCACTCGGTCACCGCCTCCCAGCCTCGGCCGCGGTGCGACCCTGCTGCGCCCGGTGAGACCGTGAGGACCCTGTTGAGCAGCAGGACCCCTTGGTCCGCCCACGGCGTGAGGTCGCCGCTGGTCGGCGGGCCGGCGCCGAGGTCGTCGTACAGCTCGCGGAAGATGTTCACCAGGCTGCGCGGCAGCGGGCGCACGTCGGGTGCCACCGAGAACGACAGGCCCACCGCATGGCCGGGTGTGGGGTAGGGGTCCTGTCCGACGACCAGCACGCGTACGTCGGACAGGGGCCGCTGGAACGCCCGCAGGATCCGGTCGCCGTCGGGCAGGTAGGTCCTTCCGGCCGCGATCTCCTCGCGCAGGAAGCCGCCCATCGCACTGATCGTCCCGTCGACCGGGGCGAGCGCCTCGGCCCAGTCAGGGGCGACCAGGCCCCGCTCCACCAGTCCCGCGAGCGCACTCATGCGACCGCACCCTAGCGCGAGAGCGCGGCCACGACCCGGTCGGCTGCGGACTCCATGCCCTCCGCGAAGGGGTGGAACGCCAGCGCCTCGCCCTGGAGGGTCCGGCGCCCGTTGACCCAGGGGTCGTCGGAGCAGACGTCGTGCCCCTTCGAGGCGGCGTACAGGTCCACGAACCCGACCCCGGTACGCCGTGCGGCGCGAGCGAGCGCGGTGTCGAGTGCGTGCGAGAGCCGTACGCCGTAGGCGTAGTCGCCCCGGGCCAGGGGCAGGTCGGCGCACCGCCCCGAGGAGGGCACCAGGCGGAGGTACCCGACGAGGAGCACCCGTGCTCGAGGTGCGCGCTGCCGGATGCGCCGCAGGGACGTCGCGACGCGGTCCGCGATCTTGCGGGTCTGCGCCACCAGGTCGACACCACGGTTCGCCAGGTCGTCGGCGCACGGCGACCCGGACGGGTCCTGGGGGCGCAGCTGGGCGCACGTGGCGACGAGGGTGTGGAAGAGGTCGAAGTCGTTGCCGCCGATGCCGAGGGTCACCAGGTCGGTCGCCGGGGTGACCGCGCGAAGCTGGGGCGGCACCGTGGCGTCCTGGACGGTGCTCTGGCGCCCGGTCAGGTCGGTGGTGTCGGCCCCGCTGCAGCTGACGTCCACGAACGTGCCGACGTCGAGGCGTTCAGCGACCAGGGAGGGGTAGTTGTGGTCGGAGCGGAAGCAGCCTCCTGCGACGTCCGTGGTGGGGACCAGCGGCGCGGCGGTGAACGAGTCGCCCAGGGCGACGTACCGGTCGACGTCCCCGGGGGAGGTGCCGCCGGTGGAGGCGTCGCCGGGGGAGGCGTCGGTGGTGCCCTCGAGCCGGCGCTGGGCCTGACCCGGCTCGTCCGCCGTGCTGGAGCACGAGGACACGAGCGCGGTGACGGCCAGGGCCGCGGCGGCGAGGCGGGTGCGGCGACTCATCGCGGGTACCGGGGACGCATCTCGTCGCGGACCACCCGGGCCTCGGCGACCAGGCGCAGCAGGACGGAGCTCGTGATCGCCTGGGCGGCGACGATGCCCACGAGCACGAGGATCTGGGCGGCGCCCGCCTCGAGCGGGGTGCCGCCGCCCAGGAGGACACCGACGAAGGCGCCGGGGAGGGTGACCAGCCCGACGGTCCGGGTCTTGTCGAGGTTGGGCGTGAGCGCCTCCTTGGCGCTGGGCTGGATCACCTCGAGCGCCGCGCTCTTGCTCTCGAGCCCGATCGCGAGCCCGGCCTCGTAGATGCCGAAGTGGGCGTCGAGCTCGTCGTAGGCCCGGCGGCCGCTCAGGGTGGCTGCGGTCATCGTGTTGCCGATGATGATCCCGGCCGTCGGCACCAGACCGGCGCCGTTGAAGGGGATCACCCCGGAGCCGAGCACGAGCAGCAGCACGGGCAGCACGCCCGCGCAGATGGCGGCGCCGACCCACAGCGCCTGCGTCCCGCGCGCGTCGATGCGCTTCGCCGAGGTGCGGGTGGCGACGGCCAGCATGACGAAGGAGAACAGGAACGACCACCACAGCGAGCTCAGGGCAGCGGTGATGACCAGCGAGACGACGCTCAGCTGCACGGCAGCCCGCACCGTAGCGGTGACGGTCTCCCGGCCCACCCGGAGCCCGCCGAGGTACGAGGCGAGGACGCCGATGCCGACGAGGGCCACCAGGACGACGGCCAGGCGCCAGTCCGGTGTGGGGGCGAGGGTCGTGGCGGCCGCGGTCACGGGCGAGCGGCCAGGGACCGCGAGGTCTCGGAGCCGTAGCGGCGCGTCGGGTTGGACCCGATCGCGTCAGCCCGCGCCTCGCTCTTGCCGGCGCCCGAGCCCCGCCCGGACTTCTGCCCGGACTTCTGCCCGGTCTTCTGGGCGGTCTTCTGGGCGGCGGACTTCTTCGCGGGCGCCTTGGCAGACGCCTTCTTCGTCGCAGTCCTGCCGGAGGCAGCCTTCTTCGAGCCGGCCTTCTTGGAGGCCGTGCCGGCGCCGGCCTTCTTCGGCTCGACGGCGGTGGCGTGCTCGTCGAGGAACTCGTCGATGATCCGCCACGTCGTACGCCGTGCGGCGCGGCCGGTGAGCATCCCGAGGTGGCCGCCGGGCACGATCTCGAACCGCACCGACGGGGCGCCGGTCAGCAGCTTGGTCATCGGCAGGATCGACTTCACGGGCGCGATGCCGTCGCTGGCGCCGGCGAACACAAGCGTGGGGACCGTGATGTCGGCGAGCGCGATCTCGCGCCTGTCGTCCATCTTCACCACGCCGCTGGCGAGCTGGTTGCCCTTGAGGATGCGGTGGTACAGCTGTCCGAACGTGCGCCCGGGGTAGGCGATCATGTTGGCGGTGAACCGGTCCACCGCCTCGATCTGGGCGAGGAAGTCGGCGTCGTCGAGGTTCGCGGCGATGGCGAGCGGCTTGGTGACGTGCTTGTTGAAGCTGGAGAGCTGGAAGGCGCGGCGTACCAGCGGCTTCGGCGCACCGCCGAGAATCCGGTAGAGCTGGGTGACCAGCCCACCGCCGTCGGTGATGTTCAGCAGCGGCCGGATCGGTGCGACCAGGGGCACCCGGGTGACGTCGACGGGGGAGCCGACGACGGTCAGCGAGGCGATGGGCAGGTCGGCGCGGTCGGCCGCGACGAGCAGGGAGAAGATGCCGCCGAGGCTCCAGCCGACCAGGTGCACGGGGCGTCCGCCGGCGTGCTCGCTGACCTCCTTGATCGCCGCGGGGATGACCTCGTCGACCCAGTGCTCGATGCCGAGGGTGCGGTTGGCGAAGGAGACCTCGCCGTACTCCACGAGGTAGGTGGGGCGGCCCTGGGTGACGAGGTGCTCGACGACGGAGCAGCCGCGGCGCAGGTCGAAGCAGAGTGCGGGCGCGGCGAGCGGCGTCACCAGGAGCACCGGGTCGCCGGTCTCACGCACCCGCCCCTGCGGGCGGTAGTGGTAGACCTCGCGGAGCGTGCCGTCGTCGATCAGCGTCCGCGGCATGGGGCGGAGGTCGGCCACGCCGCCGTACAGCATCTTGTGGGCGACGTTGCTGGCCGCCGAGACGACCTGGTCCGGTTTGGGGATCAGATCCATGCCGCGAGGATACCTGCGGTACCCCGGGGATCCGCGTAGTGCAACGGGTTCGTGAGACCGCGCCGCGCCCCAGGCCTCCGGGTACGCCGGAAGCACCCGCCCGGCGGGCGGGCCGGCTCAGCTGCGACGGGCGGGCCGGAGCTGCTTGTCGTGGGCGGGCATCTCCTGGGACAGCGCCCTGAGGAAGCTCGACGCCCAGGTCGACACGCTGTGCTCGGCGACGGTCCGGCGCATCGCGCGCATCCGGCGGTGGAGGTCCTTGGGGTCGGCGTGGATCGCCTCGAGCATCGTGGCCTTCATGCCGTTGATGTCGTAGGGGTTGACCAGGAAGGCCTGGCGCAGCTCGTCCGCGGCTCCGGCGAACTCCGAGAGCACGAGGGCGCCGTCGTCGTCGAACCGGCACGCGACGTACTCCTTGGCGACGAGGTTCATGCCGTCGCGCAGTGGCGTGACCACCATGATGTCCGCGGCCTGGAAGAGGGCGGCCATCTCCTCGCGCGGGTAGGAGGAGTGCAGGTAGGAGATGGCGGGGCGGCCGATCCGGCCCAGGTCGCCGTTGATCCGGCCGACGAGGCGGTCGATGTCGTCGCGGAGCACGCGGTACTGCTCGACGCGTTCGCGCGAGGGCGTCGCGACCTGGACGAAGACGGCGTCCTCCACGTCGATGTGCCCTTCGGCGAGCAGCTCGCTGAAGGCGCGCAGTCGCGCGTAGATGCCCTTGGTGTAGTCGAGCCGGTCCACCCCGAGCAGGACGTGCCGGGGGTTGCCGAGCTGGTCGCGGATCTCCTTCGCGCGCTGCTGGACAGCCTCGCTGCGGGCGAGCTCCTCGAGGCCCTGGGTGTCGATCGAGATCGGGAACGCGCCGGCCACGACGGTCCGGCCGTCGGGGAGGTAGACCTCCTCACGGTGCGTCTTGTGGCCGACGCGCTGGCGCACCAGGCGTACGAAGTTCTGGGCCGCCCCGGGGCGCTGGAAGCCCACCAGGTCGGCGCCGAGCAGCCCCTCGAGCAGCTGGCGCCTCCACGGAAGCTGCTGGAACAGCTCGGCGGGTGGGAAGGGGATGTGCAGGAAGAACCCGATCCGCAGGTCGGGCCGGAGGTCGCGCAGCATGGCGGGCACCAGCTGGAGCTGGTAGTCGTGCACCCAGACCGTCGCTTCTTCCGCGGCCACCTCCGCGGCCTTCTCGGCGAACCGGCGGTTGACCCTCACGTAGGAGTCGAACCACTCGCGGTGGAACTCCGGCTTGGCGACCACGTCGTGGTACAGCGGCCACAGGGTGGCGTTGGAGAAGCCCTCGTAGAACTCCTCGATCTCCGAGGCGTCCAGCGGCACGGGAACAAGGGAGAGTCCGTCCTCGACGAACGGCTCGAGGTCCAAGGACGTGCCGCCGGGCCAGCCGATCCAGGCCCCGTCGTTGGCGCGCATCACCGGCTCCAGGGCGGTGACCAGCCCGCCGGGAGAGCGCCGCCACGAGCTCGTGCCGTCCGGGTTCTCCACGCGGTCAACCGGCAGCCGGTTGGCGACGATGACCAGGTCAGCGGAGTGCTGCGGGGCGTCGGAGTGGCTCACAGTTCGACCCTAGTTGGTCAGGCAATGGTTGGCGCCCGCTCGTACCCGGGCGGACGGTGGGCACACGGGGTCAGAAGAGGTCGTCCGCGGCATAGCGGAGGCCGATCTTCTGCCGGATCCGGTCCATCAGCCGCATGATCGAGAGGCTGTCCTCGAGCGGCACCAGCGGGCTCTCGACCTCACCGTTGCGCAGGCAGCGGTGGACCTCGGCGGCCTCGTGGGCAAGGCCGGTGCCGAGGACCTCCTCGCGGAGGACGTGCTCCTGGCCGTCCTCGGCCCAGCGCGCCTCGGTGGGGTGGTGGAACCCGGGCCCGATGTCGACCCGGCCGCGGTCGGTGGCGATGGACGCGGTCCGCGGCGACCAGGCGGTCATGGTGGAGGAGAGCGACGCGACCGCGCCGCCGGGCCAGCCGAGGCTGATCGCCAGGTTCAGGTCGATGCCGGTGGAGGACATCTCCGCCACCGCCTCCACCTTCTCGGGGTCGCCGAGGAACAGGTGGGCGAACGTGAGGGCGTACACCCCCATGTCGAGAAGGGCCCCGCCGCCGAGCTCCGGGGCGAGCAGCCGGTGGGTCTCGGGCCGGTCGACCAGGAAGCCGAGGTCGGCGCGCACCTGCTGCACCCTGCCCAGGTCGCCGCTGTCGGCCAGCTGCTTGACCCGGCGCATCACCGGGTTGGTGCGCATCCACATGGCCTCCATGAAGAACAGCCGCCGCTCCCGCGCCACCCGCACCAGGTCCTCGGCCTCCCGGGCGGTGACGGTGAGCGCCTTCTCGCACAGCACCGGCTTCCCGGCGTCGAAGGCGAGCATCGCGTGCTCGTGGTGCAGCGCGTGGGGGCTCGCGACGTAGACCACGTCGACGCGCGGGTCCTCGACCAGCTCGGCGTACGACCCGTGGGCCCGGGTGGTCCCGGCCATTCCGTGCTCGGCGGCGAAGGCCTCCGCGGCCTCGAGCCGGCGCGACCCCACGGCGGCCAGCTCGGCGTCCGGGAGCAGGGCGAGCCCCTGGGCGAAGTCGCTGGCGATCCGGCCCGTCGCGAGGACTCCCCAGCGCACGGGCCGGTCCTCGGGGAGGGGATCGGCCACCGTCGCACCAGGCGGGACGGACAGGGGTGGAAGCGGGCCGAAGGGGTGCGTCATGCGACCATGAGACCGCGCGCGAAACACGCCAGGCAAACGTGCGTCATGAATGACACCGGTGTCGTTCACACCTACGATGGACCGCGAAGGTCACCAGTCCCGATCTCTGCGCAGGAGTCGACACGATGGATGCCGCGAACGCCCTCAACCAGGGCCAGGACGCTCCTACGAGGAACGAGCTGTCCGAGCGCGACCGCGAGATCCTGAACTTCGAGCGCCAGTGGTGGAAGTACGCCGGTGCCAAGGAGCAGGCGGTCCGCGAGCAGTTCGACATGTCCTCGACGCGCTACTACCAGGTGCTCAACGCCCTGATCGACCGTCCCGAGTCGCTCGCGTTCGACCCGCTGCTCGTGCGTCGTCTGCGCCGGCTGCGGGCCACCCGCCAGCGCGCCCGCTCCGCGCGCCGCCTCGGCTTCGAGGTCTGAGATGCGCCGCTCGCGCGACGAGCGGGGCATCGCGCTCCCCACTCCGGTCGCTGCGCTGAGCCTCGCCTCCATCGTGCTCGCAGGAGTGGCCTTCGTGGCTACCGCGGGCGGTGCAGACGAGCCCGCCCAGGCCGCAGCACCCGTTGCCACACCCGAGCCCACGCCGGTGAAGACCGCGTCGAAGCCGGTCATCGAGCAGAAGAAGCAGGAGCCGAAGAAGAAGCCCAAGCCCGAGGTGCGCCGAGGCGAGGTGTACGTCGAGGTCTACAACAACTCCGGCATCTCCGGCCTCGCGGGCGCCACCGCCGAGAAGCTCTCCGGCGCCGGGTGGCAGGTCGTGGGCTCCGACAACTGGTACGGCACCATCCCGGCCAGCACGGTCTACTACCCCGACCGGCTCGAGCGGGCCGCCCGGCTCCTGGCCCGGGACATCGGGATCAAGCGGCTCAAGCCGGCCATCTCGCCGATGCGCTTCGACCGTCTCACGGTCATCCTCACCAGCGACGCCGCCTGAGCGACCGACCGCCGGGTCACCCGCTCTGGTTGAGTAGGGGCATGGACTTCCGGAGCCCCGAAGGACAGCAGCGGTACGACGACCTGGTGGCCGACGCCGCCCACGTGGTCGTCGGGCTCGACTTCGACGGCGTCCTCTCCCCGATCGTCGACGAGCCCGCGAAGGCCGTCATCCATCCCGACGGGCCCCGGACCCTCGTGGAGCTCGGCGACCAGGTCCGCGGCATCGCCGTCATCACCGGCCGCCCGGCCCGCCAGGCCATCGCCCTCGGCGAGCTCGACGACGTCGGGAAGGCGCTCGCCGAGCACGACCGGGCTCTGCACCTGCTCGGCCAGTACGGCAACGAGCGGTGGTCCTCGATCGAGCGCCGCGTCGTCTCCCCGCGCCCGCCGAAGGGCCTGAGCAGCTTCATGTCCGACCTGCCCGACCTGCTGCGCCGGAACGGCGCCGGCGACGCGTACGTCGAGGAGAAGGGCCTCGCCGTCGCGGTGCACACCCGTCGCCTGCCCGACCCCGTCGCCAGCTTCGAGCGGCTGCTCCCCGTGCTGAAGGAGGCTGCGACGAAGCACGACCTCGGCGTCGAGCCGGGTCGGATGGTCATCGAGGTTCGGGCTCCCGGCATGCACAAGGGTCAGGCCCTGCGCTCCATCCACGACGAGCTCGGCGGCCACGGCGTGATCTTCGCCGGCGACGACCTCGGCGACATCGAGGCCTTCCGTGCCGTCGAGGAGATGCGCAAGCAGGGGCATCCGGGCCTCCTCGTCTGCTCCGGGTCGGAGGAGCAGAAAGCCCTCGTCGAGCTCTCCGACATCGTCGTCGACGGGCCGGCAGGCGTGCTGGCGCTGCTCAGGCGGTTCGCGCGCGACGCCTCTGCTGCCGCCGGCTGACGAGCGGGTAGCCCCCGTCGGCGAGCCCCGCACCGGTCTCGAAGACGTTGTACGTCGAGGGGTCGGCTCCGCGGAGCCACGACCAGCCGGCTGCCACGGCGTACAGGGGGAGGAACGGCAGGCCCAGCGTCACGGCGTACTGCGTGCTGTGGCGCTCCTCGTGCAGGAGCACCCGCTCGTGCCTCGCCCACCAAGCGGGGTCGTGCCGGGTGAGCACGACGTTCCCGACGGTGAAGGCGCCGGCGGCGGGGAACCGGTAGGTGTAGCCGGTGGCGAGCAGCAGGCCGCGCGGGCCCCGTCGAAGCCGGGCTCGACCTGCCGCGGCCACGGCGAGCCCGAGCAGGGTGGAGCCGTTCACCGCGTTCGCCACGGCCCGGGCGCGCCACCACTCCATGGCCCCGAGTCAACCACCCGCGGCTACGCTCGCCGGCATGGCACGCAAGATCGCAACCGCGGACAAGGTGGACCGGGAGACGTTGCTGGAGTTCGTCCGGCCCCGGCACAAGGGCACCCTGGTGACGACACGCAAGGACGGCCGCCCGCAGATGTCGCCGGTGGCCTGCGGCGTGGACGAGGAGGGGCGCATCGTCGTCTCGACCTATCCCGAGCGGGCCAAGGCTGCGAACCTGCGCCGCGACCCCCGCGCCTCCATCCTGATCCACTCCGACGACTGGAACGACCCCTACGTCCAGGTGGACGGCACGGCCGAGGTGCTCGACATGCCCGAGGCGCTCGAGCCGCTCGTCGAGTACTTCCGCTGCATCAGCGGGGAGCACCCGGACTGGGACGAGTACCGCACGGCCATGGCCGAGCAGGACAAGTCGCTGATCCGGATCACCATCGAACGCTGGGGCCCGGTGGCCACAGGGGGCTTCCCGGCGAACCGCGCCTGAGCCAGAGCAAGGTTCTCGCTCAGGCGTCAAGGACGCCGCGCAGCAGCCGTTCGGCGCCGGCGAGATCCTGGAGGACGTCCGCGGCCGAGCGATCCTCGCGCAACAGCCCGACCCCCTGCCCGGCGTACAGGTTGGCGGTGTCGTAGTCGCCGGCGGCGCGCGCTGCCACGAGCGCACGGTGGGCGTCCTCGTCGTTCGCAAGCTCGTCGAGCCGGTGCTCCCAGCGGTCGAAGAAGGCGTTGCGGAGCCCACGACCGCCGTACGCCTCCGGCCAGCCGAGCCGCAGTGCCACGTCGAAGACCCGGCCGTACGCCGTGCTGGTCTCCCCGGCCGCGAGCAGACGCTCGCGCGCCGTCGCTGACGTGCCTGCTTCGCGGCAGGCCAGGAAGGCTGTGCCCACCCACGCTCCGGTCGCTCCGGCCGCGAGCACGGCGGCAAGTCCGCGCGCAGAGGCGATGCCGCCCGCGGCGAGCACCGGCACGTCGAGATGGTCGAGCACGGTCTGCAGCAGCGGCAGCGTGGCGAGGTCGTTGCGGCCGTGCCCACCGGCCTCCCCGCCCCGGGCCACCACGACGTCGGCGCCCGCCCGAACCGCCACCGTCGCCTCCGCGAGGGTCCCGGCCTGCACCGCGACGGTGATTCCGGCGTCCTTGAGCCGTCGCACCGGAGCGGCTACGTCGCCGAAGCTGACCGAGACCAGGTCGGGCCGCGCGTCGAGAACCGCGTCGAGCTGGGCAGGGTTCTCCTCCAGCGCCCAGGCCATGAGCCCGACTCCGTAAGGGCGCCCCGGCGCGGCCGCGATCGCGGCCTGCCGGCGGATCCAGTCCTCGCTCCGTGACGCGTTGACGCCGACCATGCCGAGTCCACCGGCCGCCGAGACCGCGGCGGCCAGTGGTCCCTCACCAGGTCCCGCCATGGGTGCGCCGACGACCGGGACGTCGAGCCCGAACTGCTCTGTCAGCCAGGTCCTGATCATGGACGTCACCCTGCCACGCCGGTGCTCGAGAAACGGAGAGGCGGGAGCCGTCCGGGGCGGCTACTCTCGCGCCCATGACCGACGTGCTGCTGGTGACCTTCGCCGCGCTCCCCGAGGGTGAGCCCGGTGGGAAGCTGATCGTCGACGAGCTGGCCGCCCGCGGGCTGACATCGGCGTGGGTGGTCTGGGACGACCCCGCGGTCGACTGGGCCGGTGCCCGCCTGGTGGCGGTGCGCAGCACGTGGGACTACGAGTGGCGCCGCGACGAGTTCCTGTCCTGGGCACGCGACGTGTCGCGAGTGTCGCGGCTGGTCAACACCCCCGGCGTCCTGGAGTGGAACACCGACAAGCGCTACCTGGTCTCGCTGCTCGACGCCGGGCTCCCCGTCGTACCCACCCTCGTGGCCGCGGACGACGTCGAGCTGCGGCTGGCCGTCGCCGCCTTCGACCCGGCCGTCGTGAAGCCGCGCGTGGGCGCGGGAGGACGCGGCGTGGTGGTGCTGGACGGAGCCCGCCCGCTGCGCGACCGTGACGCGCGGGTCGGCGAGGGGCCGTGGGTGGTCCAGCCCCTCGTGCCGTCGGTGCGCACCGAGGGGGAGACCTCGGTCTTCGTGCTCGGTGGCCGGGCAGTGTCCATGGTCCGCAAGCTCCCGGCCGGCGAGGAGATCCGGGTCCACGAGGAGTACGGCGGACGCACCGAGGCGGTCGCGCTCACCGAGGACGCGGCCGACCTGGCGCGGCGGACCGTCGCCGTGGCGGAGGAGGTCGCCGGGGCGCCGCTGCCCTACGCGCGTGTGGACATGATGCGGCTGGAGGACGGGGCGCTGGCCGTGAGCGAGGTGGAGGCGGCCGAGCCCGGGCTCTACCTCGACGTCGTGCCGCAGAACGCGGGGGCGTTCGCCGACGCGGTCCGGGGCCTTCTGGAGGCATAAAAGAGGCCGGAGAGCGGTGTCTGAGACTCCGCTTCTCCGGCCCAAACCCCGTCGCACCCACGAGGTGATTTCAGGCTAGGTCGGTGCTCGCGGGGCGGTCAATGGTGTGGCTCGCATGGGGCGCGAAGTAGTCCATGCGGTCTAGACACAGGGGGCGAATCAGGCGGGGTCGGGCCCTCGGCAGGGCTGGGAAGCATCCTCGGCATGGTCCCGACGGGTGGGTAGGGGACACGGCGACTCGTCTTGCACTCACCCCGGGCGAGTGCTAATACTTTGGGTTGGCACTCTCCACATGAGAGTGACAGTTCACGGACCGGGAAGATGAGGTTCCGAGCGCCGGTGGGAAGGGACCGCCGGTCCGCAGGGATCGTCCGTCGCGGGCATCGTCCCGGCCCATTCACGACTCTACGCGTGAGGAATCGCAGGAGTTATGTCGAAGCTTATTGCGTTCAACGAGGAGGCCCGGCGCGGTCTCGAGCGTGGCATGAACACGCTCGCGGACGCCGTCAAGGTCACGCTCGGGCCCAAGGGCCGCAACGTCGTCCTGGAGAAGAAGTGGGGCGCCCCCACGATCACCAACGACGGTGTGTCCATCGCCAAGGAGATCGAGCTCGAGGAGCCGTACGAGAAGATCGGCGCCGAGCTCGTCAAGGAAGTTGCCAAGAAGACCGACGACGTCGCCGGTGACGGCACGACCACCGCCACCGTCCTGGCCCAGGCCATGGTGCGCGAGGGTCTGCGCAACGTCGCCGCCGGTGCGAACCCGATGGCGCTCAAGCGCGGCATCGAGAAGGCGGTCGAGGCCATCTCCGAGCAGCTGCTCGGCATGGCCAAGGACATCGAGACCAAGGAGCAGATCGCTTCCACGGCCTCGATCTCCGCTGCTGACACCCAGGTCGGCGAGATCATCGCCGAGGCCATGGACAAGGTCGGCAAGGAAGGCGTCATCACCGTCGAGGAGAGCAACACCTTCGGCCTCGACCTCGAGATGACCGAGGGTATGCGCTTCGACAAGGGCTACATCTCGGCCTACTTCGTGACCGACGCCGAGCGCATGGAGACGGTTCTCGAGGACCCCTACATCCTCATCGCGAACTCGAAGGTCTCCAACGTCAAGGACATGCTGCCGCTCCTCGAGAAGGTCATGCAGTCGGGCAAGCCGCTGCTGATCCTGTCCGAGGACGTCGACGGCGAGGCCCTGTCGACCCTGGTGGTCAACAAGATCCGCGGCACCTTCAAGTCCGTGGCCGTCAAGGCTCCGGGCTTCGGTGACCGTCGCAAGGCCATGCTCCAGGACATCGCGATCCTGACCGGCGGTCAGGTCATCTCCGAGGAGGTCGGCCTCAAGCTCGAGTCGACCGGAATCGAGATGCTCGGCCAGGCCCGCAAGGTCGTCGTCACCAAGGACGAGACCACCATCGTCGAGGGTGCAGGTGACGCGGACCAGATCGCCGGCCGCGTGAACCAGATCCGCGCCGAGATCGAGAACAGCGACTCCGACTACGACCGCGAGAAGCTGCAGGAGCGCCTGGCCAAGCTGGCCGGCGGTGTTGCGGTCATCAAGGTCGGCGCGGCCACCGAGGTCGAGCTGAAGGAGCGCAAGCACCGCATCGAGGACGCCGTTCGCAACGCGAAGGCGGCCGTCGAGGAGGGCATCGTCGCCGGTGGTGGCGTGGCCCTCGTCCAGGCCAGCGACCGCGCGTTCGAGAAGCTCGAGCTCGAGGGCGACGAGGCCACCGGTGCCGCGATCGTCAAGCTGGCCTCCGAGGCCCCGCTCAAGCAGATCGCGATCAACGCCGGCCTCGAGGGCGGCGTCGTGGCGGAGAAGGTGCGCAACCTGACCGCCGGCTTCGGCCTGAACGCCGCCACGGGCGAGTACGTCGACATGGTCAGCGAGGGCATCCTCGACCCGGCCAAGGTCACCCGTTCGGCGCTGCAGAACGCCGCGTCGATCGCCGCGCTGTTCCTCACCACCGAGGCAGTCATCGCCGACAAGCCCGAGAAGGCCCCGGCCATGCCGGGCGGCGGCGACATGGGCGGCATGGGCGGCATGGACTTCTGAGTCCAGCGCAGCACACGCCTGCCTCAGCGCTGTATCGCTGAAGCGAAGGGCCCCGGGATCTCCCGGGGCCCTTCGTCGTGTCCGCACTGGATCATCGCGCCACCCGCGACGCCGGCTCGGTGCCTCAGCGCACGCCGCGCGGGCGGAACTGCACGCTGATCCTGGGGCCGGCCGGCCGGGAGGTCTTGGGCACGGCGTGCTCCCACGTGCGCTGGCAGGAGCCGCCCATGACCAGCAGGTCCCCGTGGGCGAGGGCGAACGAGATGGTGGCGCCGCCACTGCGCGGACGGAGCAGCAGCCTGCGTGCCTCACCGAAGGAGACGATCGCGACCATGGTGTCCTCGGTCCGGCTGCGACCGATGGTGTCGCCGTGCCAGGCCACGCTGTCCCGGCCGTCCCGGTAGTAGCAGAGCCCTGCTGTCGTGAACGGCTCCCCGAGCTCGGCACGGTAGTGCTCGCCGAGTCGCGCGCGGGCCTCGTCGAGCACGGGGTCGGGCAGCGCCTCGCCGGCGTCGTAGAACTTCAGCAGGCGGGGCACGTCGACCACGCGGTCGTACATCTGCCGCCGCTCGGCGTGCCAGGGGACGTCGCGGACCAACCGGGCGAACAGGCCGTCGGCGCCGGTGACCCAGCCCGGTCGGACGTCGACCCACGCCCCCTCGCTGAGGGGCGTGCGCAGCACGGACGCGCCGAGCGTCCCGAGCGTCGCTGCTGTCGAGGCCTCGGTCGGCTCGTCGAAGAGCGAGGCCTGGAAGTCCAGGATCATGCAGGTCAGCGTACGCCGAGTCGAACACATGTTCTACGGAACCGGCCGTCGAACGGGCCGAAGTGGGCTTCCTGGTGTCCCGGGTCCGTGCCGTGATCCTTTGCTGACGAAACCGATGACGGGGTCCACAGCCGCTTCTGGTTGGCTAAGGTGGAGGTCCGGGGGAGATGGGGAGTCGGCGAATGGGAGAAGTCATCACGCCTGATCGATCCCGACAGCCTGTGCTCAAGCATGTGCAGGTGAGGGAGTACGTCCGTGGCCTGATCGAGGACGCCGAGCCCGGCAGTCCCGCACCCTCGGAGCGCGAGCTGGTCCAGCGGTTCGGCGTCGCGCGCATGACCGTGCGCCAGGCGCTCGATGCACTGGTCACGGAAGGCCTGCTCGAGCGCGTTCCCGGCAGGGGCACGTTCGTGGCCAGATCCAAGATCGACGTACAGGTCCGGCTGTCGAGCTACACGGAGGAGATGGCACGTCGCGGCATGTCCGCGTCGTCGCAGACACTCCTCGCGCGGATGGAGTCCGCGGGACCAGGGGTCGCGCGGGCCTTGGAGATCAGCGAGGGCGAGAAGGTGGTGCACTGGCAGCGGATCAGGTTGGCCGACGGTGTGCCGATGTGCCTGGAGAACGCCTACATGGCGGACAGCATCATCCCGGACTTTCTCGACCAGCCGCTGCCCGAGAGCCTGTACGCCGAGTTCAAGCGGCGCGACATGCTGCCCACATGGGGGGAGGACTCGGTCGACGCGGACCTCGCGAAACCGGACGAGGCCGAGCTCCTCGGTATCGACGCCGGGGCGCCGGTGCTGCGCATCGCGCGCCGGGCCTTCGCGGGCAACATCGCGGTGGAGGTCTCGCGGTCCACGTACCGGGCAGACCGCTACACGCTGTGGGTGCCGATCTGCCGTCCGAACCAGCCGGTGCGGCACCGCTGAGCGCCGACCACGACACCGCCGTCCTCGGCCTGCTGCTCGCGGCAGGTGCGGGTCGGCGGATGGGTACGCCGAAGGCGCTGCTGCGTGACGCGGCGGGACGCTCCCTCGTGGACCGTTCCGTCGCGGCGCTGCGCGAGGGCGGGTGCGACCGCCTCCAGGTGGTGCTCGGCGCCCGCGCCGACGAGGCTGCGCGGGAGGTGACGGGGGGCGCCGACGTCGTGGTGGCCACCGACTGGGACGAGGGCATGGGGGCCTCGTTGCGGGCCGGGCTGCGTGCTGCACAGCAGGGCGATGCCGTCGCCGCCCTGGTCAGCCTGGTCGACCTGGCCGACGTGGGAGCCGACGTCGTACGCCGGGTCCTGGCCGAGGCCGCCGCCAGCGCCCTGGAGCTGGGGCCGGACGTGCTCGCGCGGGCGTCGTACGACGGCGTGCCGGGGCACCCGGTCCTGATCGGGCGCGACCACTGGGAGGGCGTCGTCGCGTCGGCCCGGGGCGACCGTGGGGCGCGGGACTACCTGCGGGCCCACCCGCCCCTGCTGGTGGAGTGCGGGGACCTCGCGACCGGACGGGACATGGACACACCCGAGGAGATGCGCACGGGGTTGCGCGATAGGTGATGCTGGGGGCATGGACCCCGCCACGATCACCTCGGCACCCGACCTCGCCGACCGTCTCGGCGCCACGGGCTACCTGTGCGACGAGGCGCTCGCGACGATCGGCTACCTCGCGATCTCGATGCAGCGACCGCTGCTGCTCGAGGGGGAGCCGGGCACGGGCAAGACGGCCCTGGCAGAAGGGCTCGCGGAGGCGCTGGGCCTGCCGCTGATCCGGCTGCAGTGCTACGAGGGGATCGACGCGACCCAGGCGCTCTACGACTGGGACTTCCCCCGCCAGATCCTGCACCTGCGTGCGCTCGAGGCCGCCGGGGGCGGGTCCGTGGTCGACCCGGAGAAGGCGGAGCAGTCGCTGTTCGACGAGAGGTTCCTGCTCGCCCGCCCGATCCTGAGGGCGCTTCGCGAGAGCCCGGCAGTGCTGCTCGTCGACGAGGTGGACCGGGCCGACGACGAGTTCGAGGCGTTCCTGCTCGAGGTGCTCTCGACGTACCAGGTGACGATCCCCGAGCTGGGGACCGTGCGCGCGGCCACCCCGCCCATCGTGGTGCTGACCTCGAACCGGACCCGCGAGATCCACGACGCGCTGAAGCGGCGCTGCCTCTACCACTGGATCGAGCACCCCGGTCTCGAGCGCGAGGTGGCGATCGTGCGGACGCGGGCTCCGGAGGTCTCCGACGCGCTGACCCGCCAGGTCGTCACCCTCGTCCAGCAGCTCCGGTCCCGCTCGGACCTGGTCAAGCCGCCGGGGGTGGCCGAGACCCTGGACTGGGCGCGTGCCCTCCAGCGGCTCGGGACCGAGAAGCTGGACGTCGAGGCCGCGGCGACCACGCTGGGCACGGTCGTGAAGTACCGCGAGGACGCCGAGCGGGTGCGATCCGCGCTGGACCGGATGCTGGCGGGCTGACCCGTGCCCGCGATGGACGGCGTGGTGCTGCGGCAGGAGCCCGACGAGCTGCTGCTGGGCTTCACCCGTGCCCTTCGAGCCTCCGGGGTCCCGATCTCACCGGACCGCGCGAAGAGCTTCCTCGAGGCCACCGCGATCGTCGGCCTCGACGACCGTCGCGCCACCTACTGGGCCGGGCGCACGACCCTGTGCTCCGACCCGCAGGACCTCGACCGCTACGACCAGGTCTTCGACGCCTGGTTCCTCGGGCAGGAGCATCCGGTCGCGCGCGCGGCGTCGTCCGCCCGCACCCGGGTGCAGGCGGGCCTGGAGGAGCAGAGCGTCCACGGGGCCGCCGAGGACTCCGAGGACATGAACGCCATGGCGAGCCCGACGGAGGTCCTGCGCCACCGTGACGTGGGCGATCTCAGCGCGGACGAGAAGGCGCGGCTGGCCACCCTGTTCTCCGTGCTGCGGCCGCGCGCCCCGCGACGCAGCGCTACACGGCGCTCGCCGTGGCACCGCGGCGACGTCGACGCCGCCCGCACCCGCCGGCTCATGCTCGCGCGCATGGGCGAGCCGGCCGAGATCGCCTGGCGCCGGCGTGGAACGCGGGCACGACGGCTGGTGCTGCTCGTGGACGTCTCGGGGTCGATGAGCCCCTACGCCGACGCGCTGCTCAGGCTGGCGCACACCTTCGTGACCCGGTCGGACTCACCCCGGGGCAGCGAGGCGGTGGAGGTCTTCACCGTGGGCACCCGGCTGACGCACCTCACCCGCGCGATGCGGCAGCGCGACCCCGACCGGGCGATCGTCGCCGCCTCCGAGACCGTTCCCGACTGGTCGGGCGGCACCAGGCTCGGGGAGACGCTCAAGGTCTTCCTCGACCGCTGGGGTCAGCGCGGCATGGCGCGCGGTGCGGTGGTCGTCGTCTTCAGCGACGGGTGGGAGCGCGGCGACGTCGACCTGCTCACCGAGCAGATGATGCGGCTGCGGCGGCTGGCGCACCGCGTGGTCTGGGTGAACCCGCACCGCGGCAAGCCGGGCTACCTTCCGGTCCAGCAGGGAATCGTGGCCGCGCTGCCGTACGTTGACGATTTTGTGGCCGGGCACTCGATGGCCACGTTCGAGGAGCTGATCGAGGTGGTCGCCCATGCGTGAGGTGATGACGGACCTGCTGCGCTGGTGGGAGGCGGGAGAGACCGTCGGGGTGGGCACGGTCGTGGCGACCTTCCGGTCCGCGCCCCGGCCCGCCGGTGCGTCCATGATCGTGGGACCACACGGTGAGGCCGTCGGGTCCGTCTCCGGCGGGTGCGTCGAGGGCGCGGTCTACGAGCTCGCCGAGGAGGTCGTCGAGTCGGGCGTCCCCGTCCTGGAGAGGTACGGCGTGAGCGACGACGACGCCTTCGCCGTCGGCCTGACCTGCGGCGGGATCCTCGACGTGTACGTCGAGAAGGTGGACCGCACGACGTTCCCCGAGCTCCGCGAGATCGCCGAGGACATCGAGCAGGGGCGGCCGGTCGCCGTGGCGACGGTCATCGACCACCCGGATCCGAGCCGGGTGGGACGCCGTCTCGTGGTCCGTCCGGGGGACGCCTCGGAGCCGCGCGCGGGGAGCATCGGCAGCGACCGGGCAGACGACGCGGTGGCCGACGACGTGCTGGGGCTGCTCGCCTCGGGCCACAACGCCACGCTGACCTACGGACCCGACGGGGAGCGCCGTGGCGAGGGCATGCGCGTCTTCGTCTGGGCGTTCGCGCCGCCGCCGCGGATGCTCGTCTTCGGCGCCATCGACTTCGCCGCCGCCGTGGCACGCATCGGCGGCTTCCTCGGGTACCGGGTGACGGTGTGCGACGCCCGGCCGGTGTTCGCCACGGCCTCGCGCTTCCCCGGAGCCGACGAGGTCGTCGTGGAGTGGCCGCACCGCTACCTGAAGGCAGAGGCCGCGGCCGGTCGGATCGACGGGCGGACGGTGCTCTGCGTCCTCACGCACGACCCGAAGTTCGACGTACCCCTGCTCGAGGTGGCGCTGCGCCTGCCCGAGGTGGGCTACGTCGGGGCGATGGGCTCGCGGCGTACCCACGAGGACCGGGAGGAGCGGCTGCGGGACGCGGGGATGACCGAGGACGAGATCGCACGGCTGTCGTCGCCGATCGGCCTCGACCTCGGCGCTCGTACGCCGGAGGAGACCGCGGTCAGCATCGCCGCGGAGATCGTCGCGGCGCAATGGGGAGGAAGCGGGCGTCGCCTCGCGGACGAGAAGGGGCGGATCCACCACGGTGTGGCGCGATGACGTAGAAGGGCCCCACAGATAGCCCGACGTGACCCTTGTCACATCCGACGAAAATCGTAACGATCGACTCTCGAGCACCCACGGCCTTCGGGAGTTGCCCATGACCCGCATCAACGTGACGGTCGACGGAACCGCCTACACCGACGACGTCGAGCCCCGCATGCTCCTCGTGCACTACCTGCGAGAACGCTTGGGCAAGGTCGGGACGGTCGTGGGCTGCGACACCAGCAACTGCGGCGCCTGCACGGTCCTCCTCGACGGGCACAGCGTGAAGTCGTGCAACATGCTCGCGGTCCAGGCGGACGGCCACGAGGTCACCACGATCGAGGGCCTCGCCACGGACGGCGAGCTGCACCCCGTGCAGCGGGCCTTCCACGAGTGCCACGGCCTGCAGTGCGGCTACTGCACGCCGGGCATGATCATGCAGACGGTCGACCTGCTCAACGAGAACCCCGACCCGTCCGAGGAGGAGATCCGCCTCGGCCTCGAGGGCAACCTGTGCCGGTGCACCGGCTACCACAACATCGTCCGGGCCGTGCAGCAGGCGGCCTCGGAGGGGACGGGGGCGTCGTCGTGACGGTCACCGAGAACAAGGCCGACCAGGCCCACGAGATCGGCCGGGCGCGGACGCGCAAGGAGGACGCCCGCCTCATCACCGGGCGCACCCGCTGGACCGACAACATCGTGATGCCCGGGATGCTGCACCTCGCCATGGTGCGCAGCCCGTTCGCGCACGCGCGCATCACCTCCGTCGACACCACGGCGGCGAAGGAGTCGCCGAACGTCGTCACCGTCATCACCGGCCAGGACGTCGCGGACGAGCAGGGCAGCCTGCCGAACGTCTGGCCGCTGACGCCCGAGCAGAAGAACCCGCCGCATCCCTCGATCGCGGTCGACAGGGTGACCTTCGCCGGCGAGGTGGTCGCCGTCGTGGTGGCCCGGTCCGCCGCCGAGGCTCGCGACGCCGCCGAGCTGGTCGACGTGGACTACGAGGAGCTCCCGGCCGTCCTCGACCTCAAGGAGGCCCTCACGGACCGGGTCCTCGTCCACCCGGACCTCGGCACCAACATCGCGGTCAACTGGCAGCTCGACTCGGCGGCCGCGGGCTCCGGCACGTCGGTCGACGACGAGATCGCGGAGGCGCGGGAGAACGGCATCGTGCTGGAGCGGGAGTACCGCCAGCAGCGCCTGATCCCGGCGTTCATGGAGCCCCGCTCGTTCGTCTGCGACCCGACCGGCGAGCAGGTCACGCTCTGGTCGGCGACGCAGATCCCGCACATCGTCCGGTTCTTCGCCGCGGTGATCCTCGGCATCCCCGAGAGCAAGATGCGCGTCATCGCCCCTGACGTGGGCGGCGGCTTCGGCGGCAAGCTCCAGGTCACGCCGGAGGAGTTCATCACGATCCTGGCGGCCCGGCGTACCGGTCGCCCGTGCAAGTACACCGAGACCCGCTCGGAGTCGATGATGAGCGGCCACCACGGCCGTGACCAGTGGCAGGAGCTCACCCTCGCCGCGACCAAGGACGGCATCGTCACCGGCATCAAGGTCGAGCTCCTGACGGACCTGGGCTCGTACGCCTCGCTGCTGGCCGGCGGCACCCCGGCACTCGGCGCGTTCATGTTCAACGGCATCTACAAGTTCCGTGCCTACCAGTTCAACCTGACGCCGGTGTACACGAACAAGACGTGGACCGACGCCTACCGCGGTGCCGGCCGACCGGAGGCGACGTTCGCCATCGAGCGGCTGATGGACGACCTGGCCGCCGAGCTGGGCGTCGACCCGCTCGAGCTGCGCGAGAAGAACTGGATCAAGCACGACGAGTTCCCCTACGCGACGACCTCGGGGCTGGAGTACGACACCGGCAACTACGAGGCCGCGACCGCGAAGGCCAAGGAGATGTTCGGCTACGACGAGCTCCGGGCCGAGCAGCAACGTCGCCGGGAGAGCAAGGACCCCGTGCAGCTGGGCATCGGCATCTCGACGTTCACGGAGATGTGCGGCCTGGCGCCGTCGCGGATCCTGGGCCAGCTGAACTACGGCGCTGGTGGGTGGGAGCACGCCTCGGTGCGGATGCTGCCGACCGGACACGTCGAGGTGGTCACCGGCGTCAGCCCGCACGGGCAGGGACACGAGACCGCCTGGTCGCAGATCGTGGCCGACCGTCTCGGTGTGCCGTTCGACAACGTCATGGTCCTGCACGGCGACACGCAGGTCTCCCACAAGGGACTCGACACCTACGGCTCGCGGTCGCTGGTCGTGGGTGCCGAGGCCGTCGTCCGGGCGGCCGACAAGGTCGTGGAGCGGGCCAAGCCGTACGCCGCGCACATGCTCGAGGCGTCGGTGGACGACATCGAGTTCACCGGCGGGCACTTCCAGGTCCGCGGCACCGACCGCAGCACCAGCATCGGCGACGTGGCCATGGCGGCGTTCGCCTCGCACGACACGCCCGACGGCATCGAGCCCGGTCTCGACGCCGAGGCCACCTTCGACCCGGACACGTTCTCCTACCCGCACGGCACCCACCTGTGCGCTGTGGAGATCGACACCGAGACCGGCGGCGTGAAGATGCGCAAGTACGTCGCGGTCGACGACGTCGGCAACATCGTGAACCCGCTGATCGTGGACGGCCAGGTCCACGGTGGCGTCGTGCAGGGCATCGCCCAGGCGCTGTGGGAGGAGGCGGTCTTCGACGATGCCGGCACGCTGGTGTCGGCCTCGTTCGTCGACTACCTGGTGCCGACCGCGGCGGACACGATCAGCTTCGACATCGCCCACACCACCACGCCGTCGACGCTCACCAAGCTGGGCACGAAGGGGGTGGGGGAGACAGGGGCCATCGCCTCGACCCCGGCCGTGGTGAACGCCGTCCTCGACGCGGTCCGGCCGTTCGGGGTCAAGGACATCCACATGCCGTGCACCCCGGAGCGGATCTGGAAGGCGATCCACGGCCAGGGTGCAGGAGGTGCCGACCCGACCGAGGGCGGTGCGATGCCGCACTTCGACGAGAAGGACGTGGCCGACCGGAGCGAAGGAGCGGCACAGTGATCCCCGCACAGTTCGAGTACGTCGCCCCCACCACCGTCGAGGACGCCCTGGCGGCCCTGGCCGAGGGAGGCGAGGACGCCAAGGTCCTGGCAGGCGGACAGAGCCTGCTCCCCGTCCTGCGGATGCGTCTCAACGCCCCGTCCGTGGTCGTCGACCTCGGCCGCATCCCGGGGCTGCGCGGGGTCCGCGACGACGGCGACGCGATCGTCATCGGTGCGATGACCACGCACTCCGACGTCTTCCACGACCCGCTCGTGCGGGAGCACACCACGCTCCTGGTCGCGGCGATCGAGCAGCTCGCCGATCCTCAGGTCCGTCACCGCGGGACGTTCGGCGGTGCCCTCGCGCACGCCGACCCGGCCGGCGACCTCGGAGCCCCGGCGCTCGCGCTCGGTGCGACGTTCACGATCACCGGACGCGACGGGAGTCGGACGGTGGAGGCCGAGGACTTCTTCGAGGACCTGTTCACCACCGCGATCGGCGACGGTGAGCTCCTCACCGAGGTGCGCATCCCGAAGTTCACGGGGTGGGGTGGCCACTACGAGAAGTTCGTCCGGGTCGCCCACCAGTGGCCGATCGTGGCCGTCGCCGCGGCGGTCCGGACCGACGCGGGCACGATCGCCGAGGCGCGCGTGGGCCTGACCAACATGGGCTCGACGCCCCTGCGGGCACGTTCGGTGGAGCAGGCGCTGGCCGGGCAGCCCGCGACCGACGAGGCCGTGCGGGCTGCGGCGGCCTCGGCGGCCGAGGGCACCGAACCGCCCTCGGACCTCAACGGCGACGCGGACTACCGAAGGCACCTGGCCACCGTGCTGACCCGACGCGCTGTGCTCGCAGCTGCGGGGGCGTGAGGGCATGGAGCTCACGCACTCGTTCACCGTGCCCGCCTCCCTCGAGGACACGTGGACGGCGTTCACCGACCTGGAGATGGTCGCCGGGTGCTTCCCGGGGGCGGCGCTGTCGTCGGTCGAGGGGGACAGCTTCAAGGGAACGGCCAAGGTGAAGCTCGGCCCGGTGTCCCTGCAGTACGCCGGCGCCGGCAGCTTCGTCGAGAAGGACGACGCGGCGCACCGGTTCGTCCTGGAGGCGAAGGGGAAGGACAAGCGCGGCAACGGGACGGCGGGAGCCACGGTGACCGTCGCCCTCGCCGATGCAGGGGCCGACGCGACCTCCGCCGAGGTGGTCACCGACCTCACGATCACCGGCAAGCCGGCGCAGTTCGGTCGTGGCGTCATCCAGGACGTCTCGGACAAGATCCTCGGCCAGTTCGTCGAGTGCCTGGAGGCGAAGCTGAGCGGAGCCGAGGAAGCGCCGCCGGAGGCCGTGTCCGCTGCTGCGCCGGCGCCCCCGTCCGAGGAGGCGCCGGCGGCAGCACCGGCACCGCCGCGGGCCGCGGCCCCCCGGGCGGAGGCGCCTCCGCCGCGCGAGGCCCCCGCTCAGGTAGAGGCGCTCGACCTCGGCGCCACGGTCCTGCCGGTGGTGGCCAAGGCGTACTGGCGCCAGGCGGCTGCGGGTGCCCTCGTGCTGTTCGTCCTGTGGCGGCTCCTGCGACGCCGCCGGAAGCGTCGCCGCGCCCGCCGGGACGGGCCCGTTCTCGAGGTGGCCGTCGCGCCCGTGGCCGTCCCGGAGGTGGATCTCCTGGAAGCCGCCGAGGACGTGGCTGACGCCCAGGCCTGACCCGCGGCCTGACCCGCGGCCGGCCCGGGCGACGACCGGTCAGGCCGTGGCGCCCCGGTTGTGGTGGTCGATGATCTGTCCGGCGACGTCGGTGAGCTTGAGGTTCATGTCCTGCGACGCCCGGCGCAGGACCTCGAAGGCCTGGTCGTCGTCGACCTTGTGGAAGGCCATCATCAGACCGATCGCCTTCCCGATCTCGCGGTTGCTGGCGAGGCCCTCGCGCAGGGTGCGCGCCTGCTCCTCGTGCGAGGCGGCGATGAGCACCACCGAGGTGAACGCCGCCAGCACGACCGCCTGGTCCACCGAGTGCTCGGACAGGGCGCCGGGGGTGTCGCTGAAGAGGTTGAGCGCGCCCACCTTGCGGTCGTCGACGATCAGCCGGAATCCGGCCAGGCCGCGCACCGGCGTCTCCGTGACGACCCCCTCCCGCAGCAGGGGCCACGTCGAGGACACGGTCAGGTCGGAGTCGAGCTGGACCGACTCCTCGTGGATCGCGTCGAGGCAGGGCCCCTCCCCGGACTGCCGCTCCAGCTTGTCGACGTGCCGGGCGACCTCGTCGCTGGCCGCCGCCGTGGTCATGCGACCTCGCTGCTCGAGCATGAGGCTGGCATGGTCACATCCGTCCACGAGACGTACTGCGGAGTCGCAGATCGCCTGGTACATCGCGGTGTAGTCGTCACCGGTGTAGACGAGACGGGCGAGCTCACGGAAGACGGGGCCGGGGCCCTCTTCCTCGTCGCTGCTCCAGTCACGGGGATCGTTCAGCGCGGTCACTGCGATGCCTCTGCGGGGTGAAGGGGGCGGTTTGCCGCCCGGTCTTGTCGAGCTGGTTATCGGTCCTCAGGATGCCACGCCGGGAGACAGCCCAAACGCGCCACCGCTATGCCGGAGGTCTCACAGACCCAGGTGGGTTCGGGGCCGCCGAGCTCGGGGTGGATGTAGAGGGCATGCGGGTCGAGGTGGTCGCAGGAGTGGCACAGCGGCCATCGGCCGATCCGCTCGAGCAGGGCATCTTGCACATCCTGGGCGACGAGGCCGGCGACGTACTGCTTGCCCTCCTCCCACTGCGACGCCCACCAGCGTCGCGTCGTCACCGCCTCCTCGAGCGCCGAGACCGTCGCGGGGTCGGCTGCCCGGGTCGCCTCGAGGTCGTGCAACACGAGTGCGCGTGCCGTCATCAGGGCGTCGTGGGATGTCACGATGTCCATTGTGAACACAGACGGTGAAATCCGGGGGGCGACCGCGTTCCTCGAGGTCGTCGTGCAGCACCCCCGTGACGTGCCGGGTGCCGACGAGGGTGGGGCCGACCGGCTGTTCGTCGTCGCGGACGTCGAGCTCGGTGGCCGGTCGCCGGAGCCCGCCACCGTCTCCGCGGTCTGCCGGGAGACCGAGGTTCCCGTGCGGGTGATGCTGCGCCTCAACGACGGGCTCAGCACCACCGGTGGCGAGCTGAGTCGCCTCGTGGGCCTCGCCGAGGACTTCCTCTCCGTGGGAGCCGAGGGGTTCGCCTTCGGGTTCCTCACCGCGGACCTCGAGATAGACCGGGAGGTCTGCGCCCATCTCGCGGACCGTCTGCCCGTGGCGCCGTGGACGTTCCACCGCGCGGTCGACTCCGCGCTCAGCACCGACCGGGCGTGGCGCCGGCTCGTCGGCCTCCCGGGTCTGGACGCCGTGCTGTCGGCCGGGTCTCCGCGTGGCGTCGACGCGGGATGCGACGAGCTCGTCGACCGGGCCAAGGCCGACGCGGAGGTGGCCCGGCTGATGATGGTCGGCGGTGGGCTGCGCGGCGAGCACGTTCCCTGGCTCGCCCGGGCCGGTGTCCGGCAGTACCACGTCGGTTCCACCGTGCGGCCCGGCGGCTCCTGGACGAAGTCGTTCGTCGACCCGGCCCACGTCCGCTCCTGGCGGATGCTGCTCGACGACGCCGTGGAGCACGCCGATGCCGCGGCGCGCGCGGCAGCCGTGGGACCCGGCGCGTGACCCTGCTCATCGACCCGCCCAACTCGCCCGGGCACGGCCGGCTCTGGTCGCACCTGGTCAGCGACGAGTCGTACGACGAGCTGCACCGCTTCGCCGGTGGCCTGGGCATCCCGCGCCGTGGCTTCGACCGGGACCACTACGACATCCCTGCCGAGCGGTACGACGACGTCGTGGCGGCGGGCGCCGTACCCGTGTCCAGCCGGGACCTGATCCGCCGACTGACCGAGGCAGGGCTGCGCCGCCGCAAGACCGGGGTGCTGCGCCCGCGCGACCCGGGACAGCCCCTCGTGCGCGCCCGGCGGCTCTCGCCCGGAGACACCGTCGCCGTGGTCGCCCCCGCCGGCCCTGTCCCCGACCACCGCCTCGACGCCGGCCTCGCGGTCCTGAGGTCGTGGGACATCGACGTGCGCGAGATGCCGCACGTGCGCGGTCGCCACGACGGCTTCGACTACCTGGCCGCCTCGGACGAGGAGCGGGCGGCCGACCTCATGGCCGCCTGGCGCGACCCGGCCGTCGCGGGCGTGGTCTGCGCCCGGGGCGGCTACGGCGTCCAGCGGATGGCCGACCTCCTCGACTGGGACGCCCTGGCCGCGGCCGGGCCCAAGCTCCTCCTCGGCTTCTCCGACGTCACCGGCCTGCACCAGGCGTTCGCGTCCCGGCTCGGGCTCGCCACCCTCCACGGGCCCGTGGTGACCAGCCTGGGGGACGCCACGGACGAGGTGGCCCGGGAGCACCTCCGCAGGATGCTCTTCGCGCCCGAGACGGCGACCGTCCTCACGCCCGCGCCGGTCGAGGGCCTGATGGGCGGCAGGGCAGAGGGGGTGCTCGTCGGCGGCAACGTCGCCCTGCTCGCGGCGGAGGTCGGCAGCCCCCTGGCCCAGCCCGCGGCCGGCGGGATCGCGGTGCTCGAGGACGTCGACGAGGACCTGTACCGGGTCGACCGGATGCTCACCCAGCTCGTGCGGTCCGGCTGGTTCGACCGCGTGCGGGGGGTGGCGGTGGGGAAGTTCAGCGGGTGCGGCCCGGAGGAGTCGCTGCGCAGGCTCGTCGAGGACCGGATCGCGCCGCTCGGCGTACCGACGCTGTTCGGGCTGCCCGTCGGCCACGTGGACCGCAACCTCGCCTTCCCGATGGGCGTTCCTGCCGTGCTCGACGCGGACGCAGGCTTGCTCACCCTGCGCGAGCCGGCGCTGCTCTGAGCGGCGACTCCCGGGTGGGGTGCGCCGGTCTAGGGTCGGTGTCATGCCCGTCGACGTCGTCACCACCATCGAGATCGACCGCCCCCGCGCGGATGTCGCGGCCTTCGCCGGCGACCCGACCAACGTCACCGCGTGGTACGTCAACATCAAGTCGGTCGACTGGGAGACCGAGCCCCCGGTCCGGGTGGGCTCGCGCATGGCCTTCGTGGCCCAGTTCCTCGGCCGCCGGCTCGCCTACACCTACGAGGTCCTCGAGCTGGTGCCGCAGGAGCGGCTGGTGATGAGCACCGCCGAAGGGCCCTTCCCGATGACCACCACCTACACCTGGGAGGACACCGGAAGCGGCGGAACCCGCATGACACTGCGCAACGCCGGCGAGCCCTCAGGGTTCGCGAAGATCGGTGCGCCGATGATGGCCGGCGCCATGCGCCGCGCGAACCAGAAGGACCTGCAGCGGCTCAAGGCGCTCCTGGAGCGCTGAGCTCGGCCACCTCGCGCTCCAGGTTGGCGCGGGCGGCCGCCTCCCACGCCTCGCGGGCATGGCGCGTGTGGAACAGCGTGGGCTTGGCGAGCAGCGCGCGCAGGATCTCGGCCCGGCCCTCGCGGAACGTCGCGTCGTCGAGGTGGGCGTACTCGCGGCGGACGCCTGCGACGTAGTCCCGGTAGCGCTCCTGCGTCGGACGCCAGGATCGCAAGGTCGGCGTCGCACAGCACCTGCCCGGAGACGTCACCCTCGCCGGGCCGGTGGTCGAGGGTGAGCCGGACCAGCCGGGCGACCTCGGAGACGACTGACTTTGGTACGCCGAGAGCGGCGAGCTCGGTCTCGGCCAGGGCTGCGGAGCGCTCCACGTCGTCGGGAAGGCCGTCGTAGACCGCGTCGTGGAACCAGGCGGCGAGCACCACCGCGTCCCGGTCGGCTGCGGACGCCTCAGGGTCTCCGAGCAGCTCCTCCAGGCGCTCGAGCACCTCACGCAGGTGGCGTACGTCGTGGTAGCCGCGGCGCGGGTCGGCGTACCGGCCGAGGAGGTCGTCGCGCAGATCGGGATGCGCGGCCAGCAGCGAGGGCCAGTACCGGGCGAGGTCGCTCACCCGGCGAGTCTGACATCTCGGGCCGGAAGACCCTCGGACCCGAGGCCGCCGGTCGTGATGATGGAGGAGTGGACACGGCCTCGGGCACTCGCCTCGAGCACGCCGGCCTGACCGCGGACGAGGCGGCTCGCCGGCTGGCCGAGCACGGCCCGAACCGCCCTCCGGAGTCGCCCCCTCGTGGTTGGTCCCGGCGGGTGCTGGACCAGCTGCGGGACCCGATGATCATGCTGCTCCTCGCGGCGCTGGTGGTCACGACCGCGATCGGCGACTACCCGGACGCCGCCATCATCGGGGCGGTAGTCGTGCTCAACACCTCGATCGGGGTCTTCCAGGAGGTCCGGGCAGAGCACGCCATCGCCGCCCTGGGTCGGATGGCCGCCCCGCACGCCCAGGTCTACCGCGACGGCAGGCTCTCGGTCGTACCCGCCGAGGACCTGGTGCCCGGGGACCTCCTGCGACTCGAGGCGGGCGACGTCGTCCCGGCCGATGCGGACCTGGACGAGGCGTTCGCCCTCCAGATCGACGAGTCGGCGATGACCGGCGAGTCGGTCCCCGTCACGCGCGGTGTGGGTGACCAGGTGCTCGCCGGGACGGTGCTCACCAAGGGGCGGGCCGTGGCGACGGTGACCCGCACCGGAGTCCGGAGCGGGCTGGGCCAGATCGCCGCCCTCATCGCCGGGGCCGGAGTTCGGCCTACCCCGCTGCAGCAGCGCCTCAAGCGGCTCTCGCACACGCTCGTGGCCCTCGTCGTGGCGCTGTGCCTGCTCGTGTTCGCCCTCGGCGTCGCCCGCGGGGAGCCGGCGACGCAGATGCTGATCCTCGCGGTCAGCCTTGCGGTCGCCGCGATCCCCGAGTCGTTGCCGGCGGTGGTCTCCATCTCGCTGGCTCTCGGCGCCTACCGGATGGCGCAGAGGTCCGCCGTCGTGCGCTGGCTGCCGGCCGTCGAGACGCTGGGCTCGGTGACCGTCCTGGCCTCCGACAAGACCGGCACCCTCACCGAGGGACGCATGGTCGTCCAGCGGCTCTGGACGCCGGGGCGCGAGTCCCGGGTGAGCGGACGTGGGTACGGCACGGCCGGGGAGATCGAGCCGCGGACCGGCGACGACCTGCTGCGTGACCTCGTGCTGTGCAACGACGCCCACCTCGACGGCCCCGAGGACGGTGAGTGGCGGATCGTCGGTGACCCGATGGAGGCAGCCCTGCTCGTGGCGGCCACCAAGGGAGGCGTGGACCCCACGGACGTACGGCGGGAGTGGGAGCGCGTCGAGGAGGTGCCCTTCGACAGCGAGGGGCAGCGGATGACCACGCTCGACCGCTCGTCCTCCGGGCAGTGGCTGGTGGTGTGCAAGGGTGCTCCCGAGGTGGTCCTCGGGCTCGTCGCCCCGGGCACGGGCGTCGACGAGGCGCGTCGCGTCGCTCACGACCTCGCCGCCCAGGGCTTCCGGGTGATCGCGGTCGCCGAGGCCACCCACGCGGCACGTCCTGCGTCCGACGTACTCGAGACAGGGCTGTCGCTGGTCGGGCTCACCGCGATCGCCGACCCCGCGCGCGAGACGGCCGCCCAGGTCGTGGCCGACTGCCAGGACGCCGGGGTGCACCTGGTGCTCATCACCGGTGACCACCCGGCGACCGCGAGGGCCGTCGCCGACGACCTCGGGATCACCGCCGCGGCGCCGGAGGTGGCGCTCGGCGACTCGGTGGCGCGCGGCGAGCACGTCGACCGGGTCGAGGACATCGGGGTGTACGCGCGGACGAAGCCGGAGCAGAAGGTCGACATCGTCAAGGCCTGGCAGGACCACGGCCACGTCGTCGCGATGACCGGGGACGGCGTGAACGACGCCCCGGCGCTGCGCAGCGCGGACATCGGGGTGGCGATGGGTCAGCGCGGCACCGAGGTCGCTCGCCAGGCCGCCGACCTCGTGCTCGCCGACGACGACCTGCGGACCGTCGTGGTCGCCGTCGCCGAGGGGCGCCGCATCTTCTCCAACATCCGCACCTTCCTGCGCTACGGCCTCTCCGGCGGGTTCGCGGAGGTCGCGGTGATCGTGGCCGGGCCGTTCCTCGGGATGCCGCTCCCGCTGAACGCCGCCCAGATCCTGTGGATCAACATGCTCACCCACGGCCTGCCCGGCGTGGCCTTCGGCGGCGAGCCGATCAACAGGGCGGTGATGAGGCGGCCGTCGCTGTCGCCGTCGAAGTCGGTGCTGGGGGAGGGCCTCGGCCGCCAGGTCGTCGGCTCGGGCATCGTGATCGGCCTGGTCTCCCTGGTCGCGGGCCTGCTCGCGCTCTCGCGCGGCGAGGACGTGCAGACGTGGGTGTTCCTCACCCTCGGCCTGTCCCAGCTCGGCGTAGCGCTGTCGCTGCGGGCGCCCCGCAAGGGCGTCGGGTGGCGAGGCAGGGGTCTCGAGCTCGCCGTCGCGGGGGCCGCCCTGCTCCAGGTCGGCGGCGTGCTGGTGCCGTGGCTGCGTGACCTGCTCGGAACCGAGCCCGTGACAGGGCAGGTGTTCCTGACGCTGCTGGGCCTCAGCGTCGTCCCAGGACTCCTGATCGCGGTCGAGCGAACCTGGCGGCGCCACCGCGACCGGGGCTGAGGTGCAGGTCGACCTAGCCGTTCCGGCGGCAGTCGTCGGTGGCCGCGAGTAGCGTGCCGCGCATGGCCATCGCACGCTTTCCCAGCATCGTCATCGACTGTCCGGACCCGGGCGCTCTCGCCACGTTCTACGCCGCCCTGCTCGACTGGAAGGCCGACATCTCCTCCGACTGGGCGGACGTCCGCGCGGACTACGGTCAGTGCATCTCGTTCCAGCCGGTGCAGGACTACACCCCGCCGGTGTGGCCGACCCAGGAGGTGCCCCAGCAGATGCATCTCGACGTGATCGTCGACGACCTCGACGCCGCCGAGGCAGCGGTGCTCGAGCTCGGGGCGACCAAGCACGAGCACCAGCCCGGTACGACGTTCCGAGTGTTCCTCGACCCGGCCGGCCACCCGTTCTGCCTTTGCGTGGACTGACGACAGGAGACTTCCATGACCACGATCTCTGCCAGCCTCTTCGCGGCCCTCGACGGCGTCGTCGACCCCGGCGTCGGCAACTGGCACTTCCCCTACTTCAACGAGGAGATGGGAAGCGCTGTGGAGCGCACGCACGACGCCGACGTCATGCTCTTCGGCCGCGTGACCTACGACAGCTTCGCCGGAGCCTGGCCCGGACGGGAGGCCGCCGGCGAGGACGACGCACCGTTCGCCAAGCGGCTGGGCGACATGCGCAAGATCGTCGCCTCGCGCAGTCCGCTGGACTTCACCTGGCGGAACTCCGAGCAGCTGCAGGGGGACCTCGTCGACGCCGTCAGGAAGCTGAAGGACGACCCGGGGATCGGACGCATCGCCTTGAGCGGATCGGTCTCGGTCGTCCGGCAGCTGCTCGACGCAGGTCTGCTCGACGAGCTGCACCTGTTCGTCCACCCGGCCACCGCCGGCTCGGGGCTGAGGCTCTTCGAGGAGGGCGGGCCTGCTCGACACCTCAGGCTGCTCTCGGCTGAGCCGTTCGAGACAGGTGTCGTGCACCTGGTGTACGCCTCGGAGCCGCACCCGCCGACGGGATCCTACGAGGAGGCCAGGGCGGACCTGCCCCAGGACTGAGCGTCCCGGACGGCGGTGCGCGCCGCCCGGGACGACGGCGCGTGTGGGGGACCGTGCCACAGTGGCGGGCATGAGTGAGTCGAGCACAGCCCCGTCACCTGTCGTCGTGGTCACCGGAGCGAACGGCCTCGTCGGGTCACGCACGATCGCGGCTCTGGTCGACCGGGGCGCGAGCGTGCGTGCCGTCGTACGCCGCCCCGGCACCGCGCCGGCGCTCGCGGGCGTCGAGGAGTGGGTGGGCGACTTCCACGACCCCGACCTCGCGGGCGCTGTCGTGAAGGGCGCCGACGCCGTCGTGACCACGGTGCACCCGATGGGCACGGACCTCGAGACCCAGCACCGGATCGGCGTGGAGGGCACGCCCGTCCTGGCGCGTGCGGCCCGGGATGCCGGCGTGGCCCGTCTGGTCCACATCTCGACCGCAGCCGTCTACGACCGTTCACCCGGGGTCGGTGACGTCGACGAGGCCACCCCGCTGGTGGCCGACGACGCCAACGCGTACGCCGTGACCAAGCGCGACACCGACGCCGCCCTCGCGGCGGTCGACGGGCTGACCCGCGTGATCCTCCGTCCGCCGGCCATCCTCGGTGAAGGCGAGAGCTCGATCTGGAACTCCGTCCGGCCGGCCGCGATCCGCGAGGACGAGGCGGCCCGCCACGCCGTACCCGATCAGAGCTTCGCCTGGGTCCACGTCGACGACCTGGCCGCCCTCGCTGCCGACGTGGGGTCGGGCCGGGTGAGGACGTCGACGGACCCGGAGCGCGGCCCGGTGGAGGGTGGCTGCACCGTCGTCAACGTGGCGGCGGGGCCGGCCACGGCGCGCGACTACTACGAGGCGGTCACCGGGGCGCTGGGCGTCGACCCGATCTGGGACGACGGACCCGCCTGGACCGGGCGCATCCTGACCCGACGTGCGCGAGGGTGGGGCTGGACCCCGTCCGTGGAGCTCGCCGAGGCGCTGGAGGAGGTCGAGAAGGGCCTGCTCTCCTAGCCTTCGCGGACGGCCTCCACGCCGCCGTACGCGTCCATCAGGTCGAGGGCTCTCAGGATGCCGATCAGCACGCCGATCGCCGTCCCGGTGATGAACAGCGCTGCGGTGAAGAAGGCCACCCACGTCCCGACCGTGCTCTCCCGTACCGGTGACGCGGCCACCAGCAGCAGGACGACAGCGGTCCCCAGCGTGAGGCACCCGGCAGCCGTCGCGACCAGCCAACGGATCGGCGACGCCCCGGCCTCGGCGGTCGCCGGGCGCCCGGACGCCGGACTGGCCACGACGACGACCAGGGCGGCGACGGTCGTCCAGAAACCGACCAGGAGGAAGGCCGCCATGGAGTCCGCCGCTCGGTGCCACCCGGCCGACATGGTGGCGAGCCCGGTGACGCGTCGCGTAGGCGGCTCCCGCGACGGCCGCCCACGGACGCCAGGGCCGGGGCAGCACGAACAGCAGTGCCGCCACCGCGGAGAACGCGGCCGTGCTGTGCCCGCTGGGAAGGCTGTTCAGTGTGGCCGGAGCGATCTCGTCGAGCCCGAGGTCGGGCCGTGGGAGCAGGTAGTTCTTCAGCACCAGCGCCGAGACGTTGGCGGCCACCAGGATGCCGATCGCAGCGAGCCCCTGGTCGCGGGCCAGCCGGAGCAGGGCAATGAGGGCGACCACGGCGACCGCGCCCAGCAGCGAAGCCGTCGACACGACGTTCAGGACCGCGTCGACGGTGCCCCTGACGGCTGGACTCGTGGCGAGTGCGCCGCGCAGCGAGGCGTCGCCGATCTGCCGGCCGTCGACGGTGCGGACGGTGACGACGTACAGGACCGCGAAGAGCGCCGCGTCGACCGTCGCGAGGGCTGCCAGGCGCGTCAGCGTGCCCGTCCGCGCGCTGTCCCGCCTGTCGACCATACGGACATGGTGCCCCCAGGAGTCCGGGTCGACACCGCGAACCCGTGTGCTCGACCGGCGGTCACCGATCGTGGTCGGCGCGCTCCCACCACAGCAGCGTCGCAGCCACGGACGCTGCGCCGACGGCGAGCACGGCGGTCACGCCACCCGCGCCGGGGAGTGCCGCGTCGGGTCCCGCCGCTCCGCTGAGCAGCCCGGGCACGGACCAGGGGAACCACCGGCCGAAGCCCAGGGCGGCCACCACCTGCGAGGCGAGCAGGGCCAGGAACACCGCGCCCACCGCGGCGAGGTAGCCCCGGGCGACGCTGGCGACGAGCGCGTACCCCGCGGCCAGGACCGTCGTGAGGGTGGCGACGGCGAGGATCGTCCCGAGACCCCGGAGCGCAGCCTCGCCCGACCAGCCACCCAGCCCGAGTGCGGTGCCGAGGGCGAGGGTCAGGGCGGTGACGTACGCCGTGAGCAGCAGGCACCACGCCAGAGCCAGGACGAGCTTGGCGACGACGAGGGCACTGCGGCGGGTGGGGAGGGCGAGCAGGTCCTTGGCGGTCCGGTCGGAGAACTCGCGGCCGAACAGCCAGATCATCACCATGCCGAACACCATGGCGCCGCCGACCGCGACGATCTGGGCGGTCAGCGAGAGGTACCCGGCCCAGTCGGCCGTCCCGCCGAACAGCTGGGCCTTGCTGCCCAGGAGGCCGAGGGATCGGGCGCGGTCCTGGTCCTGCATCACGAACATGAAGAGCCCGCCCACGAGCCCGCCGAGGGTGAACGCCCCGAGCGTCACCCAGGGCACGAGGGAACGGCGCACCTTCAGCAGCTCCGCGCCCAGGGCGGTGGCGACGTCACGCAACACGGCTGACCTCCGGGGACTCGTCGTGGACCGACCCGACCAGGCGGAGGAAGTAGGTCTCGAGGTCCTCCTCCGTGACGGCGACGTGGGTCGGGGGCTCCCCGCCCAGGACGAGCGCGGAGGCGACGCTGTCGGGCCGGTCCAGGGCGAGGGGGTCCTGTACGACGAGACCCTCCGCAGTGCGACGGGGGTGCAGGCCCTCGTCCTGGAGGATGCGCGCGGCGCGGTCGAGGTCGCGAGCGCCGACCTCGAGGCGCCGTTGCGTGCGCGAGGCCAGCGCCGATGCGTCGAGCTCGTCGACCATGCGCCCCTCGTGGAGCACGCCGATGCGGTCGGCCAGCCTCGCGACCTCCGCGAGCAGGTGGCTGGACAGGAGCACGGTCATCCCGCGCTCGTGCGCCAGGTCGCGCAGCAGGGTGCGGATCTCGACGACGCCGGCCGGGTCGAGGCCGTTGACGGGCTCGTCCAGAATCACCAGGTCGGGCCGGTGCAGGAGCGCCTTGGCGAGGCCGAGCCGCTGCAGGTTGCCCAGGGAGAGCGCGCGGGCCCGCCGGTCGGCGTACGGACGGAGCCCGAACCGGTCGACGGCCTCCTCGACGGTACGGCGGTCGGGCAGCCGGCGGAGCCGACGTACCACCTCGAGGTTCTCGCGCACCGTCAGCTCCGGGTACGCCGAAGGGCTCTCCACGAGATACCCCACCCGCCCCCAGGCCGCCCGGTCGCCGACCGGCACGCCGCCGAGCGAGACGCTGCCTGCGTCGGGGTGGACCATGCCGAGCAGGATCCGGATCAGCGTGGTCTTCCCGGCGCCGTTGAGGCCGAGGAGGGCGTAGATCTCGCCGGGGCGGACCTCGAGGTCGACCCCGTCGAGGGCGACGACGTCGCCGTAGTGCTTGGTGACCTGCTGTGCGTGGACGGCGGGCGTGCTCATGCCGGGGACCTCCTGCCGAGGGAGCCGAGGGCCTCGAGGGCGGTGTCGACGTGGGCGGGGAGGTCGCCGCCGGTCACCGCCCAGTGCTCGACGGCGGTGGCGACGGAGGCGGCCACGGCGGCGGCGCTCACCCGGATGCCAAGCTGATCGTCGGTGCGCCCGGAGCGTGCGGCCAGGACGTCGGCCAGGACCGTCACGAGGCTCTCCTGCTGCTGCTGGGAGCGGGCGCGGAGCGCCGGGACGGAGAGGATCAGCGCGGTCCGCTGCCGGATCGACTCGAGGTCGGCCTCGTAGACGGCGGCGAACGCGTCGGCGAACCCTCGGCGTACCGCGGTCAGGGGTCCCTCGTCGGCCGGGCGCGCCCGGACCAGCTCGGCGATGAGCGGGTCGTAGACGTCGTGGAGGACGATGTCCTCCTTGGTCGCGAAGTAGCGGAAGAGCGTGGCGGGGGAGACCTCCGCCGCCTCGGCGATCTGCTCGCAGGTGGTGGCGTCGTACCCCTGGTCGGCGACGAGCCGCAGCGCCTCGCGCTGGATCGCCTCGCGGGTCCGCTCCTTCTTCAGCTCTCGCAGACCGGCCATCACATCTCCTCGAAAGTTACTCCCACTTGAGAGTAACTCTCAAAACCCGTCCGTCGTCAAGACCTTCCGAACATTTACGGCCCGGAAACACCGGCGTATTCGTCCGGCAAGGAGACGGGGCGAGTCTTTTGGTGCACCCATCGAGTAGAAGGAGACGCCCATGATGTGGCAGGTTCGCGCACTGCTCGAGGACAGGCCCGGCGCCCTGGCCGCCCTCGCGGTCAGCTTCGGCGACCAGCGGGTCAACATCCTCAACCTGCAGGTCTTCCCGGCACCGGACGGCCGCGTGGTCGACGAGCTCGTGCTGCACTCACCCGGCGGCTGGACCGCCCAGGACGTCGAGCAGCTCTTCGAGCTCGCGGGCATCGGGGACGTCACCGTCGACGCCTGTTCCGCCAAGGCGCTGGAGGACCAGCCCGTGCGCTACCTGCGCGCGATGCACGTCCTGGCCGACGAGCCGCACCGTCTCGAGGAGCAGCTCTGCCGGCTGCTCGACGCCTTCCCCGCCGACGGGCTGCCCGGCCTCGACACGCTGGTGCTCGACGACGACCACGGGCCGTCGGTCAGGCTCCAGCGGCGTACACCGTTCACCGACACCGAGCTCGCCCGCGCCGCCGAGCTGCGCAGGCTGGCCGGGTCGATGATGGGCGCCGCCGCCGACCCTCGGCTCCTGCGGGCAGAGGCGGTGGACGAGTCCTTCGACCCGGAGCAGGTCGTCCTTCGACCGGCCACCGGGGAGGACGTGAACGCGCTGGTGGCGATGCACCGCCGCTGCTCGGAGGAGACCGTCTACCGCCGGTACCACGTGCCGATGCCGCACGTGACGCCGCGGCTCGCGCGTGGCCTGCTCGACCCGCCCGCCGGGATCTGCCTGGTGCTCACCGTCGGGGACGACATCGTCGCCACGGGTGTGCTCGCCGCCGGTCCCGACGGCGCCGAGGTCGGCATCATGGTCGAGGACCGGTGGCAGCGTCAGGGCCTGGGTACCCGGTTGCTCCACGCACTCGCCGTCGAGGCCGCACTGCTGGGCCTGGACACCCTCACCTGCCTGGTCCAGCCCGACAACGACGCCGCGCTGACGACCATCCGCCGCGCCGGTCTCCGAGCCCGGGTCAGCGTCTGCGACGGCCTGACCAGGTACACCATCCCCCTGAGAGGTGTCGCCGAGGCCGACCGCGGCCGGTCCCGGCGCAGCCGCCCCGCGATGGGCGAGATCACCGCCCCGCTCATCGCACTCCTGCACGGACGTGACGAGCTGCGGGACATCCACCCCGCAGCCGACCTCATCGACCAGGCGGTGCGGGGAGGGGCCTGAGGTCCCCCGTCAGCTCCCCCGTCAGCCCCGGGTCAGCTCCCCGGGCAGGTCCTGCTCGTGCAGCACGACCAGTGACGTGACGGCGCGGGTGAGGCAGACGTAGAGCCGGCGCAGACCGGTGACGCGGTCCGCCTCACCCGCGACCAGCCCGCTCGGCTCGAGCAGCACGACGTGGTCGAACTCCAGGCCCTTCGCCAGGGAGGCCGGCACCAGCTCCAGGGCGGCCTCGACCGCGTCCGGCTCCTCACCCAGGACGGCGTGGGCCACGCCGGCTCCGTCCAGGGCGGCCGACAGCCGCGGCACGTCGACGTCCGGCGCGATCAGCCCGACCGAGCCGACCCGGGTCGTGGCCCGCCCGGCCTGCTCCACCGCGGCGGCCACGAGGTCGTGCACCCTGAGCACCTCGAGGTCGCCGCGGGTCCGGCGTACCGAGGTCGGGGGCTCGAGGTCGGGAGCGATCGCGGGAAGCAGCTGGGCGGCGTACTCGATCACCTCACCCGGCACCCGGAAGCCGCGGGTCAGCTGCTCGACGTGCGCCTGCGGCTTGCCGAGGTGGTCCAGCGCCTCGTCCCACGAGCGGCTGCCCCACGGGGTCGTGGCCTGCGCCAGGTCGCCGAGGACAGTCGTCGAACCCGTCGTGCAACGCCGGCCCACGGCGCGCAGCATCATCGGGGAGAGGTCCTGTGCCTCGTCGGCGACCACGTGACCCAGGCTGGGCGTGCGCGCGACCAGGTCGGCGGCCTCGTCCACCAGCACCGCGTCCGCGACCGACCAGCGGACGGATGCCGGCCCCTTCGCCGGCTTCGCCCACAGCAGCAGCGCCTGCTCGTCCTGGCTCAGCACACCCTCCGCCGCCGCGGCGAGGAGCGCGGGGTCGCTCAGCAGCCGCATCACCAGGCGCGCGGGGTCGACGGTGGGCCAGAGCCGGTCGGCGTACTGCTTGACCGGGCGGCTGCGCGCCACGGCGTCCTGCACCCGGTCGTCCGGGGAGTCCCCGGCCATCTCCATCTTCACCAGGACGGCGTGCGCGAGCCGCTGCTGGAGCATGCCGCGAGCCGCGCCGTAGCGGACCCCGCGCTCGCGCAGCGCCTCGACGATCTCCTCGGCCTCGTACGTCGCCACCCGCCACCGGCGCGCGCCGCGCGGCACGACCAGTCCCTCGTCCGGGGCCTGGAGGTGGGACCACAGCGCCCGGTGCAGCACGGTCGCCATGCGGGCGTCGCCCTTGAGGGTCGCGACCTCCGGCGCGTCCTCGCCCCGGATCGTGTAGCGCGCGTTGGGCCGGCGAGGGTCTTGCCGACCATCTCCTCGATCGTCGTCTGCTGGGCGTCGATCTCGCCGAGGGCCGGCAGCACGTCACCGATGTAGCGAAGGAACGACGCGTTCGGCCCCACCACGAGAACGCCCTGCCGGGAGAGCTGGTCACGGTGCGCGTAGAGGAGGTACGCCGCGCGGTGCAGCCCGACCGCGGTCTTGCCGGTGCCGGGTGCGCCTTGGACGCACACCGACCGGGCGAGGTCCGACCGCACGATCAGGTCCTGCTCCGGCTGGATGGTGGCCACGATGTCGCGCATCGGCCCGACGCGGGGCCGCTCGATCTCGGCCTCCAGGATCTCGCTGTGCGCCTCCTCGACCCCGTCGAGCAGCCGCTCGTCCTCGAAGGCGGTCATCGCGCCCTGCTGGAACCCGAAGCGGCGACGCAGTCGCACCCCCAGCGGGTCGGCCTTGCTCGCCCGGTAGAACGGGCCGCTGATCCGTGCCCGCCAGTCGACCACCATCGGGTCACCCGACTCGTCGGTCACGTGGCGGCGGCCGATGTAGAACCGCTCTCCGCGGGCGTCCTCGTGCGCCTCGTCGTAGTCGAGCCTGCCGAAGAAGAGTGGGACGGTCGGGTCGTCCTCCAGAGCCTTCATCCGCCGGTAGATCGCGGACTCGAGGATCTGCTGGCTCACCCAGTCGCCGGCCGCCGAGGTGTCGAGCGCGGACGTGCGGGCCCGCATCCGGGCCAGGGCCGCGCGGGAGCGGTCCAAGTGGTCGCGCTCGGCGGCGATCGGGTCGTCGGCGCCAGGGTCGGCAACGTCGTCGTCGGGCGTGGCGGGCGTGGACATGCGAAGGCCTCCGCGGGCGCGGCTCGGTCGGTGGGGGCGATGGACGCTACCAGCGGCCGGGGCCTCCGTCACCGGGTTTTCGGGGGAGGGCCTTCCCGCCTCAGGTGCGCAGCCCGTCGAGGATGACGCGCAGGACGCGCCGTGCCTGGTCCCCGGCCAGGTGCATCATCGAGCAACCGCCCACCAGGCTGATCACGTCGGCTGCGGACACGTCCGTGCGAGCCTGGCCGGCCTCCTGCGCGCGGTTCAGCAGGTCCGTGGCCGTCTCCATCAGCACCTGCCGCGAGTGCGTCACGAGCGCCGAGTCGCGGCCGATCGCCTCGATCAGCTCGGAGAAGATGGCGCGCTTGGTGGACGCGAACGCGATGAAGACCTCCAGCCAGCCGGCGAGGGCGTCCCAGGGCGTCTCGGTCCGGATCAGGGACTCCGCGCGCTCCGCCAGGTCGTCGACGTCCTCGCGGTAGACCGCCTCGAGCAGCTCCAGGCGCGTGGGGAAGTGGCGGTACAGGGTGCCGATGCCGACACCTGCGCGCTTGGCCACGGCCTCCATCGTCACGGAGCCGGGGTCGTCGGCGGCGTGGAGCGCCTCCTGGGCGGTCGCGACGAGACGAGCGCGGTTGCGGGCGGCGTCGGCACGCATGCGAGGCGCGGCCGGCTCGGTCCGTGACGTCACGTCAACTCCTCGGAAGAACGTCTTGCATAAGCGGAGGCACCCTCCGTATCGTGAAGCGGAGGCGCCCTCCGATTCACCCGCACTCCCAGGATGGAGCACGAGCCATGTCCGATCAAGCCACCACTCTGGCCGCGCCGCCCACCCGCGGGAGAGCACCCGGGCGACGGAGCCTCGTGCTCGCGACGATCCTGACGGCGCAGCTGATGGTCATCCTCGACCTGACCATCGTCAACGTCGCGCTGCCGCACATCCAGGGAGCCCTCGGCTTCTCGGCCAGCGGACTCTCCTGGGTGCTCAACGCCTACAGCCTCGCCTTCGGAGGCCTCCTGCTCCTGGGCGCGAGGGTGGGAGACCTGCTGGGCAGGCGACCCACCCTGATCGCCGGCATCCTGGTCTTCACGCTCGCGTCGCTCGCGGGCGGCCTGGCGACCTCCGCCGGGACGATGGTCGCCGCCCGCGCTGTCCAAGGCGTCGGCGCGGCGTTCGCGGCACCCGCCACCCTGTCGTTGCTGACCACGATGTTCCCCGAGGGAAGGGAACGCACCCGCGCCCTGGGGCTCTACACGGCGGTCTCGATCGGGGGCGGATCGCTCGGGCTCGTCGCCGGCGGCCTCCTCACCGAGCTCGCGTCCTGGCGATGGGTCATGCTCGTCAACGTGCCGATCGGCATCGGGGTGGCCGTCGCGGCGTGGATGGTCGTGCCGCACGTCCCGCGCAGGAGCGGGCGCTTCGACCTGGGCGGGGCCGTCACCTCGACCGCCGGCATGTCCGCGCTCGTCTACGGCTTCGTGCACGCCGCGAGCGACGGCTGGGGCAGCGCGGGGACGGTGCTCTCCTTCGTCGCCGGAGCCGTCCTGCTCGCCGCGTTCGTGGCGGTCGAGCGTCGGGCTGCCGAGCCGATCACGCCGCTGTCGCTGTTCGCCGACCGCACCCGCAGCGGCGCCTACGTCGCGCGGATGTTCATGTTCGCCGGCATGACAGGGATGTTCTTCTTCCTCACCCTCTTCCTCCAGGACGTGCTCGGTTACAGCCCGATCCGGACCGGCCTGGGGTTCCTCCCCACCACGATCGCGCTCTTCGCGGCCTCTCAGCTGAGTGCGCGAGTGCTGGTGGCACGGTTCGGAGGACGTCGCGTGATGATGGTCGGCGCGACGCTCAGCACCCTCTCGCTCGTCGTGCTGACCCAGCTCTCGACCTCCAGCGGCTACCTCGTGGTGCTCGTGTCGCTGCTGCTCATCGGTGTCGGGAACGGCCTCACCTTCGTGCCCCTCACCGGCGCCGGACTGCACGCGGTGCAGCCGCACGAGGCCGGTGCCGCGGCCGGCCTCACCAACGTGTCGCAGCAGATCGGTGCCGCACTGGGCCTCGCTGCCCTCGTGACGGTCTTCGGGAGCGCTTCTCGCGCGGCCGACGTGACCGCGACGAGCCCGGTGGCGCGCGCCCACGAGATGTTCGTGGCCGGCGCGGACGCCGCCTTCATGGTCGGGGCGCTGCTCCTGGCCACCACCCTTGTCGTGGTCGCGACGGTCCTCCGGCCGGTCAGGGCGACCCCGGCGGCGTGAGGAGGACCCTCTCGGCGACCCGCAGGGGCGCCTCGTCGACGACGAGGTGCCCCAGCCCGGCGAGCTCCTCCGTGTCCACCCCCAGTCGCTCGCGGGCGGCGCTGGTCACGCGGCGGGCGGGGAAGAAGCAGTCGTGCTCGCCGACGAGCACCCGCACACCTCGACCCCACCAGCGGGAGACGAGGGCGTCAGGAAGCGGGCCCGGCGCCCCCGTCGTTCGGCTCTCGCGGCTGACCAGCGTCATCCACTCCACGAGCGTCGAGTCCAGCGCCGGGTCCACCGACGCACCCGGGCCGCTCATCAGCTCCAGCAAGGCCCTCGAGCGCTGCTCCGTGGGTCGCAGCGCCCAGGGAACGGAGGCGCGCAGCACGGACGCTCCGACACGCACGCGCACCAGCCCCGCGGGCGAGATCAGCACCAGTGCGTCGACGTCGGTCGGGCCGGTCAACGCCACCGCGGCTCCACGCGAGTGTCCGGCCAGGAGGAGCCGCCGACCGGGGTGCTCGGCTTGCACGTGCGCGACGAGTGCCCGCAGCCAGGCGGCGTACCCCTCGGTCTCCTTGGCCGGCCGGTCCGGACCGCTCAGACCCGGCTGTCCCGGCAGGTCGGCGCAGACGACCGTGCAGTGCGACGCGAGCGCCGTGAGCAGGGGCAGGCTCGTCGCGGCGTTGAAGCTGGTCCCGGGCAGGTAGACGCAGACTGTTCCGCCCTCGCCCTCGCCGGCGGTGACCAGGTGCGTCGGCCCCAACGACGTGGGGAGGACGCTCCTCTCGTGCGGCACCGTCCAGGTCGCGAGTCGGTCCGTGCACCAGTCGCGAATCCGGCGCTGGGAGTCCGAGCTGCGGTACAGGGGAGCGGGCACGTCGTGAGCCTCGCAGAACGGGGACAGCCACGCCCGGGTTTCCGGTGGTGCCGTCAGGAGTCCGCGGCGATGTCGTCGGCGTCCATGATCCGGTAGGCGTACCCCTGCTCGGCGAGGAACCGCTGCCGGTGCTGCGCGAAGTCCGCGTCGACCGTGTCCCGGGCGACGATCGCGTAGAAGCGTGCCGACCGGCCGTCCTCCTTCGGGCGCAGCAGCCGCCCGAGCCGCTGCGCCTCCTCCTGCCGGGACCCGAACGAGCCGGAGACCTGGATCGCCACGGCCGCCGAGGGCAGGTCGATGGAGAAGTTCGCGACCTTCGAGACCACGAGCAGGTCGATCTCGCCGGAGCGGAACGCGTTGAACAGCCGCTCCCGCTCCTTCACGGTGGTCTCGCCCTTGATCACGGGTGCTCCGACGCGCTCACCGATCTCGTCGAGCTGGTCGATGTACTGGCCGATCACCAGGGTCGGCTCGCCGGCGTGCTTCTCCACCAGCTGCTGCACGATGTCGGTCTTCACCGGGGTGCAGGCGGCCATCCGGTAGCGCTCCTCCGGCTCCGCCGTGGCGTAGGTGAACCGGTGGCTCTCCGGCATCGTCACGCGCACCTCGACGCAGTCGGCCGGCGCGATCCAGCCCTGCGCCTCGATGTCCTTCCACGGTGCGTCGTACCGCTTCGGGCCGATCAGCGAGAACACGTCGCCCTCGCGGCCGTCCTCGCGCACGAGCGTCGCGGTCAGCCCGACGCGGCGGCGCGCCTGCAGGTCGGCGGTCATCCGGAAGATCGGCGCGGGCAGCAGGTGGACCTCGTCGTAGATCACGAGGCCCCAGTCGCGGGCGTCGAACAGCTCGAGGTGGGTGTAGACGCCCTTCCGCCGGGTCGTCATCACCTGGTAGGTGGCGATCGTGACCGGGCGGATCTCCTTCTTCGTGCCGGAGTACTCGCCGATCTCGTCCTCGGTCAGCGAGGTGCGCCGTACGAGCTCCTCCTTCCACTGCCGTGCGGAGACGGTGTTGGTGACGAGGATGAGCGTGGTGGCCTTGGCGTGCGCCATGGCTGCGGCCCCGACGAGCGTCTTGCCCGCACCGCACGGGAGTACGACGACCCCGGACCCCCCGTGCCAGAACGACTCCGCGGCCTCGCGCTGGTAGGAGCGCAGCTGCCATTCGCGCTCGTCGAGGTCGATCGAGTGCGCCTCCCCGTCGACGTACCCGGCGAAGTCCTCGGCGGGCCAGCCGAGCTTGAGCAGCGCCTGCTTGAGGTTCCCGCGCTCCGACGGGTGCACCGCGACCGTCTCGTCGTCGAGGCGCTCACCGAGCATCGGCTTGACCTTCTTGGCGCGCAGCACCTCCTCGAGGACCGGCCGGTCGATGGAGGCGAGGACCAGGCCGTGCACCGGGTGCTTCTCCAGGCGCAGCCGGCCGTAGCGGGCCATCGTCTCGGCGATGTCGACGAGCAGGGCGTGCGGGACCGAGTAGCGGGAGTAGGTGAGCAGCGTGTCGACGACCTGCTCGGCGTCGTGGCCGGCGGCCCGGGCGTTCCAGAGGCCGAGGGGCGTGAGCCGGTAGGTGTGGACGTGCTCGGGGGATCGCTCGAGCTCGGCGAACGGCGCGATGGCCTTGCGGCAGTCGTCGGCCTTGGCGTGCTCGACCTCGAGCAGGAGGGTCTTGTCGGACTGGACGATCAGGGGTCCGTCGGTCATGACGCGGCTCCCGCGGCGTGGGCCCTCTGGCGGGCCCGGTAGGCCGCGACGTTCGCGCGTGAGGAGCACCGGTCGGAGCAGTAGCGCCGGGACTGGTTCGGCGAGGTGTCGACGAACACGTTGGTGCAGGGGCTCGCGTCGCAGACGCCGAGCCGGGTGGCCCCGAGGTCGCACACCAGGGTGGACAGGCCCATCAGCGACTCGGCGACGAGGAGCTCGGCGACCGAGGAGCTGCGGTCGGCGACGTGCATGTGCCAGTTGCCGCTCTCGTGGCCGGCGATGTACGGCGTGACGGGGTGCTTCGCGAGCAGCGTGTTGAGCTGGTCGACGACCCCCTGCTCGTCGCGCTCGTTCGAGGCCTCGAACACGGGGCGGAGCTCCCGCTGGAAGCGGCGCAGGGCCGTCGCGTCGCGCTCGACGACCTTGTCGTGCAGCCAGGCGCGGTCACCGAGGAAGCCGACGAGTGACTCGGCATCGTCGATCTCGGCGTTCACGAGGTCCGCCGAGCGTTCGGCGTAACGGACGAAATCCATGCCAGCACCTTACCGACCTGTGCCAAGCCACTGATCGGGTAAGGGGCTCAGTCCTCGCTCACGGCGTGGACGCTGCTGATCCGGTGCACCGCGAACGAGCGCACGTCGTCAGCGCGGTGGTCGAAGGCTGTGAGCCACCCGGCCTCGACCTTCGCCGGGTCCACCACGCGCTCCACGGTCGAGCCGTGGTTGTCGAGGTAGGCGATCCAGACCGTCGCCTTCGTCTCCACGGCCTCCCGCAGCGCCGCCATCGTCGCCATCGGGCCTCCACCGGAGAGGCTCGCCGCCTCGGCCCGGCGAGGTCGGCTCTCCGCGGCACGGTCGCCGGCCCGGATCGCACCGACCGTCGACGCCACGCGTGCGGCCGACCGGGCCGCCCCCAGGCCGGGGCTCGGTGCCCGCTGCCTCGGGGGACGAGCGCGGTGGCTGTCCTTGCGGGCCAGGCGGACCGTGCCGTCGGGGGCCTCGACCACGGGCGCCACCCCGAGCTCGCGCAGCCGGGGCAGGAGGACGTCGACGGGCATGTCGCTCACCACGACCGTCGGCGCGATCCGGCGCAGGCGCAGCCCGGAAGCCTGGGGGTTGTGCACCAGCTCGGTGAGCGCGGACTCGTCGTCGCTGCGGAGGAACGAGCCCGCCGCCCCGACACGGACCGTCCCGAAGCGGCGGGCGACGTCGTCGACGAGGTACACCAGCGGCTGCGGCACGGGCGTGCGCGACGAGCTCGCGATGAACCCGTGCACCTCCGCCGACGACCACCCCGAGTCGAAGGCGCGGCGTACCGAGGTGGCCGTGAAGCGGTAGACGGTCGCGCCGCCGCGGGACTCGATGTCGGCCATCATCGCGAGGTTGTGGGCGAGCTCGTGCTCGAGGGGTCCGGGCGCGACGGCGGTCAGGTCCGCCTGGAGCAGCACGTGGTCCACGGGGGAGGGGAGCAGCGGCTCGAGCAGCTTCGCCGCGTCGCGTCGCGGTTCCTCGGACTCCAGCAGTGACCGGCCGTGCGTGGACAGTCCGCCGAGGGCGGTGACCCCCAGCACAGCCGACTCCTCCACGGTCCAGGCCACTGCCTCCGCGCGTTCCGTCGGACGGCGGGGGCGCAGCCAGCGCAGCCGCTCCACGACCGAGGGGATCCCGGTGCCGGGCGCCAGCACCTCGCCCTCGGGCACGGACGCCATCAGCTCGAGAGTGCTGCGTCGTGTCTCGACGGCCCAGGAGCGTTCGAGGTCGCCGACCAGGGCGTTGATCGTCTTGCGGCTCTGGTCGCGGCTGCCGACCAGGCTCATCACCCGCGGGCTCTCCAGCCAGGCCAGCGCCAGGGCCGCCCAGCGCTGCGCGGCGGCGCCGCTGCTCCACACGTCGAAGGCGTCGGTCGGCAGCCACGCGGCGTCCTGGTCGTCGGTGTCCCCGACCGCGACCAGCCCCGCGGCCGAGGCGAGCTCGACGTGCAGCGCCGCGGTCCGCTCGTCGACGTGGAGCAGCCCGGCGGCCGCCCGGAGGTCGCGCACCCCCAGCCCGCCGCCGCGCAGCGCTGCCGGCGGGTGGGTGCCCCAGTGCTCCAGGAGCAGCTCGACGTGTCGGACCAGGTCGAAGGCCGCGCCTCCGGCCGCCCGGTCCACGAGGTCCTGGGCGCGGCTCGACGTCGCGAGCTCCGGCGGCTCGTCGACGCGGTGGCGGGTGGTGCGTCCGCCGCGCAGGCAGATCGCCACCTCGCGCGGCACCACGACGTGGGTGCGGTCCCGGGCGACCACCAGGCCCCGGGAGAGGAGCTGGTCGGCCGGTGACTGCGCGTCCTCCCGGCTCGTCGGTCGGCCGGTGTCCTCCACGGTGCCCGGTGCGTTGTCCCGCTCGAGGTGGTCCAGGATCGCGCGGGCGCGCTCGTCGACCTCGCCGACGAGCTCCTCCACGACCTCCCGGTCGCCGAGGTGGTGGGCGACCCGCACCGCGTCGGTGTGCCGGTCCCCGGACACCTCCAGTCCCAGGTCGCGCGCGAGCGCGGAGACCCGCGCCGGTCCGTACGACGTGAGCAGCTGCTCCGCCGCCGGGCCGAGCCCGCTGACCGTCGTACCGACGACCTCCGTGACCACGCTCAGGGCCCGCAGGTCGTCGTGCGTCCCCCACAGCAGGGCCTTGGACAGGAGGTCGTCGACCGTCGGGGCGATCGAGTCCGCCGCAGCGTTGACGTGGCGCTCCAGGTCGGCGAGGGACACCCGGCCACCCAGTGCGACCACGGCGTCGAGCACCGCGAGCCCGAGCACGTCGAGCTGGTCCACCGCCCGCAGCACCGAGGCACGCGTGCCGGCGCGGGAGGCGAGCTGCGTGGAGTCCTGCGGGGCGGGCACGGCGAGGTCGGGCCGGGCCCGGAGCAGGTGCGCGAGATCCTCGTCCGACCAGGAGCGGAACTGGTCGGCCAGGGTGCGCGGGGATCTGCTCTCGGCCATCCGCTCCACGGTACTAGCGAGCCTGCCCAGCGGCGCGCGTGACGGCCCGATGGGAGAGCCACTTCACGTCCGGGTCGAGGTTCGGCCCGGCCGGAACGTGGGTAAGTTGCCTGCCAGCCATGATTGAAGCAGAAGAGCACGTAAGTCCCCTTCCGCACGATGGTGAGGTCTGGTACGTCAGCTACGGGTCCAACATGTCGGCGGACCGTCTGGCCTGCTACATCGAGGGCGGTGTCCCCGTCGGCGGAAACCGCGCCAACCCGGGAGCACGCGATCCTCGCCCGCCGCGGCACCGGATCGCCGTCGACCTGCCCGGGTCGGTCTACTTCGCCGGGCAGTCCACGCAGTGGGGTGGCGGCGTCGCGTTCTACGACCACGAGACCCCCGGTCCGTCGGTCGGTGTCGCCTACCTGGTGACCGCGCAGCAGTTCGCCGACATCGCTGCGCAGGAGATGCACCGCGTCCCCGACCCCGAGGACCCCATCGAGGAGATCGTCCTCGGCGGCCTCGACCCCGAGTTGGACGGCCGGCACCACGTCGGGCCCGGGCACTACGAGACGCTCGTCGAGATCGGCCGTCTGGCCGGCGCGCCGATGCTGACCTTCACCGCCCCGCACGGGGTCGACCACGTCGAGCACACCGAGCCCAGCGCGGAGTACCTCGCCATGCTCGGCACCGGGCTGACCGAGGCGCATGGCTGGGACGTGCCGCAGATCGCCCGCTACTTCGAGCGGCTCACCCGCCGCTGACGGGACCGCCGCCAGCCCGTCCGGGTCACCAGCCAGCCGAGGACCGGGCGCGGGGTCGCCCTGATCAGCACCGCCGCCCGCCGGGGGATGATCGTCTCCCGGGCATCGCGCTCCACCGCACGCACCAGCTCGCGCGCCACGTCGTCGGGCGTGATCGCGCCCCCGAGAGCGGCCGACACCTTCGGGATCCGGTCCCGTGAGCCCGGGTTGTGGTCGAAGTACGGCGAGTCGACCTCGGCGGGAGCCACGAGGGTCACGCCGACCCCGGTGCCTCGCAGGTCCGCCCGGAGCTGTCCCGCGAAGGCCCGCATCGCCCAGCGCGCCACGGCGTACCCCGCGGCGCCCGGGACGTGCATGTACGCCGCGGCCGAGGTCATGCAGACCACCCGCCCGCTGCCGCGCTCGATCATCGCGGGCAGCAGGGCCCGGGTGAGCTCGAACGCGGCGAGGTAGGGCAGCGCCGTCATCGAGGCCGCTTCGCCCGCGGGCGTCTCGTCGACCGCGAGCCACCTCCCGGCGCCGGCGTTGTTCACCAGGACGTCCGGGGCTCCCTCACGCAGGACGCGGGCGGCGAGGTCCTCCACCTCGGCGACCTCGGACAGGTCGGCGGTCTCGACCCGCGCCTGCCCTCCTGCCTCACGGATCCCGTCCGCCACGCGCTCCAGCGGCACGCGGCTGCGGGCCACCAGGACGACCGAGGCGCCGCGGGCCGCCAGCTCCCGGGCGACGGCTGCGCCGATTCCGCTGGACGCCCCGGTGACCAATGCTGTGCGTCCGCTGAGTTCCACCCGCGAAACCTATCGTCATCCCGTCGAGGGTCACTAGGGTCGCTCCATGGAGTCCTATGCAGCCGGGGAGACCACACCGCCGCTCATCGAGGAGACGATCGGCGAGAACTTCGAGCGGATCGTGCGCGAGCACGGCGAGCGGGAGGCGCTGGTGGAGGTGGCCACCGGGCGCCGCTGGACCTACGCAGAGCTCGACCGTGACGTGGACGCGCTCGCACGCGGCCTGATCGGCGCGGGGATCGCCAAGGGCGACCGGGTCGGCATCTGGTCGCCGAACTGCGCGGAGTGGACGCTCGTGCAGTACGCCACCGCGAAGATCGGCGCGATCCTGGTCAACGTCAACCCGTCGTACCGCACCCACGAGCTCGCCTACGCCCTCAACCAGTCCGGCCTGCGCATGCTGATCTCGGCCACCGAGTTCAAGACCAGCGACTACCGCGCCATGGTCGAGGAGGTGCGGCACGACTGCCACGCCCTCGACCGCGTCGTCTTCATCGGTACGTCGGACTGGGCGGACCTGCTGGCCCAGGGGGAGGGCCTCCCCTCCGACGCCGTCGCCCAGCGGTTGGCGGTCCTCGAGAACAACGACCCGATCAACATCCAGTACACCTCGGGCACGACCGGGTTCCCGAAGGGCGCCACGCTCTCGCACCGCAACATCCTCAACAACGGGTTCTTCACCACGGAGACCATCGAGTTCACCCACGAGGACCGGCTCTGCATACCGGTGCCCTTCTACCACTGCTTCGGCATGGTCATGGGCAACCTCGGGTGCACGACCCACGGAGCGACCATGGTGATCCCGGCGCCCGGCTTCGAGCCTGGCGTGACGCTCGAGGCGGTGCAGGACGAGCGGTGCACGGGCCTGTACGGCGTACCGACGATGTTCATCGCGATGCAGAACCACCCCGACTTCGCCTCCTTCGACCTGTCCTCGCTGCGCACCGGCGTGATGGCGGGGTCGATCTGCCCGGTCGAGGTGATGAAGCGCTGCATCGACGACATGCACATGGCCGGGGTCTCGATCGCCTACGGCATGACCGAGACCTCGCCGGTCTCCTGCCAGACCCGCAGCGACGACGACCTGGAGCGCCGGACGGCCACCATCGGGAGGGTGCACCCGCACGTCGAGGTCAAGATCGTGGACGCCTTGTCGGGGGAGACCCTCGAGCGCGGGGAGCCCGGGGAGCTCTGCACCCGCGGCTACTCGGTGATGCTCGGCTACTGGGACAACCCGGAGAAGACCGACGAGGCGATCGACGCGGACGGCTGGATGCACACCGGCGACCTGGCCGTCATGCGCGAGGACGGCTACTGCAACATCGTCGGCCGGATCAAGGACATGGTGATCCGCGGCGGGGAGAACATCTACCCGCGCGAGATCGAGGAGTTCCTCTACACCCACCCCGACATCGAGGACGTGCAGGTCATCGGCGTCCCCGACGAGAAGTACGGCGAGGAGCTGTGCGCCTGGGTGCGCATGCGTGACGGGGCCAGGCCGCTCGACGCCGAACAGGTGCGGGAGTTCGCGACGGGCAAGCTCGCCCACTACAAGATCCCGCGCTACGTGATGGTGGTCGACGAGTTCCCCATGACGGTGACCGGCAAGATCCGCAAGGTCGAGATGCGCGAGGAGGCGGCCCGTCGGCTGGGCCTGTCCTGAGCCTCCTCAGTTGAGCGTGAGGTAGGTGCGCTCGCCGGAGGCGCCGTAGCGGATCGCGCCGAACCAGCGGGCCGTCGCGTCGAGGCCGTCCCAGCCGAGGTCCACCTCGAACGGCTCGCCGGCCACCACGGGGACGGAGCCCGGCAGGGCGAGGTTGCCGGCGTCGTCGCGCCGCAGCACCCACGTGTAGAGCTGGGCGGTCGTGGTCGACCGGTTGCCTGCCACCGCGGCGGACACGAAGAGCCGGTAGCTCCCCGGTTCGGGAGCGGCCTGGGTGAGGATCTCGTCCGCCCCGCTGCCGGTGGCCGAGGCGACCAGCTCGTCGCCGCGGTACAGGTGGAGGTCGAGGTCGTCGCTGTCGCGCCCCTCGAGCGCCACCCGCAACGCCTCCGCGCCGACCGGCACGTCGATCGGGAACATCGCCGTGTCCGCGTCGGTCTCGGGGTTCTCCGGGTCGAACGCACCCGGCTCGAGCGTGAACCCGACCGGCTGCGCGGACGCGAGCCCGGCCAGCGAGAGGTCGAGCTCACCACTGGTTCCGGCGACGGCCTCGAACGAGAGCTGCCCACGTGTACCTGAGGCGGTCGCCTCGTCGGGAGCCGCGACGGTCCGGGGGGTCGCCACGACCGGCAACCTGGCCTGGTGGCTCAGGCCGGTCCACACGACGTACCCGCTCGCCGGAGCCTCCAGCTGGGCGGTGTCGCGGTCGAGGATCACGGCGAACTTCTTGGTCTCCCCGGGGGCCAGCTCGAGGGACTGCGGGCGCACCTGCACGTCCAGGCCCTCGAGGCCCACCACGCGTGCGGTGTAGGTCTCGGTCCCGGAGGAGACGTTGGTGACCCGGCGGACCACCCGGGTGCGACCGGTCAGGTCGCCGACCGCGATCGAGGGAAGGTTGAGCTTCCGCGTCGGTACGCGGCCGGAGAGCCACGAGCGGTACCGCCCGATCGACGCGTCCAGCACGAGACCGGGGTCGAGCGCCTCGGCGGGGTCGATCTGGCCGGCGCCGGCGGCGAGAGGACCGTTCGGCCCCTCGAGCTGGTCGGCCGTGGTGGCCATCGCCGACTTCACCATGGCCGGCGTCCACCGGCGGTGCTTGCCCATGACGAGGGCGGCCACACCGGCCACGTGGGCGGTGCTCATCGACGTACCCGAGCGCAGGTCCCACATCCGGTTGTTGTCCGAGGCCGGGGCCACCGCCGAGAGGACGCCGACGCCCGGTGCGGTCACGTCGGGCTTGAGCAGGCTTCCACCGTCACGCTGCACGGGGCCACGGGAGGAGAACGGCGCGATCTGGGGGACCACCACGTCGTCGGCCCCGGTCGGGTCGATCGACGCCGTGGCGCGGTCGGCCTGGGCGACGTAGCGCTTGACCGCTGCGGCCGCGGCCGCGTCGAGGTGGACGGTGGGGACGGAGTGGAAGTCGGAGTACACGGCGTCCGGGCGGACGTTGGCCAGCACCATCCCGACGCCACCGGCGCGGGCCACGGCCGCGGACTTCTCGACGCGGGGGACCGTGCCGCGGTCGCACAGGACGATCGCTCCCTCCACCGCGGAGGCGTCGAGCGCCCCGGGCCGGCAGAGCCGGGCGTCCTCGCGGCTGCTCCCCGGCGCCGCGACGTCCTTCGCGAGCACCAGGTCGGTGCTGCGGACCCTCTCGTCGGAGACCATCGCGCCGACGTGGGTGCGCCTGCCGCCGAGGACGAGCGCTCCCTGGAAGGCGTGGGACGTGCTGGCGCCGACGGTCGTCACCCACGGGCTGGCGTGCGCCACCGTGCCGGCGGCGGGTCCGCGGTTGCCGGCCGAGGCGGCGACGAAGACCCCGGCCGCCGTCGCGTTGAGGAAGGCCGTCTCCACCGAGTCCGAGTCGACCCCTGCCGGTCCCGAGACGGCGTAGCTGATCACGTCGACCCCGTCGGCCACCGCGCGGTCGATCGCGGCGACCGTGTCGGCGGTGGTGCAGCCGTCGTCCGCCGGGTCCGGCGCGGTCCAGCAGGCCTTGTACGAGGCGATGCGCGCGCCCGGCGCCATGCCCGAGGTGTAGCCGAAGTCCTGGCCCTCGACGCGGACGCGCACCTGGTCGTTGCCCGCGGCGAGCGCGGCCGTGTGGGTGCCGTGCCCGCTGCCGTCACGGGGGGAGAGGAACTCCGCCGCGGCGAGCTTCTCCTTGCCGAAGCCCTTCACGAAGTAGCGGGCGGCGACGACCTTGCTGTTGCAGTCGGACCGGTCCCACTGCTCCCCGGAGACGCACGCGTTCCGGAACCGGGCAGGGCCGCGACCCCGCGCGTCGGGGAGTGCCGCGAAGCTCGGGTTCTCGGGCCAGATGCCGCTGTCGACGACCCCCACGACCGTGCCACGACCGGCGCCGTCCGGACCCCCGGTCGAGCGCCAGGCCTGGTCGGCCCCCAGGTAGTCGGCCGAACTCGAGGAGTCGAGGTGCTGGACCGTGCTTCGCTCCACGAGAGCGACGCGCGGGTCGGACCGCAGCTGCTTGACCTGGGCGCGGGTGAGCTCCGCCGCGAACCCGTTGAGAGCGGAGGTGAAGCGGTACAGCACGGTCGGCCGGCCGAGCGCGTCGAGCAGCCGGTCCTGCGCGCGGCGAAGCCTGTCGGCGCCCCGCTCGGCGTCGGGGCGCGGCGGGGAGTCGAGGGAGACGATGTAGAGGCCGGGCGCGGAGACCTCCGTCGGTGCGGGCGCGGCGGCCGCCAGCTCCGGCGTACCGGCGAGCAGGAGCCCTCCTGCGGCGAGGAGCGCACAGGCCCGCCGAACGCGTGTCAACGTGCCCAACGGACTCCCTTCCCTTCCAGTCGCCCGAGGCGGATCCTCGGCTCATCCGGCCGTTCAGGACCCCCCATGCTCCCAGGGTGGTCGGTTGGTTTCAATGAGAATGCGTACATAAGGTGGTTCGGTGACCGAGTCCGACAGCCTCTCCGAGCGCCTCGCCGCGCTGGAGGCAGACCTGCTCTCGCGCGGGTCGGTCATGGTCGCCTTCAGCGGGGGTGCCGACAGCGCCTTCCTGCTCGCCGCCGCCGTTCGGGCGCTCGGTCCCGGCAGGGTCGCGGCCGCCACGGCGTACTCCGACTCCCTGCCGCAGCACGAGCGGTCCCCGGCCCGCGACTTCGCCGAGTCCCTCGGCGTCCGCATCCTGACCCCGCGGACCCATGAGATGGAGCGCGAGGGCTACCGCGCCAACGCCGGCGATCGCTGCTACTTCTGCAAGGCCGAGCTGCTCGACGTCCTCGGGCCGCTCGCGCGCGAGCACGGCATCGAGCACGTCGCGACCGGAACCAACGCCGACGACACGGTGGCGGGCTTCCGTCCCGGGATCCGGGCGGCCGCCGAGCGCGGCGCAATCACCCCGCTGAGCGACGCCCGCCTGACCAAGCAGCAGGTCCGGGAGGCCTCCCGCGAGTGGGGGCTGCCGACCTGGGACAAGCCCGCCGCGGCCTGCCTGTCCTCGCGGGTCGCCTACGGCATCGAGGTGAGCCCCTTCCGGCTCGGACGCATCGAACGGGCGGAGGTCGCCGTGCGGGCCGCCTTGGACGAAAGCGGGCTGCAGGTCCGCAACCTGCGCGTCCGTGACCTCGACGACGTGGCGAGCATCGAGATAGACGCCGACCTGCTCGAGCAGGCCGTGAGGCTGCCCTCCGTGGTAGAAGCAGCGCGGGGCGCGGGCTTCCCCCAGGCGCGGCTGGACCGGAAGGGCTTCCGGTCCGGATCGATGAACGAGCGCCTGGCCGAGCCCGAGCGCTTTCGCTGACCGGTTCGTGCTGACGGGGCACGCAGCCATATCCTGGAAACCGGTCCCATCCCCGGTTCTCGTGGTCGAGTAGAAGAAGAGGTCATCCGGTGCCTACTGGCAAGGTCAAGTGGTACGACGCCGAGAAGGGCTTCGGCTTCCTCTCCAAGGACGAGGGTGGCGACGTCTACGTCCGGGCCGCCGCACTGCCCGCCGGTGTCGCCGGTCTGAAGGCCGGCCAGCGCGTCGAGTTCGGGGTCGTCCAGGGCCGCAAGGGCGACCAGGCCCTGCAGGTCCGCCTTCTTGAGCCTGCCCAGTCGGTCTCGAAGGCGATGCGCAAGAAGCCCGCCGAGATGGTCAACATCATCGAGGACCTGTACCGCCTCCTGGAGAACATCGAGAAGGGGTACCGCAACGGGCGCCACCCCGACCCGAAGACGGCCAGGCCGACGGCGATGCTGCTCCGGGCGCTCGCCGACGAGCTCGAGCTCTGACTCAGGCTCCGGGGACGCCGGCACGCGACCGGCGTCCCGTGTAGAGGACGAAGGCGCTCCAGGACACCAGGATCCCGGCGGCGACGCCCAGCCCGAGCTGCGGCACGAGCGGCAGCGCGATGCCCAGGAAGCCGCCGAGCACCCAGGAGAGCTGGAGCAGGGTCTCGGAGCGGGCGAAGGCACTCGCCCTGCTGCGGTCGGGGATCTCCCGCTGGATGAGCGCGTCGAGCGAGAGCTTGCCCGCGGTCTGCGCCAGCCCGGCCACGATGCCCAGCAGCACGGCCGTCGGAAGTCCGAAGAAGACCGCGACGACCACGGCCGCAGCCGCGTCCAGGAGGAGTGCGGCGACCGTGGTGCGCTCGGGACGGACCGTCCTGCGCAGCAGCGAGCCGAGGACGATGCCGATCGTCCCGCCCAGCGTGGCGGCGCCGATCACGGTGCCGACCAGGACGTCCGCCCGGTCCTCCCACCCGGGGAACGGCTTCTCCCGCAGCAGGAAAGCCATGAACATGATCAGGAACCCCGACAGCAGGCGCAGGCCCGCGTTGCTGAGCAGCCCGACGACCACGACGGGCGGGACGTCGGCGCCGGTGACCACGCGCCGGAGCGACCGGCGAGTGGGCGTGGCCGTGCCCCCGGTCGGAGCGGTGAGCGCGATGTGCTCCTCACCCTGCGCGGAGTCGACCCGGGCGGGCAGCAGGATGGCCAGGATCGTCGCGCTCACGAAGACCGCGAACGCGTAGCGCAGCGACCACTCCGGCCCGAAGGTGTTCGCCAGGAGCGCGATCGGCGCGGACACCGCACCGCCGAGGGCACCCGCGAGGGAGACCCGGGCATTGGCCTTGACCAGGGTGAGCCCGTCCGGCAGCAGGCGAGGTACGGCGGCGCCGCGCGTGACGTGGTACGCCTTCGAGGCCACCAGCACACCCAGGGCAGCCGGGAAGAGGGCCGTCGACCCGGTCGTCACCGCGTCCGCGAGGACCCAGGCCAGGAAGGCGCGCAGTGCCATGGTGCTGCCGAAGGCCCAGCGACGGCCGTGGCCGAAGCGGTCGAGGAAGGGGCCGATCACCGGGGCCACGATCGCGAAGGGGAGCATGGTGAGCGCCAGGAACTGAGCGACCTGGAGCCGGGCCTCGCCGGTGGGGACCTGGAAGAACAGCGTGCCGGCCAGCGCGATAGCGACCGCTGCGTCCCCCGCGGCGTTGAACGCGTGCAGCTCGATGAGCCGGTTGAGCCCGGTCTCTCGCGCCCCCTCCGCCCCGGCGGCGCGCCGGGCCTGTCGGTAGGTGTAGCCGGCGGCCCGCCCGGTCGCCGCACCCGCGCGCCGGGCCGCGCCGGAGACGGGGTGGGTCCGCCGCCGCGTGTTTCCGGTCGCCTCGTCGCGCGCCATGGGACCATCCTGCCGGTCCCCGCCGGCGAAATGTGGCACCCGGCGAGACACGATCCAAGCCGATGGGAGACAATCGCCCGGTGATGGCAGCCGCTCGGACGTACAAGCCGGACACCGTGGGTGTGCGGGCGGTCGACCTTGCCCGCGAGGCCCTCCTACAGCTCGCAGACCCCGCCGACGTGGGGGAGCACCTGGGGCACGCGAGCGAGGACGAGCGCGTCACCACGCACTACTTCGCCTGCACCCGTGCGGGCTACCGGGGCTGGCGCTGGTCGGTGACGGTCGCCCGAGCCGCACGCCAGCGGCACGTCACCGTGGACGAGGCTGTCCTCCTCCCCGGCGACGACGCGCTGGTGGCGCCGGCCTGGGTCCCGTGGCGTGAGCGCATCCAGCCCGGCGACCTGAGCCCCGGCGACCTGCTCCCCGCGGAGGAGGACGACGCGCGCCTCGTGCCCGGCTACCTCGCCGACGACGAGGTGATCGACGCCGAGACGGTGCGCGAGGTCTCCGACGAGGTCGGTCTCGGACGCCCGCGCGTCCTGTCCCTCGAGGGCCGCGACCTCGCCGCGCAGCGCTGGTACGACGGCAGCCACGGTCCCGAGGCCCCGATCGCCCAGTCGGCCCCCGACCACTGCGGCTCCTGTGGCTTCCTGGTCCGCCTTGCCGGGCCGCTGTCCCAGGTCTTCGGCGTCTGTGCCAACGCCTACGCCAACGACGACGGCCGGGTGGTCTCCCTCGACCACGGCTGCGGTGCGCACAGCGAGGCGCAGCTGCACAAGCGCAACCTGCCCGCGCCGCTGCCCGACCCGGTGCTCGACACGCTCACCTGGGACGACCTCGAGCAGTTCTAGTCGCTCGCGCCCCGGCGGCGACGCCGGCGGCAGTAGTCCCAGCCGATGATGCCGAGCCCGAACCCGGCCACGCAGGTCCACAGCCACCACACGCGGCCGCTGGCCTGCAGCCGGTCGTAGAAGGGGAGCAGCAGGACGAAGGCGACCGCCCACAAGGCGGTGCCGACAGCCACGGTCCGCACCCCGTCGACGTCGAGCGGCTCGACGTCGGCCACCACGAACCGGCGCTTGCCGATCTCGTGGACCTGGACGTTCTCGGTGGGCCGGGAAGGCCGGGGCTCGTGCTCCACCCCACCAACCTAGCCCACGCCCTGGCACCGCGTGCGCGGCGACGGGTCCGTTCTGGGATGATATGGGCGGCCTGCCCGATCACGGCCGTCCGACGTACCCACGTACCGGCGCCGCACACCAGCGAGGGACCCAGTGAGCAAGCTGACCACCACCGAGCGCACGACGACTTCGTCGAACCTGCTCGACTCGTTCTTCAAGATCTCCGAGCGGGGATCGACGATCGGCCGCGAGGTGCGCGGCGGGTTCGTCACCTTCTTCACGATGGCCTACATCATCGTGCTGAACCCGCTGATCCTCGGGTTCGCGCAGGACGCGGACGGGTCGTTCCTCGGCGGCGGCGACGCCCCGAACCTCGCGGCGATCGCGGCGGCCACGGCCCTGGTGGCCGGCCTGCTGACCATCCTCATGGGCGTCGTGGCGAACTTCCCGCTCGCGCTGGCCACCGGTCTCGGACTGAACGCGTTCGTCGCGTTCACGATCGCCTCCGGGATGAGCTGGGCCGACGCGATGGGCCTGGTGGTCCTCGAGGGCCTGATCATCCTGGTCCTGGTCCTGACGAACTTCCGCACGGCGGTGTTCCACGCCGTACCTGCCCAGCTGAAGGTCGCGATCAGCGTCGGCATCGGCCTGTTCATCGCACTCATCGGCCTCGTCGACGCGGGCTGGGTCCGTCGCCTCCCCGACGCGGCCAACACCACGGTCCCGGTCGGCTTCGGCATCAACGGCTCGCTCCAGGGCTGGCCTGTCCTCGTCTTCGCCGTGGGCCTGGTCCTGGTGATCGCGCTCTACGTGCGCCAGGTCAAGGGAGCGATCCTGATCTCGATCCTGGCCACCACCGCCCTCGCGGTGATCGTGGAGACCATCGCCCAGGTCGGCCCGACCGTGCTCGCCAACGGCGACAGGAACCCGAAGGGCTGGAACCTCAACGTCCCGGCGATCCCCGACAACATCGTCGACCTCCCGGACTTCTCCCTGCTCGGCCAGGTCTCGCTGTTCGGCTCCTTCGAGCGGGCCGGGTTCGTCACCGCAGCGCTTGTTCGTCTTCACGCTGCTCCTCGCCGACTTCTTCGACACCATGGGCACGATGACCGCGATCGGTGCGGAGGCCGACCTGCTCGACGAGGAGGGCTCGCCCCCGAACGCCAAGCGCATCCTGGTCGTGGACTCGGTGGCCGCCGCCACGGGTGGTGCCGCCGGTGTCTCCAGCAACACCTCGTACATCGAGTCGGCCTCGGGTGTCGGTGAGGGTGCCCGCACCGGCCTCGCCAGCGTCGTCACCGGCCTGCTGTTCCTGCTCGCCACGGTGTTCGCGCCGGTCGTCGAGATCATCCCCAACGAGGCGGCCGTGCCGGCGCTCGTCCTGGTGGGCTTCCTGATGATGCAGCAGGTGAAGAACATCGACTGGGACGACATCGAGATCGCCCTCCCGGCGTTCCTCACGATCGTGCTGATGCCGTTCACCTACTCCATCTCGGTGGGCATCGGCGCCGGCTTCATCACCTACGTGCTCGTGAAGGTGGTGCGCGGCAAGGTGGCGCAGATCCACCCGCTCATGTGGGTGGTCACCGTGCTGTTCGTGCTCTACTTCGGGATCGAGCCCGTCCGCCAGTTCCTGGGGGCCTGAGTCCCCGTCCCGGCGTGCCGGGGCGGAAGTCCCTGCCTTAGCGCTCCCCCTGGTGCCACAGTGGGGGCATGAGCACCGCGATCTCCGTCTCGGGCCTGGTCAAGACGTTCGGTCCGACAGTCGCCCTCGACGGTCTCGACCTCGAGGTCAGGACCGGGGAGGTGCACGGCTTCCTGGGCCCCAACGGGGCAGGCAAGTCCACCACCATCCGGCTCCTGCTCGGACTGCTCCGCGCCGACTCCGGCCAGGTGTCGCTGCTGGGCGGCGACCCCTGGCGCGAGGCGGCCGCGCTGCACCGACGGCTGGCGTACGTCCCCGGTGAGGTCGCGCTGTGGCCGAACCTGACCGGGGGAGAGGTCATCGACCTGCTCTCACGGCTGCGCGGCGGCATCGACCCCCAGCGGCGCGCCCGCCTGCTGGAGCGGTTCGACCTCGACCCGACCAAGAAGACCCGGAGCTACTCGAAGGGCAACCGGCAGAAGGTGGCCCTGGTTGCGGCGCTGGCCTCCGACGTCGAGCTGCTGCTCCTCGACGAGCCGACCTCGGGCCTCGACCCGATCATGGAGGCGGCCTTCCGCGAGTGCATCGGCGAGGAGCGTGCCCGCGGCCGCACGGTGCTGCTGTCCAGCCACATCCTCGCCGAGGCCGAGGCCCTCTCCGACCGGGTGAGCATCATCCGCGCCGGCAGGATCGTCCAGAGCGGCACGCTCAAGGAGCTGCGCCACCTCACCCGCACGACGGTGATCGTGGAGACCGAGCGTCCCCCGGTGGCGATCCACGACGTCCCGGGCGTCGCCCACGTCGTCCACGAGGACGGCCGCGTCTCCTTCGACGTCGACACCGACCACCTCGACGACGCCATGGACTACCTCACGCCGCTGCGGATCAGGTCGCTGGTCAGCCACCCGCCGACCCTCGAGGAGCTCTTCCTCCGCCAGTTCGGCGAACAGGTGCCCGAGGAAGAGGCGGTGAGCAGCGAGGGGGCTGCGCGATGACCGCGTTCACCGGGGTAGGGCCCCTCATCTCCTTCGTGCTTCGGCGTGACCGGGTCTTCCTCCCGGTCTGGATCCTGGCGATCGTCGTGGTGACGTACGCGTCGGCCGCGGCGGTACGGCGTACCTACGACACCCCGGTGGAGATCGCGTCGTACGCCGTGAACATCGGCGGCTCACCGGCGTCGATCGCCATGGCCGGTCCGCCGGTGGCGCTCACCCAGATCGGCGGCATCCTGATCTACGAGACCAGCCTCACCGCGCTCCTGGGCGTGGCGCTGATGGCGGTCTTCTCCGTCATCCGTCACACCCGACGGGAGGAGGACGCCGGACGCGTCGAGCTCCTCGGCTCGACGGTGGTCTCGCCGCACGCGGTCATCACGGCGGCCGTCCTGGTCGCCGCCGGGGCCTCGGTCCTGGTGGGAGCCGGCGTGACCTTGGCGTTCGTCGCCGAGGCGCAGCCCTGGGCGGAGTCGTTGCTCTACGGCGCCTCCGTCGCGGCCTTCGGCGTCGTGTTCACCGCCGTCGCCGCGTGCGCCGCCCAGGTGATGAGCCACGCGCGCGGGGCGGTGGGTCTCTCCCTGGCGTTCCTCGGCGTCGCGTTCGGGCTGCGCGCCCTCGGCGACGTGCAGGAGAGCTCGTGGAGCTGGCTGTCGCCGATGGGCTGGTCCCAGCAGGTGCGCGTGTACGCCGACAACCGCTGGTGGCCGCTGGCCCTCTCGCTCGTGCTGACCGGGCTGCTCCTGCTCGGCACGGTCTGGTTCGAGTCGCGGCGCGACCTGGGCGCGGGCATCGTGGTCGCGCGGCCAGGCCCGGCCAAGGCGAGCCGCGCGCTGTCGGGGGTCTTTGGCCTGGCCTGGCGGCTGCAGCGAGGCTCGGTGCTCGGCTGGGCGGTCGGCCTCTTCACGATGGGGCTGCTGTTCGGGTCGTTCAGCGAGTCCATCAAGAACATGGTCGAGGACAACCCGACGCTCGCGAAGTACTTCCTCGCCTCGGGGACGAGCGTGGTCGACGCGTTCTTCGCCACGGCGCTGCTCCTGCTCGCCCTCGGCACGGCGGGGTTCGCCGTGGCGTCCGCGCTGCGCACGCGGGGTGAGGAGAGCGCGATCAGGCTGGAGCCGGTGCTCGCCACTGCCGTGTCCCGCACGCGCTGGCTGTTCGGCAACCTGCTGGTCACGCTTGCCGGGAGCGTCGCGGTGATGGTCGCCGGGGGAGTGGGTGTGGGGGTTGCCTACGCCGCCACGGCGGGCGGCACGTCCGACATCGGTCGGATGACGGCGTACTCGCTGGTGTACCTGCCTCCGGTGCTGCTGCTGGCTGCGGTGGCCGTCCTCCTCTTCGGGTGGCTGCCCCGCGCCTCGGCGGCGGCCTGGTCCCTGATGGCCTACTGCTTCGTGATCGGCTGGCTCGGCGGGCTGCTCTCCCCGCCGCAGTGGATGGCGGACCTCTCGCCGTTCACGCACGTGCCGCAGGTGCCCGCGGCGGACGTCACCGCCGGCCCGCTCGTCGTGCTGCTCGCCGTGACTGCCGTGGCCCTCGTCGTGGGGTGGGCCGGCTTCCGGCGGCGCGACATCGGCTGAGGGGTCGCCTTCGGCGTGAGCCGCATCGCATTTGGTTGAAGCGGCAATACTTAGCGCAGGTAATGAGTTACGCTAAGTAACATGGCTCCGACGATCGAGAAGATGGCTCGCACGGACGCCGGTCTCGCGGCCGCACTCCGCATCTCGGTGGCCCGTCTCACCCGGCGACTGCGCAGCGAGCGCGACCCCGACAACGAGCTGAGCATCGGCCAGCTGTCCGTGCTCGGCGCGCTCTACCGCAACGGCGCCTGCTCGATCGGCGAGCTCGCCTCCCACGAGCGCGTGCGGCCGCCGTCGATGACCCGGACGGTCAACTGCCTCGAGGAGGAGGGGTACGTCGTCCGCCGGGCCCACGAGACCGACCGCCGGCAGGTCGTCATCGAGCTCGCCGACAAGGGCACCACGACCCTGGAGGCCGACCGTCGCCGCCGCGACGCCTGGCTGGCCCGGCGGCTGCGCGAGCTCACGCCCGAAGAACGTTCCGTGCTGCGTCAGGCAGCCCCGATCCTGGAGAGGTTGGCCCACGCTTGAGCCCCACGTTCCGTGCCCTGTCGAACTACAACTACCGGCTCTACGCAGCCGGTGGTGTCGTGTCGAACACCGGAACGTGGATGCAGCGGGTCGCCCAGGACTGGCTCGTCCTCCAGCTGAGCGGCAACTCCGGCACGGCGGTCGGCATCACCACGGGCCTGCAGTTCCTGCCCATCCTGCTGCTCTCCCCGTACGCCGGGCTCGTCGCGGACCGCTTCCCCAAGCGCCGGCTGCTCCAGGTCACCCAGCTGATGATGGCCGCTCCCGCGCTCGTGCTGGGGCTGCTCGCCGTCACGGGAGTCGTCGAGACCTGGCACGTCTACGCGCTGGCCTTCGTCTTCGGGATCGGCACCGCCTTCGACGCGCCGGCCCGGCAGTCGTTCGTCAGCGAGATGGTCGGCAAGGACGACCTGAGCAACGCGGTGGGCCTCAACTCCGCCTCGTTCAACGTCGCGCGCATCGTCGGCCCGGCGCTCGCCGGCTTCATGATCGCGTGGCTCGGTGGCGGCGCGCAGGCGACCGGCTGGGTGATCGCGGTCAACGCGCTCTCCTACGGCGCGGTCGTGGTCGTTCTCCAGATGATGCGGACCTGGGAGCTCGACACGCCCTCGCCGCAGGGGCGCGAGAAGGGGATGATCCGCGACGGCATGCGCTACATCCGTAGCCGCCCGGACATCATGATGGTGCTCGCGATCGTCTTCTTCGCCGGCACCTTCGGCCTCAACTTCCAGATGACCTCCGCGCTGATGGCCACCGAGGTGTTCGACAAGGGTGCCTCGGAGTACGGCATCCTCGGCACCACCATGGCCGTCGGCTCGCTCTCCGGCGCGCTGCTGGCCGCCCGGCGTGGCGTCGTGCGTCACCGCCTGGTCATCCTGGCGGCGCTCGCCTTCGGCCTCGCCGAGATCGTCGCCGGGTCGCTCCCGTCGTACCTGACCTTCGCCCTGTGGACACCCGTCATCGGGCTCACCGCCCTGACCATGATCACCGCGGCGAACACCACCATCCAGCTCAGCGTCTCGCCGCAGCTGCGCGGCCGGGTGATGGCGCTCTACCTGATGATCTTCATGGGCGGCACGCCCGTCGGCTCCCCGATCGTCGGCTGGGTCGGCGAGGTGTTCGGAGCGCGCTGGACCCTCGTCGGCGGTGGCGCGATGACCATCGCCGGCACGCTGCTGGCCGTCGCCGTCTTCAGCCGGACCCAGGGCCTGCTCGACCCGGAGATCAACGACCGGCCGCTCCGGGTGCGGCGAACCAGGGTTGCCGCAGGTCGTAGTAGCTGAGGTCGTGGGTGAGCTCGTCGAACTCCCTCAGGAGCTCGCTGGCCTCGCCCTGGATCGGCATCTCGTGCCTCTCGCCCTCGCGGGCGGCGCTCTCGTTGGTGAAGGCGACCGTCTCGGTGAAGGTGCCGTCGGGCTCGACAGCGATGGTGGCGCCGAGGATCTCGGGGCGTGCATCGTGCAGCACCGCGCTCATGCGGTCCATGTGCGCCTCGAGCCGGCTGGGGTCGTCGACCTTGCCCTGGATCACCTGGACGAACTCGGCGTCGTCGGAGCCGCCCTCCATCATGAGCATGACCTTGTCGGCGTCGTGGAACGTCACCGGGCCCTCGAAGCACCGCTCGACCTCGGCCCACCAGGCGGACTGCTCGGGGCGCTGGGAGTTCTGCATGGCCTTGTCCCGGTCCTCGAAGCGGATCACGCCGACGAACGTGCCGTCCTCGGTGATGCCGTAGGTTCCGCCGAGCCAGCCGATCGAGCCGGGGGCTACCTCACGGCCCCACTTCTCGGTGAGCTCGTGGAGCTTGTCCTGATCGGTGCACTTGCCCTGGATGACCTGGATGAACACTGCTGACCTCCTTGTCAGTGCAGGCCGCTTCGCTCGAAGTGGCCTGTGCTCTTCCCCCTCGTACTCTCGCGACGCTATTCCCGCACCCGGGTGGGCTCCATAGCCCGATGGGGCCAAGGCACCCTTGGATAAACTCGACGATCATGAACCCCCGCTACCGACGCATGGTGATCCCGGGTGCCCTCGCGGCGCTCATGCTGCTCGTGGTGATCGCCGCCCTGGCACGGGGCTGACATGGCCGAGCCCCTCCTGCGCGTCCTCACCCGGATGCGCTCCCTGATCCTCGACGACCGGAGCCTCGTGCGGGCGGTCGGCTCCGGGCGGCGACGCGGCCAGACGGCCCGGTGGCGTCGGGTCGAGATGCGCTACGTCGACCTCAAGGCCGGCCGCCACCTCCAGGTCACGGCGTACGACGAGACGCAGGCGCACACCTCCAACCACGCCGTGGGCGACGCGGCGAAGCAGGCGGTGGACGACCTGCTCGACGAGCCGTTCGGCAACTGGCACGTCGACACCGTGGAGGAGACGCACCAGGTCCGGGTGACGAAGAAGCTCGAGGCCTTGGTCCACACCAGCAAGCGGCAGGCCGACCAGGACGCTCCGGTCAGCCCGCAGCGCGAGCACGACCGCCCCAAGCCGCGGCTGCTGCCGGAGGACGACCCGGCGCTCGTCGCCGTGGGCATCTCCGACGAGAAGGGCCGCGTGCGCCGGAACCGGCAGGCGAAGTTCCGGCAGGTGGAGGAGTTCCTGCGCAGCCTGGGGCCCACCCTGGACGACGCGCTCTCCTCCGGGCGGCTGCGCACCCCCGCGCCCGAGGACCCGCTGCGCGTGGTCGACCTCGGCTGCGGCAACGCCTACCTGACCTTCGCAGCGCACAGCTACCTCACCCGGGTGAAGGAGCTGCCGGTGCGCATGGTCGGGGTCGACGTGAAGGAGCAGTCCTACCGGCACAACACCGAGATCGCCGAACGGCTCGGCATCGGTGACTCGATGCGGTTCGTCCAGGGCGACATCGAGACGGCCACGCTCGACAAGGCACCCGATGTCGTGCTCGCGCTGCATGCCTGCGACACCGCCACCGACGACGCCCTGGCGCGCGCGGTGCTCTGGGACGCCGGCCTGGTGCTCGCCGCGCCGTGCTGCCACCACGACGTCGCCGCCCAGCTGCGGCGTACACCCACTCCCGCTCCGTACACCCTGCTCACCCGGCACGGCATCCTGCGCGAGCGCTTCGCCGACACTCTGACCGACGCGTTGCGCGCGGGCGTGCTGCGCCTGCTTGGCTACCGTGTCGACGTGATCGAGTTCGTGGAGAGCCAGCACACGCCGCGCAACACGCTCCTGCGTGCCACGCGCACCGGCGCGGCGCCCTCCGACGCCGTACGCCACGAGCTCGACGACCTGGTGCGCACCTGGAACGTCCACCCGCGACTGGCGGACCTGCTCGCGGAGCGGCTGGACTCCCGGCTCGATGAGCCGGCGCGCTAGGTACGCCGCGATGGTGGGACTCCTCGGCGGGACCCTGGCGGGCGTCCTGGCGATCGTGTCCCCCTTCGCCTCCGAGGGCGACCCCGACCTCTCCGCGGAGGTCGTGGTGACCTTCCAGGACGAGGCCATCGACGAGTCGAGCGGTCTCGTGGTGCGCGGCGACCGGATCTACACCATGAACGACTCCGGCGGCGGCCCGGTCGTGTACGCCGTGGACCGGCGGACGGGCGAGACCGCCGCCACCACGACGTTCGCCGACCAGGACCCCGACGACCTGGAGGCGCTGGCGCCGGGACGTCGCGGCTCGCTGTGGGTCGGCGACACGGGTGACAACCGTCGTGAACGCGGCTCGATCCGCGTCTACCACCTGACGCCTCCGCGCGAGGGCGGCAGCGTCGAGGCGGACTCCTTCGACCTGTCCTACCCCGACGGGCCGCACGACGCGGAGACGCTCCTGGTGCGCCCGGGAACCCAGCGGCTGTTCGTGGTGACGAAGCGTCCGTTCATCGGGGGCGTGGTCTACCGGGCGCCGAGGACCCTGGGTGCGGACCAGGTCAACCGCCTCGAGCCGGTCGCGAAGGTCTCGGGGATGATCACCGACGGCACGTTCCTTCCCGACGGCGATCACGTCCTGCTGCGCACGACGGGAGGCGCCGCCGTCTACACCTTCCCGGGCTGGGAGAAGGTGGCGGAGTTCGTGCTCCCCCTGCAGGACCAGGGGGAGGGCATAGCGGTCGGGCGCGACGGGCGCGCGTACCTGAGCTCGGAGGGGGAGCACTCCGACGTGCTCGTCATGGACCTGCCGCCCTTGGATGAGCCCGCCGCCGACCCGACCGCCGCCGACCCGACCGCCGACGCCGGGAACGCGGCCCAGCACGACGAGGGCCCCGCCCCCGGTGAGGAGGACGGGGCCCTGCCCGGGCGGCCGGCCGGCTACGCGGTGGCGGCCGTGCTCGGGTCGGCGCTGGTGGCTCTGCTGGTCAGAGCTTCTCGACGACGTGGTCGACGCAGGCTGTGAGCGCTTCGACGTCGGCCGGGTCGATGGCCGGGTACATCGCGATGCGCAGCTGGTTGCGGCCGAGCTTGCGGTAGGGCTCGACGTCCACGATGCCGTTGGCGCGCAGCGTCTTCGCGACGTCCGCCGCGTCGATGGAGTCGTCGAAGTCGACGGTGCCGATCACCAGCGAGCGGTGCTCGGGGTTCTCGACGTACGGCGTGGTGTAGGCGGTCTTCTCGGCCCAGGAGTAGAGCCGGTTGGCGCTGTCGGTCGTGCGGCCGACGGCGAAGTCGAGGCCACCCTGGCTGTTGAACCAGTCGAGCTGCTCGGCCATCAGGAAGAGGGTCGCGATCGCAGGGGTGTTGTAGGTCTGGTTCTTCAGCGAGTTGTCGATCGCCGTGGGCAGGTCGAAGAACGCCGGGACCCAGCGGCCGCTCTCGGCGATCTGCGCCGCGCGGTCGAGCGCGGCCGGGGACATGACCGCCACCCAGAGGCCGCCGTCGGAGGCGAAGCACTTCTGGGGCGCGAAGTAGTAGGCGTCGACCTCGTTCACGTCCACCGGGAGGCCCCCGGCGCCGGAGGTGGCGTCCACGAGCACCAGTGCGTCGTCATCTGCTCCCTCGACCCGCTTCACCGGCGCCATGACGGCGGTGGAGGTCTCGTTGTGCGCCCAGGCGTAGACGTCGACCCCCGCCTCGGCGCGAGGTTCGGGGCGGCTCCCCGTGGGCGACTCGATGACGGTCGGGTCGGCCAGGAACGGCGCCTGCTTGGCCGCCTTGGCGAACTTGGAGGAGAACTCGCCGAAGGACAGGTGCTGGCTCTTCTCACGGATCAGCCCGAACGTGGCGATGTCCCAGAACGCGGTGGCGCCGCCGTTGCCGAGGACGACCTCGTGGCCCTCGGGGAGCGAGAAGAGCTCGCGCACGCCCTCGCGCACCCGGCCGACCAGGTTCCTGACCGGGGCCTGGCGGTGGGAGGTGCCGATGAGGGAGGTGCCGGTGTCGGCGAGGGCCTGGACGGCCTCGGTGCGGACCTTCGAGGGGCCGGCGCCGAAGCGGCCGTCGGCGGGCTTGAGGGAGGCAGGGATGGTGATCGCGTCGGTCACGGAGTACCTCGTGGTGTCGAGTGGTGGTGACCTGACCTCGTTGTCAGAGCTTCTGGGTGCGCAGATGGCCTGCCCGCATATTGTGTCACCTCACACGAAGGATCCAGGACGGGGACCACGCGATGGCGATGCAGGTACGGCGCGTCGCCTTCACCCACCCCGACGCCCTCGACCTGGTGGACCAGGTGCAGGCGGAGTACGTACGCCTGTACGGCGGGCCCGACGAGACCCCCATCGACCCGGGCATGTTCGACCCGCCCCGCGGCGAGTTCTTCGTCGGGTACGTCGAGGGGCGTCCGCAAGCCATGGGTGGCTGGCGGGTCCGCGACGACGTCGCCGCCTTCGGAGCCGCGACGGTGGCGGAGATCAAGCGCATGTACGTCGCGCCCGGCTGGCGTCGCCACGGCCTGGCCCGGGCGATCCTCGCCCACCTCGAGGGCACCGCTCGTTCCGCCGGGTGGCCCGTCATGGTCCTGGAGACCGGGATCGAGCAGCCGCAGGCGATCGCGCTGTACCTCTCCTCGGGGTACAGCCCGGTCGAGGGCTTCGGGCACTACAAGTGGTCCCCGAAGTCGCGCTATTACGGGAAAGTCCTGTGACCCGCCTGGGCTGAATCCCTCGAGGCGGCGACAGCGGGCAGGGATCCGGGAGAGGATTCCTGGGCCAGGACCAAGATCGTGCCGAAGACTCGGGAGGCGACGATGGATCGCACGCGGACGATCGTGGCGGGCGTGGCCGCGGCCGTGATCGTGACCATGGTCCTCTTCGCCGGTGTGCTCTGGATGTCGCGTTCGATCGACGGCTCGCAGGATCTTGCCGCGCCGCCGACTGCCGACGCGCAGGCTGACCGGAGCCCGTCGCCAAACCCGACGCCGTCCACCGCTGCGCCGTCGCCCTCGCCGTCGGTGACCGCGGCGCCTGCCTGCGACGAGGTGCGGCGCTCCTTCGCGCCCCGGACGATCGCCGTCCCCGGGGTCACGTTGAGCGCCGACGTGGTGACGCCGCCGCGCGACGGCTACGGACTCCCGGGGGTCCCGCCACTCACCGACGCGGGGAAGACGGTGTTCGCCTGGGATCGCGAGCAGGGCACCCGTCCCGGAGGCGCCCGGGGCAACGTGCTGCTCAACGCCCACACCTGGCCGGACGGCACAGCGCTCGGCAACTGGCTCCTCGACGGTCTCCACCGGGGCGACCGGATCGTGGTGCGCGGAGAGCGGTCGCGGCTGTGCTACCGCGTCACGGAGCGGATCCAGGTTCCCGGGGACCGCCCGTTCTTCCGGTACTACACCAAGAAGGGACCCTCGCAGCTTGCCATCGTGGTGTGCTCCGGGCGCCGCCTGGCCCCCGGCGTGTGGGAGAAGCGGACGGTGTGGTTCGCCTCCCCGTCGGTCTAGCGGTTCCGTCCGACATTCCGGGAGAGCCGGGTCACATCTGTGCATTCCGCTGCCCGACCCCGCGGCTCCCCCGTACCGTCGAGGCGTGGGGGGAACGCCGGGCTCCCTTCTTGCTCGCCCGGCAGACGTACGACGAGGTTCGACCCAGATGGAGCTGTTTCTCTTGCTGACCGCACTGCTTCTCGCGGCCATCGCTGTGACCACGGTGTACCGACGCCACCGGATCGTCTCCTGGAACCGTGAGCTCGAGCAGGCCTTCGGGCCCGCCGGCACCCGCGACCTCGCGCACCACCGACGACTCTGACCGCCCGGGTTCCTCGCGGCGGAAGGGCAGTGCGCATAGCCTCGGTCACATGCGGACATGGCGACCGGGAGTAGTGGCTGCCCGAACGGGACCGCGGCTCTCGGTGACGGCTGCCGGGACCGCCCTTCTCGCGGGCCTCAGCGCCTGTGCGAGCGGTGACAGCGAGGGGTCTGCCTCGCCCACGGTCGAGGCTCCGGAGTCTTCCTCGACCGCCGGGGGCTCGCCGACGTCGAGCGGGGGCACCAACGCCCCGAGCCCGAGCGACGAGCCGTCACCGTCCCCGACGGAGCAGACAAGACCGACCGGGCTGGCGATCAGGACCGGCGGCAGCGCCTTCGGGAAGATGCTCTTCGACCGCTCCGGACAGGCGATCTACCTCTTCGAGAAGGAGGCCGGGCCACGAGCCGCCTGCTACGGCCCCTGCGCCGAGGCGTGGCCGCCGGTGCTCACCAAGGGCCAGCCACGCGCGGTCGGCGGTGCTCGACAGGGACTGCTGGGCACGACCACGCGGAAGGACGGCTCACATCAGGTCACGTACGCCGGCCACCCGCTCTACTACTACGCCCATGAGGACAAGGGCGAGGTGCTCTGCCACGACGTGGAGCAGTTCGGGGCGCTGTGGCTCGTGGTCCAGCCGAACGGCCGTCCCGCGCCACACTGACGGGTCGTCGAGGTGTTCCTGGGTCCGACGTGCCCTACGGTCGGACGCTGAGGGGCCCGACGCCCGCCCGTGCCTGGCATCCTCGCCTCAGCGGGTGCTCACCAGGAGATAGCGGTCGTCATCGATCTCGGCGCCCCAGTAATCGGGCTCCGGAAGGCGCTGCACCACCACCTCCGAGCGGTGCGCGCGCACCAGGGCTTCGGCGGTGTCCGCAGCGATCCCTGCCCCCGTGCTCCAGCGACCCTCGACGAGCAGGAGCCGGCCACCAGGCAAGAGCAGGTCGACCCAGCGACCGAGGGCGGCCGACGGGTCGGGAAGCGCCCAGAGGACGTGTCGGCAGAGCACCACGTCGTACGTGCCGGGCTCGAGGGTCGGGGCCGAGGCGTCTCCCTGGGAGAACGTCACGTCCACCTCGGCGTCGGCGGCCTTGCGCCGGGCGCGAGCGACCATCTCGTCGGACAGGTCGAGCCCGTGCACGGCGTAGTCCTCTCCGGCGAGCAGCACCGAGAGGCTGCCGGTCCCGCACCCGAGGTCGGCCACCCGGGCGGGCGCGGCCGGCAGGTGCCGCAGCAGCAGCTCGCGCCAGGCGGCTCTCACCTCGGGGTCACGGAGGCCGTGGTCCGGCTCGTCGTCGAACGCCGCGGCGTAGCCGTCCCACTCGGCCCGGACCGCATCGAGGCGGGCGCGCTCCGGCGAGCTCACGCCCAGGCCGGGTTCCACCCGGTGACGTCCTCGGCCTTCCGCTCGCTCGGCCCGACGTACTTCGCGGACGGCCGGATCAGCCGGCCGGTCCGCTTCTGCTCCATGATGTGGGCCGACCATCCCGCGGTGCGGGCGCAGGTGAACATCGAGGTGAACATGTGCGGCGGCACCTGGGCGAAGTCGAGGACGATCGCGGCCCAGAACTCCACGTTGGTCTCGAGGACCCGGTCGGGCCGGCGCTCGCGCAGCTCGGCGAGGGCGGCCTGCTCCAGAGCCTCGGCCACCTCGGCCCGCGGCGCGTTGAGCTCCTTGGCGGTACGGCGGAGGGTGCGGGCCCGCGGGTCCTCGGCGCGGTAGACGCGGTGTCCGAAGCCCATCAGGCGCTCGTGGTTGTCGAGCAGCTCCTTGACGTAGGAGCGGGCGTCCCCGCGGCGCTCGACCTCCTCGATCATGTGCAGGACGCGGGAGGGGGCGCCACCGTGCAGCGGGCCGCTCATCGCCCCGACCGCGGCGGAGAGCGCGGCCCCGACGTCGGCACCGGTGGAGGCAACCACGCGTGAGGTGAAGGTGGAGGCGTTCATGCCGTGCTCGGCGGCGGAGACCCAGTAGGCGTCGACTGCCTTGACGTGGGCCGGGTCGGGCTCGCCGCGCCACCGGATCATGAAGCGCTCGGTGATCGAGCCGGCCTTGTCCACCTCGCTCTGGGGGACCATCGGCTGGCCGAGGCCGCGCGCGGCCTGGGCGACGTAGGAGAGCACCATCACCGCGGCGCGGCCGAGGTCCTCGCGCGCCTGGGCGTCGTCGATGTCGTACAGCGGGCGCATCCCCCAGGCCGGCGCAAGCAGCGCGACCGCGCTCTGCACGTCGACGCGGATGTCACCCGAGTGCACCGGGAGCGGGAAGGGCTCCGCGGGCGGGAGGCCGGGCTCGTAGCCGCCGTCGACGAGGAGGCCCCAGACCTTCTCGAACGGGACGCGGCCGACCAGCTCCTCGATGTCGACGCCGCGGTACCGGAGGGCTGAGCCCTCCTTGTCCGGCTCGGCGATCTCGGTCTCGAACGCCACGACGCCTTCGAGTCCGGGCCGTACCTCGCTCATGTCGACTCCTTTTGTCCACTTTGATGTCCGACTCGGCATTCTGCCCCGCCCGGTGTGACGGAGTCACGCCGGTACGCGGCTCGGACTACTACATTCAACTCCGTGGATGCGCGAGAGCTCAGTGATCTGAGGCGGGAGTACGCCGCCGGGGGGCTCCACGAGTCCGACCTGGAGGCGGACCCGGTGGCCATGTTCCGGCACTGGATGCACGACGCGGTCCGGGCCGGGCTGCACGAGCCCAACGCGTTCGTGCTGGCCACGGTCGGTCGCGACGGTACGCCGGCCTCGCGGATCGTGCTGCTCAAGGGACTCGACCAGCGTGGCTTCGTCTTCTTCACCAACTACGACTCTCGGAAGGGCGGCGAGCTGACCGCCAACCCGCGGTGCTCCCTGCTGTTCCCCTGGCACCCGCTCGAGCGACAGGTGCGGGTCGAGGGGGAGGCGGTCCGTCTGACCGACACGGAGAACGACGCGTACTTCTCCAGCCGCCCGCACGCGTCCCAGCTCGGGGCGTGGGCGTCGCCGCAGTCGGAGGTCGTGGCGGGGCGCGACGAGCTCGACGCCCGGTATGCCGAGGCAGCGGCCCGCTTCAGCGACGGCGAGGTTCCCCGGCCCCCCAACTGGGGCGGGTTCTGCGTCGTACCGGACGTGGTGGAGTTCTGGCAGGGGCGGCTCGGGCGCATGCACGACCGGCTCCGTTACCGCCGTACGTCGGACCAGGACGGCGCGCCCTGGGTCACGGATCGCCTTGCGCCCTGACCCGGCTCACTACGCTGGGCTCATGCCGCTTGTCGAGGACCGCTGATGCTGGTCCGCCTCCTCACCACCTACCTCGACGCCTACCGGCGTGAGCTCACCGCCGTCGTCGCTCTCCAGTTCCTCGGGACGATGGCGGCGCTGTACCTGCCGACGCTCAACGCCGACATCATCGACAACGGCGTGGCCCGCGGCGACACCGGCTACATCGTCCGCATCGGCGCGGTCATGCTGGCCGTCGCGCTGGTGCAGATCACCTGCACGATCACCGCGGTCTGGTTCGGCGCCCGCACGGCGATGGCGTTCGGCCGCGACGTGCGCGCGGGGATCTTCCACCGGGTCGGGTCGTTCTCCGGGCGCGAGGTCGACCAGTTCGGTGCGCCGTCGCTGATCACGCGCAACACCAACGACGTGCAGCAGGTGCAGATGCTGGTGCTGCTCGGCTGCACGATGATGGCGACGGCGCCGATCATGATGGTCGGCGGCGTGGTGATGGCGATGCGCCAGGACCTCGGGCTGTCGTGGCTGCTGGTGGTGGCAGTGCCCGCGCTGGTGGTGACGGTCGGCTTCATCGCCTCCCGCATGCTCCCCGGCTTCCGCGTGATGCAGGAGCGCATCGACGCGGTGAACCGGATCCTGCGCGAGCAGATCACCGGCATCCGGGTCGTCCGCGCCTTCGTCCGCGAGCCCTACGAGACCCGCCGCTTCGAGGACGCCAACGCCGAGCTCACCGGGGTGGCGATCACCGTCGGGCGCTGGATGGCGACGATGTTCCCCGCGGTCATGCTGATCCTCAACGTCTCCAGCGTGGCGGTGCTGTGGTTCGGCGGCCACCGGGTCGACGCCGGGTCGATGCAGGTGGGGTCTCTGACGGCCTTCCTGGCCTACCTGGTGCAGATCCTGATGTCGGTGATGATGGCGACGTTCATGCTGGTGATGGTGCCGCGCGCGGCGGTGTGTGCCGACCGGATCAAGCAGGTCCTCGACACCGAGTCCTCCGTCGTGCCTCCCGCCGACCCGGTGCGGCCCGAGTCGCTGCTCGGTGAGGTGGAGCTGCGCGACGTCGGGTTCAGCTACCCCGGCGCCGACGACCCGGTGCTGCGCGAGATCACCTTCGCCGCCCGGCCCGGGCGGACGACGGCCATCATCGGCTCGACCGGCGCCGGCAAGACCACGCTGGTCAACCTGGTGCCGCGGCTCTTCGACGCCACCTCCGGAGCCGTGTACGTCGACGGCGTGGACGTACGCCGGATCGACCCGGAGGTGCTCTGGGACAGCATCGGTCTGGTGCCGCAGAAGGCGTACCTGTTCTCGGGCACGGTCGCCAGCAACCTGCGCTACGGCAAGCCGGACGCCACCGAGGAGGAGATGTGGGCCGCGCTCGAGGTGGCGCAGGCGCGTGACTTCGTGGAGGCGATGCCCGGCGGCCTGGAGGCCCCGATCGCACAGGGCGGCACGAACGTCTCGGGCGGACAGCGGCAGCGGCTCGCGATCGCCCGTGCCGTGGTCAAGCGTCCCCGGATCTACCTGTTCGACGACTCCTTCTCGGCGCTGGACCTCGCCACCGACGTCCGCCTCCGCCAGGCGCTCGCGCCGGTCGCCGCCGAGTCGACGGTCCTGATCGTGGCGCAGCGGGTCTCGACGATCGTGCACGCGGACCAGATCCTCGTCCTGGAGGGCGGGATGGTCGTGGGGCAGGGCACCCACGAGGAGCTGCTGGAGACCTGTGAGACCTACCAGGAGATCGTCTCCTCGCAGCTGACCGCGGAGAGTGCGGCGTGAGCGGGCAGACCAACGGGCAGAAGCCCGGTACCGACGGCCAGGCATCGCTGTCGACCAACGGGCACAGGCCGGGTGCGGGCGACGGGCAGGGCCCGGCGGGCGACGGCCAGGCTGCAGCGGCTGCCTCGGGGCGGATGAAGGAGACCGAGCGGGTCGTCCAGGGCCCCGGCCCCGGGCGCGGACCCTTCGGCGGCGGCATGGTGGGCCAGAAGTCCGAGAACTTCGGGCCGTCCGCGCGCCGGCTCATCGGGCGGCTCCGGCCGCAGCGCGCGAAGGTGCTCACCGTCCTCTCCCTCGGCGTGCTCAGCGTGGCCCTCGCCGTGGTCGGGCCCAAGATCCTCGGCCGCGCGACGGACCTGATCTTCGCCGGCGTGCTCGGCAAGCAGATGCCGCCGGGCATCACGCAGCAGCAGGCCGTCGCCGCCGCGCGGGCACGCGGCGAGGACCAGATCGCCGAGCTGCTGTCCGGGGTCGACCACCTGGTCCCGGGGCAGGGGGTGGACTTCTCCGCCGTCGGGCAGGTCCTCCTGCTGGCGCTGGGTGTGTACGTCGCGTCCGCCGCACTCGGGTGGCTGCAGGGCTTCCTGCTCAACGACGTCGTGCAGGCCACGGTCTTCCGGATGCGCGCCGACGTGGAGGAGAAGATCAACCGGCTGCCATTGCGCTACTTCGACAAGCAGCCCCGCGGCGAGCTGCTCAGCCGGGTCACCAACGACATCGACAACGTCAGCCAGACCCTGCAGCAGACGATGAGCCAGCTGGTGACCTCGCTGCTGACCGTCGTGGGCGTGGTGGCGATGATGTTCTGGATCTCGCCGGTCCTGGCGCTGGTCGCCCTGGTCACGATCCCGGTGAGCATCCTGGTCACCGGCGCGATCATGAGGCGCAGCCAGAAGCTCTTCGTCGCGCAGTGGCGGCGCACCGGCCGGCTCAACGCACACGTCGAGGAGGCCTACACCGGGCATGCCCTGGTCAAGGTGTTCGGCCGCCAGCGCGAGGTGGAGCAGGTCTTCGACGAGGAGAACGAGGAGCTGTTCAAGGCCAGCTTCGGAGCGCAGTTCGTCTCCGGCGTGATCATGCCGACGATGATGTTCATCGGGAACCTCAACTACGTGGTGATCGCGGTCCTCGGCGGGTTGCGGGTCGCCGGCGGCACGATGTCGCTCGGGGACGTGCAAGCGTTCATCCAGTACTCCCGGCAGTTCACCCAGCCGCTGACGCAGGTGGCGTCCATGGTGAACCTGCTGCAGTCCGGCGTCGCCTCGGCCGAGCGCGTCTTCGAGCTGCTCGACGCCGAGGAGGAGCCGGTCGAGGTCGCCCGCGAAGGTGCGGCTCCCGAGCAGCGCGGCGAGGTGGCCCTCGAGCACGTCTCCTTCCGCTACGAGGAGGACACGCCCCTGATCGAGGACCTGTCGCTGGTCGCGCGGCCGGGGCAGACGGTGGCCATCGTGGGTCCCACGGGCGCGGGCAAGACGACCCTGGTGAACCTGGTGATGCGGTTCTACGACGTCGACGAGGGCCGGATCACGCTGGACGGCGTCGACATCGCGCGGATGCCGCGGGCCGAGCTGCGGTCGCAGATCGGGATGGTGCTCCAGGACACGTGGCTGTTCGGCGGCACCATCCGCGACAACATCGCCTACGGCAGGCCGGACGCCACGGAGGAGGAGATCGTCGAGGCGGCGCAGGCGGCCTTCGTCGACCGGTTCGTGCACGCGCTTCCGGGCGGCTACGACACCGTCATCGACGAGGAGGGCGGCAACATCAGCGCAGGGGAGCGGCAGCTGGTCACGATCGCCCGGGCGTTCCTGTCCGACCCCGCCCTGCTGATCCTGGACGAGGCGACCAGCTCGGTGGACACCCGCACCGAGCTGCTGGTCCAGCACGCCATGGCGGCGCTGCGGACCGACCGGACCAGCTTCGTCATCGCGCACCGGCTCTCGACGATCCGCGACGCGGACCTGATCCTCGTGATGGAGGAGGGCCGGATCGTCGAGCGGGGCACCCACGCGGAGCTGCTGGCGGCAGAAGGGGCGTACGCCGCGCTCCACGGCGCGCAGTTCGCTGCGCCGGCCGTGTCCTGACGGCCCTCGGAACGCAGACGACCCGCAGGCGTGTGCGGCTCCGTCCTCGACGAGGACGGTCGCTCTCCGGGCGGACGTCCCGGAGCACCTGCGGGTCGGGTGACTGCTCGGTATTGCCAGCTGCCCACCGGTCTCATGCCGAAGGGCACAGTCGTGCTGGCCGGTGTGCTGCTAGCTAGCAGCCACCTCACGAGTCCGTAAAGAATTCACTTCTGGACCACCTCCTTCCTCGTGTCCCTCCACGGTACGACGGCCCTGGTGAGCGCGACAAGAACATTTCCGGCAGGTGAAATTAGTTGTCGTCGGCAACCGTCCGGAGCTATAGTTGCGGACAGCAACTATTCCCGCCAGAGCCACGAGGACCACGTACGTGACCCGCACCCCCCACTCCCCGGCCCCCGCCCACACGGCGGAGCCCATGTCGCACCGTGAGGTGCTGGAAGCCCTCTCCGGCCTCCTGATCGCCATGTTCGTCGCGATGCTCTCCTCGACGGTCGTGTCGAACGCGCTCCCGCGCATCGTCGCCGACCTCGAGGGCAGCGAGTCGGGCTACACCTGGGTGGTGGTGGCGACCCTCCTGGCGCTCACCGCCACGACCCCGATCTGGGGCAAGCTGGCCGACCTGTTCAGCAAGAAGGTGCTGGTGCAGGTGGCCCTCGTGATCTACCTGGCCGGGTCGCTGATGGCCGGGCTCGCCCCCAGCATGGGGTTCCTCATCGGCGCCCGCGCGGTCCAGGGCGTCGGTGTCGGCGGCCTGACCGCGCTGGTCCAGATCGTGATCGCGACGATCGTCTCCCCCCGCGAGCGTGGCCGGTACTTCGGCTACCTCGGTGCGGTCTTCGCGATCGCCACGGTCAGCGGACCTCTCATCGGCGGGCTCATCGTGGACACCTCCTGGCTGGGCTGGCGCTGGACGTTCTTCGTCGGCGTCCCCTTCGCCGCCCTGGCGTTCGTCGTCCTCCAGAAGACCCTGCACCTGCCCACCGTGAAGCGGCAGGTCTCGATCGACTACCTCGGCGCCGCCCTCGTCGCCTCGGGCGTCTCGGTGCTCCTGCTCTGGGTCTCCCTCGCCGGCACCCGGTTCGCCTGGCAGTCGCCGACGACCGCCTGGATGCTCGGCCTGGGCTTCGCGCTCCTGCTCGCGTTCGTGTACGTCGAGACCCGGGTCGCCGAGCCGATCATCCCGCTCCGGCTCTTCCGGGACCGCACCACGAGCCTGGCCGTCTTCGCCTCCGTCATGGTGGGGGTCTCGATGTTCGGGGCCACGGTCTTCCTCTCGCAGTACTTCCAGCTCGCCCGCGGCATGTCCCCGACCCGGGCCGGCCTGATGTCCCTGGCCATGGTCGGAGGCCTGCTCGTCTCCAGCATCGTGACCGGCCGGTTGATCGCCCGGACCGGCACCTGGAAGCGCTACATCGTCGGCGGCGCCGTCCTGATGGTGACGGGGCTGGCCCTGCTCAGCACCATCGACGCCACGATCGGCCTGTTCGAGGTCGGCGCCTTCATGGCCGTCCTGGGCATCGGGATCGGGGCGGTGAACCAGAACCTCGTCCTGGTGGTGCAGAACAACGCAGCCCAGGCCGACATGGGCGCCGCGAGCTCCCTGGCCGCCTTCTTCCGCACGATGGGCGGCTCGGTCGGGGTCTCGGCGATGGGCACCGCGCTGGGGCACAAGGTGAGCGCGGGGGTCGCCGCCGGACTCGTCGCCCTGGGGATCGCGCCGAGTGCCGAGGGGACCGGCACGTCCGTCCCCGACCTGGCGACCCTCCCGGCGCCCGTGCGCGAGGTGTTCCAGACCGCGTTCGCCGACGCGACCGGCCACATCTTCTGGCTGGCCACCCCGTTCGCCGTCCTGGCACTGGTCGCGGTCCTGATGATCCGGGAGGTGCCGCTGCGCACGACCATCGCGCGTGCCGACGAGATCGACGAGACACGGACCGCCCCGGCCGAGGCCGAGGCGCAGCCGGTCGGTGCCTGAGAGACTCCGGTCCATCATGGTCACCAAGACGGAGTCGCTGCTGCGGATCGAGCGGGAGCTCGGCGTGCTGGTGCACCGGGTGCGCCGGCGGTCCTCCGAGTTTGCCTCGTGCATCCACCCCGAGCTCCAGCCTGCCGCGCTACCCGTGCTGTCGTTCGTGGTCGAGCACGAGGGGGTACACGCGCGGGAGGTCGCCGAGCACTTCGGGATCGACAAGGGCGCGGTCAGTCGCCACGTCGTGCACCTCGAGGCCCTGGGACTGATCGCGAGGTCCTGCGACCCCGAGGACCGGCGGGCGCAGATCCTGGTCCCGACCGACCTCGCTCGCGAGCGCGTGGAGACGTTGAGAGCGCTCCGCCGCCGCGACGTGGCGGGTCGGCTGGGCGAGTGGACCGCCGAGGAGCTCGCGGGACTCGCCGAGCAGCTCGGCCGCTACAACGCCTCCCTGGAGAGCTGAGCCGGGAAGGCTGACCCGGGACCGGACGGATCCGGCCCCGGGTCACCCCGGCCGGCCTCGGGTCAGCGGCCCTGTCCGCTGCGGAACCAGGCTGCCGCGTCCGCCGGCAGGCGCCCGTCCTCGAGCGGCGCGCTCGACACGACCAGCTCGCCCGCCTCGGCCGGGACCGGAGCGGACGCCTCGCCGCAGTTGACGAAGCAGACCAGCTCGCCGCCCCGCGAGAACGCCAGCGTGTCCGGGGCGCTGTCGAGGATGGTGACCTCGTCGGGCAGGTCGTCGGTGACCTCCCGGCGCGTGCGCAGCGCGAGACGGTAGAAGCTCAGGGTCGAGTCCGGGTCGCCCTCCTGGGCGGCCACCGACGCCGACGACCACTCCGCCGGCTGCGGGAGCCACGGCTGGCCCTCGCCGGGGCCGAAGCCGAAGGGCGGCTCGTCGCCGGACCAAGGGATCGGCACCCGGCATCCGTCGCGGCCCACCCCACCGCCGCGCAGCCAGGTCGGGTCCTGGCGGTCCTCCGGGGCGACCTCGATCTCCTCGAGCCCGAGCTCCTCGCCCTGGTAGACGTAGGCGCCGCCGGGCAGAGCGAGCATGGTGAGCACCGCTGCCCTGGCGCGCGCGAGGCCGCGGGCCCCTCCGCCGTACCGGGTCACGTGGCGGACCACGTCGTGGTTCGAGAGCACCCAGGTCGCCGCGGCGCCGGCGAGGCTCACCGCGTGCAGGCTGTCGACGATGACGTCGCGGAAGGCCTTGGCGGACCAGGGGGCCTGGAGCCAGTGGAAGTTGAAGGCCTGCTGCAGCTCGTCGGGGCGGACGTAGCGCGCCATCGACTCGGGCGTCGCGGTCCACGCCTCGGCGACGGCCATCCGGTCGCCGTCGTACTCGTCCAGGATCCGGCGCCAGCGGCGGTAGACGTCGTGCACCTCGGGCTGGTCCCACATCGGGAACGTGGTCGCCCCGAGCCCGCGGATCTCCTCCTCGTCGAGGTCGGCCATCTCCACCGGGGTGTAGAGGCCGTGGGCGACGTCCACGCGGAAGCCGTCGACGCCACGGTCCAGCCAGAAGCGCAGGATCGACTCGAACTCGTCGCCCACCGCTGGGTTCCACCAGTTCAGGTCCGGCTGCGACGAGTCGAACATGTGGAGGTACCACTGCCCGTCCTCGACGCGGGTCCAGGCGGGCCCGCCGAAGACCGAGAGCCAGTTGTTCGGCGGCTCGGAGCCGTCCGGGCCGCGGCCGTCGCGGAAGACGTAGAGGTCGCGGACCGGGTCGTCCGGGGCGGCCGCGAGCGCCTTCCGGAACCACTCGTGCTCGTTCGAGGTGTGGTTGGGGACCAGGTCGACGATGATCTTCAGGCCCAGCTCGTGGGCCTTGGCGAGCATCGAGTCGAAGTCCTCCAGCGACCCGAACAGCGGGTCGACGTCGCGGTAGTCGGCGACGTCGTACCCGTGGTCGTGCTGCGGCGAGGTGTAGAACGGCGTGATCCACACCGAGTCCACGCCCAGGTCGGCCAGGTAGGGCAGGCGCTGCTCGATGCCCTTCATGTCGCCGACGCCGTCGCCGTCGGAGTCGGCGAAGCTGCGGACGTAGACCTGGTAGCACACCGAGTGCTTCCACCAGGGGCTGGTCGCGGGGGTCTCAGGGTTGATTTGCACGTTCCAATCCCACGGGAGCGCCCGGCCGTGTGTCAAACGGCCGTCCGCGGAGTGTGCCTGACGCCTCAGCCGCGCTGGGCCGACCTCAGCCGAAGTGGGCCGGGTCCACCGCGATCCAGGTGTGTCGCGCGCGAGCCACGATCCGCCCGTCGGAGTCGTAGACGGTGCTCGCGGTCCAGGTCTTGCGCCCCTCCGTCGCCAGCTCCACGCCGACCACGACGTGCGGCTCGCCCACGACGGGCAGCGCGTCGACCTGCGCCGCGATCTGCCCGAGCACCATCGGCCGGCCCTCGAGGTCGGTGGTCCACCCGCCGACGCAGTCCAGCGCCGCCCAGGTGGTCCCCAGGCTCACCCGCTGCACGCCCGGGTCGAGCAGGTCCGAGGCCTCGGCCAGGCGTGCGTGCGGCGTCCACGCGGAGGCGACCCTCCCCGGGCCGACGGGTCCGGGGAAGATCCGGAGGCCGTCGCCGTCGGCGCGCTCGGGACCGCAGGCGAAGCAGCGCGGGAAGGGGTGGGACCGCAGGCCCGCGTAGTCCGCCATCGCGGCGGTGGCGGCGGCCGGCGAGACCTCGTCCACCGGGGCGAGCTCCTCGTCGGTGCAGCGCGCCTCCGCGACCAGCGTCTCGCCGATCCACAGCCGGGTACGGGGACCGTCGTCGAGGTGCTCGACGCGCATGTCGGTGTCCAGCGGCGGGGGCGTGCGCAGCGTGACCTCGACGACCAGGCACTCGTCCGCGGGGCGAGGGTGGTGGGCGAACCGCTCGGCGAGCAGCCCTGCGGTGTACCCGCCGTTGCCCGAGCTCGTGGGGCCGCAGTAGCGGGCGGGGACCATCAGGTCACTGTCAGTGGCCGGCATCGTGCATCAGCTCTTCATTCGTTCCAGTCGTGCAAGCGCCTCGCGACGCTCCTCGGCATGGTCGACGAGCGGCGGCGGGTACCCGTCCGGGGGGCCGGCCGGCTGCGTCGAGGGGTCATGAATGTACGCCTTGTCCACGTCTGCCAGCTCCGCGACCCACCGACGGACGTACGCGCCGTCGGGGTCGAAGCGCTCCGCCTGCGACGTGGGGTTGAAGACCCGGAAGTACGGCGCGGCGTCCGTGCCGCAGCCCGCGACCCACTGCCACCCGTGCTGGTTCGAGGCCAGGTCGCCGTCGACGAGCCACTGCATGAAGTGCCGGGCGCCGTGCTGCCACTCCAGGTGCAGGTCCTTGACCAGGAAGCTCGCCACGATCATCCGCACCCGGTTGTGCATCCACCCGGTCGCCCGGAGCTGGCGCATCCCGGCGTCGACGATGGGGAAGCCGGTCCGGCCCTCCTGCCAGGCCCGCAGGTCGTCGGCGGGCTCGTCGTACTCCATCCGGGCGAACTCGGGACGGAGGTACTCCCGCACCGTCTCCGGACGGTGGTGCAGCACGTCGGCGTAGAACTCCCGCCAGGCGAGCTCGCTGCGGTAGCTCGCCGCGCCCTTGCTGCGCAGCGGCGCCAGGTCGGCCAGCAGGGTCCGTGGGTGGACCTCGCCCCACTTGAGGTGCACCGACATGCGTGACGTCGCGTCGAGGTCCGGCCGGTCCCGGTCGCCGTCGTACTCCATGACGACCTCGAGGAAGTCCTGCCACCGGTCGTGCGCGGCCTGCTCCCCGGCGACGGGCAGCGTCATGCCCTCGGGCACCGATGCCTCGGGGATCCCGTCGGAGCCGGCCTTCACCCACGGGCTGCCCTCTGGCGGGGGACCGGCCGGCGCACGCCAGCCGTGGTCGGCCCAGGCGCGGGAGAACGGCGTGAAGACCTTGTAGGGGTCGCCGCTGCCGTTGACCACCCGGCCGGGCGCCACGGCGTACGGCGAGCCGGTGCGGTGCAGCACGACGCCCTCGGATCCCAGCGTCTCCTCGACCTCGCGGTCGCGCCGGGAGCCGTAGGGGCCGTAGTCCGCAGCGACGTGGACCCGCTCGGCGCCCACCTCCCGCGCGGCGCGGACGACCTCGCGGGCCGGGTCGCCGTGGCGCACCACCAGCCGCCCGCCCAGCGACTCGTCGAGGGCGGCGAGGGAGGCCGCGAGGTACGCGCGCCGCGACGGGCCGGCCGGCTCCCACAGGCGCGGGTCGACCACGAACAGCGGGAGCACGCCGGAGGCGCCGTCGCAGGCGTCGAGGAGAGCGGGGTTGTCGTGGAGGCGGAGGTCGCGGCGGAACCACAACACCGTCGTACGTGCGCGTTCGCTCATTGCTCCAATGTGCCAGCGCCTTCCACCCATGGGACACAATGACCGGGTGAGCGACCTGATCGACACCACCGAGATGTACCTCCGCACGATCTTCGAGCTGCAGGAGGAGGGCATCGTGCCCCTGCGCGCCCGGATCGCGGAGCGGCTGCACCAGAGCGGCCCCACGGTCAGCCAGACGGTCGCCCGGATGGAGCGGGACGGCCTGCTCACCGTCGAGGGCGACCGTCACCTCCAGCTCACCGACGACGGGCTCACGCTGGCCACCCGGGTGATGCGCAAGCACCGGCTCGCCGAGCGTCTGCTCACCGATGTCATCGGGCTCGACTGGGAGCTCGTGCACGCGGAGGCGTGCCGCTGGGAGCACGTGATGTCCGAGACGGTGGAGCGGCGGCTCGTGGAGCTGCTCGACCACCCGACGGTCTCGCCGTACGGCAACCCGATCCCGGGCCTCGACGAGCTGGGCGAGGTCGCCGACGGCGAGGAGTTCATGTACGACGTCGAGGCGCTCGACCAGGTGGTGACGCCCACCGGCGAGATCCGCGTGATGGTGCGCCGGATCAGCGAGCCGATCCAGACCGACGAGACCCTGATGGCGGCGCTGCGGCGGGTGGGTGCCCTGCCGGACCGGGTGGTGACCGTGGCCGCGGGCGCGGAGGGCGTGCTGCTCGGCAGCGGCGGCGAGACGGCGGAGATCGACGCCGACGCCGCTTCGCACATGTTCGTCCGCCGTCTCTAGGACCTTCGGCGCGCGGGGCCGCGATCGGTCTCGACGGCCCGTCCATCTGCTTGGATGGGACGCATGATGCGTGAGGGGAGGCAGGTCGACGTGGTCGGCCTGACCAAGAAGTTCGGCAGCCTCACCGCGGTCGACGACCTGACCTTCTCGGTGCGGCCGGGGACGGTCACCGGCTTCCTCGGCCCCAACGGGTCGGGCAAGACCACCACGCTGCGCTGCCTCCTCGGCCTGCTGCGGCCGACGGCGGGCACGACCGCCATCGGGGGCGTGCCGTACCGCGACCTGCCCGACCCGATCGGCACGGTCGGCGCCGCGCTCGAGGCCTCCAGCTTCCACCCGGGACGCTCCGCCCGGTCGGCCCTCGAGGTGATGGCCCTCGGTGCGGGCATCGACACCGCCCGCGCCCCGCAGATGCTGGCGCAGGTGGGCCTCAGCGAGGTCGCGGGCAAGCGGGTCGGCGGGTTCAGCCTCGGCATGCGCCAGCGGCTCGGCCTCGCCGCCGCCCTGCTCGGCGACCCGGAGGTGCTGATCCTCGACGAGCCGGCCAACGGGCTCGACCCCGCCGGCATCGCCTGGCTGCGCCAGTTCCTGAGCGCGCTCGCCGCCGAGGGCCGCACCGTCCTGATCTCCAGCCACGTGCTGAGCGAGGTGCAGCAGACGGTCGACGAGGTCGTCGTCCTCTCCCGTGGCCGGCTGATGCGGCAGGGCAGCCTCGCCGACCTCGACGCCGGGCCGCGTGAGGTCTACGTCCGAACGCCGGAGCCGGAGACCCTGCGCGACGCCCTGGCTGCGGCCTCGCTCACCGTCGTGGGCGCCGACGAGGCCGGACGTCTCCGCGTGACCGGCGGTACGCCGGAGCAGGTCGGCCACGTCGCGTTCGAGGCGAAGGTCGAGCTGCACGAGCTGGTGGCGGAGGCCAGCCGGCTCGAACGCGTGTTCCTGGAGCTGACCGAGGGGGGCCTGGCATGACTGCCTTGATCAGGGCCGAGCTCAAGAAGATCCTCTCCACCCGGCTGTGGTGGGGGCTGCTCGCCGGTGCCGTGGCGTTCAGCGCTCTGCAGTCCCTGGCGAACGCGCTCGTCGCGGGCGTGGATGCCGGGGCCGGAACCGGGGTCATGCCCGGTCTGGACTCCCCTGAGGCGATCCGCTCGGTCTACCCCATGGCGATGTTCAGCGGCACCTACATGTTCGCCCTCGTCCTCGGCATCACGGGGATGACGGGGGAGTACCGCTACCAGACGATCACCACGACGTTCCTGGTCTCGCCGCGGCGCAGCCGCGTCGTGATCGCGAAGATCCTGGCGCACGCCGCCATGGGCGTTGCCTACGCCCTGGTCGGGCTGCTCACCGTCCTGGTCGTCGGCGGGGCCACCATGAGCATCCGCGGCTACGGCCTCGGCCTGGGCGCGGACCGGCTCTGGGTCACCAACGGACTTGCGGTGCTGGCCGTGGCCATCTGGGCCGTGCTGGGCATCGGCGTCGGCACGCTGATCCGCAGCCAGGTCGCCGCCATCGTGGTCGCGCTGCTGTTCACGTTCCTGATCGAGCCGCTGCTCACCTTCGCCCTCGTCAGCATCGAGACGGTCGACCTGGACTGGCTGGTCAAGTGGCTGCCGTCCAACGCGTCCTCCGCGCTCATGGCCCCGGGCGACGTGCTGCTGGACTACCTCGACTGGTGGGCCGGCGGGCTGGTGCTGCTGGCCTACGGCCTCGCGCTCGCGGGTCTCGGCGTCGCGCTCTCGGTGCGGCGCGACGTCTCCTGACCCGTCCTCTCCGCGAGAGCGGCCAGGAAGTCCGCACACCCGGCCTCGACCTTGTGGCTGGCCAGCTCGTCGCCGCGGGTGGCGCCGCGGTTGACGATCACGACCGGCATGTCGCGCTTGGCGGCGTGCCGGACGAACCGGAGGCCGGAGAGCACCGCCAGCGAGGACCCAGCCACGAGGAGCGCGTCGCCCGACTCGACGGCGTCGTAGCAGCGCAGGACCCGGTCCTTGGGGACGTTCTCCCCGAAGAACACGACGTCGGGCTTGAGCGTGCCCCCGCACTGCTCGCACGAGGGGACCTCGAAGCCACCGGTCGCCTCGAGCTCCACGTCCCCGTCGGGCCGCACCGGAGCTGCCTCGTGGCGGGTCGCGAAGCCGGGGTTGAGTGCTCGCATCCGCTCCTGGAGCGCCGATCTGCTGCTCCGGCTGCGGCACCCGAGACAGACGACGTCGGCGATCCGGCCGTGCAGCGCGCACACGGACGGGGTGCCGGCGCGCTCGTGCAGGCCGTCGACGTTCTGCGTGATGAGCAGGGGGACTCGTCCACTGCCGCCGAGCGAGGCGAGGGCGTGGTGCGAGGGGTTGGGGGAGGCGTGGCGCATCCGCGACCAGCCCAGGAACGAGCGGGCCCAGTACCGCTGCTGCGCTCCCGGTCCCGAGACGAACTCCTGGTAGGTCATCGGTGCGCGTGCGGGCGCGCTCGGGCCGCGGTAGTCCGGAATGCCCGAGTCCGTGCTCACGCCGGCACCCGTGAGCACCGTGAAGCTCGAGGTGGAGGCGAGCAGATCGAGCGCTTCATGCACCTCCCCAGCCTACGGGCGGGGCACAGTCGACGCTCCGGGCAAGTCGTCTGAACCGGTCGGTAAGGATTCGGTCGCGAGTCTGGGTCGGGACCGTGGGCGCCAGTACTCTCGAGCACATGCGCTCCGAGTGGGTACCCCTGTCGGCTGGTGCGTTGGTGACCGGGGTGATGGCACTGGTCCTGGGGCAGATGCTCAACCCGGGCGGCAGCGAGTCCTCACCGGCGGGCCAGATGCTGGTGGCCGCCGAGTTCCCCGGACGGTGGCTGGCGATGAGCGTGCTGTTCTTCGGCGGTGCGGTCTGTCTCGTGCTCGGCATGCCGGCCGTGCTGACGTTGTTCAAGGAGAAGCGCGGTCGGGGTCTCGGCAGGAGCGGCATCGCCGTCCTGACCATGGGCTGTGTCGGTGTGGGCGGGCTCTCCGCGCTCATGCTGATGTTCCGTGCGCTCGCCCTCGAGACGCTCTCCTCGGCGGCGCCGGACGCCCGCGAGATCAACCTCGTCACCAACTCGCTCGACGACCCTGGCCTGAGCGTCATCCTCGGGGTCTGGGTCTACGGCTTCATCGCCGGGATCCTGCTGATCGCGCTCGGTCTCTTCCGGTCGAAGCAGGCACCGAACTGGGTGCCGGGGCTGCTCACGGCGTTCGTCGCCATGCAGGTCGTGGTCCCGCTGCTCGGTGAGGGCGTCGACGGCCGCATCGCGTCGGCGGTCGGGCTGATCCTGCTCGCGGGCGGGTTCACCGGCATCGCCACCACGGCGACGGCTCCGTCGAACGAGGCGACCCTGTACTCCCACGCGACCCTCTGACCCTTCAGGGCTCGACGAGGGGGACGAAGGAGTACCACCCTTCCAGTCTCAGGTCGGGCTCGCCCTGGGTCCGGCGTACGACGGTCATCCGGCCGCGCACCGGCACCACCATCACCCCGCCGACCACGAGCTGGTCGACCAGCTCCCGGGGGAGTCGGCTGGCCTCGGCCGACACCAGCACCCGGTCGTAGGGCGCCCCCTGCGGCAGGCCGAGCACGCCCTCGTGCGCCTGCACCACCCGCGTCCACGGCATGTCGTACGCCGCCAGGTTCGCCCGCCCCCACGTCACCAGCTCGGGAACGATCTCGACCCCCGCCACCTCGCCGCGGGGACCCACGAGGCTGCCGAGCAGCGCCGTCGTCCAGCCGGACCCGCAACCGACGTCCAGGACCCGGTGGCCGGGGCGGACGTCCAGGAGCTCCAGCATCGCCCGGACGGTGCTGGGCTGGCTGTTCGTCTGACCGTGCCCGATGGGCAGCGCGGCGTCCTCGCCGGCGAAGCCGTGCTCGAGCCTCGGCAGGAAGTCGCGACGGCGGACCTGGGCGAACGCGCGGTCTAGCCCGGTGGGGTCGGACACGGTGAAGTCAGGCGTATCGGGTGGCCGCCCTTGCGCGGGCCTTGGCCGCCTCGACCTCCCGGTCGCGCGGCGGCGCCGAGGTGGTGAGGTCGTCGAGCAGTCGCTGGGTGACCGCGGTGACCTCGAGCACGGCCCGGTCGAAGGCCTCCTGGTTCGCCCGGGAGGGTCGGGTGCTGCCACTGACCTTGCGGACGTACTGCAGCGCGGCGGCGGCCACCTCGTCGCGGGTCGCCGGTGGCTCGAAGTTGTGCAGGGTGCGTATGTTGCGGCACATGGGGCCGAGCCTACGACGGTGTGGCATGAAGCACATTGTTCTCTGCGGCGACTGCCGACAGAGTGGTGCGCCATGAGCCAGGAAAAGGGGTCTCGGGACCTCGACATCGTCCTCCTCGGCGCGACCGGTTTCACCGGCGGCCTCACCGCCGAGTACCTCGCCGAGCACGCCCCGGCCGACTGTCGATGGGCTCTGGCGGGGCGCAACCGCGCCAAGCTCGAGGAGCTGCGCACCCGGCTGACCGCGATCGACGCCTCGTTGGCGGACCTGCCGCTGCTCCACGCCGACGTGAACGAGCCGGACTCGCTGCGTGCTGTCGCCGAGTCGACGCGCGTGGTGATCACGACGGTCGGTCCCTACATCGAGTACGGCGAGCCGCTGGTGGCCGCGTGCGCCGAGGCGGGCACCGACTATGTCGACCTGACGGGCGAGCCGGAGTTCGTCGACCGCATGTACGTCGCTCACCACGAGCGCGCGAAGCAGACCGGTGCACGCATCGTCCACGCCTGCGGCCTCGACTCGATCCCGCACGACCTGGGCGCCTGGTTCACCGTCCAGCAGCTTCCCGAGGGAGCTCCGGTGCGCGTGCGCGGCATGTTCCGCGCCGGTGGACGGCCCTCCGGCGGGACCTTCGCGAGTGCGATGACCGCCTTCTCCCGCGCCCGCCAGATGAAGCAGGCGGCGAGCGAGCGGCGTGCTCTGGAGGGGCGGCCCCGGGACCGCAAGGTGCGGGCCACCGCACGACCTCCGCACCGGGACCCCGACTTCGGCTGGTGGCTCGTGCCGCTGCCCACCATCGACCCGCTCGTCGTCAAGCGGTCGGCCGCGGCACTCGACCGCTACGGCCCGGACTTCGAGTACGCCCACTACGCCGCCGTGAAGCGGCTTCCCGTCGCCGCAGCCGGGGTCGCCGGCGCGAGCGCGCTGATGGTCGCCGCCCAGGTGCCGCCCCTGCGGCGGTTCCTGATCGGCCGGGTCCCGCAGGGTGAGGGCCCGAGCGAGGAGACCCGGGCGCGCTCCTGGTTCCGGATGCGCTTCGTCGGTGAGGGAGGCGGCCGCAAGGTGGTCACCGAGGTCTCCGGCGGGGACCCGGGCTACGGCGAGACCGCGAAGATGCTCGCGGAGTCCGCCCTGTGCCTCGCCTTCGACGACAACCCGGCCGTCGCCGGGAGCGTCACCACCGCCGTCGCGATGGCCGAGAACCTGTACGAGCGGCTGGTCAAGGCCGGGATCGGCTTCGACGTGCTCGAAACCACCTAGACCCGGGCCACCCCGACGGACTACCCGTCCTGGACAACGTGGGCTGATCGACCACGAAACCCCGCACAGTGAGCCTCCGCCGCCTAGCGTCAGAAGCGGCACCTTGGGGGCAACATGGGCATGAGTGGGACACGTCGGGTCAAGGCGGCGGTTGCGGCGTTGACGGCGGCGCTCGTGCCGTTGGCGCTCGGCGGCTCCGGCGCCGCTGCACCCGTTGCCCTGGTCGGCCCGCTCGCCGGCGGCGGGGCGGTGGTCGCGGGGCACGTCCCGGCCAGCCGCACGGCGGATCGCGGACCCGCGCCGCAGGGGGTCGCCCAGCCGACCGTCCTGGTCGGCGAGCTCGGCAGGTCCGCCGGGAAGGTCGCGGTCTCCTCGCCCAAGGGCACCCGGGTCTGGAGCGTCAGCGCGCTCAGTGGGCACGGGCTGCCCGTCGCGGCGGAGCGTGCGTACCGGCGCGCCGCCGCGACGATGGCCCGCACCGATCCGGGTTGCGGACTGCCGTGGACGCTGCTCGCCGGCATCGGCCGCGTCGAGTCCGACCACGGCCGGTACGGCGGAGCGCGCCTCGGCTCCGACGGGATGAGCCGCCCGCGGATCATCGGGATAGCCCTCGACGGTGCGGGTCCCGTCGCCGCCATCCACGACACCGACCACGGCCGGCTCGACGGAGACAAGGTGTGGGACCGGGCGGTCGGGCCCATGCAGTTCATCCCCGCGACCTGGGCGTCCTCCGGGCGGGACGGTGACGGTGACGGGCGGACCTCGCCCCACGACCTCGACGACGCGGCCGCGGCGGCTGCGGCGTACCTCTGCGCCGGGGGCGGGTACCTCCGCGACCCGGCCGCCCAGGCGGCGGCGATCTACCGCTACAACCAGGACGACTACTACGTGGCGCTGGTGCAGGCGTTCGAGGTCGGCTACCGCACGGGTGTCTTCGTGATACCCGCGCCGCCGGCGGAGGAGGTCACCAGCAAGCACGAGCGCCGCCACCAGGGCCGGGCGGCTGCGCGGAAGCGACACCGCGCACACAGCCGGTCCGGGTCGGGTGGTGGCTCGGGTGCGGGTGGGAAGGGCGCCCTCACGGGCTCGAAGACCGGTGCTGCCCCCAAGCCCACCCCGACGCCGACCAAGACGCCGACCGCGGCTCCGAGCCCGAAGCCCAGCCCCAAGCCCAGCCCGTCCCCGACGCCTCCGGAGCCGACGACGGTCCAGGCGGTTCTGACCGTCGCGGACGGGGCGTACTCGCTCGGTGCCAAACCCCTTGACCTCGGGGTGGTCGGCCAGCTCGCGACGACGGCCCTGGGCGACTTCGACGGCGACGGCGCCGTGGAGACGAACCAGCTGGAGCTCGACGGGATGGTCGGCAAGGCGGTCACGATGGTGGTCGTGCCGCTCCCGAGCGGGAAGCTCGGGATCTACAGCATCAACGGGATCTCGCTGTCCTGACCGCCTCGTGCGCCTCAGGTGTAACCGAATCCCCCTCTCGTCGTTGTATGCACCAGGTCACACCCGCGTGCGAAGGCGACGAACATGGATCGACGGCCTCTTCTCGGGGCACAGCAGGGGACACGACACATCGCGGCGCTCGCCGCTGCCCTGGCGCTCTCCGCCGGGTGCTCGGCGGCGGACGCGACCGCTACCGACCCGGTGGCGTCCTACAAGGAGGCGCTCGCTCCGCTCAAGCAGCGCTCCGACGTGCTCGAGGACGAGTTCGCAGGAGCCCAGGCGAAGGGGTACGACGGGCCGGGCGCGCTCCACGACGTCCTGGTCGAGATCATCCCGGAGTACGCCGAGCTGCTCGAGGAGACCCGGGCGATCGAGGTTGACGACGATCTGGGCGACGCCCAGTCGGCCCTCGTCGCCAGCCTCGAGGCGCAGCAGCGCGGCCTGGAGCTGGCGCTGAGCGGTCTGGAGGACGACGACGCCGCCAAGATGCGCAAGGCGGGCAACCTCCTGCAGAAGGCGCAGCGTCTCGTCGACGAGCACCGCAGGCTGCTGGCCAAGGCGTCGAGGGCATCGAAGGCGCGGAAGTCGGAGTCCTGACGCGCGCTCGTGATCCGGCGCTACCGTCGGGCCATGCCGTCCGAGGGTCGTGTCCGCGTGGGGATCTCCGGGTGGAGCTACGCCGGATGGCGCGGAGACTTCTACCCGAAGGGCCTCGTGCAGCGCCGCGAGCTCGCCTACGCGGCGGAGCGACTGACCTCCATCGAGATCAACGGCTCCTTCTACTCGCTCCAGCGGCCGAGCAGCTACGCCTCCTGGCGGGAGCAGACCCCCGACGACTTCGTCTTCGCGGTCAAGGGCGGTCGGTTCATCACCCACCTGAAGAAGCTCGCGGGCGTGGAGTCCGCGCTCGCGAACTTCTTCGCCTCCGGGATCCTGGCCCTCGGCCCGAAGCTCGGTCCGGTGCTCTGGCAGCTGCCCCCCACGCTGGACTTCGAGCCCGACCGGCTCGAGGCGTTCTTCGCGCAGCTGCCGCGGACGACCGGCCAGGCCGCCGAGCTCGCACGTCACCACGACGCGAAGCTCCCCGACGACCGGGCCCTGACCGTCGCCGAAGAAGACCTGCCGTTGCGACACGCGATGGAGGTGCGACACCACGGCTTCGCCACCCCGGAGGCGGTGGAGCTCCTGAGGGCTCACGACGTGGCGCTCGTCGTCGCCGACACGGCGGGTCGGTGGCCCCGGATCGAGGAGGTCACCAGCGACTTCGTCTACGTCCGGCTGCACGGGGACGAGGAGCTGTACGCCAGCGGGTACACCGCCGAGGCGCTCGGCCGCTGGGCGGAGAAGGCCCGTGGCTGGGCCGCCGGCGGGCTCGACGTCTTCGTCTACTTCGACAACGATGCGAAGGGGTACGCACCCCATGACGCGACGGCGCTGCTCGAGCGCGTCTAGGGTTCACCCGTGATGCTGTTGCGTGGCCCGCTGCCGTCGTCGCTCGCGGGGGACGACCAGGCCCTCGAGGTCGCGCTGGCCCAGGCGATGATGCGCCGGGTGGCTCGCGGGGACGCCGGGGAGATGCTGCGGGTGTACCGGCCCGCGGCGCCGGCGGTTGCCTTCGGGCGCAGGGACGTGCGGCTCGACGGGTTCCCCGACGCCGTCGACGCCGTGCGCCGGGCGGGATTCTCGCCGTGCGTCCGCGCCCCCGGCGGCCGGGTGGTCGCCTACACGCACGACGCCCTCGTCGTGGACCACGTGCGCCCCGACCCCGAGTGGCCCTCCGGCCTCGAGGCGAGGTTCCGCGAGTTCGGCGACCTCTGGGCGGGGGTGCTGCGCGGGCTCGGTGTGGAGGCCCGGGTCGGCGAGGTCCCGGGGGAGTACTGCCCGGGGTCGCACAGCGTCAACGCCCGCGGGGTCGTGAAGCTCGTGGGGACGGCCCAGCGCATGGTGCGCGGGGCGTGGCTGTTCAGCGCCGTGCTCGTCCACGACGGGGCGCCGGTCCTGCGGCCGCTGCTGCGGGAGGTGCACCACGCGCTCGGGCTGCCCTTCGACGTCGCCTCCGTGGGGTCGGTGTTCGAGGAGGTCCCCGGCCTGGGGCTCCCCGCGGTCGAGCGGGCGGTGGTCGCGGCGTACGACGAGCGTTACGGCCTCGCGCCGGGTGAGGTAGACGACGACCTGGTCGCCGAGGCGATGGCCATGCTCGAGGAGCACCGCGCCTGACTCATCGGGCCGGGCGCAGCCAGGCGGTCCAACGCTCGATCGCGACGTATCCCATGTGCTCGTAGACCGGCCGCCCGTCGTCGCTGGCGACCAGCATGGCCGGGAGGCGTGGGTCGGCCAGGGTGGCGGCCCAGGTGACCGCGCTCCCGGCGCCGCGGCCCCGGGCCGGCGGCAGGGAGGCGACGTACTCGACGAGAACCGCGTGGGCGTGGACGTGGGCGGCGGACACGGCCGCGGGCTCGCCGTCCACGTACCCCACCCAGACCCGGGTGTTGCCCGCGAGGATCCCCGGTGCCAGCAGGTCGCCCGGCGTCAGCGGCTGGAGGTCGGGCATCGGGTAGCCCTCGACCAGCACCCGCTCGGCGACGGCGAGCTCCTGCGCGTCATGCACCTCGCGCACCTCGACGCCCGGTGGACGTGGACCGTCGTGAGGTGCCGGGAAGCGGACCATCAGCGGAGGGTGGCCGAGCAGTACCAGCCCGTGCGGGCGCAGGTCAGGGGTCGGCCACGCGCTGAGCATGACGTAAGGCACCGGCGGTGGCAGCACCTCGTCGACCTCGGCGACCAGGGCGGCCGGCTCGGTCAGCGGACGGAGCAGCACCACCGGGTTGGTCAGGGCGCCCCGGTCGCCGATGCGCGCGCCGACCCAGCCGTCCCGACGGGCCGACGGGCGGCCGAGGGCGCCTGCGACGGCGAGCGGCCAGTCGCCGTGCAGGAGCACGGCGCGCCTGACGAGGGTGTCGTCCGCCGGGGTCTCGGGCTCCCAGCCGTCGGTGAGATGCTCCTCGGCCGACGGGACGATCGACTCGGTCATCCTCCGATGGTGCTCCGGGCGGCGGCACCTGTCACGCGTGCCTGGCCGCACCCTTCCGTAGCGTGAGGTTGTGAGTGTGGACACACGGTGAGCGTGGGCCGTTCGTGTCGATATGACTCTCACGTCGCGTGACGGTAGCGTCCGGGTCCTATGGCCCTTCACCACATGCAGATCGGCGAGGTGGCCGAGCAGACCAGCCTGAGCCTGCGGACCATCCGCTACTACGAGGAGATGGGTCTGGTCACCCCGTCGGCGCGGACCAACGGGGGCTTCCGCCTCTACTCCGACACCGACGTCGCCCGGCTGATGCTCATCCGGCGGATGAAGCCGCTCGACTTCAGCCTGGACGAGATGCGGGAGGTGCTCGGCGTGCTCGACGCCCTCGACGCGACCGACCCCGCGACCCCGGCCCACGACGAGCTCGTGGAGCGGCTGGGTGGCTACCGCCTGGTCGCCGAGTCACGGGTGACGGCGCTGCGCGAGCAGCTGGAGGTGGCCGAGAGTTTCGCCGCCGACCTCCGCAGGGAGATCGGCCGACAGAAGAGATTGACGAGGCAGGGTTCATGAGCGCGTCCGACACGACCGCGAGCGAGGTTGCCGCCCCCGTCGTACGGCGGGAGGCCGGCCGTCGGCGTACTTTCGCCGTCATCAGCCACCCCGACGCGGGCAAGTCCACCCTCACCGAGGCCCTGGCCCTGCACGCCCGGGTCATCGCCGAAGCCGGCGCGGTCCACGGCAAGTCCGGCCGCAAGAGCACCGTCTCCGACTGGATGGAGATGGAGCGCGCTCGCGGCATCTCGATCACCTCGGCGGCGCTGCAGTTCGAGTACGGCGACGCGGTCATCAACCTCGTCGACACCCCCGGCCACGCCGACTTCTCCGAGGACACGTACCGCGTCCTCGCAGCGGTCGACGCCGCGGTGATGCTCGTCGACGCGGCCAAGGGCCTGGAGCCGCAGACGCTGAAGCTGTTCCAGGTCTGTCGCCACCGCCGTATCCCCGTGATCACGGTGATCAACAAGTGGGACCGGCCGGGCAAGGAGGCGCTTGAGCTCATCGACGAGATCCAGCAGGAGATCGGGCTGCGGCCGACCCCGCTGACCTGGCCCGTCGGCATCGCCGGGGACTTCCGGGGTGTGCTGGAGCGTCGAAGCGGCGACATGATCGCCTACACCCGCACCGCCGGCGGTGCCACGCGAGCGCCGGAGAAGCGGCTCGACGCCGAGGCCGCCGGAGCGGCGCACGACGAGGCCTGGCAGGCCGCCGTCGAGGAGCACGAGCTGCTCGAGGCGGACGGCGCCGAGCACGACCAGGACGAGTTCCTCGCCGGTGCCACGACGCCGATGATGTTCGCCTCGGCGATCTTGAACTTCGGCGTCGCCCAGCTGCTCGAGACGCTCGTGGAGCTCGCCCCGCCGCCCCGGGCCACCAGGTCGCAGGAGGGAGGCGCTCGCGAGGTCGACGACCCGTTCAGTGCCTTCGTGTTCAAGGTGCAGGCCGGAATGGACGCCGCCCACCGCGACCGCCTGGCCTATGCCCGGGTCTGCTCCGGGGTCTTCCACCGGGGAATGGTCGCCACCCACGCGGCGACCGGGCGACCGTTCGCGACGAAGTACGCCCAGGCCGTCTTCGGACGCGAGCGCAGCGTCCTCGACACCGCCTACCCCGGTGACATCATCGGCCTCGTCAACGCCTCGGCGCTGCGCGTGGGCGACACCATCTACGACGGCAAGGCCGTGGCCTTCCCGCCGATCGCGAGCTTCGCCCCGGAGCACTTCATGTCGGTCCGCGCGGCCGACTCCGGCAAGTACAAGCAGTTCCGCCGCGGCATCGAGCAGCTCGACCAGGAAGGCGTGGTCCAGGTGCTGCGCTCCGAGGTCCGCGGGGACCAGGCGCCGGTGCTCGCCGCCGTGGGCCCGATGCAGTTCGAGGTCGTGACCGCCCGCATGGAGACCGAGTTCAACGCCCCGGTCAAGATGTCGCGGCTCGACTACTCCGTGGCCCGGCGCACCACTGCCGAGCACGCGACGGAGGTCAACGACCTCCGCGGCGTCGAGGTGCTGACCCGCAGCGACGGCGCCCTCCTCGCGCTCTTCCCCGACCGCTGGCGCGCCGAGGCGGTGGAACGCCAGCACCCCCACCTCGTGCTCGAGCGGCTCGTCGCCGGAGAGCGCTGACGGACACCATCCTGCCGCCCACGGGCGGCCCCTGACACCTGCACATCGGCGGCCGCGTGCCGCATCGAGACCCGGACGGAACACCCTGTGACGACACCTGCCCCGGACGCCCCTGCGCCCGAGCACACCCCTGTCCGCCCCGAGGACGAGACCTCGGTACGTGCGGCCCTTCGCTCTCCGCGCCGCCTGCGCACCGAGGTCCTCGCCGGCCTGGTCGTGGCGCTCGCCCTGATCCCCGAGGCGATCTCGTTCTCGATCATCGCGGGCGTCGACCCGCGGCTGGGGCTGTTCGCGTCCTTCACGATGGCAGTCTCGATCGCCGTCCTCGGTGGCCGCCCCGCCATGATCTCGGCCGCCACTGGCGCGGTCGCGCTCGTCATCGCCCCCGTCGCACGCGAGTACGGCCTCGACTACTTCATCGCCACCGTGATCCTGGCCGGCGTGCTCCAGGTCCTCCTCGGCGTCTCCGGCGTCGCCCGGCTCATGCGGTTCATCCCGCGATCGGTGATGGTCGGGTTCGTGAACTCCCTGGCGATCCTGATCTTCATGGCCCAGCTGCCGCACCTGATCGGCGTACCCCTCGTCGTCTACCCGCTCGTGGCCGCGGGGATCGCGATGATCGTGCTGATGCCGAAGCTGACCCGCGCCGTCCCTGCGCCGCTGGTCGCGATCGCCGTCCTCACCGCCATCACCGTGACGATGGCCATGAACGTGCCCACGGTCGGCGACGAGGGCAAGCTGCCCGAGAGCCTCCCGTCCCTGGCCGTCCCGGACGTGCCGCTGACCATGGAGACGCTGCGGATCATCGCCCCCTACGCGCTGGCCATGGCGCTCGTCGGGCTCCTCGAGTCCCTCCTCACCGCCAAGCTGGTCGACGACATCACCGACACGCACTCGCCGAAGACCCGCGAGGCCTGGGGCCAGGGCGCCGCGAACGTGATCACCGGCTTCTTCGGCGGCATGGGCGGCTGCGCGATGATCGGGCAGACCATGATCAACGTGAAGGCGTCGGGCGCCCGCACCCGGATCTCGACCTTCCTCGCCGGCGTCTTCCTGCTCGTGCTCGTCGTCGGGCTCGGCGACCTGGTCGGCGTCATCCCGATGGCGGCTCTGGTGGCCGTCATGATCATGGTCTCGGTCGGGACGTTCGACTGGCACAGCATCCAGCCGGGCACCCTGCGCCGCATGCCGAAGAGCGAGACGACGGTGATGGCCTCGACGGTGGTCGTGGTGGTGCTCTCCCACAACCTCGCGATCGGCGTGGTCGTGGGCGTCCTGGTGGCGATGGTCCTCTTCGCCCGCCGCGTCGCGCACCTCACGAACGTCGAGGACGTGGCCGTGATCGACGACGACACCCACGTGTACGCCGTGACCGGCGAGCTGTTCTTCGCGACGAGCAACGACCTGTACTCGCAGTTCGACTACGTCAACGCCCCGAAGAACGTGGTCATCGACCTCTCGGAGGCCCACATCTGGGACGCCTCCACGGTCGCAGCGCTCGACGCGATCACGACGAAGTACCACTCGAAGGGGCGGAACGTCGAGATCGTCGGGCTCAACGAGTCCAGCGCGGCCATGCACGGGCGGCTCAGTGGCCACCTCGGCGCGGGGCACTGACTCGCGGGCACTGACGCGGGCGCTGGTCCTGTGCTGCAGGGTCAGTGACGCTCGACGCCGTGGACTGGGCGATGGGTCGACGGCAGCTGGTCCGCCCGCAGGCGGTCCGGTGAAGCCGGCGGGCTCTCGTCGCCGGCGTAGATGGTCTCGTGCGTGATCGTCTGCTGCACGGTCTCCGCCGGTTCGACGCCGGGGTCGGTGTGCTCGACGCGCGTCACCACGTGCTTCTGGTGGCGCTCACGACGGTAGAAGGCGATGATCGCGGCCCCCGCCAGCATGAAGATCAGGCCGACGACCTGCAGGTCGAGCACGGTGGACTCTGTCCGCACCGCGAACGCCAGGATCGCGCCGACCACCACCAGAGTGATGCCTGGTCCCACGTCGTAGCCCTTCCTCCGATGTCCGACATGCGTCATTGCCGTCGGAAGTCGGAGTGCCCAGTTCGCGCGCCCCGAAACGGGCACAGCCGTCACGCGCCGGGGGAGGGGCCTGGCAGCCAGACCGTCACCACGGTGCCGCCGCCCTCACGGTCCTCGATGGTGCAGCGTCCACCCGCCACGGTCGCCTGGTCCCGCATCCCGAGGACGCCGCGGTGCCCGGGCGACGCTGTGCCGTTCCGGCGGAGACCGACGCCGTCGTCCTCGATCCGGACCTCCAGTCCGCCGGCGCGCGTGGTCGCGGTGACGCAGACCTCGTTGGCTTCGGCGTGCTTGCGGACGTTGGTCATCGCCTCCTTGCCGATCCGGTAGGCGATGGCACGAGTCGGGTCCGGCATCGCAGGTTCCCGGTCTCCGTCCACGACCCACCGGATCCCGGAGTTCTCGAAGATCTCCTCGGCGGCACGGAACAGCGCACCCGTCAGTCCGTGGGCCAGGTTCGGAGGCTCCAGGTCGAACAGCAGAGCCCGTAGCCGGTCGGTCGCTCCGGTCACGCTGGCCTGGAGCAGGTCGAGGCCGTCGACGAGGTCGGGGGCCTGATCACGCACCTTGCGGCGCAGCAGCCCCAGGCGCACGTCGACCGCAGCGAGGGCCTGGACCGGGTCGTCGTGGACGTCGGCGGCGATGCGCACCCGCTCGGCCTCCTGGGCGTCGACGAGACGCGTGAGAAGCGCTTGTCGCTGGTCGGCGAGCTCGCGCAGCGCCGCCTCCGCGGCCAGTCTCTCGGACATGTCGCGTTGCACGGTGGCGATCGCGAACGGCTCCCCTCCGTCGGGTTCACTGACCAGGAAGGTGGCGGTAGCGACCGGGATCGCCGGACCTCCGCGTCGGTCACGCAGCGTCGACTCGCCCTCCCAGTGACCGTGGGACAGCGCAAAAGGCCGCACCCGGTGCTCGAACCGTTCGAACCCCTCGGAGGTGGCGATGTCCTCGATCGTCATGCCGCTGACGTCGACGTCATCCTCCAGGCCGATGAGCTCGCGGCCGCCGGGGTTCACGTAACGCAGCCTGCCGTCGATGTCCGCGATGGCGATGAAGTCCGGGGACGCGTCGGTGAGAGCCTTGAACTGACGCAGGTCGTTGTTCGCGGCGCGCAGGGCGGCCTCCGTGGCTCGCAGCTCGGTGACGTCCCGGCTGATCCAGGCGATCCCCACAGGGTCCTGGGAGTCGGGATGGAAGATGCGGAAGGCGTCGAGGTTCAGGACCAGGGGTGCCTCCCCGGCGTACACGGTGAGGTCGCCATTCCACCGCCCCTCGGTGGTCAGCCCTTCGTACATCGACGCCTGGACGACCTGCGCGACCTGGGCGCCGTCCGCTGTCTCGAACACCTGACCCGTCAGCCGGATCCCCGACCCGCGCATCCGCGGGTTCGTGTACATCGTCTTGAACTGGTCGTCGGTGATCCCGATGAGGTTGTCGGAGGCGTCGGCCAGAGCCTTGAACTTCACCAGCTCCTCTCGGGCCGCCCGCTCGGCCTCCAGGAGCAGCGCGTTGTCGAGGGCGAGCGCGCAGCGTTCCGCCATCTCCGTGACCAGTTCCGTCTCTTCCCGGGTGTAGTCCCCGCGAAGTGCGCCTCGGGCGATGTCGACGGCGCCGAGCAGGATGCCCCGTGACGTGAGCGGCACCCGCAGACAGGTCTCGGCGCCCACGCGTCTCGCCGCCGCAGGGAAGCCGCCCTCGCTCGCCGGGTCCAAGTTGAACGTGTGCGGTCCCGGGAGCGCCGCCACCTCGGAGACCGGCAGGTGGGAGGACGGGGCCACCGACTCGGAGGGCGTGGCAGGTGCGCGCTTCGCAGCTCCCTCGAGATTCCACCAGGCAGCCGGCGTCAGGTGGTCCTCACCTTGCTCGCGCATCCACACCAGCCCGACCTCGGCCACCGCGTCGGCGATGGCGCGGACCGTCGTGCGCAGCAGGGCAGAACGGTCCAGGAAGTCACGACTCAACGCAGCCGAGACATCGGCCAGCAGGCTGGCGCGCTCTCGGGCTGTGCGCAGCTGTGACTCGAGGCGGCGCTGCTCGGTGATGTCGGTGGTGACGCCGAGAGCGCCAGTCACCTCACCTTCCGGGTTCCGCTCGGGCTCGAAGTACGTGGAGAGCAGACGCCCCTGGAACTCCCGCTCGATGGTGAAGGACTCGCCCGCGAGCGCGCGCCTCAGCGCGATGACGTTGATGTGGTCGTCTCGGTAGAGCTCGAACAGGTCGGTGCCGACGAGCTGACCGGGACGCAGTCCGAGGTGGACGAGCGCGGGGCCGGTCGACAGGGTGCATACGCCGGACGTGTCGAGGTTGAAGACGGCATGCGGTCCGACGGTGAGCTTGTCGTTGCCCTTCTTCTGCATGGCTGGTCCCTCCGCGGGCGACCACTGCGCTCGCCACCGGCGACGCCCGGTCTGAGGCCATCGTAGGGTCGCGGCCGGCTGCCTGGGCCCCTGCTGATCCGACCTGGGTCCGATCCCGGGGGATGTGGGCGCTGTCGGCGATGCCTACGACGGCCCGTCCGTCGCGGGCGAATCTACGCAACCCCACTCATCTGGGGGCCGTGCCCAGTGGCGCTCCGGAAGCCGATGCGCCTCATCTCGGGCACTGCGACCGTCGTGGTCGCGCTCGCCACCACCTCCGACTTCTGCCGGCCCCAGCCGATGTCGCCACGACCCTCGGCACCCGGTGCACCATCGTCGGTACTTCGGGGGACGACGTGCTCGTGGCCCCCAGGCCTCGAGGTGATCTACTGCCGCGGTGGCGACGGCGTCCGGACCCTCGATGAACGGGTGACTAGGACTGCCACCTGTTCCCCGACTGTGGCTTCGGCTGGTGCCCCCGGCAGTGTGGTGGTTCAGGACATCGCCGACAGGTGTCTCACGACATAGGCGGACTCATGTCTCGGGTGATCCCCGACGGGCCGGCTGGGCCGGATGCCGAGCCATGCCGCCCATGTCGAAAGCCCGCCTGGTCATCACCGCCCTGTTCGTCGACCATCGTCTCCGGCCGAGGTCGCCGCCGGTACGGCGTCCCCCGGGCCTGGGTCTACGAGCTCATGGCCCGCTACGGGGCCGAGGGCGAGGCCGCCTTGGAGCCCCGATCCCGACGCCCCAAGACCTCGCCGGGTGCCCCGCCCGGCCGACCTGGTCGACCTGATCGTGCGGGCTCCGCAAGGAGCTGACCGATACCGGCCTGGACGCCGGCCCGGAGACCATCGGCTGGCACCTGGCCCACCATCACGGCACCGAGTGGCCAGGTCGACCATCAGCCGTCACCTCACCGCGGCAGGGCTGGTCACCCCCGAGCCGAAGAAGCGGCCCGAAGTCGTCCTACATCCGGTTCCGCCGCCGATGCCCAACGAGACCTGGCAGTCCGACTTCACCCACTACCGCCTCACCGACCCGACGGTCGGCCCGGCGCCGACTGGAGATCATCAGCTGGCTCGACGACTGCTCCCGCTACGCCCTCACGTGTCCGCGCACCCGCGGGTGACCACCCCGATCGTGCTGACCACCTTCCGGCAAACCCTTGCCCAGCACGGGATTCCCGCGTCCACGCTCACCGACAACGGCATGGTCTACACCACCCGACTTTCCGGCGGCAGCGGCGGCCGCAACAGCTTCGAAACCGAACTACGCCGCCGAGAGATCCGCCAGAAGAACTCCACCCCGAGCACCCGACCACCTGCGGCAAGGCCGAGCGGTTCCAGCAGACGATGAAGAAGTGGCTGCGCGCCCAACCCGACCAGCCGACCACGATCGACGAACTCCAGGCCCTCCTGGACCCCTTCGTCGACGCGTACAACCACCGCCGTCCGCACCGGTCCCTGCCCCACCGAGCCACCCCGGCGACCCCCTACAACTCCCGACCCAAGGCGCCCCCGGCCCGACCACCGCACCGCGACACCCACGAACGGGTCCGCCACGACCGGGTCGACAAGGCCGGCCGATCACCCTGCGCTACCACGGCCGGCTGCACCACATCGGCATCGGCCGAACCCACGCCGGAACCTGCGTCATCCTCCTCGTCCAAGACCTCCAGATCCGGGTCATCGACGCCGCCACCGGCGAACTCCTCCGCGAGCTGATCCTCGACCCATCCCGCGACTACCAAGGCAACCGGACGCCACCCGGCCCAACCCCCGAAATGAACAGACGCCCGAACCCACGATTCCGTGGGTCCGGGCGTCCGGGATGTCCTGAGACATCACATGGTGCCCCCGGCAGGATTCGAACCTGCGACGCACGGTTTAGGAATGCATGCCCGGCTCGGTTCAGGGCTGTGGTGAGAACTCCCATCCTCGCCCTGGCCTGGGGAAACGTCGCTCGGTGGCTGCCGACGTTTTACATGCTCTGGAGGGCTGGTGTGGTCCGGTTGTGGTCCTGAACGGGCCCAGTCGGGGCGGCAGCATTCTCGGAGGTAGTTGGGCGGAACGGAGCTGCTTCGGCGGCCAGCGGAGTCGACTTGCACTCGCGGTTGGCCGCCGAAGCTGTTCCGTGTCCGGGGGTCCAGGGGGCGGGAGCCCCTTGGTACCGCCCATGCGTGCCCATGCTCCCAGCCGAGGACGGCGCGAAGCGCCGCCCGCAGGCTGGGTCGCGCCGGCGAAGCCGGCGCATTTACAGAGAGAAGAAAGTTCTCACCCGCAACGAGGCCACCCCGGTCGCCTGGTTCGCCACGGTCTGGTTCCAACTGATTCGGCAAGTCGAAGGGGCGACTTGCGGCGGCATAGAACGGACGATCTTGGACCGCTTCATGGCGACACCGGATCACGGGGCGGGAGTGGCCAGAGTCCCGATGCGGCCCGAAAGTCGTCTACACCACGCATCGCGCTGGGGGACGGTCGAGCACGTCGCAGGAGCACAGTGCGATGGCGGTGCAGCCGAGTCACCGCCTCTCGTGGGTTCATCCCGAAGTAGCGGCCCACCTCGACCGCCAACGCGTCCCCAGTGTCGAGCAGTGGGGTCATGATTGAGGCGAACAGATCCTCGATTGGACCTCCCAACCCGCTAACCAGCCATCCCTGGCTGTGGGCTGCGCCGGAGAACACTTTCCAAAGTGACTGCTGGTCTGGCGTAAACCGCTTCACGGCATCGGTCATGACCGGCGTTAGCGACGACTTCTCGCTCCCATAAGTGACGCGTGCCGTTTCCCCGGACCGGTCGTTACCCTTCGCCAGCAACTCGAAGCCGGCACTCGCCATCAGCCGCTGGCCGATTTCCCGACCCTCAACTGTGCGCTGTCGTTCCTTCTTGGCGGCGTCCTTGTCACCGAAGCTGTCAAGTGCGTTGGGGACCTCCTGGCTATCGTGCAGCAGCCGGCCAGCCCAGCGCGCGAGCCGTTGCTCCGTGCTGACCTCCACGTCGATGAGCCAGCACGTATTGATGACGGCTTCGTAGACCGATCGGGCAAGTGCCATCGCGGGCAGCGGCAGCAGTTCGTCACCGGCCAGGATTCGTCGCACACCCTTGAGGTGCTCTTTCGTGGCGTGGATGTTCAGAGTGGCTGCGCGGTGTGTCCACCAGCGCAAGCCGATGAGGTTTCCCCTGTCTGGATGGCCGTTGACATGGTCTAGGTCAGCGCGAGCCGGCGTGTCTCGTGGAGGGTTGTCCACCGCATCCCATGCCGCCCGAAGAAACACCCCAAGGCTCCGGAGCTGCTGGTCGATCACTCGCTGGGCGAGCACGCGCATATCGGGATCCACGGCTGGGAGGGTACGTGGTCCACTTGGTTGGTTGGCGTATTGAACGCAAGGTTCCGGATCTTCGTTCATTGGGGTGACGTCGCACCTCAGCGGCATTTCCGGCGCGTTGTGCTAGCGACAAAACGCCACCAACGAGCATGTCTGAACGTATCCTCGTCCGGTGAAGTACGGACCGGTTCTTGCGTTGCTCGTGGCACCCCTTCTCCTATTCACGGCCTGCGGGAGCGCGCCTGCCTCGGAGCCGAATGCAGAGCCAGTTCGAGACAAGGGCAATAGCGGAGCTTCCTACCCGAGCGTGTGCCTGAAGGCCTCAGACAACGTCGGCCTCGTCGACGAGCTGGTGCGCGTTCGGGCCCAGATCGAGCAACGCTTGGAGTTGGGAGACGAACTTGGGGTGCCGCGGGAGATTGACCACAGCGCGAGGTTCCGCCGCCTTCTGATGCTCGCGATGCCGCGAGCGACCTTCGGTCCCTTGGATATCGTGTCCAGCAGCGGCACCGTGCTCTTGTCATCCTCCACCGAGATGCCGTCGACCTGAGAACCTCGCGCAGATTCACCTGTGAGGTGTACCTGGCAGTGGACCGCCACCGCGGCGACTACGAAGGCTGGGGCAGCATGGTCGTCGAGGGCAACTGACGCTGCAGAGAACCGACCGCGCCAGCTTCCGCGAGTTCCGGACGTTCAGTCCGGTCCGAGTTCGGAGTCCAGGACGTCTCGCCAGTCCTCGTGCGCCAGATCGCCGTTCATCAGAACGTCTCGCCAATCGACCGCGACGAGCTCAGCCTCACGCTTGATCTCCTGGAGGTCACCGTCAGCCGCAAATACGATGGCGGCCTGAACCCGCTCGGAGTCCGATACGCCGGCCAAGATGCGGATGACCTCCTCGGCGCAGCCGGGGATGGGGAAGTCTTGGGCAACTCGTCGCTGCAGCCGGGCGGACACGGTCAACATGCCATCAGTGTTGCCGGGTGGAGGGTCACAGACATCGCACGACTCGCGGCATGTGCGGATGGCGCCTATCGCTTCTTGGAGGGCTTGGCCTCGCGCATCCGAGAGTTCTTGCGCCAGCGCCAGATGGGGTACCAAGCACCAATAACGACCCCTGCGACTGCGAGTGAGATGACGACCACCCAGACCTGGCCACGGGCGAGGGCCGCCAAGCCAACGGCAAGCAATCCGAGTAAGTACCAGGGGTTGCCCTCGAAGAATCGGTCGCGTTCGGTCACGTCGGTGAAGGTAACAGGGCCGTTCGGCGGACCGGACGCTCGGTGCGCCCATCGGCGCGACAGGGTTTCACTGTCGGCGGCAGATGCGGAAGTCGCCTCAGGAGTCGGCCTAGTGCTGGGGACAACGAAGGTCCCGGTCGACGAGGCCCCGCCCGAGTCGCGGTGCATGCTCTCGGAGACGTCGGATGCCCACTTCACCATCCGGCGCTGCTTCGGGTGGCAAGATGACCGGGCGTGTGGGGCTCCTTGACGGGTTGGGTTGGTGCTGAGTGATGTCGTGGACGCTCTGGATCGCCCCGCCGCTCGTGCTCGCGGCTCTCTGGCTGGCCGTCCGGGCGTGGCGGGGCAAACCGATCCCGGGGGAAGGATTCAGCGACTCCAACGTCTGGCTGCTCGGCAACGCGGCGCGGGACGGCAGCCGCGCGTCGTTCCCGGCGATGGCGCTGGGCTTCTCGTCTCTGACGGTGGGGTACTTCCTCGACAACCTCGATGCAGCACCGCGAGGAACCCTGGCCGGACGGTTCGTGGATGCCGTGCTGCTGGTCGGGCTGGCCATGGTCCTGGTCTCGTTCGCGGTGCTGATGTTCATGCGACCGCGCTTCTTGGTGCCGCCGACTCTGCGAGACCGGCACGGGTACGTCGTGACGCGATGGAAGGCACGGCGTGGTGAGACAGCTCGGCCCGCGCCGGGTTCCCCTTCCGACGCGGCCACCGGAACTCCGGTGCACCACCCGATCTCGGACTCCGACCGCGCTTCGGTGCCTGAGGGGCGGGTGGTCTTCTACCGGGAGCGGACCTGGCAGGACGCCCTGCGCAGCTACCACGTGATCGTGGATGGGCGGCCGGTCGGCCGGCTCGGGGCCAAAGGACGGTTGTCGATCCCGGCAGAAGCTGGTGCCCATTCATGTCGGGCGACGATCTCCTGGTGTGGGAGCCCCGAGGTGAACGTCGAGGTGCGAGCCGGCCACGAGACCCGGGTCCTCGTCTGCCCGGCGAAGGAGGCATCGCTGACGGCTGAGGGATACCTGACCATGGTCCAAGAGACGGTGCGCCCGGGCTAGGCGCCCCACCCAGCGAGGATCAACCGCCCGCCTAGGAAACTTCACTGTTCGCGGCATGACAGAGCGTTGCATCATCGAGTCCGAGTCCCTTGCTCCTCCCCCCGGCTCTCCTCCGTAGAGGTCTTCCTTCTCTTACGCGGCCAGTCGCGGCGGATCGAATACACCGCGAGACCGAAGCTCGCGGCCGCGGCAAGCATGAACACCATCGTGAGCGCCGGGACGCTGGCGACCAGCCTGCCGAAGAACGGTCCGGACGAGATCACCACGAAGAGCAGCAGAACCCACCACCACGGCGGCCGGGTGAGGCGCCGAGACGCCGTACGCGGGTCGTTCCACGCGAAGAACTTCGCAGACCCGAAGGCCGCGGCCACCGCAGCGATCGCGAGGACCACCATCAGCCACGACGGAGCGTCAGAGTCCCATGACAGGTCCAGGTACAGCGCCACAGTAATCAGGGCACTGCCAACGGCAAGGTAGATCCCAAGGAGCACTCTCATCAGAACCAGTCCCTAACCCATCGCCGCGTCGTCTCCAAAATCACTGATCGTCGCATAGTCCAGGCAGGGCCATCAGAGCCGGTCACAGCCACGTCCTCATCTCGGCAGTTGCGCGCGGACAGCGGCAAATCCGTACGTTCACGTGGCGGCGTCGGGCTCTTCAGGCCGGTGGCTCTACGGTGGTCACATGCCGAACGGGAAGCCCGGGGATCATCCGCTGACGGACATCGTGGTCCACAACCATGAGGTCTTCGGGGCACCGGTCGACGACCTGGTCCGCGAGCTCGATGCCCAGGATCTGTGGGCGAGCCCGATCGCGTCTGAGTGGCTGTACGAGCGCTACTGGGACTTCCGAGAGACCCAGCAACGGGGTGGCGAGAGCGAAGTGCGGCGCGTTCTTGAAAGCCTGGAATCCTCGCTCACACGAGAAGTCCAGCGGCTGAACGACAACCGGCCGCCGGTCTCGTGAGCAGGGACGACTGACAGTCATTCCCCGCGCAATGCGGCATGAGAGTGAAAGCGCTGGGCTCTCTCCTCGCACGCCGCATCCACGGCGGCGCCATCCGAAAAGTGAGTAGGAGCCCTCATGTCATGACTCGCGCGGGACGCCACAATGAAGCAATGACCATGAACACCTCGCGAGACGGCGTTCCCGCACCGTCAAGGGTGTGGACCGCCGTGATCGCCTGGTCGACCCTGGTCGTGTCGGCACCACTCCTGGCGTTAGGTGCCTGGTTCGCCCACGACGCAGCCACTTCGAGCAGCGAGTGGGCCTCGCTGGGTTACCTGGTCACAGTCGCCGTCGCTGTTCCAGTTGTCCCGGCGGTCGTACTTGCCGTCATCGCACTACGGGACAATGCGTTGCGTCGGGCTCGTATCCTCGCCGTCATCGCTGCGCTCCTGGTGGCCAGCGTGCCGCTGCTTGGGGGCTGGCTGGGCCTGGCGTAATGCCTCAACGACTCGCTCGATCAGCGGCATGTCCGGATGTGTGTTCGAGTCGCGGAGCTCTAGGCTGCGAGAGTGAACTGGTATCCGAAGAGGGACGCCGAGTGGTACCCACAGAAGGTAACCGTGAGGCAGGCTGCCTTCGGAGCCGTCTTCTTCTTGGCGCTCGCGGGACTCGCGCTCTTCTGGACTGCAGGGGAGCCCGACGCAGGCAACCGCATCTTCCTGTTGGTCATGGCCGGGCTCATGCTGATCCTGGCTGCATGGCGGATCGCGATTGGTGTTCGCCTGGTCGGAGAGGCTCGGAGACAGCGTCGCGCCATCCGCGGCCTCTAGCATTCGAAGCTGCACGTCTTCGCCGACGTCCGAACGCCGCACGTTGCAGACTTCCCTCAACGCGGCAAATGAGTGCGTCTTCGAAGCAGCGGCCCGGTTCTCATCGCCGTTCTCTTGGCGCTCCGCGTTCCCACCAGTCGCTTGGAGGCTGCTCCCGGATCATGGCTGCTGCAACCTCCACCGGGAGATGGTTACAGAATATCCACAGCTCCTTCGCTGCGCGCGAATACTGGAACAGAACTCGGTCGACTTCGAACGCGTCGAGTCCGCCAGCGCGGTAGCGATCAATGGCGTCCCCGACTCGGTTCACAAGGTCACCCAGCTGCGCGTTGTGGTAGTCCGCGACCACCGACCGCGCCGCCCGTCGCTCTGACTTGCTGGACACAAGTCCGAGGTTACTCACGGGCTCGCGCCGCGCAGCGGTTTGTCAGCGCATCTGCGATACCTCCCACCAGAACCAGATCGCTGGGGCCGTGCACACCAGGGCCGTGACGAGGATCCGCAAGTGTGGTCGCAGAATGACGGAGGCCAGCAGCCACGGGATTAGCAGGATCCGTATCAGTCCGCGCGCCCCGTCCTCCACGGCGGCAACATCCTCGGGGGCTGGGTGCTCGGCAGACACGCCAAAAGCCAGCCAGAACAGCGCGTACCCCTCGTAAACGAGCGTGGCTACCCCAGCGATTACCAGTACCAGCCAGCCCCAGGCGGGCCACCCCCGGAGTCGTAGAGGCGGTCGGGACGAGGCCGAGACGATGTTCGGCCTCGGTGCGCTGGGGTAGCTCATGAGAACCACATTGTCGCGACAGCCGCGGACACGGATCCGCTCTCGTACTCACTTTGTGGTGCGCGCACATCGGCGGTTGTGGTCTTCCCTCAACGCGGCAGATCCGGTTGACGGCAGCACGGGCTATCCGTGCCTGATCGCGGGTCGGTCGTGGGTTGGCTTCGCCGTCTGTGCCTTCGGGGACCTGCCGCACGGCAGGACGTCGTTGCTGGGAAACGGTTCAACGGCACAGGCTCAATGTGCCTTCGAGAGTGACGTGGCCTTCAGAAGTGCCTTCGCAGCTTCGTTGTCGCCTGTGACGACGATGTCGGCCATGGCGTCGTGTTCGACGCCCCCGATGATGCACGCTTTCCAGTCCCTCGTGGTGGCAGTGATCTCCGCATCGACCGGGTCACCAGGCTGCGGGCGCTTTTCGATGCTCGTCGCGTCGGTCGACAGGTGTGCCAGATACGTGACCGGATCAGCGTCTTCGCGTCGGGAGTCGACCAGGTGAAGTCTCACGGAGACGGCTGCAGAGCGCTCGGGTAGCGGGCGGGCGTGCGCACGCATGGCGAGGACCACGGTGTCGGGACTCATGTCGGCCTCGAGCGGTAGTCCCGGTGAGCGCACCGCCCACAACGACAGCGCTGTGTTGACCGCTTCCAGGCCATAGCCCCACTCGGTGAGCTCGTAGACCTCGACCTGGCCCACGCCGGGCAGTCGCCGGCGACGGGCGATACCGGCGGATTCGAGCTCGCGCAGGCGGCGGGTCAACACACTCGGACCGATGCCAATCACGTCGTTCTGGATGTCCGCGAAGCGCTTGGGCCCGAGGAGAAGTTCCCGCACCACGATCAGCGTCCACCGCTCGCCGATCAGGTCGAGTGCATGGGCAGCCGCGCAGCCGTCGTTGTACGAACCGTAGGTACGTCGAGACACGTGCCGGAGCATACTCCTTGCGGAGTAGCACGTACTACTGATTTAGTAGCGCCTGACACGGTGGGAGGAGAACCGGTTGCGAGGATCAGCGCGCGCTGTCTGGCAGGTCGTTCACGATGAACGACGCCGCCTGGCCGACGATCTCGAGACTTTCAGCCCTGAGCAGTGGGCCACCCCGTCGCTGTGCGCCGCCTGGGACATCCACGACGTGCTGGCTCATCTGGTGGACACCGCGATGACGAGCCGTCTCTCGTTCGTACGTGACATGGTGACTGCGCGTCTGGACTTCGACGGCGCGAACGAACGCGGGATCGCGCGGGCCAAGAAGGCGGAGCCTCAGGAGACCCTGGCGACGTTCCGGCGTGCGGCCGGTCTGACCCGGACTCCTCCGGCAAGCCTCGACACCCGGCTGGTCGAGGCGATCGTGCATGGGGAGGATGTCCGCCGTCCTCTCGCCAGAGAGGGGACGTACCCGCATTGGGCGGTGCTGCGCGCACTCGCTTATCAACTTCGCACACCAGCCCGTTTCGGAGGCGGCCGCGAACGGGCCGACGGCCTCACCATGATCGACGCCGTGACCAAGACGGCCTTCGGGAACGGTCCTGCGGTGGAGGCCTCGGCGGTCGATCTACTCCTGATCGCGTCCGGGAGGCCCGTCGCCGCGGCCCGGCTCTCCGGACCCGGTGCGCAGCGACTTCTCGACAACCGACCGCCCGCTCATGACGCCACCCAGGAAGGCACCTCATGACATCCGCAACCGATGCACAGCTTTGGCGCAGCACCAGCACCGCTCGAGCCGCACTTGCCGACGACCTTGCCGACCTCGACGAGAAGCAATGGCGCGCACCGTCGCTGTGCACCGAGTGGAACATCGAGCAGGTCCTGGCTCACCTGACAGCAGCCGCCAGCCTCGGGCGGTTCCAGTGGCTCCGCAGCATCGTCGGCGCCGGCTTCCGCCCCGCGGTCCACAACGACCGACGACTCCGCGAACACCTCGGTGCCACACCCGAGGAGACGCTCCACCGATTTCGCGCAGTCATCGACAGCACGACTGCCCCGACAGCCGACACTGCCGCCTACCTCGGTGAAGTCATTGTCCACGGTCAGGACATTCGGTTTCCTCTGGGCATCGACACCGAGACCGACCTTGAGTCGCTCACCCACGTCGCGCACTTCTTCGCCAAGCGCAACTTCACGGTCCCCAGCAGGTCCATGGTGCGCGGCCTGCGGCTGCGGGCAACGGACGGTTCGTTCGACCACGGTGCAGGGGCGACCGTCGCTGGTCCCACCCTCGCGCTGGTCATGGCGATGGCCGGCCGCAGGGCCTACCTCGACCAGCTCGACGGCCCCGGACGAAAGACCGTCCAGCAACGAATGGACGCGGCGGCAACCCCTCGAGCCACGTCCCAGCCAACAGAGAACTAGAGCGGACAGCGGCAAGCCCGGGCGTTCGGGCAGGCATCGATACCGTTGGTCCGTGGCTGGGCGATGGCATCGTCGGATCGATCCGACGTACCCCTATCGAGCCGAGCAAGCACAGGGGCGCGACGCTTGGCGATCGGCTGCGGTCGCCTTCTACTCCGCCGCCCCGCAGTTGCTGGTTCCGTCTTTCGTCGTCCTGCTGGTGGTCCGCGGGTTGACGTCAGCCGAGCTCTCGGCGTGGTGGTTGTTCTTGCCCAGCATCGTTTCCGCTATCGCAGGTGCCTGGTGCGCCTTGTCGCATCACTTGAAGGACGACGCGTTCCGATGGGGGTCCTTGGACGTTGCTCGCCCCGGCGGGCTCGGGGCCTGGCGTACGCACTTGGCTACGGACGGAGCAGTGCCGGTCGGTGGAGTCCCTGAGCGCCACACCCGCGCGCTCCGCGGCAGTTCCCGACGTTCCGAGGGGATGACACCGTCATCTAGTTGGGACACGCCACCGACAGGACCTGCTGATACGAACCCGAGCCGTATGGCCGGGCAACTTCGATGACACCCGCCTGCACGGCCACTCGCTCACCAGCCTCTCGCAAGCACGGCGGAATTCTCCCAGAGTCAGTCTTGTCACCGGCCTTCCACACCACGTTGTCGAGTCGGAACCCGACCCTCCCGCCATCGTCCGGGTCGAAGTAGGCGTACGGCACGTTGGCCGGGACCCTCTCCGCCGTGCCGCTGATGGCAGAAGGATTGTGAGCAGTCCATGACGAACGGACACCGATGACGTAGCCGAGAGCAACGAGGAGCAGCGCGATGCCGGCAGCGATGGCGATGCGGCGCGAGCTTGAGCCTGCCCGGGTTGCAGGGGTTTGCATCTCGTCAGTGGCGACCCGTTGCGCGTTGCTCATGTCAGAAGTCGGGCGTCGACCTCGTTCATGCAGTAATGCCGGTCAGACGGCGCGGTTCAGTTCCCGCACCGGTTCTGGACGACCGCACATCGGTAGGACGGCGCCCACTATCAGCGGCAGTCGAGCGCAGGGAATGTCAGCGGGGAACACCACTAAAGACGGGTCGGCGAAGGCGCCGATAGGTGTAGAGGAGACCCTGATGGACGAGAACGCCGATGCCAGCGTTGGCTACGGCCAGTGCGGCCGCTGCCACCAGACCGGCGTTGACCACGACGACATCGGTGACGACCAGGAGCGAGGGCCATCCGAGCGCGGCCACGACCAGCGTGAGGAGCCACCATCGCCCAAAGATCAGACCGAACAGAATCATCGTCGGAATCACTTCGACCCCCTTCCGCGGCAATCTACGTCCCGATCTCGCGGCTCGTAGGAAGCGGCTGATGGTGGACCGGGCATTACCTGTCGGCGGCAGATCCGCGCTTCGGGCGTGACGTCCTAACCTGGTTCGCGTGACCGACGTCCGCGCCCACTTCGAAGCCCGCGCCGCCGCGATGGCGGACTATGCCGACCTAGAGATCGAGCATCGCGATGGGGAGGTGTCGCTGACTCTGGCACCGCGGGCCGAGGGTGCCCTCCCGGTATTGCTTCATCTGACACCCGATGGTGACCCGTTCTGGGCTGGCTTCGATGAGCCGGTTGACCCGGGAATCGAGTTCGACGACGACGCCTCAACGCACATCGACGACATCGACTTCCTCATCGACCTCGCCGTCGAGGGTCGCGTCACGGCGTATCGAGGACCCGGTCGGGGAATCGTCGAGGTCCGCACAGACCACGGCGTTCATAGCAGCCACTACTACCGCGGCTTTCGACTTCCTAAGCCTGGATGGAAGAAGCGCGCCGAGGTTATCGAGTACCGGCCATACCGCTGAGGCAACGCACGCAATTCGGCAGATCCGTGCGTTGGGCCCCGCATCCTGGCGGCCCCCAGGCTTCAAGCTGTCGCACATCAGCTTGCGGAGATATGTTGCGGATCTGTTGTCGGATCACATGGGTCGCCAAGCGCCAGAGCCTCAGGGGATCATTGAGACTGGTGTCGTGAGCGACGACAACAAGTACGAATTCGCCCTGGACGAGGCACGGCGGGGGGCGGATCGCCAAAACTCTGACCTGGCGCGGCTTCGGGACCGCGTAAGTCAACTTCTGACCGTAGGGGCGCTCGCGGCATCCTTCCTGGCTGGCCTCGCCGCGAATGAGCGCGAGAACGCGGGACTTTGGGCATGGCTCGGCTTCGGGGCGTTCGCGGTCCTGTTAGCGCTCTGGGTCGCGGCGATGTGGCCACGCGACTTCATCCCCGGCATGGATCCAGTCGAACTCGTTGCATGGGGCGATGCAGACCACGGACGTAATGACATGATGAGAGACCTAGCGCTGTATATGGCCGAGAACTATCGCTCGAATAGTAGATCGGTTGTGATCGTCACAAACATCTACCGAGTAGCAATGGTGGCTCTGGTTATGGAGGTCGTGATGCTAACACTCGATGTAAGGAGCAGATGATGTCGAAAGATTCGAATCCGAAGCCTCCGCCGCCGCGTCCCCAGCCGAAACTGCCAAATCCGAGCCTGCCTCCCGAGAAGAAAAACATGCCTAAGCCTCCCCATCCACCGAGCCGTCCGCGGTAGGGAGTCAAACAGCCGTGCCGGTGCCTTCAACTCGGGTCTGAGGTTGAATTCATGCGGGCGAGAAGGTCACGCCCGAGTGCCGAGTGCAGAGCCCGTACCCACGCGGCCGATTCGCCGGCAAGGGCCACAAAGTCAATGAGCCGCCTATCGAAGTAGTCCGGCTGGAAGTGGAACACACCGTTTCGGAACCGGCGCAGGGCATTCAAGTTCGCTTCGTCCGCAAGTAGCTCCTGGATCTCGGTGTTCGCGAGGTTCTGTTCAAGCCAACCTTCGGCAGTGACGAATAGAGTCGCGTACCACAGAGAGAGGTAGATCCATTGCTCCGTCCAGTCGGGGTGAGCAGGCGACCGTGCGGGACCATGTTGCTGAACCCGTTCCTCGTAGTGAAGCTTCATTTGGGATGCGTGCAGGAAGTACCTGTGAAGTGATGCGACCTGCTCTGCTTGACCCGCTGGCACGATCTCAGATTCCCGCAGAGAGGCGTGTCGCTCAAGTCGCTACCACCGGCCCGGCGAATCGGTTGATTGAGATTCGGACGGGAACGGTGACGGCTAGCCACCGCGTCACCTGGGACAAGTCATGCCCCCGCGGTCCTGCATGCGCAGCCGGGGATCGCTGGCTGTAGAGGTGGTGAGCCGTTCGGTCTTCCTCAGGGCAACTCAAGTAGCCTGGGGCGATCGTGGGATGCAGTTGGAGGAGTCGCGCTGAATGACCGTCGTCATGAGCACGCACACCTCGCGACCCCGTCACGGCCGCCGATTCGAGCCGACCCACGAGCTTGAGCTCCTACCCGACGCTCTGAACGCGTGCCGGGCTCTTCCCGCCGCTCATAAGGGCCTGACGATCGTCGCCGAGATGACCGGTCCGATCGGCATTCCAGACCTCACCGCGCTCGTAGGCTCGGACGAGCTGCTGGCGGCTCGACTGGCGTCCCCGATCCGGCCGTTGCTCCACGAGGTCGACGCGGCGGTTGTCGGTGTCGCGCATCCCCGCATGGCACGTACCGCCGAGCAATTCGCCGCCGCGCTGGGTTGGCCCGAAGAAACGGTGCGCAGGCGGCTCGTTCCTCTCACCAGGTCTGGAGCCCTCCTAGGCGTCGCCGGGGACCGGTTTCGCCGAGACTCAGCGTTACAACCTCTGGGTCGCGTCTACGCGGTGGAAGCAAAAGTGCGCGACTGGCGTCGGGCCCTTCAGCAAGCACGCAGCTACAGCACGTGGGCCGACAGCTACGTGCTCGTGATGGGAGCCCTGTCACAGGCGCCATTGGAGCAGCTTACGGCTGAGGTCGCCAACGACCGTGCTGGCCTGGTCGTGAACGGCCGGTGGGTACGCCGGCCAACGGTGCACAAGCTCTCTCCGGGGAGGCGTCTCTGGACCGCTGAGCACGTGGTCGCGGCGCTGCGCGCCTGACTACCAGCCCTCGCCGCGTGCGTACGCCTCGAGACCGTTGCTTAGGTCCGTAATCCAGTCGCTCTCGTTCAGATCGCAAGAGGTCACTCGACACACGTCCGGCCATTCCCCTGTGGCCGTGGCATAGAGATCCGCGAGGGCGCGGTACCGACCCTCGTAGTCACTGCCGGCGGCAACGCGGCCCACCAGTTGATTTAGCGCGCCCAGGTGATGCCGGAAGGCCTCTTGAGGACCTGGGGGCGGCACCGGGCCCAGGCGGCCAGCTCGTCCCGCGTCGACGCGCTCCAGGACCTCAGCCTCCGGCCGCTTCAGTGAGCCGAGCAGGCCTGGGAAGGTGGGCCGCTGGTACCAGCCGCCACCGCCCTCGCCGCGAGCGGAGTAGCTGGAGAAGGCGCAGACTCGCTGCCGCTGGTCCCAGCCGGTGCCTAGGCTGAACGCGCCGGCGGCCACAGCTGGCAGCCCGGCGAGGTCGCCGTGGGAAACGTTCACAAGCGAGTACTCCGACAGGGCACGAGCCGTCCGACAGAGCCCGTGGACCTCTTCCTGGTGAGCCTCCACCGGAATTGAGGAGAGCGGTCGTGCCACCGTGAGGAACCAGCCCTTCGGCTCGAGCTGCGCCAGCGCGCCGATGTGAGCGTCCAGCGCGGAGCCGCTCTCCCAGAATGGGCCGGTGCCAGCGATGCTGAGCCAGCACTCCGGGTTCTGGTCCATCGCTTCCTTCGCCAGGTCGAGCGCCTGCTGGCTGCTTTCGCTCTCACCGTGGTGGAGGAGGATCGTCGGGGCCAGGGGGCGGGCACCGAGCTTGGCCTGGGTCTCGAACACCTTGCGCAGGTGTTCGGCACGGTTGCCGGGTGTCGTGAGGTCACCTCGAGGACCTGTCCAGAGGTCGTACTCGTCGTAGTAGCGGAAGTCTCCGACGCCTGCCATCTGCAGAGCATGTGTGGTGGGATCGAACCACAACTCGCCGCCGACCTTGAGGATTTCTTCGGCGTGGTCCGACGCGCTCCGCCGGTGGGCCTTCCACTCAGCGGGACTCGCCCATGGTGTGAGCACCGCGCCCCTTGCCAGACCCCCGTTGATCGAGTCAGTGATCCAGGATACGAGGTTGCGCGGGCTGTCTTCAATCAGGACGCTCATGCCATCTCCTCGATCGCCGCGGCCAGCTTGTTGCCGTTGAGGTATCGGCGTGCAGGCTGCCGGTGCAGGCAGCGCATGACCAGCTGCGCCTGGGGTCCTGTCAGATCGCCGCGGACGCTCGACACGGGGACGACCTGGACCGCCAGGAGCCTGCGGGCGTAGTCGGCGTCGTCGCCTCGATACGGGATCGGGAGTTGCCCGGTGAGCGCGGCATACATCAAGATGCCTGTGCAGAAGACGTCGGAGGCGGCAGTCGGGGCTCCTGAGTACGGGTGTAGGTGCTCGGGGCTGGCGAAGCCAGGCGTGCCGGGCTGGCCGGCGACGGTGACCCCGGAGAGGAGCGTGTGGCGAGCGAAGCCGAAGTCCATGACCTTGTAGTTGCCGTCCGAGAGTTTGCGGACGTTGTTGGCGCTAAGGTCCCGGTGGACGACGCCTCTTTCATGGGCAGCACCGAGGCCCTGGGCGACGTGGAGCCCGAGCCGCGCGGTCTCCGCCCAACTCCACTGCCTGCTGCCGAGTTCGGTGCCGAGATCCTGGCCGTCTAAATGCTCCTCGAGCCAGGCAGCGCCTCTGACGGGGTCGCCAAGCTCGACCAGGTCGGAGGCGACCTTGACAACGTGGTCGGAGTCGAGCGAGGCGAGCAGCTCGACCTCCCGTTCAGCTCGCTTGAGCGCCTCGGGTGCGCTCGAGCCGATCTCGATCACCTTGAGCACCAGCTCCTCGCCGTCTCGGTCGACGAGGCGCACCTGCTTCTGGGCGCCAGGCTTGAGGACGCGTACCTCCGCAACGCCCAGCCGGACGAGGGCTTCGGAGATGAGCGTTTCGTCCACATCCGTCATAGTTGAAGGTTACGTGGGCTGGGGCAGATCGTTCCTCACATCGTCCGTCGGCGTGGCAGGTCGCGCGTGCCCTGTCGCTCCGCGGGGGGTGTCGAGTGGCGTGGTGCCCGCAGTGACGGTGGGGGACGTTAGTCTGCAAGGCGTGCACTGGACGGTTGCCGACTGCCAGCGCTTGGCAGCCGAGTTGCTCGGTCGTACAAGCGACCGGTGGCTGCATGTCGAGTGCGTTGCCATGACTGCTGGCGAGTTTCGCGAGTTCGCAGTCGGCTCGAACGTCCTGCAAGCAGCTTGGCTGCACGACGTTGGATACGCCCCCGAACTGCTGCACACGGGCATGCATGCGATCGACGGTGCGCTCTTCCTGGACCGCGCGGGTGCACCCCGCGAGATCGTGTCTCTAGTGGCGTTCCACACGGGGGCAGAGTTTGAGGCCGAGGAGCGAGGTTTGGGGGACGCGCTGGCTCAGTTTGATAGGCCGGCGCAGGACGATCTCGATCAGCTTATCCTCGCGGACCTGCTGTCGGGGTCCTATGGAGAGCGCGTCACGGTGGCTGAGCGATTCGATGGGATCTTCGGTAGATACGAGCCGCAACACCCTGTGCACCGAGCCGTGATGCGTTCGCGGCCGTACCTCGAGGAGTGCGCCAAGCGAGCTGCTGCCCGCGTGGGCTATCCGATGTAGGGGCCGGGCCGGTCTTCCAACGCGTGCTGCAGGCGCATTCGCATCGACGGGTGCATTGGCAAGCGGTCGACCTCGCTGGGATCAACCCACTCGACGCGCTTGCTCTCCCTGCTGGTTTGCGCCTGGCCACCGATGAGTCGGGCCGTGAACGCGATGGAGAACTGCTGGCGGACCTCGCCGTCGTCGTACGCCATGACGTGGCCAGGGTTCGTGTAGGTCCCGACCAACCGGTCGACCTCGACGTCGAAGCCGGTCTCCTCCTTGACCTCGCGTACGACCGTGTCCGCGATCGACTCTCCGACTTCGTGGCCTCCGCCCGGCAGAGCCCAGAGGTCGTTGTCGGTCTTGTGGATCAGGAGAACGCGTCCCTGATCGTCGCGCACGGCAGCCACGACGGAGGGGACCACGCTGTTCGCCTTCGGGGCGTTGGGGTCGTTGATGTAGTCGATGCGTGCCACGGGCCGACCCTACGACGCTGCCGCCAGCGGTTGTGCTTGGGCCCAGACCCGATCAAAGCCGGCCATGTAGTTGCTGAACATTCGGCCACCGGCCACCCGGGTGATGAGCTGGACGGGGGAGTGGCTCGCCGGAGCGCCGTAGATGTGCGAATTGACTAGGAGGCGGTCGTCGAAGCGGAACATCGACGCGTAGAGGGTGCAGCCGTGCTGGCGAGCTTCGATCCCAGGAGTCTCTGCCGCCTCCTTGAAGTAGTTCCAAGTGAGACGGCAACGCGCCGCCAGGAGGTCACCGATACCTTCCTCGTCGCCACGGATCCGTACGGCCGCGGACGCGGGATCGCCGAAGAGAAGGCGGATCGGCACTCCGCCACCTGCCTTTGCCATGAGGCGTTCATCGAAGCCGGGGATCGAGTCGTGGAGGAAGCTGGCTGCGAACGCGAGCAGGTCGATCGCCTCGGTCGCTGAGTCGATCGCGTCTTCCCACAAACTGATTGGGATCGCGCCGCGGTTGGTGAAGAACTCGGTGAACTCGGCGCGAGTGGCCGAGGTGGTGCGCGGATCATCCTTGGTCGAGGGCCACAAGAAGACCTCGTCGACGGACAGGAGAGCCGCCACTTCGAGGCGATGACGGCGATGCGGGACCCGGTTCTTGGTGATCCAGCGCTCGACCGTTTTCGGGTCTACGCGCAGCTTCTCGCTGAGGTCAGCCGGTGTCATGCCGGCCTTGACGAGCGCGGTCCGAAGACGCTCGTTGGTCATCGTGCCTCCCGGGATCAAAGGGACGTTTTGACGCTAGCAGGACGTCCCGACAAATCCCCTTATGCGGTGGGGGAGTCCCCGCGATTCCCGGTTCTGTAGGGGACGCAAGGGAAGTCAAGCCCATCAGGAGGAGCCCATCATGGGTAACTACGCAGTGGACAGCACCAGGCAGCCGATGACCGGCACGGGGATCGTCGAGGCCGTCATGGAGTGGGAGGAGACCCCGGACGGCAGGCGACGCCCCTCGGAGACGCAGGTGCGCAACGAGGCAACCGGCATGCCCGTCTGGGCGGTCGAAGTCCTCTACATCCAGACGTCCTTCGGTCGGAAGTCGACCGTGACCGCGAAGGTGACAGTGGGGGCTCAGGAGGAGCCGAAGGTGTCCCCGCTGACCCCGATCGCGTTCAACGGCCTGTCCGTCGACGTGCGGGTCAACAAGGCCGGCGGGCTCGTCGAGGTCTGGAGTGCCGACAGCATCCTGGAGCCTGCGAAGGCCTCTGGCACGCGAGCCAGCGGCGACAAGGCGGCGTGAGCCGTGTTGCGGCTGTTCCAGCGGGTCACGCCCGACGAGGTTGCCGCGCTGATGCTGGAGTCGGCCCGCATCCTCGACCTCGGCTCGGCCGTGACGGAGGAGGAGCTCGATGCGCTCCGGGACTGGAAGATCGACGTCCTCAACCGGATCGCTCTCGACCCCGGTCCGTGCGTCGACGTGCGCGAAGCTGAAGAGCTTCGGGAGATGTGCCGTCGCGAGGCCACTGCCCTGCGACTGGGGCTCCCCACGACCTGGGGTGATGGCTCATGTCCCTGACGGCTACGGCGGTGGTCCTCGGCCTGCTCGTGCTCCTAGCTGTGAAGGCGAACATGGCTCGCCCGTTCGGGGCCTTCATCTGTGTGGTCTTCGGGCTCGTGCTCGCGAACACGGCCGCCGGGCCGGCGGTCAATGAAGCCATGACCCAACTCGGTACGTCGATGTGGCGCGCACTGCAGGGGATGTGATCGAAGATGGCACGCACGGCGACCTTCGGAACAGGCCGCCTCGCCGGTGGGATGCGCGGATCCAAGGCGAACGAGCTGCTCGTCATCCAACCCCGGCCGTCCCTGACGACGGTGGTTCTGACAAATCTTGTCCGTCTGCTCGGCCTCGGGCTCGCCTGGCTGATCCGGCACCCTGGCACCGCAGGCACGATTCTCCTGACCTGGTGGCTCCTTGCCTGGCTGGGCGCGGGCGGTCTCGCCGTCACGGCGGCTCTCAGCGTCGTGGGAGTCATGCTCTGGCGTCGCTTGCACCCCGTGTCGTACCGGCGGCTGGTGGTTTCGCGGTGGCGCGGGATCTGGGTCTATCGGCGGTGCTGGCAGCCCGCGATGCACACGTGTGGCCTGTCGGTGGATGCCAACGGTCGTGAGTATCTCCCGAGGCTGCGGAAGGTCGTGGCCGGCGAGCATGCGGACCTGGTGACCGTGGACATGCTCTCCGGTCAGGCGCCCGCGCAGTTCGAGGCGTCGACCTCGCAGCTTGCGCACACGTTCGCCGCACTTCGCTGCCGTGTCCTGGTGGACCGGCCGGGTCGGATCGTTCTGGAGTTCACGCACGGCGATCCGCTGACGGAGACGGTGGCCATGTTCGACGCGGAGCCTGACCCGGACCTGGAGCGTCTGCCGATCGGTCGACGTCAGGACGGAACTCCCTGGACCCACCGGCTGATCGGGACCCATCTCCTGGTGGCCGGCGCGACCGGCTCGGGCAAGGGATCCGTGGTGTGGTCGTTGATCCGGTCGATGGGCTGGGCGATTCGCGAGGGGTCGGTCGAGGTCTGGGCCATCGACCCCAAGGGCGGCATGGAACTGAACCCCGGGGCCGGTCTGTTCAGCCGCTTCGCGTACGGAGACGCCGCCTCGATGGTCGAGCTCCTGGAGGATGCAGTCGGCGCTCATGAGGGATCGCGCCGAGCGACTGAGGTTGTCCGGCCTGCGCTCGCACACACCCAGCGTGGCCGACCCGCTCGTTGTGGTTGTCGTCGACGAGATGGCGGCGCTCACGGCGTACTGCGGTGACCGGGCGTTGAAGAAGCGCGCCGAGTCCGCGCTGCAGCTGCTGCTCTCGCAGGGGCGAGCTCCTGGCGCCCTCGTGGTGGCCGCCGTGCAGGACCCCGGGAAGGACGTGGTTGGCTTCCGCGACCTGTTCCCGTCGCGCGTTGCTCTTCGGCTGCTGGAGGACGTCCAGGTCGACATGGTCCTCGGTCGTTCGGCCCGGCAGCGCGGCGCCGAGTGCGACCAGATCCCGGCGTCGATGCCCGGTGTGGGTTACGTCGCCATGGAGGGGGTGCGTGAGCCTGTGCGCGTTCGCGCGTCGTACGTCTCCGATGAGGACCTGGCCCAGATGGTGCGCGACTACGCGCCGAGCTCGACAGCAGCTGCCGGGCCGTCCTTGACCTTGGTCGAAGACGAGGCAGGATCCCGATGACCGAGAACGAGACAGCAATCCAGCGCTGCGGGACCGAGCTGACCGAGTTGGCCGACCAGGCTGCGCAGGCGGTGCGAGCAATCAACCACGTCACGATCACCGGCCCGGCGTTGCCCGCCCCGTGCGTGTACAACGTGCTCGGCACCCTCAAGGGTCTGGGCTACGGCCTTGACCAAGCTACGGGTCAGCTCGCGGACCGGCTGGCGGCCTCGGACGGCGTGTTCGACCTGTACGAGTGCGACGGCGGAGACCCCGGCGGCTCTATCGCTGCCGCCACCTCAGCGTTGACCGAGGCCGCAGAGCACGCGCGCGCCCTGGGGGTGCTCCTCGATGCGGCACAGTCAGCGATTGCCGGACAGGGCTACCTGACATGACCATCGACCGCTCGACGTGTCGGACTTCGCCTTGACTCCGGGACAGCTCGGCGAGGCAGGGGTGGAGTCCGCGGTCAAGCGTGGCCGTGGTTGTGTCAAGCCGGTCCGGCTGCGTGGCTCGCGGCACCTGGTCAACACCGAAACCGGCGAGACTGACGAAGGTCTACTCCTCGGCCGACGAGCTCGACGGCATCACCTACGTGAAGTGCGGCAACCGGCGTGCAGCCGTGTGTCCGACGTGCAGCCACGAGTACAAGGGCGACGCGTGGCACCTGTTCATGTGCGGCCTGGCCGGCGGCAAGGGCATCCCCGAGTCAGTGGCGCTTCACCCCTGCACGTTTGCCACTCTGACCGCGCCGTCCTTCGGCCCCGTCCACGGTGTCCGTCAGAAGGGGCCCTGCCGCGCTCGTCGCGACAAGCCGGTGTGCGAGCACGGTCGCCCGCTGTGGTGCAACAAGCGGCATGGAGACGACGACCCGCGTCTCGGAGAGCCGCTCTGCGCCGACTGCTACGACTACGTCGCGCACGTCGTCTGGCAGTGGCACGCTCCCGGAGCTCTGGCGGCGCTTCTGCATCGCGCTGCAGCGAGCGTTGGCCAAGAAGTGCAGCCTGACCGTGAAGGCGTTCCGTGAGCGCTGCGTGATCGCCTACAGCAAGGTCGTGGAGTTCCAGGTGCGCGGCGCGGTGCACGTGCACGCACCCATCCGGCTCGACGGTCCTGACGGAGCCGACGGCCCGAGCCCTGACGTGCCGTTGTCGACCCGCGACCTCGAGGACGCGATCCGGGCAGCCGCGTGCCACGTCAGCCTCGACTCCGCGCCGTTCCGCGACGGCACCACCTACCGCCTCCACTGGGGCCGCCAGGTCGACACACGCACGATCACCGAGGTCGCCGACCGCGACAGTGGACGCTCTGCTCCGGTCGTCCACCCTCAGCAGGTCGCGGCGTACCTGTCCAAGTACCTGACCAAGACCACTGAGGAGTTCGGACTCCCGACGCGCGTGAAGTCGGCTGCCTACGCCCGTGCTGCCGGTGCCTCCCATCACGCGGTGCGGATCATCCGGGCAGCCGAGAGAGTCGCGCGTGAGGGGGAGGCCTACGAGCGTCTGTGGCACAACCTCGCGACGCTCGGCTACCGCGGGCACCCGATCACCAAGTCACGCCGGTACTCGATCAACTTCGGCCATCTACGGCGGGCGCGGCGACTGTTCAAGAGCCGGCCCGCTGCACTCCCGCCTGACGCGGACGTGCGCCTGGTGCTCGACGTCGACGAGGACGTGCCCGAGGGCTTCGAGGTGGTGTCCAGCTTCGCCTTCGCCGGGACGGGCTACCTCGACCTCGACGAGGCGGCCGCCGCTGTCCGCTCGGCCGCAATGGCTCGCATCCCCTGAATGTCGGTGCTGCGACGAACACTCAACCAACCACGAGGAGACGAGATGGGACAGGAAGTACCGAGCCGCTTCGAGCAGCTCTGGTCGATCGAGCAGACCGCGCAGTACCTCGCGCTGTCGACCAAGACGCTGTACGGGTGGCGCTGTCGGAAGTACGGGCCGCCGAGCTACCGGCTTGGCAACAAGGTTCGCTACCGCCCCGAGGAAGTGCGCGCCTGGGTTGACGCCCAGAACGCGCTGGCCTCCTGAGGAGCCGATGTGGGAGGCCGCCGTTGCCGATCGGGTCGTGGGGACTGATCCGTACGTACCCGATCGGCAAGGACGAGAAGGGAAAGCCGCTTCGCTATCGCGCGCTGGCGAGGTACCGCGACTTCGACGGCGTCACTCGGCTGGTGCAGGCGAGCGGCCGGACAGCCACGCAGGCATCTCAGAAGCTACGGATGCAGCTTCAAGGCCGCGCGCTGTCGGGGAGGCGTGGCGAGCTGACCGGCATGACCAAGTTTTCCGACGCCGCTGACCTCTGGCTGTCGAAGCTCGACGAGCAGGTTGCCGACGGAAGGCGTTCGCCGGCACGGTCGAGACCTACCGGCGTCAGTTGAAGAATCACATCCTGCCGGCGATGGGCGAGGTCCGGCTCGGTGAGGCGACGACGCCGCTGGTCGACAACGTGATCAGGTCGATCAAGAGGAAGGTCGAGCGCCTCGACGGCGAAGAGCTGCCGGAGCGTGATCTCGGGTGTCATGGGCCAGGCGGTGCGGCACGGCGCGATCATGGCGAACCCGGTCCGCGAGGTCGAACGGATCGAGGCGAAGTCGAAGCGGGAGCCGCGGGCGCTGACGATGGTGGAGCGGGTCGAGCTGCTCAAGCAGCTCCAGGAAGACGAGAAGGCCCGGCGTCGTGATCTGCCGGACTTGGTGTTCTTCATGCTCGCGACTGGCGTGCGGATCGGTGAGGCCTTGGCTGTCGTCTGGTCGGAGGTCGATTTCGATGCCGGCACGGTGATGATCACCAGCACGCTGATCCGCGTGAAGGGCGAGGGGCTGCTCCGGAAGGGCACCAAAAGTCGAGCGGGGGAGCGGACCCTGCCGTTGCCCGAGAGTGCGGTCGCGTTGTTGCGGCGACGCTTCATGACCGGGGCTCGGCTGGATCAGCCGGTGTTCCCGTCGGTCGATGGCGGCTTCCGGGACCCGGCCAACGTGCGCCGCGAGCTGCGTGAGGCCAGAGGCAAGGACGCGCTGGCGTGGATCACCTCGCACACGTTCCGGAAGACCGCGGCGACGATCTTGGACGAGGCTGCGCTGTCGGCCCGCCTGGTTGCGGATCAGCTGGGCCACAGCCGGCCATCGATGACGCAGGACGTCTACATGGGGCGTCGTGCGGTCGACTCGCAGGCAGCGCTCGCGCTGGAGGCCGCGTTAAGGGACATGAGCGCCGACCGAGTAAACGGTGGCTTTTCGGTGGCCA
>CAWGNO010000013.1:0-124376 GCA_963823965.1 uncultured Actinomycetota bacterium | reverse complement strand
CACCTACGGCGCTGACCTCGTCGGCCCGCTCGTCGCGGGCGCGGTCCTCCTCTTCGGCCTCACCCAGCGGATGAGCCGGCCGGCGACCTGTCCGGCCCCTGTTCGCGAACGGCCCTGAGGGCTAGCCTCGACAGAGGTGGTCCCGTGCTTCTCGGGTCCCGTGAGACACGTCCCACGCATGGAACGGTCGTCGCGGGGCACGAATGGGCTGCTTGAAACCTCACGAACCAAGGGAGCACGCCCCATGATCTGGGACATCATCGGTTTTCTCGTCTTCGGCCTCGTCGTCGGAGCACTCGCCCGCCTGATCAAGCCGGGTCGTCAGAACCTGAGCCTCGGCGCGACTCTGCTGCTCGGCGTTGCCGGCTCGCTCATCGGCGGCATCGTGGCCAGCCTGCTCGGCACCGGCAGCTTCTTCGAGCTGAACATCCTCGGCGCCATCGTCGCGATCATCGCGGCCGTGCTGCTCATCGGCGTCGCCGAGGGCTCCAGCGGCAAGAAGGCGCGCCTCTGACCTGAACCGCGCCGCGAGGGCCCCGGGGTGCACCCGGGGCCCTCGTGCGTTTTCCGGCCCCATGCGTGTCGGTTATCCTCGTGGGTGAGGGGAGTACTTCCCGGACCTGACCCGGTCACTACGGTCGCCCCGAGGCGGCCCCGGGCAGGTGCCCGCCGTCGCGGGTGAAGGAGACCTCAGACCGATCTACGTGTCTGAGGAGACCCCAATGCAGTCCGTTGCCACACCCACCCTGTGGTTCGTGACGATCGCCGCGGTCGTCGTACTCCTGGTCCTGGACTTCCTGCTCACCCGCCGCCCCCACGCGGTCTCCATGCGCGAGGCGCTCGGCTGGTCCGCCTTCTACATCGCGCTCCCGCTCGCCTTCGGCGGCTACGTCTGGTGGGCCTTCGGGTCCGAGAGGGGCGTGGAGTACCTCACCGGCTACCTCGTCGAGAAGTCGCTGAGCGTCGACAACCTGTTCGTCTTCATGCTCCTGCTCTCGGCGTTCGCGGTGCCGCGCGTCCTCCAGCAACGCGTCCTGCTCTACGGCATCGTCGGCGCCCTCGTCCTGCGCGGCATCTTCATCGCCGCCGGCGCCGCCGCGCTGGCCCGCTTCGACGCGATGTTCCTCGTCTTCGGCCTCGTCCTCCTGGTCACCGGGGTCAAGATCCTCCGCGACACCATCGCCGGCAGCGACCACCAGGTCGAGGTCGACCAGCTGCGCAGCGTCCGTCTCCTGCGCCGCTTCTTCCCCGTGACCGGCGAGTACGACGGCCCGCGCATGCTCGGCCGGGTCGACGGGCGGCGCGCCCTCACGCCGTTCGCGCTCGTCGTGGTGGCGGTGCTCGCCACGGACATCGTCTTCGCCGTCGACTCCGTGCCGGCCGTCTACGGCATCACCGGCGACCCGTACCTCGTCTTCGCCACCAACGCCTTCGCCCTGCTCGGCCTGCGCGCGCTCTACTTCGTCCTCGAAAGTGCGCTCAGCAAGCTCGTCCACCTCGGCTACGGCCTGGCGATCATCCTCGGCTTCATCGGGCTGAAGCTCGCGCTGCACTGGGCACACCTGCAGTGGCCGGCGGTGCCCGAGATCCCCACGCTGCTCTCCCTGGCGGTGATCGTGGTCGTCCTCGCCGTCACCACCGTGACCAGCCTCAGGGCGTCGCGTCGGGCGGAACTACCTCGTCCTGAGGTGGAGGAAGCTCGACGCTGACCCGCAGCCGGTTGGGCCCGGCGTCCTCGACGGTTGTCGGGCCAAGCCGACGCAGCATGGCCAGCGAGGCGGTGTTGTCCGCGGTGACCTCGGTGAGCATCCGGTCCACGCCCTTGAGGCGCTTGCGCATCAGGTCGGCCAGCAGAGCCGTGGCCACGCCCCGTCCCTGGAACTCGTCGACCACGGTGACCGCGACGTCGGCCGTCGAAGCGTCGTTCGTGTACCGGATCATCCGGGCCACCCCTGCCGGCACGCCGTTCCCGTCGTCGAGGACGAACGCCACGCGTGCCACGTGGTCGATCCCGTCCACCTCGTCCACCAGGTGGTGGAGCATCGACTCGGTCAGGTGAGGCACGGGGGCGAGGAACCGGTGGCGCTGCGACTCGGGGGAGAGGTGCTCGTAGGCCTCACGGAGGCCCAACCGGTCGCCGGGCAGCAGCGACCAGATGACGGCCAGCGTGCCGTCGCGGAGCCGTACCTCTGTCGCCACAGCCACAAGGTATGCCCGCCGCGGCCGCTGTCGAGCGCAGACGCACGGCATGTGGGCAGTCCCACACGCCAGCCGGCTGGTGTCACGGGTATGCGCCGTGGCTCTGAGAACGACGAAGGGCCCCGGGAGACCCGGGGCCCTTCGTGCTGGAGCGGATGACGAGACTCGAACTCGCGACATCGACCTTGGGAAGGTCGCGCTCTACCAACTGAGCTACATCCGCAGGTGGCGCCCTTGTGGGGCTGCCGGCAGGAATAGTACCCGACGCCCGGACGCGTCACGCGGAGAGTGTCGAGGACAGCGCGGCGACCGCCTCCGCGACCGTCCTGAAGGCCCTCACCTCGGGCTCGGGGAGGTCCCAGCTCTCCACCGCGAACACGGGTACGCCGGTCCGCGCGGCCAGCGAGATCTCCGACAGCGTGCCCCAGGCGCCGCCGATCGCCAGGACGGCGTCGGCGCTGCGGACGATCAGGGCGTTGCGCATCTCGCCCATGCCCGTGGGGATCACGATCCGGTGTCCTGGCGAGGCGTCCTGGCGGTAGGGGCCCGGGAGGATGGCCACCGCGGTGCCGCCGGCCTCGGACACCCCGGCCGCCGTCGCTGCCATGACGCCGCCGAGCCCTCCCGTCAGGACGACGAAGCCGTGCTGCGCGAGCATGCGGCCCGCCTCGCGCGCTGACCCGAGGACCTCGGGGTCCTCCGGTGCCGAGGGGCCGACGACGGCGACGTACGGCGGATGCACGGTTCCGAGCCTACGACGCGCCCCCGCTCCGACGTACGGACTGACTGACCTGCGGCGTACCGAGCAGGTAGGTTCTGACCGTGCTTCTCTCAGACCGCGACATCCTCGCCGAGATCGACAAGGAGCGGGTGCAGCTCGACCCGTTCGAGCCGGACATGGTGCAGCCGTCGAGCATCGACGTACGCCTCGACCGGTACTTCCGCGTCTTCGAGAACCACAAGTACCCGCACATCGACCCGGCGGCCGACCAGCCCGACCTGACCCGGATGGTCGAGCCCGAGGCTGACGAGCCGTTCATCCTGCACCCCGGCGAGTTCGTCCTGGGCTCGACGTACGAGGTCATCACGCTGCCCGACGACGTCGCCGCCCGTCTCGAGGGGAAGTCCTCGCTCGGCCGGCTCGGGCTTCTCACGCACTCCACGGCCGGCTTCATCGACCCCGGTTTCTCCGGGCACGTGACCCTGGAGCTGTCCAACGTCGCGACTCTGCCGATCAAGCTCTGGCCGGGCATGAAGATCGGCCAGCTCTGCTTCTTCCGGCTCTCCTCGCCTGCGGAGAACCCCTACGGGTCGGCGAAGTACGGGTCGCGCTACCAGGGCCAGCGGGGCCCGACGCCGTCCCGGTCGTTCCAGAACTTCCACCGCACCACGATCTGACCCGGCGGGCCGGGCGCCGGTCGTCCACGTGGACGAGAACGACAGGCCTCCGGACATGACACGTGCCGTTCCCGTCCACCTGGACGAGAACGGCACGCTGCCAAGAGCCCGGCTCAGCCTTCGAGGCGGTCGGCGATCGAGTGCAGGCGCCGGGCGAGAGCGTCGTCGGCCGGCGTGGCGGCGGCGCTGGCCGGGGAACCCGAGACGCTGGGTCCGCTCCACGCGCTCGCGGATCCGGTCGTTGGCGTTGTGGTAGTTCACGTAGTGCTGGTACTCGGACATGAGGTCCTCCTGCATGGTCGGTGTCTGATGGGGGTGTCGTTCAGAGCTGGGCGAGGGTGACGTCGCCGCTCACCGTGGCCGCGTGGATCTCGATGTGGCCCTGGCCCTCCGCGGGCTGGCCGGCGCCCTGGAGGTTCGACCGGACGCTGCCCGTGAGGCAGCTGATGTCGGTCCACACGGGGATGCCGGCGGGTACGCCGACGTGGATCGTCCCGGAGGCTGCCCTGGCCTTCACCACGCCGCGCTCGATGCGGCCGACGTACACGTCCCCGGACCCGGTGAGGGCGGAGACCTGGCTGTGGGCGTGCTTGACCGCGATGTCGCCGGACCCGGTCTTGAGGGAGGCCACGTCCTCGGCCGTCTCGACCGTGATGTCGCCAGAGCCGGTCGCCAGCACGAGGGGTGCCGTGGCCAGGCCGACCTCGACCTCACCCGAGCCGGTCTTGATCCGCAGCTCGTCGCGGGCCCGGTCGACCTCGATGTCGCCGGAGCCGGTGTCGATCGTGGACTCGCGGGTCAGCTCCTGGACGCGAACCTCGCCGGAGCCGCTCTTGATGCGAACCGCGCCGTAGCGCCCGTCGGCGACGACGTCGGCGGAGCCGAGCTTGGTGGCGAGGTTGCTGTCCAGGGGCAGGGACACCGTGACCCTCAGGCTGGAGCCACTGCCGAACAGGTTGCGACGAGAGGGTCCGAGGACGACGACCTCGTCGCCGCGCTGCTCCACGGTCACCTCGTCGGCGTCGCGGCCGTCGACGTGCACCTGGGTCTCGGCGGTCTCGACGGACTCCACGTCGACCGTGCCGGAGTTGATCTCGACGTAGAGGGAGATCGGGCCGGGAGTGCTGAACATGTGTTCCATGAGGGCTCCTGTGGGTCGCGAGCCGCCGCACGAGGCTGCTCGGCTTCTGTGATGAGGGTGTGCTCGACTACCGACCCGGCTCTGCCGGTCGGGTGGAACGTGGGTGTCTGCTGCGGTGGCGGTCCCGGTTGCTGCGCGGGCCGATGGGGCTGTCGGTCAGACCCAGCCGGTCATCCGGCGCCCGCCGCGGCGGTTGCCGGGTCCGCGATGTCTGTCGTCGAGGAACGGGATGCTCGACAGGTCGATGTCGACGTTGACCGCCCGCTCGCTGCGGGTGGCACCCCGGATCGTGGTGACGAGCCAGGTGTTGAGGGAGTGGCCGCTGCGTGCGGCGAGCTCCTCCGCCTTCGCCTTGAGCGACTCGGGGATCCGGAGGGTGATCCGAGCGACCGGGCCGTCCTCGTCGACCTCCTCGGGCTCCGGCGCGCTCGACGGGCCGGGCGACTCCGCCTCGAGCGGCATGGTCGGTACGTCGACCACGAACTCGGGCTCGCGACCCCGGAGTCGTACGTCGATCGAGCCGGCCGGCAGCTCACTGGTGATCTCGGCCGCCGCCTGGGAGAGGGCGTCCATCAGCGCGAGACGCATCGCGGGATCGAGGGCGAGGGCCAGGCGCTCGGCTGCCGCCTTGGCCTCGTCGCCCCCCGCTTCAGCCGCGGCAGCGAGGTCGCTGCGGAGGCTCTCGACGTACGGTGTGATGTCCATGTGCACCACGATGACACCACAGTGATGTCATGTCAAGGACTTGGTGACATCGCATGACGTCAGATGGTGTCGCCGTGACATCGCCGTGGCGTCGCGGTTCGTCGCACGGCGCCCAGGCGTCCCGTCGCCGAGTCGGCAGAAGTGCCGCGCGGATCTGGGTCGAGTCGGCAGTAGTGCCGCGCGGATCTGGGTCGAGTCGGCAGTAGTGCCGCGCGGATCTGGGTCGAGTCGGCAGTAGTGCCGCGCTGCCAAGAAAGGCGAACGGGCCGCTCCCTCGCGGGAACGGCCCGTTCATTGGTCGAGCTGTGCGGACTAGAAGTCGAACAGCGACTTGCTCTCGCTGATGCCGCCCTCGGGCTTCGCCGGCTCGTGGGTCTCGCCAGACGAGGTCGGCGCGGAGCCGTTGGAGGAAGGAGCTGCGTCTTCCCCCGCTCCCTGCCGGCTCGTCGTCCGCCGGAGCCGCCTCGTCCTCGGACGCCTGCTCGTCGCCGGAGGGCGCCGGCTCCGCCTCGTCGGTCGTCGACTCGTCGGCAGTCTCGGCCGGTGCGGGCTCCGGCTCGCTGGGCGCGATGTCGAACAGCGACCCGGCCGTGTCGATCGGCTGCTCGCTCGGGCTGTCGGGCTTGGCGTCCGGCTGGACGGCCGGTGCCACGGACTCCGACTTCGCCTCGGGGGCGGGCGTCTCGTCCTTCTCCTCGACCTGCGCGGGCTGGGCCGCAGGCTCAGCCTTGGCGGGCTCGGGCTCGCTCGGGGCCACGTCGAAGAGCGACCCGTCCGACCCGAGGCCGCTCTCGGAGGACTGGGCGTCAGCCTTCTCCTCCGTGGACTCCGCCTTGGTCGGCTCGGCCTTGGCCGGAGCAGTCTCCTCGACCGGGGCCTGGTCGGCGGGGGTGTCGAAGAGCGAGCCGCCCGACCCGAGCGAGCTCTCCTGCTTCGGCTCAGCAGGAGCCTCCTCCGCGGGTGCGGTCTCGGCCGGGGTGTCGAACAGCGACCCACCCGACCCGAGCGAGCTCTCCTGCTTGGCCTCGGGCTCGGCCGGGGTCTCAGCGGGAGTGTCGAAGAGCGAGCCACCCGACGTGCCGCCGGTGTCAGCCGCCTTGTCCTCGGTGGCTTCCGGCGCGGAGTCGAAGAGCGAGCCGGAGCTGATCGGCTTGCTCGTCTCGGCCTCGGGGTCCTTCTCCGTGGTCGCTGCTGCGTTCGCGCCGACCGACTCGGTCTCGGTGAGGGTGCTGGCCGTCTGGGTGACGTCACCCGGGGCCGGCTCCGCCTTCGTGGCGGCACCGGCGGCACGGGCGGCGCCGACCTTCGCCGACGCGCCCGCAGGAACCGGCGTACGGCTCTCGCCCTTGACCGACGCCAGCAGCAGCTGCGCGACGTCGAGGACCTCGACCTCCTCGCGGGCCGAGCCGTCGGCCTGCTTCGCGGTGAGCCCGTCGGAGAGCATCACGCGGCAGAACGGGCAGCCGGTCGCGATCTGCTCGGCACCCGTCTCGACCGCCTCGGTGGTGCGGTTGAGGTTGATCCGGTCGCCGATCTTCTCTTCCATCCACATCCGCGCACCGCCGGCGCCGCAGCAGAAGGAGCGCTCGCTGTTGCGCGGCATCTCCTTGAGCTCGGCGTCCGGGATGATGTTCAGCAGCTCGCGCGGGGGCGAGTAGACCTGGTTGTGACGCCCCAGGTAGCACGGGTCGTGGTAGGTCAGCGAGCGCTTCGGCGCGCCGTTGGTCGCCACCGGGGTCAGCTTGCCCTCGCGCACGAGGCGGTTGAGCAGCTGGGTGTGGTGGACGACCTCGAGCTCGACGCCGAACTGCTTGTACTCGTTCTTCAGGGTGTTGAAGCAGTGGGCGCAGGTCGAGACGACCTTCTTGACCTTGGTCTCCTTGAAGGTCTCGGCGTTCTGGGACGCGAGGCCCTGGAAGACGAACTCGTTGCCGGCGCGGCGGGCCGGGTCGCCGGTGCAGGTCTCGCCGTTGCCGAGCACGCCGAAGGAGACGCCCGCCATGTCGAGGAGCTCCGCGACGGCCCGCGTGGTCTTCTTCGCGCGGTCCTCGTAGGCGCCGGCGCAGCCGACCCAGAACAGCCACTCGACCTCGTCGAGGTCCTCGATGTCCTCGCCGACGACCTTCACGTCGAAGTCGAGCCCCTGCGCCCACTCCATGCGGGCGTTGGGCGACATGTTCCAGGGGTTGCCCTTGTTCTCCAGGCCCTTGAAGAGGCCGTTGAGCTCCACGGGGAAGTTCGACTCGACCAGGATCTGGTAGCGGCGCATGTCGACGATGTGGTCGACGTGCTCGATGTCGACGGGGCACTGCTGGACGCAGGCACCGCACGAGGTGCAGGACCAGAGGACGTCGGAGTCGATGACCGCGCCGCCCTCGGGCATCCAGGCCCAGTCGCCCTCGGTCTCACCGACGAGCGGGCGCTCTGCCTCGGTCAGCACGTCGCCCTCGAGGTTCTCGCGCTCGGACTCCGAGGCAAGCAGGTAGGGAGCCTTGGCGTAGGCGTGGTCGCGCAGTGCGGTGATGAGCAGCTTCGGCGACAGCGGCTTGTCGGTGTTCCAGGCGGGGCACTGGCTCTGGCAGCGACCGCACTCGGTGCAGGAGGTGAAGTCGAGGAGGCCCTTCCAGGAGAAGTCCTCGACGCTCCCGACGCCGAGGGTGGTGTCCTCGTCCATCTCCTCGAGGTCCTCGAAGTCGATGACCTTCCCGCCGGACGTCATCGGCGCGAGCGCACCGAGCGACGTACCGCCGTCGCTGCGGCGTTTGAAGAGGATGTTGATCGGCGCGGAGAAGCGGTGCCAGGCCACGCCCATCGTCGGGGTCAGGCCCAGCGTGGCCATCCAGATCATCGAGACGACGATCTTGAGCATCGCGACGAGCCAGATGAGGGTGAACAGCGTCTCCTCGGCGGTGCCGGTGAACGCCTGGCCGACCCACGTGGTCAGCGGGAAGTGGAGCAGCGACCGGTACTTCTCCTCGGCGATGCCGTACTCGAAGAAGCGGAGCGCCAGGATGCAGACGCCGACGATGAGGATGACCCACTCGACGAAGTACCCCTGCCACATCGTCGAGCCGTAGAAGCGCCCGCGCTCGCCCCGCTCGCGCTCCTTGGGACGCGTGGCGCGGTAGACCATGAACGGCACGATCGCGAACAGCATCGCCCACGCGAAGAACTCGGTGGCCCACTCGAACGGCGGGAAGTGGCCGATGATCGGCAGGATGAAGTGCGGGTCGAAGAGCTGGCCGTAGGCGTTGACCAGGGTCGCGAAGAGCAGGCCGAACCCGACGAAGATGAACCAGTGGGCGATGCCCACCTTGGTCCACTGCAGCATGCGGGTGTGCAGCAGCGCTTCCTTGAGCATCACGCCCACGCGGCGAGGAAGGTTGTCGGTCCGGTTGGCCGGCTGGCCGACCTTCATCACCCGGACCATGTGCGCGATCTGCCGCACGAACAGGGCGACCGCTACCGCCGTGATGGCCAGTGAGACCACGATGGCGAAGATCTGCATGAGTGCTCCTCGTCGGGGGCTTGTCCAAGAGCAGGGGGTTCGCTGGAGCCTACGGCCGCCGACTGTGGACAGTCACCGCCCGAGACATGTGAAACGAATCCTACCGAACGGTAACTTTGTGCGGCAGACCCGTCCAGGCCCGGTCTTGTCCAGAAGCGGTCGCCGGGGGTCGGAAGGTGGTGGGTGGCCGTGCCTAGGCTGGCGGACATGAGGCCTTCACTCCCGCTGACCGGACGCCGCCCCGGAGCACCGCTCCTGCTCGAGCTCGACCTCAGCCGGGGGCTGCTCGAGAGTCCGCCCGCCTCGCCGCTCGAGGCGCTGCGCGCCGTGCACGTGCCGAGCCTGCGCGGTGTCGTCGACGCCCTGCGCCGCGCCGCCACCGACGACCGGGTCGCCGGGCTCGTCGCCCACGTCGGGGCGCACCAGCCGACGCTCGCCCAGTCGAACGAGCTGCGCGACGCCGTCGCCCGGTTGCGTGCCGCAGGCAAGCCGACCGTGTGCTGGTCGGAGAGCTACGGCGAGATGGGGCCCGGAAACGTCGGCTACCACCTGGCGAGCGCCTTCGACGAGGTCTGGGTCCAGCCCAGCGGGGACGTCGGGCTCGTCGGCGTCACGGCGTCGGCCGTCTTCCTCCGCGACACCCTCGACAAGCTCGGCGTCGAGCCCCAGTTCGGCCAGCGCCACGAGTACAAGAGCGCCGCCGACACCTTCCTCCGCTCCTCGATGTCCGACGCCAACCGCGAGATGGTCACGCGCCTCGTCGACTCCGCCATGGAGACCCTGGTCAAGGACGTCGCCGCTGGGCCGCAGCCTCGACGAGCAGGCCGTCCGTGACGCCATGGACTCGGCACCGCTCCATGCCGAGGAAGCGGTCGAGCGCGGCTTCGTCGACCGGGTCGGCTACCGCGACGAGGTCTACGACGACCTGCGGAAGCGACTCGGCGACGTGGACCTCAAGTACGTCGAGCGCTACGGCCGCGGCGGTCTCGCCCAGGCCGGCGCCGCTGTCTCGCGGCGCAACAAGCCCGTCGTCGCCGTCATCCACGCCGCCGGGCCGATCCACCTCGGACGCAGCAGCGCCACGCCGTTGTCGGGCCGGTCGGTCGGGTCGGACAGCCTCGGGACGGCGCTGCGTGCGGCCGCCAAGGACGACTCCGTGAAGGCCGTCGTGCTCCGCGTGGACAGCCCCGGCGGGTCCTACATCGCCTCCGACGCGATCCGCCGCGAGGTGCTCGCGCTGCGGCGTACCGGCAAGCCGGTGGTCGCCTCCATGGCCAACGTGGCTGCCTCGGGCGGCTACTACATCGCTATGCCCGCCGACCGGGTCCTCGCCAGCGCAGGCACCATCACCGGCTCGATCGGCGTGCTCGCCGGCAAGCAGGTCATCCGGGAGATGCTCGGCCGCGTCGGCATCCGGCGCGAGAGCGTCAGCGCCGGCCGGTACGCCGACATGTTCTCCTCCGACCGTCCCTTCGACGAGGACGAGTGGAGCCGCCTCGAGAGCTGGCTCGACCGGGTCTACGACGACTTCACGGCCAAGGCCGCCGAGGACCGGCGCATGCCTGTCGACGACCTCCGTGCGGTCGCCCGCGGCCGCGTGTGGACCGGCGCCGACGCGCTGGCCCACGGCCTCGTCGACGAGCTCGGCGGCATCGAGCGCGCCGTCCAGGTCGCGTGCGAGGGCGCGGGTGTCGACCGTGCCGAGGTGGAGCTGCGGACCATGCCGAAGCCCAAGCCCCTCGAGCGGCTGCTGCCCGTCGAGAACAGCGAGTCGCCGGCCTCGGCGAGCCTCACGCTGCCCACGTTCGAGGGCTTGCTGGCCGCCGCCGGTGTCACGTCGTACGGCGTGCTGTCCCTGCCGGTGACCTGGCGCCTGGAGTAGGCGCTGACCGCATGCCTTCGGTTCACGCCGAGGGGAGGTTGCTGAGGATCAGGGCTCCGTCGGCGTTGTCGGGGTCGAGATCGAGGGCGCGTCGGAGGAGGGTCCTCGCCTGGTCGAGCTGCCCGTCCACCTGACCGCTCGGCAACCCCCAAGTGACTCATTGCCGCCCGCCCGGACACCGGAGCAGACTTGACCCCCTCGGGAGCGTCGGCATCCCGCCAAGGCCTCCCGGACGCTCCCAAGGAGACTCGCCATGCCGAAGATGGTCGTCACTCACGCCGTCGTCGAAATCGATCGCTGGCTCCAGGGCAAGGCCGAGCGGGCGGAGGTCATCGGCAAGTACGCCACGAACGTGACGGACTACGTGGCCGGGGACGGCAGCAGCAACGTCGCCGTCACCGCCGACATCCACGACATGGCCGGCTTGCAGGAGCTGATGGCGTCGCCTTCAGCCGATGACAGAGCCGCGCAGGAGCGCCACGGCGTCATCCAACCCATCTCGGTCTACATCGAGAAGTAGTTCTGCTCAGGTGACTCGGGTCAGGTGGCCGGTCGGGGTGAAGTCCACCTGGACCTTCGTCCGGGCGCCGTTGGGCTTGCGCGCGCAGTAGGTGAACGCGTCGCCGACCCGGGCGTCGGGCTGGCCCACTGCGAGCAGGACCTTGCGGGTCGTCGTGCCGCGGGCGAGGTCGCGGAACGTCGAGACCGGAAGGACCTTCGAGCCGCCCGTGCAGCTGTTGGCCGCGACACCGACCGCGCGCTCCCAGGTCTGGAGGTACGCCTCCGCGCCTCGGGCCATGTCCTGGACGATGTCGTCGCCCGCGAGCCGGCGCAGGTCCTCGACCCAGTCGGGGTAGAGGCCGTAGTGGGCCACACCGTCGACGTTGATGTCGTAGACGCGCTCACCGCTGTGCTGCTTCTTCACGGTCACGCCGCCGAGACCCTTGAAGGGGTAGGTCACCGGGTTCTCCGCGTCGGCGCCGCGCGGGTCGCCCTGCGCTCCCAGGCCGTTGATGTCCGCGCCGTAGCCGAGGCCGAAGTAGTAGCGCTGGTCGGCGCGGCCCACGTGGTACTTCCACTTGTTGACGAAGCCGGTGCTGTCCCCGGCGTACGGCGCGATGAAGCCGCCGAGCTTCGAGATCCGCGGGTAGGCGTCCGGGGTCGACCAGGAGTGGCTCGACAGGATGCCGGGGTAGTCCATCTGCTCCACGAGGTCGAGCGAGGCCTTGCGGGCGAGGACGCTCATGTGGTCGGGGTCGAAGAGCATCTTGCGCTTGGCCAGGCCCTCGATGGCGAACTTCCCGAGGTCGGTCAGGCCCATGGCGTTGCAGTGCGGTGCTCCCGGGTAGACCGGCGGGCGCGGGGCCGAGTCGCCGTACACGTCCATGATCGCGCCGAAGAGCGGGTCGCGGTCGGAGACCTCACGCGGTACGGCGTACTGCTCCTTGTCGTGCACGCCGTCGCCGTACGTCGAGGGGCAGCTCTCCATGCGCCAGAACGACCCGGTCTCGAGGAAGTTCGCGGAGTTCACGAGCACGCCGGTGCTGCCGTTGTCGCCGGCCACCCCGGCCATGGCGTTGTCGAACTTGTTGACCAGCTCCATCTGGCGCACGCCCATCTCGTGCACCTCGTCGAGCTGGCGGTCGATGTCGTCAGCGGTGCACTGCGGGACGCCGGCCTTCGTCGAGCAGCCGAACACCACGCTGGTCTCGATGCCCATGACGACCGCGAGCTTGCCCTCGTTGACGACCTTGCGGGCCTCGAAAGGCGAGTGGACGATGCGGTACCAGCCCTCGCCCGGGCCACCGGACTGCGCGTCGACGTAGCGCTCGAGCTCCTTCATCCGCTTCGCCTGCAGGCGGATGGAGTCCATGTCGTCGCAGCTGTTGTGCTTGATCGGGTAGAGGTTGCACAGCTGGTCGTTCTCGACCAGGAGGTTCACGAAGACCCGGAGGCCCCCGCGCCAGGAGCGCTCGAGCCACTTGTAGTAGGTGCCCTCGTGGGTCAGCGAGTCCGGCGCGGGCCAGTCCTTGAACGTCGGCCAGCCGACCGGGTCGTGGCCGTCGTAGTCGCCGGAGAGGAAGCTCTCCATCGCCGCACCCTTGCCGTCCGTGGCGGTGTGGTCGGGGCAGTCGACGAGGGCGTACTCCACGCCGTACGGGTGCCAGGGCCTGCCGCAGTGGACGTCGCCGCCGAGGAACTCGAAGGCCATGCCGTGGGTGTGCGCGTCGGCGTACCCGCGGACCTCGTCGTAGGAGTTCTCGCCGACGTGCGGCCGGCCGCTGATGTTCGTGCTGACCTCGGGCCAGTGCGCGCAGGAGCCGGTGAGCCGGAGGGTGAACGGTGCGGGTGTGTCCGCGAGGACGAGGGCGCCCGCCGGGTCGACGCCGAGCGCCTTGCCCGCGTCGGGGAGGCGGAACCGGAAGCGCCCGTTGCGCTTCGTGACGGTCCAGTCGGCAGACTCGCTCGGCTTGTCCGCAGCGACGACGCCGCTGGCGCCGGTGAGGCCGATCGGGTCGCCGGAGCCGGCGGCGAGGAAGTCCTTCTGGGTTCCGAAGAGGAGGTACTTGCCCAGGTCGGTCGCCTGGAAGTGGAGGGGCTCGGCGTCGCCCGGCCGTCCGGCGGTGGCCGCGAACCCGTCGCCGCTGCGCTGTACCCAGCGGTCGCCGCTGGCCAGGGCGTAGCAGCCGCCGGCCATGGCGTACCGGTCCTCGGGCGTGGACCGGCGGGGCTCGCCCTTCGGGCCGGGAAGGATGGTGGGCTCGTTGGTGTACCGGCGGGCGGCGACCGTGGCGGTGTTCTCGGCGGCCTCCTCGTCCGTCGTCGGGTCCTGGGTGAGCGGGTCCGAGGTGTCGCTGACCGAGCGCGAGATGAGGTTCTTCGTGGCCGGGTCGGAGTGGTCGTGCGTGTGCCCGTCGGAGGCGAGCGTGGCGCCGCTGTGCGTGTGGGGAAGCTGTTCTGCGGGGCTGGTCGCGACGTTCTCGGCGGTGGTCCGGGCGGCGGCCTTCTTGAACGCATCGGGGCCGCCCTGCTGACCGGACGTGGCGAGGTCGGACGACGCGAGGTCCGCCTCGGGGCCGAGGCGCGCGAAGGATGGGAGGCCCATCCCGGCGACGAGGACTGCGCCGGCGGCGACGCCGATGGACCAGACCAGTCGCCGTCGTGCGGGGCTCGCGCCGAGCGGGCTCGGACGGCGGGGAGGTGTCTCGTCGGCGTGCATGGGGCGGGCTCCTTCGCGAACTTCCTGCTGTTGGGAGGAGCAACGAGTCCTTGCGACTTAGGTCACGTGCGTGCTCGTCGACCCGGTGGGCCGCACTTCTGCCGACTCGGCGCGGTGCCGGGCCGCACTTCTGCCGACTCGGCGGGGTGGCGGGCCGCACTTCTGCCGACTCGGCGGGGTGGCGGGCCGCACTTCTGCCGACTCGGCGGGCTAGCGACGGCCGCCGATGCGGGCGCTGAGCCGCTCGGCGGTACGCCGGGTGGCGGCGATCGTCGTGGTGAGGTCCGGCGGGTCGTCGCTGGGGAAGGTGACCGCGACCCCGGCGACAGGGTGCCCTGTGTGGTCGACGACGGGCGCCGCGACGGAGGCGAACCCCGGGGTCACCTCCCCGTCCTCGAAGGCGTACCCGCGCTGGCGCGTCTCGGACAGGAGCGAGCGCAGCGCGCTGGGTGAGGCTGGACCTGCGCCGTGCCGGTCGACGAAGGCGGAGCGGTCGGGGTAGAGCGCGCGAACCTGGCTCGCGGTGAGCCGGGCCAGGATCGCGCGGCCGCTGGCGGTGAGGTGCGCGGGCAGTCGCACTCCGACGTCGGTCACCAGCGGCGGTCGCCCGGGGGCGCGCTCCTCGAGGACGTACAGCACGTCGCGCCCGTGCAGCACCGCCAGGTGCGCCGACTGCCCCACGGCGTCGACGAGGGTGGCGAGGGGTCGGCGCGCGATGCGCTGGAGCGGCTCCTGGCGGGCGTAGCCGCTGCCCACCTCGAAGGAGGCGACGCCGAGCCCGTAGCGGTGGTCGTCGGCGAGATGCACGACGAAGCCCTCCTCGACCATGACGTCGAGCAGGTGGTAGGCGGTCGAGCGGGGGAGACCCACAGCGGTGGCGATCGCCTGGAGGGTCACGGGGTCGGCCTGGGAGGCCAGGAATCGCAGCACCCGCAGTGCTCTCGTCGCCGCCGGGACCTGTCCCACGCCCGTGACGATAGCCGCCAGGTCGCGTCCAGGACGGTGGCCGGGACGTGTCGGGGTGGCCGGGTCCGCGGGCCCGGCGTACCTCCAGGGGTGTCGCGCGGCTTGGCCTGCCCGGGTGGGTCCGTTTCGGGCCGAATGGCTTGTTTTTACCAAAACCGCCCGCAATCGGACCTCTTTACTCAAACTTGGTAAAGACGTCCGGCCATCTGGGAGGAGCCGGACGCGCAAGCGACGCGCTGTGCCGTTGTCGCGCAAGTCTCTGGGAGAAATTCGTCGTGTCCGAACTGAACCGACATCTGAAGCATGCCCTGACGGCCGTGATCGCGGCGTCTCTCGTCTCCGGAGTCCTCGTCGGACTCGGCAGCAGCCCGGCCGGCGCGGCCGTGCCGAAGGCGGCGAGGAAGTACACCGCGGCGATCGAGCCGCTGGCCAGGTACGTCGGGCAGTCGACCTGCTCGCCGGGGGCCAAGCCCGGCACCACAGCTTTCGCCAACATGCTGCTGCGGACCTATCGGCACTCGCGCAGCCTCGGCATCTCGCGTGCCTGCAACGTCGGCGGGACGTCCGAGCACAAGGAGGGTCGCGCCTTCGACTGGGCGGTCTCCGTCAAGAGCGCCCGGGACCGCAAGTCGGTCCAGGCGCTGATGCGCTGGCTGCTGAAGAAGGACCGCTACGGCAACCGCTACGCGATGGCCCGTCGCCTCGGGATCCAGTACATGATCTGGAACCGCAGGATCTGGGGCTCCTACGCCGCCGGGTCCGGGTGGCGCAAGTACACCGGCTCGAACCCGCACACCGACCACGTCCACTTCTCGCTGAGCTGGGCCGGGGCGCGCAAGAAGACGTCCTTCTGGAACCCGCGCGACTTCCCGAACAGCTCCGGGTCCGCCCCGTCGAGGCCGTCGCAGCAGACCCCCGACCGTCCCTCCGGGTCGACGTCGCAGACCCGTCCCTCGGGGAGCCACTACTACCCCGACCCGAGGCCGGACGAGCGTCGCCGGAAGCGGTCGATCCCCGAGCCGCAGGCTCCTCGAGCGCTGGCGAGCGCTGCGCCGTTGAAGGTCGAGCGCCTCACGGTGTCGACCAGCCGCCGCGCCGGCACGCGGACCAGCAAGGCGCTCGTCGCCGGTCACCGCTACCTCATCGAGGTCTCGGGGCGGTACCGCTACGCCAAGCGTGCCGGCTCCTTCGCCGACGCCGAGTGCAGCATCAGCCACGGCTCCTCGTGGTGGCAGCGCGACCGCTCGCTGCGTTCGGAGGACTGGTACGCCGACCACCTGGACCTGTACGTCGACGGGCACGACCTGTGGGCGCAGGCCGACGACGGCTCCGACTGCGACAACGACGGACACGCCTACCGCTGGGTGTACGAGGCCGAGCGGAGCGGCCGGGTGCCGTTCGCCGTCTGGGACCCGCAGAACTACAAGGACAACCGCGGCAAGCTCACGGTGCGGGTCCTCGACCTCTCCTCCGCCCCCGACGCGATGTCGTGGCGGGTCCCCTCCCGAGCGAATGCGGGCGTGACCAGCCCGGGCATGCTGCGTGAGGGCGAGGACTACCTGGTCACGGTCCGGGGCACGTGGCGTGACGGCGAGGGCGGCGTCGTCGACGCCGAGTGCGCTCTCGCATCCGACGGCACCTGGCGGCGCGACGCCGACGACCACGACATGGTCGCCGGTGTGTGGGGCTACGACAGCCTCTCCCCGCGTCTCGCCGGCGTGCGGACCCTGCCGCGCAGCGGCGGAGACGGCTGCGACCCCGAGCACACCTACAGCTGGGTCCAGCACATCGACCGGACCTCGCCGCTCAACGTCCGGGTCAGCGACCCCGGTCGCTTCGGGGACAACCGGGGTGCCCTGAGAGTCACCGCCCGGGTGTACGACGGCTCCACGGACACGGCAGGGACCGGCAGCTCGCCGACCCCGACCCCGTCGCCGAGCCCGAGTGCCTCGCCGTCGCCGAGCCCGTCCGCTTCGCCGAGCCCGTCGCCGTCGCCGACGCCCTCGCCCAGTCCGACGACCTCCTCGAGCCCGACGCTCCCGGAGCCGAAGCCGCTGGTGCCCGAGGAGCTCAAGGTCGACTCGGCCTCCGCGAAGTCGGTGCGCACGTCGCAGCTTTACCCGGCCGGCACGAAGCTGCGGGTCACGGCCTCCGGCACGTACTTCATGCGGGCGAGCCGCAGCTGGGTCGTGGCGGACGCGGAGTGCACGATCGCGTCGTGGGACACCTCGTGGCGGTCGCAGCGGTTCGACGGGCTGTTCAACGGGAGCACGTCCCCGCTGGGTGACCTCGCCGTCAACGGCCAGATCGTCACGTGGGTGCCGTCCGACGGCCGTGGGGCCTGTGACCAGAGCGACCACGTCTACACCTACGACCTGACCACCACGAAGGACGGTCCGGTGAGGTTCGTGGTCGCCGACGACGACTACAGCAACAACCAGGGCACCCTCGAGGTGACGGTGGAGGCGCGGTGAGCACGACACTTCTCGGGAGGGGCTCGCGGCGCATCGCCGTCGCCTGGGTGACGGCCGCCCTGGCGCTCGGAGTCTCCGGCTGCGGCCAGACCTCCGGTGACGGCGAGGGGTCGCCCGGGAGCGCCGTGGCGGTGGACGCGGCCGGAAAGGTGGAGCCGCGCCCCGACGCCGGCGCTGCCGAGCGGCCGTCCAAGGGGAAGCCGGCAGCGGAGCAGTCGCTGCCGCCGGGTGACCCCGGGCTCGACGCGCCGGCGGTCCCCGCTCCGGCGCCGGGGGCAGCCGAGACCCACGCGAGCCGGCCCGCGCGCCGTACCGTGCCCGTCTCGGCGATGCTGACCGCCGAGACCGTGCGCATGGCGCTCGGTGGAGGCTGGGACTCCCACGCTGGCGGGGGCGACGAGTGCCTCCGTCCGGCGGCGGCGCTCGGTGTCCGGAGCACCTCCTACGGGGGTACCGACGCCGGGATCGTCGTCGAGACCGTGGCCACCTACCGCGACGCGGCAGCGGCCGATGCCGCCGTGGCTGAGCTCGGCCGCGCGGCGACCGGGTGCGGCTGGACCGGCAAGGGCGACCCGCGGCTCGGCTCCGCGTCCGTGACCGCGTCCCAGCAGGGCAGGGCGATGACGGCCGTGTCCTCCGAGGGTGTCGTGGTGCTGCTCGTCGGAAACGGCGACGTCACCAAGGACGCCGCTCGCTGGGGGTCGCTCGTCGACCTCGCACTGGGTACGTCGTGCCCGGCCGCTCCGGACGGCTGCCACTGACCGGCGACGCCGACCGTCGCTGAGAAGCGGGGCGGGTGCGGACCAGAGAGGGAGAGGGCCCGCACCCACCCTGTCTCGTATCCGAGACTGTTGACCCGCCTGGGCGCTGGTGGGCGGGGCCGCGTGGCGGTGGAATGGACCCATGACAGTCGTACATGTCGGGGTCGGCCCCGTCTCCTTCGAGGACCTGGTCACCGTGGCGCGGGACGGCGCCGCGGTCGAGCTCGCTGCTGACGCCGTCGGCGCCATCGAGAGGGCCCGCAAGGCGGTCGAGGACCTGGCCGCTGCACCCACACCCGCCTACGGGATCTCCACCGGGTTCGGCGCCCTCGCCACCCGGCACATCCCCACCGAGCAGCGGACCCAGCTCCAGCGCTCCCTGGTCCGGTCGCACGCCGCGGGCAGCGGCCCCGAGGTCGAGCGCGAGGTGGTCCGGGCGCTGATGCTGCTGCGCCTGTCCACCCTCGCGACCGGCCACACCGGGGTGCGGCTGGAGACCGCCCGCACCATGGCCGCGATGCTCACCCACGGCATCACGCCGATCGTGCGGGAGTACGGCTCGCTCGGGCTGCTCCGGCGACCTCGCTCCTCTCGCGCACTGCGCACTCGCGCTCATGGGTGAGGGCGAGGTCCGCGACGCCGCCGGCGCCCTGGTGCCCGCGGCCGACGCGCTGAAGGCCGCCGGCCTCGAGCCGGTCGAGCTCGCCGCCAAGGAGGGGCTCGCCCTCATCAACGGCACCGACGGCATGCTCGGCATGCTGGTGATGGCCATCGCCGACCTCCGCACGATCCTGCGTACGGCGGACATCGCGGCCGCCATGTCGGTCGAGGCCCAGCTCGGCACCGACCGGGTCTTCGCCGCCGACCTCCAGGCCCTGCGGCCCCACCCCGGTCAGGCCGCCTCCGCGGAGAACCTCCGGCGCATCCTCACCGACTCCGGCGTCGTCGCCAGCCACCGCGGCCCCGACTGCAACCGCGTCCAGGACGCCTACTCGCTCCGCTGCTCCCCGCAGGTCCACGGAGCCGCCCGCGACACGGTGGACCACGCCGCGACGGTCGCAGCGCGCGAGCTCGACTCGGCGGTCGACAACCCGGTCGTCCTCGACGACGGCCGCGTCGAGTCGAACGGCAACTTCCACGGCGCCCCGGTCGCCTACGTGCTCGACTTCCTCGCCATCGCGGCGGCCGACGTCGCCTCCATCTCCGAGCGCCGCACCGACCGGTTCCTCGACAAGGCGCGCAGCCACGGCCTGCCGCCGTTCCTCGCCGACGACCCCGGGGTCGACTCGGGCCACATGATCGCCCAGTACACCCAGGCCGCCATCGTCTCGGAGATGAAGCGCCTGGCCGCCCCCGCCAGCGTCGACTCGATCCCCTCGAGCGCGATGCAGGAGGACCACGTGTCGATGGGATGGTCGGCGGCCCGCAAGCTCCGGCGCGCCGTCGACGGGCTGACCCGCGTCGTCGCGATCGAGATCCTCACCGGCGCGCGCGCCCTCGACATGCGGGCGCCGCTGGAGCCCGCACCGGCCACCGCCGCCGTACTGAAGCTGCTGCGCGAGACCGTCCCCGGACCCGGACCCGACCGCCACCTGTCACCCGAGATCGAGCAGACCGTCGAGCTCGTCCGCACCGGCGCCGTGCTGGCAGCCGTCGAGAACACCATGGGAGAACTGCGATGACCCACCACGACATCAAGGCACCGCGCGGCACCGAGCTGACCGCGCGCAGCTGGCAGACCGAGGCGCCGATGCGCATGCTGATGAACAACCTGGACCCCGAGGTCGCCGAGCGTCCCGAGGACCTCGTCGTCTACGGCGGCACGGGCAAGGCCGCCCGCAGCTGGGAGGCCTACGACGCCATCGTCCGCACCCTGACGACCCTCGCCGACGACGAGACCCTGCTCGTGCAGTCGGGCAAGCCGGTCGGCGTCATGCGCACCCACGAGTGGGCGCCGCGGGTGCTCATCGCCAACTCCAACCTCGTCGGCGACTGGGCGAACTGGGAGGAGTTCCGCCGGCTCGAGGAGCTCGGGCTGACCATGTACGGCCAGATGACGGCCGGCTCCTGGATCTACATCGGCACCCAGGGCATCCTCCAGGGCACCTTCGAGACCTTCGCCGCCGTCGCGGACAAGTTCGCGGCCTCTGGCCGGCAGCAGCAGGGTGGGGGCACGCTTGCCGGCACCATCACCCTCACCGCCGGGCTCGGCGGCATGGGCGGCGCGCAGCCTCTCGCGGTCACGATGAACGACGGCGTCGCGATCTGCATCGAGTGCGACGAGACGCGCATCAAGCGCCGCATCGAGCACCGGTACCTCGACGTCGAGGCCTCCTCGCTCGACGAGGCCGTCCGCATGGCCGTCGAGGCCCGCGACGAGCGCCGGCCGCTGTCCATCGGCGTCCTCGGCAACGCCGCCGAGATGGTCCCGGCGCTGCTCGCGCAGGGTGCCCCCATCGACATCGTGACCGACCAGACCTCGGCCCACGACCCGCTGTACTACCTGCCGGCCGGCGTCGCCTTCGAGGACTGGGCGGCGCTGCGCGAGAAGGACCCCGCCGGCCTCACCGAGCGGGCCCAGGAGTCGATGGCCCGCCACGTCGAGGCGATGGTCGGTTTCATGGACGCGGGCGCCGAGGTCTTCGACTACGGCAACTCCATCCGGGACGAGGCCCGCAAGGGCGGTTTCGCCCGGGCGTTCGACTTCCCCGGCTTCGTCCCGGCGTACATCCGGCCGCTGTTCTGCGAGGGCAAGGGCCCGTTCCGCTGGGCGGCGCTCTCGGGTGACCCGGCCGACATCGAGGCGACCGACCGCGCGATCCTCGAGCTCTTCCCCGACAACGAGCGCCTGCGGAAGTGGATCACCATGGCCGGCGAGCGGGTGGCCTACCAGGGGCTCCCGGCGCGCATCTGCTGGCTGGGGTACGGCGAGCGGCACCTCGCGGGCCTGAAGTTCAACGAGATGGTGCGCAACGGCGAGCTCAAGGCCCCCGTCGTGATCGGCCGCGACCACCTCGACTGCGGATCGGTGGCCTCGCCGTACCGCGAGACCGAGGGGATGCTCGACGGCTCCGACGCCATCGCCGACTGGCCGCTGCTCAACGCGCTGGTCAACACGGCGTCCGGAGCCTCGTGGGTCTCCCTCCACCACGGCGGCGGGGTCGGCATGGGACGCTCCATCCACGCCGGCCAGGTGTGTGTCGCGGACGGGACGGATCTTGCAGCCCAGAAGATCGAGCGCGTGCTGACCAACGACCCGGGCATGGGCGTGATCCGCCACGTGGACGCCGGGTACGACGAGGCGTCCGAGGTCGCGGCCGAGCGCGGCGTACGGATCCCGATGCAGGAAGGCCCCTCCCAGGGGTAGTCCGTGAGCACATGGTCGTTCCGGGGGCGTCCCCACGACGGTTTGCTCACGGAGTACCCGGCTGGTGGTGAGTGCGAAAGGAGGGCAGCCGAGGTGTCAGCGTCTGCGGAACCAGCGGCGTCGCGGCGGGGCATCGGCCTGGGCCGCCTGCTCCAGCTGACGGCGCTGTCGCTCCCGTCGCGCGACGAGCCGGGCCTGCCAGGCGCCGATCTCGGCGTCCTCGTCGCGGGTCGGGGTGACCACGGGCGGGCCGCCCTGGAGCTGGCGGCGCGCCTCGACGACCCGGCGGTTGAAGTCCGCGACGACCCGGCGTACCCCGTCCTCGGTGGTCTCCCGGTCGATCAGCGCGTCCAGCTCGGCGTCCTCCTGGCGCAGCGCGAGGGCGGGCGGAAGCACGCCGGCGCCGCTGATCTGCTCGCGCTCGACGAGGCTCTTCACCCACCAGTCGGGGTCGTGGGCGCCGCCGAGGCCCTTGATCGGCTTGCCGGCTCCGGGGAGGTCGTCGAACTCGCCGCGCTCCATCGCCTTGCGCACCTGCATGTCGACCCAGAGGGTCTTGTTGTCCATGCGCCGGGCGGCCGCGTCCTCCTCGTCCTCGTCCGGGTCCGCCTCGTCGCGGGGCGCGGGCTCCGGCGCCTGCCCGGTGGCCGCGGTGATGTGGGCTCGACGCAGCCGGCGTTCCTCCTCGATCTCCCTCTCGAGGCCACGGTCGTGGCGGCGCTGGTCGGCCATGGTGCTCACCCCCTGACGCGGTGGTTCGGTCCTTCCAGCCTACGGAACGCGGGCTCACCAGCGGCCGCGGTGCACGACATCCTCGGCCGGCTTGCGAGGACGCCGGGCCGCCGAGCCGGGGGCGCCCAGGTCGTCGGTGCGATGGCCGAGGGCGATGGCGCCGATCGGCACATGGTCCTCGGGTACGTCGAAGGCGTCCCGGAAGCCCTGGGTCCGGGAGGCGGGGATGCCGAAGAAGCACGCCCCGAGCCCCTCGTCGACCGCGGTGAGCAGCATCAGCAGGGACGCCATCGCCGTGTCCATGTGCCAGTACGGCACCGGCCAGCGTGCCTCGCTGCGGTCCGTCCATCCCTTGTCGGCCTCGGCGTAGCGCCCCACGTAGGCGGCCTTGTTCGACAGCGGCACGATGATCACCGGGGCGGTGCGCATCCCGCGCAGCCAGGAGTCCGGCGCCGCCTCGGCTCGCTCCTCGGGGGTCGTCGCCTCCCAGAACCGCGCCACGTCCTCGGGCGCGTCGAGCAGCAGGAACGCCCACCCCTGGGTGAACCCGGCGCTCGGCGCGTGCAGCGCGTTCGCGAGCATCCGCTCGACCGCCGCCGTGTCCACCGGGCGGTCCGCGTAGTTGCGGACCATCCGACGTCGTCTCACGACCTCTTGGAACTCCATGGAGGAGATCATGTCGCACCCTGACTTCGCCCAGATGTGGCGTGACCTCGAGCCGCTGGGCCGCTCGGCCGTCAGCGGTGGGTACTTCCGCCAGCCCTTCACGACCGCCGAGCGCGAGCCGCACGCGTGGTTCGTCGAGCAGTGCCGGGCCCGCGGCCTCGACCTGCAGACCGACCCGGTGGGCAACGCCGTCGCCTGGTGGGGCGGGCGTCCGACCGCCGACGGCCCGCAGGCCGTGCTGACCGGGTCCCACCTCGACTCCGTGCTCGACGGCGGTGCGTACGACGGACCGCTCGGTGTCGTCTCCGCCCTCGCCGCCGTCGACCTGCTCCGCGAGCGCGGCTTCACGCCGTCGCGGCCCATCGGCGTCTCCGTCTTCGTCGAGGAGGAGGGTTCCCGCTTCGGGCTCGCCTGCCTCGGGTCCCGCCTCGCGACCGGTGCCACGCCGTGGGAGAAGGCGGCTGCCCTGACCGACCGAGACGGCACTCGCTTCGACGAGGCGCTCGCCGCAGCCGGGCTCGAGCCCGATTCGGCGCACGTCGTCTGGACCGAGCTGCGCGAGCGGATCTCCTGCTTCGTCGAGCTCCACGTCGAGCAGGGGCGTGACCTCGTCGACCGGGACGCCGCGGTGGGCGTGGCCACGGCGATCTGGCCGCACGGCAGGTACCGCTTCGACTTCGGCGGCGAGGCCAACCACGCCGGCACCACGCGCATGGAGGACCGGCACGACCCGATGCTGACCTACGCCATGACCGTGCTGGCCGCCAACGAGCAGGCCCGGCTCTCCGGTCAGCGCGCGACGTTCGGCCGTGTCGACGTACACCCCAACGGCACGAACGCCGTACCGTCCCGGGTCACGGCCTGGCTCGACGCACGGGCCGAGTCCGAGGAGCACCTGGCCTCTCTCGTGGGCGAGGTCGAGCGGATGGCCGCGGAGCGGGCGGGGCGGGACGGCACCACGTCGACGATGACCCCGGAGTCGGTTTCCGCGGAGGTCGCCTTCGACCCTGGACTGGCGAAGCGCATCGCCGCCCAGGAGGGCGGGCAGGACTGGCCGCTCATCCCGACCATGGCGGGGCACGACGCCGGGATCATGTCGATGGCCGGCGTCCCCACGGCGATGCTGTTCGTCCGCAACCCGACCGGGATCTCGCACTCCCCGGCCGAGCGCGCGGAGATGGCCGACTGCCTCGCCGGTGTCGACGCCCTGGCCGACACCCTGGAGAGGCTCGCCTCGTGAGGGCGACGTTCTGGCTCGAGCACGCCTGGCTCGGCGCGGGGGAGGTGCGCGACGGGGTCGTCGTCACGATCGAGGACGAGCGGTTCGCCTCGGTGGAGACCGACGTTCCTGTTCCGCCCATGGGCGCGCACCGGCTCATCGGGCTGACCGTCCCGGGCATGGCGAACTGCCACAGCCACGCCTTCCACCGCGCGCTTCGGGGTCGGACACAGCGGGAGCGGGGGACGTTCTGGACCTGGCGCGAGCAGATGTACGAGCTCGCCGGACGGCTCGACCCCGACACGTACTACGAGCTGGCGCGCGCCACCTACAAGGAGATGCTGGCGAGCGGCTACACGAGCGTGGGGGAGTTCCACTACCTGCACCACGGCCCCGAGGGGTCGCCCTACGACAACCCGAACGCGATGGGCCTCGCCATGGTCGAGGCCGCCCGCGACGCCGGGATCCGGATCGCCCTGCTCGACACCTGCTACGTCGCCGCCGGCATCGGCAAGGAGCCGGAAGGCGTCCAGGTGCGCTTCAGTGACGGCGACGCCGACGGGTGGGCGAACCGGCTCGAGCGCCTGGAGTACTCCGCCGGCGACGACGTCGTGGTCGGGGCCGCCGTCCACTCCGTGCGCGCCGTCCCGCCCGAGCAGATGCGGCTCGTCGCGGCCTGGGCCGATGCGCACCGGGCGCCCCTGCACGTGCACCTCTCCGAGCAGGTCGCCGAGAACGAGGCCTGCCTCGCGGCGTACGGCGTGACGCCGACGCGGCTGCTCGAGGACGCCGGTGTCCTGGGGGAGCGGACCAGCGCCGTCCACGCCACCCACCTCACGGACGCGGACGTCGAGGCGCTCGGGCGCACCCGCACCCACGCCTGCTTCTGCCCCACCACCGAGCGGGACCTGGGCGACGGCATCGGCCCGTCCCGGAGGCTGCTCCAGTCCGGGTCCCCGCTGACCCTCGGCTCCGACAGCCACGCCGTCATCGACGCGTTCGAGGAGATGCGGGCCGTCGAGCTCGACGAGCGGCTCGCCACCCAGGAGCGCGGCCACTGGTCGGCCGAGGAGCTCCTCGTCGCCGCCACCGCCACGGGCCACTCCTCGCTGGGCTTCGAGGACGTCGGGCGGATCGAGGTGGGCGCGCACGCCGACCTGGTCACCCTCGACCTGCACTCGCCCCGCACCGCCGGCGCGGGTCCTTCCGCGGAGACCGCCGTCTTCGCGGCAGGATCGGACGACGTGGTCCAGGTGATCCGCGACGGCCAGGTGGTCTCCACCGCCGAGCACCGGAGCGAGGTCGGCCGCGAGCTCGAGGACGTCATCACGAAGTTGTGGAAGGAGAGCCGATGAGCAGCCTGCTCCTCACCGGCATCGGACAGCTCGTCACCAACGACAGCCACGCGGGCGACGGATCGCCGCTCGGCATCGTGTCCGGTGCGGCCCTCGTCGTCGAGAGCGGGCGCGTCGCCTGGATGGGCTCGGCGGGGTCGGCCCCCGCCGCCGACACGGCGTACGACGTGGGCGGGCGCGCGGTCGTCCCCGGCTTCGTCGACTCGCACTCCCACCTCGTGTTCGCCGGCGACCGCTCCGAGGAGTTCGCCGCGCGGATGAGCGGTACGCCGTACACCGCCGGCGGGATCCGCACGACCGTGGCCGCCACCCGGGCCGCCTCGGACGAGCAGCTCGCCGCCACCATCGCCCGCCACGTCGCGGAGATGCGCCGGCAGGGGACGACGACCGTCGAGATCAAGAGCGGCTACGGGCTCACCGTCCACGACGAGGCCCGCGGGCTCGCGCTCGCGCGGCAGGCCACGCCGGAGACCACGTTCCTCGGCGCCCACGTCGTGCCCCCGGAGTACGCCGACGACCCGGACGGCTACGTCGAGCTCGTCACCGGCCCGATGCTCGCGGCGTGCGCCCCGCACGCGAAGTGGGTCGACGCCTTCTGCGAGAAGGGTGCCTTCTCCGCCGACCAGGCGCGGGCGGTGCTCGCCGCCGGGAGTGCCGCGGGCCTGGCGGGGAGGCTGCACGCCAACCAGCTCGGCCCCGGCCCCGGGGTGCAGCTGGCCTGTGAGCTCGGGCTCGTGGCGGTCGACCACTGCACCTACCTCTCCGACGACGACGTCGACGCGCTCGCCTCCTCGGGGACGGTCGCCACCCTGCTGCCGGGGGTGGAGTTCTCGACCCGCCAGCCCTACCCGGACGCGCGTCGGCTGCTCGACGCCGGGTGCCACGTCGCCGTCGCCAGCGACTGCAACCCCGGGTCGAGCTACACCTCGTCGATCCCGCTGTGCATCGCGCTGGCCGTCCGCGAGATGCGGATGACCCCGGCGGAGGCGCTGTACGCCGCGACCCGGGGCGGTGCCGCCGCGCTCGGGCGTGAGGACGTGGGCCACCTCGCGGTGGGTGCCCGGGCCGACCTCGCCGTCCTGGACGCTCCGTCGTACGTGCACCTGGCGTACCGCCCCGGCGTCCCCTTGGTCGGCGAGGTGCTCGTCGGCGGCTCCCTGCCCTGACCGTCCCCGCTCCGCCGAGTCGGCAGAAGTGCGGCGTGGCTTCCCGTCGAGTCGGCAGAAGTGCGGCGTGGCTTGCCGTCGAGTCGGCAGAAGTGCGGCGTGGCTTGCCGTCGAGTCGGCAGAAGTGCGGCGCTGTTTGCCCTCGAGTCGGCAGAAGTGCGGCGTGCGCTGGTGTCGAGCCGGGGCGTTGCCGCTACCGAGGCTAGGGTCTGGCCGGTGACTGTGTTCCTCGTCGGTGGTGGCGTCGACAGCCTGACGTCCGCTGACCTGATCGATCCTTTCCTGGACGAGGTCGCCGAGAGTGGAACTGCACAAGGGCGACGGCCGAGTCTGGTCGTCGCGATCGTCGACGTCCGTGGCAGCGGCGCTCGCTTCCTCCCCGAGTACGCCGAGGTCGTCGGCCGCGCGGGGGAGATCGTCCCCATGTCCCTGCGACCCGGCGGCCCGGTCGAGGCACGCCCCCTGGAGAGCGCCGACGGGATCGTCGTGTGCGGCGGCCCCGCCCCGGCGTACCTCGAGGCGCTGGCGCCTCTTGCCCCGCTGATCCGTGACCGCGTGGCGGCGGGCACGCCGTACCTCGGCTTCTCGGCCGGCGCAATGGTCGCGGGACGCAACGCGCTGATCGGCGGACACCGGTACGTCGGGCGTGGGGTCTGCCCCGAGGAGTGGTCCGAGGGCCTGGACGAGATCACGACGCGGCCCGGACTCGGCCTGGTGGATGCCACCGTGGACGTACACACCGCCCAAGCCGGGGCCCTCGGCCGGATCGTGGCCCTCGTCGAGTCCGGGAAGTCCGACCTGGCGGTGGGGATCGATGAGGACACCTGCCTGACCGCTCCGGCGGCTGGGTCGGCCCTGGACAGGTCCGAGGTGTCGGGCAGAGGGAACGCCTGGGTCGTGCGGACTCGGGCCGAGGGGGCGGTCGAGATCACGAGGCGGACGAGCCGGAGCGAGCAACGCTGGCGGCGGCGCTTCTGCCGACTCGGCCAGGATCCGGCCGGCACTTCTGCCGACTCGGCCGCCCACGGGCCGGCACTTCTGCCGACTCGGCGCCGCAGAGGGCGGCACTTCTGCCGACTCGGCCGCCCACGGGCCGGCACTTCTGCCGACTCGGCGGCTAAGGCGACCTCAGGCGCGCAGATAAGGCGTTCTCCCGATGTGCCCGGCTACCTCAGGCGCGCAATCTCCAAGCATCGACAACGAAAGATGCAAGGAGTGAATGAGATGTTCCCCGCAAGCCAGGAGTTCCTGAACGCTGAGCTGTCCTACCGCCGCGAGCAGCTGATGAAGGCTCGACCGGCTGCCCGACCCGCCCGCCGCAGCCGTCGTGCCGACCGGAAGGCAAGGGCCGCGTCCCAGCGCAAGTACTGGGTCCGCGCCGCGTGAGACCCGCTGCGCCGACACGACGTCCAACCCCGCTGCGCGTGTCGGCGCGACCCACGATGATGGGAGACGTGCCCACTCATCTGCTCACCACGCCGCTCGTCGGGCGCCACCAGGAGCTCGACGAGCTCGCGGCGCTGGTCGGGCTCGGCGCCGAGACCGGACCCGGCCTGGTGCTGCTCTCCGGCGACGCCGGTGTCGGCAAGACCCGGATCCTGACCGAGCTGCACAACCGCGCCGAGGCCGCGGGTTGGCGCACGCTGACCGGCCACTGCCTCGACTTCGGCGACAGCGCTCTTCCCTACCTTCCCTTCTCCGAGATCGTCGGCCGCCTCGCGCAGGACTCGCCCGCCGACGTCACCGCACTGGCGGAGGACTACCCCGCTGTCCGACACCTGCTGCCGGGGCACCGCCTGCTCTTCGGCCAGGCAGCCGGCGAGGCGGAGGACGTCCAGCGCGCCGAGCTCTTCGAGACGGTGCAGGCCGCGTTCGAGAAGCTTGCTGCTTCCGGGCCGCTGCTCGTCGTCCTCGAGGACCTGCACTGGGCCGACCAGTCGACGCGCGACCTGCTGGGCTTCCTGTTCCAGCGCCGGTTCGAGGGTCCGGTGAGCGTGGTCGCCTCCTACCGCAGCGACGACCTGCACCGCCGCCACCCGCTGCGCACGGCCACCGCCCAGTGGAGCCGCATCCCCGGCGTCCACCGCCTCCAGCTCGGCCCCCTGAGCGACGGGTCGGTACGCCGGCTGGCCCGTTCGATCCACACCGGCCTGCTGTCGGAGGCGGAGCTCCAGACGATCGTGACGCGCGCGGAGGGGAACGCCTTCTTCGCCGAGGAGCTGGTCGTGGCTACCGAGCTCGGCGGGAGCGCGCTCCCGGACGACCTGGCGAGCCTGCTGCTGGTCCGGGTCGACCAGCTCGGTGACGACGCCCGCCAGGTGGTGCGCGCCGCATCCTGCGCCGGCCGCCAGGTGACGCACGAGCTGCTCGCGGCAGTGGTGAACCTGGACCAGGCGCGGCTCGATGCCGCCTTGCGCGAGGTGGTGGACCGCAACGTCCTGGTCCCGGCGGGTGCGACGTACGCCTTCCGGCACGCGCTGCTGGGGGAGGCGGTCTACGACGACCTGCTGCCCGGCGAGCGGGTCCGCATCCACGCGTCGTACGTCGAGGCCCTGCTCGGGCACGTCGCGGTCGGCACCGCCGCCGAGCTGGCCCGGCACGCCCGGCTGGCGCACGACGTACCCACCGCGGTGCGCGCGAGCGTCGAGGCCGGGGACGACGCGATGGCGGTCGGCGGACCGGACGACGCGGCGCGCCACTACGAGGCGGCGCTGGAGCTGCTGGGCAACCCGGCACTCCGCGGCGACGCGCTCCGGGAGCTCGACGCGGTGTCCCTCACGGTCCGGGCGGGCGAGGCGCTGATCGCCTCGGGCGACCCGCACCGGGCGATGGAGCTCGTCTCCGACCAGCTGTCCTGCCTGGCGCCCGACGCGGCGGCCGAGCGGGTCCGCCTCCAGGTGGCGTTGGCCAACGCCGCGTACATGGCCGACAGCGACGTGGACGCCCTGGCGCTCACCACGGAGGCGCTCGGGCTGGTCGGCACCGAGCCCACGGCCCTGCGCGCGAAGCTGCTCAGCCTCCACGCCCAGGTCAACGCCTCCCGGCAGCGGGTCGACGAGGCGACGCGCTGGGCCGAGGAGGCGGTGGCGCTCGGGCGGGAGATCGGGCTGCCCCGGGTGGTGCTCGAGGCGACGACCACGCTGGCGAGGCTCGAGGAGCGCGCGGGCGACCCGGAGTCCTCTCGCCGCGCGCTGGAGCGGATCGTCGCCCAGGCGCGGGCCGACGGCGACCTGGCCGCGGAGCTGCGGAGCCTGCACCACCTCGGCGCGCTGCACTTCGAGCGCGGCGGCCTCGACGAGGCCGCCGAGGCGTACGCCGTGGCGCGGCAGCGGGCGGCGGAGGCGGGCCGGCCGTGGGCGCCGTACGCCTTGGACGCCCGTGTCATGGGCGCCTTCACCGCCTACGTCGCGGGGTACTGGGACGAGGCGCTGCGCATCTGCGACGTGACCGGCGAATCCCCGCCCGGGGTGGCCGAGGCCGTCCTCGTCGCCATGGGGCTGGCGGTCGCGTCGGGGCGTGGTGAGAAGGCTGCGCTGGAGACGGCCGCGCGGGTCCGGGCCTGGTGGGACCGGGACGGGTTCATCGCGATCCTCGGTGGCGCGGCCGCGATCGACCTGCACGGCGACGCGGGCGACGTCGAGGCGATGCTGCGCGTGCACGACGAGGTCGTGGATGCGGTCCGGGAACGCTGGCAGGTCAAGACGTTCATGGCGCAGCTGCGTCTCGGGGCGCTCGTGCTCGGCCACCTCGCCCACCACGTACCGGCGCTGTCCGCCGCGGAGCGTGAGGCGCTGGTCCGGCGGGGCGACGACATCCGGGCCGCCGGGCTCGAGGCCGTGGAGCGCTCGGAGAGCCGGGCCCGCGAGATCGGGCCCGAGGGTCGAGCCTGGCTGGCCCGTCTGGAGGCCGAGCACCTGCGGCTGCGCTGGCTCAGCGGCGTCGACACTCCTGCCGAGGACGACCTGGTCGCCGCCTGGGAGCGTGCGGTGGAAGGGTTCGCTGCGTTCGGGCACGTCTTCGAGGTCGCCCGCTCCCGAGCCCGCCTGTCCGCCGTACTCCGTGCACTGGGGCGTACGGCGGAGGCGCGCGAGCACGGCGACGCCGCCCGCGAGGTCGCCCACCGGCTGGGGGCGGGGCCGCTGCTGGCCGAGCTGCGCGAGGCGGGTTCGGCGCCGCAACGCGGGGAGACGCAGGTCAGGCGGTGCGCTCACGCCGCGCGAGCTCGAGATCCTGCGGCTGGTCGCCCAGGGGCGGTCCAACGGAGAGATCGCACGGCAGCTGTTCATCAGCACGAAGACGGTGAGCGTCCACGTCTCGAACATCCTCGCCAAGCTGGGGGCGTCCGGTCGGACCGAGGCGGCCGCCCTCGCGCGGAGCCGAGGCCTGCTGGACTGAGGCCGTCGAGCTCGGCGCCGGAGACAGGCAGGAGGCGGCAGCATGGAAGGCGACGATGACGTCCGGTACCTTGCATCGGCGGAACCGTCCGACGGCCAGGAGCCGCTCCCGGAGGCGGCCGCCGACGGGACGTGCTCGCTGTGCGGCACGGTGGGCCCGCGACTGCCCCGAACCGTGCCGCAGGTGCCCAGGGCGGCGTACGCGTTCGCCGGCACTTGGCTGCTGTGCGGTGCCTGCGACGTGCTCGCCGAGTCCGGTGACGCGGCAGCTCTGCTCGACCGCATCCGGCTGGTGGACCTGACCGCGGACCGGGCACGCGAGCTGGCCGGTCTGCTGACTGGGTCCCCCGAGCGGTAGCCGGGCTCCCGGTCCCCTCCGGCGGAAGACCCGTCGCTGCCGCCGACGGTGCTCTTCCCGGCGCTCGCGGCGGACGGCGGCGTCTGAGGCCTTCCCAGCCCGAGGCCATACCCGTAGTATGCGAAACCTGTTCTCCTGCGACCGGGATGGGACCGATGACCGTCACCGACGACCGTTTCTCGAAGATGAAGCCCCACAACGCGGGCTTCGCACGCAAGATCCGAGCGCGTGACCTGCCGCCAGGGCCGCGCCTCCCCGCGCTGGTGCAGAGCGTGCTGGCGGTGCGGTTCCGCCACCAGTTCATCCCGTACCTGCACCGCAGGTACGGCGACGCCTTCACAGTCCGGCTGGTCCCGAAGTCCACCCCCCTGGTGCTGTTCACCCGTCCCGAGCAGGCCAAGGAGATCTTCGCGGGCGACCCCGAGGTCTTCCACGCCGGCAAGGGCAACGCCATCCTCGGCCCGATCATGGGGGAGCACTCCCTGCTGCTCCAGGACAGCACGGAGCACCGTCGCGCCCGCAAGCTCCTCATGCCCGCGTTCAACGGCAAGGCCCTGCGCCGCTACCAGTCCGTCGTCACCGGCCTGGCCAAGGAGGAGGTTGCCCGGTGGGAGCCGGGCACCCCGTTCCGCTCGCTGGACCGGATGAACGCGCTCACCCTCGAGGTGATCCTCCGGGTCGTCTTCGGCGTCACCGACGAGCGGCGCCTCGCCGAGCTGCGGCCGCTGGTGAACAAGACCGTCGACGTCAACCCGGTCGTCCTGCTCGGCTGGGGCTACCCGTTCCTGCAGCGGTTCGGGCCGTGGAAGGCGACGGTCGACAACCAGCGCGCCCTCGACGCGGTGATGTACGCCGAGATCGCCGAACGTCGATCCGCCGCCGACCTGCACGAGCGCACGGACGTGCTCTCCCAGCTGCTCGTCGTGGGCGAGGACGGTGACGGCCTGTCCGACCCCGAGCTCCGCGACCAGCTCGTCACCCTCCTGCTCGCCGGCCACGAGACGACCGCGACGGCGCTGTCGTGGTCGCTGTACGAGCTCGGCCGCGACGAGGCGCAGCTGCGCAAGGCCCAGAAGGCCGCCGACGCGGGCGACGACGACTACCTCGAGGCGGTCATGAAGGAGGCCATGCGCCTCCATCCGGTGATCCCGATGGTCGTGCGCCAGCTGATGGCACCGGCCACGATCGGCGGCTGGGAGCTGCCTCAGGGCACCACCGTCGGCCCGTCGATCATCATCACCCACAGCCGCAGCGACAACTACGAGGAGCCCGAGGCCTTCCGGCCCGAGCGGTTCCTCGAGGGGCATGTCGAGCCCAACACCTGGATCCCGTTCGGCGGAGGCGTACGCCGCTGCATCGGGGCCGGTTTCTCGCTCATGGAGGGCGTCGCCGTGCTTCGCGAGGTGCTCGCGACGTACGACATCCGGCTGCCCGACGGGGCCCGCGACGTGCCGAAGGTCCGCAACATCACGAGCGTCCCCCGGCACGGCGCGCGCGTCGTCGTACAGCACGCGGTAGCGCCTGGGCCCGCGGCTCGGCCGTTACGTCGCCCCAGGTTCGCTCACGCGGTCGGTTGAGTGCCCCGGGCCCTCGGGCGCCCGGACCTACGATGGCGTCATGCCCGACGAGGTCACCATCCAGGCCGCGACCTACCAGGCCGTCATCCGCCGGCGGGGCGCCGCTCTCCACCGGCTCCGGCACGACGAGCGTGACCTCCTGCTTCCCGGGGAGGGCGAGGAGGCTCCCGACTTCGCCGGGATGGTGCTGGCCCCCTGGGTCAACCGGGTGGTCGACGGTCGCTACACCTTCGACGGCCAGGAGCATGCGCTCGCCATCAACGAGCCGGAGCGTGGACACGCCCTGCACGGCCTGCTCTGGGCGCAGCAGGGCGAGCTCGTGGAGGCCGAGGCGTCCCGCGCGGTCCTGCTGCACCGGCTGCAGGGCGCTCCCGGATACCCCTTCCGGGTCGACGTCACCACGACGTACGAGGTCGGGCACGGCGGGCTGACCTGCGAGATCGCGGCCGTCAACCACGGTCCGGTGCCCGCGCCGTACGGCGCCGGTGCGCACCCCTATCTCCGGGCGGCCACCGGACTTGTCGACGACTGTGTCCTCGAGCTCCCCGGGGCCGAGCGGCTCGAGGTCTCCGAGGACCGGCTGGTTCCACGAGGACTCGTCGCGGTGGACGGGACGGAGTTCGACTTCCGGCGCCCGCGCGAGGTGGGACGGCTCCGCGTCGACCACGCGTTCACCGACCTGACGCGGGGTGGTGACGGGCGCGCCAGGGCGCGCGTCACGGATGCGCACGGGGACGGCGTGGAGCTGTGGGTCGACGGTGCCTTCCGCTGGATGCACGCGTTCACCGGCGACCGTGAGGGTGCGGCCTGGGATCGTCGCGGGCTGGCGCTCGAGCCGACGACGTGCCCGCCGGACGCGTTCAACTCCGGCCGGGACCTCGTCGTGCTCGCGCCAGGAGACCGGCACCGCGCCACCTGGGGACTCGCGGTCGTCAGCGGGTCGCGCGCCGTCCACGGCTGACGGGGAGCCGGCGTCGGACGCGGCGCGCCGCCGACGTGTTCCACCGCTCGGTCCGGAGTGGGTGGTGGGGTGGCGGGTTGGTCCCCCTCACCTAGGCTGGAGAGGTGCTGGATGACGACGAGGCTCCGTGGTACCGATCCCTGCTGACAGGGGTCGGTGCGATGGTCGGGGTCGCCCTCCTGGTCGGCGCTGTGGTCAGCCTCATCACGCTGGGCGCGGTCAGCTTCACCGGCCTCGACAGCGCCGGTGACGGGCCGTCGGAGCGGCCCAGCCTCTACATGCCCACGCACAGCCCGCCCCCCTCCGACGACGGCCCCGGGCTGACGCTCGCCGACCTCAACGGCGGCAAGACGCCGAGCGCCTCGCAGAAGCCGAGCCCGAAGGCGGACTCTTCGAAGCAGAAGCAGGCGAAGGAGAAGAAGAAGCGCAAGCCCCGCTCGGTGATCAGCCTCTCTGCCAGCCCCCTCGAGGTGTCGCCGATGGAGCGGATCTACCTCTCGGGGACCTACCCCGGCGGGGAGGGGAAGTCGTTGCAGGTGCAGCGCAGCCAGGGCTCGGGATGGACGGACTTCCCCACGTCGACGTCGGTCAGCGGAGGGTCCTTCTCCAGCTACGTGATGACCGGCCGGTCGGGCAAGAACAGGTTCCGGGTCGTTGACTCGTCGACCGGCAAGAAGTCGAACCCCGTCTCGGTGACCGTCCGCTGATGTGCGCGTGAGCGACGAGACCGTGCGGGCAAGGTCCCGCCACAGCGTGGTGAAGTACGCCCAGCTGGTGCTCGCCTGTGTCGTCCTCGGCGCCGGCGTCGCGCTCCTGCTGGAGTCCTCCCTCGGCTCGGACGGCTACTCCACGCTCGTCAACGGCCTGACACTCGCCACCGGCCTGGAGTTCTGGCAGCTCAACGTGGTGGTCGGCGCCGCCTTCATCGGGCTGGCCTGGGTGCGTGGGACGCGGCCCGGGCCGGGCACGCTGGTCCAGTGGCTGCTCGTCGGCTTCGTGATCTCGACGGTGATGGCTGCCGTCCCCGACGTCGAGGCCACGACCTCGCGCGCCGTCCTCCTGGTCCCTGCCCTGGTGCTGCTCACGGTCGGGGTGGGCGGCTACCTCGCCAGCGCCACCGGGGCGGGACCCGCGGAGGCCATGGCGCTCGCCTGGGACCCGCCGATCCCCTTCCGGTGGAGCTACAACCTCGTCCAGGCCGGCGCTGCGCTGGTCGGATGGCTGCTCGGCGCGTCGGTCGGTCCCGCGACGGTCGTCGTCTTCCTGCTCCTCGGGCCGGCGGTGGACCTGTTCCGCCGTACCTTCTCCGCGCTGGAGCGCGGCGCCGGCCCGCCTCCCTGACCTGCGCGCCCTTGCTCACGGTCCCCCGAACGGCTCTTCCCGCCGTCGGGGAATGAGGCGACCGCGACCTGTGTTGGACCCCATGACAGAAGTTGAGTTGAAGCCACTCAAGTTGTTTGCCAGACTCGACTTCTCACGGGAGGCCACACGCCACCCGTCCCACAGCAGACAGAGAAACAAACCCCGCCCGCTTCGGCGGGATCACCCGTGGAGGTAGGAAACATGGCACGAGCGGTCGGCATCGACCTCGGTACGACGAACTCCGTCGTCTCCGTACTCGAAGGTGGCGAGCCCACCGTCATCGCGAACGCAGAGGGCGCCCGGACCACGCCGTCCGTCGTCGCCTTCGCCAAGAACGGCGAGGTCCTCGTCGGTGAGGTCGCCAAGCGCCAGGCAGTCACCAACGTCGACCGCACCATCCGGTCCGTGAAGCGCCACATGGGCACCGACTGGAAGACCAAGGTCGACGACAAGGACTTCACGCCGCAGCAGATCTCGGCGTTCATCCTGCAGAAGCTGAAGCGGGACGCCGAGTCGTACCTCGGCGAGACCGTCACCGACGCGGTGATCACGGTCCCCGCCTACTTCTCCGACGCCCAGCGCCAGGCCACCAAGGAGGCCGGCGAGATCGCGGGCCTCGACGTGTCCCGCATCGTCAACGAGCCCACGGCCGCCGCGCTGGCCTACGGCCTCGACAAGGAGAGCGACCAGACCATCCTGGTCTTCGACCTCGGTGGCGGCACCTTCGACGTGTCCCTGCTCGAGATCGGCGACGGCGTGGTCGAGGTGAAGGCCACCTCCGGTGACAACCACCTCGGCGGTGACGACTGGGACAACCGGATCGTCGACTGGATGATCAAGAAGTTCAAGGACAGCAACAACGTGGACCTCGGCGCGGACAAGATCGCCCGCCAGCGTCTGCAGGAGGCTGCCGAGAAGGCGAAGATCGAGCTCTCCTCCTCGAGCGAGACCACGGTCCACCTGCCCTACATCACCCACTCCGAGTCGGGCCCGCTGCACTTCGAGGAGAAGCTCAGCCGCGGCGAGTTCCAGCGGATGACCGAGGACCTCCTCGACCGCACGAAGCAGCCCTTCAAGAACGTCATCTCCGACGCCGGTGTCGATGTCGCGAAGATCGACCACGTCATCCTCGTCGGCGGCTCCACCCGCATGCCGGCCGTGAGCGAGCTGGTCAAGCAGCTCACCGGCGGCAAGGAGCCCAACAAGGGCGTGAACCCGGACGAGGTCGTCGCCGTCGGTGCGGCGCTCCAGGCCGGTGTGCTCAAGGGCGAGGTCAAGGACGTCCTGCTCCTCGACGTGACCCCGCTGTCGCTCGGCATCGAGACCAAGGGCGGCGTGATGACCAAGCTCATCGAGCGCAACACCACGATCCCGACCAAGCGGTCCGAGGTGTTCACCACCGCCGACGACAACCAGCCCTCGGTGCAGATCCAGGTCTACCAGGGCGAGCGCCAGATGGCGGCGCAGAACCAGCCGCTCGGCAACTTCGAGCTGACCGGCCTGCCCCCGGCCCCGCGTGGCGTCCCGCAGATCGAGGTCACCTTCGACATCGACGCCAACGGCATCGTGCACGTCTCCGCCAAGGACCGCGGCACCGGCCACGAGCAGTCGATGACCATCACCGGCGGCTCCGCGCTGTCGAAGGACGAGATCGACAAGATGGTCAAGGACGCCGAGCAGTACGCCGAGGAGGACCGCAAGCGTCGCGAGGCCGTCGAGTCCCGCAACCAGGCCGACAGCCTCGTGTACACGACCGAGAAGTTCCTCTCGGAGAACGGCGAGAAGCTCTCCGACGAGATCAAGACCGAGGTCCAGGCCGACGTCGACGCCCTGAAGAAGGTGCTCGAGGACGAGAACGCCGAGAAGGACGCGCTCGACGCGGCCATGGGCAAGCTCGCCGAGTCCAGCCAGAAGATGGGTGCGGCCATGTACGCCGCCGGTGAGTCGGACGCCGCCGCAGCAGGCGGCACGACCGGCACCGGCGACTCCGACGAGGACGTCGTGGACGCCGAGATCGTCGACGAGGACGACAACGAGGGTGAGACCAAGTGACCTCTGCTGACCACCAGCACGAGAGCACGCACGCCGGAACCGACGCCGAGGGGTCGCAGGAGACTGCGGCCCCCGGCGCCGGGGCTCCGGCCGGCGCTGCCGAGCAGATGCCCGGTGGCGCCCCTGACGCGGAGGGAGGCGACACGATGAGCGAGACCGGGACAGGCCCCGAGGTCGCCGCGGAGAACGCCTCGGCGACCGAGCTGGTCGCCGACCTGGCCAAGGCACAGCAGGACGTCTCGGCCCTGACCGGAGACCTGCAGCGCCTCCAGGCGGAGTACCTCAACTACAAGCGGCGCGTCGACCGGGATCGTGAGCTCGTCAAGGAGAACGCCACGTTCTCCGTCCTGTCGGGACTCCTGCCCGTGCTCGACGACATCGACCGGGCGCGGGAGCACGGCGAGCTCGAGGGTGGCTTCAAGGCCGTCGCTGACTCGCTGGAGCGCATCGTCGCCGGACTGGGGCTGGAGAAGTTCGGCGAGCCGGGCGACGAGTTCGACCCGACGATGCACGAGGCCCTGATGCACGCCCACTCGCCGGACGTGACCACCACGACGTGCCAGAACATCGTGCACGCCGGGTACCGGATCGGCGAGCGTGTCGTCCGTCCGGCGCGGGTCACCGTGGTGGACCCCGAGCCGGGGCAGACTGAGGGCGAGAACGCGGCCGGAAGCGACGAGTAACAGGCAAGGACACCGGAGGGAGGTGCGCGCATGACCAGTGCCGACTGGGCGACCAAGGACTTCTACAAGGTGCTCGGCGTCTCGAAGGAGGCGCCTGCGGACGAGATCAAGAAGGCGTACCGCAAGCTTGCGCGCGCCAACCACCCGGACTCCAACCCCGGTGACAAGGTCGCCGAGGAGCGCTTCAAGCAGGTCGCCGAGGCCTACGACGTCGTCGGCGACCCGGAGAAGCGCAAGAAGTACGACGAGCTGCGCACCTACGGCGGGTTCGGGCCGTTCACGGGCGGGAGCCCCGGCGGCGGTGCCGGCGGCCAGCAGACGTACGACATGAGCGACCTGTTCGGCCAGGGCGGCGCCGGGGGAGGCGGGTTCGGCGACCTCTTCGGACAGATGTTCGGCGGCGGCGGCCGGGCTCGTCAGGCCCCGCGCCGCGGCGCCGACATCGAGACCGAGGCGACGATCAGCTTCCTGGACTCGGTCGAGGGTGTGACGGTCTCGCTGAGGCTCTCCTCCGACGCGCCGTGTCCCGACTGCAACGGCACGGGTGCTCGCTCGGGCACGGTTCCGCGCGTCTGCCCCGAGTGCGACGGGGTCGGGGTGCACGCCGCCTCCGTCGGTGGCGCGTTCACGATGAACGAGACGTGCCCGACCTGTCGCGGTCGCGGTCTCGTCGTCGACGACCCCTGCCCCACCTGCCACGGCTCGGGGCGGGGCCAGTCCTCGCGCACCATCCAGGCGCGCATCCCCGCGGGGGTCAGGGACGGTCAGCGCATCCGGCTGCGCGGCAAGGGCGCGAGCGGTGAGCGCGGCGGACCGCCCGGCGACCTGTACGTCAACGTCAAGGTGCAGCCGCACCCCGTGTTCGGTCGCAAGGCTGACAACCTCACCGTGACCGTCCCCGTCGGCTTCGACGAGGCGGCTCTCGGCGCCGAGATCAAGGTGCCCACGCTCACCGGCGCGCCCGTGACCGTGCGCATCCCGCCCGGGACCCCGAACGGACGCACGTTCCGGGTCCGCGGCAAGGGGGCGCGTCGCAAGGACGGTCACCACGGGGACCTGCTGGTCACCACCGAGGTCCACGTCCCCGCCGTGCTCGACGAGAAGGCCAAGGAGGCGGTCCGCGCCTACCGGGAGGCGATGACGGACAGCGACCTGCGCGCCAAGCTCTTCGAGGAGGGTGCACGATGAGCACACCCTCGCGGGGTGCGCCGCAGGGCTCCTCCGCTCGCTCCGGTGGTGCGGGGGCACCCCGTCGTCGGGTGACGCGCGTCGAGGCGCCCGGGCCCGACGTACCGGTCTACGTCATCTCGGTGGCCGCCGAGCTCACCGGGCTCCACCCGCAGACGCTGCGGGCCTACGACCGCATGGGCCTCGTGCGCCCCGGGCGCACCGGAGGCGGCGGCCGCCGGTACTCCTGGCGCGACATCGAGATGCTGCGCGAAGTCGCCGAGCTCACCTCCTCCGGCATAGGCCTCGAGGGGGTCAAACGGATCCTCGACCTCGAGAACCAGGTGACCGCGCTCCAGATGCGCGTCGCCGAGCTGGAGGACGAGCTGGCGGCGACCGAGTTCGCGCTCCAGAAGACCCTCAGCCAGAGCCGGACTCCCCAGAACCTTCCCGTGCTCCGCACAGCCGGCCACGCGGTGACGGTCTGGCGCCGCGGCGTCCTCTGACGCCGGAGCCGAGTCCTCTGACGTGCCCCTGACCTGCGCCCCTGTTTGTGCTCTGGCCCGGAGGCTCACCCCCGAGCCGCCGGCTAGTCCCGGAACCAGTCCAGTTCCTCGCCCTTGCTCGACGGCCTCCGCGGTCGTCGTCACGTCGACCCGTGGGTCGGTCGCCAGGCTGACGAGCGCCTCGACGGGGATGGGGAGCTCCATCTCGCGCGGGTCCCCGGTGATCCGGGGGCCTGAGTAGGACACCAGGACGGTGTTCCTGCCCTTCGGGACCGTCACGTACACGACGCCGGGATCCTCCTCGGGGGCCTCCACCTCCCACATCACCAGGCCGCCGTCGGCGATGCCGGCGCACCCGGAGGTCTCGAAGTCCAGGGCGTCGCAGGCGGAGACGTCAGGCTGGAACCCGGCGCCGACCACGACCGCGACGAGGTCGCCGTCGTACTCCCCGTCGGGCCCGAACCGCAGGTCGGTCGCGGTCATCGACTTCCCGGCGAACTCGTCGGCCCACTCCTGTTGCTCGTTCTCGGCGGAGTCAGGTGGGCCCGTGTAGAGCGACGTGACGTAGGCGAGCGCGCGCGATGTGGTCGGGACGTCCCCGCCGGTGATGCCCTCGTGAGGGTCGCCCTTCCCCATCGGGGCCTGGGCGGTGCCGCAACCGTGCTGGAGCAACGCCACGACCATCAGGGCGAGGGCGGCGAGGCATCTGCGCACGGGGACTCCTGTGAAACGTCGCGAGAAGAAGGTCCGGTGGTGGACAGTTTGTCGGCTGGCCGCCGCGAAGCACGGCGACTCACCGGGTCGCCGCCACCACCTGCTGTCGCCGGTGGTCGAGCGCGCGGTCCGCCGCCTGGGAAGTCGTGTCCAGGAAGTTCACCGAAATTCGCCAGAGTTGAGTGGAACAGACTCAACTCTGAGTACGTTGTTCCTGGTAGCGAACGGGTACCCGGGAGCCGCCCGCGGACCGCTTCGCGCCCGCATTTCGGACACAGTTCGACAGAAGGACGACGCACTTCCATGGACGCATCCAAGTTCACCACCCGAAGCCAGGAAGCCATCAGCACCGCCATCTCCACGGCGGCCTCCGGCGGGCACCCGCAGGTCGAGGCCGTCCACCTGCTGGCTGCCCTGCTGGCCCAGCCGGAGGGGCTGGCGCGACCCCTCTTCGAGGCAGCCGGTGTGCAGCCCTCCGACATCGTGTCCGGGGTGGAGGCCGAGCTGAAGAGGCTCCCGGCCGCCTCCGGCTCGACGGTCGGCGCTCCGTCGTACTCCCGTGCCGTGCTGCAGATCCTCAGCAAGGCGACCGACCTGGCCGAGGAGATGAAGGACGAGTACGTCTCCACCGAGCACCTGCTCATCGCCACCGCGACCGTCGACTCGCCGGTGCGGAAGGTCCTCGTGGACGCCGGAGCCACCCCGGAGGCGCTCGAGGCCGCCCTGACCAGCGTGCGGGGCAACCGCCGGGTCACGAACCAGGACCCCGAGGCGACCTACCAGTCGCTCGAGAAGTACGCCGTGGACCTCACGGAGCGCGCCGCCGAGGGCAAGCTCGACCCCGTGATCGGACGGGACGCCGAGATCCGCCGCGTGGTGCAGGTGCTCTCCCGGCGTACCAAGAACAACCCGGTCCTCATCGGTGAGCCCGGCGTCGGCAAGACCGCCGTCGTCGAGGGGCTCGCCCAGCGGGTCGTCGACGGGGACGTCCCCGACTCCCTCAAGGGTCGGCGCGTGCTGAGCCTGGACCTCGCCGCGATGGTCGCCGGCGCGAAGTACCGCGGCGAGTTCGAGGAGCGGCTCAAGGCCGTCCTGGAGGAGATCAAGCAGTCCGAGGGACAGGTCATCACCTTCATCGACGAGCTGCACACCGTCGTCGGTGCGGGAGCCGGCGGTGACTCGGCGATGGACGCCGGCAACATGCTCAAACCGATGCTGGCGCGCGGCGAGCTGCGGATGATCGGGGCGACCACCCTCGACGAGTACCGCGAGCGCATCGAGAAGGACCCCGCCCTCGAGCGTCGCTTCCAGCAGGTGTTCGTGGGTGAGCCCTCGGTCGAGGACACCGTCGCGATCCTGCGCGGCCTCCAGGAGAAGTACGAGGCGCACCACGGGGTGAAGATCACCGACCAGGCGCTCGTGGCCGCGGCGATGCTCTCGGACCGCTACATCACCGGCCGTCAGCTCCCCGACAAGGCGATCGACCTGGTCGACGAGTCCGCGTCCCGGCTGCGGATGGAGATCGAGTCCAGCCCCGTCGAGGTCGACGAGCTGCGCCGCTCCGTGGACCGCATGAAGATGGAGGAGCTCGCGCTCGAGCGGGAGACCGACGAGGCGTCCAAGGACCGGCTCGAGAAGCTGCGGGCCGAGATGGCCGACCGCGAGGAGGAGCTGCGCGGCCTCGAGGCCCGGTGGGAGCGGGAGAAGACCGCCCTCGAGGGGTCCGGCGAGCTGCGCAAGCGCATCGACTCGCTGCGCAGCGACGCCGACCGGTACCAGCGTGAGGGTGACCTGGCCAAGGCCAGCGAGATCCTCTACGGCCGGATCCCCGAGCTCGAGAAGCAGATCGTCGCCGCAGAGGAGGCCGAGGAGGTCGAGGACCCGATGGTCCGCGAGGCCGTCGGCCCCGAGGAGATCGCCGAGGTCGTCGAGTCCTGGACCGGCATCCCCACCGGCCGCCTGCTCGAGGGGGAGACCGAGAAGCTCCTGCACATGGAGGACGTGATCGGGAAGCGCCTGATCGGGCAGCGGTCCGCGGTCCGGGCGGTCTCGGACGCCGTACGCCGTTCCCGGGCGGGCATCTCCGACCCCAACCGGCCGACCGGGTCGTTCCTGTTCCTCGGCCCCACCGGCGTCGGCAAGACCGAGCTGGCCAAGTCGCTCGCGGACTTCCTGTTCGACGACGAGCGGGCGATCGTCCGCATCGACATGAGCGAGTACTCCGAGAAGCACAGCGTCGCCCGGCTCGTCGGCGCGCCACCCGGCTACGTCGGGTACGAGGAGGGCGGCCAGCTGACCGAGTCGGTACGCCGTCGGCCCTACTCCGTCGTGCTGCTCGACGAGGTGGAGAAGGCCCACCCCGAGGTCTTCGACATCCTGCTCCAGGTGCTCGACGACGGCCGGCTCACCGACGGTCAGGGGCGCACCGTCGACTTCCGCAACACGCTGCTGATCCTCACCTCCAACCTGGGGTCGCACTTCCTGGTCGACCCGACGATGGACGACGAGAAGAAGCGCGACTCGGTGATGTCCGTGGTGCGCCAGTCGTTCAAGCCGGAGTTCCTCAACCGGCTCGACGAGATCGTCATGTTCGACGCGCTCACGCCCGACGAGCTCTCGCACATCGTCGACCTCCAGGTCGCGGAGCTGAACCGCCGCCTGGCGGTGCGCCGGATCACGGTCACGGTGAGCGAGGGCGCCCACCGCTGGCTCAGCCGGACGGGCTTCGACCCGGCGTACGGCGCCCGCCCGCTGCGCCGCCTCGTGCAGACCGCCGTCGGCGACCCGCTGGCGCGGATGCTGCTGTCCGGGGAGGTCCCCGACGGCAGCGAGGTCGTCGTCGACGTCGACGAGTCCGGGCAGGGTCTCGCGCTCCGGTCGGCGCACGCCTCCGCGTGAGTTGGCCCTGCATGATGCAATGTCCCCATGACTGAGAAGGACAAGGGCGCGCGACCCAGCCAGGTGACGATGGCAGGCTGGGTCGCCCTCGTGGGCTCTTCCCTGCTCGTGCTGACCCTGTTCGACTCCGTCTCGCGGCTGTCCACGCTCGAGTACCGCCAGGGCATCGACGAGTTCCTCTCGACCCCGCCCGGCAACGGGCTGGGACTGAGCATGGGCGAGGCCGTCGAGATCCTGCGGGTGATGATGCTGGTCAGCGCGTCAGCCGCCGCCGCGGCCACGGTGCTCGCCGTCTTCGTCCTGCAGCGCCACAACGCAGCCCGGGTCGGCTTCACGATCATGGCGGCAGCGCTCGTGCTGACCGCCCCCGTCTCGGGCGGCTTCCTGGGGGTGATGATCGCGTTCGCCGCGATCATGCTGTGGACCAAGCCGGCTCGTGACTGGTTCGCCGGCGTCCCGGCCACCTCGAACGCGAACGCACGTACCTCGGCCTTCGCGGCTCCCGAATCCCGACCGCGTACGGAAGGCAACCTGGTGACCTCTGAGAGCGACCGCCCGCAGGACCGACCCGACCAGGGTGGCGAGGAGACCGCCCCCTGGCCCCGGATGCCCGAGGGGTCCGCGGGAAGGCCGGTCCCGCCCCCGACGCAGGGGTTCGGTTCGCCCGAGCAGAGCCAGGGAGGCCAGGGCCAGCAGGGCCCGGAGCAGGGTCCCCAGCAGGGCGCCCCTCCGCCGTACGGTCAGCAGCCCTACGGCGGTCCCGGTGGTCAGCCGGGCGGTCAGCCGCCCTACGGCCAGACCCCTCCTGGCCAGGCTCCGTACGGCCAGCAGCCGTACGGCGGTCCCGGCGGTCCGGTGGTCAGCCGGGTGGTCAGCCGCCCTACGGCCAGGCCCCCTACGGTCAGGCTTCGTACGGGCAGCCCGGGCACGGCCAGCCGCCGTATGCCTACCCGGCCCAGCCCCCGCAGCAGTACTACGGCGCCCCTCAGCAGCGCGACCCGGACCAGCGCCCGACGACGGTCACCGTCGCCGCCTGGATCACCTGGGTCCTCTCGGGGCTGACCATCCTGTTCTTCATCGTGGTCGCGTTCGTGATGGCGGCTGCCCGTGAGGAGTTCATCCGCCAGCTCGAGCAGGACCCGGACTTCCAGAACCTGAACGTCCCGTCCGACCAGGTCGTCGGGGCCGTGTGGGTGCTGGGCGTGATCGCCGTCATCTGGTGCGTCATCGCGATGGTGCTGGCGTGGTTCGCCTTCCGGCGAGCCAACTGGGCGCGGATCACCCTCGTGGTCTCCTCGGCCGTGGCCGCACTCCTGAGCCTGCTGACCTTCCCGGTCGGCGTGGTGCAGACGCTCGGTGCCGGTGCGGTGATCGCGCTCCTGTTCGTCGGAGGCGCGAACGAGTGGTACTCACGTCGCACGGCGGTGGCCGGGTACCAGCCGGGCCCGTTCCAGCCCTACGGCCAGCCCCCGCAGTACGGCGCGCCGCAGCCGCCGTACGGCCGCCCCTCGTACGGCGACCAGCCGCAGCAGGGCCGGCCCGGTGAGCAGGGCGGGCCGGGCGAGCAGGGCTCCCCGCAGGGAGGTGCTCCCCAGCAGCCGTCCGGTGAGCAAGGCGACCGGCCGCGCAAGGACGAGCCGCCCTCGAACGTCTGGTGACGCCGAGTCGGCAGTAGTGCGGCGCTCGGCCCCGCCGAGTCGGCAGTAGTGCGGCGCTCGGCCCCGCCGAGTCGGCAGAAGTGCGGAGCCCACCGCCGCCGAGTCGGCAGAAGTGCGCGTCTCCCCAGCCCCCGGTGCTCCACCGGGGGCTGCTCGCGTCTCAGGCGTGCAGGTCCGCCCCGACGAGCCGCCTGATCCCCTCGTCGAGGACCTCCTGCTCCTTGCAGAACGCCCAGCGGACCATGTGGCGGCCCTCCTCGCCGTCGTCGTAGAAGCCCTGGGAGGGGATCGCCACCACACCGGCCTTCTCCGGGAGCGCCTTGCAGAAGGTGAGCCCGTCCGGGTAGCCGTAGCGGCGTACGTCGGTCGTGACGAAGTAGGTGCCCTCGGGGACGTACACGTCGACGTCGAGCCGGCGCAGCCCCTCGCAGAGGCTGTCGCGCTTGTTCTGGAGCTCCTTGGCCAGCCCCGCGTAGTAGCCGGCCTCGCGGTCCAGGGCGTGGGCGATGGCGGGCTGGAACGGGGTGCCCGAGCTGAACGTCAGCCACTGCTTGGCCGCCTCCACCGTCCGGACCAGCGGCTCGGGCCCGGTGGCCCAGCCGACCTTCCAGCCGGTGAACGAGAACGTCTTGCCCGCGCTCGACAGGGAGACGGTCCGCTCGAACATCCCCGGGAGGGTGGCCAGCGGCACGTGCTCGTGGTCGTCGAACACCAGGTGCTCGTAGACCTCGTCGGTGACGACGACCAGGTCGTTCTCCTGGGCGACCTGCGCGACCGCCTCGAGCTCGGCTCGGGTGAGCACGGTGCCGGTCGGGTTGTGCGGGGAGTTGAGCAGGAGCACCTTGGCCCGGGGCGTCACGGCCGCCCGCAGCGCGTCGACGTCGAGGCGGAAGTCCGGCGCGCGCAGCGTCACGGGACGCCGTACGCCGCCGGCCATCTGGATCACGGCGGTGTAGGAGTCGTAGAACGGCTCCAGCACGACGACCTCGTCGCCCGGGTCGACCAGCGCCAGCAACGCCGCCGCGATGCCCTCGGTGGCACCGGTGGTGACGAGCACCTGGCGTGCAGGGTCGAGGTCGATCTCGTAGTGGCGGGCCTGGTGGGCGGCGATCGCCTCACGCAGCTCGGGGACGCCGATGCCGGGGGCGTACTGGTTGCGCCCTTCCCGCAGGGCCGACACCGCCGCCTCGACGACGGACTCCGGCCCGTCGCGGTCGGGGAAGCCCTGCCCCAGGTTGAGCGCGCCCGTGCGCACCGCCAGCGCCGACATCTCCGAGAAGATCGTGCCGGGGATGCCGCGCAGCCGCTCCGCCATCCGATGGTCTGGGTCGGTAGATGACATACCTGCGACTGTAGTGGGGGCCATCAGCCATGATGGACCGGTGAGCCAGGACACCGGGATGACCGATGCCCCCTCCGGCGCGGGCGAGAGAGACGAGCGTGCGGGAAGGAGGGGCCCTGGGCGACGGCACCGCGCACGTCGCGGAGCGAGCTTCTGGATCGGGATCGTGCTGGTCCTGGGCGGCCTGAGCATGCTCGGCTACGTCGCCTGGCAGTTCTACGGCACCAACATCGTCTCCCGGCAGGCCCAGGAGCGGATCGTCCAGGACCTCACCGACGACTGGGGGCAGGCGCCGCAGACCACGATCCAGGGCGCGCCCGAGGAGAAGCAGACGAGCGTCCCGCTGGGCAACGCCTCGGCGCTGATCCGGATCCCCGCCTTGGGCGACGACTACGTGGTGCCGGTGCTCGAGGGCGTCGGTGACAGCGAGCTGGCGTCGGGCTACGGACACTTCCCCGACTCGGCCGGGGCGGGGCAGCGGGGCAACTACGCGCTGGCCGCCCACCGGGTGACGCACGGCGAGCCGCTGCGCAACATGCCGGACCTGCGTCCTGGCGACAAGGTGGTCGTGGAGACCCGCGACGCGGTCTACACCTACGAGCTGGACACCAACCCGAACAACCTGGTGGTGAGCTTCCGCGAGATCTGGGTCGTCGACCCGTTGCCCACGAACCCCGACGGCGGCGTCCAGCCCGCTCAGAAGCCGGGCCAGCGGCTGATCACGCTGACCACCTGCTCGGAGCTGTTCCACACCGACAACCGGATGATCGCCTTCGGGCACCTGGTCGACACCGAGAAGAAGGACGGTCGCCGGGCTGGCTAGAGTCGCGCCCATGAGTGACACCACCCTCGCGCGCGACGTCGACGCCTGCTGCCGCCTCACCGGCGAGTTCACGCTGCGGTCCGGTCAGGTCGCCTCGGAGTACTTCGACAAGTACCTCTTCGAGTCCGACCCGAAGCTGCTGGCCCGTGTGGTCGACCGCATGCTCGACCTGGTTCCGGAGAGCACCGAGCTCCTGGGCGGGCTGGAGCTCGGCGGTGTGCCGATCGCGACGGTGCTGAGCAGCCGCACGGAGCTCCCGGCGCTGTTCGTGCGCAAGAAGGCCAAGGAGTACGGCACCTGCAAGCTCGCGGAGGGGCCTGACGTCGCGGGGCGCCGGGTGACCCTGGTCGAGGACGTCATCACGACCGGCGGTGCGGTGCGCGACGCCACGCGGGCCCTGCGTGAGGCAGGAGCCGTCGTCGAGGTCGTCGTCTGTGCGATCGACCGGAGCCCGGAGGGCACGAACCCGCTCGCGGACGTCGGTCTCGAGGTGCGCTCTGTGCTCACCAAGGCCGAGCTGGACGCAGTGGCGGGCACCTCGGCCTGACCTCGGTCCCGGCGAGGCCCGCGGGTGCGCGTTGCTCGCGCCCGTCGGCGCGGCCGGGACTCAGTCCTCGGTGACCTCGGCGACCTTCCGGGCAGCCCGGTCGCGGAGGTACTCCAGGCCGACGGGCACCAGGGCGACGGCCACGAACGCCAGCAGCATCACCTCGACGTTGTCGGCGACGAACGGCACGGTCCCCAGGTAGTACCCGAGCGCGGAGACGCCCGCGGCCCAGAGCACGCCGCCGATCGAGGAGTAGAGCAGGAACCGCCGGAAGCCCATGGTGCCGACCCCGGCCATGGCGGTGATGAAGGTGCGTACGACGGGGACGAACCTGGCCAGCACGATCGCGCGGTTGCCGTACTTGTCGAAGAACGCCCTGGTCTTGTCCACGTGGCTCTTCTTGAACAGCCGGGAGTCCTCGCGGTGGAAGAGCCGGGGGCCGGCCAGGTCACCGACGAGGTAGCCGAGCGCGTTGCCCGCGACAGCGCCCACCGCGAGCACCAGGCAGATCAGCCACACCGGCTGGGAGATCTTGTCCTGCGCGGCCAGCAGTCCGACCGTGAACAGCAGGGAGTCGCCGGGCAGGAAGAACCCGATGAGCAGGCCGCACTCGGCGAGGATGATCGCGGCCGCACCCCAGAGCGCATAGTCCCCGAGGGAGTCGAGGAGCTTCTCGGGGTCGAGCCAGGCGGGGCCGAGGAGCACGGGCGGCATCATGGCCTCCTAGTGCCCAGACGCGCGCCGTTCAGCCGGGGCCGTCGTCCGAGGGCGGGTGGCGGGCCTCACTCCGCCACGTCGTCGCCGACGGCCGCGCGACGCCGGTGCCGGAGGTACTCGACGCCCATGGGCAGCACGGAGATGACGACGATGACCATCACCGCCGCCTCGATGTTGTTCTGCAGGAACGTGATCCCGCCCAGGAAGTACCCCAGCAGCGTGATGCCGGTTGCCCACAGCGTCGCGCCCACGGCGGACCAGGTGAAGAAGTGCCGGCGGTCCATCCGGCCGACGCCGGCCACCACGGTGATGAACGTGCGCACGATCGGCACGAACCGACCCAGGACGAGCGCCCGCGCGCCGTACCGCTCGAAGAACTCGTGGGTCTGGTCGAAGTAGCGCTTCTTGAGGAACCGGCCGTCGCGCTCGCGCAGGGGCTCGCCGATGGCGCGACCGATCTCGTAGCCGACGACGTTGCCGAGGAACGCGGCCAGCGTCAGCACCACGCAGGCGGTGACGATGCTGACGGAGATGCCGGCCTCGCCGGCCTCGGCGCGGTGGATGAAGAGCCCGACGCTGAACAGCAGCGAGTCGCCCGGCAGGATCGGGAACAGCAGCCCGCACTCGGCGAAGACGATGAAGACGCTGACCCAGAACATTGCCTCGCCGAACTGCCCGAGGAGCCACTCGGGGTCCATCCAGTCGAGACCGAGCAGCAGGGGAGCGGTGGTCAGCAGGTCGATCACCCGGTCAGGGTAGCCGCCGTACCCCGACGGTCCGGCCGGTTGGCCTAGCATCGACGCCGTGCCAGAGCCCGACCACGACGCCGCAGCCACGGACGAGGCGGCCGAGCGTCCGCAGCGCCGCGCGCCGTACGACCCGATGCCGCACGGGCCCGCAGAGGTGGGCGTCGGGCCGTGGGAGGGCGAGTGGCCCAGCGGTGAGCAGTACGACGAGCGCCTGCTCGCCGAGGGGGACCGGCGCAACGTCGTGGACCGGTACCGGTACTGGACGATGGAGGCGATCGTCGCCGACCTCGACTCGCGACGGCACGACTTCCACGTGGCGATCGAGAACTGGCAGCACGACTTCAACATCGGCACGATCGTGCGCACCGCGAACGCCTTCCTGGCTCGCGAGGTCCACATCGTCGGCAACCGGCGGTGGAACCGGCGTGGGGCGATGGTGACCGACCGCTACCAGCACGTGCGGCACCATGCGACGGTCCCCGACCTCGCGGAGTACCTCCACGGGCAGGGTGTGGTGCTGCTCGGCATCGACAACCTGCCGGGGTCCCGTGCGATCGAGACCCTCGAGCTTCCGCAGCGGTGCTGCCTGCTGTTCGGACAGGAGGGCCCGGGGCTCTCGGAGCCCGCGCGCGGGGCCTGCGACGGCACGTTCTCGATCGCGCAGTTCGGGTCGACGCGGTCGATCAACGCCTCCGCGGCGGCCGCGATCGCCATGCACACCTGGGTGCGCCAGCACGCGGACCTCGGCGCCGAGAGCTCCTGGCGCGGCTAGCGGAAGGCGCGCCGGTCGACGCCAGGGAGAGGCGACCTGCTAGCAGCCGACCTCGAAGAGCAGGTCGCCGCGCTCGGTCGGGGTGTCGAGCGCCCGCAGCGCCACCACGGAGGGGTCGCAGTCGAGGACGACGACGGCGCAGACGGTCGAGCGTCCGGTCGCCTCGACGTGACTGGGGTCCCAGGCCACGATCTCGTCCCCGGCGGTCACGTGCTCGCCCTCGCGGGCCAGGAGCTCGAAGCCGTCGCCCTGCATGTGGACCGTGTCGACCCCGAGGTGCACCAGCACCCCCGGGCCCTCCTCGGTCACGACGAGGAAGGCGTGCGGGTGGAGCTTGGCCAGACGGCCGGAGACCGGCGCGACGGCTACCTGGAGCCCCTCGCGCGGCCTGATGGCGGTTCCGGGACCTACGAGGCCACGGGCGAAGACGGGGTCCGGGATGTCGCTCACCGCGAGGCTGTGGCCGGCGACGGGAGAGACCACCCGGAGCATCAGAGAAGTTCTTCGATGTCGCCGGCCAGGATGTCGGCCTGGGGTCCGACCACCACCTGGACCACGGCCCCTGCGCGCATCACCCCGTGGACCCCGGCGTCCTTGAGCACCTGCTCGTCCACCAGTGAGCTGTCGGCGAGCTCGGTCCTCAGGCGGGTGATGCATGCCTCGAGCTCGACGATGTTGGCCCGACCGCCCAGCCCCGCGACGATCTGCTCTGCTTGGGTCATGGACGCATTCAACCATCGAAGCATGGGTGGATCGACCCGTCTGGTCGTCCGGCGCGTTTCTTGACATCTGCCGGGTTCGTCCCCGAACGTCAAGAGACCAACAGTCGAGGAGGGTGATGAGCGGGGGGAACACCGTGCGTGAGAACGCGCGCGGCAGCGCACGCCGTGCCGGTCTGGGCGCACTGCAGCGGCTCGGGCGCAGCCTCATGCTCCCCATCGCCGCCCTGCCCGTCGCTGCCCTGCTGCTCCGGCTGGGCCAGCCCGACATGCTCGGCGCCGGCGACTCGGGCCTGGCGCTCGCTTCCTACTGGCCGTGGCTGGAGCCGGTGGCCGACGTGCTCGCGGCCGCGGGGGGAGCGCTGTTCACCAACCTCGGCCTGATCTTCGCCGTCGGTGTGGCCGTCGGGTTCGCCCGCAAGTCCGACGGCTCCACCGGCCTCGCGGCGGTGGTCGGCTACCTGGTCTTCGACGCGGTCACGGACGCGATGTCGCCGTACGTCCTGCCCGACCACCACCTCGCCGACGGCGGCCAGGTGGAGTACGGCGTGTTCGGCGGCATCCTCGTCGGCCTCACGACGGCGATGCTGTGGCAGCGGTTCTACCGGGTGAAGCTGCCGCCGTACCTCGCGTTCTTCGGCGGTCGCCGCTTCGTGCCGATCGTGACCGCGCTCGTGACGCTGCTGCTCGGCGTGGTGCTCTCGTTCGTCTACCCCGCCTTCGACGCGTCGTTGACCAGCCTGGGCCGGTGGCTGGTGGCCAACAGCATCCTGGGCGCCGGCGTGTACGGCTTCGCGAACCGGCTGCTGATCCCGTTCGGCCTGCACCACATCCTCAACTCCGTGCCGTGGTTCGTGGTGGGCAGCTACGAGACCCCGAGCGGGCAGGTGGTCCACGGCGACATCGCCAGGTTCCTGGCGGGGGACCCGACGGCGGGCGCCTTCATGACCGGGTTCTTCCCGATCATGATGTTCGCGCTCCCGGCCGCGGCGCTGGCGATCTACCACGAGGCCGCTCCGGAGCGGAAGGCGTTCGTGGGCGGCGTGATGCTCTCCGGCGCTCTCACGGCGTTCCTGACCGGCGTCACGGAGCCGCTGGAGTTCGCGTTCCTGTTCGTCGCCTGGCCGCTGTACCTGATCCATGCCGTCCTCACCGGCACCTCGCTGGCGCTGGTGAACGCGCTCGGGATCCAGGACGGGTTCGGCTTCTCTGCCGGGTTCATCGACTACGCCCTGAACTTCACCACGGCGACGCGGCCCTTGTGGCTGGTGCCGATCGGTCTGGGGTACGCCGCCGTCTACTACCTGCTCTTCCGGTTCGCGATCCGCCGCTTCCGCCTCGCCACGCCCGGCCGGGAGCCCGTCGAGGAGCTCGCCGACGACGGCGGCCACGGCGCCCGGCCGGTCGGACGGCCCGAGCTGGCCGGTGGGGACGCCGACCGCGCGCGTGAGGACGAGGCAGGACAGGACTCGCCCCCCGCCTGAGGTGCTTCTAGAGTGGCAGTCGGAACCGGATGACCCCGGTCCGCCGACCAGCCGTCTGACACAGGAGACCAGTCCGATGCCCATCGCGACCCCCGAGGTCTACGCGGAGATGCTCGACAAGGCGAAGCGTGACTCGTTCGCCTACCCGGCCATCAACGTGACCTCCTCGCAGACCCTGAACGCCGCCCTCAAGGGCTTCTCCGACGCCGGCAGCGACGGCATCATCCAGATCTCGACCGGTGGCGCCGAGTACCTGTCCGGGCCGAGCGTCAAGGACATGGTGACCGGCTCGGTCGCGTTCGCGGCCTACGCCCGCGAGGTCGCCAAGAGCTACCCGGTGAACGTCGCGCTGCACACCGACCACTGCCCCAAGGACAAGCTCGACAAGTTCGTCCGCCCGCTGCTGGAGATCTCCGGCGAGCGGGTCAAGAACGGCGGGGAGCCGCTGTTCCAGTCGCACATGTGGGACGGCTCCGCCGTACCGCTCGACGAGAACCTGCAGATCGCGCAGGAGCTGCTCGAGAAGGCCGCCGCGGCCCGCGTGGTCCTGGAGATCGAGGTGGGCGTCGTCGGCGGTGAGGAGGACGGCATCGTCGGCGAGATCAACGAGAAGCTCTACACCACGCCCGAGGACGCGCTGGCCACCGTCGAGGCGCTCGGCACGGGCGAGAAGGGGCGCTACATGACCGCGCTGACCTTCGGCAACGTGCACGGCTCCTACAAGCCCGGGTTCGTCAAGCTGCGTCCCGAGATCCTCAAGCAGGCCCAGGAGGCCGTCGTCGAGAAGCTCGGCCTGGACGCCGGCTCCCGCCCGTTCGACCTGGTCTTCCACGGCGGTTCGGGCTCGACGGCCGAGGAGATCGCCGCGGCGGTCGACTTCGGCGTCGTGAAGATGAACGTCGACACCGACACCCAGTACGCCTTCACCCGTCCGGTGGCCGCGCACATGTTCACCAACTACGACGGTGTGCTCAAGGTCGACGGCGAGATCGGCAACAAGAAGTTGTACGACCCCCGCTCGTGGGGCAAGGCCGGCGAGGCCGGCATGGCGGCGCGCGTCGTCCAGGCGTGCGAGAACCTCCGGAGCGCGGGGACCTCCGTCTCCTGAGGCGGGGTACGTCGAGCCTCTGACCTGACGGGGTGGTCGCCGGGATGCCCCGGCGACCACCCCGTCGGCACAATGGCGGCATGACCTTCAACGACCTGATGGCCGGACCGCCCCCGACCCACCTCCCCGAGGACCCCGCCGCCGCTGAGCTGGCCGCCGGCGCGGCCCCTGCCGACGTGGTGCGCTCGCACCCGGAGTCACCGGCAGCCTGGGCCACCCTCGCCGAGGGAGCGCTGGCCGAGGACTCGGTCGACGACGTCACGGCGTACGCCTACGCCCGGGTGGGGTACCACCGCAGCCTGGACCTGCTGCGCCGCAACGGCTGGAAGGGTCACGGACCGGTCCCGTGGGAGCACGAGCCGAACCGAGGGTTCCTGCGGGCTCTCGCCGCGCTGGCGACGGCGGCCGGGCGGATCGGCGAGGAGCCGGAGGAGGAGCGCTGCCGGGAGTTCCTGCGCGACTCGAGCCCGGCGGGCTTCGAGGCGCTGCTCGGCTGAGTTGCCGCCACCCCCCGTGAAACGTGCCGGAGCGCCGGAATCGTCCCCTGCTGCGATTCCGGCGCTCCGACTGGCGGAAGAGCTGGCCGAGGCTTGCGTCCCCCGTAGCCTCGGCCGGCCTTCCTGAAGAATTTTGTCAGTGCGCAACGGCAGACACCTGGCCGTTTATTGCCACTGTCACTAACATGACAGAAGTGATGGCCAAACTGGGCGCAACGGGCTCCCCGCTGGAGCTCGTCGGCCTCTCGTCGGGGGACGAGAAGACGTACCGGACGGTGCTCCGTTCCTCGGGGTCGAGCCGGGATCGGATGACCGAGATCACCGGGCTGAGCCTGGCCGAGCTGGATGCGGCGCTGGAGCGCCTCGTCGGCCACGGGCTGGTGCACCTCGACGGTGACGTGGTCGTGGCCGAGCCGCCTGCCGAGGTGCTCGGTCAGGTGATCCGGGGCGAGACCGAGCGGATGCAGCGTGAGAGCGAAGGGGTCGACGCCCTGCGCAACCTGCTGCCGACGCTGATCTCGGAGCACCTCGCGGCCTCCCGCCGCCGTGGGGAAGCCGTCGACGTGCACGCCGTCGAGCATGCCGACGTGGTGAACCTCCTGCGCGGCCTGGCCCAGGAGTCGTCGGGGGACATGCTCTGGTTCCGACCCGACCAGTGGCGGCTCCCGGTCTCGGACGACATCGACCAGCTCGTGCGCGAGCTGATCGCCACCGGGCGGCGTTCCCGCGCGGTCTACCCGGCGCAGGCGCTGGAGCAGGCGCCGGACATGCTGCGGGCCCGTGCGGAGGTGGGCGAGCAGATCCGGATCGTGGGGGTCGTGCCCTCACGGCTCTCGGTCTTCGGCGACCAGGTCGCCCTCGTCCCCGACATGTGGGGCTCGGGCACGGCGCGGCGGCTGGTGGTCCGCGAGGAGTCGCTCGTGAACGCCCTCCAGGCGCTGTTCCACAACGTCTGGGACCGCGGGATGGCCGTGCCCGGGCTCGAGCTCGGCTCCGACGACGCGGACGGACAGCGACGCCTGCTGCTGCACGAGCTCGGCCGTGGCGTGAAGGACGAGCACATCGCCCGCACGCTCGGGGTGAGCCTGCGGACGGTCCGTCGCCGCATCGCCGACGTCATGGACGAGCTGGAGGCGGAGTCTCGGTTCCAGGCGGGCGCCGAGGCGGTGCGCCGGGGCTGGGTCTGAGAAGGCTGTCTCCTCGACCGACCTGAGCAGGCGGAGAACCCACGCGGTGGGCCGTCCCGTCCAGGCGGTCCGCGCCGCGGGTGCTCAGCCGGGCAGCGTCATCCGCAGGGCGCCGGGCACGACCCGCCACGTGCGCTTGCGCTCCGGTCCGTAGACCTCGCCGTCCGCGCTGCAGTAGAAGTTCTGGCCGGTGACGGAGACCGTGGAGGCGCGGAGGTACCTCACGTCCTCGCGCTCGTGGTGCTCACCCCTGCGGAAGTGCAGGGCGTAGCCGAACCGGGTGAGGGGGCCGATGGCGAAGGAGACCATCAGGTCCATCTTCCCGTCCTGGGGACTCGCCTCGGGGGTGATCTCGGCCCCGCCTCCGACGTTCGGGCCGTTGCCGATCGCGACCATCAGGATGGGGTGGGCGAAGTCGGCGATCTCCTCGCCGTCGGCCTCGACGCGCACCCGCACGTAGGGCGGGTTCACGGCGGCCAGGGCGGCGCCGAGCGCGTAGCCGGCGCGGCCGAGGCGCTCCTTCCACTTGTGCGACTTGCGGCTGGCCTGGGCGCCGAGCCCGATGTGCACGTTGTTGACGACCACGTTGCCGACGCAGTCCACGATCAGGTCGACCGGCTGCACGTCGCCCTTGGCCACGATGCGTGCTGCGTCCTCGGGGTCGAGAGGGATGTCGGCTCCCCGCGCGAAGTCGTTGCCGGTGCCGAGCGGGATCAGGCCGAGCACCACGTCCTCGAGCTCCTGGCGGCGGTGCAGTGCCGCGACCACCGCGTGCAGGCTGCCGTCGCCTCCGGCGACCACGACCCGGCGGCTGCCTCGCCGATGCAGGACGCCGTCGAGCTCGCCGGGGTTGGAGGTCGCGCAGACCTCCACGTCACCGTTCTCGCGGAGCACGGCGAGGGCGCGATCGAGGTTCTCGGAGTCGTTCGTCCCGGCCTCGGCATTGGTGATCAGCAGCAGCGGTTCCACCATCCGGACACTACAGGGGGCGGCGGACGACCTGTTATCGTTCTGTCGCAAGAGCCCCGGTGCTGTTGCACTCCCGGGGCTCGTTCGTTTTCCTGGCCGCGTCGCCCCGGGCCCCGGCTGTCCGGCGATGCGCCGGCAGGGCCCAGACACCGACCCATCAGGCCAGCGAGAGGGGTACTCCATGCCCGCGATTGTCCTCGTCGGAGCCCAGTGGGGCGATGAAGGCAAGGGGAAGGCGACCGACCAGCTGGGCTCGTCCATCGATTATTGCGTCCGCTATCAGGGCGGAAACAATGCCGGTCACACCATCGTGATCGACGGTGAGAAGTTCGCGCTCCACCTGCTCCCCGCGGGAATCCTGACCCCGGGTGTCACCCCGGTGCTCGGCAACGGCGTCGTCGTCGACGCGGCCGTCCTGCTCGACGAGATCGAGGGGCTCCAGGCTCGCGGCGTGGACACCTCCCGGCTGCTCGTCTCCAGCAACGCGCACCTGATCACCTCGTACCACACCACCGTGGACAAGGTGACCGAGCGCTTCCTCGGCAAGAACCAGATCGGCACCACCGGCCGAGGCATCGGCCCGGCGTACGCCGACAAGATCAACCGGATGGGCATCCGGGTCGCCGACATCTTCGACGAGAAGATCCTCCAGCAGAAGGTCGAGGCCGCTCTCGACCAGAAGAACCACCTGCTGGTGAAGGTCTACAACCGGCGCGCGATCGAGGTCGACCAGGTGCTGGAGGAGATCAGCGCGTACGCCGACCGGCTCAAGCCGATGGTCGCCGACACCTCCCGGGTCATCAACGAGGCGCTCGACCAGGAAAAGACGGTCCTCTTCGAGGGCGCCCAGGGCACGCTGCTCGACGTCGACCACGGCACCTACCCGTTCGTGACCTCCAGCAACGCCGGGTCCGGCGGCGTCTGCTCGGGCACCGGCGTCGGCCCCACGCGCATCGACCGCGTCATCGGCGTCGTCAAGGCCTACACGACCCGCGTCGGGTCCGGGCCCTTCCCCAGCGAGCTCCTCGACGACGACGGCGAGCGGCTGCGTCAGATCGGTGGCGAGTTCGGCGTCACGACCGGACGGAACCGCCGCTGCGGCTGGTACGACGCCGTGATCGCCCGCTTCGCCGCGCGGACCAACGGGCTGACCGAGTTCTGCCTGACCAAGCTCGACATCCTCGGGGCGTGGGAGCGGATCCCGGTGTGCGTGGCCTACGAGATCGACGGGGTCCGCCACGACGAGATGCCGATGACCCAGTCGGAGTTCCACCACGCCAAGCCGGTCTACGAGTACTTCGAGGGCTGGAACGAGGACATCTCGCACTGCCGCAGCTTCGAGGAGCTGCCGAAGAACGCCCAGGTCTACGTCAAGGCGCTCGAGGAGATGTCGGGCGCGCCGTTCTGGGCGATCGGGGTCGGCCCCGGCCGCGAGCAGACCGTGATCCTGCGCGACAGCTGAGGAGCTCCCGCATGAAGGTTCTCGTCATCGGCTCCGGCGGCCGCGAGCACGCCCTGGCCCTGGCCCTCGCCCGTGACCCGGAGGTCAGCGAGCTGCACGCCGCTCCCGGCAACCCGGGCATCGCCGCGGTGGCCGAGCTGCACAGCGTCGCGGCGAGCGACGGTACGTCGGTGGCGGACCTGGCCGAGGAGCTCGGCATCGACCTGGTGGTGATCGGGCCTGAGGCGCCGCTCGTCGCGGGTGTCGCCGACGCCGTGCGCGACCGGGGGATCGACTGCTTCGGCCCGTCGCGGGAGGCCGCCCGGCTCGAGGGCTCCAAGGCGTTCGCGAAGGACGTGATGGCGGCCGCCGACGTGCCCACCGCCCTGGCCCACGTGTGTACCACGCCCGAGGAGGTCGCCGCCGCGCTCGACGCGTTCGGTCCGCCCTTCGTGGTCAAGGACGACGGGCTCGCCGCGGGCAAGGGCGTGGTCGTCACCGACTCCCGGGACGAGGCGCTGGCCCATGCCGCGGCGTGCGGACGGGTGGTCGTGGAGGAGTTCCTCGACGGTCCTGAGGTCTCCCTGTTCGCGATCACGGACGGCAAGACCGTCGTACCCCTCCAGCCGGCGCAGGACTTCAAGCGCGTCGGGGACGGGGACGCCGGGCCGAACACCGGGGGCATGGGCGCCTACACGCCGCTGCCGTGGGCGCCGGAGGACCTGGTCGCCGAGGTGACCGAACGGGTCCTCCAGCCGACGGTGGACGAGATGGCCCACCGGGGCACCCCGTTCTCCGGGCTGCTCTACGCGGGCCTCGCGCTCACCTCGCGCGGCGTGAAGGTGATCGAGTTCAACGCCCGGTTCGGCGACCCCGAGACACAGCCGCTGATGGCCCTGCTCGACGCGCCCCTCGGAGTGATCCTCCGGGCCGCCGCCCGCGGGACCCTCGACGAGGTCGCGAGGCCGCGGTGGAAGGACGGTGCCGCGGTCGCGGTGGTCGTCGCCTCGAAGGAGTACCCGGCCACGCCCCGCACCGGCGACGTGATCCACGGCCTCATGGACGCCGAGCGCGTCGACGGCGTCGACGTGGTGCACGCCGGGACCGCCCGCGGCGAGGACGGTGCCCTCGTCACGTCCGGAGGGCGGGTGCTCGCGGTGACCGCGGTCGGCTCCGACGTCGCCGACGCCCGGGCGCGTGCCTATGAGGCCGTCGGCAAGATCCGGATCGACGGCAGCCACCACCGCACCGACATCGCCTCCGGCGTCTGACTCAGGGACCCGCAGCGCGGTCGGGGTTCCGTAACCAGACCACGGAGAGCTCGAGGCCGGCGTGGGCGTGCGGACGCCGAAGCTCGTGCACGTCGGGACATCCCCAGGCGCGCAGGCTCTGTGCGATCCCCGGCTCTGCGCGGTTCTCGTTGTTCTTGCCCACGATCAGCCGCCCTCCCGGAGCGACGACGTGCTCGAGGAGGTGCCGGACGAAGCTCTCGCGGCGGTTCCTGGGGACGTAGTCCAGACCCGTGCGCACGAGCTGGAACCGCATCGGCGGCTGCCAGGTGCTCGCGTTCGCCGTCCAGATCCGGTCCCGCCACTGGGGGTAGCGGGTGCGGGCGAGCTCGGCCAGACGGGGCGAGATCTCGACGCCGTGAGGCTCGACGACGAACCCGCGGGCGCGTGACCAGCGGTCGACCGATGCCATCAGGAGCCCGTTGGCGCAGCCGACGTCGAGGAACGTCCCCGGGTGGTCGATGGCTTCCATGACGAGCCCGCGCGACGCTTCCCACTCCTCCGGAGTTCCCGAGTGTCCGGACCCCATCTGCTCGGTCGTGGCGGAGAGGTAGGCCGGTTCGACGACGTCCAGTACCCGGGCGTGCCACTCGTCCTGGGTGATCTGACCGCGCTCGAAGGCCTCGTCGATCGGCGCGAGAAGGTCGTAGCCACGCTCCTTCGCGCGCTCGAGGCTGGGGTCGACGGGGGACATGCCGATCAGGCTAGGGCCTCACGCTGCCTCCCGTGCGGAGGCTGTGGGCCACCGTCGCAGCATGAGCACGGCCGCGACGAGGGCGACGGCGGCGACGGCGAAGCCGACCCAGGCGCCCTGCCACGGGGTGACCGCTCCGGCCAGGACCGCCCCGGCGGTCCCCGCGAGCTGGAGGACCAGGGACTGCGCCGACAGCATGGTCGCGCGCTCCTCCCCGCCCACCTGGCCGTGCAGCAGCTCTCCGAGCGGGGGCCCTGCAGCTCCGAGCCCGACGAAGAACAGGACGTAGCCGGCGAGGGCGAGAGCCAGAGCGGCGAGCCCCGTCAGCACGCCGGCCCCCACGAGCCCGAGCATCGCCACGAGCGCCAGTGCGGTCGCGGCCGCGGCGGCCTTCTCCGGGGTGCCCAGGCGCCGCCTCGCGACAGGGGCCAGCGCGGCGCCGACGGCGTCCGCGCCGAACCCGACGGTGACCAGCACGGCGTAGAGCACGGCGGCGCGCTCGGTGTCCCCGCTCAGCCGGTCGAGCCAGGCCGGGGTGACCAGCTCGAGCACCGCCAGGGCGACCCCCGAGGTCGCGGCGACCAGGAGCAGGCGCAGGACGACGGGGCTGCGCCCTGCGAGCCGTAGCCCCGAGCCGACGGTCGCCGGGACGCTGCGCGCGACCGCCTTGACCGTGGTGCGCGGACGGGGTACGTCGGGCAGCCCGACCGTGAACACCGCGCGGACCAGCTCGACCAAGGCGGCCAGCAGGATCGGCGCCGCGAGCGCGGGGAACGGAAGGGGCAGGTCCTTCAGCACGAGGGGCAGTCCTCCGCCGACGAGCGTCCCCACCCCGAGGGCGACGGAGGCCGCCACCTCGCCGCGGGAGAGACCCGAGGTCAGGTGGGGGGCGTCGCCGTCGGCGTGGAAGGCGTGGGCCGTGTCGACGTACCACGCCTCCAGCGGCCCGCTGGACAGGGCGCGGGCGAGGCCGCGCAGAGCGGCCGAGAGCATGAGCAGCGCGAGGCCGGTCGCGAGCCCGAGCAGCACCAGGGCGGCCGCGTGGGCGAGGGCCGAGGCGACCAGGACCGGGCGGCGGCCCATCACGTCGGCGAGACCCCCGGTGGGGAGCTCGAGCACGCCGACGGTGATGCCGGAGACGGCGCCGATCGCCGCGATCTCGGCGAGGGTGAAGCCTCGCTCGAGGAGCAGCAGCACCATCGGGACCATCATCAGGCCGGCGGGCAGCCACTGCAGGAACGAGAGCAGCGTGTAGCGACCCAGCGGGTCGGCGACGCCGGCGACGCGGGTGGGGACGTCGAGGTCACTCGGGCTCCTCCCGGGGGAACCCGGCGACCACGACCGACACCGGCCGTGCCTCGGGGGAGTCGGCGTCGCGGGCCGCCAGCTCGTCGAGGTGGGCGTAGAAGCGGTCCCACAGCTCGGTCACGGACTCCGGGCTGAGGGGCAGCACGCGGTCCCCGATGCCGGAGATCTCCACCCACGTGGGGTCGAGGCTTGCGAGGTGGTCGTCGAACCAGGCCACGTCGTGCATCAGCACCTCGACCTGGCGTCGGCGCATGAGGGCGGACGCCTCGCGTCCGGCTGCGGTGGCCGCGAGCTCGGTGTTGCTCCAGGTGCTGAGCCGGTGCGCTGCCGCCCAACGACGCTCCCGCGGGTGACGCCGTTCGCCGGACGCGGTCTCGACGAAGCCGTGCTTCGCCAGGACGCGGAGGTGGTAGCTGGTGGAGCCGGAGTCCGTCTCGAGGCGCCGGGCGAGCTCGGTGGCGGTGGCCGGTCCGGTCTCGCGCAGGATCGCCAGCATGCTCACGCGCAGCGGGTGCGAGAGCGCCTTCAGGGCGGTGGGGTCGGAGACGTTCCTGACGTCCTGTTCGTCGTCCATGCGGCGACGGTAGCCCATGCAGAGATATCTCTGCAAAGGTTTCTCTGCAAGAGGATCGAGCGCTCAGCTCCCGACGTACGCCGCGAGGTGCTCGCCGGTGAGCGTGGAGCGGGCCGCGACGAGGTCGGCAGGGGTGCCCTCGAAGACGACCCGGCCTCCGTCGTGTCCGGCACCGGGCCCGAGGTCGACGATCCAGTCGGCGTGCGCCATCACCGCCTGGTGGTGCTCGATGACGACGACCGTCTTGCCGGAGTCGACCAGCCGGTCGAGCATGCCGAGCAGCTGCTCCACGTCGGCGAGGTGGAGTCCGGTCGTCGGCTCGTCGAGCACGTAGACGGCGCCCTTCTCGGCCATGCGGGTGGCCAGCTTGAGCCGCTGGCGCTCGCCTCCGGACAGGGTCGTGAGCGGCTGACCGAGGCTCAGGTAGCCGAGCCCGACGTCGGCGAGCCGGTCCAGGATCTTGCTCGCGGCCGGGGTGCGTGCCTCGCCCTCGGCGAAGAACTCCCGGGCCTCGATCACCGGCATCGCCAGCACCTCCGCGATGTTGCGGCCGCCCAGGGTGTACTCCAGCACCGACCCGAGGAAGCGCTTGCCCTCGCACTCCTCGCAGGTGGACTCGACGGTGGCCATGACGCCCAGCTCGGTGTAGATGACGCCTGCGCCGTTGCAGGCCGGGCAGGCGCCCTCGGAGTTGGCGCTGAAGAGTCCCGGCTTCACGTCGTTGGCCTTCGCGAACGCCTTGCGGACCGGGTCGAGCAGGCCCGTGTACGTCGCCGGGTTGCTGCGCCGCGAGCCCCGGATCGCCGACTGGTCGATCACCACCACGCCCTCGCGGCCGGCGACGGACCCCTGGATCAGCGAGCTCTTGCCCGAGCCGGCGACGCCCGTCACGACGCACAGCACCCCGACGGGGAGATCCACGTCGACGTCCTGCAGGTTGTGCGTCGACGCGCCGCGGACCTCCAGCACGCCGGAGGGGGAGCGCACCGCCTCCTTGAGGCTCGCCCGGTCGTCGAGGTGTCGGCCGGTCGTGGTGTCACTCGCGCGCAGTCCCTCGACGCTGCCCTCGAAGCAGACGGAGCCGCCCGCCGTACCCGCGCCGGGGCCGAGGTCGACGACGTGGTCGGCGATGGCGATCATCTCCGGCTTGTGCTCCACGACCAGGACGGTGTTGCCCTTGTCGCGCAGCTGCTGCAGCAGCTCGTTCATCCGCTGGATGTCGTGCGGGTGCAGGCCGATCGACGGCTCGTCGAAGACGTAGGTGACGTCGGTGAGCGAGGAGCCGAGGTGCCGGATCATCTTGGTGCGCTGGGCCTCGCCGCCGGACAGCGTCCCCGCCGGCCGGTCCAGGCTGAGGTAGCCCAGTCCGATGTCCGCGAACGAGTCGAGCAGGTGCTGCAGTCCGGCGAGCAGCGGCGCCACCGAGGGCTCGTCGAGCTCGCGGACCCACTCGGCCAGGTCGCTGATCTGCATTGCGCACACGTCGGCGATGTTCTTCCCGCGGATCCTCGACGAGAGCGCCTCCTGGGTGAGCCGCGTGCCCTCGCACTCGGGGCACGTCGTGAACGTCACCGCCCGCTCGACGAACGCGCGGATGTGGGGCTGCATCGCGTCGACGTCCTTGGACAGCATCGACTTCTGGATCTTCGGGATCAGCCCCTCGTAGGTCAGGTTGATCCCCTCGACCTTGATCTTGGTCGGCTCCTTGTAGAGCAGGTCGTGCTGCTCCCTCTTGGTGTACTTGCCGATCGGCTTGTCGGGGTCGAAGAAGCCGCTGCCCTTGAAGATGCGTCCGTACCACCCCTCCATGCGAGTAGCCCGGGATCGTGAGGGCGCCTTCGTTGAGCGACTTGTCCGCGTCGTACAGCGCGGAGAGGTCGAAGTCGTTGACCGAGCCCATGCCCTCGCACCGGGGGCACATCCCGCCGAGGCGGTTGAAGGTCGCCTTCTCCGCCTTCGTCTTGTTGCCGCGCTCGACGGTGATGGCGCCGCTGGCCCGCACGGTGGGGACGTTGAAGGAGTAGGCGTTGGGCGAGCCGATGTGCGGCTTCCCGAGCCGGCTGAAGAGGATGCGCAGCATCGCGTTGGCGTCCGTGGCGGTGCCGACCGTGGAGCGGGGGTTGGACCCCATCCGCTCCTGGTCGACGATGATGGCCGTCGTCAGGCCTTCGAGCACGTCGACCTCGGGGCGCGAGAGCGTGGGCATGAACCCCTGGACGAACGCGCTGTAGGTCTCGTTGATCATCCGCTGCGACTCCGCGGCGATCGTGCTGAACACCAGCGAGCTCTTGCCCGAGCCGGAGACCCCGGTGAACACGGTCAGCCGGCGCTTGGGGAGCTCGACCTGGATGTCCTTGAGGTTGTTCTCCCGCGCGCCGTGCACGCGGATCAGGTCGTGGGTGTCGGCGACGCGCTCCTCGGGCGACCGCGTGCTCGGGGCGTTGCTCATCCTGTCTCCTCCGTCGGGTGCTCAGACCAGCCAGCGGCCGTCGCGCATGAGCGTGCGGCCGGACATCTCGTTGGCCTCGCGCCAGGCCTGCACCCGGACGGGCCGCAGCACGAGGAACACGTAGCCCGTGCTGCCGCGCGGGTCCCAGTCGGCCTGAGCGACGTACGCCGTCCCCAGCGCCTCGTCGTCCGCGACGTCGACGGACCGCTCGAGGGCGGCGTCGATCATGACGACGTCGCGGGTCGGTCCGACGGCCAGCCGTGCCTTGCCGGACGCCTCGATGTTGCGCGCGGTGACCGAGGCCGCCTCGACGGCGATGAGCACCCGCTCTGACACCCACGCCAGCGAGACGGGGACGAGGTGCGCAGCCCCCGTGTCCGACGCAGTGGCGACCCAGACGTCGATCGCCGGGGTCGCCAGCATGGCCAGTGCGTCGGCCTTGCGGGTCTCGCGGTCGCGGGCCTCGGGCGCGGCGGTGCTCAGCGCAGCTCCTGGATCCGGACCAGGTTGCCCGCGGGGTCCCGGACGGCGCAGTCGCGCACGCCGTACGGCTGCTCGGTCGGCTCCTGGACGATCTCCACGTCACCGGCCTGGAGCTGCTCGAAGGTGCCGTCGAGGTCCTTGGTGGCCAGCAGGAGCATGGCGTAGGTGCCCTTGGCCATCATCTCGGCGATCGTCCGGCGCTCGTCGTCGGTGATGCCGGGGTTGGCCGACGGAGGTGCGAGAACGATGGAGGTGCCGGGCTGGCCGGCCGGACCGACCGTGATCCAGCGGATCTTTCCCTGCCCGACGTCGTTGCGCACCTCGAAGCCGAGGGTGTCGCGGTAGAAGGCCAGAGCCGCATCCGGGTCGTCGTGCGGCAGGAAGCTCGCGTGAATGGTGATGTCCATGGCGGTCACGCTAGCTGTGGCTGCGGGGCCGTCGCTTCTCGATTCCTGATCGGTCGCGTCACCTGCTTGGCCACGCACGGCAGCATGCCGCTCGCCGCGTGGGCTTCCTGCTCCCGGTAGGCGCTGGGCGGCATCCCGACGAGCTCGGTGAAGCGCGTGCTGAACGTGCCGAGCGAGGCGCAGCCGACCGCGAAGCAGACGTCGGTGACGCTCAGCTCGCCGCGACGCAGCAGCGCCATCGCCCGCTCGATGCGCCGCGTCATCAGGTAGGAGTACGGCGACTCGCCGTACGCGAGGCGGAACTGGCGGCTGAGGTGCCCCGCGGACAGGTGCACGCCGCGGGCGAGCGCCTCCACGTCGAGCGGCTGGGCGTACTCCCGGTCGATCCGGTCGCGCACGCGGCGCAGCAGCGCGAGGTCGCGCAGGCGCTGCTCCTCCACGGGTCTGCCGGTCACGTTTGCGATCGTGCCACGCCGCGCACCGGATGCCCAGGGCAATCGCGGGCGAGAGGTCCGCGGTCGGCTAGGTTCGTGGCATGGAGTGGGCAGGACGCCCTTGGGGCGAGTTCTCTTCGGATCCACGCGACGCCCAGGCGGCGTTCTTGCGCGCCTCCGACCGAGACCGGGACGTGGCGCTGAACGTCCTGGCGCAGGCGTACGCCGACGGGCGCCTGGACCGGGAGGAGTACGACGAGCGTGTCCGGTCCGTGGGTGCGGCGAAGACGCTCGGCGAGCTGCCCCCTGCCGTGTCCGACCTGGTCCCGGCGAGCACCGCGCGACATGACGAGCTGGTCCACGCCTCCGACGAGGAGCTGCACCGCCGGGCGGTCCGCGCCTACGAGGCACGGCGCCGCGAGGCCCTCTCGGGGCTGGTCTTCCTCTCGCTGGTTCTGACCGGCATCTGGTTCGCCGTCAGCCGTGACGGCTTCTACTGGCCGGTCTTCGTCCTCGCCTTCGCCGGCGCCAACCTGGTGCGCCTGATGATCCAGAGGCAGGACGTGATCGAGAAGGAGCAGCATCGCCTCGAGGCCAAACGTCGCAGGGGCATCGAACCACCGCAGCCGGACGCATAGTCGGGCACTGGGTCGGGCGGTTGCGCGCGGAACCGCCCGGGGCGCTCGGGCGCCACCCGCGCAGGAGACGCGACGGTCCTCGTGACGGGACCAGTGACCCGCGTCTGATGACTCTGGTCCCTGTGCGGGACGGGTCCGACCGGTGCAGCCTCTAAGCAACAGGCGAGGCGGACCTCCCGGACACCTCTGTATCCAAGGAGCACCCGGTCTCGCGGGTTGGAGGAGTCATGATCGTCTTCGGGATGCTGGTCATCGGTGTGCTCGTCGTGGGCCTGGTGGTGGCCCTCATGCTGCGAAGCGTCACCCTCGGGGAGGCACGCACCGAGAAGGAGATGCACGAGCCCGGCGCACACACGGTCGCGTACGACGTACCCAACGGGATGGACGCGGCCGTCTTCATGTCGGCGCTGTCGTCGGCGGGGTTCAAGGCCGTCAGCGACATGCAGGCCGGCGTCGAGCGGCTGCTGGTCGCCTGCCCCGAGCCGGGCGACCGGGACGAGGTACGCCGGGTCATCGAGCACGTCCACAGGGGCGGGTTCGAAGGGCCCGAGGTGCACCTCGAGCACGTCACCTTCGAGGACGAGCGCTGAACCCGGGCCGACGGGGCCTGGTCGGTCGCGTCGGCACCCGTCGTCAGCGGTAGCGGCTGATGACCTCGGGCGCCTGGTCGTCCCACCCGTGGTCGGCGATGAGGCTCCAGCAGTCCGGGCGTGAGCCGTCGGAGTCGCGGACGCCGTACTCGTCCGACAGCTGGCGGGCGGTCAGGACCTGCCCCGCGAAGCGATGGTTGCCGTCGTCGGCGGCCAGGGCGGCGACGCCCCGGGCGACGTAGGCCGGCGACTCCGAGATCGCGAAACCGGGCACCTTGCGGCAGGCATCCCGCCAGGTGTCCTCGGTGACGCCGAAGTTGTCCAGCATCCGCTCCGAGCGCAGCCAGCCCGGCGTCACTCCGACCGCGGTGACCGGGTGGTCTGCGAGCTCGAAGGTGAGGTTCTTGACCAGTCGGTCGACGCTCGCCTTGACGAAGTCGTAGTAGAACCCGACCCTTGCGCGGACCTCGGCGTTGACCGCGCTCGTGCCGTCGGTCATCTCCACCAGCAGTCCGGGGCCGGTCTCGAGCATCATCGGCAACGCGACGGTGCTGGTCACGATGTGGGTCTCCACGCCCATGCGCAGCATCCGGAGGCCGCCGGCCAGGTCGTGCTCCCACAGCGGCTTGTCCCACTGGGCGTACCGGTCGCCACCGAAGATGTCGTTGACCAGCACGTCCAGGCGCCCGTGGTCCTGGCGGACCCGGTCGACGAGCCCTCGAACGGCCTCGACGTCGAGGTGGTCCACCCGGAGCCCGACCCCGCGCCCACCCGCGGCGGCCATCAGGTCGGCGGTCTCCTCGATGGTCTCCGGGCGGTCCATGTCGGACGGGCCGCTGACCCGGCTGCTGCGCCCGGTCGCGTACACGAAGGCTCCCGACCGTGCGAGCTCCACGGCGATGGCCCGACCCGCACCGCGCGTCGCCCCGGCGACGATCGCCACGCGGCCGGAGAGGTCACCGCTCACCTTGGCCACCCCCGACCCCTGCCTCTCCGTGGGCCTGAAGACGCCACGCCGACTCCACGGCGTCCTCGACCGCCCCGTCGTCGCCGGCAGCCAGATCGGCGACGACCATCATGTGCTTGGCGAACCGGGGCGGCACCGAGAAGACGCCCGGGTGCTGACGCAGGAGCGCGTCGCGCACGTCGAAGGGCACCCGTAGCGCCACGTGCGTCGTGTCCAGCTCCCGCGCGACGAGCCGCCCCTGGTACTGCCATCGGGCAGCGCCGCCCGCGGACGTACGCCGGACGCCGGCGAGCGAGACCGCCAGGTCACCGAAGGAGTCGAGGTCCACGCTCGGCAGTCTGGCACGTGGCCAGGCAGGACGCAGGGCAACCGAGGGCGTCAGCGGCCGGAAGGCCCCCGGGTGGCTACAGGGTGGCTCCCGGGCGGGTCCGGGCGGCCCGGCGTACCTGAGACCCCGGGCGGCTCCGGTGCCCGCCGGTGCGAGAATGCACGCGTGTCGATTCCCAACGTCCTCGCCAACCGGTACGCCGGAGCCGACCTCGCGCAGCTGTGGTCGCCCGAGCACAAGATCGTCCTCGAGCGGCAGCTGTGGATCGCCGTCCTCAAGGCCCAGAAGGACCTCGGCATCGACGTGCCCGACGGGGTCGTCGAGGCCTACGAGGCGGTCGTCGACAAGGTCGACCTCGACTCGATCGCCGCGCGGGAGCGGGTCACCCGCCACGACGTGAAGGCCCGGATCGAGGAGTTCTGCGCGCTCGCCGGCCACGAGCACATCCACAAGGGGATGACCTCGCGCGACCTGACCGAGAACGTCGAGCAGCTCCAGGTGAAGGCGTCCCTCGAGCTGGTCCGCGACCGGGTCGTCGCGACGCTGGCGCGGCTGGCCCGCCTCGCCTCCGAGCACGAGCTGCTGGTCATGGCCGGCCGCTCCCACAACGTCGCGGCGCAGGCGACCACCCTCGGCAAGCGGTTCGCCACGGTGGCGGACGAGATGCTGGTCGCCCTCGACCGCCTCGAGGAGCTCATCAACCGCTACCCGCTGCGTGGCATCAAGGGCCCCGTCGGCACGGCCCAGGACATGCTCGACCTGCTCGGCGGCGACGAGGCCCGGCTCGCCGAGCTCGAGCAGCGGGTCGCCGCCCACCTCGGCTTCGACCACGTCCTCACCAGCGTGGGCCAGGTCTACCCGCGCTCGCTCGACTTCGACGTGGTCTCCGCGCTCGTCCAGGTCGTCGCCGGTCCGTCCAACCTCGCCACGACGATCCGGCTGATGGCCGGCATCGAGCTCGTCACGGAGGGCTTCAAGGAGGGGCAGGTCGGCTCCTCGGCGATGCCCCACAAGATGAACACGCGCTCCTGCGAGCGGGTCAACGGCCTCGCGGTGATCCTGCGCGGCTACCTCTCCATGGTCGGCGAGCTCGCCGGAGACCAGTGGAACGAGGGCGACGTCTCCTGCTCCGTCGTACGCCGGGTGGCGCTGCCGGACGCGTTCTTCGCCGCCGACGGGCTCTTCCAGACCTTCCTGACCGTCCTCGACGAGTTCGGCGCGTTCCCGGCGGTCGTGCAGCGCGAGCTGGACCGCTACCTGCCCTTCCTGGCCACCACGAAGGTGCTGATGGCCGCGGTGCGCAACGGCGTGGGTCGCGAGACCGCCCACGAGGCGATCAAGGAGGCGGCCGTCGGGGTGGCCCTGGAGATGCGGAAGGGCAAGACCGAGAACGACGTCTTCGACAGGCTCGCCGCCGACGAGCGGCTGAGCCTGACGAAGGAGCAGCTCGACTCGCTGGTGGCGGAGCCGATCGCCTTCACCGGCGCCGCGGTGGCGCAGGTCGAGGCCGTCGTACGCCGGGTCGCCGCAGTCACGGCGCGCTACCCGGACGCGGCGGCGTACTCGCCCGGCTCCATCCTCTAGCGACGCTTCGTCCCGCTCTCCGCCGACCCGCCGGCCGCGGGGGCCGAACGCTCGGGGCGCCTATGGAGCGGGCCGGCGGTCAGAGCTCGACGAAGACGTCCTCGCCGTCGACGACGACGCGGTAGGTGGTCAACGAGGCGGGCTTCCTGCCCAGGGCGACGAGGCGCCGGGACCATCGGGGGACGTCGCGGCCGGCGATCCCCGGCGCCCAGTCGATGTTGTGCCCGGAGCAGAGCTCGAAGCGTGAGTTGTGCCAGGGGCACTGGACGACCCCGTCATCGAAGCGGAGACCCCCGGGACCCCGGCTCAGCGGGAAACCCATGTGTGGGCAGCGGTTCCGTGCGGCACAGAAGGTGTCGCCGTCGCGCGCCACGACGATCGACGTGCCCTCGGCGTCGACGGCGCGGAGCTGCCCGTCGGCGAACTCCGAGACCGTGCCCACCTTGACCCGGCGACGAGACATCGGTCAGGCGCTCCTGCGACGGCTGCGACGGCGCCTCAGCGTCCACAGGCCGACGGCCGCTTCGGTGAGCCCGATGGCCCGCGTCGCCTCGGGGTGGTCGGCGAACGGCTTCACTGCCTGCCGGTACCACTCCGGGCCGGCGGACCAGCGCTTGAGGTACTGCTCGGGGATGAGGACGGCACTGGTGCCGTCGGCCACGAGCGCCAGGGAGATCAGCGTCTTCATCGGGTCACCTTCCTGTGTTGTGGGTGCTGCGGGTCCGTTCTGGTGCCTCAGCGCTTCTGCCGACTCGGCGGGAAACAGATCGGCGTTTGTGCCGAGTCGGCAGAAGTGCCGCGCGTCTCACTGCCGAGTCGGCAGAAGTGCCGCATGCGGCCGCTCGACGTTCGTTCAGACCAGGGCCTTCCCGTCGTGGGTGGCGAGCTTGCGGGCGACCTCGTGCAGGTCGGCGCGCCAGACGTCCTCGGGGACCGGGGGCAGCATCTCGTTCCACTCGACGGCCATGCTCCCGAGCACGTTGGTCAGCCGGGCCGTCCGGGCGATGAACCAGACGTGCATGTGGGAGCCGCCGTCGCCCCACTTGCAGACGTGCACGCGCCCGATGTTCGGCAGGTTCGTCATGATCCGGTGCAGCCAGTTCGCGACCTTGCCGTACTCCGCCGCGAGGTCGTCGTCCATGTCGGAGAAGTCGAGGTGCTCCATCGGCTGGAGCATCAGGATCAGCGGCAGCCCGCCGGGCCTGTCGTGCGAGGTGACCACCCAGCGGTCGTTGCGCCAGATCGCGTTCTCGGCCTCACCCTTCTGGCAGTAGCAGGGCTTCTCGCCCTCTCCCCAGCGGGGCCCCTCCGCCTCGACGGGCGGCTGGAGGACCTTGGGGACCATCTCGCCCTCCCAGGGGAAGATGTCCCACTCGTGGGTCGGCGGCATCGGCAGCCGTCCGCCCTCCCCGACCTGTGCCACCACTCGGGCGTAGACCTCTTCTGCTGTCTCAGCCATGCGGAACAGCCTGCCATCCCGGGGTCGCCGCGACAGCAGAAGGTGCGTTTCCGTGGGTTCCGCGGGGGCGGTGCCCCGGGGAATGCCGTGAGCCTCGCCGGGAGATCCGCCGGGTTCGCTCAGCCTGCGCCCAGACGGGCGCGGAGCAGGGTCTGCTCGGAGGAGTTCGCGGTGAGCTCGAGGGCACGCCGGTCGGCGGTGGCGGCCTCCTCGGCGCGATCCAGCGTCCGCAGCAGGTCCGCCCGGATCGCATGGAGCAGGTGGTACCGGTCGAGCTCCGCGGCCAGCTCGTCCACCTCGGTCAGCGCCGCTGCCGCTCCCCGGACCTTGCCGAGGGCGACAGCCCGGTTGAGCCGCACCACGGGGGAGTGGTCGTGGCGCAGCAGCAGGTCGTAGAGGGTGAGGATCTGCAGCCAGTCGGTCGCCTCCCAGGTCGGTGACGAGGCGTGGCACGCGGCGATGGCGGCCTGGAGCTGGAACCGGCCCGGTCGGCGCCGGGTCGCAGCGCGCTCGAGGAGGCGGTCGGCGTCGTCGATCGCCTCCCGGTCCCAGAGTCGACGGTCCTGGTCCTGGAGCAGGACCAGCCCACCGGCTCCGTCGAAACGGGCGCGCTGTCGTGCGTGCTGGAGGCGGAGGAGTGCGAGCAGACCGAGGGGCTCGGGCTCCTCGGGCATCGCCGTCGCGACCACGCCTGCCAGCCAGATGGCGTCGTCGGCGAGGTCCCGGTCGTCGCCCGCGCCCGAGCTGGAGACGAAGCCCTCGTTGTACATCAGGTAGGTGACGGTGAGGACGTCGTCGAGGCGGCCTGCGCGTTCGCCGGGCTCGGGCACCGTCAGTGCGATGCCCTTGTCGACGATCTTGCGCTTCGCGCGCACGATCCGCTGCGCCAGGGTCGGCTCCGGGACCAGGAAGGCCCGGGCGATCTGGGCCGTCGTCAGACCCAGTACGGCGCGCAGTGTCAGGGGCAGCCGGGCGTCGGCCGGAAGTGCCGGGTGGCAGCAGGCGAACACCAGCCCGAGGCGCTCGTCGGCCTCGTCCGGCTCGTCGGGGGCCACGTCCTGGCGCAGCCGCTCCAGCACCCGCTCGTGGCGCTGCTGACGGCGCAGCCGGTCCAGGGCGTTGCGGCGGGCGGCCACCTGGAGCCACGCGCCGGGGCGGTCGGGGACGCCGGTCCTGCGCCAGGTGCGAAGCGCCTCGACGACCGCGTCCTGCACCGCCTCCTCGGCGACGTCGAAGTCCCCGACCAGCCGGTGCAGGGAGGCCACGATGGCGCCCGCCTCGGCCCGGACCGCGACGGCGAGCGCCTGGTCCGGACCGGGCGAGCCGTCCATCACTCGCCGTGGTCGACGATCGGCCGGATCTCCACCGAGTTGCCCTCGAACACGAGGGCTGGCCACGTCCTGGCCATCGAGATCGCCGTGTCGAGGTCCGGGACGTCGATGATCGCGAAACCCCCGACGACCTCCTTGGCCTCCACGAAGGGCCCGTCGACCACGACCCGCTCGCCGGCCGGGTTCGAGCGGACCGTGGTCGCGGTGTGGACCGGCTGCAGCTCGGCACCGTTGCCGGCGAACCGGCCGGCCTTGTCGTGCTCCTCGAACCAGGCGTAGATCTCCTTGTAGACCGGCTCGTACGCCGCCGGGTCGACGCCTGCGTCCAGCTCGGGAGTGCTGTTGAACATGAGTACGTACTTCATGGGTGTGTCCTTCCGCTCGGGAACAGTCTCACCACCTCGACGCGCGAGGGCGACGGTTCTCGACAGCACGCCCGGAACAATTTCGGTGACCGGTCAGTAGGATCGCGACATGAGCGGCCCCAGCACCCCGGACACCGGCGCCGACCTCGGCATCCCGCCCGCCCCGGCGGTCCCGGGCGCGACCCACCTGCACTCCGGCAAGGTGCGTGACCTCTACCGCCTCGAGGACGGCCGGCTGCTCATGGTCGCCTCCGACCGGATCTCGGCCTACGACTTCGTGCTCGAGACGACGATCCCGGACAAGGGCGCGATCCTGACCCAGATGTCCCTGTGGTGGTTCGAGCAGCTCGCCGACCTCGTCCCTAACCACATCGTCTCCTCCGACGTACCGGACGCCGTGCCCGCCGGGCTCCGCAGGCGCGCCGTCGTGTGCGAGGAGCTGGAGATGTTCCCCGTCGAGTGCGTCGTTCGCGGCTACCTGACCGGGTCGGGGCTGGCGGACTACCGGTCCACCGGCGAGGTGTGCGGCATCCCGCTCCCCGCAGGGCTGGAGGACGGCAGCCGGCTGCCCGAACCGATCTTCACCCCGGCCACGAAGGCGGCGGTCGGCGACCACGACGAGAACGTCTCGTACGACGCGGTGGCGGCCGTGATCGGGGAGGACCGCGCGGCCGAGCTGCGCCGGCTGACCCTCGCGATCTACGCACGTGCCGAGGAGGTCGCCCGGCAGCGCGGGATCATCCTCGCCGACACGAAGCTCGAGTTCGGCACCCGTCCCGACGGCTCCGTCGTCCTGGCCGACGAGGTGCTCACGCCCGACTCCTCGCGCTTCTGGCCCGCCGACGACTGGCAGCCCGGACGGACCCAGCCGTCGTACGACAAGCAGATCGTGCGCAACTGGCTGACCTCCGCCGAGAGCGGCTGGGACCGTACGTCGGGGGAGAAGCCCCCGGCGCTTCCCGACGCCGTCGTCGAGCGCACCCGGGCCCGCTACATCGAGGCCTACGAACGACTCACCGGCCGGAGGTTCGTGCCGCCGGCCGGCTAGCAAACCTGCCCCCCAACGCGAAGGAGCGTGTCCCCGTGCTCAACCTCTCCGTCTTCCTGGAAGCAAGCGCGCGCAGCCACCCCGACCGGGACGCGGTCGTCCTGGGGGACATGCGACTGACCTACGCCCAGGTCAACGGGTTCGCCGACCAGGTCGCGAACCTGCTGGTCTCGCGGGGGATCCAGCCCGGCGACAAGGTGGCGCTCTCCTGCCCGAACCTGCCCTACTTCCCGATCGTCTACTACGGCATCCTCAAGGCCGGCGCGACGGTCGTGCCCCTCAACGTCCTCCTGAAGGGCCGCGAGATCGCCTACCACCTGGAGGACTCCGACGCGAAGGCGTACTTCTGCTTCGAGGGCACCCCGGACCTGCCGATGGGACAGCTGGGCCACGAGGGCTTCTCGCAGGCCGAGCGCTGCGAGCACTTCTTCATGATCACCGGCGACCTCACGGCACCCTCGCCGGTGGAGGGCACCGAGACGATGGCCCAGGCGCTGGCCGACCAGTCGGGCGTGTTCGAGTCCGTCGCCACCGAGGCCACCGACACGGCCGTGATCCTCTACACCAGCGGTACGACCGGCAAGCCGAAGGGCGCTGAGCTGTCGCACTCGAACATGGTGATGAACGCGCTGACGTGCAACCGGCTCTTCGACTCCCTGGCGAGCGTGCACGACACCCACCTGCTGGTGCTGCCGCTGTTCCACTCGTTCGGCCAGACGGTCAACATGAACGCCGGCTTCTCCACCGGGTCGACCCTGGTCCTCCTCCCGCGCTTCGACGCCGACCAGGCCATCGCGCTGATGCAGAAGGAGGAGATCACCTTCTTCGCCGGTGTCCCGACCATGTACTGGGGCCTCCTCGGCGCGCTCAAGGAGGGCGTGGACGTGGAGAAGATCGCCCGCAACATGCGCCGCGCCGTCGCAGGTGGGTCCGCCCTGCCGGTGGAGATCCTGAAGAAGGTCAAGGAGAAGTTCGGCGTCCAGATCCTCGAGGGCTACGGACTCTCGGAGACCTCGCCGGTGGCGACGTTCAGCGACCCGGACCGTGACCCGCGTCCTGGCTCCATCGGCGTCCCGATCTGGGGCATCGACGTGAAGCTGGTCGACAGCGACTGGAAGACCATCGAGGGTGCCGACCAGGTGGGAGAGGTCGCGATCCGCGGCCACAACATCATGAAGGGCTACTACAAGCGCCCTGAGGCCACCGCCGAGGTGATGAACAACGGCTGGTTCCGGACCGGTGACCTGGCCCGTCGTGACGAGGACGGCTTCTACTACATCGTCGACCGCGCCAAGGACATGATCATCCGCGGCGGCTTCAACGTGTACCCCCGCGAGGTCGAGGAGGTGCTGATGACCCACGAGGCGGTCTCGCTCGCCGCGGTCGTCGGCGTACCCGACGAGAGCCACGGCGAGGAGATCAAGGCGTTCGTCATCCTGGACGAGGACGCGACGATCACCGAGGACGAGCTGCGCGACTGGTGCAAGGAGCAGATGGCGAACTACAAGTACCCCCGGCTGATCGAGTTCGCCTCCAGCCTGCCGATGACCTCGACCGGGAAGATCCTCAAGCGCGAGCTGGCGTGAGGGATGCTTCTCCGACCCCACCGGCCTGTCCCTCGGACCGGCCGGTGGGCTCGCGGGGCCACCGCCTAGACTGACCGCGCCGGTCCTCTCCCTCTCCAAGGAGCCTCCTGTGGCACGTGTCGTCGTCGACGTCATGCTCAAGCCCGAGATTCTCGACCCGCAGGGCAAGGCCGTGCACAGCGCGCTGCCCAAGCTGGGGGTCCACGGCGTCACCGACGTCCGCCAGGGCAAGCGCTTCGAGCTCGAGGTGGACGAGCTGAGCGACGAGCGCCTCTCCGAGATCCACGACATCGCCGAGAAGCTGCTGTCGAACCCGGTGATCGAGGACTTCTTCGTCTACGTCGAAGAGCTCGAGGACGAGGACCTGGTGCAGCTGGGTCTCGACGGCGAGGCCGGAGGGGCGCAGGCGTGAGGATCGGCGTCGTCACCTTCCCCGGATCCCTCGACGACGTCGACGCCCGGCGCGCGGTCACCTTCGCCGGCGGCGAGACCGTGCCCCTGTGGCACGGCGATCACGACCTCCGCGGTGTCGACGCGGTCGTCCTCCCGGGCGGGTTCTCGTACGGCGACTACCTGCGCTGCGGAGCGATCTCGCGCTTCTCGCCGATCATGGCCGAGGTCATCGAGGCCGCCGGCAAGGGCATGCCCGTCCTCGGCATCTGCAACGGCTTCCAGATCCTCTGCGAGTCGCACCTGCTCCCGGGCGCCCTGCTGCGCAACGACCAGCGCAAGTTCGTCTGCCGTGACCAGCGCCTGCGCATCGAGAACACCAAGACCCCCTGGACCTCGGACTACGACGAGAACGCCGAGATCACCGTCGTGCTCAAGAACGGCGAGGGCAAGTACGTCGCCGACGAGGACACCCTCGACCGTCTCGAGGGGGAGGGGCGCGTCGTGGCCCGCTACCTGGAGGTCAACCCCAACGGGTCCCTGCGCGACATCGCCGGCGTCACGAACGAGGCAGGCAACGTGGTCGGCCTGATGCCGCACCCCGAGCACGCCGTGGAGGGGCTGACCGGTCCGGGCACGGACGGCCTGGCCTTCTTCACCTCCGCGGTCGCGGCCCTGCTGCGCGCCTGACCGCCGCCTGCGACCAGGCCACCAGCGCCTCGAGGGGCCCGCGGCGGCGCGCCAGCCGGAAGCCTGCTCCGACGAGGACGGCCGCGGCAACCTGGCCTAGGTAGGTGGCCGTCGTGCGCCCGTCCCAGAGCTCGTTGCTGCGGAGCACGACGTGCGCGGTGTACAGGGTGAGCGTCATCGCGCCCGCCCCGAACACGACCGCCCAGACCGTCGGCACGACCCGGGCCAGCAGGACGCAGACCCCGATCACCAGCAGCGCCGACCCGATGGTGTGCGCGAGGTCGAACGGGGTGGCCGTGTGCGGCGCGCGCACGGCCAGCCACCACCAGCTCCCTGTGGGCGTGGTGCCGTACAGCCCATGGGTCAGCGTCACCTCGAGGGACTTGAGCGCTCCCGGTCCTTCGAACGTCTCCATGAGCGTGCGTCGTACGCCGGACATGGCCAGCAGGTAGTCGGAGACGAGGATGCTGAGGGCCGCCACCCCCGCGCCCACCAGGGCGATGCCCGCTGCCGTGTAGGCGCGCGAGAGCGCCAGCCGGCCGATCGCCATGCCCGCCAGCACGTAGGCCAGCCACGGGACCACGGGGTAGTAGCCGGTGAACGTGAGCTCGGTCAGCAGCTGCCACGGATCGGTGAGGCTCGAGAACGACGGGCTGAGGTACGACGACGCGGGCAGGTGTGGTCGCACGAGCTGGGACACGACCGGGGCCGCGACGACCCAGACCGCGCTGAGCACCGCCAGGGACCGAGCGCCGAGTCCCAGGAACGGGATCGCCAGCAGGAACAACAGCCCGTAGTAGGTGAGGATCACCGCGATCCCCGAGTCGAGCTCGCCGAGGGCCAGGCCGATGGCGGCGATGATCAGGGCCCGCGTCGCCAGGCCCGCGGAGGTCGCGAGGCGGTGCCGCCCCCGCTCCGGCTTCGTCCGCCCACTCATCAGGGCGAGGCTGGTCCCGGCCAGGACGGCGAAGAGCGCCGAGGCGCGGCCACCTGCGACCTGCTGGACGAACGTGACCTCCCCGTCGGGCCCGACTCCCGCGAGGATGTGGGTGGCCATCATCCCGAACAGGGCCAGGGCGCGGGCCACGTCGAGACCCACCACCCGCCCCGCGCTCACGATCGGCCGCGCACCCCGCCCGGTCCGGGCCATCGACTCCACCACGCGACCGATCCTGCCACCCGGGACGGGCGAAGAAGCGGATCCGGACGGGGGACCCGCCGGTCGCCGCTGGGTCAGCGGCCGTAGGCCTTGGCGATCAGCTCGTAGGACAGGCGGCGCTCGGCCGGGTCGTGGATCTGCGTGGTGATGACGAGCTCGTCGGCGCTGGCCTCGACGCGGCGGCGCTCGAGGTCCTCGTGCACCTGCTCCGGCGTGCCGACGCTGATGAACCGGCGCCGTGCCCGCGCGAGAGAGAGCTCCTGCTCCGTCCAGGCGTGCGCCTCGGCCTCCTCGGGCGTGGGGACCGGGCCCGGACGGTTCTGCATGAGGCGGACCATCGCGAGGTCGTTGGCCCGGGCGAGCGCCTCGGCGCGCTCCTCGGACTCCGACGCGATCGCCGCGACCCCGAGCACGACCCGCGGTTCGGACATCCGGGCGGAGGGCTCGAAGTTCTCCCGGTAGCCCGCGACGGCCTCGGCGGGGTCGGCACTGCCGAAGTGTCCGGCGAACGCGAAGCCGGTGCCGAAGGCGGCCGCCGCCCGTCCGCCGTACAGGCTGGACCCGAGGATCCACAGCGGCGGCAGCGGGACGTCGTGGGGGATGGCGACCAGCGGCTTGAAGGGGTGGTCGTCGGGGAACCCGTCGACGTAGGCGAGCAGCTCGGCCATCTGCTGGGCGAAGTCGTCGCCGCCCTCGCGGCCCCGACGCAGCGCGTAGGCCGTGAGCTGGTCGGTGCCCGGAGCGCGACCGAGGCCCAGGTCGATGCGGCCGGGGTGCAGGCCCTCGAGGACGCGGAAGGTCTCGGCGACGGCCAGCGGCGCGTGGTTGGGCAGCATGATGCCGCCGCTGCCCACGCGGATCCGGCTGGTTGCCGCCGCGACGGCAGCGATCATCACCATGGGCGCGCTGCTCGCGACGCTGGGGATGTTGTGGTGCTCGGCCAGCCAGTACCGCTCGTAGCCGAACGCCTCCGTTGCCTTGGCGAGCTCGACGGTGTCGTGCAGCGCCGAGGAGGCGGGGCGGCCCGAGGGGATGGGCGAGAGGTCCAGGACAGAGAGGGGAACGGTGCTCACAGGTTCCCCAACACCTCTGGGCCCCCGTCGATTCCGACCCTTCGAACATGCACTCACCGACCCCGCAGGCCCGCTGCGGCGGGAGCACCTGGCGTCCCCGCCGTGAGCGCATGTCCGGCGGTCGGGCCACTGCCTCTCGCTGCCCGGGCTGGCGACGGGTGGGAGGTGCGTGCCCGGTAGATTGGGCCCCGGCCCACCCCTGATCGACCGATCCGAAAGTCAACATCGGTGACTGAACAGCGCCCCTCCCGTGAGTCCAGCCTCGACACCGTCGAGATCGCGAGCAAGGATCCCGACCGCGAGCAGCCCTGGGCCGACCTCGGCCTGAAGCCGGACGAGTACCAACGCATCCGCGACATCCTCGGCCGCCGCCCGAGCTCCTCGGAGCTGGCGATGTACTCCGTGATGTGGAGCGAGCACTGCTCCTACAAGTCCAGCAAGGTGCACCTGCGCCAGTTCGGCGAGAAGGTCACCGACGAGATGCGCACGTCGCTGATGGCGGGCATCGGCGAGAACGCCGGCGTCGTCGACATCGGCGACGGGTACGCCGTGACCTTCAAGGTCGAGTCGCACAACCACCCGTCGTACGTCGAGCCCTACCAGGGCGCGGCCACCGGCGTCGGCGGCATCGTGCGCGACATCCTCGCCATGGGCGCCCGGCCCGTCGCCGTCATGGACCCGCTGCGCTTCGGACCCCTCGAGGCTGCCGACACCCACCGCGTGCTGCCCGGGATCGTCGCGGGCGTGGGCGGCTACGGCAACTGCCTCGGGCTGCCGAACATCGGCGGCGAGGCGGTCTTCGACGAGACCTACCTCGGCAACCCGCTCGTGAACGCCCTGTGCGTCGGGGTCCTGAAGCACGACGAGCTGCAGACCGCTGCTGCCACGGGCGCCGGCAACAAGGTGATCCTGTACGGCGCGCGCACCGGCGGCGACGGGATCGGCGGCGTCTCCGTGCTGGCCAGTGAGACCTTCGACGCCGGTGCCGACGGGAAGGGGGGCCCGGCGAAGCGCCCGAGCGTGCAGGTCGGCGACCCGTTCATGGAGAAGCTGCTCATCGAGTGCACCCTCGAGATCTTCCGCGAGGGCCTCGTCGAGGGCATCCAGGACCTCGGCGGCGCCGGGCTGTCCTGCTCCACCTCCGAGATGGCCTCGGCAGGATCGGGCGGCATGCACGTCGACCTCGACCTCGTCCCGCTGCGCGACTCGACGCTGTCTCCCGAGGAGATCCTGATGTCGGAGTCGCAGGAGCGGATGATGGCGGTCGTCGAGCCCGGCAAGGTCGACCGCTTCCTCGAGGTCTGCGCCAAGTGGGAGGTCGACGCCACGGTCGTCGGCGAGATCACCGACACGGACCGGCTGGTCATCGACTGGCACGGCGAGACCGTCGTCGACGTACCCCCGCGCACGGTCGCCCACGAGGGCCCGGTCTACGAGCGCCCCTTCGCCCGGCCCGACTGGCAGGACACGCTCCAGGCCGACGTCGCCGAGAAGCTCCCGCGGCCCGAGACGGCCGACGAGCTCCGCGCGACGCTGCTGCGCATGGTCGCGAGCCCGAACCTCTGCGACAAGTCGTGGATCACCGACCAGTACGACCGCTACGTCCAGGGCAACACCGTCCTGGCGCAGCCGGAGGACTCCGGGATGGTCCGCGTCGACGAGGAGTCCAACCTCGGTGTCGCGGTCTCCACCGACTGCAACGGCCGGTTCGCCAAGCTCGACCCCTACACCGGGGCCCAGCTCGCGCTCGCCGAGTCGTTCCGCAACGTCGCCACGACGGGGGCGCGCCCGCTCGCGGTCAGCGACTGCCTGAACTTCGGCTCCCCCGAGGACCCGGACGTGATGTGGCAGTTCGCGGAGGCCGTGCGTGGCCTCGCCGACGGGTGCCGCGACCTCGGCGTACCCGTCACCGGCGGCAACGTGAGCCTCTACAACCAGACCGGCGAGACCGCGATCCTGCCCACGCCGGTCGTCGCGGTGCTCGGCGTCATCGACGACGTCACCCGGCGCACTCCCGGCGGGTTCGTCGCCGAGGGCCAGCAGATCTACCTCCTGGGCGCGACCCGTGAGGAGCTCTCCGGCTCGGAGTGGGCGAACGTCGTGCACGGCCACCTCGGCGGGATGCCGCCGGCCGTCGACCTCGCCGCCGAGCGCGAGCTCTCCGACATCCTCGTCAACGCCTCCCGCGACGGCCTGATCGACGCCGCCCACGACGTCTCCGACGGCGGCGTGGCCCAGGCGCTCGTCGAGTCGTGCCTCCTCGGCGGTGGCAAGGCCGGGATCGGCGCGCGCGTGTGGTTCCCCGACGAGCTCGACCCGTTCGTGGCGCTCTTCAGCGAGTCGGCCGGGCGAGCGGTCGTGGCGGTGCCCCGCAGCGAGGAGGTCCGCTTCACCGACATGTGCTCGGCCCGCGGCTTCCCGCACGTCCGCATCGGCGTGACCGACGGCAGCGGCGACGACGCGACGCTCGACGTACAGGGCCAGTTCTCCGTGCCGCTGTCCGAGCTCCGGGCCGCCTGGTCCGGGACGCTGCCGGAGGCCCTCGGCCGCTGACCCCGGCCGGCGCGCTCAGTCCCCGGCCCGGGTGACCTCCGCCGCCTCCGGGGTACGCCGCCCCTGCCGCCGGAGCTCGACGACGGCCAGCGCCAGGGCGACGAGGACGAACGCGGTCGCGCACGTGAACGCCACCCGCGCGGCTGAGGCCAGCTCACCGCCCTGGAGGGTGATCCGGAAGGACGCCGCGAGCACCGCAGCACCCACGGCACTGCCGACCCGGGCGCCGGTCTGGATCGCGCCTCCGGCGGCTCCGCCCATGGTCGGAGGGACGTGGCTGAGCGTCATCGTGACGTTGGGGGAGATCACCGCCCCCGACCCGACGCCCGCGACGAGCAGCGGCAGCGCGGTGGCCAGGGCCGTGTGCGTCGGGTCGGCGATCGTCACCACGAGGCCGAGGAAGCCTACGACGACGAGGACGAGCCCGCCGACGGTGAGCCGGCGACCCCACCGGCCCACGAGACGCCCGGCGATCACGGCGGTCACCGCCGAGCCGATCGCGAACGGCGTCACCGACAGGCCTGACTGCAAGGGGGTGTAGCCGAGACCGTCCTGGAAGAAGAGCGCCAGCACCAGCCACAGCCCGCTGAACCCGGAGAAGTAGAGCGTCTGCAGAGCGGTGCCGGTGGTGAAGCCGGGTGCCATTCGGAGCAGCCGTACGTCGAGGAGCGGGCTTCGGCCCCGCGCGACGATGCGCGACTCCCACCGCCCGAACAGCCAGGCGGCGACGGGCGACAACGGGACCAGAAGCCACAGCGGCGTCGTGGGATCGGACATCGCCTCGACGAGGGGGAACAGCACGCACAGCACGGCAGCGCCCAGGAGGGCGGCACCGACCGGGTCCACCTCCCGCCGGAGAGCGCCGCGCTCCGGGTGGCTCCTCGGGATGAGCCGGGCGGCGAGCACCATGGCCACGAGGCCGATCGGCACGTTGACCAGGAACACGACCCGCCATCCGTGCTCGGGGCCGAAGAGCGCCAGCAGCAGACCACCCAGGATGGGTCCGGTAGCGGCGGAGACCCCCACCGTCGTGCCGAACCAGCCGAAGGCGCGCGCTCGCTCGTCCCCGCGGAAGAGCTCCTGGATGAGCCCGGTGTTCTGCGGGGTGAGCATGCCGGCGGCGAGCCCCTGCAGGAGCCGTGCGGTCACCAGCATCTGTTCGTTGGGCGCGGCCCCGGCTGCCGCGCTGGTGATCGTGAAGGCCGCCAGCCCGATGAGGAACATCCGGCGCCGCCCCAGCAGGTCGCCGAGCCGGCCGCCCGCGACGAGCACCAGGCCGAAGGCCAGCGCGTAGCCGGAGACGACCCACTGCACCGCCTGTGCCGAGGCGCCGAGCCCGCTCTGGATCGAGGGGATGGCGACGTTGACGATCGTGACGTCGAGGAGGGACATGAACCCGACCACGAGCGTGACGGCGAGCGCGTGCCACCGTCGCGGGTCGGGGCGGTAGTCCTCGGGGGTCTCTGGCACCCCCAACCTTTACCCCGTCGGAGCGGGGTCAGCCAACGTGGTGCGGAGCGGTGTCAGTCACTCACGAGGAGCGCGGCGATCGCGTCGTCGGCGTCGAGGTACTCGCCCTCGGTGCCGGGCCACACGACACGGGTGCTGTCGGCGAGGAACTCGAGGACGTCCTTGGCGGACGCGTGGACGAGGGCCTGCCCGGCGGGGGAGTACAGCATCAGACCGACCACGCCTCGGCCGTCGGGGTCGAGGGAGGGGAAGACCTGGACGTCACCGTGGCCGGCCGGCTCGCTGACACCGCGGATCAGCAGGTCCCGTCCGAAGACCCACGCGACCTCGTTCTCGCCCTGCAGGAAGACGACGGACACGGCGTACGGGTCGGTCTGGGAGTAGCGCAGCTCCGCCTCGATGGGGGTCGGGCCCTCCGGGCCGACCATCTCGAGAATGACGCGGCGGCTGATCTCCTGCGATGCGTCGTTCAATGCATGCTCCGTTCGCTCGTGCCTTCACCGGTGGTCGCGGATGTGCGCCGCTCCGGCGTTCTTGTTCGTCCCCCGACTCGCCACGTCCGAGCTCGATATTGCGTCGGGCCCGGACGGAAGAATGATCCTCGCAACGGATCGCCAGTTTGACCAGCGCGCTATGCCCGATTCGTCCGGCATGCGTGAAAGGTCGTGCACTCTTGTGACTCAAGTGACCATGGAATCTTGGATGAACCGGACAGAGGTGGTTCTTACGCCGACCCGTTGAGCCGCCGGAACATCCCGCGCTGGGCCTTGTAGAGCTTGGGAAACTCCGCGAAGAGTGAGTCGTAGAGCGTCCGGGTCGCCGGGTCCGGTGCGAAGGTGGCGTCGACCGGAACGAGGTCGTGGACCTCGTCGCGGTCGACCTCGCCGAGGACGAGCCCGGCGAAGAGCGCCATGCCGCGCAGGCCGCACAGGACAGGATCGGCGACGCGCTCGACCCGCCGGTCGCACACGTCGGCGATGATCCGGCACCACAGGTCGGACTGGATCCCACCGCCGATGAGCCGCACCGGGTCAAGCCGCTGACCGGTGAAGTGGTCGGCGCCCTCGAGCAGCCAGCGGGCGTTGTAGGCGACTCCCTCCAGGACGGACCGCACCAGCTGGGCGCGCGTCGTGTGCAGCGACAGGTTGTGGAAGCCCGCCCGCGCGTGCGAGTCCTCCACGGGGGAGTTCTCCCCGTCGAGCCAGGGCGTGAAGACCACGCCTCCCGACCCGGCCGGGGCGGTGCCGGCGAGGGCGAGCAGCTCCTCGATGCTCGGTCGTGCGGTGCCGCCGAGCCCGTCGTCCGGCGCGATGACGTGGTCGCGCAGCCACTCCAGGCAGCGGCCCGACGTGCGCTGGTTGTCGACGAGCAGGTACTGGCCCGGCCACAGGCCCGGAACGGACGCCATCTGCCGGAACAGGTCGGTCTTCTTCGCCCGCACGGGACAGCTCACCCAGGCCGTCGTCGAGACGGCGAGGTACGCCTGGTGCTCGGCGAGGCAGCCCGAGCCGACGGTCGAGGAGTGCAGGTCCGGCAGCCCGTTGACCACGACGGCCTCGGGGGAGATGCCCAGCTCCGCCGCGACGGCGGGCGAGACCTGCCCGACGACGCTCCCGGTCGGGCGGAGCGGGGGCAGCTTGCCCCGGTCGATCCTGGCGAGGTCGAGGAGGGTGCGGTCGTAGCCGAGGACGTCCGCCTGCCGGTTGTCGGTGAGCCAGCGCGGGAACGCCGAGGCAGGGGTGGCCGCAGGTACGCCGGAGAAGCGCATCGTCAGGTAGTCGACGGGCTCGAGGTACCACCGCGTCCTCGCGGCCACCGCGGGCTCGTCCCGGTCGAGGTGGAGCATCGTCCCCATGGCGTCGCCGCCCGAAAGGCTCGGGATGCCGCCGGTACGGCGTACCCACTCCAGGAGCGCCCGTGCGCCGTACCCCTGGATCCGCCCGCCGACGAGCGCCCGGGAGTGCCGCCCGCCCCGGGTGTCCATCCACATCACACAGGGCGCGACCGGCCGGCCGGACCCGTCGACCGGCACCGTGCTCGACCACTGTCCGGTGACCGCGACGGCGGCGACCTGATCGCCCCGGACGGGTCCGTCGGCGAGACCTTTCCGGGTCGCCTCGGCGACGAGCCGCCACCACTCCTCGGCGTCCTGCGTGGCCGCGCCGCCGGGACCGTGCACGGTCTCGAGGTCCGCTCGGGTCCACCAGGCGATGGCGCCGTCGAGCGAGACGAACCCGACCTTGGCCGCGCTCGAGCCGAGGTCCACCGTGAGCACGAAGCGCTCACCCCGCGGAGGCGCGGGCGGCCGGGCAGAGGGACCTGCCATCAGTCCTCCACGGGCGGCACGGACTGCTGGGTGTCCATCATGTCGCTCATGACCGCCTCGATGAAGTCCTCCGACTCCTCGTTGAGTCCGCCCGCGACGCCGCCGTAGATCGCCGACATGAACGCCGTCTGACCCGCGGCCTCCTTCTCCTTGGCGTAGTCGACCGCCTCGGCGAGGTCCTGGGTCCACTGGTCCACGACGCCGGGCTGGGTCTGGGGACGCGTGACCGCCATGTGCATGGAGTTCGGGTACTGCTGTCCGTTGAAGCGCCAGCCCTTCGGCGCCATGTGGTCCCACACGTGGTAGATGTCGAACTCGTCGGAGGTCATGCTGAAACAGAACGTGGGCTTCCCCATCAGCCGCAGCTCGGGGTGGGAGCGCACCGCCTCCTGCATGGCCGCGGAGGTCTCGAAGATCTGACGGGCGTACTCCCGGTAGCCCTCACGACCGAGCTGCACCATCGCCGCCCAGGTCGAGGCCACCAGGCCGCCCGAGCGCGACCCCTCGATCCCGGGTGACATGTACTTCCCGCCGCTCCAGCCGGCGAGGAAGAAGTACCCCGCGTTCCGGTAGGCCTTGTCCCGGAACAGCACCGTCGAGCTGCCCTTGAACGCGTAGCCGTACTTGTGAGTGTCGGCGCTGATGCTGGTCACCCCGGGAACCCGGAAGTCGAACGGCGGGACGTCGTAGCCGAGCTCCTCCCCGAACGGCAGGATGAACCCGCCCAGGCACGAGTCGACGTGCAGCCCGACCCCCCGCTCCAGCGCCAGCCGCCCCAGCTCGTCGATCGGGTCGATGGTGCCGTAGCCGTAGTTCGTCGCCGAGCCCATGATCGCGACCGTGTTCTCGTCGACGAGCTCGCCCATCGCCTTCACGTCGGCCTGCGTCGTCTCCGGTGCGACGGGGGCCACCCGGAGCTCGACGCCGAGCAGGTGGCACGACTTGTCGAAGGCAGGGTGGCCGGTCTCCGGCTTGACGAAGTTCGGGCGGTCGATCCCGCGGTGCTTGCGGGCGTGCTCGCGGTAGGCGTGTACGGCGTGCAGGATGCTGCCGGTGCCGCCGGTCGTGACGAGCCCGGCCGGCGTACCGTCGGTGACCGCGTCGGCGTGCATGAGGTCCAGTGCCATGGCGATCACCTCGCCCTCGAACTTCGTGGCGCTCGGGCACATGTCGCGCTGGAGGATGTTCACATGCGCGAACATCCCGAAGGCCTCGTCGAGGAAGCGGTAGTGCTCGTGGTCCCCGGAGTACATCGTCCCCGAGCACTTCCCGGTCTCCCAGAACGCGTCCTCCTCGGTGGCCATCGTCCGCATCTCGGCGAGCACGTCGTCCCGTGACCGGCCCCGCTCCGGGAACGTCCGGTTGACGGTGAACCGCTCGGCGTACGGGAAGTCGGGCATGGCAACCACCTCCTGGGTCTGTTGCCGATGCTAGGTCCGGCGTCGCTGCGTGACCGGTGGTTCGCCTCGGCTCGGCGTGCCCGATCCGCCGGGCCGCCGGGCCGCCGGGCCGCGCCCCGACCGATCAGTGACCCTTGCCGCCGCCGTTCCCGCTGCCCTTCCCGCTGCCCTTCCCGACGGAGGTCGAGACCGACGCGGTGTCGTTGCCGGTGGCCAGCTCCCACGTCGACGAGCCCACGGACACGGAGGAGTCCAGCGGGCCCTTGCGAGCGGTGACCGTGCCCGTGACCCTGACGATCAGCCAGTCACCTCGCCCGAAGGTCGGCATCGTGCACCGGACCTCGGCCGCACCGGTGCACGAGACCGTCACGCTGACCGGGGCGTCGAGCGCCGTCGAGACCGAGTCCAGCTGGAAGCCCGACGGCAGGGTCTGGGTGAGGACCACGTCCGCGGCCGCGTCCGGCCCGGCGTTGTACACCCTCGTGGTGTAGGTCAGGGTGCCCCCGCGCTCGACCGGGTCCTGGTCCGTCGTGAGCGTGACGCCCAGTTCGGCCGCGGAGTCGACCGCGAACACGCGGCTCGCCGGCGTGTCCTCGACCGCGCCGTTCGTGCCGACCGCCCGCACCCGGAAGGTGTGCGACGTACCTGTCTCGAGTCCGGTGTAGGTCGCCTGCGGCGGGCACTGCACCCAGGCTGCGAAGTCCATCGAGCACTGGAAGTAGGCGGGCGTGGGCTTGGCGCTGAAGACGAACGTGGCGGACGTCGACCGGATGGTGCCGCTCGGGCCTCCGGTGATCGTGGTGTCCGGCATCGTGCTCGCCGGCGCGGCCCCGCGCAGCTGGACGAGGCCGTGGTTGTACTCGGCGATCGCGACATCGGCGCGGCCGTCGCCGGAGACGTCCCCGATCGCGAGAGCCTTGGCGTCGTAGTGGCTGGCGTAGGGGATGGCGTAGAGCGACTCGGTCTCGTTCGTCCCCGGTGTCGAGTCGTAGACGCCCATGCTGTTCCACCCGCCGTGGAGCACGACGAGGTCGCCGCGGCCGTCGCCGGTCACGTCGGCGACCTCGAGGGTCTCGGGGATGTCGTAGCTCTGACGCACGAACGGCTTGGCCAGCGTGCCGTCGGAGAGCTGGAACCGCGTGATCACCCAGGAGTTGGGCTTGTTGCCCCCCACGCTGACGTGGACGTCGGCCAGGCCGTCGCCGTTGGTGTCGCCGACGGCGAGGCCGTTGACCGTCTCCCACGGCGCAGTGCCGCCGGAGAGGTAGCTCACCGGTGCCGCGAACGAGTGGTCGGACTTCTGCGCCCGCACCTCGACCGTGCGGCCCAGAGCACTGACCACGTCGTTCAGCCCGTCGCCGGTGACGTCGGCGACCTCGACCTCCACGGCGAGGCCCGTCGAGAGGGTGCGTCCGGTCGGGGCGCCCATGAAGTCGCCGTTGATCTGCCACCAGACCGCGATGCCCGAGCGGGTGTTGACGACGAGGTCGGCGAGGCCGTCGCCGCTGACGTCGGCCAGCTCGAGGTCACGCCCCTGCTCGATCGGGACGGTCCAGGTGTAGGAGAGCCCACCGGCGTCCTGCTCGAAGATCTCGACGCCGGCCTCGGTCGTCACGGCGGCGTCGAGGTCACCGTCCTCGTCGAGGTCGGCCAGTGCGACCGCCATCTCACTGCCGTAGGCGGCTCCGGTCGCGTACGAGGTCGGCGTGCCGAGACTCCCGTCCGTGCGCTGCGGGTAGACCCAGAGGTGGTTCTCGATCGCCGGGTCCTGGGAGTAGTCCGTCGTCACCACCACGTCGGCCCGGCCGTCACCGGTCAGGTCCCCGATGGCGACGTTCGCCGCGTCCTCACCCGGAGCGTAGGTCTGGTAAGGGCTGAACAGTCCGTCAGCCGCGCTCGCCGCAGGCGCCACGGCGACGAGCGACCCCGCCGTGACCACCATCGCGCCCGTGAGAAGCGCCGATCCCCATATGCGTCCCATCCCCCCGCCTTCCCCCGAAGAACGTCATGTGGGCCGAAAAGTAACAATGCGCCTTCGCGGCATGAGGGGTAAAGAGGGCGAACTGTCGCCCATATGGGTACTGGCGTGCTCCAAGCTCGACCTCCGGGGCATCGGGCCCTGGGCGTGGACGAGGAGGCTCCCGACTCTCGCGCCCACAGCCCTGGCCACCTGTGCCGCGCTGTCCGCTTGTGGGAGTCTCGTCGGTTTCCTCCCTTTGGTGCCATCGTCCGAACTGCCTTGTTTTGTTGGGGATCAGCACTTCTGGGCTCGCAGGAAAGGTCTCTATTGACCAGGACGCTGGTACTCGTCGGGCTATTGAGACATTGCCGGGACTTTGCTCGGATGGAGCGGGTCCAGCCATGAAACGGAAGACCGTCATCTCCTGACCGGCCGGCGCTTGCCGCTGGTGTGGTCTGCCGTGACGAATGGCCACAACCACGGGGGGCTCTTCGGGGGCTCCGAGTGAAGTAGCTCGGAGGTAGTTGCATGACAGTCAGCAAGTACTTGAACAGCCGCGTTGTCGCGGTCACCGCCGGTGCGGTGGCTCTCGCGACCCTGAGCGGTGTGGGTGGCGCCGTGGCGGCGAGGCAGATCACGTCCCAGGACATCAAGAACGGGACCATCCAGAAGCGCGACATCGGCAAGGGGGCGGTGGGGTCCTTCGAGGTCCGCGACAACACCCTCGGGCTCCGTGACTTCAACGCCTTCACGAGAGGCCGGATCAACGCGTCCGGCGAGGCGGGCGGGCAGGGCCCCCGGGGTGAGAAGGGCGACCCCGGCGCGCGCGGTCCCGCCGGTCCTGCCGGTCCTGCCGGTCCTGCCGGTCCTGCCGGCGCGCGCGGTCCGCAGGGTGTGAAGGGCGACGTGGGACCGGCAGGACCGGCCGGCATCTCGGGCGTCGTGGTGCGCAAGGTCCGGACCCAGACGGGGTGGACCGGCTCCGGGCGCCAGAGCATCAGAGCAGAGTGCGGCCCGGGTCGGTACGCCCTGGGTGGTGGCTTCTCCAGTGATGCGACCGCGCCGGGACAGATCGACATCGTCACCTCGGACCCGATCTTCCTGACCGCGGAGGGACAGGAGCAGGAGGCGGACGGCAGGATGGCCAACGCGTGGGAGGTGGAGGGCTTCAACACGGGCGCCAGCCCCGTGCTGGTGGCCGCCTGGGCGATCTGCGCCACGGTGGGGCAGTAGTCGGCGACAGTCGCAGCAACGACGGGGAGGGTCAGGCTCGTGTCTGGCCCTCCTTGTCCTGTGAACGCGGCGACCCCCTCGCTCACGAGGAGCGAGGGGGTCGGACGCAGGCAACGCCCGGCACCGTCCGGGGTCTCGGGGCGGCGCCGGGCGTTGCGGCTTCAGTGCGCCGGGCGTGGTCGCATCAGAAGGTGCTCGCGTCGAGCAGCGGCTCCTTGGTCGAGTCGCCGTCGTCGCTGTTGTTCCAGTTGCTGTTGCCGGCGCTGCGCAGTGCGCTCTTGACCTGGGCCGGGGTGGCCGAAGGGTGCGTCGCCTTGTAGAGGGCGGCCGCTCCCGCGACGTGGGGGCTGGCCATCGACGTACCGGACAGGGTGGCGTAGCCGCCGAGCATCGAGGTCGAGTAGATGCACACGCCCGGGGCGATGATGTCGACGTCCGCGCCGTAGTTGGAGAAGTCGGCGAAGGTGTCGTCGACGTCGCTGCGGCAGGTGGACGCCGCGCCGCCGCCCGGCTGGCCGTTGAAGTCCGCCAGTGCGCTGACCGTGATCACCTCGTCGTACGCGGCCGGGGTGAAGTTCTTGGCGTCCTCGGAGTCGTTGCCGGCGGCCACCACGAAGGTGATGCCCGCGTCGACGGCGTTGCAGATCGCGGTGTGCATCGCGTCGTCGTTGCTCAGGCCGCAGTTGCCGTCGTCCGTGCCGCTGCCGCCGAGGCTCATGTTGGCGACCTCGATCTCGTCGGCGTGGGAGGCGACGTAGTCGATGCCGCAGATCACGTCGGAGTTCAGGCCGCTGCCGGTGTCGGTGAGCACCTTGACCGGCCAGATGCGGGCGCCGGGAGCCATGCCCACGACGCCGGAGCCGTTGTCGATGGCACCGATGGTGCCGGAGACGTGGCTGCCGTGGCCGTGCAGGTCGTTGGCGTTGACCGCACCGATCGAGCAGTTCTTGGCGCCCGCGCGGTAGATGTTCAGGTCCGGGTGGGTCAGGTCCGCGCCGGTGTCGATGACGGCGACGTCCACGTCCACACGCTGGTCGCTGCCGTCGATGGCGGCGGTGGGGCTCGCGTCGGCGTTGGCGCGGTCGATGCCGGTCGGGAGCGTCTGCGCGTCGATCGAGACGGGCGTGTCCTGCTGGACCCACTCCACCGACGGGAGCTGCTCGAGCGACGCCGCGACCGAGGCGGGCATCGTCGCCGAGTAGCCCTGCAGCGCGGTGGTGTACACGTGGCCCAGGTCGAAGCCGAAGCGCTCGGCCTGCGCGGTCGCGAGCGTGCGTGCGGCCGAGCCGTCCTTCAGCACGACCACGTAGGAGCCGGAGGTGAGGTCACCGGCGACCGGGGCGGCGGTCGCGCTCATGCCCGAGGCGCCCAGGACGAGGGTGGAGGTGACGGCAGCCGCCACGACGAGTTTTCTGCGCATGGACTTCCTTGTTCTCCGAGACGAGCCGCCGCAGCGGCCGAACGGGGGAACAACGAGGCCCCGTGAACCAGGTCACGGCCACGCCGGGTTCAGGTTCGTGCATTTCAGAAACCTGCAACGGACCGACGCCCGCCCGGACCGCCGCGTCGACGGTGTCCTCGGGAGCGGGGAGAGGTCAGAGGCGACCGGACTGCAGCTTCGCCCAGGTGTCCGGGTCGACCACGCCGGTACGACGGAGGCCCACCTCGCCCTGGTACTCCCGGACGGCCTGCGTCGTGCCGGGACCGAAGATCCCGTCCACGACGATCCCGCTCCGGCCGGCGGCGTTGAGCGACCGCTGGAGCCGTCGTACGGCGTTGCCGCCGGAACCGATCTTGAGCACGGGGGTGCGGCCCTGCGAGAGCATCACCGTCCAGGTGCTCCACCACATGCGGCCGTCGATCCTCAGGCCCTGGCGCCTCTGGAACCGGGTGACTCCCCGGACCGTCTTGTGGTTGTAGAAGTAGGTGAGCTTGCCGGAGTACAGGTTGCGGCGCTTGAGGAAGCACTGGAGCGCGCGCACCTGCCCGCCCTTGTTGCCGAAGTGGAGCCGCCGGTAGCCCGGGAAGTCGACCCGCTGCCCGCGGCAGAACCTCGGAGCCTTGCCGGCACGCGTGCCGCGGCCCAGGTCCAGGTAGTTGGTGTCGATGTTGATCGTCACGCCGCCGTGCGTCTCGGAGTGCCCGCCGCGGTACTGGCGCATCCGGCCCCCCGGGAGCCAGCCGTCGTCGCGCAGGTAGGCCGAGAGCAGGGTGGGCGGGGTCATCCGGGGCGGACGCCGGTAGGCGGTCTCGTGGACCCACTCGGCGACCCACACGTGGTCGGGCATCGTGTAGCGACGTGGGGTGAGCACCCGGGCGTCGTCGAGGGCGCGGATGCCGGTGGATGCGCTGGAGTAGACCCCGGACACGTAGTCCAGGTTGTGCAGGGTGCGGGTCCAGGCCGAGAGGAAGCTCAGCGTGGCCGTGCGGCACACGTCGTTGGAGGCGTCGTAGGCCTCGATGTCGTACCAGAGCGTGCTGCGCGGAGCGATCCCGAGGTCGCGGGCGCGGCGTACCGTCGTGCGGGCCTCGATCCGGCCCTGCGCGCGGGCGCCGGCGTAGTTGCGTGCCGGGTCGTTGTCGATCCGGTCCTTCTTCTGCGGGTTCACGTAGCACGGCGCCTGCGGCCCGACGGTGATCGGCAGGACACGCCAGCCCTTGCCGAGCTGGGTGGAGACCCACTCGGGGGTGAGGTTGGTCTGCATGGCGTCGCCGCAGTAGCGGTTGTCGCCCGCTATGTAGACGCCCACGGCCCAGTAGGGCGACGTGTTCAGCCAGGTGTCCATCGCCTCCTGCGAAGGCGTGACGCACTGGTCGAACCCGTACCCGGTGAAGCTGCCGGGCGTGACGCGCTCGGACGCCTCGGTGGGAGAGAGGAGAACCCCGGACGCGGCGGTGGCGAGGGCGATGACAGAGGCGAGGACCGACGCGCGGCGCGCGCCTCTCCGGGACACCGAGAGCAGCATTGTGAGACTTCCCCGTCTTGACGAACTGGCAGCCAGAGTAAAACGGGTAAAGGGCGCTCCGTGGAGGAACGCGACAAACCGTGCGCACGTCGTGATCGGCCCCCGTCGTAGGCCGGTCGTGGGTCCTCGATACTTGGGGACATGCCCGTCCGCCTGCGCCCGGCCGACCCTGCCGTCGTCGGCCCCGCCCTCGCCCGTTTCCGCGAGGGCAGTGCCACCGGTGACGACCTCCGGCTCCTCACCAAGCACCTCCTGGCGCTGCTCGTGCGCAAGGCCCCGGGCGGGGCGGTGGAGGTGCGCATCCCGCCGTACGCCGTGGCGCAGTGCGTCGAGGGCACCCGCCACACACGCGGTACTCCGCCCGCCGTCGTCGAGATGGACGCGCCCACCTGGATCGCCCTCGCGGTCGGTGACGCCGACTGGGACGAGGCGGAGCGCGAGGCCCACCTGCGTGCGTCGGGGGAACGGTCCGATCTCAGCCCGCTGCTGCCGCTGGTCGAGTCGGTCTGAGGGGCTGGTCCGCGGCCTCGGGGACCGCCCGAGGCCACGGCCCAGCCCACCCGAAGCCCACCGGTAGCCCACCCGGAGCACATGCGCGAGGCCGCTCTAGGGTGAAGGTCATGCCAGCGAACGCAGCCGCCTCGTCCCACATCCGCGAAGCCGTCCAGGCGGTCCTGCCGTCGGTCCGTACCGACCTCGAGGCGCTGGTGCGCATCCCGTCGGTGAGCGCCGACCCCGCACTCAAGGACGAGGTGCGCCGCAGTGCGGAGGCGACCGCGGAGCTGTTCGAGGCGGAGGGCTTCGACGTCGAGATCCTCTCGAGCAAGGGCGGTGCCCCCGCCGTCGTCGCGAAGAAGCCCGCCCCTCCCGGCGCTCCGACGGTCCTGCTCTACGCGCACCACGACGTGCAGCCCGTCGGCGACCGGGCGAGCTGGGACAGCGAGCCCTTCGAGCCGACCGAGCGCGGTGAGCGGCTCTACGGTCGCGGTGCCGCGGACGACAAGGCCGGCATCGCCGCGCACCTCGCGGCAGTCCGCGCGCTCGGGGGCAACCTGGGCGTCGGCGTCACCGTCTTCGTCGAGGGCGAGGAGGAGGTCGGCTCCCCGACGCTGGAGGCGTTCCTGGCCGAGCACCACGAGCGGCTGGCCGCCGACGTCATCGTCATCGCCGACTCCACCAACTGGGACGTCGGGCTGCCCGCGCTCACCACGACCCTGCGCGGCAACGTGGACGTGTTCGTCGACCTGCAGACGCTCGACCACGGCATCCACTCGGGCATGTGGGGCGGGCTGGTCCCCGACGCGATGATGGCGATGGTGCGCCTCCTCGCGACGCTCCACGACGACGAGGGCAACGTCGCCGTCGAGGGCCTGGTCAGCGGCCCCGCGAGCGACGTCGACTACCCGGAGGAGCGGATCCGCCAGGAGTCCTCGCTGCTCGACGGGGTCTCGTTCATCGGCTCCGGCTCCTACGTCGAGCGGCTGTGGACCAAGCCGTCGATCTCGATCATCGGCCTCGACACGACGCGCACCGCCGAGGCGAGCAACACGCTCATCCCGTCGGCGCGGGCGAAGGTGTCCCTGCGCGTGGCGCCCGGCGACGACGCGACGTCGGCGCTCCAGAAGCTGGTCCAGCACCTCGAGACCCACGCCCCCTGGGGTGCGAAGGTCACCGTCACCCCGGGCCGTGAGAGCGGGCAGCCCGGCGTGATCGACGCCCAGGGTCCGGTCTACGACGTCGCTCGCGCGGCTTTCCGGGACGCGTGGGACGGCGTCGAGCCCGTGGACATCGGCGTCGGCGGGTCCATCCCGTTCATCGCCTCCTTCCAGAAGGCGTTCCCCGAGGCCTCCGTCCTGGTCACGGGCGTGGAGGACCCCGACACCAGGGCCCACGGGGCGAACGAGGGGCTGCACCTCGCGGAGTTCGAGCGCGTCTGCGTCGCCGAGACGCTCCTTCTGTACTCACTCTCCCTGCGATGAGCCGCCGCACGCTCGGGTTCCTGGGGCGGCACCGGCAGTCGCGGGTGTCCGCACTCACCGAGCGTCTGGTGGACACGATCCTCCGGCACAATCCCGGTTACGGCGAAGGTCGGCTCGTCCCCGTCCCGGACCTCCGGCGGTCCTGCCACGACAACATCAGCCGCGTGCTCGACCTGCTGGCGGTTGCCGTCACGGACGGTTGGCAGGGCGTTCACGTGGGGGAGTCCTACTTCGACGCCGCCCGTGAGACGGGGAGGCGCCGGGCGGAGCAGGGGATCGCGCTCGACGAGGTGCTGCGCTCCTTCCGGGTCGGTGGTCGGCTGATCTGGGAGGACCTCGTCGAGGAAGCACACGCGCACGACGCCCTCGACGCCGAGGGGCTTCGCGAGGTCGGGACGCGCCTCTGGGAAGTGGTGGACGAGACCTCGGCGCAGGTCGCCTCGGCGTACCACACGGCCGAGCGTGAGCTGGTCCGCGAGGACGAGCAGCGCCGCGCTGCCCTGTGGGAGGGGATGCTGCACGGACGCGCGAAGGACGCGGCCTTCGCTCTCGAAGCGGCGCGCATCCTCGACCTGCCGGTGCGCGGAAGGTACGTCGTCGTTGCCCTGGATCACCAGGAGGGCCGTGGGAACCTCGCGCTGGCGCTCGGTCAGGCGCTCGCAGCGCGCGGCGTGCCCTCCTCGTGGCAGCGGCGTGCTGACGGGTACATCGGGGTGCTGTCCCTGGACGCCTCCGGGCCGGCTCCGGCGCTGGGCGTCCTGCGCGACCAGGCGCAAGGGGCGGTCGGGGTGTCGGTGGTCGTGGGCGCCCTCGCGGACATCGACACGGCACACCGGCAGGCGGTGCTCGCGCTGCGGACGACGGCGGCCGGGGAGTGCTCGGTGGTCACCTTCGACGAGCGGCTGCCCGAGGTGCTGCTGCTGACGTCGCCCGATGTGGTCGAGCGGCTGGTGGCGGTCTGGCTCGGACCGCTGCTCGACCTGCCCGAGCCGGAGCGGCGATCCCTGCTCCTGACGCTCGAGACCTGGGTGGCCACGGCCGGGTCGACGACGACGACCGCCGAGCAGGCCCACTGTCACCGCAACACGGTCGTGAACCGGATCCGGCGGGTCGGCAGGCTGATCGGCCACGAGCTGCTCGACGAGCCACCTCCGGTGGACCTGGCCCTCGCGCTCAGGGCGCACCGGCTCGGACTGCGTCGCTGACCGGACGCGCTGTGCATTCTGCACAACGGGGGCGGGGAAGTCGTAGGCGAGACGTCATGGTCCCGACGGTGTGACGTGTGGCACGCTTCCTGGCGGGAGAGGGAGCGCGACCGACCCCGGCGACCGGGGCACACGCGGAGAGGAATGCCGCATGCGCGAGCACCCTGACCTGCCCGACGACGATGACGGCCGAGGATCCTTCTCCTCACACGAGGTGGGTCGACGCCGGTTCATGGGCTACCTCCTCGGCGCGGCCACCCTCGTGGCGGCCGCCGACCTGGGTCTCTCCCCGGAGCGCGCCGAGGCTGCGGTCAAGTCCGGACCCCAGCCGCCTGAGCTCTACGACCTCAACGACATGCTCACCGACGCCACACGCCCGACGGCGAACCTGATCACGGTCACGGTGAACGAGGACGGGACGGCGTCCTTCGCGCTCCCGCGTGCCGAGGTCGGGCAGGGCATCACGACCTCGACGGCGATGCTGATCGCCGAGGAGCTCGAGCTCCCCCTCGACAAGGTCGAGGTGACGCTCGCCGAGGCGCGTCCGGAGCTGGTGTTCAACCAGCTCACGGGCGCCTCCAACACCACGATCTCCACGTTCACGCCGGTCCGTGTCGCGGCGGCCATCGCCAAGGGCGCGTTGCTGGAGGCGGCCTCGACCGTGCTGGGGGACGCTGTGGAGAGCCTGCGCGCGAAGGACGGTGTGATCACGGGCTCCGACGGGCGCACCGTGACGTACGGCGAGCTGGCCGCCCGGGCCGCGAGCGCCTCGACGAAGGCCGTGGCCGTCGACCTGAAGCCGGCCTCGGAGTTCCGGGTGGTGGGAACTCCGCGAAGCCGGGTGGATGCTTTGGCCGCCGTCACCGGACGCAAGGAGTTCACCACCGACCTCGACGTGCGGGGTGCACTCCCGACGATGGTGTGTCGCCCGCCCACGCTGAACGGTTCTCCGCGTCGGGTCCACAACCCGGGTGATGTCGAGGCGATGCCGGGGGTCACCCATGTCGCGATGGTGCCCACCGGCATCGCGGTCCGTGCCCGCACGTACGGCCAGTGCATCGACGCGGTCCGCGCGCTCGAGGTCGACTGGAACCCGGGCTCGGTCGAGGGGGAGTCGGACGAGACGATCCTGGCGGGTCTCAGGGAGGCCGAGGTGCCGATGGCCGTGCCGGCGGTGCCCGTTCTCGCCAAGACCCTGGACGCCGACTTCACCTTCTACTTCCGCAGCAACTCCCCCCTGGAGCCGAACTGCGCGATAGCGGACGTGCGCGAGGACCGCGCGGAGATCTGGTCGAGCCTGAAGTCGCCGATCGTGGCCCAGCAGGAGATCGCGCAGACGCTCGGGCTTCCCCAGGACGCCGTGAAGGTGCACGTGGTCCAGGGCGGCGGCTCCTTCGGTCGGAAGCTCTTCTTCGACGCAGCCCTCGAGGCGGCGCAGATCTCCCAGGTCATGGGCGAGCCGGTCAAGCTCATGTGGCACCGCGCCGACGAGCCGCGGCAGGGCCGTGCGCACCCGATGTGCACGTCCCGCATCCGCGCGACATACCTCGGTGGTGAGGTGCTGAGCTTCGAGCAGCGCCACACCAGCGTCTCGACCGACTACACCCACGGCCTCGGCGAGATCATCACGGCGATGGCGGCGAAGCTGCCGACCGGCAACCTCGGCTTCGCCGAGACCATCTTCGAGCTCACCCAGGAGGTGCCCTACGACTTCGGCGCCGTGGACCAGACGCTGACCGAGACCGACAAGCGCTTCAACACCGGGAGCATGCGCAACATCTACTCTCCGGACGTGCGGTGCGCCTCGGAGCTCGTCGTGGACCAGCTGGCCGGGCGGATGCGCAAGGATCCCTACGAGTTCCGGCGGTCCTTCCTCAAGGAAGCACGCGCCAGGGCGGCCCTCGACAAGGTGGCGGAGGTCGGACGCTGGGGTCGCAGGATGCCCAGCGGCACGGCGCAGGGGATCGCGATCCACAAGGAGTACAAGGGGGTCACCGCCTGCCTCGTGGAGCTCGACTGCCGGCCCGAGACCGTGAACCGCGACATCTACCACGCGGTGACAGGCCCCCGGGTGACCAAGGTCGTGTTCGCCGTCGACGCGGGCCTGGTGGTGAACCCGCGAGGCCTGGAGGCGCAGATGATGGGCGGGGTCATGGACGGGATCGCCCTCGCCCTGACCTCGAGCATGCACCTGCGCGACGGGCACTTCCTCGAGGCCAGCTGGGACAACTACTTCTACACGCGCCAGTGGAACGTGCCGCCGGAGCTCGAGGTCATCGTGATGCCCTCCGACAGCGGACAGCCGGGCGGCGCCGGGGAGGCCGGGGTCGCCGCCACGTTCGCGGCGATCGCCTGTGCCTATGCCCGGGCGACCGGGACCATGCCGACGAGCTTCCCGATCAACCACCACGAACCTCTGGCGTTCACCCCCAAGTCCTTCGTCCCGTCCGTCCCGCAGTCGCCCACCAACGGGCTCGAGCACACCTACTAGGAGTCGTCGTGGCCAGGCACACCTTCAAGCTCAACGGACAGATGGTCACCGTCGACGTGCATCCCGACGTCCGGCTGCTGTGGGTCCTTCGGGACGTGATCGGGGTCAAGGGCCCCAAGTACGGCTGCGGCATCAACGTCTGCAAGGCATGCACCTCGCACGTCAACGGCCGCGCGTTCAACCCGTGCTCCGTGCGCGTGGGCGACATCGACGAGAAGGACGAGATCACCACCATCGAGGGGCTCCCGGCGACGGTCGGCGAGGACCTCCACCCGATGCAGGAGGCGTGGCTCGAGCGCGACGTGGCGCAGTGCGGCTACTGCCAGCCCGGACAGATCATGGCCGCCGTGGCGAAGGTCAGGCAGGTTCGCCGGGAGGGACGCGAGGTCAGTGACGCGGATCTCGACGAGATCCGCAACGTGTGCCGCTGCGGCACCTACACACGTATTCGCGAAGCGGTGAAGGAAGGTGCCCGCCGGATGTGAGTCGGCGTGCGCTGAGGGAGGCGGTGCGGGTCCACGGAGCAGACGTCTGGCGGCGTCGGTTCGGAACGGCGCCCCTTTCGCCGTAGACTCCCCAGCGTGCCTGGGAATGCTCGCCGCGGTGACGGCCGCCTGAACCACGACCTCGACCCCAAGGAGCGTGGACCCCAGGACGCGTGTGGCGTCTTCGGCGTCTGGGCTCCCGGCGAGGACGTCGCCAAGCTCACCTACTACGGCCTGTACGCCCTCCAGCACCGCGGCCAGGAGTCCGCGGGGATGGCGGTCAGCAACGGTCGGCAGATCCTGGTGTTCAAGGACATGGGCCTGGTGTCCCAGGTCTTCGACGAGTCCGCGCTCGCCTCGCTCCGCGGCCACCTCGCGGTGGGCCACGCCCGCTACTCCACGACAGGCGCGAGCACCTGGCACAACGCGCAGCCGACGTTCCGGCCGACGGCGAACGGCTCCATCGCGCTGGCCCACAACGGCAACCTGACCAACACCCGCGAGCTCTCCGAGCGCGTCGCCGGTCTGCCCGCCCTCAACGGCGAGCTGGACATCCCGGCCCGCGGCCTGGAGTCGACGAACGACACCAGCCTGGTCACCGCGCTCTTCGCCCACCACCCGGACAAGAGCCTCGAGGAGAACGCCGTCGAGGTGCTGCCCTCGGTCCAGGGCGCCTTCTCCTTCGTCTGGATGGACGAGAACACCCTGTACGCCGCGCGGGACCCGCAGGGCATCCGGCCGCTCGTGCTGGGCCGGCTCGAGCGCGGGTGGGTCGTGGCGTCGGAGACGGCCGCCCTCGACATCGTGGGCGCCTCCTACATCCGCGAGGTGGAGCCGGGCGAGCTGATCGCGGTCGACGAGGACGGCCTGCGCAGCCGGAACTTCGCGAAGCCGAAGCCGAAGCACTGCCTCTTCGAGTTCGTCTACCTCGCCCGCCCCGACACGCTCATGAACGACCAGCGCGTGCATACCGTGCGCGTGGAGATCGGCCGGCGCCTGGCGCGGGAGTACCCGGTCGACGCCGACCTGGTGATCCCGGTGCCCGAGTCCGGCACTCCCGCCGCCATCGGGTACGCCGAGGAGAGCGGCATCCCCTACGGCCAGGGCCTGGTCAAGAACTCCTATGTCGGACGCACCTTCATCCAGCCCTCGCAGACGATCCGCCAGCTCGGCATCCGGCTGAAGCTGAACCCGCTGCGCGACGTCATCGAGGGCAAGCGGCTCGTCGTGGTGGACGACTCGATCGTGCGCGGCAACACGCAGCGCGCGCTGATCCGGATGCTGCGAGAGGCGGGCGCCCGCGAGGTGCACGTCCGGATCTCCAGCCCGCCGGTGAAGTGGCCGTGCTTCTACGGCATCGACTTCGCCACACGCGCCGAGCTCATCGCCAACGGCCTGTCGACGGAGGAGATCGCTCGCTCCATCGACGCCGACTCGCTCGGCTACGTCTCCCTCGACGAGCTGGTCGAGGCCACCACCGTCCCGAAGGACAGCCTGTGCCGGGCCTGCTTCGACGGGGTCTACCCGGTGAAGCTGCCCGACCCGGAGCACCTCGGCAAGCATCTCCTCGAGCTGTCCGACATCACCGGCACCGACGGCGTCTCCACCTCGGTCGGTGCCGGCGGCGCAGCGGACTCCCTCGACCGCCCCTGACCTGCCCCCGAACCGACGGACGAGGATCTGCATGCCTGACGAGAACGCGCCCGCCCACCAGCCCGCGCAGGGGAGCACGTACGAGGCCGCGGGTGTCTCGATCGAGGCGGGTGACAAGGCCGTCGAGCTGATGCGGACCTGGGTCGACAAGGCACGTCGGCCGGAGATGGTCGGTGGCATCGGCGGGTTCGCGGGGCTCTTCGACGCCACCGCGCTCAAGAAGTACGACCACCCCCTGCTTGCCAGCTCGGCCGACGGGGTCGGCACGAAGGTCGCGATCGCCCAGGCGATGGACGTGCACCACACCATCGGGTTCGACCTGGTGGGAATGCTCGTCGACGACCTCGTGGTCTGCGGCGCCGAGCCGCTCTTCCTCACCGACTACATCGCGACCGGCCGGGTGGTGCCCGAGCGGATCGCCGCCATCGTCCAGGGCATCGCCGAGGCGTGTGTCCAGGCCGGTTGTGCGCTCATCGGCGGCGAGACCGCAGAGCACCCGGGCCTGCTCGGCCCCGACGAGTACGACGTGGCCGGGTCGACGACCGGTGTCGTGGAGGCGGCCGACCTGCTGGGCCCGGGGCGGGTCCGCGCGGGCGACGTCGTGCTGGCGATGGCCTCCTCGGGCCTGCACTCCAACGGCTACTCCCTCGTGCGGCACGTGCTGCTGAACGAGGCCGGGTGGGCTCTGGACCGCGACGTGGCGGAGCTGGGCCGCACCCTCGGCGAGGAGCTGCTGGAGCCGACCCGGGTCTACGCCAAGGCCTGCCTGGACCTGGCCCGCAACACCCGCACCCACGCGATGTCCCACGTCACCGGCGGGGGTCTGGCGGCGAACCTCGAGCGCGTGATGCCCGACCAGCTGGCCGCCACGATCGACCGCAGCACGTGGTCCCCGCAGCCGATCTTCGACCTGGTGCGCCAGGTCGGGCAGGTGGACCAGGCGGACCTCGAGCGCACGCTGAACTGCGGCGTGGGCATGGTCGCGCTCGTCGAGCCCGGCGACGTCGACCGCGCCGTGTCCGTCCTCGACGGCTATGGCGTCAAGGCCTGGGCGGCCGGCGAGGTCGTGGCGGCGGAGGAACCGGGGGCGCCGGTCGGCGGTTCGGTGTCGCTCACGGGCCAGTACGGCGGTTGGTGAGCGGTCCTCCGGCGGGGTCTGTGCCCCATCGCGGCGAGATCGATCTAGTCGGATGTGCGAGATTCCCTGATGGACAGGTAGCCTTGTTCTCAGGACAAATACGAACGAGAGACCGGACGCACGAGTTCTTCTCCGGCAGCCAGGAGCTTCCAGGCATCCGGACGGAGCTTCTCGTGACGCCGGCCGAGTGTGCGAGGGGGTCGACCCTATGGGGCGCGGCCGAGCAAAGGCTAAGCAGACGAAGGTCGCCCGCGATCTGAAGTACCGTTCTCACGAAACGGACCTCAGTGCGCTGGCCCGGGAGCTGCACGGCGAGCAGAGCGACGATTCGTCGGACAACGAGTCCGACGGGTACGACGAGTGGGCTGACTATTCAGAGCCCTCTCGTCACGACTGACTCTCTCGGGGCAGCACCATCTGACGTGTGACGACCCGCGGCCCCGCCCGGAGACGCTCCGGGCACGGACCGCGGGTTTCGCATGCTCTCCCGGCCCGGTCAGTGGCGTCCGTGGCTGCGTGACCCGTTGATGAGCGTGCCGGCGGATCCGGCGTGGTCGGGGCTCGAGGCGTCGTCGTGCCCGGCACGGTCGCCGCGCACGACGACGGCCGCCCCGCGGTGTGCGGAGCGGCCGTCGTACGAGGTGGGGGTCAGCTGTTGAGCCAGAGGCCGCGCAGGCGGCCGACCTCCTTCATGCGACGCTCGGCGAGCCGGTCCGCGGCGACAGCCGGCGGGACGCCCTCGTCCGCGGCGAGCGCGAACACCGCGGCGGTGGTGTCGAAGATCTTCTCGGCGCGCTGCTTGGCGCGGTCGAAGGAGAAGCCCTCGAGCTCGTCGGCGACCTGGATCAGTCCACCGGCGTTGACCATGTAGTCGGGGGCGTAGAGCACGCCGCGGTCCTGGAGCTGCTTCTCGATGCCGTCGTGGGCGAGCTGGTTGTTCGCGGCTCCGCAGACGACCTTCGCCTTCAGCACGGTCACGACGTCGTCGTCCAGAGCGCCACCGAGCGCGCAGGGGGCGTAGACGTCGATGTCGGCGCGGACGAGCTCGTCGGTGGTGGCGACGGCGCGCACCTCGGGGTGCTGGGTGCGGACCCGCTCGATGGCTCCGGGGTCGACGTCGGTGACGACCACGTCGGCTCCGTCGTCGATCAGATGGGTGACGAGGTGGTGGCCGACTTTGCCGACCCCGGCGACGCCGACGGTGCGGCCGCGCAGGGTCGGTACGCCCCAGGTCACCTCGGCGGCGGCGCGCATGCCCTGGAAGACGCCGTAGGCGGTGAGGACCGACGAGTCCCCGGCGCCGCCGTGCGCCACGGTGCGGCCCGTGACGAAGGAGCACTCGCGGGCGATCTGGTCCATGTCCTCGCTGAACGTGCCGACGTCGCAGGCCGTGTAGTAGCGGCCGTTGAGCGACTGGACGAAGCGGCCGTAGGCACGCAGGAGGGCCTCGGTCTTGATCGTGTGGGGGTCGCCGATGATGACGGCCTTGCCGCCACCGAGGTCTAGACCAGCCAGGGCGGCCTTGTAGGCCATGCCTTTCGAGAGGTTCAGGACGTCTGCGAGGGCGTCCTGCTCGGAGGCGTAGGGGTAGAAACGAGTACCGCCCAGCGCGGGGCCGAGGGCGGTGGAGTAGATGGCGACGATCGCTTTGAGGCCAGTCGGTTCGTCGTGGCAGAAGACGACCTGCTCGTGGCCGGTTTCACGCTCGAACACGCCGAGCGGTGGTTGTGGTGTGGTCACTGTGGTGACCCTTCCTGGTCAGGCCCGCCGGGGTGGTGTGGGCTACTCTCCGTCCGACCGCGGGGGTGGTGCGGCCGTGTCGGTACCAGCCTACGAAGATCACGCGATTCGTGCGACCTGGGTCACTTGGACGCTGTCCGACTGTGGGCAGTCCAGACCACTTGGTGGTTCATAGGGGTCATTGTCCTAATTCACGGCGCCGCTTACTCTCCTAAATGGCACCATTGAATGAACATGACCGGGGTTTCTGTGCTCTGGTTGTGGGTGGGTACCGATAGGGAGGGAGGTTCGCATATGAACATGCGACCACCTGAGTCCGAGGCGTTGCTCACGCCTGCCGAGGTTGCGGCCATGTTCCGAGTAGACCCGAAGACGGTCACTCGTTGGGCCAAGGCTGGCAAGCTGAGCTCGATCAGGACTCTCGGAGGACATCGCCGTTATCGCGAGTCCGAAGTGCGCGAATTGCTGACGGGTATGGTGCCCGAGCAGCGTCGCGGGGACGAGAGCTGAGGGAGCTCGACATCCCAGGGGGGACGTAGCAGCTTGGGTTTCGGATGCCGGGGGGCGCCGACAACCTCGGTTTCAACGTTCGAAGGCCTAGCACCATCCGTGGTGCTAGGCCTTTCACTGCCCTCAGGGCAGGTGCTCTGGTCGTACGCCGGGCAGGTGCCCCGGCGTCGTCACCGGAGGGTGTGCACGTAGCCGGCGAGCCGCCGGGCGTCCCGCACCCGCCTCTCCCAGGTGATGCCGAGGGCCAGCAGGACGGCCCCGGTGGCGCCGATGAGCGCCCAACGGGGGACAGCCTGGGCCACAGGCGTGGAAAGACGCAGGACCAGGAGGGAGCCGGCGACCGCCCCGAGGACCAGGGGTGCGCTCCAGCGCAGCCGGATGCCGCCGAGCACGAGCGCCAGGCAGCCGACGCCGAGCAGCAGGGAGCGGAGCGCGATCGGGTCGGCGAAGGACCACAGCAGGCTCGGAACCAGTGCGAGCGACAGCCCGGGGGACAGCGCGGCCAACGTCCCGGCCTGGCGGTTGCGACGCAGGTGGACGACGCCGACCACGAGCAGCGCCACCGCCGCGGGAAGGGTGTAGGCCTCCGGTGCCTCGACGCCGAGGTCTGACAGACGTACCCAGCTCGCCGCGGCCAGCAGGAAGCCTCCGAGCCAGCCCACGATCCTCCGGTCGGCGCGAAGCAGAGCCATCGCGGAGGCGGCGGCACCGGCCAGGGTCAGGTAGACCGCGGCCCAGGTGGCCTCGGAGGGTGAGGTGCTGAGCTCCAGAGCGGCCGTGGACGCCACACCCGCGGAGAGGAGCGCCCCCGCCTCGATGCCCATCCGCGCGTACGTGGCCGGGCCGCTCACCCGGACGCGTCGGTCGGCCAGCGGGACCGCGAGGACCAGTCCGGTGAGGACCAGCAGCACCGCGACGGCGGTCCACTCGGGCTGCGCATCTCGCGAGAGCGCCGATCGTCCACACGACTCCGGCGAGCGATACGGCGACGAGACCACCTGCGCCGGTGCTCACCTCGAGCGTCCTCCATCGCAGGTGGAGCGCCACGGTGGCAGCGAGCACCACGACGAGGGTGACCAACGTCAGCCACTCGGCGTGCAGCCCGAGGACCAGGCCGCCGGAGAGGAACACGGCCGCGAGGGCCAGCGGCAGCCCGCGCTGGTGCCAGAGCGCGAACAGGGCGAACGCCGTACCCGTGGCCAGGAGCGCCGTGAGCACCGGCCAGATCGGCACGGGGTAGAGCACGACCGTGAGGATCGCGGTCGCTGCGACCGTGGCCTCGAGCAGACGCGGGTGCAGCAACGGCGCGACGGCACGGTCTGCCCAGGCGAACGAGCGCGCCATCCCGACCAGGGCTGTCCCGGTGGCGGCAACCAGCACGGGCAGCAGCCAGGCGGAGAGCTCGTCGGGGCCCACGAGCCGGTCGCCGAAGGAGTCTCCCGCCGCGCCGGACCACGCCGCGCTGCCCGCTTCCGCGATACGAACGACTGCCTCGGCCACCAGGACCAGCGCGACTCCGGCCGACCACAGCACTCCCAGGCCGAGCAGGGCGGCGAGGCTGCGGCGCCACGGACGCGGGAGCACCCAGGCCAGGACCGAGACGACCAGCACGAGCGCTGCGCCGGCGGCCACCTGGTCGGTGCGGCTCTCGTCGGCCACAGGAGCCAGCACGGCAGCGGCCAGGAGCAGGCTCGCCAGCGCGAAGGCGGTCAGCCGGACCTCGAGGGGCAGGGCCCGGACGAGACCGGGAACGCCGACCAGCAGCGCCGCGACGATCAGCGGCCACACCTCGAGCTCGACCCAGAGCGCGTGCAGCGAAGGGTTCGCCACCGCCCGGTCGACGGAGGAGACGGCCAGCAGGAGCCACATCGAGGCCGCGATCGTCCCCGCTCCGACGGTCAGCACCCCCAGCCGGGTGGCGTAGGCGAGGAGGGCCGTGGTGGCGGCGAGCACGACGACCAGCGTCAGGGCGGCGGACCACGCGAACCAGTCCGCGGCCACCACGCCGGCCACGACGCTCCCGACGCCGAGGACGGCGTACACCTCCGCGCCGACCAGCGCGCGCACCGGCGTACGCCGTGCCGCAAGGGCCGCGGTCGCACCGAGGACCGCCAGCGCGGCGCCGAGGACGACGAAGAAGGCGGCCGTGCCGACGTCGCCGAACCAGCCGGCGTCGCGGGCTCCGAAGAAGTCGAAGGTCAGGAGCCCCAGGGCGACCACGCCGAGGGACTCCGCGGCCGCCCGGAGGTCGCGACGGGCCGCCCACGCGGACAGCCCGGCGGCGACGAGCGTGAAGCCGACGAGGGTCGCGGTGCGCCCGGCGACGCCCATCGCCGACCAGGCCACGGCCAGGAACACCAGCGCCGCCACGAGCAGGCACAGCGCGCCGAGCCCCAGCAGGATCTTCGGCACGGACGCACCTGCGAGCCCGCCAGGAGCCCCAGGCGGCCGAGAGCCGCCCGGCGGGGGAGCGACGTCGGTGGCGACGGGCCGGGTGAGCGTCGCGAGTGCACCCTCGGCCGCAGGCTCCGCGGCGGCTGCGCGACAGCGCACGACCGGTAGGCGACGTCGCCTCACCCGCACCCCCAGCCCAACCACGGGCGGACCCCTGGGTTCGTAGCCGGCCGAGCAGCTCGTCGGCACTGCTGAGGGACGCGAAGAGCTGAGCTGCCAGCGGGCCCTGCAGCGACAGGCCGCAGGTCGGGCATCGGGTCGCTCCGAACGGCATCGGGGACAGGCAGTCCGGGCACCGTTCAGGGTCGGCGTATCTCGTCATGCCCTCATTGACCCACCGTGACCCGTGGCGCCGGCAGAGTCCATCGGCTCAACCTCGCCTGAGTAGGAGCACCTAGCCGCAGGCTGTCGTGTGTGGTGTCAGCGTCGGGTGCCGACGACGACGGTTCCGTCGACCTCGTCGTCGCGCACGACCCGGGCGTCGAACCCGTGCCCGGCGAACAGCTCTGCGGTCCCCGGCGCCTGACGGCGGCTGGTCTCGACGAGCAGGTGACCGCCTGGCGCGAGCCAGTCGGCGGCGCCCTCGACGACGCGGCGCTGGAGGTCGAGACCGTCGGCCCCTCCGTCGAGGGCGACCCGCGGCTCGTGGTCGCGGGCGTCGGGCGGCATCGTCGCGATCGCCTCGGTGGGCACGTAGGGGGCGTTGGCGGCGATGACCTGCACGCGACCGCGGAGACGGTCGGGGAGGGCGTCGTACAGGTCGCCCTCGTGCACCTCGCCCCCCGGGCCGAGGTTCTGCCGCGCGCACGTCACGGCAGCCGCGTCGATGTCCACGGCGTGCAGCTCGACCCCCTCGAGCGCGCGCGCGACCAGGGCGCCGACCGCGGCGGTGCCGCAGCACATGTCGACGACGACCGTCCCCGGCTCGCCTCCGCGTGCGGTGGCGACCGTGCGGGCGACGGCCAGGGCCTCGCGCGCGAGGAGCTCGGTACGCCGGCGCGGCACGAACACGCCGGGTGCGACGACGACCCGCATGCCGCAGAACTCCGCCCAGCCCAGGATGTGCTCGAGGGGTACGCCGTCGACCCGCTGCGCCACCATCTCCTCGAGGGCGGCCCGGGACCCGGCCTCGGCGACGAGCAGGCGGGCCTCGTCCTCGGCGAACACGCAGCCGGCGGCGCGGAGGCGCAGGACGACCTCGGCCTCGGGGCCGCTCGCCGGTGACAGCGACATGCACCGCTCCTGGAGTGATCGGTCCGTCCCGGGGAGTGACGCCCGGACGGGCAGAAAGTAACCGATCGGTAGAGTTCGGCGCGAGCCTTTTGCCCGTCGCCCGTCGAGTGGGAGACCAGCTGCCATGACCGCAACGTCCCGGGCCACCCCGGTGCTGCTGTGGTCGCGCGCCGCTCTCGTGGCGGTCGTCGTGGTCGCGGTCTCCACGATCGGGCACGTCAGTGCGGACGGGTTGCTGCCCGGTCCCGCCGCATTCGCTGTCCTTCTCCTCGTGGCCACGGCCGTCTCGGCCCGTCTCCTCACCCATCAGGCCTCCACCCGTCGGATCGTGGGCCTGCTGATCGTCGGCCAGACCGTGATCCACGGCGTGCTCAGCGGCCTGGCGGGCCACGTCGGCGACCCGGCCGAGGCCTCCGCTGAAGCAGGCTTCGAGTTCGCCGGCCGGCACGCCGAACGGACCGGGTCCTACTTCGACCAGGTCGCGGCCATGCAGCAGGGCGCCCTCCAGCAGGGCGCCCTCCAGCAGGGGGCTCCGCTCGACGCCGGAGCGGCCGGAGCCAGCGCGGACTCGCTGGCGATGGGGTGGCTTGCCCACCAGGTCGAGCACCTCGCCGAGCAAGGGCCGGTGATGATCCTCGGCCACCTGGCCGCGGTGGTCGTCCTCGGAGTCTGGCTCGCCGTGGGGGAGCGGGCTCTCTGGACGTTCCTCTGCCTCCTCACGACCACTCTTCTCGACGTGGTTACCCGGGCTGTCGGTCACGCCAGGGGCGGGCTCGTCGCCCGGGTGCGCCGCCGGATGGGACACCGCCCGGTCCCGCACGGCGCCGGGCGGGACGCCGTACCCGTCCCGTGGCTGCTGCGCCACGTGGTCGCGCACCGCGGCCCACCCGCTCTCCTCGCAGCCTGATCCATCTCGCCGGCTGGTGCCGGCAGCGGGTGCGGACGTCTCGTGCCGCGCACCCGATTCACACCGACTGCTCGAGGAGAGCTTCACCATGACGTCATTTCTTTCGCGCGCCCGACGTGGGGGCGCCGCGGCGGGTCTCGCCGCTCGTACTGCTCGCGATCACCGGCTGCGCCAGCGGCGCGGCCGAGGAGTCCCCGGCCCAGACCGAGGAGCCGGCCGTCGTCGTCTCCGACGCCTGGGTCCGCGCCACCACCGACACCGAGGACCCGTCGATGAGCGCGGCCTTCATGACCCTGAAGAACAAGGGCGAGGAGTCGGTCACCCTGACCGGCGCCTCGTCTCCGGTCGCCAAGAGGGCCGAGCTGCACGAGATGACCATGGTCGACGGCGACTCGGTCATGCAGAAGGTACGGGGCGGCATCCAGATCGACCCGGGGGCCGGGCAGATCCTCATGCCCGGTGGCCGTCACGTGATGCTGATGGGGCTCAGTTCCGAGCTCGCGCCGGGCGACGAGGTCGACCTCAGCCTGGAGTTCTCCGACGGGAGCACGCAGGAGCTCACCGTCCCGGTGAAGGAGTTCACCGAGGAGGAGGGGCACTACCACGAGCCGGGCACCTCCGAGCACTCTCACGACCACGCGGACGACCACGCGGAGCCGAGCCCGAGCGGCTCCTCGACACCGTGACGGCGCCGAGCTCGCGGCGGCAGTTCCTGGGCTACCTGGGGGCTGCCGCCGCGGGAGCGGCCGCGTCCGTGCCCGTCACGGCGAGCGCCGTGGCCGAACCGGATGAGGTTCCCGCTCCCTCGACGCCCATCCACACGCTCAGCCCGTTCGGCGTGCACCAGCGCGGGATCGCCGACCCGACACAGCGGTTCCTCGTCCTGGTGGCGTTCGATCTGCTGCCCGACGTCGACCCCGACGCTCTCGGTCGCCTGATGCGGCTGTGGACCGGTGACGTGGCCGCGCTGACCCAGGGGCGCCCCGCGCCGGGCGACACCGCTCCGGACCTGGCGCTCGCCAACACCGACCTCACCGTCACGGTCGGCTGGGGTCCCGGTGTCTTCGGCCTGCCCGGCCTCGAGTCGGCGCGTCCGCAGGGGCTCGTCGAGATCCCGCCGATGCGCCACGACCGGCTGAAGGACCGGTGGACAGGGGGTGACCTCCTGCTCGTGGTCGGGGCCAACGACGGGACCACCGTCGAGCACGTCGTACGCCGGATGAGGGCCGACGCCGCCCCCTTCGCCCGACCGCGATGGCGGCAGAACGGCTTCTGGAACGGCTTCGGCGAGGACGGTGCCCCTGCCACGGGGCGGAACCTCTTCGGCCAGGTCGACGGGAGCGGCAACGCCGCGCCGGGGACGGACCTGTTCGACGAGACCGTGTGGGCGTCCGAGCCGGGGTGGTTCGCAGGTGGGACGAACCTCGTCGTCCGGCGGATCCGGATGGACCTCGACACCTGGGACACCCTCACGCGTTCCGAGCAGGAACGTGCGGTCGGCCGGAGGCTCTCCGACGGGGCGCCGCTGACGGGTGACGCCGAGAAGGACGACCTGGACCTCTCCGCGACCGAGCAGGGTCGGTTGGTCATCGCCGAGCGCGCCCATGCCCGCCTCGCGCACCCGACGCTCAACGACGGCGCGCGGATCTTCCGCAAGGGCGCGAACTACGCTTTCGACGACGGGTCGGGGGCGACCGAGAGCGGCCTCGTGTTCCAGAGCTACCAGGCGGACATCGGGAGGCAGTTCGTGCCGATGCAGCAGCGGCTCGACGAGGCGGACATGCTCAACGAGTGGACGACGGCGATCGGCTCAGCGGTGTTCGCCGTGCTTCCCGGGTTCAGCCGTGACGGGTGGCTGGGGGAGACGCTGCTGGGGTGAGAGCTCGGTCGCGCGGTCGCGTCCGGTGGAGCTCTACGGGGTCGGCGGCAGGCGGTAGACCGACACGTGCGAGCGGGACTCGGCGGTGAACTCCGACCCCGACCAGTCCGCGTGCCGGCACTCGAGCTCGAACCCGGCGAGCTGGGCCATCAGGTCGAGCTCGGAGGGCCAGATGTAGCGGTGTGGGCTGCGGGTGAGCCTCGCCTGCTTGCTGTCGTCGAAGCGGACGTGGTGCGAGACCACCTGCTGGTGGAGGACGTCGTAGGTGTCGACCAGGAGGTACCCGGGCTCGGAGACGCCGACCGTGGCCTGCTGCCCGGGTGGGAGCCGCCGCAGCTCGGGCACCCACAGCTCGATGACGAACCGCCCGCCCGGCGCAAGGTGCCGTGCGGCGTTGCGGAAGCAGGCGACCTGCTCCTCCTGGGTGAGCAAGTTCGAGATCGTGTTGAAGACGAGGTAGACGAGCGTGTACTCACCCGGCGCTCGGACCGAAGCCATGTCGCCCAGGACGACCGGGATGGTCTCCTCGTCGACCTTGGTGCGGAGCTGGTCGACCATCGGCGCGGACAGCTCGATGCCGGTCACGGGCACGCCCCGCTCGGCCAGCGGGACCGCTACCCGGCCCGTGCCGATGGCGAGCTCGAGCACGCGCCCGCCGCCGGCCAGCTCGACGAGCCGGTCGACCGTGGGGCCGAGCACCTCCGGGGCGAACATGCCCGTGCCCGGGGTGTCGTAGCCCTGGGCCGCGTCGAGGTCCCAGATGTCTTCCTGGCGCATGAGCGTGATCCTGCCGACACATGTCGTGCGCCGTCCATCGGAATACCTCCGCTGGTCGGCCTGTTACGCCCCCTCAGCCGGCCCGAATCATGCCCCCGGGCCTCACCACATGCCGCTGAGAGCGGCCACTCGCCGAGAGGCGGCTGACGGGCCGGTGAGCATGAGCACGCAGCCACCTGCGGGGTAAGCCCCCGTCAGGTGGCTGTCGTGCTTCTGGAGGTCGCCCCTCGTTGCGAGGTCACATCTGCTGCTCGGCGTCGCGCCGGATTCGAGAGCCCGATTGCCGTGATGGCAGGATTCGCCCCGTGACGATCATTGCGGCAGCGGACGGTTCGGCGCTCGGCAACCCCGGCCCCGCCGGGTGGGGTTGGTACGTCGACGACGAGTGCTGGGCCGCAGGGGGCTGGGCCCACGGGACCAACAACATGGCGGAGCTCACCGCCGTACTCGACCTGCTCCAGCAGACCGCGCACCTCTCCGAGGACCTGCTCGTCTACTGCGACAGCACCTACGTCATCAACTCGGTCACCAAGTGGATGCCCGGCTGGAAGCGCCGCGGGTGGAAGAAGGGCGACGGGAAGGCCGTGCTCAACGTCGAGATCATGAAGGCCCTCGACGAGGCGATGCGCGGTCGTTCGGTGAAGTTCCAGTGGGTGAAGGGGCACTCGGGTCACGAGCTGAACGAGGCGGCGGACAAGCTGGCCAACGCGGCGGCGGTGTCGTGGAAGGAGAACACCGCACCCAGTCCGGGTCCGGGGTTCCCCGACGCTGTCGTCCGGCACCCTGATGCGCGTCCGGGGCAGAAGCTCGAGGAGCCGGACCTCTTCTCCGACCTGTGACCGGAGTTCTGTCAGGGGTAGGACGCGCCTGAACCTTGGCGCGCTCCCCGAGCGAGGGACACGCGGCGGGCGAGTGGGGCCGACTTCGGCTACCAGGCCGTCGAACCATGGTCAGCGCTCGGGTTCGGTGCTGTCATGTCGATGACGGGTCGAGGCAGGAGCGCCTCACATCAGGGGAGGCCATGTCGATGGGGATGGTCAGCGCGCAGTACGCCGTGCTCTACCGGTTGGGGATCACGCCCTGGGAGCACTACGGCAAGGTCCATGCGGCGCACCTCGGAGCACTCCTGGACCGGGAGGAAGGCGAGCGGGCGTACCCACCGGGGCGAGCGCTCGACCTGGGCTGCGGCCGGGGGCAGAAGACCCGCGAGCTCGCCAGGCGGGGCTGGGAAGTGGTGGGCGTGGACTACATTCCGCGCGCTGTCGACGCGGCGAGCCGCCGGCGCGTGCCGGGGGCAACCTTCGTGGTCGGCGACGTGACAGACCTCAGCTCCGATGACCTGGGCACGTTCGACTTCTTCCTCGACGTCGGCTGCTTCCAGCACCTGGAGTCCGAGCAGCGTCTGGCCGCGGGTCGGGGCGTCTCGTCCCTTGCCAACCCCGGTGCGACGCTGCTGATGCTGGAGTTCCAGCCGATGGCGGTGCGATCGACTCGGGTGCGATCCCTCGTCGGCGGCGTGACGAGGACCGATGTCGAGGAGGCCTTCCGGGACTGGGAGATGCTCTCGGTCGAGCCGGCCGAGACCGAAGGGCTGGGGTGGCCGATGAACAAGACGGCGCCGCAGTGGTACCGGCTTCGCCGACCGGCCTAGACGCGCACGTCCGAGTGCCGCCGGATGCGCCCGACGTCTCGGAGTGGGGTCGGTCTCAGGTCGGGGCCGGCCCAGGAGGGCGGAGCACGCCGAGCTGGAGCATGGCGGGCAGGTCGTCGCGGGTGGCCCAGTGCTCGGCGAGCCGTCCGTCCTCGACGCGGAACCAGTGGCTCTGGTAGGTGCTGAACTTCCGACCTGTCGGTGGCACGACCCCGTTCAAGGGTCCCAGGTTGGTGCCCTGGGAGTGGACCAGCGCCACGACGAGGTCGTCCTGCTCCACGACCATCTCCACCGTCATCTGCATGTCGGGGAACTGGTCCCGCAGCCACGTCGCGACTCCGCGAAGGTGCTCCGGTCCGGGAGCGGCACCTGGCTCCTCACGCCCGAACGGCGCGATGGCGTGGTCGACGTACGTCGGAGCGGCGATCTGGTCCGCGCACTCCAGGTCTCCCCGGCTCATCAGGTCCGCGAAGAACCGGTCTACGAGGTCTCTGTGGGTAACCACTGCACTCACACTCCCGATGAACCGCCCCTGCCGGCGTGGGTCTCGGTCAGGAGACTGCGGCCCTGACGAGCTCGATGATCCTCTTCTCCACTGGGGGACTCCACTGCTGGAGCGCGTAGGACGTCGGCCAGAGGTCGCCGTCGTCGAGGTTCGCGGCATCCTGGAAGCCGAGGGTGGAGTACCGGTACTTGAACTTGCCCGCGTCCTGGAAGAAGACGACGACCTTGCCGTCCGCGTTGGCATAGGCGGGCATCCCGTACCAGGTCTTCGGCGTCAGCTCGGGGGCGGTGGAGGTCACCGTCACGTGCACGCGCTCGGCGAGAGCGCGGTCCTCCGGCGCCATCTTGGCGATGCTCTCCAGGACAGCCTCCAGGCCGTCGGCCTTCTTGGAGCCCTTCTTGCCCTCGGCTCGCAGCTCCGCAGCGCGCTCCTTCATGGCGGCGCGTTCCTCCGCGCTGAAGCCGCCGGACTCCGACTGGGCACTCTTGGTAGTCATCTCTCGACCCCCTTCGACGTTCAGGCTCCGCCCGGTGCGGGCCCTCCCCACGAAGGCTAGGTGCGCGGACTGCTCGTCGCTTCTCGATTCCTGATCCGCTTTCGCGTTCGCGACTTGCGGGTAGCGATTTCAGGACCAGCACCGACCCTGACACCCCTGACATGCTGCTCAGCGTGGGTGGAACCCTGAGCGAACAGACCACCGCCGAAACTGGGCAGTCTCCCTCGTCGGCATCGCGTCGGTCTGGTGGCCAGGTCGAGGCGGTCGAAAAGCGTGCCGGTGCCGCTGGGTATCTGGCAGGTTGGCCACATGCTGCTCATCGCGCACACCGGCTCCGGGCGGAACCGATGTAGTCCCGCCCGCGGTGATCGTCTACCGCGGGGTCACCTACTGGGGGAACGGCGGGCTCAAGCGCGATCCCGCAACGACCGGGCGGCAACTCTCCGCGGTGCTCCCGGTCTGCGACGACAGGGGCGGGCAGGAGCCACCCGAGCCTGCCGGGTCGGTCCAGGTCGCCGAGCTCGTCGATGTGCCGCTGGAGACCGCATTCCTGTGGAACGACGGTGTCTTCGTCCGAGAAGGCCGTGAGCTCCCTCCGGCGACACGGGTCTGGTTCCGTGCGCCGCGCTGCAGCACAGTGGGCGAGTTCGAGCTGCTCGCCGACTGGTTGGGCGTGACCGGCCCGAACAAGCCGCGCTTCGACGGTGACCTTCGGCCGCCCTACCGTCTCGGGGTCCATGTCACCGAGGGACCAGCGAAGTACGTCGGTGCCACCATCGGAGTGCACGCGGACGCCGCCACCGAGCCGACGCTCGGCCACGATGACGTGAAGGCATCACTCTGGGAGGGCGGCCAGGTCGTCGCCGAGGTGAAGTGCGACGCCGGCCACTTCCAGGCACTCTCGTTGCGGGTGCCCCCACCGCAGTGATCCCCTCGAAGCGCCGCTGGTCGGCCCCCCCGGGCCAAGACCGCCTTGCTTGCGCCACCATGTCGGGCATCCGGCCCCGTCATCTTGAGGCGGCCGCAGATCTCAGGTCTCGAGGGCCCCTGCGATCTGCTCGGCGGCCCGGGTGGGCGTGAGGTTCGTGGTATCGACGACCTCGGCCTCGCCGTGCAGCCACGTGCTGGCAGCCTCGGCGTACTGCTCCAGGTACTTGAGGCGGAAGGGGGACGGGCCAAGAACGGTGTCTCCCTCGATGCGCCCACGGAGGGTGTCCTGGTCGGCGTGGAGGACGAAGTGCCGAACCGGAATGGAGTGGCCGGCGAGGCCCGCGCTGATCTCGCGCCAGTACTGCTCGACCAGGACGGTCATGGGTATCACCAGAGTGCCGCCGGTGTAGTCGAGCACGCGGCGGGCGGTCTCGACGACGAGCGGTCGCCACGGCGGCCAGTGCTGGAAGTTGTCCGTCGTCGGCAGCCCAGGTGTGATGTCCATGAGCGTCTCGCCGACCTTCTCGGCATCGAACACCCGTGAATCGGGGATCAACTGCTGCACATGTGCACTGGTAGTCGTCTTGCCTGCGCCGTGCGTGCCGTTGAGCCATACGATCATGGACCCAACAGTAGAGCTGCGAAGAGCCGAGCTCCTCAGTCGCCGAGGAGGTCGCGGAGGGTCGCACGGTGCCGCTGGTACGCCCGGCGGCCGGCCTTCGTCGCCTTGTACGCCGTCACCGCACCTCGTCCACGCCCGCTCTTCATGACGCGCACGTACCCGGCTGCTTCCAGGGCGGCGGCCTGTTTGGAGAGGTCAGAGTCGCTGACGCCGAGGTGTTCTCGCAGGAAGGCGAAGTCCGAAGAGGTCGAGCGTGTCAGCACGGCCATGATGGCCAGCCTCTTGGGGGCATTGAGGACGGGATCGAGGCCGTCAAGGGCTGAGGACGGTTGTGTCACGGCAGCCGCTCACGGATGCGCGCTGCGATGACGGCGTACTCGCGCTCGTACCACGCGACGACGGCCCACGCGCCGACGCCCGCGATCGCGGCGGCCACCCACACGCTGACCTGCTCACCGACCACCCATACCACCACGGCCACGACGAGGGCGCCGAGCACCATGCGGAGGATCGTCCAGAAGAAGTCACGGGGTGGGAGCCCGCTGGGATACGTCCCGCGGCGACGCCTGTCCCAAGCGAGCGCCAGGAACATGATCAGGATCAAGACCAGCTGAGCGAGCGACCGTGCAGCGCCGTCGAGAAGACCGACCACCAGGGCGAGCGTCGCGGCCCACAGCCCAAAGCCCGCTGCCCACCAGGCGGGGGTGGGGGGATAGACGACCCACGAGACCAGTTCCCCGCCCTCGATCTCGTGAAGTTGCTCCCGAGCAGAGTCGCGATGCCCATTACTTTCCATGGTGGAAACCATAGAGAACACTTTCCGAATCGGCAAGTGATTGAGGCGAGACAGCCCCGTCGATGTCCGTGCAATCGGCGTCCTACCGGGCCCTGCGCGCGAGGCGCTGAACCGCGACGTCCTCGCGGTCTGTAGCAACAAGGTCACCGGCCCGAGAGCAGGATCTGCTCATCGACGGAAGCGCTGACGTCTCGCTGCCCGCGCACGCCGCAGGACCAAGGTCGGGAAGCCGCATTTCCTCGAGGCGGCCGGCTCCGCGACTTCCTCTCATGCCGATGAGCGGATGTCTCCCGGGGCGGCTGCTGGTGTCCCGACGGCTCTGCTCGACGGGTCTGTAGTGTGCGGGAGTGACAAGAAGCGAGCGGCTCGCGGAGCAGTTGGACTGGTACTGGCGCAAGAACCTGCGGCCGCGGTTGGACGGTCTTACTGACGAGGAGTACTTCTGGGAGCCGGTGCGCGGCTGCTGGAACATCCGCCCACAGGGCACGTCGGCCGCTCCGATGTCGGCAGGTTCGGGGGAATGGACGGTGGACTTCGCGTCCCCGGCCCCGGTGCCGGCACCGGTCACCACGATTGCCTGGCGGCTGGCGCACATCATCGTCTCGTGCCTGGGCTATCGGGTCGGGTGGTACTTCGACGGCCAGGAAGTCGACGCCGAGATATTCGCCTACGCGGGGACCGCCGACGAGGCGCTGAAACAGCTCGATGAGATGTATCGGAAATGGAACGCGGGGGTCCGCGAACTCTCGGACGCTGACCTGGACGATCCGCCCCCGGAGGGTCCCGAGCGGTTTCCCATGGAGAACAGGGTCCTGCACGTCAACAGGGAGCTGATCCATCACGGCGCCGAGATTTCCCTGCTGCGCGACCTCTACCGCTGGCAGGACGGAGCCCGGACCTGGGACCGCGTCCACTAACTGTGTGAACATCCGGTCATGCCGCGAACAGTGAAGTTTCCTAGGCGGGCGGTTGATCCTCGCTGGGCGGGGCGCCTAGCCCGGGCGCACCGTCTCTTGGACCATGGTCAGGTATCCCTCAGCCGTCAGCGATGCCTCCTTCGCCGGGCAGACGAGGACCCGGGTCTCGTGGCCGGCTCGCACCTCGACGTTCACCTCGGGGCTCCCACACCAGGAGATCGTCGCCCGACATGAATGGGCACCAGCTTCTGCCGGGATCGACAACCGTCCTTTGGCCCCGAGCCGGCCGACCGGCCGCCCATCCACGATCACGTGGTAGCTGCGCAGGGCGTCCTGCCAGGTCCGCTCCCGGTAGAAGACCACCCGCCCCTCAGGCACCGAAGCGCGGTCGGAGTCCGAGATCGGGTGGTGCACCGGAGTTCCGGTGGCCGCGTCGGAAGGGGAACCCGGCGCGGGCCGAGCTGTCTCACCACGCCGTGCCTTCCATCGCGTCACGACGTACCCGTGCCGGTCTCGCAGAGTCGGCGGCACCAAGAAGCGCGGTCGCATGAACATCAGCACCGCGAACGAGACCAGGACCATGGCCAGCCCGAACAGCAGCACGGCATCCACGAACCGTCCGGCCAGGGTTCCTCGCGGTGCTGCATCGAGGTTGTCGAGGAAGTACCCCACCGTCAGAGACGAGAAGCCCAGCGCCATCGCCGGGAACGACGCGCGGCTGCCGTCCCGCGCCGCGTTGCCGAGCAGCCAGACGTTGGAGTCGCTGAATCCTTCCCCCGGGATCGGTTTGCCCCGCCACGCCCGGACGGCCAGCCAGAGAGCCGCGAGCACGAGCGGCGGGGCGATCCAGAGCGTCCACGACATCACTCAGCACCAACCCAACCCGTCAAGGAGCCCCACACGCCCGGTCATCTTGCCACCCGAAGCAGCGCCGGATGGTGAAGTGGGCATCCGACGTCTCCGAGAGCATGCACCGCGACTCGGGCGGGGCCTCGTCGACCGGGACCTTCGTTGTCCCCAGCACTAGGCCGACTCCTGAGGCGACTTCCGCATCTGCCGCTGTCCGCGCGCGGTCGTGCCGATGAGCGTGTGTGCTGACATCCTTGAGCCGTGGCTATGACAGAGCGAGTCGAAGTGAGCTTCGATGACGAAGAGTTGCGCTTCTTGCGAGCTGCTCTCCTTGACTGGGGAGGACCTGCTCGGCCGACTGATGAGATCGCCGTTGCTCTCGGGTTCACGACCGCCGATCAGGTTTCTCAGGGCACGTGGGAGTTGTGGCAGCGGATCGAGCAGGATCGCACACTTGCCACCGAGGATTGGCGACGCGTGCTCTTGGCTGTTGAGATCGTCTTCGCCAGCGATGTCGTCGGGTCGGGCTTGGACTGGGCCACCACCTCAGGTATACCCGACGAAGAGTCGATTGCCATCCTCAGGCGCCTGCAACGCAAGCTTCCTCGGTGGCGTGGCTCTTTCCAGTTCAAGGTGAACGACTTGGGCAAGGCCGAGATCCTCGATCCAGAACGTCCTCACGGCTGAGTGGTCTACGTCTGGGTCGAGCAACAACAAGACGTCCGCTCATCAGCGTAAGGCGGTTTGCGCAACCATCCGGTCGGTGCCGCGTCCGTCGTCTGTCCCTGCATAGCAGTGAATCGGGCTGGGCCCGACAGCGTGTAATCGGGTTGAGGAGACGACGGACGGGGCTGCCCACGATGAGCGACGAGGTACTCGTGGTCCTCAATGCCGCGTAGGGCTTGCCCCGACCGTCAGCTTGGTGCCGCCTGCTCTCAGGCCGCGATCGTGATGGTCTCCTTGCGCCGGGTGCCGTGCGTGGCGATGACCGGGTCCCAAGCCTGGCCGGTGGTGATCACCGCGTGTAGGTGACGCAGGATCGCGGCGGCGATGACGCTTTGCGCCTGGGTGGGGGTGAGCTTGTTGGACTCGCGGGTGGTCAGGTGTCGGTAGCGGGCGGCGTAGACGGTATTGGTCTGCAGTGCGCCCCAGACCGCGCGCCAGGCCGCAAGTCGGAGCTTTGGTCGGCCCTGTCCGGTGAGCTTGGTCTTGCCTGCGAAGGTGCCGGACTTCTTCTCCCGTGGTGCTAGGCCGGCGTGCTTGACCAGTGCCCGGGCCCCCCTTCGCGTAGAGGTGTGAGAATGGCGCCCGGCGATCGCGGCAATGTGTGTGCCTTGAGGTGACGCCCTGACAGCCGTCCTGCGGAGAGTTCGCTGCGGAGAGTTCGCTGCGGAGCTCGCACCAGGGACCGCGTCCGGTTGCGCTCTCAGCGGCTGCTCGAGAAGCGTGACCCGGCCCAGGGCGCGCTCTGGCGCACCAAGGGTCTAGCGACCCGCGACGACTTCCTCCGCGCCCTCTAGGAGCCGCGCAGCCCATTCGATCGCCTTGTTCGCGTCGCTGGCGGCGACCGAGACGGACTGGTATTGCGACTTCGTCTTCAGCTTCAGCAGTCGGCTGAGCGTCGCGGCGAGCTTCGCGCCGACCGGTCCGGAGGCCTTGAGTTCGGCGACGGCCTCGTTGTGCCCATCCGCCTTACGAGTGGTGCCGGTAAGCCGTAGGCAGATGGCGTCCTTGGAGTTGATGCCGGAGATGACCGCGTTCGAAGTGGCGGCGTTGTACTGTTCCCACTCTAGGTTGACGTGTGCGGCGGCGCGGAACTCGCGCGCCTTCTCCAGATGGACTCGGGCCTCGTTGAGCGCGCTCATCGCGTCTTCTGCCGTCGCAGCAGCGTGCGGACGTCGCGGCCGGCCAGCGCGATGGCGTCGCGGCGCAGGTCGCGCACCAGGCGGTCGTCGCGCCCGACCGCTTCCTGGAGCTCGGTGAGGCTGAGCTCGAGTATTTCGCACGTGTTCCCCGACCAGGCGTGGACTCGCTCGGCGAGCCGGTCGAGCTGGTCGTGCCATTTCCTCTCGTCGACGTCCGACTCTGCGAGGTCGTCATCTCGGATCAGAAGGATGTCTATGTCGCTGTCCGAGGTCGGCTCGCCGCGTGCAGCCGAGCCGAACAGGCAGGCTGCGGTCGGCGGGAGGTCCCAGGTGCCGAGCTCGTCCCGAATCCGCTGCACGAGCGTGGCCCACATCTGCGTGAGCGCGAGGATGCCCGGAGTGGCGACGTGATCGCGATTGAGGCGGTACAGCTTCGCCGGCGGCCGGTGCTCGCGGAGCACGATGCCCGCATTGGACAGCTGGCCCAGAACCTCATTGGCTCGCCACTGACCGACTTTGCCGTCGGTCAGCTCGGCCACCTTCCGGCCGCTGAGAGGCTCGCTGGTGCGGGCCAGCACGGCCAGCACCGCTCCGTGGGCTGTGGGCACGACCGAGCTGATCGGACTGGATAGGTCCACGGGTAACACCTCCTTAGCCGAGCACGATACCACTCGTTCAAGTGGCATCCCACTCGTTTGAGTGGGATGGTGCTCAGTGCGGGCCGAGGAGCATTCAACCTAGACGCCCCGACCCGGGACGGGGCGAACCGCAGCGCATGGCACCGCCCTTTTCACACCGCTACGCGAAGGGGGGGCCCGGGCGGTGGTGAACCGGGTCGGGTCTCCGGTCTCGGCGAGGATCGCTGCGGCGCCGACCGGGGACAGCCCGTGGATGGAGGTGGCCAGCTCGGTCAGCTCGAGCTCGTCGAGCACTGCGGTCATCCGGGCCTCGGTGTCGGCGAGCTTGCGTTGGGTGTCGGTCCAGTCCTCCAGCAACAGCTGCACCCGCTCCAGGGCGCCGCGACGGTGCGCGACCACCCCGGTCGGATCCGCGAGCGCGGAGTAGAGCTTGCGGACGATCCGCAGGCACGGTCTCTGCCCACCCCGCTTGGTGATCTCGCGGCGCACCGCAGTCTCGAACCGGGCCAGACCAAGGCGGCGGGTGCGGGTGAAGTCGCCGCCGTCGCGGTCCAGGATCACCCACAGTGCCGCCGCCCACGTCTTGGACCGGAACGGCCAGTTCGCGGTCTCCAGGGCAGCCGGCCAGACGCACTCGAGCAGGTCGCGGATCTGGCGAACCTCGGCGCCCGCCTCGACGATCAGTCGTTCCCGGCGCGCCCCGAGGTGGCGCAGCCGCCCCCAGGTCTCCTCGACCGGTTCCGGGACGTAGCAGCGCAGCTGCGCGGTCAGCCGGGCGATCAGGATTGCGTCCTTGTCGTCGGTCTTGTCGAAGGTCAGGTCCTCGCTGCGGCGGGCCCATGAGGTCTGGATCGGCTGGACACACACGAACGGCATCGACCTATCAGCGGCCAACTGCCCCAGCACCCGCCACCGGTGACCGGTCGGCTCACACGAGACCGTCACCCCGGGGAATCCCTGCGCGGCGGCGCGTTCCGCGGCCCAGTCCAAGGCGACCCCGAGGTCCCAGGCCCGACAGCGGAACGTCTTGCGCGCCAGCACCTTGGAGTCGTGGTCACACACCACGACCATCTGCTTCTTGTCGGCCAGGTCGATCCCGACGATCGCGTTGCTCACCGGCACCAGCTGACGCAGCCTCGCCAGCCGTGCGTTCCTGTTCCGGTCACCCCGGCTCACGCCATTACCGTTGGTCATGAACGTCCTCCTGTCTGCGATGGGACACCAAGCCCGACAAGCGCAGCAGGGGGACGTTCCTCCGTCCAGACCTCAGCGCGCAGAACGTCTTTCTATGCCGCGGACAGTAAAACTCCCGGTCCTTCCGAAGGGCGCGCGTCTGACCGGTCTCGTCCGGTAGAACGGTGAGCGACCGCGACCAAGGTGGGCGAAGGAGCAGGTGAGCAGTTGTGAGGACCACAGGCGTGAGTGCCGCTGCCACATCGCGGGTGTACGTCGACATGGTGGGAGACCTGTTCCACGCCGGCCACGTGTCACTCCTCCGGGAGGCGCGCCGACACGGTGACTGGCTCGTCGTCGGCGTGCTGTCCGACGACACCGCGGCCTCCTACAAGCGTCGACCCATCATGACCCTTGCGGAGCGGGTCGCCGTGATCGAGTCGTGCAGGTACGTCGACGGGGTGATAGCCGATGCACCGCTCCGAGTGACCGAGGAGTTTCTCGCCGAGCACGGGATCACCACCGTGGTGCACGGCGACGACCTATCGCCGGACGCGGCCGAGTTCGTCTACGGTCCGGCTGCGACAGCCGGGAAGCTCGCCTACATTCCGCGCACCGGAGGCATCTCAACTACGCAGGTAATCCAGAGGGTGCTCGACGCGGCCGCCTCGCGAAGCGAATGAACGGATCTGCCGCTGTCCGCGCGCGCTGTCGCGCCGAGGGTGCAACTTCGTGGACTAGGTTCAGGGCATGAGCGACGAAGCGCGGGCCGAGGTGGTGGAACGACTGCGGCGGGTCATCGCATGGGAGATCGAGGCTCAGAAGGGCGTCCAGAGACCTGTCGAGGACCTGCCGCCGCTCATTGCGGACACGCTCTTGGACTACTTCGACATCACGTTGAAGCCCGGTGCGGGCTGTGACTTCTAGCGCACTCTCATGCCGCTGTCCGCGCGCAACAGTTGAGGTCCGTTCGTGCCGATGAGCGGGCGTTGCCAAAGGGACGCTGACGTACGGTCGGCGAATGGTGTCTACCTGCCCTCGCTGCGGACAAGGCGACGTGGCGACCTACCGCGTCACGCGCACCGGGGAGCGGGTGCGCGTCTGCGATGAGTGCGACGCCCTTTGGCCAGACGGCGTGACTGTCCCGCCCACGGGTTTCGAGGACCTAACCGATTACCTGCGGCAGCGTGGTCGTCCAGGGTCCTGGTCCGAACTGTCCGCGCTGGACTCTTAGCGTAGGCAAGGCACTCATCTAGCCGCAGATAGTGAAGCGCCGTCATGCCGATGAGCGGACCGCCCGGTCGGACTCACTCTTGGGGGCCGTCTCCCTTTCGAGCCAAGCGCTCGCGACTCAGATACCGAACCGGCTTGCCGAGCGACTCCGCGTAGGCAATCTCCCGTCGGGTTGACTGACCTACGTAGCCGCCCGGATCCACGATGTACACCTCGTCAGCCATGCGAATCTTTTGGAGGTGTACGCCGCCGCTGCCCCTTCAGGTCCGAACTGTCGGCTGTCCAGTCGTAGTCCGGCAGCTCGGGGAGGCTGAACATTCCGAGACTGATCACGACGCAACCTTCCATCGTGAGCCGCTGGTTGACCTCCGTGAACTCAGCCTCAAACTTGGTCGAGCCGCAGAGCGTGATGACCTTCGCCTCACCCTCGGCCGACTGCGGTGCCTGCTGGTTCTCCATGAGGTTCATGATCGGTGAACGGCAGGACGAGTCTCTCGCCGCCCCCTGGACGTCCGCTCACTGGGCGAACCTCTTCTTGCTGATCGCCCTTCGCGGCATGGTGTTCGAGCCGACCGCGAGGTGCGGTCGGTGGCACCTGGTTCCCGTCGGGTCACTGCCACGTCCGCGAGATCGGTGAGGTCCTGCATGAGTTACGCAGGGTCCGGCGGCCCAGGACACGCCGACTGGCGACAGGGCTGAGCGCCACCAGAGCGCCGATCAGTGAGCGACCGGCAGTCGTGTCCCGGAACCGTCGGGTGCCCCACCTGCTGCTGCAACAGCACGGAAGGACTGACATGAGTGTCGAACAGACGGCACCGGCGAGTCGAGCGCCGGCCCGGGTCACGGCGGGCATCGATTGGGCCAGCGAGGATCACGCGGTCGTAGTCGTCGATGACCAAGGCCGGCCGGTCGACCGGTTCGGCGTCGCCCACACCGCGCCGGAGCTTCGCCGCTTGATCGCCCGGCTGCGCCGCGCGGACGTCACCGAGGTGGCGATCGAACGGCCCGACGGCCCCGTGGTCGACGCCCTGCTCGAGGCCGAGCTCACGGTGTTCGTGATCCACCCCAAGCAGGTCAAGAACCTGCGCGGCCGCTACGGATCGGCCGGCAACAAGGACGACCGCTTCGACGCCTACGTGCTCGCCGATGTGCTGCGCACCGACCGCGCCAGGATGCGCCCCCTGACCCGCGACAGCGAGCAGACCATCACCCTGCGGATGGCCGTCCGTGCCCGCCAGGACCTGGTCCACGCCCGAGTCGCGATGGCCAACCAGCTGCGCGCCCACCTGCAGACCACGCTGCCCGGCGCGATCGGGCTGTTCCGCGACATCGACTCCGCGATCACGCTGCGGTTCCTGACCCGGTTCCCCAGCCAGGACAAGGTCGACTGGCTTTCCCGCACCAGGCTCGGGCAACTGGCTGCGCTCGATCGGCTACAACCACCTGGCCAACCTCGACCAGCTCTGGGACCACCTGCACGACGCCCCCGCGGCACCACCGGCCACGAAGCCGTTGCCCGGGCCGAGATCACCCTGGCGCTCGTCGCCGCACTGACGGCCTGAACACCCAGATCAAGACCCTTGAGCACCAGATCGCCGACCAGCTTGCCGCGCACCCCGACGCGGCGATCTTCACCTCCCTGCCCAAGGCCGGCACCGTCCGCGCCGCCCGGCTGCTTGGCCGAGATCGGCGACGCCCGCGGCCGCTTCCCCACCCCCGAAGCCCTCACCTGCCTAGCCGGCGCCGCCCCCTCCACCAAACAGTCCGGCAAGGTCAAGGTCGTCACCTTCCGCTGGGCCGCCGACAAACAGCTGCGCGGCGCCGTCATCGACTTCGCCGGCGACTCCCACCACGCCAACCCCTGGGCCGCCGACCTCTACGCCAAAGCCAGAGCACGGGGCCACGACCACCCCCACGCCACCCGCATCCTTGCCCGCGCCTGGCTCCACATCATCTGGCGCTGCTGGCAAGACCGAATCCCCTACGACCCCGCCAAACACAACGCCCTACAACGCCTTCAACGTCAGGCGGCTTGACACAGGGCTACTCATG
>CAWGNO010000012.1:0-260431 GCA_963823965.1 uncultured Actinomycetota bacterium | reverse complement strand
GCGCGAAATGCAGCGCAGTCGGCGGGGGGTCGCTCGGTGGTGGAGGAGGTGTATACATTTTTCGCTTCAGTGATGGTTCTGCCTACGTTGGCAGTGCGAGAAGTTCGCAAGCCGCGTGCCGACTAGTCTCCGGCATCAGAAGCGAGGAACTGGTCTCGGGGTCGTCCGGGTCCGAAAGCGGTACTTGCGGTTTTCCGAGACTGACAGGCTTAAGCTGCGCATAGCTGAGCAGAAGGCAATGAATCGTCTCCGCCGATGTGGTGTGAGGCTGAGGAATAAGCGAAACGAGGTCAGGGAAGACTTGTGGATCAAGTACAAGATTCGTCCATAGGGTCAGGTGACCAGGTGTATGCGCATCAAACTTGTCAATGAGTTTGGGAATCGGTGGGGGGGCCTCTCCCTGTTGATTGAGGGGCTGGAGGAATGGACCCCAAGATCGAGGAGCGTGGCCTCCCGCTGGTGCACCTCCGCTGGTCCTCGGTGATCCAGTGGTGACGCTGGACTTTCTCCCCCGCGTCGAGACGTTAAAGCCCTGGGGGTCGTCGGGGTGGTGGCTTCGGGAAGCGATGCTCCCGTGGCCGGTTGCAAGGATCTCCAGCATCTGTTTCTTGCGACGGACGCCATGAATGCGATCGAGTTCCGCAACATGGCGGCCTTGCGAGTACTTGAACTGGCGTCTCACCGCGGAGGTATAGATGAGCTCCCACCTGGAATCGAGCGGCTCTCGGTTCAAGGGTGCAAGTGGGCGACCCGGCATCCTGTTGCAGGGCTCCGTGACCTCAGAGATCTGCAACTGGTGTCTCGTCAGCTCCGTTCCCTGGAGGGCATCGAGGGATGCGAAACCCTGGTTCGCCTCGGCTTCGCCTACGCGAAGCTCGAGTGTCCCTTCCAAGAGAGCAAAGTGCGGTCAAGCACGGTGCGCCAGTTGATCCTGGACACCTGCTCGAAGCTTTCCAGTTTGGAAGGCGTAGGTGAGGCGCTTCCGGACCTGCGGCGTTTGGCTTTGGTGAACCTTCCAGCTCTCGAGTCGGTCAAGCCACTAGCGGCGACGAAGAAGCTGGAGAACATTCGGATTGCCGGCCGAATGCGCGTCGGGGATAACGACTTGAGTCCGCTTGCGGGGTGCGACCTGTCCGGCTACGTCCAAGACCGCAAGGGATATCAGCCTCGCGCTGCTGACCTGGGACTGAGGGAGATCAGCGTCGGACACCTTGACCACCTCAGCTGGTGAACCGGGCACACGGGCTGGGCGCCCGTGAGGAATTGGTGTGGAAGTTGGACAGCGGAGCGACAAACCCGCTAAGGTCAGGGCGTGGGCATCGACGTGCTGATTCGGGCAGCGGTGACCCGTGCCGGTGACTATCAGTCACGATTGGGAAAGCGGCGGCGTCGGCAGCCAACAAGTCGAGGGCGAGCGCGTGCGGAAGTCGTGCCTATGTTGGGCGAGGGAGCGGTGAAACCCCAGGCCAGCTCGTGGGCAGCGTCGTTCTGTAAATCCGTCGGCGTATGCCTACGCAGGTTCGAATCCTGCACCTGCCACCCAGCGGAAAGGGCCTCTGACCAGCACGTTTGCCGGTCGGAGGCCCTTCGCATGTACCCCCGCGGGGTATGTATTTGGGCAGGTATCGGGCGCATCAGTCAGGTCGCGCCGAGAGGCCTCTGACCTGCGAAAACGCCATTACGGCTGGTTGTCAAGGGTTTGCGCGTGCGGAATACGTGGGGAAGTTCCTGCAGTCCGTGACCTAGCCAAGACGGACAAACCGCCTCTGACCTGCACCTTCGTCTGGGTAGGGGGTATCGAACGGCGACGGAGTGTGGGGCCGTCGTCGTACGCTCATCGGCGCGGGCGCGCGTTGCGAATGGCCGTCGTATAACGGCCGTCCCGTCCTCGGTTCGGAGATACTCTCGGGGTCGGTGCCATCTCGGGCACGCCGAGTCGTTCAAGATGCACCGATCGGTCGTGGAACCGATTCGGCCATCCAGATCATCTGAGTAGTGATGGACCACGACGCCGATTTCAGTGACTACGCCGCTGCGCGCTGGCGCACGCTGGTGCGCACAGGCGTCTTGCTCGGTTGCGACGTCGCCGACGCCGAGGATCTGGCTCAACAGACGCTGCTGCGCTGCTACCTGAAGTGGGTCAACGTCGAACGCGCCGTTGATCGTGACGCGTATGTCGCAAGACTCCAGCTCAATCTTCTTCGACAGAGTCGCCGGCGACGGTGGTGGGGGGGAGCGCGCGAGCGAGGAGCCGCCCGAGCAAGCGACGGCGGACGTCACATCACGCGTCGACGACGCGGATGCGCTGACTCGCGCCCTTCGTCGGCTGCCCGAGGCGCAGCGGCAAACCGTCGTCCTGCGCCACTACCTCCACCTCACCGAGCAGCAGATAGCTGAGGCCACCGGGGTCGCACGCGGCACAGTCAAGAGTCGGCTGTCGCGGGCACTGGCCACGCTCGCCGCGAACTCCGACCTCGCGGTGCTGCGGGAAGGACGCCCATGAGCGACCAGATCCTCTCCGACCTCCTCGACCGCTCGGTCGAGAACGTGCCAACCTCGGAGCCGCCCGTTGTCGACGTTCTACGCCGCGGGCGCGCGATCAAGCGCCGCCGGCGTCGCGCGGCCGTTGTCGGTCCTGTCGTCGCGAGTCTGATCGTTGTCGGCGCCGTTGTGGCCGGCCAGCGCTTCACCCAACGCGCCCCACAGCCGGCGGATCAACCCACGAGCCTGCCCGCGCTGCCTGCCGGGATGAAATGGGTAGGTGTGGGACGCATGGTCGTTGCCATTCCGCAGGGTTGGCCCGTGGTCCCGGGGATCTACTGCCAGGGACCGATCGAGCCCTATGTCACCATCACGCAGTGGCGAGTGACCGTCGGTTGCATGCCGATGGGGAATGGGCACGGTGGGCGTCAGAGTCCGGCAGCGGTCGACATCGAGGGCGATGCCTCCGGCGACTTCATGGCAAAAATTGAGGGATCCACGGGATCCGGCGGTCTTACTCAGCGCTCACTCGACGCCTCCAGGACGACTCTGCCGGACGGTTGGCTGGCCGTCCCATCCGGCGAGCCGTACGGCGGCGCGGGCTTGCCGACAGTGACCAGCGAGATCGCCGCCCTGAACGCCGCTGGTTTCCATGTGGTGCGCAAGCACGCAACTCCCGACGGCCAGTGGCAACCTGTCACGACCGACCCAGAGATCGGCACGCCGGCCCGCTTGGGCAGCACGGTGGTGGTCTATGACCACGGCGCAGTGGCGTCGTCCGCCACGTTGGGAGGACGGCTCGCATGGGTCGGGGGCCCAGCCCCTGGGAGCCCCGTGCCGCACCCGGGCACGATCCACGTGGTCAACGCCGACGACTCGGTTGATCAGACCGCCCAAGCCGATGCCAACGGCCTGTGGGAGATCCACGTTCCGCCCGGCACCTACCGCGTGCGCGCGACGTCACCGGGCTACGGCTCGACCACAGGCGGCAGTTTCGACGCCTGCTCCGCGACTCAAGATCGCGTAACGGTGCGCGCCAACGAGACGCTCACAGCGAACGTGTATTGCCAGTTGGACTAGGAGCGTGCAGAGCCAGCATCGCCGACGCCAGAACGCCATTCGTCGTTTCGGCAACTCATCGCGCCCGGTCGGCGATGTAGCTGCGCCAGTCGCGTGCTGCCAGGCGCGCCCACTCGGCTGCGTTGTTGTTGCTGATCCAGATGAGTTCGCCCAGGACGGGCGCCGGGATGTCGGCAGCCAGTTGGAACAGGGTGGCCTTGCGACCTTCGTAGGGCTTCATGTCGATCTCGACGAGCTTGCCTCGGATGCTCTCGGTGTTCAGGTGGCGTCCGGGGCTGCCGCCGGGGAAGAGCCATCCGGTGTCTCGTGATCCGTGCAGGCTCATGCCGCGATCGTTGAGGTGCTCGACGATCAGGGTGTCCAGCGGTGCCGGCATGGGCATCGCGATGCTGCGGAAGGTGACGTGCAGCGTGTCGTCAATGTGGCTGACTTGGCTGGTCTTCATCGTGACGATCCGTGACAGGGCTGGGGCGAACAGCAGGGTGAACAGTCCGCCGATGCGGGTGTAGCGCTTGATGCTGTTGTCGTGCGGCCATGAGGGCCGCGATGCCTTCGGAGAACTGCGAGGAGTTCCCGGCTGTGAGCACGCCACGGTCCAGGATGGGTGTGGGCAACTCTGCGAGGACTCCGGACGTGGGAGGACTGGGTGGCTAACGTCCGAACCTCGAAAGGAAGCGGGCTGCGGGAATCCCCCGGGACCGACCGCTGCTCACCAGGGTGCGAGGGCGGCGGCTGGTGAACCGTGTCGGGTGTGCATCAACCGTTCATGCCTCACCACTCCCCAAACCGATCGTAGGATCCCCGGGTCGCTCAACGGGTCTCCGTCAACGATGGCGAAGTCCGCCGCGCTGCCCACGGAGATGCGACCGACCCGTGGGCGACCGAGGGCGTCGGCGGCCCGCGAGGTGGCGGCTTTGAGCGCATCGAGTGGCGGCAGGCCGTAGTCGACGAGCACCTCGATCTCGTCGACCAGGCTCGGGTGTGGCATGCCCGGTGCGCCTGCGTCGGTGCCGGCGATCACGTTGATGCCGGCTTCGAGCGCCATCGTGACGCTGGCCTGGTGCGCGGCTACCACCTCGGCCGCCTTCGCCACCGCGTACTCCGGTGCCTCGCCGGCAGCCATGCTTCGGTACACCGCGGCGGTGGGGCAAAGGACGGTGCCCTGGCGGACCATGGACTCGACGATGTCCTCGGTGAGGAACACGCCGTGCTCGACCGTGTCGACCCCCGCGGCCACCGCATTGCGGATCCCTTCAGTGCCCAGAGCGTGGACGGCAACCTTGCGCCCCCGGCGGTGGGCCTCCGCAGTCAATGCGGCGAGCTCTTCGTAGGTCAACTCGCTTGCGCCGACCTCCTCACCCTCGGCCTGGCCGTACACCCCGCCTGTCGCGGCGGTCTTGATGATGTCCGCGCCGTTGGCGACCTGAGTGCGCACGCCCCGGACAACCGCGTCGGTGCCGTCGCAGGGGAGTCCCCAGAACGGGTCGTGGCCCCCCGTCATGATGACCGTGCGGCCCGACGCGATCACGGTTGGTCCCTCGATGGCACCGCGGTCGATCGCACGGGCCACGTGGATGGCGATGTCCCAGTTGCTGCCTAGGTCGCGCACGGTGGTGATCCCTGCACGGAGCTGGTCTCGGGCGTGACCGGCTGCGCGCAGGAGCGTGGCCTGCTCACCTTCCTTGTCGACCAGGCCGACCGGGTCGGTGCCACCCGACCAGACGAGGTGGACGTGCGCATCGACAAGTCCGGGCACCACGGTAGCCCCGTCCAGGTCGAGGGCGACGTCGTCATCGCCCACCCTCGCCATGCCGGGGTCAGTGAGCTTTAGGACCCGTCCGTCCCGGCAGACCACGTCACATCGCCGCAGGTCGGCTGTGGAGCCGTCCCAGACGTGCGCGGCCCGCAGGATGAGCGCCATGTCAGGTCAGCCGGTCCACGGCCAGGCGGCCGTCCTGGACCACCGCACGCACCGTCTTGTCCGGCTGCGCCAGTACGTCGGCGTCCTCGAGCGGGTTGCCGTCGACGACCAGCAGGTCCGCGATCGCGCCTTCGGCGACCACGCCCGCCTCGCCCACCAGCCCGAGAAGCTCTGCGGCCACCACGGTGGCCGAGCGGAGCACCTCAGCCGCGGGCTGGACCCGTCCGCGAATGCGGAACTCCTCACTCTGGTGCACCTGCATGCTGCCGAGAAGGTCGGTGCCGAAGACGACCTTCACCCCACCCCGCCACGCCCGTTCCAGAGCCTCCAGCCCGGCGTCGAGGACGATGCCGACCTTCTCCTGGCTCTCCACGGGGAGGCCGGCAGCGGCGCCCTCTGAGCGCAGGTACTCGTAGGTCACCAGGGTGGGCACCAGGTAGGCGCCCTTCTCCACGAAGAGCCGAACGCTGTCGTCATCGATCAGGTTGCCGTGCTCGATGCAGCGCACCCCGAGCCGCAGGCCTCGATTCACCGCGGCTGCGGTGTAGGCGTGACCGGTGACGTAGCGGTTCGCGTTGGTGGCTTCCTCCACGACCGCGGATACCTCGTCTGCGGAGAACTGCAGGGAATCGATCCGGTCGGTCGGTGATGCCACCCCGCCGGAGAGCATCATCTTGATGTGGTCGGCGCCCGTCCGCAGCTGGTCTCGCGCTGCCCGCCGGACGGCGTCGACGCCGTCGCAGACCACGCCGATGCCGGCGCAGCAGACGTGGTCGTCGAGCACCTGGCGACCGGGTCCACGCAGGTCGGCGTGCCCGCCGGTGGGGGAGAGGGCTTTTCCGCCGAAGAACACCTTCGGACCCGCCCACAGCCTGTCACGAACGGCGCGGGCGATCCCGAAGTCGGCCCCGCCGACGTCGCGGACGGTGGTGAACCCGCGGTGCAGCATCGCGCGCAGATGCGCCGACGTCTGTGCGGCCACGTAGTACGGCGAATCCTCCGCCTGCACGCTCAGGTCGGCACTGGCCGCGGTGACGTGGACGTGGGCGTCGATGAGGCCGGGAGTGACGTACCGACCGTCCAGGTCGACCTCGTCGGAGCCTGCTGGCGCGCTCAGTCGCTGCCCGAGCTGCTGGATCCGCCCGTCGGCGACGACGACGTCGTGGTCGGCCAGCACCTCCGCTGCCTCCACGTCACAGACCCGACCGTTTCGCAGCACGAGGACATCCGCCGCCATGTCACACACCTTCCCGCTAGGTTGCTTTCCGGCGATAGTCGCAGCAAGACATCTAAATGTGCAACGTCTGTTGCAGAATGGCTTGGTGATGAGCTCACTTGAACACGGTCTCCAGGGCTGGGTGCGCGAACGCCTCGGTGAGCGCGAACCGAGCGAGGGGGCGCTCAAGGTTGTCCGGGCGTTGACGTCGCACGCCCAGGCGATGTCCTACGCCAGCACTGCCGAGGCTGCGTCCCTGGCCGGGGTCAATGTCGCGACCGTGGTGCGTGCCGCGCAGCTGCTCGGCTTCACCGGCTGGCCGGCCCTGCGCGCGGAGGCGAGGTCGCGGTATCTGTCGGGTCTCTCGGCCTCCGAAGTGCTCAGCGAGCACGCTGCCAGCGCGGAGTCGCCGGCTTGGGCCGCGGTGCGCGGGGACCTGCGCAACCTCAAGGAGCTCTCCCAGATGCTCGACCAGGCCCAGATCGAACGCGTCGCCCGGTTGATCCACGACGCGAGAACCACCGTAGTGCTCGGCTCTGGCAGCTTTGCCGCACCGGGGCTGCAACTCGCGCACATCGCCCAGACCGTCGGCTACGACGTGCGTCTGCACCGTGAGGGCGGCACCGCTCTGCTCAATGCGACCTCCGGTCTGGGCGAGGGTGACTGCATCGTCGTGTTCCGGCTTTGGCGGTCCCCCACCGAGATCATGAACGCCGCGGGGGTGGCCGCGGACTGCGGCGCGCGGGTGGTCGTGGTCGCTGACCACAGCAGCAACGACGTGCTCGAGCTTGCCGATGAGCTCGTGCTCGTCCCCAGCGAGGGCACCAGCATGTTTCCCTCGCTGACCGCGCCAGTGACTGTCGTGCACGCAGTCCTGGCCAGCCTGATCGCGCTCGACGAGGATCGGGCCCGCCGCTCAAGTGACCGAGCCGAGGCGCTGTGGACGCGATTCGGTCTGTTCCCCGGCGCGAGCTGACCAATAGGCCGGTCACCAGTTCGCAACAAACGTTGCACAATCAGTGTGACTCGGGTTACATGGGCGATCCAAGGCTGGGCGACCGCCCGGTGGTGTCGAGTTAGTGGGGACCCAGTGCAGACAACACACGTGACGATCCTCGTCCTTTACCTGGCCGTGATGGTCGGCGTCGGGCTTTGGTTCAGCCGTTCCAAGCAGGTCGCGACCGGGGACGATTTCGTCTTCGCCGGCCGCAACCTGCCCCGCCCGGTCATGATCGGCACCCTGCTTGCCACCTGGGTCGGTTCCGGAACCATCATCGGCGGCGCCAGCTTTGCCTACACCTACGGCCCGCTCGCGTCGATCTTCTTCCTCGCCGGCACCCCGGTCGGCATCATCGTGCTCTACTTCGTCGCCAAGCGTGTCCGCCGCCAGGCCACCTACACGGTGCCCGAACTGCTCGAGCAGCGCTACGGCGTCGCCGTCCGCCTTATCGCCGCGGTCATCACGATCCTCGCCTACACCGGCATCGTCGCCTACCAGTTCACCGGTGGGGGCCGCATCCTCAGCGTCATCACGCCGCTGTCCCCATCGCATGGTGCAGTCGTGGTCGCGCTGCTGGTCACCTTCCTTGCCTTCGGCGGTGGCCTGAAGTCGGTCGCTTGGACCGATTTTCTCTCCGCGCTGGTAATCGTTTGTGGCCTCGCGGTCGCGCTGCCGCTGGTCCTCGGCGGCGACATCGGTGGCATGGGCGAGTACTGGTCGAAGTTGCCTGAAGCCTCCACGAGCTTCAGCGGCGGGCTGACGCCGCTGCAACTGCTCGGCTTCTTCCTGCCCCTGTTCATGCTCATCCTCGCCGACCAGAACATGTATCAGCGGCTGGGTGCCTCCCGCGACGAGAACGAGGCGCGCAAGTCCACCGCGGGCTTCTTCTTCACCAGCTTCCTGGTGACCGTTCCCGTGGCGCTGCTGGGTTCCGCAGCGGTCATTCTCATGCCGGAGATCTCCCCGGACGCCGCCGTGCTGTCGTTGGCCTCGGAGGGGTTCCTTCCGACGGTCATCGGTGGGCTGCTGCTCGCCGGGGCGCTGGCGTTCATCATCACCACCGGATCGTCATTCCTGCTGTCGGGAGCCGGCAACGTCGTGTACGACGCGGTTCAGCGGCTCTTCGGCGTGCAGATGGGTGACTCGCAGCGCTTGAAGGTCCACCGACTCGCGATCCTCGGTATTGGCGCGGTCGCCTACATCCTCGGTCGGTTCTTCCCCACCGTGCTCGAACTGCAGATGTACTCCTACACGGTGTACGGCGTGGCGATCGCGCCGCCGGTGCTGGCCATCTTCTTCTGGCACAAGGCCAGCAAGTGGGGGGCAATCTCGTCGATGGTCGTCGCCACCGTCGTGACCGTCACCTGGGAGCAGGCCGGCCGTCCGTTCGACATCAACGCCATCATCGTGTCGTTGCCCGCCACGCTCCTCACCTTGGTCGTCGTCAGCCTCCTGGTGCCTGACCGCCGCCGGAGCCGCGAGCCCGAACTTGAGACCGCAGGGGTGTCCTGAGCGCCAGCGGGGGAAGGGGCCAGCCGAATGGATCTCACCGGATTCAAGGTTCTGAGCTTTGACTGCTACGGCACGCTGATCGACTGGGAGGCAGGCATCGCCGCGGTACTGCGACCATGGGCCGACGAGGTCGGCGTCGGTGCCACCGACGAGGAACTCCTGGTGGCTTACGCCGACCAGGAGGCGGATGTGGCCCGCGAGCGTCCTCAGACGGTGTACCCGGACGTACTGGCCGCCTCATTCCGACGCGTCGGCGACGCGTTCGGCCGGCCGGTGAACGACGCGTGGGCCGCACGGCTCGCCGGATCGGTGCCGGACTGGCCGGCCTTTCCGGACTCCGCGGACGCTCTGGCCCGTCTGGCTCGGCATTACCAGCTCGTCATCGTGTCCAACGTGCACCGGGACGGATTCGCAGCCAGTAACCAGCACCTCGGCGGCCGGTTCGCGGAGGTAATCACGGCTGAGGATGTCGGCGCCTACAAGCCCGCGGCCAACCACTTCGGCGAGCTCGAGCGGGTGCTTGGAGACTTGGGTGCGGACCGCGCCGAACTGCTTCATGCTGCGCAGAGCCTGTTTCACGATCACGTGCCGGCGAAGCGCCAGCGACTGCACTCAGTGTGGATCAACCGGCGCCACGACCGTCCGGGTTGGGGCGCCACCCCGGCGCCATCTGAGCAGTGGAGTTACGACGCGGAGTTCTCATCTATGGCCGCGCTCGCCGAGTCCGTCGATGAGCAGTTCGGTTAGGGGCGCAGCCGAGCGACCACGGAACCCGCAGGTGCGGCGCCATCCGTTCTGCGGTGCTGCGGCGAGACGTGGGGACACTTCACAGGCACGAACTCCTAGGCGACGCACGTCCGGTCGGCCCTTCGACGCCGCTTCGTGGCTGGCATCCCGCGGTCGACCTTGAACAGCACGTCATCGGGACGTGACGAGATGCGCCTGACTCGTCCTGTCACCCCTTCGTGCAGCAGCCCCTCCTGCCGGGTTACGTCTCTACCGTTCTCACGTTCGACGAGGGCTTCCGCAGTCGCACCTTCGATCTCGTCGTTCCTGTGACTGAGGATGAGTATGAAGCGGGGTACGACGAGTGCTCCTGGAGCACGGGCGGTAGGTGACCCGGCTCGGCATCCCGGAGAGCGCACAGGCCCGTCCGCTCATCGGCTCGCGCAACCTCGTCGCGACCAGGAAGCACGATAGGACGTATCTCAAGAGGGTGCGGATCGCTGCGTGGCCCTGTCGCTGGGCGCTCTCACCCGGCGTCTGGCGCTCCCGGATTGTTTGACCCGGGTTCGCAACGTTTCCGGCGTGGCCGGACATGTCGGTGGAGAACGGGTTCCTTACGGGAAGGCGCACCATGAAAGACAGGATCCGGGTGGGGGCGGCGCTCCTCACTCTCGTGCTCGCTGCCGGCGTGGCGGTGGTGTCGACGGCGGCCGCCCCGGCATCGGAGACGCCACCGACGACTCGCCTGGTGGTTCGCGTGGATGGCTGTTCCTCCTGCACGCTCAACCTTGCCCGGGCCTTCTCCGGGACCAAGGTCTACTGGCGATCGCGTGGCAAGAAGGTGGGCTCGGACCACAAGGTCGTGTTCCACATACCCGCCAAGCGGACTCGTGGTCTGTCGTTCGAGCTGACTGTTCCGTGGCAGGACTACACCGGCGCCGTGCTCAACGTCGTCACCCGGGACGCGGGCCAGCTCCCCGGTGAGCCGCGGACCGCGGGCAAGGCGAAGGCGGCCAACCATGCGTTCGGCTGCTGGGCCGGGACCAAGCGCGAGACGGTCCGGCTGCACTTCCACGTCGCGAGGTTCGCCTTCAACGGCGGGCGGTCGACGGGAGCAGTGGCCTGGGCCTCGCCCGGTCTGCGGAGCCTGAAGCCCAAGGTGCGGACGTGGCACGGCAGCATCGGCAACCAAGAGATCTTCTACTGCTCGTGACCGGGCCCCTCTACAGTGCCGGTGTGCACGACTCCGGGGAGAAGGCTGCGCTGTCCGCACCCAACGCACCTTTCACCCGCCGACCTGCAACACCCCTCGCCACAGCCGGACAGGGGAGACACATGTCCCTCAGCCGTGAGGAGACCTTCCGCGGGCTGTACGTCGAGCACTTCGATGCCGTGCTCGGGTACGCCCTGCGCCGTACCGAGCGTCCGGAGGACGCCGCCGACGTCACCGCCGAGACCTTCCTCGTGGTGTGGCGCCGGATGGCACACGTCCCCGAAGGAGACGAGACGAGGCCGTGGATGTACGGGGTGGCACGGCGGGTGCTGGCCAACCACCGACGGGGCAATCGGCGGCGTTCTCACCTTGGCCAGCGGCTGCGCCAGGAGGTGGCGACCGTGGTGCCGGACAGCAGCGACGACGTGGTGCAACGCGCCGACGTGACTGCGGCGATGCAGCGGCTGAGCGGCCGGGACCAGGAGGTGCTCGAGCTGCACCTGTGGGAGGGACTCGAGCCGCGGGAGATCGCCGAGGTCCTCGGCCTGAGCACGGTGGTGGTGCGCCCACGCCTCTCCCGCGCTCGTGCGCGGCTGCGCCACCTGCTCGGCAGCGAGCCCCCGCCACCCGGACATCACCCCACCAGACCGACCCAACTCAGTCGCGAGGACCACCCATGAACCCCCTTCTCACCGACGAGGCCGTTGCGGAGCTCCCCCTCCACGGTGGGCGGGCCGCGCTTCTCGAGGAGATCGTCGGCACTCCGGTGAGCGCCGACGATCAGGCGCCGGTCCGCGCGGACCGCGCCGCCCACACCCGCGTCCATCGACGCTGGCTGGCCCCGGTCGTTGCAGCCGCAGTCGTGGGCGCCCTCGCCACCGGGTCGGCATGGTGGGGCGCCGCCGTACACGACGACTCCCGCCCCCAGCCGCCGGTCGCCGCGACTCCCCAGCCGGACACGTACCGCGCCGTCCTCGAGGCCGACGGGTGGACGCTTGCCAGTGCTTACGAGAGCCCGCAGGGCCGGATGGGCGAGGTCGGTTACGACGACGGCAGTGCGACACTGTCGATCAACTGGTATCCCGCGTCGGGCTACGACGAGCGGTACGACAGCCGGCGCCGGATCACCGACCCAGGGTCGGACGGCCAGCCGGTCGAGGTCCTCGGGCTTCCCAGCCACATGTGGACCTACAGCGCTGACGACCACACCGTGCTGCGCCCCGTGCAGGACGGCCACTTCCTCGAGATCCGCGGCAGCGGCATCGGCGAGCCGGAGTTCATCGACCTCCTGTCCCGGCTACGGCTGGTCGACGCCGCCGGCTTCGACGCCTCACTGCCCGAGAGCTTCGTGAGCAAGGCCGAGCGCAGCTCGCGGGTCGCCATCCTGCTCGACGGTATCGAGGAGCATGCCCAGCCCCTTCTTCCAGCCGGTGTCAGCAGGGCCTCGATCACCTCCGAGCAGTCCGACCCCGTGCAGGTCGGCTCCGATGTGGCCAACCAGGTGACCTGCGCGTGGCTGGCCCAGTACGCCAAGGCGCGTCAGGCCGGTGACCGGACCAGCGCCGAGGAGGCCGTCGCGGTCATGAAGACCTCGCGGAAGTGGCCCGTGCTCACGCAGCTGAAGGACGCCAGCGACGTGCCGGAGTGGGTGTGGGTCGTCACCGACGAGATGTCCGCCGGTCAGATCCCGCAGGGTTGGAGGCCGAGCTGCCGCGGGTACCTGCCCTAATGGCCGGGTGACCCGCTGACTCCCCTTTGGCCGGTGGCCCGCTGGGGCGAGTAGCTGTTGCGGGGCAGGACCTTGACGACAGGCCGGCAGGGTGAGGTAGCAGGAAGGGCAGGCCCTGCGCGGCAAGGATGGGTGTCACCAAACAACTCATCCGTGTCGAGGCAGCAAAGAACCTGCCCCTCATGACTCACCGTAATGCTCCGCTGTCAGTCGAAGGGCGTCGGCGCTCGTCGAGCGCTGTCAGCGCCGCCCGATCGCCCACGTGGCCGCCGAGATGGGGACCTCTCGCGCCTGCGCAAGCACGTGGGTCAACCGGTGGCGACGTCACGGCGATCTGGGACTGCGCGACCGGTCCTCCACCCCGCATCGCAGCCCGAACGCGACCCCAGCCGAGGTGGTCGCGCAGATCGAGGACTGGCGGCGGGACAAGAAGTGGTCGGCGGCCCGGATCACCCACGAACTGGCCGCTACTGGGATCGCCATCAACCGCCGCACCGTGACCCGGCACCTGGACCTTCCCGGCCTGGGACAGCGACGCTTCCTCGACCCCTGCGCGCAGTCCAACCGCAAGGTCGGGCAAGATCACCGCCCGCTGGCCCGGGCACATGGCCCACCTGGACGTGAAGAAGGTCGGCCGGATCCCCGACGGCGGCGGCTGGTGGGTCCACGGCCGCGACTCCGGCCAACACCGAGCCGCCGACCGCGCCAAAGAACGCCGGCGCCAAACGTGGCTATGTCTACCTGCACTCCATCGTCGACGGGTTCTCCCGACTCGCCTACACCGAGCCGCTGCCCGATGAGAAGGGCAAGACCGCGGCCGCGTTCCTGGCCCGGGCCAAGGTGTGGTTCGCCGCGCACGGCATCACCCACATCCACCGGATCGTCACCGACAACGGCGCCTGCTACCGCTCCGGGGATTTCGCCCGGATCGTCGGGGTCCGGGACTCGGCACAAGAAGACCGAGCCCTTCACGCCCAAGCACAACGGGAAAGTGGAGCGCTACCAGCGCATCCTCGCCGAGGAGGTCCTCTACGCCCGCGAGTTCCACTGCGAGGACGACAGCTCAGCCGCGATCGGTGTGTGGAACATCCACTACAACTACCATCGGCCCCACAGCGTCGCGGGCGGCCGACCGCCAGCGTCTCGACTCAAGACCGACGTCACCAACGTCCAGCCCTCATACAGGTAGCTGTGACTTGAGGCCAGGGTGTCGTGCGGTAGCAACTTCTTGACGGTCCCAGCTGGGATCTTGACGTCGCGTTGACGCGTCCGTGTGATCGGCTGGGTAGGTGGACCTAGCGTTGGCCGCCCTTGGGTGGCTCCTCATGGCGGCTGGGGTGGTCGCGGTACTGGCGGGAGTGGTGCGCGCCGTCGCGAGCTCTTCGGGTCATCCGATGGGGGATCTGCTTTTGGTGACTGGAGGGTGCCTTATGGTCGTGGTGGGTCGGTTGGGTCTCTGACTGCGGCGACGTCCATCGCCGTCGTGCATCTCCGGAGGGCAGCGACCGGGGGTCAGGTTTCGAGGCGATATCCGAGGCCCGGTTCGGTGATCAGGTGCTCAGGGTGGGAGGGGTCGCGCTCGAGCTTGCGCCGCAGCTGCGCCATGTACACGCGCAGGTAGTTGGTCTCGGTCTCGTAGGCCGGTCCCCATACCTCCTGGAGCAGCTGTCGCTGGGTGACGAGCTTGCCAGGATGCCTGCTGAGTACCTCGAGCAGCTGCCACTCGGTGGGGGTGAGTCGTACGTCCTGGCCAGCCGTCGTCCGGACGCGCTTGGCCGCCAGGTCGACGGTGAAGGCCGCGGTGGTGATGACCGGTGAGTCCTCGACGGGCTGGGCGCGGCGCAGGGCAGCGCGGACCCGGGCCAGCAGCTCGTCCATGCCGAACGGTTTGGTGACGTAGTCATCGGCGCCCGCGTCGAGTGCCTTCACCTTCTCGGCCTGGTTCTCCCTCGCCGAGAGGATCACGATCGGTACGTGGGTCCAGCCTCGGAGGCCGTAGATCACCTCCGTGCCGTCCATGTCCGGCAGGCCGAGGTCGAGGATGACCAGGTCCGGAGGCCCGGTCGAGGCCGCTCGGAGGGCCGCCGTTCCGCTGTCGGCGGTGACGACGTGATAGTCCCGGGCCCTGAGGTTGATGCTCAGCGCACGTGACAGCTGCGGGTCGTCCTCGACGATCAGAACCGTGCTCATCCGGCCACCTCGAGGCGCAGCGTCATGGTGAGTCCGCCGCCCGGCGTACGGGCGGGAGTCAGTGTGGCCCCCATGGCCTCGCTGAAGCCTCGGGCGATGGCCAGCCCGAGGCCGACGCCCGTCTTGTTGTCGCGGTCACCAAGGCGCTGGAACGGCCGGAACATCTCCTCCCACCGGTCCGCGGGGACTCCCGGGCCGTGGTCGATGACGTGGAGCAGCAGGGGGTCGCCGTCGACCGTCTCGGTGGTCACGCTGGGTGGGGAGTCCTGAGGGGAGTGGCGGCGGGCATTGGTGACGAGGTTGGCGACGACGCGCTCGAGGAGGCCGGCGTCCGCGAGGACCGGGGGGAGGTCGTCGGGCACGTCAACGACCTGCTTCCCGGGGCCGATGCTGAGCAGGGCCCGGGCGACCACTTCGTCGAGCGTCACCGGCGCGAGGGAGACCGACAGCGCTCCAGCCTGGAGGCGGCTCATCGCGAGGAGGTTGCCGATGAGGTCGTTCAGCTGGTCGGTGGACTGCTCGATCGAGCCGAGGAGCTCCGCGCGCTGCTCCGCCGACCAGTCCACGTCGTCCTGCCTGAGCGTCGAGACGCTCGCCTTGATGCCGGCGAGCGGGGTCCGCAGGTCGTGGCTGACCGCGGCCAGCAGCCCGGCGCGCACCTTGTCGATCTCCGCGAGGTGCTGCGCCCGAGCCGCCTGCTCGCCGAGCCGGCGCTCCTCCCACGCGCGAGCAGCGGCATCCCCGAGGGCCCGGAGCAGCCGGGCGTCCTCGGCGAAGAGCTCAGGGCCGTAGCCGACCAGCCGGAGGTCGCTGCGCGTCGTAACGTCCAGGGTCGGGTCGCCCTGCGGCGGGCTACCCACGGACACGAGAACCTCGTCGTGTCGTGGGTCGACCAGCGCTACCGAGCTCATCGCGAAGAGCTCGCGGACCTGGTCGAGGACGCCTTCGGCCGAGGTGTCTCCGACCGCGGAACCGGTGAGCCGGGACAGGAGCTGGGCCTCGTTCCGGCTGCGTTCAGCCCTGGCCCGGTGGCGCGCGCCGAGGTCGACAGTGACGCTGACCAGTGCGCCGACGACGACGAACACGACCAGCTCGATCACGCGGTCCCGGCCCTCGACCTCGAACGTGTAGTAGGGCGGGGTCAGGAACCAGTTCGCCAGGAGGAAGGAGACGACTGCCGCCGCCAGGGCCGGCGCGAGGCCCCCAATGACCGCGACGACCACGACGGTGAGGAGGTAGAGCAGCAGGATGCTCTCCAGGCCGATCTGGTCGCGGAGCAGCAGCAGGACCGCGGTCATGACCGGAATCCCGACCAGCGCGACGGCGAACCCGATGGAGCGGCGGGACCTGGACAGCCCGCCGACAGGGCTCGGCAGGGCGACCTGCCGGACGGACCCGGAGGGCTCGTGCGTCCGCTGGCCGGTGGAGCGCGCGACCATGCTCGAGTCTCTCACGCAGGCAGGTGCCGGGACGGCGGCTCTGCAGGTCGGGCAGGCTGCTCCGTCTCGCCGGGCTCGAGGCTTCGGCGCGCCTCGAGACCCTCGGCGGACCCGAGCTGCCAGGGCACGCTGGTGACCATAACGCCGGGCTGGAACAGCAGTCGTGTCTTGAGCCGCAGGGCGCTTTGGTTGTGCAGCAGGTGCTCCCACCAGTGGCCCACGACGTACTCGGGGACGAAGACGGCGACGACGTCTCGCGGACTCGTCCGGTGGATGTGGCGGATGTACTCCATCACCGGCTGAGTGAGCTCCCGGTAGGGCGAGTAGAGGACGGTCAGTGGAACCGGGATGGCCCGGTCGCTCCACTCGTCCATCAGCCGGTCGGTCTCGGCGCCGGAGGTGCGGACCGTAACGGCCACCAGGCTGTGGGGCCGCGACGCGCGGGCGTACGCCAGAGCGCGCAGGGTCGGGGTGTCCACGCGGGAGACGAGGACGATGCCGCGGACCCGGCTGGGCAGGACCACTCCGCCAGGCCCGGGGGCGAGTTCGGCGGTGACATGGTCGTAGTGGCGACGAATCCCGATCATGAACGCGAAGACCAGCGGCATGGCGATCACGACGATCCACGCGCCGTGCGAGAACTTGGTGACCAGGACGATGACCAGCACCAGCCCTGTCGTCACCGCCCCCAGGGCGTTGACCGCAAGCGAGCGGTGCATCCGCATGCGTTCCGGCCCGGCGGGCAGGGCGGCAAGGTGCCGGCGCCAGTGCCGGACCATGCCCGCTTGGCTGAGCGTGAAGGAGACGAAGACGCCGATGATGTACAGCTGGATCAGGCGGGTCGTGCTCGCGTCGAATGCCCACAGCAGCAGGGCCGCCAGACCCGCGAGGATGACGATGCCGTTGGAGAAGACCAGCCGGTCGCCTCGCCGGGAGAACTGCCGGGGCAGGTACCCGTCGGCGGCCAGGATCGAGGCGAGGATGGGGAACCCGTTGAAGGCAGTGTTGGCGGCCAGGATCAAGATGGCCGCGGTGAAGCCCTGCAAGGCAAAGAACCCGAGAGACCCGGCGCCGAAGACTGCGCTGCCGAGCTGGGCGATCACCGTGCGCTGTTCGTAGCCGGCTGGCGCGCCCACGAGAGCTCTTGGGTCCTCGGTCACGTGCACGTCGCTGACCAGCGCCAGGGTGGTGATCCCGACGAACATCACGATTGTCAGACCACCCATGATCGCCAACGTGGCGGCAGCGTTTCTGCTCTTGGGCTTGCGGAAGTTGGGAACGCCGTTGCTGACCGCCTCGACACCGGTCAGGGCTGTGCAGCCCGAGGCGAACGCGCGTAGGAGCACGGCGACGAGCAAGAGACCGGACACGTCGTGCTCGGCCCGGATGCCGATATGCGCGGACTCGGCCACCGGCGGCGATCCTGCCAGGCTCTGCGCGAGACCCAGGAACAGCATCGTGAACATGCAGACAACGAAGCCGTAGGTCGGGACGGCAAAGATGCTCCCCGACTCCTTCACCCCGCGCAGGTTCACCAGGCACAGCCCAGCCACCATGGCGACCGCTATCACGACCGCGTCAGGCGCCAGCGAGGGAGCCGCCGAGACGATGTTGGACACCCCGGCTGCCACTGAAACCGCTACGGTGAGCACATAGTCGACGAGAAGCGCGCTCGCGGCGGCCAGGGATGCCCGACGGCCCAGGTTCGCACGGCTGACGGCGTACGCCCCGCCGCCGTTGGGGTAGGCGTGACACGTCTGCCGGTACGACAGGATGACGATGACCAGCAGCACCACGACGGTAGCCGCGACGAACGGCGACAGGTGGAGCATGGAGAGGCCACCGACGCTGAGGACCAGCAGGATCTCCTCGGTGGCGTAGGCGTTGGACGACAGCGGGTCGCTGCAGAACACCGGCAGTGCCAGCTTCTTCGGAAGCAGCGTCTCGCCCATCCGCGAGCTTCTCAGCGGCTGGCCCACCATCAGTCGCTTGGGCAGCGCTCTCAACGTCGTCACGAGCACCACTCAACCCGCGCTCCCCGGTGCAGCCACGGATTTTGACACCTCCCATACGCGCCCGGTCGCGATGCTGACTGGTTCTTGGTGCGCACCGGGCTTCAGATGCGGCTCACTGACCGGACTCGGCGGCATGTCGGTGAGGTGGGGTCAAGCACCTCGCGGGAATCATCGCGCCGGGAACTTCTGGCTGGTCTGCCCCGGGTCTCGTGGAGGCATTGGCGTGTCCCGGGTTCTGCACACCATGGCCCGTGTCCAGCTCCGCTATGCCACCGAGGGCGGCGGTCGTACTACGACCGGGGCAGGCGGTGATTCGTGCGTGGACTCGCGATTGCGCGAGCCCCCCCGCTGTGAACTACAGTTAACACGTGGTCGAAGTCGTCAAGAGCGCGACCTTCGACCGGTGGTTACGCAAGCTGAAGGATCGGCGAGCTGCTGCGCGCGTGCAGGTGCGGATCGTTCGTCTCGTCGCCGTCCCGGCGACGCGAAGTCGGTCGGCGAGGGGATCTCCGAGCTGCGCATCGCCTAACGCCCGGGCTGCCGGGTCTACTACCTCCAAGAAGGCCGACGGCTCATCGTGTTGCTCTGCGGTGGCGACAAGTCCAGGCAGCAGAGGGACATCGAGGAAGCCAAACGGATAGCTGCGGATTGGAAGAGTCATGGGTGATCAGAGGGAGAGCTTCACCCCCTACGACAGCGCCGACTACCTGACCGGTGTCGAGGACGTCGCCGCCTACCTCGAGGCCGCCATCGAAGAGGGAGGCGACGATCCGGCGTTCATCGCCCAAGTACTCGGGACCATCGCTCGTTCGGGCAACGTCAGCGAGCTGGCGCGCCGTGTCGGGATGAGCCGTGAGGGGCTGTACAAGGCGCTCTCGGCTGAGGGCAATCCAAGTTTCGCCACGATCGTCAAGGTCGCCCGCGCGCTCGGGCTGCGGATTCACTTCGACTCCGTCGCCTAGAGGGGTCGCGTCCCGGCTGCTGCGTTTGAGCGTGGGGAAGTTCAGCGGGGGAGCGGCGACGCTGCAGGTCAGCGCGTGGGCAGCGTCGTTCTGTACATCCGTCGGCGTATGCCTACGCAGGTTCGAATGCTGCACCTGCCACCCAGCGAAAAGGGCCTCTGACCAGCACGTTTGCCGGTCGGGGGCCCTTCGCATGTACCCCTGCGGGGTATGTGTTTCTGACGTGTATCGGACGCGTCGGTCGGGTGGGTCCTTCGTACCGATGACGAGTGAGGAACGTCCCTGGCAGAACCCGGGAGCCGGTCCTACGTTTCAAGTGTGGCTGCATCAAATGCCGTTGAAGTGACGAGATCGTCAGGCGCGGGTGTGGAAGGTTCCGTCGCGTTGCTGACCGCGGCAGCCGACCCCGTTCGGTGGACCATTCTCCAACGCCTGGCCACAGGACAGGCCTGCGTGTGTGACCTCCAGGGCATCGTCGCGGTAGCGCCGAACCTGCTGAGCTACCACCTCAAGGTGCTGCGCGAGGCCGGGCTTGTGACGTGCTCGAGGCGGGGCCGCTGGATCGACTACCGGCTCGCCGTGGACGCGCCGGAACGTTTGAACGCTGCCCTCCCGCTGCCCCGTGAGGTGGGACGGTGAGCATCGCCCAGCGGATACCGACCTCGACCCCGCCGGAAGGAGAACAGCGATGAACGCCTCGCGCAACCCAGCAGCGGCCGTGCCCGAGGAAGAGCGCCCGGTGGTGACCCAGCTTTCGACGAAGGACCGACTGCTGCCCGTCTGGATCGGTGCCGCGATGGTGGCCGGGCTGCTGCTCGGCCGCTGGGTGCCCGGGCTCAACGACGTGCTGGACGCGGTCAAGGTCGGTCAGACGTCCTTACCAATCGCCCTGGGTCTGCTGCTGATGATGTACCCGGTGCTGGCCAAGGTCCGCTACAACGAGGTCCACCAGATCACCGCCGACAAGCGGATGATGACCGCCTCCCTGGTGCTGAACTGGGTCGTCGGCCCCGCAGTGATGTTCACCCTCGCCTGGGTCTTCCTCGCCGACCAGCCCGAGTACCGCACCGGGGTGATCCTCGTCGGCCTGGCCCGGTGCATCGCCATGGTGCTGATCTGGAACGACCTCGCCTGCGGGGACCGGGAGATGGCCGCGGTCCTGGTCGCCCTCAACGCCGTCTTCCAGGTCCTTGCCTACGCTGCGCTGGCCGTGTTCTACCTCAACACGCTTCCCGGCTGGCTCGGGTTGGGGACCCAGACCATCACGGTCTCGATGTGGGACATCGGCAAGACCGTGCTTATCTTCCTCGGCATACCCCTCGCCGCCGGATACCTGACCCGGGCGCTGGGGGAGAGCCGGCGCGGCAGGGAGTGGTACGAGGGGCGGTTCCTGCCCAGGATCTCCCCGATCGCGCTCTACGGACTGCTGTTCACCATCGTGGTGCTGTTCGCGCTCCAAGGCGAGACCATCACCTCCGAGCCGCTGACGGTGGCCAGCATTGCCCTGCCGCTGCTGGTGTACTTCCTGGTGATGTGGTTCGGTGCGCTGGCGATCTCCCGCGGGCTGAGGCTCAGCTACCCGCGCACCTCGGCCCTGGCATTCTCCGCGGCCAGCAACGACTTCGAGCTGGCGATCGCGGTCGCCATCGGCGTGTTCGGTGTCACCAGTGGCCAGGCTCTCGCGGGGGTCGTAGGGCCGTTGATCGAGGTTCCGGTGCTGGTCGGCTTGGTCTACGTGGCCCTGTGGCTGCGGCAGCGCCTCACCTGGCCCGAAGTAGCCATGGGCGGCATCAAGTCGCCGGCCCGTCCGGACCACTGACTAGGAAGTCGCGCAATCGCGGCTGTCGGACCGACCAGAGCGACCGGCTCGCGGCTAGGTGTACCCGGCCATGAGGTTGGTGGCGGGACTTTCACTGTCCGCGGCATGCGCGGACGGCTGCAGTTCGATGGCGCAAGGTCGAGGACGGTCACCGACTCAGATGATTGCGCACCCGGCGCAGGACGGATCGGAGTCGACCAGCGTTGCTCGATCCGGCTGCCCTACTGTGGGATGGCGCGGAACGGGCGGTGAGCGGCTCCCCGGCGAGCAGGCTCTCGGCTTCCCGACGGGCGGCAGACTCCCGCTCCGGGAGCGTGTCGCCGGTGTACTCGCTCGTGTCGAACCAGTCATCGAGTTCCACCAGTGGCTGAAGTCGCGCTGCTCCTTCGTGCCCAATGGTGCTGTGCGCCCACGTGGCGAAATCGCGAGGGCAAAGGCTCCCGTTGAGCAAACGCGTGCACATGACACGTGCGGCGACGATCTGGATCTCATCGCTGCTTGGCCCGGGGTAGGCGATGTCGAGTTCGGCCAGAGCGGTCTCTACCAGCGGACGTAGCGTCCAGTAGTCCTCGTCAGGCGAGATGCCGGCAAGCTCACGAAGTGAAAGTGAGTCGACCCCGGCCACAAGAGCATCGACCGCTGCAGAGACAACCTCCTCCGCTCCAAAGGCCGACCACACCTCCCAAAGAGCCACTGCGTCAAACAGGGATCCCGTCGGGTCCTCTCTCATGGACACATCTTGCCTGAGTGAGGGCTGGCGCCTGGTTGGCGCTTACCGCTCATCGGCACGTTGGAGTTCACTGTCCGCGGCTAATGCGGACGTTGCTGGGCCGGCGGAGAGGGGGCGGCTGCGCGTTGCTGGTCGCTGTAGCCGAGTACAGCGCGGGTCATCTGGTTGCGGGTGTCGAGCAGGTCGTCCAAGGCGGTGTCGAGGTCGTCGGCGGTGACGTGCAGGCGGATGTCCTCCGGCTGGTCTTCTCGGTCGGCTGCGACGACTGCGGCGCGGCGGAGGAGCTCCTTGAGGAACGAGGCGGTGACGCCGTCGGTTCGTTCGAGCGCTGTGTCGAGCCGGGTCAGGTCGATGTCGAGGCTTCCCCGATAGAGCTCGACGAGTCGGCGTCGGGACTCGCGGTCGGGTAGTTCGATGTGGACGGCCTGGTCCACGCGTCCGGGTCGTGAGGCGAGCGCAGGCTCGAGGAGATCGGCGCGGTTGGTGGTCAGCAGGAAGATCACGTCGGCGTCCTCGTCGAGGCCGTCCATCTCGTTGAGGAGGGTGAAGAGCAGGGGCGTCTCGCCTCCGTAATGGCTGCGTTCCTCGGCGATCAGGTCGACGTCCTCGACGACGATCATGGCCGGTTGGAGTGTGCGGGCGACCGAGCACGCCTCCCGGATACCGTGCAGAGTCTCGCCGGTGAGTTCTACGACGGTGGTGCCGACCAGCTCGCTGATCAGGTAGCGCACCGAATGGGTCTTGCCGGCGCCTGGAGGGCCGTACAGCAGGATGCCGCGCTTGAGGTGCTGTCCGGCGGCCCGGAGCCGCTCGCTGTTGCGGGCGACTCCGACGACCTGGCGGCGCAGGTCATCGAACGTGGCGGCGGGAAGGATCAGCTCCCCTCGGGACATGGTGGGGCGTTCGCGGAAGCGAAGAATCGATCCGTGCTCGCCGAACATGCTGCGCCCGAAAGACACCACTTGGCCGCGATAGACATTGTGCTCCAAAGTGAGTTGCCGGAGTCGGCGCCCGAGCTCCTCGGCCGATGCGGGACGGTTGGCGATGATCTCCAGGGTCACCTCCGAAGAGCCGCTTTCAGGGTCGGGCCCGCGGAAGAGGACGGCGATCGGGTCCTCGTCGTCCCCGAGCAGAACGACCGCGACACTCAGACACTCACGGGTCTGGCCGCCGGGGCCGCTGGGCAGGCTGATCCTCGTGACGTTACCCGGCCGTGGTGCCCGCATCGCGTACATAGGGTCATCACCGAGCAGATCCGCGATCCCGAACGGGCCATGATGACGGTGCCCCGCTACCCCGAGAATCCGAGCCCGTTCGGCGTGCTCATCGAGCACGACGTCGAGGGCGCCCTGCACGTTCACGTGCTCGTACGCCGGCCACTGCTCCATCGTGATCGGGAGCTCGTGCACCGGCCCGCCGAGATGCTCGCTGAGGACGGAACGGAAGGTGGGCTGGTCGACCGCGCGGGCCTTCGACACGAACCGACGCACGACGTAGCGGCCGTAACGGCCGACATCGGCCAGCTCGGGCGCGTGATCGTCAGCCAAGGGTGCGACACCGGGAACCGCGGAGAAGGACATTTCGGGAGCGTAGAGCCAGGCGGCGGACCGCCACCAAGCAATGAGAATTTCTGTGGCTGCGCCGCCCTGACGGATCCTTGCCCGTTGCTGCTAGGTCGCAGCGTCATCTCACGCCCCGAGCGACGACAACGAGCGCACCTCGACATCTGTGCCTTTCACGACCAGCTGCGATGAGTGAACCAGTCGAAGCGCGGCAGCGATACTGGCGCGGTGCACCCTCCGCCCCGACGAGTCCGGCGGCACCGAGCACACCTGGCTGAGCGGGCCGAACCCCGGCTACGGCTTTGGTGCGAGCCCGGGCCAACACCTGTCGCTCGACAAGCACCGGGAAACGGGCGCTGCTCAACGTCAAGCGACGCAGACCCGCATGGCCCGGCCCATGCCGGGAACCCTCCGGTCACACTCAACGGAAGGGAGCTAACCATGAGCGGACTCACCAACATGGTCGGCAAGGCCACCCGGATGCTCGGCAACCGCGGAGGTGGCACGACCGGCTCGCACGGCCGCGCCGGAGCACGTCCCGGCGGGCCCGGTGGTGCCGCCCCGCGGCGCCAGGACGAGAAGATCGGGCGCGCCGTACGCGGCCTGGTGCGCAAGGTCACGCGCTGAGGCCCTGCCTGCAACAGGCGTGCCTCAACGGTGCGACAAGCGCGCCTCAACGAGCAGCGGTCAGGCGAGGACGACGCCGTTGCCGCGCTCACGGAGCTCGACCTCCGGGTCGTCGAACCAGCGGCCGCCCTCGGCGAGGTAGCGGAACTGGTACGGCGCACCCGGGTCGAGCCTCACTCCGACCCTCGCGGCAGGGGCACGTTGTTGGCTAACGCTTGCGTGACCCGGAGCAACGACGAGGCGTCGTCCTTGCTCGGGTCAGACCTTGACCGCCCGCCCTGAGGAGTTGGCTCCGACGTACGTGGGGCTCATCGGCTGGTAGAAGACTCGCACGTCGCGCAGCTCGAGGTGGCTTCCGCCAATAGCTGCAGGATCGGCTTGGTGAAGTCGCACCCTGCGAAGACTTGCTTCTGGATGGGCGCGTGCTCGACGCACGGGTATGGCAGTCCGCGTCAGCCGCTTCCGGGCCAGTCGCCAGCCGACGTCCGACGGTTCGACGGCGGACACTGACGCCACAGCAGCCGGGTAGAAGGGGACGTTCGGCCCCGACCCGAACCCAATCTCGAGCACGTCGCCGGCCAAGCCTTTGCACACCCCTTCCCGCAGGGGTGCGGTGTTCGGAAGGCTGAGGCAGACGTGGAGCAGCCGTGGTGCAACGTGTTCCTGGTCGTAGCTCACGCCCCCCTGCCTATCGAACACCCGACGTTGCTGCTCGCCCGGTACTGCGGCGATCGGGGCGTGCACCAATAGATCACCTACGAGCCGGAGATCCATACCTGTTGCAGCCGGAGACGGTCAGCGAGGGCGGGCCGGAGCGGACGACGTACGCCCTGACCGACAAAGGGGCCGAGCGGCTCCTGAGATGGCTCGGTACGACGGAGCCGGCAGGGCCGTACGCCGCCGACGATCTGGTCCGCAAGACCGTGACGGCCCTACACATGATGAATACATAGTATGAATAGTTGGAGGCTTTCCACGCCGGCCGATGTGACACACGTCCGTCGCCGTTGCCTATTCGATTCGATCGGATGGGCGCGGACCTGCCGGGGGCCGATGAGTCGAAAGGTCGGCTTCGTGAAGTGGGGCAGGTCATCGAGATTCATCAGGTGCGGGCGCGAAGCGTGGCGACTGCGGGGCCTTCGAGGTCGTTGAGGGCATGTGTGCGTCCGGTGATGGCCATGGTGAGTGCTTCGAGCGTGCCCTGTACGTGAGGCCCCTGTCCGTGTTGCCAGTCTGTGTCTGTGGCAAGTAGTGAGATGCCGTCGATGCGATCCGCGGCGATGAGGCCGGGGGCAGCATGGCCGGAGGTGAGGTAGTCGAGCAGCTCCAGCCAGTCGTCCTGACGGGCGTCGACGTCGAGGTTCAGCGGCCGTGCGATGTCGCGCAGGTGGATGCATGTCTCGGCGAACGGCCCCATGGGTCCCACCCGTGGCGGATCGAGCTGATCGGTTGCGTGTTGGCGCAGGAGAGCGATCAGCTCGGCTGGCTCGCGGCGCGTGATCGAGCGGGTGAAGTGGTCGACGGTGGCGGCGGTGTTGCCGCGATGGCGCAGCGCGGTCAGGAAGAACCGTCCGAAGCCTACGAGCATGGGCTGCACCAGATGGGCGGCCAGGTGCTGCACCGTCCATCCGGCGCACAGGGTTCCCGAGCGCCACTGCGCGGGGCTCAGCTCTTCAAGGAAGCCGGCGACCTCCAGGCGGTTACGGGTGGTCCGGGCGTATATCTCATCGTTGTCCATGGCGCTCCTCTCGACTAACTGTGGGCGCGGGTGCGGATGTCGCGGTCGAGAGCAACCAGCACCTTCGCGGCCGCGGCGAGCTCTTCGTCGCTGCACTCATCGGCAAGTGATGCGAGCTGCGCCAGCTCGCGGGCATGAGCGCAGACGAAGGCGTCCCGTCCTGCGGAGGTGAGCTGGACGAGGACTGAGCGACGGTGAGCCGGATTGGGTGTTGTCTGCGCGTGGCCGAGACGCACGAGGTCGTCGACATGCCGCTGGACGTTCTGTCGGGCCAGCGACAGCCGCGCCGCCACCTGGGGGACGGTCGCCGGCACACCGTCGCTCAGCACTTCAACCACTGCCCGTGATCCGACGGTCCACCCGAGGTCGCGAACGTCGGCTTCGACGACTCGTGCCGAGTTGAGCACCACGGGTCTCACGTGCTGCAACACCTGGTAGATTGCCTCACCACGGCCAGTCATGACATCAATGATGTCATACGAGCTCCGGGGATTCTCGAGCTCCATGCACGCGGTGGCGGACGCCGACGATTCGGTTGGTCGGTCAGGAACTCTGACGCCTTCGGCGAGACCTGAACGACTTCCCGGCCTCGGGACTCGCCGTCCACCTCTCACGAAGGCCGGGCCCGTGTCGGCTGCCCGGGCCTGCAGGCCGATGTCCGAGGAAGACCTCGCCCATCCCCTTCCTCATGGGGGACCATCACCTCGCGGAGCACCTTGTGCAGGGCCACCCTGTGCAAGGCCGCTCGAGCAGGCGACCTTGAGCCTCCTGGCGTCAGGCACCAGAATCCAGGAACCCGAAAACCGTAGAACCCAGGAATACGCCAAAACCCGGGGCGATTCACTTCCCTCATCGCGGCATGAGCGGACACTCCTTCCACCTCAACGGCCTAGGACGCCAGACGTTTCGTGGCTGCATCTACGTTCCAGATCTACGTTCCAGCCCTTGGTCACATCTAGCCATATCCCGATCCGGCAAGACTGGTGTACGACGGAGTGGATCGCATGGATTCAGCCGATCGGCCGAGGCTTCCAACGACCAGTCGGTTGTGGCGGCGGTGGCGATCCCAAGGCAAGAGCGACTCTGGACTGAGGAGTGAGTCGGTGAGCGAGCACCCGAATTCCGCTGTCATCCGCTCGGCCTATGAGGCCATGGACAAGGGAGATGTGGCTGCCTTCGCGGCGCTGCTGGACGACGACATCACATGGTACGAGTCCACTGCCGGTATGGAAGGGGTCTACCGCGGACGCGACGAGGTCACGGCCTTCCTGGGCCAGGTCTTCCAGCAGCCAGGCATGCAGATGAGCGTCGCGATCCATGACATTCTGGCCAACGACGAGCACGCGGTGATCCTGCACGAGAGCACGATCACGGTCGGGGACCGCAGCCACACCGGACAATATGCCGATGTCTACCACCTCCGGGGCGGAAAGATCACCGCGCACTGGCACCTGGCCGTCGACGCCAAGGCGGACGCCGAATTCGCCTCAGAAGCCTTCTCGAGCTGACACCGTCGCGCGTCGTCCGCTCATCGGCAGTTGCGGTCTTCCCTCATCGCGGCTGCTTCGTTTCACGCCTCAGAGTCGAGCGGGTCGCGGCATGTCCCTGAAACCGGTACGTCCGTGCTCGGCGCGACGAGAAGTGCAATGAGCTGCCCGTAGGCGCGGCTCGGGCACAATGTGGTCTGTGAGTGCTACCCGGCGGTGCCCGTCCGTTGTTCGACGTCATGCCCTGCGTGCGTCGGCTGCTGCGGGTATCGGCTCCGCCCTCGGCGTTGCTGGCAGTCCCGGCCCGGAGCCGGAGTCAGGGGTGGAGTGGTGATGTCTCAGAACCGCCGGCTGATCTGGGACGCCGAGAGCAAGCGCACTGCGTCGATCGTCGCCATCCTCCTCGTCTGCTTGGCTCTGATCGGGCGGTGGGTCGGGGTGGGGGTCAGTGTGCTGCTCGCCGATGGGCCGGTTTCGGTCAGGGGAATCGTCGCGTGCCTGGCGTTCACGGTCGCCGGGATCGGTGCAGGCGTTCTGATGGCTGGCTTCCAAGTCTGGTACGCCCGACGTCGGGGGCGGGCGGTCCCGGAACCGGACCGGGCTCGGAGCACATGGGTTTGTTCTTCCTGCTCATGGGTCTCACAGCTGTCGGGTCGGGCATGGAGTATGCGCCTCCCGACGGCGCCTACGGGATGGGCCCTGTTCTCACTCTTGTTCTTCTCCACCGGGGGCGGTGCACTCATCGGCTTCTCCCTCGTCTTGAGCGGCCGAGGAAAGCCCGATTGGGTCCCGGGCGACCCGCCCACTCAGTACGAGCAGGCGCCACAGCGTCGCTGACCCGGGCAAACACCTTCCGCTGCCGCCATCACCTCGGCGGGCCGTGTGTGCAGCCTGCTGGCGGACGCAGAGCTCCTGAGACTCGACGTCCGGTCATCGGCAGTACAAGCTTTCACTGTCCGAGGCATGAGCGTGCGTTACTCCTTCGGACCCCAGAACGTGCCGTCGCGGCATCGATGAGGGCCTCCGGGATGCCGTTGGCAACGTCGTAGGCGCCCCACGGCTCCACGGCGTGAAGGGCCTGTTGCGCCAGCGGATCGACTGCGGCTGCAAGGAACTCCGACTCGCGTGCTTGGTCCTGATCCGAGGTCACGCGCACAGGCTCGAGCGCCGCCTGCTTTGACCGCTCATCGGCGTGACCGCGCTTTCACCGTCCGCGGCACGCGACAACGAGGTGGTTTACCAGTCCTCGCACGGGGACGTCGAGCCGGAGGCAGGCCCGCGCCAACCCACCTGAGCACCGCGCGCGAAGCCTATTGTTCGGGTCTCGCCTGGTCCCGGCGTATGCCTAAGCAGGTTCGATTCGGCACGATCGGGTGTCGGCCATGTACTGGATCAGCGTTGCTGACCCAGCGGTCGATCGCGGGAAGTCCGTGCGGCAATGACCACTGCCGGTTGGCGCCCATGCCCCGCTGCTGCTTTGACCCGCCCGGGCACCTGTCGGCAGAGGGGCATACCTGCGGGCCTACACAGCCTGCAGGGCACAACGTGGTGACGCCCCTCCTACCGGTGGTAGACCTCCGACCCCCGCGACCAGACCGAGAGCGGGTCCGCGGAGCCGATGTCGTCCTCGTGGAGGTCGAACGGGTCCCGGTCCAGCACGACGATGTCAGCCGAGGCTCCGACGCGAAGGTTCCCCGAGTCCTCCTGATGGTTGGCGTGAGCAGCGCCGCTGGTGTAGGCCTGAAGCGCCTGGGTCAACGTCAGCCCCTGGTCGTCGCGCATCGGGGGCTCCTCGTCGCGCTCGTCGGTACGCCGCGACGAGCGGTTCACGAGCACGTGGATGCCCTCCATCGGCTCGGGCGGATTGACCGGCCAGTCCGAACCGCCCGCCACCAGGGCGCCACTGTTGACGATGTCGGCGAACGGGTACTGCCAGTCCAGGCGTTCCTGGTCGAGATAGGGCTCCACCATCTGCACGGCGGGTGTGTTGTAGCGGGCCCACATCCCCTCGACGTTGGCAATGGCTCCGAGCAATCGGAACCGGCTCCGGTCTCTGGGGGCCACGAGCTGCAGATGTGCCAGCTGGTGGCGTTGGTGGCTCCACCCGTTGCGTCGTCGCGCGGCGGTGATGGCGTCCAAAGAGGTCCGCACCGCCCGGTCGCCCAGCGCGTGGAAGTGGGCCTGGAAGCCGCGGGCGTCGAGGGCGACGACGGCCTCGTCGAGCTGCTCGGGTGCGAGAAAAGTGATCCCGCGCTCGCCGCCGTGACACGGGCAGCGGGCGCCGCCGAGGTAGGGCTCGTCCACCGCCATGGTGAAGGTCTCAGAGACACCGTCGACCATCAGCTTGACCGAGCCTGCATCCAGCCCCGCCTCGGCGAGCCGCTTGCGCTCGGCCTCGAGGTCCTCGACCTGTTCCACGCCGCGGTGCCGGTCCCACCACAGCGCGAGCCGGACGCGTGCTGTGAGCTCCCCAGAGTCCACGAGGTCGAGGTATGCCTGCGTGGGGTCGTCGATGCCCGCGTATCCGCCGACCAGCGCGTCCTGCCAGCCCACGATCCCCCACGAATGAAGGTGCGCCTGGGCGTCACGCAGCGCCTCCCGCTTCTGCTCGCGCGTGGTGTCAACGAGCTGATGGACCAGCAGGGCAGCGGCCTCACGCAGCGTGCCGGTGGGATTTCCGTCCCGGTCCCGCTCGATCCATCCGTCCGGCGGGTCGGGCGTGTCCCGGTCGATACCGGCGATCTCCAGCGCGCGGGTGTTCACCCAGGCGTTGTGGTGGTCGTTGCTGGGAAGGAACGCCGGCCGGTGGGGCACGACCCGGTCGAGGGCCTCTGCGGTCGGCCCGCTCCACTGGTCGAAGTGCTCCAAGGACCAGCCGCCCGCACGGAACCAGGCCTCGCCCTCCTGCCCGCCGTCCTGGGCCGCCACGGTTGCGGCGATGGCGTCGAGGCAGTCCTCGGCGCTCTCGCAGTCGGTGAGCAGGCCACTACGCAGCTCCAAGCCGCCGATCAGCGGATGGATGTGGGCGTCGTGGAAGGCCGGCAGCACCAGGCCTCCCGCCGCGTCGAACTCCTCGACCTTCCCCCTGCCCCCGCTCATCTCCTCTCGAACCCGGTCGAGGGGTCCCACCGTGTAGATCATGCCCCCACGCACGCCCACCGCATGCTCGTGGTGGTACTTCAGGCCGTCGAAGAGCCGCCCGTTGGCGAAGATCACGTCGTTCACTGCTGGCCCGTTCGGTCGAGAGGTCGGCCCCGTCCATGACAACCTACGCCACGGGAATCCGCGGGCCGAAGACGCTGATCCCCGTTTGACGTCTACTGGCCGGAGCTCACAGCCGGTGCCGTCAGGTGTCGGTCGGAGGTACACGACCCGGGCATCATCTCAGCCAGCGATCGATGACGCGCTGAGCCGGACGTCGCGCGGTCGCCTGGCGACGTCCCGGGATCCCTGCAGGTATTCCTTCAACACGCCCTTGGGTGCGGTGACCATGGTCGTACTCTGTCACCCCTTCGCGCAGCAGACCCGTGTGCGTGAAACGCCGCTCAACCGAGAGGCGGGGTTGTGACGCGCAATGAACCATGCAACCCAACAAGGCAACCTGCTCCGGGAGCCCCCGAGGCTCGACATCCGAGGACGCGACGAGGCCCGTCCACCGGTCGGGCGGACGGGCCTCATGCTCCGGCGCTGAGCGGGTCAGGCCTTGCTGGTCTCGGCGGTGTCGCCGTTGACCGGGGCCTTGCCGGAGTTGAGCATCTTGCTCGACGCGTTGGCGACCAGGTCGTTGACGTTTACGCCGGTGGCGTCGGAGACCATCTGCAGCACCTCGGTCACGTTGGCGGTGACCTGCCTGGGCAGCTGGCCGGCGCCGTCGGTCGAGATTACCGTCAGCTTGTCGATGGAGCCCATCGGGGAAGCCACCTCGTGCGCTACCTTCGGCAGCATCTCGGTGATCATCTCCAGGACCGCGGCGTCGGTGTACTCGGCGTACGCGTCGGCCTTCTTCTGCATCGCCTCGGCCTCTGCGGCACCCTTGGCGGCGATCGCGGCGGCCTCGGACTCACCCTCGAGACGGACCGCCTCGGCGATCGCAGCACGGCGAGACCGCTCCGCCTCACCGGCCTTTGCACCCTCGATCGCGCTCGCCTCGGCGAGCGCGGTACGACGTGCCTTCTCGGCATGACCGAGGAGCTCGGCCTGGCGGGCTTCCGCCTCGGCGTCTGCGATCTTGGCTGCCTTGCGTGCGTCTGCCGAGGCGATCTCAGCGGTGCGGGCAGCCTCGGCTGCCTGCTCCACGCGGTACCGCTCGGCGTCGGCCGGCTTGCGGACCGTCGTCTCCAGGTCACGTTCGGTGAGCGCGGCGCGCTTGACGGCCACCTGCTCCTCCTGGGCGAGGATCTCCTGCTGACGAGCCGCCTCGGCCAGTGGTCCGGCGGCAGCGGCGTCGGCGGCTGCCTTGTCGGTCTCGGCCTTGATCTCGGCCTGCTTCAGGGCGAGCGTGCGGTTCGCGATGGCGACCTGCTCCGCGGCCCGGACCTTGGCCTCCTCGGAGATCCTGGTGGCCTCGGCCTCGGCGATCTCGGCCATCTGACGCTTCTCGGCGGCCTCGGGGCGGGCCAGGTCGGCGAGGTAGGTGCCGTCGTCGGTGACGTCTTGGATCTCGAAGCTGTCCAGGGTCAGGCCCTGGCCCGTGACTGTCTCCTCGACGACCGTGCGCACAGCCGCCGCGAACTGGGTCCGCTCGTTGGTGATCTGCTCTACGGGGAGCTCACCGACGATGGAGCGCAGCGCACCGGTGAGGACGTCGTTGGCGAAGATCTCGATCTCGTGCTGCTGGGTCAGGAAACGCTGGGCTGCCGCGCGGACCGACTCTTCGTTTCCGCCGACCTTGACGATCGCGACGGCCTCGAGGTTGAGCCGGATTCCCTGCTTGGTCATCGCCTTTTTGACGGTGACCGGGATCCGCTTGGAGGACAGATCCATGACGTGCAACTGCTTGACGACCGGCATCACAAAGACGCCGCCGCCGAGGACGACCTGCTGGTTGGCGGGGTCGCTCGGGTCACCGCCCTTGCCGGTGATGATGAACGCCTCGTTCGGACCCGCGACCTTGTAGCGGGTGACGACCGCGCCGACAGCGACGACGAGCAGGGCCACGAGGCCGAGGACGGCAATGAGCATGGTGGGCATAGCGATGCGTTTCTCCTGAGGATGGGTGGGAGCGGGTCAGACGGTTTCGCGGACCACGACCGAGGTCGCCGACAGCGAGGACACGACCTCGATCCGCGTGCCGATCTCGAGCGGGAAGTCCGAACGGGCGTAGTACCGGTTCGTGTGGCTGCCCACGGTCACCGATACCTCGCCGAGGCTGCCGGGGCTGATGGTCGCGGTGACCGAGCCGGTGCAGCCGACGATGTTGCTCATCGACGGGGTGAGCGCGATGGGCGCCTTGGTCAGCGACCGGGTGACCAGGCCGGCGACACCGCCGACGAGGACGCCCGCGGCGACGCCGGCGACGGCCGAGACGGGCGCGCCCATTCCCGCGTTGAGTGCGAGGGCACCCCCGAAGCCAAATGCGGCAGCGAAACCACCGATCGCAGAACCGGACAGGAACGCGTTGTCGAGGTCCAGGATGCCGTCGAGGATGTCGTCGAAGAACAATGTGACAGCCATCATGACCAGCCCGAACGTTCCAACGATGATGTACGCAAGCACGAAGCGATTTTCCTTTGGGCGGGACAAGCTCACCAGATGAGCTGCCGGTGGCAAGAGATGGTTCGTCGGGCCGCTGGAAGTAGCCGTCCCGCGCGCGGTTGAGGATATCTTGCGACGGCTCAGGCGAGGCTGATTATGCGGGCAACTCCCACTCGTGGGGCACTGCGGCCGACTCGCGCGCCCAGGATCGGTCCAACGCTTTCGTCCACGGCGCTGGGATGCTCATGTCCTGCTGAAGGAGCAAACGATGACGACGACCTCCGACACCTCGGACGCCAACGCCCCGGACTCCCTACCCAGGAATGCTCTGCCTCTGCGCCGACTCACAGCCGCGGCGGTTGGTGTGGTCTTGCTGGTCGGGCTCCTGGCGGCCGGGCGCTGGTGGATGACACCGGATCTGTTCCCGGACTCGGGTGCCGGGATGTCGGTGGATCCGCGGTCGGTGACACGGGCAGCCATGACGGTGGGTGTCACCGCGCCGAACACCGGAGAGGAGGCAGACCGGACCGACGTGACCTTCACCGACACGGCGGCAGCGGAGCTGTCGACCAACACCGCAGAGGCGAAGGTGGACGTCGCGGTGTGCAAGGCGAGGCCGGGAGCGGATCCGATCGGAGTGGTCCCGCTCAGTGACGTCGGCGAGTTCTGCGACGAGGTGGAGCCGGTGGGCGACGGCGTACGGATGTCGCAAGGTCCCTGGGATGCCCGCGAGCGTGACTACGTCATCGTCACCCTCACCCCGACTCGACCTGGCAGGGTCCACCTGGCCGAGGTGTCACTGAGCTACCGGACCGACCGCAGCCAGTTCTACCGCCGCGGTACCGACACGATCGGCCTGGACGTCTCGGTCTCCGCGCGCTGACTGGCGAGTGGCGACCGCGACCAGGGGCCGCGCGAGCCGATGCCCCCGACCGACCCTCTCGGCTACTTGTTGAGGACGCTCGGCCTAGGGCCCACCCATCAACCCGTACGCGTAGACGTGCCGACCGTCCTTGACGAAGCTGACTGATCTTGGGCGGGGCAGCCGAAGGGAACAACGTCCATCCCAGCCGTAGTCGTGGACTTGCTTCACGCGAATGCCACCGGCAACGACTGCTACGGCGACCAGCAGGCCGAGCAAGCCGAGCAGCAACCGTCTGGTCCCGTTCGCCGTGTCTGAAGGGTATGGCGGGCACCAGGCATCCCACTGTTCATCAAGGCAACCACTCGCACGTGCCGTGATCTGAACGCACGACCTTTCGGCAGATCCGTGAGGTCTGCTGCCGAAGTTGTTGGCTCCTGGCCGCCTTGCCCTATTGCGGTGCGTGGCGAGGATTAGCCTTGGCTGCTGCTCTGGTGAGGATCATCTCCCCGAAGTCCTGTCTGGCCTTGGCTCGTACCTGCTGGTCAGGGAAGCGTCCATGACGAAGCGCCGATCCGCCCGGGACGCGAAACCACGCGGCCAGATCTCGCGACCTGACGATCCACCGATCAGGGGCGACCTCCTCTACCGTCCAGTCAGTCAGATCGTTAGCGCGGCGGAGGTGTTCGCTGGTCAGCAGCTGGATCCCGAAGGCGTCCGGTACGAAAGACGACCACAGGTGTCGATTGAGGTTCCAGATACCCGTGGTGGTGCGGCTGACCTCGTCCACTCCAGGAAAGCAGGGATGTACGACGGCGATGTCCAGGTCTGGAGCGAAGTCGACCAGGAGTTCCGCCAACCTCTCGGCCAGCGTCACGGGATCGGCCTCCTCGTCCAGATCGCTCCAAGCGCTCTGTCCGAAGCTCTCGAAGTGAACACTGCGACTGAGTCGTGACTCGGTCTCGGTAAGGGCTGCCAGCTGCGTCCGTCTGGCGCCCTGCCGCAGCATCAGGTCGAGGATCTCGGGCGCGTCCTCGGTGGTCACCGGGATGAACGCGACCTCGCCGACTTGCGCTCGAGTGGTGGGGTCGCATGCCCAAGTTGTGCAGCGTTCCAGCAAGGCAGCGCTTACGTTGTCGTCCACGCCCCATCGATACTCCGGCATCCCCATCACGTTGAACGGGCCGTCGGTAATCGGAGGGTCCATACGGTGCGCCATCACCGCGGAAGGGTATGGACGGTCGGAGCTCGGGTTGGGCCAGATCTCTACCGGCGGCGTGGAGATGGACCCGGCGTGGCCTCGATGCCCGAGGTCGGTGGCAAGTTGCTCAACCTGTCGTTCCCAGTCAGAAGCGTCGTCCAGCCAAACGGCGAACTCCTGCTGGCTTCGCTGGGCGATGCGAGCTCGAACCTCGGATGCGTTGACGACGACAGTCACGGGAGCATCTTGTTTGCCGTGCGCTCAGATCACAACGAGTTTCGACAAAGCGGCTGCTCCCGCCCAGCTGCCTTTGCCTCGGCGGACAGCAGCACCGGCGCAGCCCTTCGTCGTATCTGGCTCTGTCCGGTGCGCCGGCCCTTGCGGACGACGTGGTCACGTCACTCCGCTTTGTCGCCGCCTCGGTGTTTCGCCAGCACGAACCAGATCAGCGGTTCAGCGCGCAGCTGCCGGGCGGCGGTATGACGTCGCTGAGACAACAGCAGTCAGCGCCGGCCGGCGCTGAACGATGCGGCACTGTGACCGCCGTTGGAGGTGGCTTGCTTTCCGGCCGCGGCGCGGCGCGAGGAACGGCTCTTCCCCGGCGACTTCCGGGACTGTTCCCTGCGCTGTGGTGCCGAGCCTTCTGCGGAGCCGTTGCCGCGGCGCTTGCGTCGCCGGGGGCTGTTGCCGCCCCCTGCTCCGGACTTCGACGGTCTCGGCGAGGAGGCTGTCGGTGCGGTGGCGGCCTGTGACGGCTCCACCAGCTTGCGCTCTCCCGGCGCGAGCTGGCCCAGGAGCGGGTGGCTGCCACCCTGGATCCGCGTGGTCGTCGGCGTGATGCCGGCGGCCCGTGTCAGCCCGCGAACGTCGCGAGCCTGCTCCTGGGTCGCCAGCGTGACGACGGTGCCCGAGTTGCCGGCACGCGCCGTACGACCGGAGCGGTGGAGGTAGGCCTTGTGCTCGGAGGGCGGGTCGGCGTGCACGACCAGGCTCACGTCGTCCACGTGGATGCCCCGCGCGGCGATGTCGGTGGCGACCAGCGTCGATGCCCGACCGGTGTGGAAGGCCTCGAGGTTTCGGGTGCGGGCGTTCTGGCCGAGGTTGCCGTGCAGCTCGACGGCCGGTACGCCGCTGCGGTTCAGCTGGCGGGCCAGCCCCTTGGCGCCGTGCTTGGTGCGGGTGAACACCACCGTGCGACCAGGCGCGCTGGCCAGGTCGACAAGGATCGCGAGTCGATGTTCGCGCTCGATGTGCAGGACGTGGTGCTCCATCTTGCTCTCGGACGGCGCTTGGACCGAGTCGGCCTCGTGCGTGACCGGGTCGGTGAGGAACTGGCGCACCAGCTGGTCGATCGCCCCATCCAGCGTCGCCGAGAACAGCAACCGCTGGCTGCGCTTGGGGGTCTGCGAGAGCAGTCTGCGGACGGCGGGCAGGAAGCCCAGGTCGGACATGTGGTCTGCCTCGTCGAGAACCGTGACCTCGACGTCCCCGAGGTTGCAGTGGCCCTGCTGGATCAGGTCTTCGAGGCGTCCGGGGCAGGCGACGAGGATGTCGACGCCTCGTCGCAGCGCCGTGACCTGAGGGCCCTGGCCGACGCCGCCGAAGACGGTCTTGGTGGTCAGGCCCGCTGCCTCGGCCAACGGGGCCAAGGAGGTTGCTATCTGGCTGGCCAGCTCACGCGTGGGAGCCAGGATCAGCGCGCGCGGCGCCTTGGAGCGGGCGCTGGTGCCCTTCGAGAGCTGGGCGACCAGGGGGAGGAGGAAGGCGTAGGTCTTGCCTGAACCGGTGCGACCCCGGCCGAGGACGTCGCGTCCGGCGAGAGCATCAGGAAGAGTCGCGGCCTGGATCGGGGTCGGGCGCTCGATGCCCAGACCAGCCAGGACGGCGGTCAGGTGCGCGGGCACACCGAGGTGTGAGAAGGAGGACAAGGAGGATCGCAATCTGTACGGGTGTCTCACCGACAGCCGGGTGTTCCGAGGACTTCGGCCGGCTACACACGGAGCAACTGTCAGGGCTACGACGTGCGGACAACTCGCGGCGAGACGTCGACGAGCTATGGACGCCAGAGTACCGGGTTGCGGTCAAACCGTCGCATCGAGGCACGAACTTCCCCATCTCGGGGGCGTGATCTCGGTTACCAGGACCCACCGCCGTGCTCCCGGATCGTCTGTGTCGCCGGTCCCTTGTGGCGGCCGGGTCTATTCGGGCTCGACGAAGTGGACCGACTCCACCATCGCTGTCAGTTCGCGGACGCGGGTCCGGGGAACGCCGTCTGCAGCGATCGCTGCGAGTGCGACGCGCTGACCGTCCACGTCGAGGATCCACACGTGCTCGACCGAGCCCGGGCTTGCGGCGGAGTGGTGGGCATCACCAGGCTTGCCTTCCCAGAACATGTAGTAGCCGTCGGTGCAGCGACCGAACTCGACCTCGGGGGGACCCGCATCTCGACGTACAGCCCGTCGTGGCCGTCGAACGGCAGACCGCCGATCTCATGGGCTGCTCCGTGGGCAGCGTCAAGCGACACTGCTTCCTGGCTTTGGGGAAGCTCCGCGCGTCGATGGGCACGCGATTCAGGCTCCCCGAGGATGACGAGAGGCCAGTGACCCCATGAACTCCTCACTGCGCGACCTGAACCGCCGAGCGGACGCGGTGCCGACCCCCGACTTCGACATCGCCGGCATCGTCGACAGCGCGAACGGCCGCAGGCGTCGTCGCCGCGTTGCGCTCGCGGCCGGAGCGGCAGCCATGGTCGCCGCCGTCATCGCTGTCGCCGTCGTGCTCGCACCATCGGAGCGCGGCACGCTCGGGCCCGTCGATCACCCCACGCCGCCGGTGCCGACCCGCTCGATGACCTACACCGACGACTACCGGGAGCAGTGGACCACCGGCCCGCACTGGCTGATCCAGAGCATCCAGTACGGTGACCAGCGCCTCGGGCTGGACTTCGACGCGGTGCAGATGGACGTCACCGACGACGGTGTGGTGCTCCTCGCCGAGCACGGTGGCGTCTACTTCGCCGACGGGTCGACCGTCGATCGGATCGGCGAGACGCAGCAGCAGCACCTGTGGGCCAGCGGTCGCGTGGACTCGGGGAACGCCGGGTCCCTGGTCTCCTGGTTCACCCCGGCCACGCCCACGGCGTCGCTGGACCGGGTCCGGGCCGCACAACCGCGTCCTGTCGTTCGACGTGTCCAGCGGTGACGTCACGGCCACGCAGACGCGGGCGCTCTGGGACGACCTTCGGAACCAGCCGAGAGCCCTGGTCAAGAGCAACGACCCCGGCTCGGGCGAGGTCGTGGCCGCAGATGCCTGGTTGGCGGTGCGTGGCGACAGGCTCGTCCTCCAGTGGCTCGTCAGCGAGACGGGACCCGACGTCGACGGCGACGGACGCGGTGACGGCGAGGCGGTTTTCGGCTACGGCGGTTACGACACGATGGGGCGTCCGCTCGACCTCAGGCTTCCCGAGGCCTACACCCCCACCGACTCGTACCGGCTGTTCCAGTGGCTCGACGACGACCGCTTCGCTGTCATCGGAGCAGTGGGAGACGGATCCATGCCCGACGCCCCCCAGGGCGAGGGGTACGGCGACATCCTCGTGTGCGACCTCGCCTCCGGACGCTGTGACCTGGCTGCGCGGGGCCCCGACAAGAGGCCGTCGTACACCGACGGTGGCTTCCGGCTCGTCCCCGACATCGACGTCCCCAACTGACCCGTCCCCACCATGGGGGCGCGGCCATGCGCGTCTCCCTCGGTTGGTGGTCGGCCATCCGTGGACGCGTCGCCGCTCGAGTGCCATCGTGGGTCTGTGACGCGCATCGTCGAAGCCGACTACCTGGTGGTGGGAGCCGGTGCCATGGGCATGGCCTTCACCGACGCGCTGATCGACCACTCCGACGTACGTGTGGCACTGGTCGACCGTCGCCACAGTGTCAGCGGGCACTGGCTGGAGGCGTACCCGTTCGTTCGCCTGCACCAGGCCTCGGCCTTCTACGGCGTGCCGTCGACCCTGCTCGGTGGCGGTCAGCTCCAGCAGCGCGGACCCGAGAAGGGCCTCCAGGAGCGGGCCACCCAGGCGGAGATCTGCGCCTACTACGCCCGGGCGCTCGACGACATGCTGGAGTCGGGCAAGGTCGAGTTCTTCCCCAACAGCGAGTACGTCGGCGACGGGACCTTCGTCTCGCGCATCTCGGGCGAGCGGTTCCAGGTGTCCGAGAGGTGTCGGATCGTCGATGCCCGCTACCTGGCCCCCAGCATCCCGGCCGAGAAGCCCCCGCCGTTCGGCGCTGCCGAGGAAGCGCGGGTGCTGCCGGTCAACGACCTCGCCCGGCTGGAGGAGGCGCCCAGCCAGTACGTCATCGCCGGGTCGGGCAAGACAGCGACCGACGCGTGCATCTGGCTGCTGGCGCGGGGTGTGGATCCTGACGCGATCTGCTGGGTGCGTCCCCGTGACCCGTGGATGTTCAACAGGGCCAAGGTCCAGCCCGAACCCGAGATCTTTCTCGGCATGGCCGCCGACACGATGCAGGCGGCGGCGGCCGCGACGTCGCTCGAAGACCTGTTCCTGCGGCTCGAGGACGCCGACATCATGCTGCGCATCGACCGTCGAGTCACGCCGGAGATGGCCAAGACGCCCACTCTTGCCCTGTGGGAGCTCGAGCAGCTGCGGACCCTCGAGAACGTCGTACGACGGGGTCACCTCCGGGCGGTGGACCGGGGCAAGCTCACGTTCGCCGACGGATCGGTCGCCGTGGCGGACGACGCCCTCGTCGTGCACTGCGCGGCTGACGGCTTGAAGTACCCACCACTCGTCCCCGTCTGGCAACCCGAGACCATCACGCTGCAGCCGATCCGAGCCGGATTCCCCTGCTTCGGTGCGGCCCTGATCGGGTACGTCGAGGCGACCCGCACGGACGACGACGAGAAGAACCGGCTCTGCCCGCCCTCGCCGTACGGCAACTCCATGGAGGAGTGGGCTCGGATGACCGTGCTGGGCACCCGAGCCGCGCTCTCCTCCATCAGCGAGCCCGACATCAAGGCGTGGTCCGACCGGGTCGCGCTCAACCCTGCGAGGATCCCGCCCGACCATCCCGGGTCGGCAGCGCTGGACGACGCGCGCGAGCGCGCGGCGCGTCACACCCGTCCTGGGCTGGCCAGGCTCGCTGCCCTGATGTGAGCCGTTGATCGAACCGTGGCAGAGGTTCTCCGGCGCCGTGGGTGCTCGTGCTCCGGAACCGCGAGGTGCGGAGTCCGAGACATACGTAGTGGACTCCGTAGTCACGCGGAGGTATCTCCGTAGCGACTCCAGCATGATCGGTGTCACATCAGAGCACGATGCGGAGCCTTTGGAGTGATGCCGCGATGCACGAGCTGTCACAGCAGCCCAGCCTCTTGAACGTCTCGTTCGTTCCCGAGTCCCCGTGCCTGTTCCTCGACCTGCGTGGCGAGCTCGACATCTGCACCGTCGAGGACATGCCCCAGGACACGTACTCCTCGCGACCTGACATCACCACGGTCCTGGTCGACCTGGGTGAGCTCACGTTCTGTGACGGCTCCGGACTCCGGGCACTTCAGAACTTCCGTCGGATCCACGAGGCGCAGGGACGCACGGTCGTGGTCGTCCGTGCCACCCCCTTCGTCTGGCGGCTGCTGCGTCTGTGCGGGATCAGCGACCGGCTGCAGTCCGCCGGCCCCGCCGCCACGGCGGTGTGAGGACCACCAGACACGACGCAGGCCGGTGACGCCTCCGGAGGCCGCGACCCCTTTCCGCGGCTCCAGCCAGGGCGCAAGGGCGGCGGCTCGTGCGGCGTTGCTGGTGAAGACCTGTCGGTAGGCCCACTCGGTGGCCAGGGTGCGGTTGAGGCGCTCCACCTTGCCGTTCTGCCAGGGGCAGTGTGGCTTGATGAACTTCTGGGTGATCCCGTGGGCGGCGCACACCTCGCGCAGCGACCACCGGTAGGCCCAGGCGTTGTCGGTCATCAGCCGCTCGATGCGGTTGATGCCGTGGTCGGCGAAGTAGGCGATCGCGCGGTCGAGGAACGCCGCGCAGGTGGCGCCCTTCTCGTCGGCCAGGATCTCGGAGTAGGCCAGTCGGGAGTGGTCGTCGACGATGGAGTGGACGTAGTCGTAGCCGACCCCGTGCTTGCGGTCCCGGTTGTCGCCCTTCCCGCGGCCGTGAACGCGCCAGCCGCCGCCGTCGGGGATCCGGCCGATCTTCTTGACGTCCATGTGGGCCAGCTCGCCGGGCCGATCGCGTTCATACCGCACCGCGGTGCGGGGGCGTCCTGGTCTGCGGTGACGAGCCGCAGGGCGGTGCGGCCGTGATCCGGAGTGTCCGGCGACCGTCGCGGAAGTCTCCGGTGATCATCGGGAGGTCCGGCGGAGGGGCTCAGGCGCGACGCGCATCCCGTTCGACGACCCAGGCGACCACCTGCGTGCGTGACCCGAAGCCGAGCTTGCGCAGGATGTTCTCGACGTGGCTCTCCACGGTGCGCTGGGAGATCCGCAGCTGCTCGGCCATCTCGCGGTTGGAGAGCCCGGCTCCGACCAGGCCCGCCACCTCGAGCTCCCGTCGGGTGAGCGGGACCTCGTCCTCGTGCGGCTCCTCGACCGGAGCCTGCTCCAGCGCCAGGGCGAGAGCCTGCTCGTCCGACAGGGCGGTGCCGCGCTGGAACGCCGCGCGGAAGGCCGCGTCCCGGCGATCCACGCCGGCGTGCTCCTCGCTCCGCCGCCGGTTCTCCGACAGGTAGGGGACCTTGTCCGGGTCGACGCCGAGGTGGTGCCAGAGCGCGTGGGCGGCGCCGAGCAGCGTGGCGGCGCGCTCCCGGCGTCGCTCCTCGGCCGCCACCCAGGCCAGCACCTCGAGGACGTACGCCGTGGCCGAGCTGTCGCCGAGGTCCGCCTTCATCGCCAGCGCCTGCCGCTCGAGGTCGGCGGCCCCGGCGAGGTCGCCACGCAGCAGGGCCAGCATCCCGAGGACGGCCAGCGCGTAGGACCGTACGTGGACCTCACCGGACGACTCGGTGAGGTCCACACACGCCTGCAGCGCCGCGCCCGCACCGTCGAGGTCGCCCGCGAAGCTGCGGCCCAGCGCCAGCACGAACAGCGCCGACGACTCCAACGGCCGGTCGCCCGCCGTGCGCGCGGCCGTCACCGCCTGCTCCAGGCCGACCAGCGCCTCCGCGGGGCTGCCACGCCAGATCGTCTCGACGGCGCGCGCGACGAGCACACGGGCGTGGTCCGCGTCGCCGGTGGCCGCTTCGTCGAGCAGCGCCTCGGCCTCGTCGAGCATCGACTGCGTGGTGGCAGGCTCGCCCTGCAGCGTCGCCGCCCATGCCGCCATCGCCAGGCCGCGGGCGCGGGTGCCGGCGTCGGCGTCCGCGACCGGGAGCGCGCGCGCCAGCCAGTGCCGGGCCTCGCCCAGCCGTCCCGTCACCGCCCAGTACGGCTCGAGTGCGGTCACCATCTCGAGGGCCTGCGCCGCGTGCCGGGGATCGCCCACCGCGTGGCGGAGAGCCTCGCGCACGTTGCCGTGCTCGCGGCGCAGCGTGCGGTACCCCTCGGCCTGCCCGGGGCCGAAGGAGGCGTCCGTGGCGGCCCGGACCAGGTCGGCGTACCAGGCGAGATGCCGGTCCCGCACGACCTGCTGCTGCTCCGCGGTCAGGTGCTCCGCGGCGTACTCGCGCAGGGACTCCAGCATGCGGAAGCGCACGCGCGACCCCCCGTCGTCCTCCCGCATGAGGACCGACTTCTCGAGAAGACCGTCCACGAGGTCGAGCACGTCCGTCGCGTCGATACCGTCGCCGGCGCACACCAGCTCGGCCGCCTCCAGCGGGAACCCGCTCGTGAAGACCGACAGCCGCGCCCACAGGAGGCGCTCGTCGGCGGTGCACAGGTCGTTGCTCACCTCGAGGGAGGCGAGCAACGAGCGCTGGCGGGGCGGAGCGCCCCGGGCTCCCTTCGCCAGCAGCCGCTGCCGGTCGCCGAGTCGCTCGAGGATGCCCTGGGGTGAGAGGACCAGGATGCGGGCCGCGGCCAGCTCGACGGCGAGCGGAACCCCCTCGAGCGCCTCGCAGAGCTCCGCGACAGCGGCGGCGTTGTCCTCGGTGAGCCGGAACGACGGCAACGCGGCGGCCGCGCGGGCGGCGAAGAGCGCCTGCGCGTCATCTGCGGGGAGCGGCCCGACCGGGACGACCACCTCGCCGGTCACGCCCAGCTGCCGGTGCGACGTCGCCAGGACCCGCAGGCGAGGTGCCGTCCTGAGCAGCACCGACGCCAGCTCGACGGCCGCGTCGAGCATCACCTCGCAGCCGTCCAGGACCAGCAGACCGGCACGGTCCGCGACCGCCGTGGCGACGTCGTCGGCACCCGCCGCGCCGTACGGCAGGTGTACGCCGAAGGCTCCGGCCACGCTGTGGCCCAGCAGGTCGGGGTCGACCAGGTCGGCCAGGTCGACGGCGTACGTCTCCTCGCGGCGTCCCCGGTGGTGGTCGGCCGCTGCCGCTCGGGCCAGGGTCGTCTTGCCGATCCCTCCGGGGCCCGTGAGCGTGACCAGCCGCGCCGAGCCCAGCGTCCGCCGCAGGTCGGCGAGCTCCTGACGACGCCCCAGCAGAGCCTCACCCGGACGAGCAGACGTCACGGTCGGCCGCGCAGGTGGCATCGACTGCGTCAGCTGCATGGCGGTCGCCTAGTAGCCGTAGGGCGAAGCCTCGCCGAAGTCGTACGCCACGGGCGGCGCATCGCCGTGGTGCGCGGCGCACCACTTGTCCCGGGGGCCCGAGGACGTGAGCGGGGGAGCGTACGACTGCGTCGCCAGCAACGCCTTCGCATTGGCCACGGCGTCGGCCTCGATCGACGCTGCGACGCTGGCTCGCTCCTCCGGGGTCCTGGCCGACACCAGCGCCTCGGCGTTGCGCCAGGCCTGCTCGCGCTGCGAGGAGACCACCTGGAACAGGGCCAGGTTGCTGATCCCGGCAGGGTCGCTCGCGTCGTTGATGGTGGGGTCGAAGCGCGTCGCGGCCTCCGCCAGCAACGGAGCAGTAGCGGTGTAGAGCCACTTCTCGACGGCGTCGTAGTCGGGCTTGCGCGAAGACCCGTCCGGTGCGACGAGCCCGACCGAGGCGAGAACGAACGGGAGGTCGCGGTTGATGTGGGCGTTCATCCCGAGCAGCAGGCTGCCGTTGCCGGTGACCCGCCCGTCGCGTGAGGCGTCGAAGGCGATCTGCCACGACTCCGGCACCGAGGCGCGGTCGCCGGACTGGTAGGCGTAGTAGGCGTCGGTGTAGTACTTCGCGAAGACGGCGTCCTGGTGGTTGGCGAACGGAACGTCCTCGTAGAAGCCGGGGATGTCGCGGCTCCACCCGTAGGTCTGCGTCATGCGCAGGTAGGAACGGGCGAAGATCGCGTCGTGCGAGCAGCCCTTCGCGGTGTCGTCCGCGATCCGCGCCAGCTCCTTGAGCGTCGCCTTGAGACAGTTGGCGCGGCCGGCGACGCAGTCGTTGTCGCTGGTCGGGACGTACTCGTCCGTCCAGCCTTGGAGGCTGGACGACCAGGCCACGTTCGGCTGGGTGGTGTCTGCCGTCGCGGCAGCGCCCCCAGTGGCGACCAGCGCGCCGACAAGGGCGGCTGTCAGGACTCCCCGCGACCAACGGGCTCGACGAAGCACGGACTTCGCGGACAACATGGCTCCCTCCCCAGGCAGCGCGATGCGTCCCCCATTGTGCACACGAAGGGGCCATGAGGCGCCCTGCTGTCTAGCCCTTTGTGGCTAGTCCTGCCGCTGTGCGGCGACCCATGCGGCCAGCTGTGTCCGGGAGGTGAAGCTGAGCTTGCCGAGGATGCGGGCGACGTGTCCCTCGGCGGTGCGCTGCGCCAGCACCAGCCGCTCGGCGATCTCGCGGTTGGTCAGACCCTCGGCGACGAGCTCGGCGATCTCGCTCTCGCGCCGGGTCAGCCGGACCTCGTCGCCCTGCGTGTGCGCGGTGGCGCCGGCAGGCGTGCGCCGGCCGAGGGCGACCGTGACCGCGTCGTCGAAGCGCAGCGCCGCGCCCTCGTCGAAGGCGCGTCGGAAGGCAGCGTCGCCCAACGTCGTGCGGGTTCGGGCCAGACACTCGTCGTGGTCATCGTGCAGGTGGCCGAAGAGGCTCGCGCCGATCGAGCGGAGCGCGGCCTGCACCGCACCGAGGAGCTGGGCGGCCTCCGCGGAACGGCCCGCATCCGACTCCGCCCACGCGACCACCTCGACGGACATCGCCATGCCCATCCGGTCCCCGAAGGGTTCCTTGAGCTGGAGCACGTCCCGGGCGTACGTCCGCGCCCGGGACCCGTGTCCGAGATGCCACTGGACCAGCGCAGCCACCCATCGCGCCAGCGCGGCACACCAGCGCTCCGCAGCGGCCTCGCTGAGCGCGATGCACTCCTCGGCGTACGCCATCGCCGCGTCGGCATGGCCCAGCGTGGCGTGGACCGTGGCGAGCTGGACCAGGGCCAGCGGGACGCCGAAGGGGTCCGTCCCCTCCCGGTGCAGCGCGAGTGCCTCCTCCAGCAGCGGCAGCGCTGCGGCGGGCTCGCCCCAGAAGGCGGAGGCCAGTGCCAGGCCGTGAAGGGCGTGTGCGCGCCAGGTGGCGTCCGAGGCCGCGGTCGCCTGCGCGAGTGCCTCCTCCAGCAGCGGCCGCCCCACATCGATCTGCCCCTGCAGGACTGCCAGCCGGCCCGCGACCTCCAGGCCCGCGGCCCGCGCCAGGCTGCGCTCGACGGGCTCGTCGTCGCTCGGTTCGGGCAGCTGAGCGAGCAGCCGCTCCAACCACGTCCTGCCCTCGCCGAAGCGGCCCACCATGACCCAGTGGTGCTGCAGCGCGGAGGCCATCTGCAGGCCTTCGACGGCGTCTTCCGGAGCGTGGGCAAGCCGATCGAGCGCGGCGCGGAGGTTGTCGTGGTCGGCGCGCAGCCTTTCGAACCAGCCGACCTGGGCGGGGCCGAAGAGCTCTCCGGCGGCGGTCGAGGCCAGCCCGGCGTACCACCTGCGGTGCCGGACGGCGTACGGCGCGGCGCTGCCGGTCTCCGTCAGCCGCGCATCGCCGTACTCGCGCAACGACTCGAGCATGTGGAAGCGCGCAGCACCGCCGATCTCGACCGGCTCGCGCACGAGCACCGACTTGGCCACCAGCCCGTCGACGACGTCGGGGAGCACCGAGCCGGGTAGGTCGTGGTCGCAGGCGACGGCCTCGAGGGCGGCGAGGTCGAACCCGCCGCTGAACACGGATGCGCGTGCCCACGTGAGTCGCTCCCGGGGATCGAGCAGGTCGTGGCTCCAGTCGAGCAGCGCTTGGAGGGTCTGCTGCCGCGGGAGCGCTGCCCGGTTGCCCCGGGTGAGCAGGGTGAAGCGGTCGCTGAGCCGTTCGAGGATCTGCTCCACGGTCAGCGACCGCACCCGCACCGAGGCCAGCTCGATCGCGAGCGGCATCCCGTCGAGCCGCCGCACCAGCTCGGCCAGCGCGTCCTGGTTGACCTTGGTGACCTGGAACGACGGCCAGCTCGCCGTGGCGCGGTCGACGAAGAGACGGACCGCGTCGTAGTGCATGAGCGCCTCCGGGGACCCGGCGGTCTGACCGGGGCCGGGCATCGGCAGTGACGGCACGGTGAGCACCAGCTCGTCGGGCAGCGACAGCGCATGGCGGCTGGTGACGAGGATCCGCACGCCGGGACAGTCGGCCAGGAGCTGGGCCGCGAGTCTCGCGGCGGCAGCCTGGACGTGCTCGCAGTTGTCGAGCACCAGCAGAAGCTCGCGGTCTCGCAGGTAGGCGACCAGGCGCTCGGTGGGGCTGCCGCGCTCGGACGACCGGAGTCCCAGTGTCCCGACCACGGCCTCGGGCACCAGCTCGGGCACCTGCACCGAGGCGAGCTCCGCGACCCATGCGCCGTCCGCCAGGCCGCGCTCCTGGTCCGCCGCAGCGCGGAACGCCAGCCGGGTCTTGCCGATCCCGCCGGGTCCGAGCAAGGTCACCAGCCGGTGCGTGGCCAGCCCGGTGCGCACCGAGGCGAGCTCGTGCCTGCGCCCCACGAAGCTCGACAGCTCCGCGGGCAGGTTGCTGCGCCGTTCCGCCGTGCTCGCTCCCATCGCGCGGCAAGCCTAGCCTTGCGCGGTCGGACCGGGGCGAGGATGCGGGCCAGGGCAGGGCAGGGCAGGGCGCACGCCTCGCGTGGTGCGGGCGCAGCCGGAGTGAGCAGGTCGTGAAAACGCTTCCACAACATTCGCCGCATGCTCTTGACCCCTATGGGTGGTTAAGCCCATAGTGAATCGCACGGAAGCGTGGAAGCGCTTCCACACCCAGGGGGCTGGGTCACACATCAGGGAGTTTCGCCATGGATCACCACAGCCGTACGTTCCTCCGCAAGTCCGTCGCCGGACTCGGCGTCCTCGCGATCGCCACCGCGATGTCCGCCTGCTCGGCCACGAGCTCGGGCGAGGAGAGCGCCAGCGGGGACGGCACCATCACGCTGAGCGTCGCGACGTTCAACGAGTTCGGGTACGAGCCACTCTTCGACGAGTACGAGGCCGCTCATCCCGGGATCAAGATCAAGCACAAGAAGGCCGGGACGGCCAACGAGCACCAGGACAACCTCTACACGAAGCTCGCGGCAGGGTCCGGACTCTCCGACATCGAGGCCGTCGAGGTCGACTGGCTCGCGTCGCTGATGGAGCAGTCCGACAAGTTCGTCGACCTCACCGACCCCGCCGTCGAGGGACGCTGGCTGGACTGGAAGACCGAGGCCGCGACCACCGAGGACGGCAAGCTGATCGGCTACGGCACCGACATCGGTCCCGAGGGGATCTGCTACCGGTCCGACCTGTTCGAGAAGGCCGGCCTGCCCACCGACCGTGAGGAGGTCGCGAAGCTCTTCCCGACCTGGGACGCCTACTTCTCCGTCGGCCGTGACTTCACGAGCAAGGTGCCCGGCACCGCCTGGTACGACAGCTCGGGCGGCACCGCCCAGGCGATGATCAACCAGGTCGAGTACGCCTACGAGGACGCCGACAACAACGTGGTCGCCGCGGACAACGAGGACGTCAAGGCGGTCTTCGAGCAGGTCACCGGCAACAAGGACCTCGGCACGGGCACGACGCAGTGGAGCGAGGACTGGACGAAGGGCTTCCAGAACGACGGGTTCGCCACCATGGCCTGCCCGGGCTGGATGCTCGGTGTCGTCGAGGGCAACGCGTCCGGTGTCGAGGGCTGGGACATCGCCGACGCCTTCCCCGGCGGGGGCGGGAACTGGGGCGGCTCGTACCTGACCGTGCCCACGCAGTCCAAGCACCAGGAGGAGGCCAAGGAGCTCGCTGCCTGGCTGACCGCGCCCGAGCAGCAGGTCAAGGCCTTCCAGTCCAAGGGAACCTTCCCCAGCCAGGTGGAGGCTCTCGACGACCCGGCGCTGACCGGCGCCACGAACGCGTTCTTCAACGACGCCCCGACCGGTGAGATCCTCGCGAACCGTGCCGAGGCGGTCGACTTCCTTCCGCACAAGGGCCCCAAGTACGCCGACATCAACACCGCGTTCCAGCAGGCGATCCAGCGCGTCGACGAGGGGCAGCAGAACCCGGACAAGGCGTGGGAGACCTTCCTCGCCGACGTCGACCGTCTCGGCTGAGAGACTCCGCAGCATCATGGGTACCAGCACCACCTCCGTGACCGCCCAGGCTCGCCGGCCAGACGCCGGCGGGCCGGGCGGTCCTGGGGCAGACACCAGACAGCCACGCCGCGTCGCGTTCCGGCAGACCCTCAGCCGCTGGGACGTGAAGGTCTCGCCGTACCTCTACATCTCGCCGTTCTTCATCCTGTTCCTGGTCGTCGGGCTCTTCCCGCTCGTCTACACCGCATACGTCTCGGTCCACCAGTGGGACCTGCTCGGCGGCAAGGGCGAGTTCATCGGCCTGGAGAACTACCGGGACGTCCTCGCGGACCGCTACTTCTGGAACGCCCTGAAGAACACGGTCAGCATCTTCCTGCTCTCGTCGGGGCCGCAGGTCGTGATCGCCCTGGTGATCGCGGCGCTGCTGGATGCGAACCTCCGGGCGCGCACGTTCTGGCGGATGGGCGTGCTGATCCCCTTCGTGGTGGCGCCGGTGGCGGCGGCCCTGATCTTCGGCAACCTCTTCGGTGACCGCTACGGGCTCATCAACCAGGCACTGCAGGGGGTCGGACTCGAGCCGATCCGGTGGCACGTGGACCGGCTGGCCAGCCACGTCGCGATCGCCACGATGGTGAACTGGCGCTGGACCGGCTACAACGCGCTGATCTTCCTCGCCGCCATGCAGGCGATCCCGCGCGACCTCTACGAGGCGGCGGCGATCGACGGGGCGACCAAGGTGCGGCAGTTCTTCTCGGTGACGCTGCCCATGCTGCGGCCCGCGGTGATCTTCGTCGTGATCACCTCCACCATCGGTGGGCTGCAGATCTTCGCCGAGCCGCGGCTGTTCGACGGCGCCGGTCTCGGCGGTGCCGACCGTCAGTACCAGACGATCACGATGTACCTCTGGGAGCTCGGCTGGCGCGTCCGCAACCTCGGCACCGCGTCAGCGGTGGCCTGGCTGCTCTTCGCGCTGATCGTGGTGTTCGCCCTGGTCAACCTCCTGCTCGCCCGCAGGATCGCGCACGCAGGAGGGAAGCGATGAGCGACGTCCTGACCGCACCCGCGCAGCCGCAGGCGGCCGTTGAGCCCGGCCGCCGACGCTCCCGCGCCGGCGGGGTGAACCGGCGTCCCGGGTTCCTCACCTACGGGCTGCTGCTCGCGGTGGTGCTCGGCTCGTCGTTCCCGCTCTACTGGTCGTTCCTGGTCGGGTCGTACGACGCGACGGTGGTCAACCAGGACCTGCCGCCGATCTGGCCAGGGGGGCACTTCTTCGACAACGCCGGCCGGGTCTTCGACGCCGTGCCGTTCTGGGTGGCCCTCGGCAACAGCATGTTCGTCTCGACGACGGTGGCCTGCTCGGTGGTGCTGTTCTCCACCCTGGCCGGCTTCGCGTTCGCCAAGCTGAGGTTCCGGGGACGCAACGGGGCGATGGTGTTCATCGTGGCGACGATGGCGGTGCCCACGCAGCTCGGCGTGATCCCGCTGTTCATCCTCATGTCCCGACTGGGCTGGACCGACTCGATCGTCGCCGTCATCGTGCCCGGCCTCGTCACCGCCTTCGGGGTCTTCTTCATGCGGCAGTACCTCGTCGACGCGATCCCCGACGAGCTCATCGAGGCAGCACGCGTCGACGGGTGCTCCATGATCCGCATCTTCTGGCACGTGGCCCTTCCGGCCGCGCGCCCGGCCGCGGCCATCCTGTGGCTCTTCACGTTCATGACGGCCTGGACGGACTTCTTCTGGCCCCTGATCGTGCTGCCCGCGGACAAGCCCACCGTCCAGCTCGCCCTTCAACAGCTGCAGAGCGGCTACTACGTGGACTACTCACTCGTGCTCGCCGGAGTGACCCTGGCCTCGGTGCCGCTTCTGGTTCTCTTCGTCCTCGCCGGACGGCAGCTCGTCTCCGGCATCATGCAAGGAGCAGTCAAGGGATGACCTCCCCCCGCACCACGTCCCCCTCTTCGTCCCCGGTCTCGTTCCCCGAGGGCTTCGTCCTCGGAGCCGCCACCGCGGCGTACCAGATCGAGGGCGCGACCAGCGCCGACGGGCGCACCGACTCCATCTGGGACGCGTTCTGCCGGGTCCCCGGCGCGGTCCTCGGAGGTGACGACGGGGCCGTGGCCGACGACCACTACCACCGCTACCGCGACGACGTCGCCCTGATGAAGCGGCTCAACCTCGACTCCTACCGGTTCTCGGTCGCGTGGCCGCGGGTGCGGCCGGACGGCGGCCCGGTGAACTCGCGTGGGCTCGACTTCTACTCGCGCCTCGTCGACGAGCTCCTCGAGGCCGGTGTCTCGCCCTGGCTCACCCTCTACCACTGGGACCTGCCCCAGGCCCTGGAGGAGAAGGGGGGCTGGGCCGAGCGCGACACGGCGTACCGCTTCGCCGAGTACGCGCTCTCGGTCCACGACGTCCTCGGCGACCGCGTCCCGGTCTGGACGACGCTGAACGAGCCCTGGTGCTCGGCGTTCCTCGGGTACGCCGGGGGGCAGCACGCTCCCGGCCGGCGGGACCCGCAGGCCGCCCTTCGCGCCGTGCACCACCTCCTCCTCGGGCACGGGCTCGCGGTGACCGAGCTCCGGCGCCGCGACCCCGAGCTCTCGCTGGGGATCACGCTCAACCTCACCCACCCCGAGGCGGCCGACCCCGCCGACCCGGCCGACCACGACGCCGCGAGGCGCATCGACGGCGTGCACAACCGGATCTTCCTCGACCCCCTGCTCGAGGGGCGCTACCCCGCGGACGTCCTCGACGACACCGCCGAGGTCGACTGGTACGACGTGGTGCGTGAGGGCGACCTCGAGACGATCTCCGCGCCTCTCGACGTGCTGGGCGTGAACTACTACCACGGTGACGCGGTCTCGGGCCGTCCGCACGACGACGTCGTCGGAACCGGGCAGGTGTACCCCGAGCGACCGACCGGCTCGCCGTTCGTCGGCTCGGAGCACGTGACGTTCCCCAGCCGGCACCTGCCGGTCACCGACATGGGCTGGGAGGTCCAGCCGTGGGGCCTGCGCGACCTGCTCGTGCGGCTGGACAAGGACTACCGCCTGCCGCCGGTGCACATCACCGAGAACGGTGCGGCGTACGCAGACACGCTCTCGCCCGAAGGGAAGGTCGATGACCCGGAGCGGATCGCCTACATCGACAGTCATCTGCGCGCCGTCCGCGAGGCGATGGACGCCGGTGTCGACGTACGCGGGTACTTTGTGTGGTCTCTGTTCGACAACTTCGAGTGGGCGTTCGGGTACGCCAAGCGGTTCGGCATCGTCTACGTCGACTATGCGACCCAGGAGCGGATCCCGAAGGCCAGTGCGACGTGGTACGCCGAGGTGGCGTCCACCCGTCGCCTCGGGGCCGCCGGGTGACGACGCAGCCGAGGAGCGGGACCGCCGCCGACCGACAGGCCGGTGTGCGGCGACCGCGGCGCGGCGCACGCGAACGGAGGGACGGGTCCGAGCAGCACGACGGAGGAGAAGGAATGCAGGGGGACACCCACACGGGGGAGGTGCCTACCCTCGACGCGGTCGCCTCCCTCGCCGGGGTCTCCCGGGCCACGGCGTCCCGCGCGATCAACGGTGGCAGCCGCGTGAGCCCCGAGGCTCTCGACGCGGTCCAGAGAGCGGTGCGGGCGCTGGGCTACTCCCCGAACCGCGCGGCCCGGTCCCTGGTGACCCGACGTACCGACTCCGTCGCCATCGTCGTGCCCGAGCCGAACGAGCGGGTGTTCTCCGACCCGTTCTTCTCCGACTGGCTCCGGGGCGTCTCGGCGGCGCTGGACCCCACTGACCTCCAGCTCGTGCTGCTGCTGGCCCGCCCGGGCGCCGAGGGCGCGCGCACCATGCGTTACCTCCGCAACCGACACGTCGACGGTGCGCTGGTGATCTCCCACCACCGCGACGACGGTCTCACCGAGGAGATCGCCGACCTCGGCCTCCCGTGCGTCTTCGGTGGGCGCCCGTGGTCCGGCGCGGAGCGCATCAGCTACGTCGACGTCGACAACCGCGCCGGCGGACGTATCGCCACCGAGGCACTGCTCGAACGCGGCTGCCAACGCGTCGCCACCGTCGCGGGGCCTGCGGACATGACCGCGGCCGTGGACCGGCTCGAGGGCTGGCGGGACGCGCTTCGCCGGGCGGGCAGGTCCGACGAGCGGGTCGTGCACGGCGACTTCACGGTGGAGACCGGTGCGCGTGCGACCGCCGAGCTGCTCGGGGCCTACCCGGACGTGGACGGCATCTTCGTCGCCTCCGACCTGATGGCCACCGGGGCGCTGTCGGTCCTCGCCGCTCGCGGCGTTCGCGTCCCCGACGAGGTCGCGGTGGTCGGGTACGACGACCTGGGGGTCGCCGAGCGCACCGACCCGCCGCTGACGACCATCCGGCAGGGCGCCACGGAGATGGCCCGGCGGGCCACCGAGCTGCTGCTCGAGCAGCTCGGCCGTCAGGCCCCCGCGCCGGTGAAGCACGAGATCCTCGCCCCGGAGCTGGTACGCCGGCAGAGCGCCTGAGCGCGCTCAGGGCAGGGGATCGTGCCAGACCTCTCGCCGTCGCGCCGGCGGGGGAGACCCTCCCCGCCCGATCCCTCAGGGACCGGACGAGTCACTCGAGTGCTCGACGAACGCATCCCGGCTGCTGTCGATCTGTGCGAGCGTGTAGGCGCGCTCCCGGCGGATGCCCCGGCTGAACGTCACCAGCCAGGTGAGCAGTGCCGTGACCCGGTTGCGGTAGCCGGTCAGGAACCCGATGTGGATGAACAGCCAGCCCAGCCAGCCGAGAAGCCCGGAGACGCGCACCGGTCCGACGGAGAGCACGGCGTCGCCGCGGGAGATGTAGGCGGCCGAGCCGAGGTCCACGTAGCGGAAGGGCTTGTCGTGCCGGCGTCCTTCGGCTCGGGCGCGGATCCTCCGGGCGGCGTAGAGCCCCGACTGCATCGCCACCTCGGCCACCCCGGGCAGGCCGGCACGGCTCATGGCGTCCCCCAGCACACTGATCTCGGGGTGCCCCGCGACGGTGAGGTCCTCGGCGACCTCGATCCGGCCGGCCCGGTCACGCCGGGCGCCGGTCGCGACGGCCAGTGCCTCGTTGAACGGCGCGGCCTCCACGCCGGCGGTCCACAGCACGGTGCCCGCGTCGTACCGGGATTCCTGGCCGGCGGCGTCACGAACGGTGACGCCGTCGCCGTCGACCCCGGTCACCCGGGAGTGCATGTGGATCTCGACTCCCAGGGCAGCGAGCGACCGCTCCGCCTTCGCCGAGAGGTGGGGACCGAAGCTCTCCAGCGGACGCTCCCCGCCGTCGAACAGCAGGACGCGGGCGTCCCCGGGGTCGATGTGACGGAACTCCTCGCGCAGGGTCGTGGTGGCGAGCTCCCGGATCTGGCCGGCGAGCTCGACGCCTGTGGGACCCGCGCCGACCAGGGCGAAGGTGAGCCGGCGGCTGCGTTCTGCGCCGTCACGCGAGGACTCGGCCGCCTCGAACGCCGAGAAGAGCCGCTGGCGGATCTCGAGCGCGTCCGCGAGCGTCTTCATGCCCGGGGCGTGCGGGCGGTACTCGTCGTGCCCGAAGTACGACGGATGCACCCCGACCGCGACGACGAGGTCGTCGTACGGCAGCCGTACGACGGAGCCCCCGATCCGGCGGGCGAGCACCGTCCTGCCGGGCGCGTCCACGTCGACGGCCTCTCCCAGGAGACAGGTCACGTTGCGCCTGCCCCTCATCAGCTCACGCAGCGGCAAGGCGATCTGTCCCTCGGAGAGGATCCCGGTGGCGCACTGGTAGAGGAGTGGCTGGAAGAGGTGGTGCTCGGAACGGTCGACGAGCGTGATCTCGACCCGGCTCCTACGGAGTCCGCGGGCTGCGAACAGCCCGGCGAAGCCGCCTCCGACGACGACGACCCGGTAGGGCGCTCGATCTGCCACGAGCTCGCGCCTGGTCACGGGACCGGGTCGTGCCAGGCCACGCCGTCGGGCAGGAGGTCGTCGGCCTCCTTCGGCCCCCAGGTGCCGCGGGCGTAGGGGATCACGGGCACGGCGTCCCCCAGCACCGGCTCCACGACCCGCCATGCCGCCTCGACGGTGTCCTGGCGCGCGAACAGCCACCGGTCACCCTCCAGGGCGGCGCCGATGAGCCGGTCGTAGGGCCGCATGCCCGAGGACGCGGTGCGCGCGAAGGAGAGCTCCTCGGCCGATGCCTGCCACCCGCTTCCGGGCTGCTTGCCGAGCATGGTCAGGCCGATCTCGGTGTTCGGCGACATCCGCAGGCGCAGGACGTTGGGCGTCGGCATCGTGCCGAGGCCGAACACGTCGCGGGGCGGCTTCCGGAAGTGCAGCGTCACCTCGGTGGCCGACACCGGCAGGCACTTGCCGACGCGGATCAGGATCGGGACGTCGGCCCAGCGCCAGGTGTTCGCGACGAGCCGGACGGCCGCGTACGTCTCGGTCCTGGAGCCGGGGGCGACGCCGTCGACGTCCAGGTACCCCTCGTACTGGCCGAGCACCGTCCGCTCGGGGCTCAGCGGCTCCAGCGCCTCCACGACGGCGGCCTTGGCGTCGCGCCAGCGGGAGAGGCCCTCCCCGGCCGGCGGGTCGGCGAGGACGGTCGCGAGGACCTGGAGCATGTGGTTCTGCAGGACGTCGCGGATCGCGCCGGTGCGGTCGTAGAACCGGCCGCGGTCGGCGACGTCGAACGACTCGGCCATGGTGATCTGGATGCTCGCGACGTGGGTCCGGTCGAGGAGCGGCTCGAAGACCCAGTTGGCGAACCGGGCGAACAGGACGTTCTCGACAGGCTCCGTGCCCAGCCAGTGGTCGACCCGGTAGACCGTCTCCTCGGGGAAGTACTTGTGCACGGTCCTGTTGAGCTCCTGGGCGCTGCGCAGGTCCATGCCGAAGGGCTTCTCCACCATCAGGCGCGCATCCTCGGCGCGTCCGGCATGCGCGATCCCCGCGGCGATCCGGCCGAAGAGGGACGGGGGCACCTCCAGGTAGAACAGGGCACGCCCCGGGCCCATCTCGCGGGACATCGCGTCGTACGTCGCGTCGTCGGTGAGGTCGCCGTCGACGTACCGCAGCAGCCCGAGCATCGTCGACGCGGCCGGGCTGTCCGGGTCGATGTCGTGGTGCCGCAGCGAGGCGACCGCGTAGTCGCGGAACCGGGCGAGGTCCCAGCCGTTCATCGCCACCCCGACGATCGGCTGGTCGAGGACGCCGCGCTCGACCAGGCCGACCAGGGCGGGGAAGGTCTCCAGCTTGGCCAGGTCCCCGGTCGCCCCGAAGATGACCAGCGAGGAGATGCTGTCGTCGGCCATCGCAGGTGCCTCCTTGGCGTCGCACGGCTGTCGGGCCCCACGTTGCCGTCCGAGCCCGCGGGAGTCATCGTCTTCGCCGGATGAGCCCGGCGTGTCGCGGGAGATCACCCTCGCCGGGGGAGGCCACGGGTGCCGGGGCGGGCCACGATGACGGGAACCGCACGTCACGCCTGCCCGAACTCGACCGGAGCTGTGAGATGGACGCTCTCGACCTGGCTCGAACCCAGTTCGCGATGACGTCGATCTACCACTTCTTCTTCGTCCCGGTGACCATCGGGCTCGCCTTCCTGACCGCGTGGCTGCAGACCGGCTGGTACCGGCGCAGGGACGAGCGGTACCTGAGGCTGACGCGGTTCTTCGGGGTCCTGCTCCTGATCAACGTCGCCGTGGGCGTGGTGACCGGGCTGGTGCAGGAGTTCCAGTTCGGGATGAACTGGTCGACCTACTCGCGGACGGTGGGCGACGTGTTCGGCGCGCCGCTGGCCATGGAGGGACTGGCGGCGTTCTTCCTCGAGTCCACGTTCCTGGGACTCTGGGTGTTCGGCTGGGACAGGCTCTCGCCGAAGGTCCACCTGGCCTGCATCTGGCTGGTGGCGGTGGGCTCGGCGCTGTCCGCAGCCTTCATCATGGCCGCCAACTCGTGGATGCAGAACCCGGTCGGCTACGCCACCGACCCCGACACCGGCAGACCGCAGCTCGACGACATCGCCGCGGTGCTCACGAACCCGGTCTTCCTGTGGGGGTACGCGCACGTGCTGCTGGCGTCCCTGGCGACGGCGGCGGCGGTGATGCTCGCCGTGTCGGCCTGGCACCTGCGCCGCGGCTCCCATGTCGACGACTTCGGCCGCACCGCCCGGCTCTCGCTGGCGGTGCTGGCGCCGGCGATGGTCCTGGTGATGTTCGTCGGCAGCGAGCTCGGCGTGGTCGAGAGCAAGTACCAGCCGATGAAGATCGCCGCGGCCGAGGCCCAGTGGGAGACCTGCCAGCCCTGCTCGTTCTCGCTGTTCCAGGTCGGCGGCGGCAACGAGGACCACGACCCCACGAAGATCGTCGAGGTCCCGCACCTGCTCTCGCTGCTCGCCACCAACTCGTGGGACGGCGAGGTCAGGGGACTGAACGAGGTGCAGGCGGACTACGAGAAGAAGTACGGCCCCGGCGACTACGTCCCCAACGTGTTCGTCCAGTACTGGTCGATGCGGGTGATGGCCTACTCGGCCGGGCTCGTGCTCCTGCTGGCGGCGTGGGGCCTGCTGCTGGTACGCCGGAAGCGGCTCGAGCGGTCGCCCTGGTTCCTCCGGCTCGCGCTGTGGGCCGTCGTCCTGCCGTTCGTGATGAACACCGCCGGCTGGATGCTCACCGAGAACGGCCGCCAGCCCTGGGTGGTGCAGGGCCTCCAGCTGACGCGGGACGGAGTGTCGCCCTCGGTCGGCACGGCGGAGGTGGTGGTGAGCCTGGTCGTCTTCGGCCTGCTGTACCTCGTCCTCGCCGTCGTCGACGTCATGTTGATGGTCCGCTACGCCCGCAAGGAGCTCCCGGAGCGGGGATCCGACGAGGGCGAGCCGACCGTCCCGGCGATGACCTACTGAGGAGCCGCCATGACCCTCGTCAGCTTCTGGTTCATCGTCATCACGCTGCTGTGGGTCGGGTTCTTCGTGCTGGAGGGCTTCGACTTCGGCGTCGGCGCGCTGCACACCGTCGTGGGTCGCGACGAGTCGGAGCGCCGGGCGGCCATCAACACGATCGGTCCGCTCTGGGACGGCAACGAGGTGTGGCTGATCGTGGCGGGGGCGGCGATGTTCGCCGCGTTCCCCGGCTGGTACGCGACGATGTTCTCCGCCCTCTACCTCGCTCTCGTGCTGGTCCTGGTGGCCCTGATCCTGCGCGGCGTCTCGTTCGAGTTCCGCGGCAAGGGCGAGAGCGACCGATGGCGGGGGACATGGAGCGGGACCCTGGTCGCGGGCAGCCTGCTGGCGCCGTTCCTGATCGGGGTCGGCCTGGGCGACCTGCTGCACGGACTGCCGGTCGACGCGCGACAGGAGTTCACCGGCGGGTTCCTCGACCTGCTTGCGCCGTACGCCCTGTTCGTGGGGCTGACGCTGGTGCTGCTGTGCCTGCTCGCCGGTGCGACGTTCCTCACCCTGAAGACCACGGGCGACGTGCGGGAGCGGTCCAGGCGCCTGGCCCGCCCGCTCGTCCTGGCGGCCGTGCCGGTGGTGGTGGTCTGCGCGCTGTGGACGCACGCGGAGGCCGACCGCGGCGTGCTTCCCAACCTCACCGAGGTGGCGGCGGTCCTGGCGGTCCTGGCAGCCGCGTGGATGGTCGCCGACGGGCACGAGGGCTGGGCCTTCGTCGCCGCGACGGTCACCACGGCGTCGCTGGTCGCCTCGATCTTCGTCGACCTGTATCCGCGCCTGCTCAGGTCGACCACGAGCCCGGCGTACGACCTCACCACGGCCAACAGCGCCTCCGGGTCGTACGCACTGACCGTGATGACCGTCGTCGTCGCGGTCCTCTTCCCGGTGGTCCTGGGATACCAGGCCTGGACCTACCACGTCTTCCGCAGGCGGGTCGGCGCGGAGCAGTTCGAGTAGCGGGCAGGACGGACCGGACGTTTAGGCCTTGTGTCGCCTACCCATACTTCGAACGTGCCCTCCACCAGCTCGCTCGCAGCCCCCGACGCCACGGTCGCCGTCGCGCCGACGATGGGGAACCGGCAGCGGGCCGCACGCCTCACGCTCGTCGTCGTCGCCGCCCTCGCCGCGATCAACGTCGCCCGCTTCCTGCTCCCGGCCGAGAGCCTGTGGCTCAGTGTCGGGGCGGCGGTCGCTCTCCTGGTCTTCGCGCGGCGGACCGGTCTGAGCTGGGCCCAGCTGGGTCTGTGCCCCAAGCGATTCCGGGCCGGGCGCGCCTGGGCAGTCGGCGCCGTCGTCGCCGTGGGAGTGGTCTACCTCGCCGGCATCTTGCTTCCCGCGACGCGCACGGCCTTCCTCGACGCCCGCTACCACTTCGGCATCTCCGAGGCGCTGACCACCGCGTTCGTCACCATCCCGCTCGGGACGATCCTCCTGGAGGAGGTCGCCTTCCGCTCCGTGCTGTGGGGGATGCTCTCGCGGCACATGCGGACCTGGAGGGTGGTCGTGGTCTCCTCGACCCTCTTCGGGCTCTGGCACGTCCTGCCCTCGCTGCACTTCGCCTCGGCCCACGAGAAGGTCAGTGGTCTGGCCGCGCAGAACCCGCTGACCACAGCCCTGGTCGTGCTGGGGACCGTCCTCTTCACGGCCTTCGGTGGTGCCGTCGCCGGCGAGCTCCGACGACGCAGCGGCAGCGTCCTTGCGAGCGCGGGCATGCACTGGGCCACCAACGGTCTCGGTGTCCTGTTCGGCCTGCTCGCGTGGCGTCTCACCTTCTGACCCCGCCGTCTTCCGTGGCCCGAACAGGCGACGGACAGCCCGGAACGGCGGTTCGGGCCACACCGTTCGAACGCTCCTGGGATGATGGGGGGCGTGGGTAGGTCGGGGGCGGTCAGACGACCTCCCGCATGGGCGGGTCGTCGACTTCGGTGGAGCTGGCCCCGGTACAGCCTGGCCGGGACCACGGGCGCGCTTGTGCTCGGGTGCGCCTCGTTCACCCCTTCGCTCATTCCCCGTCCCTGGTACGTCCAGGGCGCCGTCGCCGGCCTGAGTGCTGTCGCCGGCTACGCCCTCGGCGTCTTCCTGGTCTGGCTGGTCCATCTGGTGTCGGGCTGGACGCCGTCTCCCACGCTCGTACGCCGGCTGTGGATCGTGCTGGCCTGCCTCGGGATCCCGTTCCTCACGTGGAGCATGTGGATGGGACAGCGCTGGCAGCGCGAGATCCACCTGCTCACCCACGTTCCACCACCGGTGTCCTACTCCTGGATCTCGATCCTGCTGCTCTCGGTGTCGCTGGTCCTGGTCGCCGTCGCGCTGGCCCGCGTGATCCGGTGGACGGTCCGCGGGCTGAGCCGGCGGCTGGTGCTGCACATGCCCAACCGGTTCGCCCAGCCCGTCGCGGTGCTGATCGTCGCGGTCGCACTGGTGCTGGTGAACAACGGCCTGGTGTGGCGGGGCCTGGTCGGCACCGCCAACTCCATCTCGGGCGGGATGAACGGCACGACCAACGCCGGCACCTTCCGCCCGGAGTCGCCCGCCCGCTCCGGCAGCCCGGCGTCGCTGATCTCGTGGGGGTCCCTGGGACGACAGGGCCGGGACTTCGTGGCGCTGGGCCCGACCGAGCAGGACCTGCGCGCCTTCTGGGGGGCGCCGGCCGAGATGCCGGTGCGGGTGTACGCGGGACTGAGCTCGGCGCCCTCCACCCGGCAGCGCGCCGCGCTGGCGGTCCGCGACCTCGAGCGTGCCGGCGCCTTCGACCGCGCGGTCCTGGTGGTCACGACCACCACCGGCACCGGCCTCGCCGATCCGGCGGCGTCCGAGGCGCTGGAGTACATGTACCGGGGCGACACCGCGATCGTGGCCCTCCAGTACTCCTACCTGCCGAGCTTCATCTCGGTCCTCGTCGACCACGAGAAGGCCGAGGAGGCCGGTCGGGAGCTGTTCAACCAGGTGTACGACGCCTGGTCGAAGATGCCACGCGCGGACCGCCCCCAGCTGCTGGTCACGGGCACCAGCGAAGGAGCGTTCGGGTCGGAGGCGGCCTTCGGCGGCCTCGCCGACATCCAGCAGCGGACCGACGGCGTGGTCTGGGCGGGCGCCCCGAACTTCAGCGCCCTTCACCACATGTTCGTCCAGCGGCGCGACCCCGGTACGCCGGAGTGGCAGCCGACCTACGACTCGGGGCGCGCGGTGCGCTTCGCCTCCCGGCCCGCCGACCTGTGGAAGCCCACCGGGGAGTGGGAGAGGCCACGCATCGTGTACCTGCAGAACGGGTCGGACCCGGTCGTGTACTGGACGCCCCAGCTGCTCTTCTCGAAGCCGGACTGGCTCTCGGAGGCACGCCCCCCGGATGTCTCCTCGCGGATGTTCTGGATCCCGATCGTGACGTTCTGGCAGGTCTCGGCGGACCTCCCCTCGACGTACTACGTGCCGGCGGGCCACGGCCACCGCTACCTCTCGCTGTACGTCGACGCCTGGGCCGCGGTCGCTCCACCGCCCCGCTGGACCGACGACGACACGAGACGGGTGCGGGTGCAGCTCCAGAAGAACCAGCGGAAGCGCGAGGCGCTGACCAGCTCCCTGACGTCGTCGGCGCAGTGAGGGTCGGGCCGGTCTATACCCTGGCCGGACGGCATCGTCGGCACTCGAAGGGGCGAGCATGGCAGCGCACGAGACGGTCTTCACCTACGGCACCCCGCAGCTGAAGTACGGCCTGGGTGCCTCGGACGAGGTGGGCTACGACCTGGCGCAGCACGGCGTCGCGCGCGCCCTCGTGGTGACCGACGCCGGTGTCGCGGCGACCGGTCTCCCGCAGCGGGTCGCCGACCAGATGGGCCGTTTCGGGATCGAAGCCGTCGTCTTCGACGGGACCCACGTGGAGCCGACGGACGAGAGCATGCGCGAGGCGGTCGACTTCGCCCGGTCGGCAGGCCCCTTCGACGCCTACGTCGCGGTCGGGGGCGGGTCCAGCATCGACACCGCGAAGGCGGTCAACCTGCTGACCACCAACCCGGGCGACCTCATGGACTACCTGAACGTCCCGGTGGGGGCGGGCAAGGCGCCGTCGCAGCCGCTCAAGCCGCTCGTGGCCGTGCCCACGACGGCCGGGACGGGCAGCGAGAGCACCACGGTCTGCGTGCTCGACGTGCTCAGCCTGAAGGTGAAGACCGGCATCAGCCACCCGCGCCTGCGGCCCACGCTGGCCGTGATCGACCCGGACCTCACCGTCACCCAGCCACCGGGCGTGACCGCCTCGAGCGGGATGGACATCCTGTGCCACGCCCTGGAGAGCTACACCGCTCGCTGGTACTCCGACTACGACAGGAAGACGCCCGAGCAGCGGGTGCCCTACTGCGGCGCGAACCCGATCTCGGACATGTGGTCGAAGAAGGCGATGGCCCTGCTCGGACAGTCCTTCCGGCGGGCGGTGCGCGACGGCGACGACCGGGACGCCCGGGGCGACATGGCGCTGGCGGCGACGTTCGCGGGGATGGGCTTCGGCAACGCCGGCGTCCACGTCCCGCACGCGAACGGCTACCCGATCGCGGGAAGGGTCCGCGACTTCCGGCCCCAGGACTACCCGGCCGGCGAGCCGATGGTGCCGCACGGGATGTCCGTGGGGCTCACCGCACCCGAGGCGTTCCGGTTCACCTTCGAGGCCGCCCCGGAGCGGCACCTGCGGGCCGCGTCCCTCCTGGACCCGCGGGTCCCTGCCACGGGCGGGGACGCCGAGACGCTGCCGCGGGTGCTCGTCGCGCTGATGCGCGACATCCACATGCCGAACGGCATCGGTGCCGTCGGGTACGCCGAGGCCGACGTCGACGACCTCGTCGAGGGCACGATGAAGCAGCAGCGGCTTCTCGCGACCGCTCCGCGGGAGGTCACGCCGGAGGACGTCGCGGGGATCTTCCGCCGCTCGCTCGAGCTCTGGTGAAGGCCGCTCGCCGCGACTCCGATCGGCGGCGCGCTCCGGTCGCCCGGTTAGTGTGAACGGCGTGACCGGACCCTCCACCCGCCTGACGTCCCACCAGTGGAGCGACTGGGCGCCGAACCTCCTCCTGGGCGAGAAGCGTCGCCGCGGCACCCGCGTGAGCGTCGTGATCCCGGCCCGTGACGAGGCGTCGACCGTGGGCGAGATCGTGTCCCGTGTGCGCGCCGACCTCGTCGAGGCGACCCCTCTGGTGGACGAGGTCGTGGTCATCGACTCCGACTCTTCGGATGCGACGGCCGAGGTCGCCCGCACGGCGGGAGCCACGGTCCACGCCGCCTCCGACATCCGGCCGGACCTCGGGACCTTCCCGGGCAAGGGCGAGGCGATGTGGAAGTCGCTGTTCGCCGCCTCCGGGGACGTCCTGGTGTTCATGGACGCCGACCTGACCGAGTGGGACACCCACTTCGTGACCGGGCTCCTCGGCCCGCTCCTCACCGACGGTCGTGTCGACCTCGTCAAGGGCTTCTACGACCGACCGATGACCGGTGACCAGGCGGAGGCCCCCTCCGAGGGCGGCCGGGTCACCGAGCTGGTCGCCAGGCCCCTGATCGCGCTGCACTGGCCCGAGCTGGGCGGCGTCGTCCAGCCCCTCGCAGGTGAGTGGGCGGTGCGCCGCAGCCTGCTCGAGCGGGTGCCGGTCCCGGCCGGGTACGCCGTGGAGCTGTCCGTGCTCCTCGAGGCCTACGAGCGGGGCGGTCTCGAGGCCCTGGCACAGGTCGACCTGGGACTGCGCAAGCACGGCCACCAGGGCCTGCGCGACCTCGGCGCGATGGCGCTGGAGATCCTCGCGCACGCCCGGTGGCGCACGGGTGGGAGACGGCCGCGCGAGTCGATGACGTTGCAGCAGTTCGGCTGGGACGACGGCATCGCCGTACCCCTCGCACGTGAGGTGGACCTGCGGCAGCGGCCGCCCGCGATCTCGGTGCAGGGCTACCCGGCCGCGTCCTCTGCCGGCGCGGGACAGGGGGCGTTGCCGTGCTGAGGCTCGGCCGCCGGGAGTTCGACGACGACGCGCTGCTGGTGATGGCGATCGTGAACCGCACCCCCGACTCCTTCTACGACAAGGGCGCCACCTGGGCCGAGGACGCCGCGTTCGACCGGGTGAGGCAGGTCGTGGACGAGGGTGCCGACATCGTCGACATCGGTGGCGTCAAGGCTGCGCCCGGCGCGGAGATCGACGCCCTGGAGGAGGCGCGACGCGTCGTCGACTTCGTCGCGGCGGTGCGGGCGGAGTTCCCGCGGCTGGTGATCAGCGTCGACACGTGGCGGGCGGAGGTCGGTCGTGCGGTGTGCGAGGCGGGGGCGGACCTGCTCAACGACGCCTGGGGCGGCCACGACCCCGAGCTCGCCGCCGTGGCGGCGGAGTACGACGCTGCCCTCGTCTGCACACACACCGGCGGCGCGACGCCGCGGACACGGCCGCACCGGGTCTCCTACGACGACGTCGTCGCGGACGTGATCGCCGAGACGGTGGCGTACGCCGAGCGCGCGGTCTCGCTGGGGGTCGACCGGCGCAGCGTGCTCATCGACCCCGCCCACGACTTCGGGAAGAACACCTGGCACTCCCTCGAGGTGACCCGCCGTCTCGACGAGATGACCGCGACGGGATGGCCCGTGCTCGTCTCCCTCTCGAACAAGGACTTCGTCGGGGAGACGCTGGGCCTGCCCGTGGGGGAGCGGGTGACCGGGACCCTCGCTGCCACGGCGGTCAGCGCCTGGCACGGGGCACGGGTGTACCGCGCGCACCAGGTCACCGAGACGCGGCAGGTGCTGGACATGGTGTCCACGATCCGCGGCACCAGGCCGCCGGCGCGCACCGTGCGCGGCCTGGCGTGAGCGGGCCTCTCATGCGGATCCTGCACAACGACGTCGACCCCTCGGTGGCGACGGTGGAGCCCGGCATCGCCGACCTGGCCCGCCTCTACGCCTACCCGGAAGGCCGTCCGTGGCTGCGCGCCAACATGGTGAGCACCCTCGACGGCGCGGCCACCGGGGCCGACGGCAGGTCGGGGTCGATCAACGACGACGCCGACCGCCAGGTCTTCCAGGTGCTCCGGGCGCTGACCGACGTGGTGGTCGTAGGGGCCGGCACCGCCCGCGTCGAGGGCTACGGGCCGACATCGCCGCCGTCCGGTGACCTCGCCGCCCTGCGGCTGGGGAGGGCCCCTGCTCCCTCGATGGTCGTGGTCAGCCGTTCGGGCGCGGTGCCGACCCGGCTGCTGACTCCTCGCGAGGGCAAGGCGGAGCAGGGCGCGGTCCTGCTGGCCACCTGCCACGGCGCGGGCACGGTCGCGCTCGACACCGCCCGGGAGGCATTGGGCGAGGGGAACGTCCTGGTGCACGGCGCGGAGGAGGTCGACCTCGCCGCGGTCACGTCCCACCTGGTGCAGCGGGGGATGGCCCGGATGCTCTGCGAGGGCGGCCCGCACCTGCTCCGCGACATGGCCGCCGCCGGGCTCCTCGACGAGCTGTGCCTCACCGTCGTACCCCGTCTGGTGGCCGGTGACCACACCCGCGTCCTCGCCGGCGGCGCGGTCGACACGCGACTCGAGCCGCGGCTGCTCCTGGACGCCGGAGGCACCCTGCTCGGGCGGTGGCAGGTCACGTGAGCCACACATCCGGCCCGCAGGCCCTGCCCGGGGGCCATGACGAGCCCGGGGACCATGACGACCCCGGGTACCGTGACGATCCGCGGGAGCTGGTCGTGGTCCGTCACGGCCAGTCGACGTGGAACGTCACCCACCGGTTCACCGGGCAGGCGGACCCGCCGCTCTCCCCGCTGGGACACCGACAGGCGGACGCCCTGGCGCGTCGGTGCGACGGCCTGGGTCTCGACGCCGTCGTCACCTCCGACCTGGTCCGCGCCCGGGACACCGGGGCCCGCGTGGCTGCGCACCTGGGGCTGCGGGAGCCGGCCGTGGTCCCGGACCTGCGTGAGCGCTGGAGCGAGGCCATGACCGGGCTGACCCGCGACGAGATCGAGGACCGCCAGCCGGGGCAGCTCGCGGCCTGGCGCGAGGCGCGGGCGGTGGCCGATCCCGGTCGCCACGAGGACTTCGAGGCCTTCCGGGAGCGTGTGGTCCGCGGGCTCGTCGCGGCGGCCGGCCACGGCAGCCGGGTGCTCGTCGTCGCGCACGCCGGGATCTTCGTCGTCCTCGGGCAGCTCGACGGGTCGGGGTCGGTGACCGAGACCGCGCACGCGGAAGGACGTCGCGTGCTCGTCGCGGACGGGCAGGTCCACGTGGGCGACCCGGTCCGGCTGGGGGAGTCCGTGCCCCGGAGCGGGCGCGCTCCCTAGGATCGGCCCCGCAAGGCAGTCCGTCGTGGAGGGAGACGCCGTGAGTGAGGTCGGTGTGGTCGAGGCGGTGCCGGCCGATCGGGTCGACGCCGCGCTCCGGGGTGAGCTCGAACAGATCTGGTTCGACGTCTCCGAGGCAGGAGGCGCCGTCGGCTTCGTGCCCCCGGTCGACCGGAGCGAGGTGGCCGGCCTGCTCGACACCTCGCTGGCCGAGCTCGTGGCGGGACGCCGGTCGCTCGTCCTGCTCCGCGTCGACGGCGACGTCGCGGGGTTCGGCTTCCTCGGTCGCAGCGACCGCCACCTCTTCCGGCACTGGGCCACCGTCGTGGCGCTCCAGGTCCATCCGCGGTACCAGGGCGGCGGACTCGGGCGGGTGCTGCTCGCAGGCATGCACGAACAGGCGGCGGCACAGGGAGTGGAGTTCCTGCACCTGACCTACCGCGACGGGATGGGTCTCGGCGACTTCTACACCGCACTGGGCTACCGGGAGGTCGGGCGCATCCCCCGCGCGATCCGGGTCGCTCCGGGCGACGACCGCGACGAGGTGATGATGGTCCGGACCCTCAGCTGACCCCGCTCGTCGAGGGGGAGGCTGCCGCCCGCGCCCGGCGGGCCAGGTGGCGTGCCCGCCGCAGCGGCTCCGGCGTACGGCGTCCGGAGGTGGTGCTCAGGACGACCTCGACAGCCGTGTCCAGGTCCACCGCCCAGCCCGGGTGCACCACCAGCGGGCGGGCTCCCGCGCGGGTGCGGACCCACCGGGCGACCACGGTGTCGCCGATGCGCAGCGCGCTGGTGGCGCCCTGGACGTCCTCGGGCCAGTCGCCCTGGGCAAGCAGGGGACGGTGTGTGACCCCGACGGTCGGGACGTCGAGGACCGCACCCAGATGGAGGGCGAGCCCGGCTCTGCGCGGGTGGTCGCGACCGCTGGCGTCGAGCATCACCACCTCCGGCCGGGTGGTGAGCGTGCGCACGGCGTGCGCCATCAGCGGTCCGAGCCGCAACGCCAGCAGACCGGGCTGGTACGGCGCCCCCGCCCGGCCGTGGACGACCTGCTGCTCGACGACCCGGCCCTCCCGCATCACGACCGCCGCCGCCCATGCCTCGTCGTCGACGCTTCCCCGGCCGGTGAGCCCCCGCGGGAAGCAGACCCAGCAGGCGGCCACCAGCGTCTCGGCGGCCGGGTGCCACGGCGTGGGCGCACCCTCCGCCAGCGTGCGCTGGGCGGCCACGAGCGCCTCGGGGTCGGCGGGCCACATGCACCCATCCTGTCTCGGCCGCGCACCCGGCCGGCGTCAGCTGTAGAGCCACCTGGTGAGGCGGCGGCTGGGTAGCCGTTCGAGCGCGGGCGCGTACTGCTCGAGCAGCTTGCCGGCGCGCACCTCCTCGAGCGCGTGCAGGCGGCCGAAGGTGAAGCCGTTCTCCTGCGCCAGGTACGCCTGCGCACCGAGCTCGCGCAGTGTGGAGCGCGCCACGACGGTGTCCTGGTGCTCCCCGAGCACGTCCTGGATCCGCTGGGCGCGTTTGGCGAGCTTTCTGGCCCGGCGGCCGAACACCGGGACGGCCGACTCCGCGGCGTACCGCAGCCGCTTGGCGGCCTTCCGCGTCTCGTGGAGGGCGATGTCGCGCGCGTGCGGGTCCGCCGCGCGCTCCGCGGCCCTCGCCCGGCGGCGTACGCGCTTCAGGTCGCGCCCCAGCAGTCGCGGCGTCTCCTTCGCGGCCGGGCGCTCCGCTCGCGCGACATAGGGCGGGGCGGCCACGAAGGACTCCAGGTCCGCGACCAGGCGCCGGTACCGCTCGCTCTCGAGCGCCTCCAGCGCGCGGCGGCGGCCCCGCTCGGCCCGGGTGCCCAGCTCGGTGTCGATGCGGCGCTCCACGGGACCCATCACCAGCTCGCCGGGCTGCTCCCGGACGAGGGCCTCCAGGCGCTCCTCGATCACCTCGGTGTCCCGGGCGGGGGAGAGCTCCTGCCCCAGCCAGCGCATCTCGTCCCGCAGGGGCTCGGCTGAGCCCGGCTCCAGGAGCGGCCGGTACGTCGCCAGGGCGGACCGCAACCGGCGCAGGGCGACCCGCATGTCGTGGATCGCGTCGTCCGCGTCGTCTCGCAGCAGCGACTCCTGCGCCCGGACCGCGGCGGCCTGCTGCTCGAGGCGCTGCCGCAGCACGTCACCCGCCGTGAGCCCGGCTCGCTGTGGGTGCTCGGTGCGGGTCATGACCCATCTTGGCGTGTGAGCCAGGGCCTTGTCCCGAGAGCGCTTGGCCCGGGACACGATGCAACATTCTTGAAGTATGTGAGGGTCGTGCGTAGAAACACAGATGTCTCTCTCGGGGGCTGAGAAGCAGGAGAGGCGCGGACGCCGCCGCCGCACTCGGCAGATCGGGTGAGGACAGATGGACCAGAACCACGAGCATGCCTTCTTGTACTACCGCTCTCCCGAGGACATTCGGAAGCAGGAGTTCTCCCACCGGATGCGCGGCGTCGACGCGGACGAGGTGTACGAGTTCCTCGACCTGCTCGCCGACCAGGTCAGCTCGACGGAGGTCGAGCGGACGGAGCACCTGCGCGACAACGAGCGCCTGAACCGGGAGAACGACCAGCTCCGGTTCGAGAACGAGCGCCTGCGCGCCGAGCTCCAGGCCGCGCAGGAGCAGCGGACCGGCTCGACGCACGGCGAGACCAGCGCGCAGGCGGCCGCCCTGCTCGCCCAGGCCCAGGAGGTCGCCGACCAGCTCGTCGAGGAAGCGGTCCAGCACGCCCGCGACCTGATCGCCTCCGCGCGGCACCGGGAGCCGCCCCGCGAGAGCACCTGGGGAAGCTCGGAGGCCCAGCCGGCGCCGGTCCGGGACGACACGCAGGGCGAGACCGGCGGGTACGGCGCGACACCGCCGGCCCAGCCGTCGGGCGGCTTCGAGCGGACGTTCACCTACCGCCGCCGTACGGGGGGCTGACTCCGGCCGCGCGTGGCGTCATTGCCCCTGCCCGGGGGTGAGGGCGACGTACGGATGAGCGGGCACCACCCGGGCGGATGTCCGTTCGGGGACCATGGGCACTGTCCGGTCCGCCGACGGGGTTGCTCTACTCAGCCCATGAGCGACCACCGGACGGCACCCAGCATCGTCGACCAGCAGCACCGTGTCGGCGAGATGCTTCCCTTCGACGACGAGGCCGACTTCGCAGCCACGGAGCGCGGCTTCCTGGGCCGCCTGGAGCCCGGCGTCGTGCGCGATGCCGCCGGAAGGGTCGTCTGGGACGGCGACTCCTACGACTTCCTGACCGACTCGCCGCCGGACACCGTGAACCCCAGCCTGTGGCGGCAGTCGGGGTTGGTCGCCCGTCAGGGTCTCTACGAGGTCGTGCCCGGGATCTACCAGGTCCGCGGGCTCGACCTGTCCAACGTCACCTTCCTCGAGGGCGACACGGGCGTCGTGGTGGTGGATCCGCTGATCAGCGTCGAGACGGCGGCGGCCGCGCTGGCGTTGTACCGCGAGCACCGCGGTGACCGTCCCGTGACGGGTGTGGTCTACACGCACTCGCACGTCGACCACTTCGGTGGCGTCAAGGGCGTGACCACCCAGGAGGACGTCGACGCCGGGCGTGTCGCGGTGCTCGCGCCGGCGGGGTTCGTCGAGGAGACGGTCTCGGAGAACGTGTACGCCGGTACGGCGATGAGCCGTCGCGCGGGCTACATGTACGGCGCGCTGCTGGATCGGAGCCCCACCGGCCAGGTGGGCGCAGGGCTCGGACAGACCACCTCGACCGGCACCATCTCGCTGATCCGCCCGACGCTCGACATCGAGCGGACCGGTCAGGAGGAGGTCGTCGACGGCATCCGGATGGAGTTCCAGATGGCGCCGGGCACCGAGGCGCCGGCGGAGATGCACTTCTTCCTGCCCGACCACCGGGCGCTGTGCATGGCGGAGAACACCACGCACACGCTGCACAACGTGCTCACCCTGCGGGGCGCCCTGGTCCGGGACCCGCACGCCTGGTCCGGCTACCTCACCGAGGCGATCGACCTGTTCGGCGACCGCACCGACGTCGTCTTCGCCTCGCACCACTGGCCGACGTGGGGGCAGGCGCAGGCGCTGGAGTACCTCTCGCTCCAACGGGACCTGTACGCCTACCTGCACGACCAGACGCTGCGGATGCTCAACCGGGGCCTCGTCGGCGCCGAGATCGCCGAGCGCATCACCCTGCCTCCGGCCCTCGAGCGGGCCTGGCACACGCACGGCTACTACGGGTCTGTCAGCCACAACGTGAAGGCCGTCTACCAGCGCTACATGGGCTGGTTCGACGGGAACCCGGCCCACCTGTGGCAGCACCCGCCCGAGGAGGCGGCGATCCGCTACGTGCGGTTCATGGGCGGCGCCGACGCGACGGTCGCGAAGGCGCGCGCGTCGTACGACGAGGGCGACTTCCGCTGGGCCGCCGAGGTGCTCTCGCACGTCGTCTTCGCCGAGCCGAACCACGCGGCCGCCCGCGAGCTGCTCGCCGACACGTTCGAGCAGCTCGGGTACGGCGCGGAGAACGGGACGTGGCGGTGCTTCTACCTCTCCGGTGCCCACGAGCTGCGCCACGGGAAGTTCGGCACGCCCGCGACCACCGCGTCACCCGACCTCCTCATGCAGCTCACTCCGGCCCAGCTCTTCGACTCCCTGGCCATCCGCGTCGACGCACCGCGGTGCTGGGACGAGCGGCTCTCGCTCGACGTCGTGCTCACCGACACGGGCGAGCGCTACCGCCTGCGGCTCGCCAACGGGGTGCTCACCTACACAACAGCAGCCCAGTCGACCCCGGCCGACCTCACCTTGCGCATGAAGGCTGCGACGCTGCTGCCCGTCGTCGGGTCCGGTGCGTCCGTGGAGACCCTCGCGGTGCTCGGGGTCGAGTCGGAGGGGGACACCTCGGCGCTGGAGCGCCTCGTGGCCGCGCTCGAGGACCCCGACCCGGACTTCGCGATCGTCACGCCCTGACACCTCTGCTGCTGACGACCGCGAGCGATGACCGATTCGCGGATCGGTCTCAGGATCCGGGACGCTGCGGACGACGGATCTGACTGACCGCCGTTGCCATCAGCCCGCGGCGTCCCGGGAGAGGTCGACCGAGCTCGCGGGGATGTCGTCGCCGAACTCTGTCGGCGTCTGACGTCTCATGACGTGAGAACAGGTGAGGAATCGGTCGTCGCTCGAACGGGCGCCGACCTGCCGGAGGACAGTAGCCCGTTCCGCGCCCTGGCGGACCAAGCCAGTCAAGGTGAGCGGGGCCGGCACGGTTCGACAGGTCGCCCCCGGTGGGCGCGGGTCGTGTGCGGGAGCGGCCGGCGAGGACCGATTCTCTGTTCGGTCTCGGCATCCGGGACGAGGCAGCGATTCTGTCGGTGCTCGGCGGAAGCGTACGGGTATGTCGGTCCAGCAGTTGCGTCCTCCGGTGGTGGCGGGTCACGTCGCGGCGGCGCGTGCCGCGGTCGAGACGGCGGCCGGAGTGCCGCCGGGGTCGATGGACCGGTTCGAGCTCGGCGAGGCGGTCGCCGAGCTGGCTGCGCTCGAGTCCCAGGTCGCTTCGTTGAGGTTGGCGATGCTGGCGGAGGCCGACGAGCGCAGGGTCGCCGACGAGACGGCCGACACCGACACGGATGCCTGGGCGGCGCGGCTGACGGGGAGCACCCGCGGAGTGATGGCCGGCGGGATCTGGCTGGCGCGACTGCTCGCGGAGAAGTACGACGCGACCCGGGCGGCGTTCGCTGCGGGTCGGATCAACGAGGAGCAGGTCCGGGTGATCGTGCGGGCGGCGGAGAAGATGCCCGATGCAGCGACTCCGGAGCAGCGTCGGACCGCCGAGGAGGACCTCGTGGATCGGGCCTCCGACGGGTTGAACCCACGACGGCTGCGGCAAGCCGCCCGGCGGATGCTGGATGTGGTCTCCCGGGAGCTGGCGGACGAGCAGGAGGCCGACCAGCTGACCGACGAGGAGGAGATCGCCGAGGTCGAGACCTGGCTGACGCTGAGCGACAACGGCGACGGCACGGTCTCGGGCCGCTTCACGATCCCGGAGCTGCAGGGGGAGATGCTGCGGGCCGCGGTGGAACAGCTGTCCGCGCCACGCCGTTGGGCCCGGAACAAGGCAGGCGAGCTCGTCGAGGACACGACCTTGCCGGGCGAGGGGCCGACCCTCTCCTACACCGAGCGCCTCGGGGCAGCGCTCGTCGAGCTGATCGAGCATCTGCCCGCGGACGGGTACGGCGGTCTTGGGGCGAGCGTCATGGTGCACGTCGACCTGGACCATCTCGTCGACGGCCTGGCCGGAGCGGGCCTGGACACCGGGACCCGGGTCTCCGCCGGACAGGCGCGGCGCCTGGCGTGCGAGGCAGGCATCGTCCCGGTCGTGCTCGGCGGCAGCTCGGACGTGCTCGACCAGGGTCGCGCGAGAAGGCTGCACACACCTGCACAGCGACGGGCGCTCTCCGTGCTGCACGACAGCTGCGCCGCGGAGGGCTGCGAACGGCCGTTCGCCTGGTGCGAGATCCACCATCCCCACGCCTGGTCGGAGGGCGGGGAGACGAGCCTTCAGAACGGCCTGCCGCTGTGCGGCCACCACCACCGCCGCGCCCACGACGAGCGGTTCACGATGCGGGTCCTGCCCAGCCGGGAGGCGCGCTTCACCCGGCGCCGCCGCCGAAGCACCTAGGGCTGCCCCGGTCAGGCTCCCGTCCGCCCCGGAGAGGTGACCGAGCGGGTCACTCCTCGTCGCTGATGGCGGCAAGCACCTCGTCGAGGGCGTGCCGGGAGTGGCCGGAGACCAGGACGTCGACGTGGGGGAGTGCCGCGGCCATCCCGCCCACGAGCGGTTCGTACCTCTCGGCGGCCGAGCGCGGGTTCACCCACACGATCCGGTGCGCGAGCCGGGCCAGGCGCTCCATCTGCTCGCCGAGCAGCGCCGGGTCGGCGCGCTCCCAGCCGTCGGAGACGATCACGACGACGGCGCCGCGCGCCATGCCGCGCCTGCCGTAGCCGTCCAGGAACGCCTTCAGCGCCTCGCCGATCCGGGTTCCCCCGGACCAGTCGGGCGCCTCCGCCGCCGCCCGCGCCAGCGCGACGTCCGGGTGCCCGCTCGCCAGCGCCCGTGAGATCCGGGTCAGCCGTGTGGCCATCACGAACGCCTCCGCGCCGGTCCCGCGCACGGCGCCCTGGAGCAGGTGCAGGTAGACCCGCGAGTACGCCTCCATGGAGCCCGAGACGTCCGCGATCAGCACGAGCCGGCGCCGTTGCGTGCGGCGTCGGCGGTACACCCGCCGTACGGGGTCGCCGCCTGTGCGGTGCGAGTGCCGCAGCGTCCGCCGCAGGTCGAGCCGGCGCCCGCTCGCCGCCCCCGTCGTACGGCGTGCCCGCCTGCGCGGTGCCAGCACCCGGAGCTCCTCGACCAGGTGGCGCAGCGTGGCGAGCTCCTCGGCCGTGTACTCCGCGAAGTCCTTGTGCCGCAGCCGCTCGTCCACGCTCGCGGTCATCAGCACCCGCCCCTCCTCGTCGGACTCGCGCGAGGAGCCCGTGGCCGAGGTGGGGGCCGCTGCGTCGGTCTCGCCGCCGTGCGGCCCCTGTCCCGGGCGGACCTGGGGCCCGGAGCTCACCTCCTGCGGGAGCCGGGGAGCGGTGGTGTCGCCCCGGTCGGCGGTGACGTCCTCGAGCCCGGCGAAGACGTGCCGGAACACCTGGTCGAAAGTGTCGAGCTGGTCGTGCCGGTCGATCAGGGTCACGCGGGCAAGCCAGTACAGGTCGTCGAGGGTGGCGGGGCGCCCGAGGTCGACGGCGGCGGCGAAGCGGGCCGACCGTTCCGGCGTGGCGGGGACACCGTGGTCGCGGAGCAGTCCACCGAACGCCGCCGCGGCCGTGGCCAGGTCGGGGGCCAGGCGGTGGACGGCGAGGGTGGCTTCAGTCGCCACTTGCCACCCACGCGATGCCGCGGTCGAGGGCGAGGTCGAGGTCCTCGCGGTACTTCAGCGCCGAGCCGAGCGTGCCGGCGACGAGCGCGGGCTCGAGCCGCGTCACGCCCAGCAGTGAGAGGGCGCCGACCCAGTCGATCGCCTCGGCGACCCCGGGCGGCTTCTGGAGGTCGAGGCTGCGCAGCCGCTGGACCGCTCCGGCGACTCCCGCGGTGAGGTCCTCGGCGGCCGACGGGACGTGCAGGCGGATGATCTCGGCGGCCCGGGCCACGTCGGGGTAGTCGATCCAGTGGTAGAGGCAGCGTCGCTTGAGCGCGTCGTGGAGGTCGCGGGTCCGGTTCGAGGTGAGCACCGCCAGCGGAGGGGACTGCGCCTTGACCGTCCCGATCTCCGGGATCGTGATGGCGCCCTCGGCGAGGAGCTCGAACAGGAACGCCTCGAACTCCTCGTCGGCCCGGTCGACCTCGTCGATGAGCAGCACCGGCGGCAGCGGCCCGGCGTGACGCACGGCCTGGAGCAGCGGCCGTTCCACGAGGTAGTCGGGCCCGAAGAGCTCCGCCTCCCGCAGGTGGGTCCCCTCGGCCTCCGCGAGCCGGATCGCGAGCAGCTGGCGCGGGTAGTTCCACTCGTAGAGCGCCTCGGCGGCCTCGATGCCGTCGTAGCACTGGAGCCGGATCAGCGTGGTGCCGAGCATCTGCGCGAGGGCCTTGGCGGCCTGCGTCTTGCCCACCCCGGCCTCGCCCTCGAGCAGGATCGGCTGAGGCAGCCGCACCGCGCAGAAGAGGGCGGTGGCAAGCCCCTCGTCGGTGAGGTAGCCGGTCCGCTCGAGCCCCGTGCGCAGGGTCGCGATGTCGGGGACCATGCGTGCGAGGTCGCCGGTTTCGGGCTCCTGGTCCGGGTGCTTCACGAGCCGAGGTACCCCGCGGGGTCGGCGGCGAAGGCCCTCAGGCAGCCGGTGCCGCAGAACCAGTAGCGCACGCCCGTCGTGGTCCAGGTGCAGCGAGGTCTCCACGGTCGCCACCGTCATGCCGCACACCGGGTCGATCGCCGTGCCCGGTCGTGCCACCGTCTGCTCCAGGGTCGTGTGGTGGTCGTGCGGGTGCTCGGCGACGTCGCTCCCGCCGTGCTGGGCGTGCCCTTCGTGCCCCTCGTGGTCGTGCGCCTCGTGGTCGTGCCCGGCGTGGCCGTGCTCGGCATCCGTGTGCTCCGTGTGCGCGTGGCCTGCGTGTCCTTCGTGCCCGTCGTCGTGCTCGACCCGTCCGACGTGATGGCCGTGGTGGTGGTGCTCGGACACCGGGCGGCCCGACGCACGCCGCCGTTCGGCGACGACCTCCGCCAGGATCGACAGGGCCACCTCCTCCGGCGTACGCGCCCCGATGTCGAGGCCGGCAGGGGTGTGCACCCTTGCCCGGGCTGCCTCGTCCACGTCGAGCGAGGCGACCACGTCCTCGCCGCGCTTGCGGCTCGCGACCAGCGCGACGTAGGCGACGTCCGCTCTCAGGGCCGCCTCCAGCACCGGTTCCTCGTCGCGGCCGTGCGAGGCGCACACGACGGCCGCCGCGTCGGGGACCGCCGACAGGTCCGGCTCGGGCAGGCCGCCGTCCGCGGGTACGGCGGTGACGCTCGGCGCCACCTGGTACCCGAGCCGTTCCCCCAGTCGCATCAGGGCATGGGCGATCGGGCTGTCCCCGTGCACCACCAGCAGCGGTGCCGGGACCACCGGCTCGAGGAAGATCTCCAGGGTCCCGCCGGAGAGGCACGGATTGTGCACGGAGAGCCGGTCCGAGCCGCCGGTCGCCTCACCGGCCCACGCGTCGTCGTCCTCCGGCGACGGGGTGATCCGCAGCAACAGAGGCTCACCGGAGTCGAGCAGCGCGAGGCCCTGGGCGCGGACCGTCGACTCGGCGCACGTGCCGCCGACGAAACCCTCGATGGTCCCGTCGGCGAACACGATCGCCTCGTCGCCCGGCTTGGCGGACGTGGGCCGGTCGGCCAGCACCACCGTCGCGTGGACGAACGGCACCCGCTCCGCGCGCAGAGCGGCTGCCCGGCTCTCGACCTCCGGCCTGCTCACTGCACCGCCAGGTCCGTCCGCACCGGCTTGCCCTGCATCGCCATCCACACGTTGGCCGGTGTCAGCGGCATGTCCGCGTGGCGTACGCCGAAAGGCTCCAGTGCGTCGATCACCGCGTTGACGACCGCCGCGGGGGAGCCGACCGTCGCGGACTCGCCGATGCCCTTGAGGCCCTGCGGGTGGTGCGGCGAGGGCGTGACCGTCTCGCCGGTCTCCCAGCTCGGGACCTCCAGTGCCGTGGGCAGCAGGTAGTCCATGAACGAGTTGCCCACGCAGTTGCCGTCCTCGTCGAAGGGGATGACCTGCATCAGCGCCATGCCGACCCCGTCAGCGAGGCCGCCGTGGATCTGGCCCTCGACGATCATCGGGTTGATCCGCGGCCCGCAGTCGTCGACGGCGATGAACCGGCGTACCTTCACCTGGCCCGTCCCTCGGTCCACGTCCACCACGCAGAGGTAGGCGCCGAACGGGTAGGTGAGGTTGGGCGGGTTGTAGACCACCGACGCGTCCAGGTGGCCCTCGACGCCCTCGGGCAGCTCGAGGGTGCCGTGGGCGAGCATCGCGACCTCCTGGACGGTCTTGCCCTGGCTCGGGTCGCCCTTGACGTACCAGCGGCCCTGCTCCCACTCGAGGTCGTCGGGGCTGCACTCGAGCGCCGCCGCGGTGACGATCCGCGCCTTGTCCCGGATCCGCTGGGCCACGACCGCGGCCGCGGCCCCCGAGACCGGTGTGGAGCGCGACCCGTAGGTGCCGAGGCCGAACGGGGTGTTGTTCGTGTCGCCGTGGATGACGTCGATGTCCTCCGGCGGGATGCCGAGCTCCTGCGACACGATCTGCGCGAAGGTCGTCTCGTGGCCCTGCCCCTGGGTCTGCACCGACAGGCGCAGCTGGGCCTTGCCCGTCGGGTGCACCCGCAGCTCGCACCCGTCCGCCATGCCGAGGCCGAGGATGTCCATGTGCTTGCGGGGGCCGGCCCCGACGCCCTCGGTGAAGAAGCTCAGGCCGATGCCCATCAGCTCCCCACGCTCGCGCTTCTCGGCCTGCTCCCGGCGCAGGTCGTCGTACCCCGCCATCTCCAGGGCCTTGCGCAGCGCCCGCGGGTAGTCGCCGGAGTCGTACTCCCAGCCGGTCATGCTCGTGTAGGGGAACTGCTCGGGCCGCAGCAGGTTCTTCATCCGCAGCTCGGCCGGGTCCACGCCCAGCTCGTCGGCGAGCACGTCCACCATCCGCTCCACGAGGTAGACGGCCTCGGTGATGCGGAAGGAGCAGGCGTAGGCGACCCCGCCGGGCGCCTTGTTGGTGTAGACGCCGGTGACCTTGCAGTGGGCGGCCTGGAGGTCGTAGCTGCCGGTGAAGATGTGGAAGAACCCGGCCGGGAACTTCGTCGGCTGCGCGGTGCCGTTGAAGGCCCCGTGGTCGGCGAGGACGTCGACCCTCAGACCGAGGATCTTGCCGTCCTTCGTCGCCGCGATCTCACCCTTCATGTGGTAGTCGCGGGCGAACGAGGTCGACATCAGGTTCTCGCTGCGGTCCTCGACCCACTTCACCGGCTTGCCCGTGACGATCGAGCCGACGACCGCGAGCACGTAGCCGGGGTAGATGCCGACCTTGTTGCCGAAGCCGCCGCCGATGTCCGGCGAGACGATCTGGATGTTCTGCTCGGGGATCCCCGCGACCAGCGCGTAGACGGTGCGGTGGGCGTGCGGCGCCTGGTTGGTCGACCAGACGGTGAGCTTGCCGGTCACCTTGTCCATGCTCGCGATGGTTCCGCAGGTCTCGAGAGGAGCCGGGTGCGAGCGCGGGTAGAGCATCTCCTGGCTCACCACGACGTCGGCTCCGGCGAAGACCTCGTCGGTCCTCTCCTTGTCGCCGGCCTCCCAGTCGAAGATGTGGTTGTCCGTGCGGCCCTCGACGTCGTCGCGGATCACCGGTGCGTCGGGGGCGAGTGCCTTGTGGGCGTCCACGACCGGCGGCAGCACGTCGTACTCCACGTCGATCAGCTCGAGGGCGTCACGAGCGGAGTACTTGTCCTCCGCGATCACCATCGCCACCTCCTGGCCCTGGAACCGGACCTTGTCGGTGGCGAGGACGGCCTGCACGTCGGCGCTCAGGGTCGGCATCCACGCCAGGTTCAGGCCCTCGAGCGTCTTGCCGATGATCACGGCCTTGACCTTCGGGTGCTCCTCGGCGGCCCGGGTGTCGATGGACATGATCTTCGCGTGCGCGACCGGGCTGCGCAGGATCGCCGCGTGCAGCATCCCGGGCATCGTCAGGTCGTCGAGGTAGTGGCCCTGCCCGCGGAGGAACCGGGCGTCCTCCTTGCGGAGCATCCGGCCGAAGCCGATCGGGTTGCCGGCCGCGCTGGTGGTCGGGGGTGCCGGGTGGGGCTCGGTGGCGGTCATGCCTGAACCTCCTGGGTGGACTCCTGCGGTTCGCGTTCCTCGCGCTCCTCACGCTGGTGCTCGGCGGCCCAGCGGACGGCGCGGACGATGTTCTCGTAGCCGGTGCAGCGGCACAGCTGCCCGGAGATCGCCTCGCGGATGGTGGCCTCGTCGGGGTCGTCGTCCCGGTCGAGCAGCCAGCGGGTGGTCATCATCATCCCGGGGGTGCAGAAACCGCACTGGAGCCCGTGCTCCTGCATGAAGCCCTGCTGCACCACGTCGAGCTCTCCGTCCACCTCCAGGCCCTCGACCGTGCGTACGCCGTGCCCGTCGGCCATCGCGGCGAGGACGGTGCAGCTCTTGACCGGCTCACCGTCGAGCTGGACCACGCAGGTCCCGCACTGGGAGGTGTCACAGCCCCAGTGCGTCCCGGTCAGTCCCAGGTGGTCGCGGAGGAAGTGCACGAGGAGGAGGCGCGGCTCGACGTCGCGGCTGACCTCGGTGCCGTTCACGTTCATCGTCACCTGCATGTCAGGACCTCCCTGCCGAGCGCTCCACGCAGCGGCGCAGGACGCGTTGGGTGAGCTCGTCGGCGAGGTGGAGCTTGTACTCCACGGGGCCGCGCTGGTCGGCGTGCGGTGCGCAGGCGCCGGCGGCAAGCCGGCCCGCCTCGGCGATGTTCTCCTCCGTCGCGGGCTTCCCCACCAGGAAGGCCTCTGCCTCCTCGGCGCAGAAGTGCGGGGCGCCGACCGCCGTGAGGCCGATGCCCACGTCGACCACGACGCCGTCGCGGAGCAGCAGGTACGCCCCGGCGGCCGCCGCGGCCCAGTCGCCCGCCCGCCGTTTCACCTTGTCGTAGGCGCTCGCCGCACCGGGCCGGATGGGAATGCGTACCTCGGTCAGGATCTCGGCGTCGCCGAGCACGGTCTCGTACGGACCCGCGTGGAACTCCCGCGCCGGCACGGTGCGCGTGCCCTGGGCGGAGCGCACGACCAGCGTCGCCTTCAGAGCGGACCCCACGGCGGCCAGGTCCTCCGCCGGGTCGGCCTGGCAGAACGACCCGCCGACCGTCCCCCGGTTGCGCACCGGGGGGTCGGCGATGAGCCGCTCGGCGTCGTGGAAGATCGGGTAGTGCTCGCCGACGACGGGGGAGGCCAGGATCGCGGCGTGCCGGGTCAGGGCGCCCAGGCGCAGCTCGCCGCCCTCCACCCGGATGTAGTCGAGGTCGGTGAGGTCGTTGATGTCGATGACGCACTCGGGCTGGGCGAGCCTGATCCGCATCATCGGCAGCAGGCTGTGGCCGCCGGCGATGAGCCTCGATTCGGGACCGAGCCGCCCCAACAGCTCGAGAGCGTGCTCGACGCTCGTTGCTCTGGCGTAGTCGACGGGTGCGGGTGTCTGCACGGGCGTGCCTCTCTCGGTCCGACGGAGTGAGCGCCCCGCTCCTGCCCCCGAGAGCGAGGCTGGATATGCGAGTCAGTCTCCGCCTCCCCGAGAGGCGCTTCAAGGGAGTGCGGCATACGCCCGGACAAGGGCCGGAAGCGCCTTCTGCCTGGGTATCGAGGCCTCTGCCCGGCCCCATCCGCGTCCCGCTCCGGACCCAACCTCCGTGGTCAGAACACCTAGGGCGAGGTCAGGTGTGCAGCTCCCGGGGGAGTGCGAGCCGAGGAACGCCGCCGAGCCTCCTGTGGAACCGCACGTGCTCGGCGTACGAGTCGAGGGCTTGCCAGAGGGCCTGGTGGGCCGCCCAGGGCAGGGGTTCGTCGCCGTCTCGCCAGCTGCTCCCGAAGCTGACCCACACGGGCGTCCAGTCGGCGGCGAGGTCCCATGAGCCACGGTGCCGCATGATGAGCCGGCGACGGATCTGGAACTCCGCCCGCGGGCCGTCGGCGCAGATCGGAGCGGTCCGCACCGGCCACACCCGCATGTCCAGCGCCATCAGCTCGAGTTCGAGGTCGCTGAGCACACGCGGTGAGACGAGCACGGTCGCGACGTTCTCGTGCGGGCGTCTCATCCAGGCACGCTAACCCGACCACCTCGCCCGCGTCAGCAGGTCGCGACGGCTGCATCGAGCCACCCCAAGAGGCCCGGGGGAGGGCAAGACGCAGGAACGTCTAGCGCTCGAGCGTGACGGCCAGACCCTGTCCCACGCCGATGCAGAGGGCCGCGACGCCGACGCCGGATCCCACAGCGGCGAGCTGGTGGGCGACCGACCCGGCCAGGCGAGCGCCCGAGCACCCCAGGGGGTGGCCGATGGCGATCGCACCGCCCAGCGGGTTCACCAGGTCAGGGTCGAGGTCCGGCCACTGCCCGAGGCAGGCCAGGGACTGCGCGGCGAACGCCTCGTTCAGCTCCATGACCGTGACGTCGGCACGCGTGCGACCCGCCTTGGCCAGGGACCGGTTCACGGCCTCGACCGGCCCGATCCCGAAGAGCTGGGGGTGCACGGCGTCGACCCCGGTGGCGGTGACCCGGGCCAACGGCTCGACGTCGAGGGCCTTGAGCCCGTCCTCGTCGACGAGAAGCAGCGCGGCCGCGCCGTCGGAGAGCTGGGAGGCGTTGCCGGCGGTCACGATGCCGTCGGCACGGAAGGACGGCTTGAGCCCGGCCAGCGTCTGCGGTGTCACGCCGTCCCGGATGCCTTCGTCGCGCTCCAGCTCGGCGCCCTCGACCTGGACGACGGCGCTGTCGTAGGCGCCGTCCGCCCATGCCTTGGCCGCCAGCGTCTGGCTCCGGGCGGCGAAGTCGTCGGAGGCCTCCCGCGTGACGGCGTACTTCTCGGCGAGCTGCTCGGTGGCCTCGCCCAGGCTCACCGACCACTGCGACGGCATGGCCGGGTTGACCATCCGCCAGCCCAGGGTGGTGGAGAACAGCTCGGCGTTCCCGGCCGGGAACGGGCGCTCGGCCTTCGGGAGCACCCAGGGCGCTCGGGTCATCGACTCGACGCCGCCGGCGACCATGATCGAGGCGTCCCCTACCGCGATGGCGCGTGCCGCCATGACGAGCGCGTCGAGCCCGGACGCGCACAGCCGGTTGACCGTCGATCCCGGCACCGAGGTGGGGAGCCCGGCGAGCAGGGAGGCCATCCGGGCGACGTTGCGGTTGTCCTCGCCGGCCTGGTTGGCCGCACCGAAGTACACCTCGTCCACGCGGGCCGGGTCGAGTGCCGGGTTGCGCTCCAGGAGCGCCTTGATCACCGTGGCGGCGAGGTCGTCGGGCCGCACCTTCGCGAGCGCGCCCCCGAACCTGCCGACGGGTGTGCGGACGGCGTCGACGACGAAGACGTCACGACCGTGCACCGGGTCCTCCTTGGTCGCGGTGGTTCCGGCGTGCCGGTCCCCGGTGCGGCCCAGAAAGGGCACGTCCCCGGCGGAGCGGCCTGCCCCTGCTGCGACGACCTTACGGGGTCGTGGAGCCGGGAGCCGCCCGCCAGGAGCTGGCCCGGGGTCGCCCGGGGTTGGCCCTCGGGGCTGCCCGGAGCTGCTCGGGGCTGCCCGGAGCTGCTCGGGGGCTCCCCGGGCTGCGACGTCAGATGTAGTCGTCGACCTTGAGGTGGTAGCGGCACCCGACCTTGCCACCGCCGATGGAGGCGAGGAGCGACGCGAAGGCCGCCACCACGACAGCGACCAGCCCGACGACGCCGAACACCTGCTCGGGCACGGTGACGGAGGGGAGGTCGAACCGGTCGAGAACGTTGTACTCGCTGCCGAAGACCAGGACGAGCCCGGCGCCCAACGCGGTCAGCATCACCCCGGTCACCCAGACAGCGGCGCCCTGCTTGCCGCCGTCGTACCGGGACATCCGGCCGGCGACGTACCCGCCGGAGTACGAGCCGACCAGCAGCACCGACGCCGCCACGGCGACCGCGACCAGGCCTACCGTGCGCGGGTCGTTGTCGAGGGTCGTGGAGACCGCGTCGACAGTGCGGTCCAGCACCATGATCAGTACGCCGGAGAGGGCGCCGAGGAGCGCGGTCACCCCGACGGTCACGATCCAGCCGAAGAACCCGGCACCCCAGTTCACGCCGCCGAAGCGGTCGTACCGCCGCGTCTCGGGGTCGACCTCCTCGTCGGCGCGGGACCGGTCGTAGAAGCTCGACCGGGAGTACCGGTGGTCGTCGCTCTCGGCGGGGAACGGGGTCTGCGCGCCCACGACCGCCGTCGCGGGCCCGCCGTCGGGGCCGTCCGGGGGCGCGGGGCTGTCGCCGTCCTGCTTCGACGGGATGGCGATGGGTTCACGCACCGGCTCGCCGTTCGTCTGCGTCCAGTACATGGCGGGGTCGGCGAGCTGTTCGTACCTCTCGCGGTCACCGGTGGTCAATGGAGCCTCCCGAGTCGATCTCAACCGCAGCACATACCCGCGCTGTGCGGTTTCACACACCTGCCTCCTCGCGGTCCGGACCGGGCCCGCGAGGAGACAGGATGGCAGGTAAGGCCTTCACGCCGGAGGCCCCCGTCGCCTGCGGCTACTCTTGCCGCATGTCAGCACCTGCCCCGTCCGTCCATGTGGCGGTCGACCGCGCCCGCGAGGTCGCCCGGGACGTGGCAGCGCCGCGCGCCGAGGAGACCGACTCCGGCGTATGGCCCGAGGAAGCCCTGCGAGCCCTCCAGTCCTCTCTAGGTGGCCTCGTCGTCCCACGTGAGGACGGCGGCGCCGGCCTGGGACTGCGCGCGCTGGCCGCGGTCTGCGAGGTCCTGGCGACCTCCTGCGCCTCGACGGCGCTCTGCTTCGGCATGCACAACGTCGCCGCGGCGGTGATCGGCGCCAAGCCCACCGAGCGGCAGCGCAAGGAGCTGCTCCAGCCGATCGCAGCGGGGGAGCACCTCACGACGTTGGCGCTCTCCGAGCCGGGCACGGGGGCGCAGTTCTGGCTGCCGCAGACCCGGCTCACCACCGACGGCGACGAGCTCGTCATCGACGGGCGCAAGAGCTTCGTCACCAACGGCTCCCGCGCCGACTCGTACGTCGTGTCCACCGTCGCGGCGGACCCCGGCGCCCCGATCGGGGAGTTCTCGTGCGTCGCGATCTGGAGCGATACCCCCGGTCTGACCTGGAGCGGCGGGTGGGACGGGATCGGCATGCGCGGCAACTCCTCGCTCTCCGCCGAGCTCGACGGGGTCCGGGTCGAGGCCGATGCCCTGCTCGGCGCCCCGGGTGAGCAGATCTGGTACGTCTTCGAGGTGGTCGCGCCGTACTTCCTGACCGCCATGGCCGGCACCTACCTCGGCGTGGCGCAGGCTGCCCTCGACGAGGCGACCGAGCACCTGAAGAACCGGCGCCACTCCCACACGGGCCAGAGCATCTCTCGTGAGCCGGTGCTCCAGCACCGCCTCGGGGTCCTGTGGTCGGAGGTCCAGGCCACGCGTCGGCTCGTCTACTGGGCTGCCGAGGAGGCGGACGCCGGCGGGCCGCAGTCGCTTCCCGCCATGGCCGCGGCCAAGGCCCAGGTCGCGGACACCGCCGTCTCCGTGACCAACGAGGCGATGACACTCATCGGCGGGACCGGCTACCGCGACAGCCACCCCATGGAGCGCCACCTGCGCGACGCACGGGCCTCGCACGTGATGAGCCCGACCACCGACATCCTGCGGACCTGGACGGGTCGGGCCCTGCTCGACGTCCCGCTCCTGGGTACCTGAGGCCGCCGGTGGGGGAGCTCCTGCTCGTCGGGCTGGGTCGCGACGAGGAATCTCTGCTGGGCGCCGCAAGCGCGCAGGGCTGCCTCGCCGTGTCCGTGGACGGGCTGGAGCGTGCCCTGCACGCGGAGGTCGACGCGGTGGTCGTGGGCAGCGGCGTCGCCGACCCGATCTCCGCCGTGCAGGTCGTGCACCGGGTCGAGCCGCTGTGCGGAGCCGTGGTGCTGACCCGCCCCGAGAACGACGAGACGGTCCGGCGCACGGCGATGTTCGCGCCCGGCATGCCCGCGACCCTCACGATCCTCGCGATCGACGCCGAGGGCCTCGCCGACCGGGTGCAGCAGGTCCGGGAGAGCAGCCGGCTCCAGCGGGTGCACTCGGAGACGCTCACCGCAGTCCAGGCCCGCGAGACGCCCGCGGCACCCCGCATCCTGGCCCCGGCCTCGCTCGGAGCCCTGCTCGACCACGCGCCGTTCGGCGTGCTCGTCGGTGACCTCGACGGCCGGCTCGTCGCCTGGAACCGGTGGGCCGGTGACTTCCTCGACCTCCCGCAGGACGCGGCAGCCAAGCCCATGGCGCCGCTGTTCTCCACCTCGGAGTACGTCGAGGACGCCTTCGACCTGGCCCGTCGCGGCCGCCTGGGCGAGCTCGCCTCGACGGTCACGCTGGAGGGCGACGGCGACAGGGCCGTGGAGCTCAGTGCGGCACCGAGCCGATTGGAGAACGGCGACGAGGCGCTGCTCGTCCTCCTCGAGGATGTCACCGCTCGCCGCCGCGCCGAGCAGACCCGGGACCGCCTGGTCGAGCACGTCGGCCTGCTCGGGCGGGTGTCCGAGGCGCTGGCCGGCATCCTCGACGTGGACCGGCTGCTCGCCCGGCTGGCGGAGCAGGTCGTGCCGTCCCTGGCGGACTGGGTCAGCCTGCAGACCTACGACCAGCGTGGGCAGAGCCGGCGGGTCCTGGTGCGGCACCGCGATCGCCGGCTCGAGGTCCGGGTGGATGCGGTGCGCCAGGGACTGATGACCGGCCTGGACGACACCTCGCCCAGCAGGCGGGTCGTGGCCTCGGGGGAGCCGGTGCTCATCACCCGGGTCGGCGACGAGGACCTCGCCGGCTTCGTCCCCGACGACCGCACGCGGGCGGTCGTCTCGCTGCTGGGGGTGGGCAGCATCATCGCGGTCCCGCTGCCCGGTCGTGACGAGATCCGCGGCTCGATGGCGCTCGTCCGGGCGCCGGACGCCCCGGCGTACACCCCCGACGACCTCGCCGTCGCCATCGAGGTGGGGCGTCGCGCAGGCGTCGCCCTCGACACGCTCGCGCTCTACGACCAGCAGCGCGACCTCGCCGCCGAGCTCCAGCGCAGCCTGCTGACCGAGCCGCCCGAGAACGACGAGGCGGAGGTCGCCGTGCGCTACGTCGCGGCCGCCGACGAGGCGCAGGTGGGCGGCGACTGGTACGACGCCTTCCTCCAGCCCGACGGGAGCACCGTGCTCGTCATCGGCGACGTCATGGGCCACGACACCCGCAGCGCCGCCGCGATGGGGCAGCTGCGGGCGCTGCTGCGCGGGATCGGCTACACCACGGGCACGGGCCCGGCCGAGATGCTCAGCCGTCTGGACGCCGCGATCGAGGGCCTGCGGGTGCGGACCACGGCCAGCGGGCTCGTGGTGCGTCTGGACCCCCGCGACGACGCCGGCATCGGTGCCGCCCAGCTGTGCTGGGCCAACGCCGGCCACCCGCCCGCGATCATGGTGCCGCCGGGCGGCGGAGCGGTGACGCTGGAGAACGAGGAACCCGACCTGCTCCTGGGGGTGCTCGCGCACACCGAGCGGCAGGAGAGGCCCGCGTTGCTCGAGCCGGGCGCAACCCTGCTGCTCTACACCGACGGCCTGGTCGAGCGTCGCGGTGAGTCGATCGACGAGGGTCTGGCCGCGCTCACGAGGGCTGCCGGACGCTTCTCCGACCTGCCGCTGGAGACGATGTGCGACCGGCTGCTCACCGAGCTGCTGCCGGAGGACCCCGACGACGACGTGGCCATGGTCGCGGTCCGGCTCCGGACTCCCGGGGAGCGGCGGGGCGTGCCACAGTAGGCGGCGTGAGCAACGTCGAGGTACGCCCTGACGAGGTCGAGTGCGGCCCCTCCCGTGAAGGACGCGCCGGGCACGCCGCCGTGGAGGTGGTGACCGCCCGGGAGGTGCCCCTCGGCGGCCCGCGGGCGATGACGGTACGCCGTACCCTCCCGCAGCGCCGGCGCTCGCTGATCGGCGCCTGGTGCTTCGCGGACCACTACGGGCCGGACCACGTGGAAGGCACGGGCGGCATGGACGTGCCACCGCACCCGCACACCGGGCTGCAGACGGTGAGCTGGCTGTTCGAGGGCGAGGTCGAGCACCGCGACAGCCTGGGCATGCATGCCCGGGTCCGTCCGGGGGAGCTGAACCTGATGACGGCCGGTCACGGAGTCGCGCACTCGGAGGTGTCGACGCCGGGGACGAGCGTGCTGCACGGCGTCCAGCTCTGGCTCGCGCTTCCCGACAGCGCGCGGGACGTCCCGCGCGACTTCGAGCACCACGTCCCGTCCACCGTCGCGCTCGACGGGGCCACGGCGAAGGTGTTCCTCGGGTCCTTGGCCGGCGAGACCTCTCCCGTGCGCACCTACAGCCCGCTGCTGGGCGCGGAGATCGTCCTCGACCCGGGAGCCGAGACGGTGCTGGAGGTGGACCCGGCGTACGAGCACGGCGTGCTCGTCGACCTCGGGCCGGTCCACCTCGAGGGCACGGAGCTGGCGCGCGCCGAGCTCGGGTACACCCCTCCCGGCCGCGACCGCCTCACCCTGGTGAACCCGGGAGAGAGCCCTGCCCGTGTGCTCCTGCTGGGCGGGGAGCCGTTCGGCGAGCCGATCCTGATGTGGTGGAACTTCGTGGGTCGCACCCACGAGGAGATCGTCGCCTTCCGCGAGGCGTGGGAGGGCGGCTCGGAGCAGTTCGGCGAGGTCGAGGGGTACGCCGGGGAGCCGCGACGGCTGCCGGCGCCGCCGCTGCCGAACGCCCGGATCAAGCCGCGGAAGAACCCACCGGGCACCGGCGACAGCGGCGCCTCCTGATGACAGGGTGGGCCGTGTGAAGACACTGCGGACCCCCGACGACCGTTTCCACGACCTTCCCGGCTTCCCGTACGAGCCGCACTACGCGGACGTCCCGGACGGTGAGGGCGGGACCCTGCGGATGGCCTGGGTGGAGGCCGGGCCGGCTGACGGGTCGGTCGCGCTGCTGCTCCACGGCGAGCCGAGCTGGTCCTTCCTGTACCGCGACGTCATGCGTGAGCTCGCCGACGCGGGTGTGCGCGCGGTCGCCGTCGACCTGGTGGGCTTCGGGCGCTCCGACAAGCCCACCGAGAAGTCCGACCACTCCTTCGCGCGCCACGTCGAGTGGGTCCGCGCCCTCGCGTTCGACGTCCTGGACCTGCGCGACGTGACCCTCGTCGGGCAGGACTGGGGCGGTCTGATCGGGCTCCGCCTGGTCGCCGAGAACCCGGACCGCTTCGCCCGCGTGGTCGCCGCGAACACCGGTCTGCCGACCGGCGACTTCGACATGCCCGAGATCTGGTGGCAGTTCCGGACCGCCGTCGAGAAGGCGCCCGACCTCGACGTGGGGCGCCTCGTGGCGGCCGGCTGCGTCCGCCCGCTGGAGCCGGAGGTGCTGGCGGCGTACGACGCCCCGTTCCCGTCCGACGAGTACAAGGCGGGCGCCCGGGTCATGCCCACCCTGGTCCCCACGTCCACGGACGATCCCGCGACCGAGGCCAACCGGAGGGCCTGGACGGTGCTCCAACAGTGGGAGAAGCCGTTCCTCGTGGCCTTCAGCGACTCCGACCCGGTCACCGGTGCGATGGCGCCTATCCTCCAGAAGCTGGTGCCGGGAGCGCAGGGCCTGGACCACCCGGTCATCGAGCAGGCCGGCCACTTCCTGCAGGAGGACGCCGGTGAGCGGCTCGGCCAGGTCGTCGCGCAGTTCGTGCGCTAGTCGAGGCGCTTGCCGGCCGGGCAGGAACGTGCAGAGGATCCAGCGACCTCCAGACCATCCGCCACGACGGCCTTCACGTCGACGTCGGCGGTCCCGTCGACGGATGTGTAGCCGACATGGAGCTGATGCTCCGACTCGGCCACACGGAACCGCGCCCGGTGGTGCTCGCCGGGGTAGACGCGCCCGCCCATCAGGACGGTGAGCCGGGAGTCGGTGTCCGGCGGGGGATGTAGACGCCCGTCCGGGGACCGGTGGCGTCGTCCCACTCGACGGCGATGCGGGGAGCCGCGTTCTCGCTGCGCAGCCCCAGCCGTCGGGGGCCCATCGTGGACGAATCCCACCGAGGCGGATCATGCAGATCCCGGCCACCGCGGCGTAGCCCACTTTCTGCGGACGGAAGGGCTCGGGAAGCAGGCGGGCGACGGCGTCGGGGTCGACGCGGTAGTTGACGAGCAGGCGCCGCTCGATCGTCCCCTCGATCTCAGGTATCGCATCGGCCCACGCTCCTTCGCAGCTGCCGTTGTCCCAGTGCGGGACGTGAGCTCGGGGGTTCGGCGCGGCCGGGCGCGGCCTAGCCGGCGACGACCTCGCGGCGGTCGTCCGGCAGACGCCGGGTGAGCCCCGCTTTGTCGAGGTGCGCCAGCAGCGGGAGGACCACCCGGCGGCTGGTGCCCAGGCGCACTCTGGCCTCGCTGGTGGTGAACGGCTGGGGCAGCTCGGACAGCCAGGTGGCGGCCAGCAGGTCGGCCCCCGGAAGGAGCACGATCCCGGCTGCCGGACGCAGCAGCAGACCCGCCTTCGCGGCGGCCGCGGCGCCGGCGTTGTCGAGACCCACCTCGCGCAGGCGGTCGGCGGTGGGGGCGGCGAACGGCTCGGACTCCAGGTCCTGCCGGACGGCGGCGACCGCGCGCAGCACACCCTCCGGGAGCACGGCGGAGCGCCCGCTCGTGACCCGGCCGGACTCGACGCGCAGCGTGGGCGGCACGACCGCCCGGACCAGGTCGGGGGAGGGCAGTCCGAGGCGTTCGGCGAGCACGGGAAGTGCCAGCCCCTCGGCCATCGGGGACCCCTGCTCGTGCAAGGCGACCTCGCGGGTCACCGCTTCGGAGAGCGCGGCGGCTCGCTGCCCGCTCAGCAGCCACCCGTCGGCTCGGACCACCCCGTTGGCCTCCCCACCGGCACCACCACCGGCACCACCGCCGACAGGACCGCCGGCCACGTGGCCGGCGGTGCCCACGTTCGAGGTGTCCGCCTCGGTGGCCCCGGCGTCGGGGGTGCCCGCCTCGGTGGTGCCCGCGTTCGAGGTGTCCGCCTCTGCCGGGAGCCGGTCGGGGACGACGCCGATGCGCTGCAGCAGCCGTGCCTCGACGAGGCCACGCCGGGCGACCTCGTCGGCCAGGCGCCCCGGCGTCCACTTGTCGAGCGCGTCGGCCCGCCGTCGCGCGGCGCCGCGCCTCCGGAGTGCGGGGGGAGCGGGGTCGAGAACGTGCAGGCCCCACAGCCGCCGGCTGCCGGGGTCGCGCAGCAGGGCACGGTCGCCGATGCGCAGCGGCAACGGCCGGTCCAGGCGCAACCGGGCCAGGTCGCCGGAGAGCGGCCGGAAGTGCGTGGCGACGGAGGCTGCGCCGATGTGCAGGACCGGGCGCTCGGGCGGGGTGTCCGCGCCAGAGGCGGCGCTGACACGGACGTCGACCACGTCGGTGTGGTGCCAGCGGCCGGGAGCGACGAGGACGCTGCCGCGCTCGACCTCCCCGACGCCGTCGCCGGTGAGGTTCAGCGCGACGCGGGCCACGCCGGAGACCTGCTCGCGGGTCCGCTCGAGCGACTGGACCCCACGCACCCGGACCGTCGACGACCGGGTCGACAGCACGTCCCCCGCGCGGACCGTCCCGGCAGGCAGCGTGCCCGTGACGACCGCGCCGGCGCCCTTGATCGTGAACCGCCGGTCCACCCACAGCCGGACGTCCGCACCAGGGTCGGGGGAGGGAAGCTGGTCGACCATCGCCACCAGACGGGAGCGCAGGTCGTCGAGCCCCGTCCCGGTCACCCCGCTGACCGGCACCACCGGGCACCCCGCCAGGGAGGTGCCCTCGAGCTCGGTGCGGACCCTGGCCACGGCGGGTGCGGGGTCGGCGAGGTCGCTCCTCGACACCGCGACCACGCCGTGGCTCACCCTCAGCGCGTCGAGGGCAGCGAGGTGCTCGGCGGCCTGCGGCATCCACGGGTCGTCCGCCGCGACGACGACCAGCACGGCCGGGACGGGGCCGACCCCCGCCAGCATCGTGGTGATGAAGCGTTCGTGCCCCGGCACGTCGACGAAAGCGACGTCTCCGACCCCGGGGAGCGTGGTCCACACGTAGCCGAGCTCGATGGAGAGCCCGCGGCGGTGCTCCTCCTCCAGCCGGTCGGGATCCGCACCGGTCAGGGCGCGGACGAGGGTGGACTTGCCGTGGTCGACGTGACCGGCGGTCGCGATGACGTGCACGCCTCAGGCCTCCTGGGAGCCGGCGGCGCGGCGTACGGCGTCGGCGAGCAGGGCGTCCTGGTCGGGCGGCACGGTGATCAGGTCCAGCAGCAGCCGTCCGTGCGCGACGTACCCGACCACGGGCGGCTCGCCCGCCCGGAGCGGGGCCGCGAGGTCGGCAGGCAGAGACACGGCGGCGCTCGGGATCTCCACCCCCGGGGCGCCACCGCCACCGACGGCCGCCGTGGACGGCACCGCCTCGGCGGGCAGGACCGCCGCGAGCTCGGCGGCGATCTTCTCGGCCCGGGTCAGCAGCTCGTCGGCGGCCGAGGACAGCGCCTGGGCGACGGGAGTCGGCGGTCCGGTGAGGGTCGCCTCCAGGGCGGCCAGGGTCAGCTTGTCGACGCGCAGGGCGCGGGCGAACGGGTGCCGGCGCAGCCTCTCCACCAGGTCGGCACGTCCGAGCAGCAGGCCGCACTGGGGGCCGCCGAGCAGCTTGTCGCCGGACGCGGTCACCAGGTCGGCTCCCGCGCGGAGGGCGGCCGAGGCGCTGGGCTCGTCCGGCAGGCGCGGGTGCGGGGCCAGCAGCCCGGAGCCGATGTCGGCGACTACGGGCACCGGAAGGTCACGCAGTGCCGCGACCGGGACGGAGGAGGTGAAGCCCTCGACCACGAAGTTGGACGGGTGGACCTTGAGCACGAACGCGGTCTGCTCGCCGACGGCTGCTTCGTAGTCGGCGAGGCGGACCCGGTTGGTGGTGCCCACCTCGCGCAGCCGCGCGCCCACGGACTCCAGCAGCTCCGGGATGCGGAACCCGTCCCCGATCTCGACCATCTCACCGCGGGCCACCACGACCTCGCGGCCCGCGGCCAGGGCGCAGGTGACCAGGGCGAGCGCCGCCGCGCCGTTGTTGACCACGTGCACGCCGCCGGCGTCGGGGACCGACTCGGCGAGGGCGGCCATGGCGGACCTGCCCCGGCGACCCCTGCGACCCGTCGCGAGGTCGAGCTCGACGTCGGTGGTGCCCGCGGCGGTCGCGATGGCGTCCACGGCGGCGGCCGACAGAGGAGCCCGGCCGAGATTGGTATGGACCACCACCCCCGTGGCGTTGACGACCGGGCGCATGCCGGTCGCGACCGGGGGTACCAACGAGACGGCCTGGTCTGCGACGTCCGCAGGGGAGATGTCGCCGGTGCGGCACCTGTGGAGCGCGTCGCGCACCGCGCGCTTCACAATGCCCTCGCCCACTCGTGCGGCGGCCTCACGCAGGCGCGGGTCGGCCAGCACGTGGTCGGTGCGAGGCGTCGAGCGGCGCGGGTCGTTCACGCTCGCGACGTTACCGGCCGCGACGAAGCCTGCGCAGTGCAACCTCCGCGAGCCAGGCCGCACCGTCGGGGACGACCGAGTCGTCGAAGGCGGCGCGCGGGGAGTGGTTGTCCGGCGCGGTCCTGTAGTCGGCCTCCGCTCATCCTGCCCCCGCCACGCCTGCCGCGGGGCGGCGGCACGACGTACCGTCGGGCGGGTCGTCGTACCGTCCGGCGGGTCGTCGTACCTCCCGGTCGGCGGTGCGCCCGTCAGTAGACGGTCACGTGCACGTGGTCGTAGTGGTTCGCTGTCGCCGAGCCGCGGTCCTCCATCGGACGCCAGCCCTCGCTGCTGCGCTGGACCGTCCAGATGTGCTGGGACCAGATCACCTCGCTGATCCCCAGGGCGCCGGCGTTCGCGCGCGCCCACGCAGCGATCTCGTCGCCCGTGGCGGAGTCGGGGATCATGATGTCCAGCGCGTGGCCGGTTCCGTGCTCACCGGTGTCGCCGGGCCTCACGCCGCCGTAGGACGTGACGGAGGGGAACGCCGCGCAGACCGCGCGGTGGACGGCGACGGCGTTGGACGCCAGGCCGCTCTCGACGTCCGAGCCGCTCGGGCAGGCGGCCGTGGAGAGACCTCCGGCGGCCGGCGTCGGGTCCGCGGACGGCGCCTGGGTCGGCTCCGCCTCCGGTGTGGGGTCGGCTGTCGGGCTCGGCTCGGGCGTCGGCTCCGGCTCCGGGGTGGGCTTGGTCTCGGAGAGGTACGCCGTGTGCACCCACCGCGACTCCTCGTCCATGACCACCTCGCTCCACGGGCCCTTCCTCTCGCCGGTCACCCCGACCTTCTGCATCGGGTCGAGGACCTCGAGAACGCGACCGTCGTCCGACGGCTGCGTGCGCACGTTGAGGGGGGCGGTGGCGAACATGTGGTCGGTGGCCCGCGGCGGCTTCTCCTCAAGGCGGACCCGGGTCTCGGAGCGGGAGATCGGGGCGACCCGCATGGGCACCGGCGAGGGCCGTACCTCGATGGCGGGAGCCACGTTCATCGGCTCGGCGTCCGTCTTCTGCAGGTCCGAGACGACCATCGCCGTCGACGGTGCCGCGAGCACCAGCACCGCGGCGAGGGGTACGCCGACCCTGGCCAGCCGCCGGTGGAACGGAGTGCGACGTACGTGCTTGTGGCGAGAATGCGCCACGAAGACCACCAACCAGACTCTCGGGGACAGGAGGTGCGAGATGTCTCGCGTGCCCCCGCCGTAGGACAAACTGCCACCCCTCGGCAGGGGCAAACCCGACCTTGAGAGCCGTACAGACCACTTTCTCGGCGAAGCAGGCGACCCTGACGAAGCGGACGGAGCTCGACATCCACGCCGCTGGGTGCGAGCGGGGAGGTGGTTCCCGGCCCCGGTCGGCTCCTACTGGCGCACGGGCTGCGTCGTCGCCGGTACGTCGTCCGGCTCCGTGCTCTGCGGCGCGGCGACCGGCTGCTCGGATGCTCGCCGAGGTGCGAGGAAGAAGGCGACGACGGCGCCCACGTACAGCACGCACGCCGCGATGAGGAAAGCCGTCGTCGCGGCGTCCACGAAGGACAGCTCGGCCGCTGCGACGAGCTGCTGCCCCGCGGGGCCGAGCTGCTCGAGCCGGTCGCCGCCGAGGGTCACGAAGGAGATCGAGTCCCGGGCGCGGTCCACCACCTCGGGAGGGAGCGAGGTGAGCCCGGACAGTCCGTCGCGGTAGGCGCCGTTGAGGGCGCTGCCGAGAACGGCGATCCCGAGAGCGCTGCCCAGCTCGCGCGAGGTGTCGTTCACCGCCGAGGCGACCCCCTGCTGGGACGGCGGGAGGGAGGAGACGATCGCGGTGGTGGCGGGAGTCCCGGCGAGCCCCATGCCGGCGGCGAAGACCGCGACCCCGGCCGCGAAGTACCAGTAGCTGAGCTCGACGTTCAGGCCGGTGAGGAGGAGCATGCCGGTGCCGCTCAGTACGAGGCCGAGCGCGACCACCCGGCCGATGCCGAAGCGGGCGGCGATGCGTGGAGCGTTGCGGGCCAGCGGGATCAGCACGATCGGCAGGGGCAGCATCGCCGTGGCGGCCTGGAGCGGGGAGAGCCCCGCGACGTACTGGAGGTACTGGATCACGACGAAGATCAGGCCGAAGCTTCCGAAGAACTGGACGGTCAGCACGAGCGAGCCGGTGCTGAACCCGCGAAGCCGGAAGAGGCGGGGATCGAGCATGGGGCGCTCACGGCGCAGCTCCCACCACACGAACGCGACCAGCCCGACCGCACCGATCGCGAAGCCGGCGACCGTCCACGGGTCCGACCAGCCCTGCTCGGGCCCCTCGATGATCGCGTAGACCAGCGCGACGAGGCCGAGGAGCGACAGCAACGCGCCCACGACGTCCAGCGGGGCCGCGTCCGGCTCCCTCGAGGAGGGGACGAACGCCACGGTCCCGATGAGTGCGAGCACCGCCAGCGCGACGTTGAGCCCGAAGAAGGAGTTCCAGTCGAAGACCTCGAGCAGCGCCCCGGAGGCGAAGAGCCCGAGAACCGCTCCGCCGCCCGCGACGCCGACCCACACGCCGACGGCCCGGCCGCGCTCCTCGGGCGGGAAGGAGGTGGTGATCACCGAGAGCGTCGAGGGCATCACGAAGGCGGCACCCGCGCCCATGACCGCCCGCAGTGCGATCAGAGTCGTCGGCTCCTCCACGAACATCGCGGCGGCCGCGGCGCTGCCGAACAGCACCAGGCCCACGAGCAGGGCGCCGCGTCGTCCGAACCGGTCTCCCGCCGCACCCGCCGGGAGCAGCAGGCCGACGAAGACCAGCGTGTAGGCGTCGACGACCCAGGTGACCTGCGTCTGGGTGGCGCCGGTGGAGACCGCCAGGTCGGGGAGCGCGACGTTCAGCCCGCTCACGGCGGAGACCACCATCATCAGCGCGAGGGCGACGACCCCCAGGACGGCGTGGCGGCGACGGGCGGTGAGCTCGCGAGACATGGTGACCTCCGGGGGGAACAGGCGTCTGCTCGTAATTCTGTACCCGTTGAATTCAACGCGTCAAGAATTGTCTGGAGGTCTGTCCGGAGGTCTGTGCCGCCGAGGTCAGGAGTCGGCGAGGCGCTGCAGCTCGGCGACCAGCGCGGCGTGCGCAGCCTTGTCCTTGCCGGCCATCTCCACGGCAACGGCGTTCTGGCCGTCGGCGATCTCGGCCTCCGACATCTTCACCGCGCCCTGCTCGTGCCGGATCATGTCCTCCAGCCACGCCTGGGTGAAGGTCCCGTCGGTCGCCCGCTCCAGCGTGCGCACCCGCCTCGGGGAGAGGATTCCGGGGATGCGCGTGTCGAGGACGAGGTGCTTGCCCTCGTCACTGTGCTCGAGGCCGGTCTCGGGCACGGGCTGGTCCCACGAGCGCAGCATCCTCGCGAAGGACTTCAGCTCGTGAAACCGTCGCGTCCGGGCCTCGTCGGTCCACCCGACGTCCTCGTGGGCCACGTCGTGGCGCAGTGGCAGGTTCACCAGCTCGACGGTCTGCGCGTGGTGCTGGCTCATGTTGGAGGCGAACGCGACGTCGGCTTCGTTGTAGCCCTCGGGGTCCCCGCCGCAGCCCGCAACCGCGGTGGCGGCGATCAGGGCAGCCACGCTCAGCGTGAGCGTGCGAAGGGGCCGTCCGGGGCGCGCAGAAGCGTTCGAGTCGTGGGCATCCATCGGCGTAGTTCCTCCCGCCCCCCGTCCGTCTTCCCCGGCGGTCCCTGCCCGTCGGGTCTCTGCTGGGGCGCGAGTCTACGAAGTGGGAGGTCGGTCTTTTCCCCCGCCCGTCACACCACCATGCGCGGGGACGGCGCGGTGACCTGGCCGCTGATGAGGATCCACGCCAGCACCGCCGCGACGACCGCCGTCACGACGGCAGCGGCGATCTTCAGTCGCGACCAAGGCCGGTCACCGACGACCTCGCCGGTGTTCGCGTTCACGAGCACCTGCCAGGTCTTGCCGCCGTACAGGTAGGTGGCGATCCACAGCGGCAGCAGCATCAGCTTGAACATCACCTGCGCGTAGGAGACGTCCACCCTCGTCACGCGCTGCTCGTCACCGCCGATGTCACGGCGCACGTCCTCCTCGATCGCCGACCGCATCTCGCGGCGAGCATGGGCTGCGCCGTCTGGCGGGTCGACGTCGTAGCGGAGGGCGTCGTACCCGGAGAGGTAGTCGGGCTGGAACGGGACCGCGTCGGCGAGCCGCCAGGGGCCCATCTTCGCGAGCTTGCCCGGCTCGATCCGCTTGCTGGCCGGGACCAGCACGTCGTCGAAGAACCGGTGCAGCTGTCCGGAAGCCGGGTACCAGCGGGTACGGCGCTCCTGGTAGGTCTCGGTGCGGGTGCCGCCATTCCCGTCAGGCACCGACCGGGTCATGGTCACGTAGTAGTGCTCACCCCGCTGACCGGAGTAGCGGGTGTGCGCATGCGCGTCGAACGTCCAGTGCGGCAGGTAGGTGCCTCGCAGCGACTCCGTCGCGCCGATCTTCTTCAGCGCCCCAGGGGCGAACCAGCGGGAGGTGACCCATCGCCGGAACGCCTTCTGGACGCCGGCCCGGTCGACGCCGAACGGGACCACCGCCTCCGGGGCGACCACCCCGTCGGGATGTTCCAGCAAGGTCAGGTGGCCGCCGCAGAACTGGCAGGAGGTGGCCAGGTCGGTGCCGTCCACCTGCGCGCCACAGCCTCGGCAGGTCGTGACGTGGCCGGCCAGGTGCGCCACCTGGGTGTGCGGGTGCTGGGCCACCCAGGCGTCGAACGAGTGCTCGTCGATCTCCTCGTCGGTCTCCGCGACAGGCTGCTCACCGCCGCACGAGACGCAGCGGAGGGTCGTGGTCCCGGGGGAGTACCGGACCTGGCTGCCGCAGGAGCGGCACAGGCTGGTCAGTGGGGCGATGCCCGCTGTGGTCCCCTCCCCGGCGCTGTCCGCGGCGTTGTCCGCGGCGCTGCTCGGCAGTGGCGGAGGGACCGGGACGCCTGTGTCCTGGTCGGTGTCGCGGTCGGTGTCGCTGCCGGCGGGGTCGCCGGCGATGTCGGTCACCGCAGCCTCAGGAGTCGGTCGGCAGCGGCGGCGGGACGGCGGGGAACAGCGCCGCGAGCTGGGGCACCTGTCCGGCCGGGGTCCACGCGGACATCCCCTCCTGCCAGACCAGGGAGTCCCGGGTCAGGGTGCCCGCGGCAACCTTCGAGGGCAGGTCGGCGGCAGGGTGCGGACCGGTCTGCTGGCCGCCGACGGCGACGAACCAGGGCGCGGTGCCGGGCAGCGGCGGGGGAGTCGCGTCCGGTGATGTGGCGCCCGCCATCGCCCCGGCGGCTGCCTGCCCCAGGCCCATCCCCATGAGCAGTCCGGCGCCCTGGCCGGCGGCACCTGGGTTGTTCGCGGCGTCCTCGAGAGCGTTCGCGGCCTGGAAGCGCGTGTACTGGCCCAGGTCGCCGACGACCCCCATCTGGGTGCGCTTGTCCAGGGCGGCCTCGACCTCGGGAGGCATCGAGATGTTCTCGATGACGAACCGGGGCAGGGTGATGCCGAACTCGGCGAGGCCCTCGCTGATCGGCTCGGTCAGCCGCTCGCTGAGCGTGAGCTGGTTCGCCGCCATGTCGAGGACGGCGACGCCCGATGCGGCCAGGGTGCTGGCGACGTGCGAGACGACGTTCTGGCGGAGGAACTCGGCCACCTCGCCGGTCCGGAACTGGGGGTCGGTCCCCACCAGCTCCCGGAGCAGGGCGGCGGGGTCGCTGACCTGCAGCGCGTAGGTGCCGCGCGCTCGGAGCCGGACCATCCCGAACTCGGCGTCGCGCACCAGGAACGGGTTCTGGGTGCCCCACTTGAAGTCGGTGTACCGGCGCGTCCCGACGAAGTACACCTCGGCCTTGAACGGGCTGTTGAACCCGTACTTCCAGCCCTTGAGCGTGGACAGGATCGGAAGGTTCTGGGTCTCCAGCGTGTAGGTGCCGGGCGGGAAGACGTCCGCGACGGTGCCCTCGTTGACGAAGACCGCGGCCTGTCCCTCGCGGACGACCAGCTTGGCGCCCATCTTGATCTCGTTGCCCTGCCGGGGGAACCGCCACACGAGGGTGTCGCGAGACTCGTCCAGGAACTCGACGATGTCGATGAACTGGCCGCGGACCTTGTCCAGAAAGCTCATGGCGAGGTGTCTCCTTGGTGTCACACCCGGCTGGTCCTGCCAGGGACGATCCGGGTCTGTGCGCGGGCGCTGCCAGACACGCCAAGACCGTGCCTGGTCGCGGCACGCTAGCAACGAATCCGTGGCGGCGGGTGTCGGCGCGCCGAGGCTCGCGGCTGCCGCGGCGCCGTGTCCGTGGCAAGACACCTGTGGCGGAGGCGGACGGGAATCGAACCCGCCGGACCCAGATGCTGGGCCCCTACGGTTTTGAGGACCGCGCCCGTCACCAGACGAGAAACGCCTCCGCGCACACTCTAGGAGGCGCTGGGACCACGTCGTCCATCGGCAGCGACGACGTGGCCGGCTCTCCGGCGAACAGGCACGGGATCAGCGGGGCCCGGTTCGGCAGCAAGCGTAGGTACATGTGTGAAAGTGTCCGTGGCGCCCGGCACAGTACGGCGGGTGCCGAAGCCTCGCCCGCAGCTGCCGACCCGCGTGGTCGCGCCCAGCGCGGGTGTCTCGGTGAAGACGCGGCTGCGGCTCGACCCGGACGAGCGGGTCCTGCTGGCCAGCATCGGGGCGCATCTGACCCGGGCCCGGAACTGCGACCTGGCGGCCACGCGGCGGGGTGAGAAGGCGAACGACCGGTACAAGGTCCTGGTCGAGCGGTTCGGCATCCAGGCGCGGTACGCCGGCACCATCTGCGTTGACAACGACGCGGCGACCAAGGCTGCCAAGGAGCACCTGTGGCGGCACCGGGCCGGCCTGGGTCAGGCGGTCGCGACCCTCGAGCGGCGCACCGCAGCGACGGCGCGGTCGGCGTGTGGGTGCGGTGAACGGCGCGGGTGCGGCCGTTGCCGGGACGGGTACTCGAACCCGAATGAACGCTTCCAGCAGCAGCGCCGGCTCGCGTCCCGTATCGCGGAGCTCGCCCGGGTCGAGGCACGGCTGGCCGCGAAGGACTACCCGGTCGTCTACGGCGGCCGCCGGCTGGCCGGCACCCGCCACCACGTGCAGAAGGCTGGGCTCTCCGTCGCGGAGTGGCGCCGGTCGTGGGTGCAGGCGCGCTCGTGGTTCGGGTGTGCGGGCAACGCCGGAAAGTCCGGCGGGAACCCGTGTCTGACACTGACCCGCGGCGCACGTGGGCGCTGGTACCTGACGGTGTCGGTGCCGAGGCCGGTCGCCGAGCAGCTCGGCGTCGCGGCGCGGGTGCGGTTGCGGCATCCGGTGCCGCTGCACCACCGCAGCGCCGAGCTCGAGCAGCGCCTCGACGCGCGGGCCGCGGTCCGGGTCGATCTCGAGCCGTCCACCGACCCCAAGGGCCGGCCGCGGACATACCTCCGTGTCTCGTGGGTGCGCCCGAAGCCCGAGCCGGTCCCGCTCGCGGCGGCACGGGCTGGGGGCGTGCTCGGGGTGGACCTGAACGCAGACCACCTCGCCGCCGCCAGCCTCGACCGCGCAGGGAATCCGGTCGGGCGGCCGGTCCGGGTGCCGCTCGACCTGGCCGGAGCGCGGGCGAAGACCCGCGACGGGCGGCTCCGGGCCGCGGTCACCGCGGTGCTCGAGCACGCGAAGGCAGCCGGGGCGACCGCGATCGCGGTCGACCCGCGCTACACCTCCCGGTACGGCGGCGCCTCCTGGCAGCGCGCCCTGTCCACCCCCACGGTTCTCGCGACCCGGCACGAGGGTGCCGCGGTCGCGATCGGACGCCGCGCCCTCGGGCACGGTCTCACCACCCGCGCCGGCAAGCCCCAGGGCGAGCCCGGCACGGGGAGGTCGCCTCAGCGGCCCGTTCCCCACCAGCGTGATGGAAGCACGGCCTCCGCCAGCGCGGGCGACGGCCAGGGACGGGCAACCGCCGACACGATCGAGGCCGACACCCGAACCGGCGTCCACCAGCCACTCGCACACGCACGACAGCCCTCCCGGCGCCCACCCCGATCATCGGGTGTGGTCACGCCTGGAGGGCTGTCGGAGCGGGTGGATGCCGGGCATAGGTTCCCCGGCGACCCATCCGCGAGGTGAGTCAGAACGGCAGTGCGTTGACTTTCACACACGAAGACAACGCTTGCTGCCGAACCTAGCGGGGGCTGTACCACGCCTGGTAGGTCACGGCCACCTTCACCAGGCGCAGGTCGAGCCGCTCCCCACGCACCGCCCGGAGCCGCAGGCGGGCGAACTTGCCGGCGTCCTCCCAGCTGTCCACGAGGCCGGTGCCGCAGAGATACCGCCAGCGCAGCCTTCGCTCGACCCGCTCGCCGCGCCAGGAAGTCTCACGCAGCTTGCAGGCCGCGCGCGCCGCGCCCGGGCCTCGTCCCCAGGCGCGGTAGTAGACGCTGATGTCGCTGATGTAGTCGACCTCGCCGACGGGCTTGGGCACCCGGACCCTGAGCACCTGCCGTGCCAGGTCGTCGTCCCCTCGCCTCGACCCGCAGCGGGACAGGGAGTGGAACCACAAGGCGCCCCGCAGCCCGGCGGGGTCGGGGGTCCGCAACGTCGAGCAGCGCCCGACGTGCCGGGTCCCGCGCACGCGGACCTTGGCCGGGCGGACCACGGTGCGGACCCGCCTCCTTCTCGTGTCCTGGAAGTAGACCTTGCCCAGCGGCACCTCGATCGGGCGCCCCCAGGAGTCCTCCATGCGGAGCCGGGCGGTGTAGGTCCGGGGCAGGAGGAGGTGGTTGTCGTCGCCGTACGGGTGCAGCTCGAAGTCGTACCCCTTGCGGTTCGCGCACTCTCCGCAGAAGTCCGCCGTGCCCACGTCCTGGTGCAGGACGTCGACGCCGGTGCGGTCCTCTCGCATCACCAGCTCCGCGTGCTCGCTGTAGTCGACCGCGTCGACCACGAAGTGCGCCCTACGCATGCCGTCGGACCCCAGCCTGACGATCCGGTCGGCGTCCCTGAGCCGGAGGCCGTCCGACGGAGGGTCGTTGAGGATCTCGATGCTCGTGCGGGTGGTGCCGGCGAGGCGGTGCCCGTCCCCTCTGTCCACGGCGGCGGTCAGGACGACGTCATACGTGCCGTCGGGGAGGTCGTCCACCTTGCCTGCCGGCTCGATCACCACGTCGCGCTCCACGGACGAGGACCGGGGGGAAGCGTCCTGGGGCTCCACCAGGACCGCATGCGTGTCCGGGTCCCGCAGCTCCCAGCTCAGGGAGTAGTCGGCTCCCAGCGTCTCGGTCTCGACCTTCCAGGTCCGCGACGAGGACGACCACGACGGGTCCATCGTGAACGCGCGGGACGGGGTCGTGGTGTTGGTCGGAGCGATGCGCCGCAGGAAGTCCACGGTCGTGGTGTCGCCGCCTACGTCTTCGCAGAAGGCCTCGTCACGGTTGACCGCGCTGCACCTTTGAACCACGATCTCGGTCGACCCCAGGTTGCTTCCGTCCGGCAACGGCTTGTCGAGCAGCGGCGTGAGGTCGGTGTTGCCGTACGGGATGTCCCTGCGGCTGCCGTCGACGACCGCAGTCATCCGACCGCCGTCCGGCCCGTAGGCGCCCACGTGCAGCTCGTCCATCGGCACCAGGAGCGGGTCGCTGCTCGGACGGTAGAACTCCGTCCTCACCGGGTCCTGCCAGAGGTTCAAGTCGTCGGTGGCCAGCTTGGACGTGCAGGTCTCGGGGTCGTCGGTGCTGCACCCGAGCAGGATGAACGTCACGGGGACGTTGCCGCTGAGACCCCAGGTGGGGACGACCACGTCGACAGGCGAACCGGTGTTCTCCACCGGCGGCGTCGGGATCGCGGTCATCGACGGGTACGGCTCCGTGACCAGGTCCCGCCGGGTGACCTTGACCTGCAGGTACGGGTAGGCGTCGGCGTCGGCGGCTGCGGTGACCGTGACGTCGCCGGCGGGCCGGCTCGGGATGGTCAGCACGGGTTCGCCGCTCGCCGCCTCCGAGGTGCCTGCAACCAGTCCGGTCGTGACGAGTGCTGTTGCGGTGATGGCGCCGGTCAGGCTTCGGAACATCTCTCCCCCGAGGGTCTTCTGTCGTGGCCAGCACGTCACGCTAGCCGGGTTCGCGCGGTTCGTGCGGGCTCAGCACGTTTCGATCCGGTCACGACCGGCTGCTTCGGCGGAGGCCCTGAGCGCCGGGTTGACGTCGCCGTACATTGGCCGGGTGACCGCGACCACGTCCTCGAACGCCGTCCGCCTCACCCAGTACGCCGCGGGGGGTGGCTGCGCCTGCAAGGTCCCGCCCGGCGAGCTCGAACGGGTCCTGACCGACCTGCCCACGAGCCGCGCCGGGGGCGACCTGCTGGTCGGCCTCGAGCACGGGGACGACGCTGCGGCCGTGCGCATCGACGGGGACCGGGCGATCGTGGCCACGGCCGACTTCTTCACGCCCGTCGTCGACGACGCCTACGACTGGGGCCGCATCGCCGCCGCCAACGCGCTCTCTGACGTCTACGCGATGGGCGGCACGCCGCTCGTAGCGGTCAATCTCCTGGCGTGGCCCCGGGACAAGATCCCCTTCGACCTCGCGGCAGAGGTGCTGCGCGGCGGCGCGGACGTGTGTGCGGAGGCCGGCGCCCATCTCGCGGGCGGGCACAGCATCGACGACCCGGAGCCGAAGTACGGCCTTGCGGTCACCGGCATGGCCGACCCGGACCGCCTGCTCCGCAACGACGCCGGCGTGGCCGGACTGCCGCTGACCCTGACGAAGCCGCTGGGGCTCGGCGTCCTCAACAACCGCCACAAGGCGACGGGGGAGCGGTTCGAGGAGGCGATCGCGCAGATGACGACCCTCAACAGGGACGCCTCACGAGCCGCGCTGGCTGCGGGGGCGGTGTGCGCCACCGACGTCACCGGGTTCGGCCTCCTGGGCCACCTGATGAAGATGGCACGGGCCAGCGGGGTCACCGCCGTCGTCGACGCCGCCGCCGTGCCGTACGTCGAGGGCGCCCGGGAGTCGATGGCGGCCGGGTTCGTCCCGGGCGGGAGCCGGCGCAACCTCGACTGGGTGCGGCCGGTGCTCGACGCCCACGTGGGCGAGGACGAGCTGGTGCTGCTGGCCGACGCCCAGACCTCGGGCGGCCTTCTCGTCGTGGGGGAGGTCCCCGGCTACCCGGTCGTCGGCGAGCTGGTCCCGGCGGAGGGCCACACGATCCGGGTGCGATGAGCGGGCCGCCCGACGCGTCCACGCGGCCGACAGGGTCCCGGTCCCTCGGAATTCGTCGGACGAGGGGCGCATGCGACCGGCTCGGTGGGGTAGTTTGCGGATCGGACGGGAGGAGAGCTGATGGCGTCAGGCAAGGCGTTCCTGGGCTGGCCGGTGCTGCGCCAGCTCACCGGCAAGGACCCCCTGGGTCGCGGCCCGGCCGTGAGGTCCGAGAGGACCGAGAGCATCTCTGCCCGCACGACCACCGCCGACCGCGTGGCGAGGAGCGTCTGCCCGTACTGCGCCGTCGGCTGCGGCCAGAAGATCTTCGTCAAGGACGAGAAGGTCGTCCAGATCGAAGGCGACCCGGACAGCCCGATCTCGCGCGGAAGGCTGTGCCCCAAGGGCTCGGCCAGCAAGAACCTCGTGACCAGCTCGCTGCGTCAGACGAAGGTCCGCTACCGCAGGCCCTACGGCACCGAGTGGGAGGACCTCGACCTCGGCACGGCGATGGAGATGATCGCCGACCGGGTCGTCAGGACCCGCCAGGACACCTGGCAGGACTTCGACGAGCACGACCGGAAGGTACGCCGTACCCTCGGCATCGCCAGCCTCGGAGGGGCGACCCTCGACAACGAGGAGAACTACCTCATCAAGAAGCTGTTCACGGCGATGGGCGCGATCCAGATCGAGAACCAGGCCCGTATTTGACACTCCTCCACCGTCCCCGGTCTGGGGACCAGCTTCGGTCGCGGCGGCGCCACGACGTTCCAGCAGGACCTCGCCAACTCTGACTGCATCATCATCCAGGGCTCGAACATGGCCGAGGCCCACCCCGTGGGCTTCCAGTGGGTGATGGAGGCGAAGGCACGCGGCGCCAAGGTCATCCACGTGGACCCGAGGTTCACGCGCACCAGCGCCCTGGCGGACACGCACGTCCCGCTGCGGGTGGGCACCGACATCGTCTTCCTCGGCGGGATCATCAACTACGTCCTCCAGAACGAGCTGGAGTTCCGCGACTACGTGGTGGCCTACACCAACGCCGCGAGCATCGTCAGCGAGGAGTTCCGCGACACCGAGGACCTCGACGGACTGTTCTCCGGGTTCGACCCCGAGACGCGCACGTACGACCCGGGCAGCTGGCAGTACGAGGGCCAGGAGAAGCACGAGACGGACGCCGACGGCCACCCGCTCCAGCGCGAGACGGCCACGGCCATGAAGCACGAGAGCCACGGCATGCAGGTGCGTGGCGAGCCGCCGCGGGACGAGACGCTGCAGCACCCACGGTGCGTCTTCCAGATCCTCAAGCGGCACTACGCCCGCTACACGCCGGAGATGGTGGCCGAGGCGTGCGGTGTCTCGCAGGAGCAGTTCCTCGAGGTCTGCGAGGCCTGGACCTCGAGCTCCGGCCGGGACAAGACGGCGGCGCTGGTCTACAGCGTCGGCTGGACGCAGCACAGCGTGGGCGTGCAGTACATCCGCACGGGCGCCGTCCTCCAGCTGCTGCTCGGCAACATCGGCCGCCCCGGCGGCGGGATCCTGGCACTGCGCGGTCACGCGAGCATCCAGGGCTCCACCGACATCCCGACGCTGTTCAACATCCTGCCCGGCTACCTCCCGATGCCGAACGCCAAGGACCACGAGACCCTCGACGACTGGGTCGAGGCGGTGCAGCACCCGGGCGCCAAGGGGTTCTGGGGAGAGGCCGACGCCTACGGGATCAACCTCCTCAAGGCGTACTGGGGCGACGCCGCGACGCCGGAGAACGACTTCTGCTTCGACTACCTGCCCAGGATCACCGGCGACCACGGCACCTACCGGTCGGTGCTCGACATGATCGACGGGAAGGTCAAGGGCTACTTCCTGCTCGGCCAGAACCCCGCGGTCGGGTCCGCCCACGGCCGGGCCCAGCGGCTCGGCATGGCCAACCTCGACTGGCTGGTCGTGCGCGACCTCTTCGAGATCGAGAGCGCCACGTTCTGGAAGAGCTCGCCCGAGATCGAGACCGGCGAGATCGTCCCGGAGGAGTGCGCCACCGAGGTGTTCCTGCTCCCCGCGGCCGCGCACGTGGAGAAGGAGGGGACCTTCACACAGACCCAGCGCATGCTCCAGTGGCGGGAGAAGGCCGTCGAACCGGTGGGCGACTGCCGCTCCGAGCTGTGGTTCTTCTACCACCTCGGACAGCTGGTCAAGCAGCGGCTGGCCGACTCCACCGACGAGCGGGACAAGCCGATCCAGGACCTCGCCTGGGACTACCCGGTCCACGGGCCCCACGACGAGCCGAGCGCCGAGGCGGTGCTGAAGGAGATCAACGGCTACGAGGTCGAGACCGGCCGCCGCTCTCGTCGTACACCGAGATGAAGGACGACGGCTCCACGCTCGGTGGCTGCTGGATCTACACCGGCGTCTTCGCCGACGGCGTCAACCAGGCGGCCCGGCGCAAGCCCGGCAAGGACCAGTCCTGGGTCGCCCCGGAGTGGGGCTGGGTGTGGCCCGCGAACCGCCGCATCCTCTACAACCGCGCCTCGGCCGACCCCGACGGGCGCCCCTGGAGCGAGAGGAAGGCCTACGTCTGGTGGGACGAGGAGGCAGGGGAGTGGACCGGCCACGACGTTCCCGACTTCGAGAAGACCAAGGCACCGTCGTACCGCAGCCCCGAAGGCTCGCAGGGCGTCGAGGCGATCGAGGGCGTCGACCCGTTCATCATGCAGGGGGACGGGAAGGGCGCGCTCTACGTCCCGATGGGCCTGGTCGACGGTCCGATGCCCGCGCACTACGAGCCGGTGGAGTCGCCCTTCCGCAACCCGCTCTACGCGCAGCAGGCGAACCCGACCCGCAAGCAGTACGAGCGCGCCGACAACCGGATGAACCCGAGCCCGCCCGAGGCGCACAGCGAGGTCTTCCCGTTCGTCTTCACCACCAGCCGCCTCACCGAGCACCACACGGCCGGCGGGATGAGCAGGTACCTCGAGTACCTCTCCGAGCTCCAGCCGGCGATGTTCGTCGAGGTCTCGCCCGAGCTGGCCGCGGAGCGCGGCCTGGAGCACATGGGCTGGTGCCACGTCGTCACTGCACGAGCCGCCGTGGAGGGCCGGGTCATGGTCACCGACCGGCTCCGCCCGCTGCGGGTCGAGGGGCGCACGGTGCACCAGGTCTGGCTCCCCTACCACTGGGGCTCGGGTGGCCTGGTGACCGGCGACTCGACCAACGACCTGTTCGGCATCACGCTGGACCCCAACGTGCTCATCCAGGAGACCAAGGCCGGCACCTGCGACGTGCTCCCCGGCCGCCGGCCCACCGGACAGGCGCTGCGGGCGCTGGTGGCCGACTACGTCCGCCGGGCGGGACTCGACACGGACCGCTACGCCCCCATCGTCACGACGGGCGCCGGGGTCGAGCCGCGCGCCGGAGACCGCCCGAACGACCCCGAGCAGCAGACCGGAGCTGACGAGTGATCGGCAAGAACAGCCTCTTCGGACCGATCGACCCCGCGCGGGAGAGCGGGTACGACGACCCGCCTCCGCGCAAGGGGTTCTTCACCGACACGAGCATCTGCATCGGGTGCAAGGCCTGCGAGGTGGCCTGCAAGGAGTGGAACGGCGTCCCGGACGACGGCTTCGACCTCCTCGGGATGTCCTACGACAACACCGGATCCCTCGACGCCAACACCTGGCGCCACGTGGCCTTCATCGAGCAGCCCGCACGGGAGGGCCGGGACACCGTGGACCTCGGGATGCCGCAGGTCCCGTCCGGAGACGCCCAGGTGGGCACCGTGGGCGACTCGGACGGCAGGCCGGACTTCCGCTGGCTGATGTCCTCCGACGTGTGCAAGCACTGCACCCACGCGGCCTGCCTTGACGTGTGCCCCACGGGCTCGCTGTTCCGCAGCGAGTTCGGCACCGTCGTGGTCCAGGACGACATCTGCAACGGCTGCGGCTACTGCATCCCCGCCTGCCCGTACGGCGTGATCGACCGCCGCAACGGGCCCGACGGCGCACCGAACGTCGGCATCGCCCAGAAGTGCACGCTCTGCTACGACCGGCTCGGGGCCGACCAGCGACCCGCCTGTGCCCAGGCCTGCCCGACCGAGTCGATCCAGTTCGGCGACGTCGAGGAGCTGCGCGAGCGGGCGAACGAGCGTGTCGAGCAGCTGCACGAGGCCGGGATCATGGACGCCCGCCTCTACGGCAACGACCCCGACGACGGGGTCGGCGGCGCCGGGGCGTTCTTCCTGCTGCTCGACGAGCCGGAGGTCTACGGACTGCCACCGGACCCGGTCGTGACGACCCGCGACCTGCCACAGATGTTCAACCGCGCGACCGCGGCGGCCGCCGCCCTGCTCGTCGGCGCGGCCGTCTCGTTCCTGGGGAGGCGCCGATGAGTCCCGAAGACGACGGCCGCGCCGAGGTCCGCCAGGGCACGGGGCGGGAGACCGCTGCCGACGCGGGAGACGGCCGCCACCGGGGTGCGAGACGTCGCGGGAACGGCGGCGGCGAGCAGTCCATGGTCCCGAACGCCGACTTCACCTCCTACTACGGCCGGCCGGTCGTGAAGGCGTCGCCGTGGGAGGCCGACATCCCGGCGTACCTCTTCGCCGGGGGGCTCGCCGCAGGGTCGTCGCTGCTGGCGGCCGGCGCGGACCTCACCGGACGGGAGGCACTGCGCCGCACCGGGCGGCTCACCGCCGTCGGGGCCCTCGGCTTCAGCTTCGCCGCCCTGGTCCACGACCTGGGCAGGCCGTCCCGGTTCCTGAACATGATGCGGACCGTCAAGCTCACCTCGCCCATGTCGGTGGGCACCTGGATCCTCACGGCCTACGGGCCGTTCGCCGGCGCCGCCGCCGCTGCCGAGGTGGTGGGGATGCTTCCCGGCGAGCGGCGGCGGGGGCCGCTGCGTCTGCTCTCCGCCCTGGGGCGTCCCGCGGGCCTGGTCGCCGGGCTCACCGCCCCGCCCGTCGCCGCCTACACCGCGGTCCTCCTCGCGGACACGGCCACCCCCTCCTGGCACGAGGCCTACCGCGAGCTGCCCTTCGTCTTCGTCGGCTCCGCGGCCGCCGCGGCCGGCGGGATGGCCATGGCCACCGCGCCGCGTGACCAGGCGGGTCCTGCGCGCCGCCTCGCGCTCGGAGGTGCGCTCGCCGACCTCGTCATGGAGCAGCAGATGGAACGCTCCATGGGCATCACCGCGGAGCCGCTGCACGAGGGCAAGGCCGGACGGTTGATGAAGGCCGCCAAGGTCCTCACCGCGGCCGGCGCGGCGGGTTCGCTCCTGTCCGGCCGGAGCCGTGCGCTCTCGGTCGTCTCCGGGGCGGCCCTCGTGGCCGGCTCGGTCTGCACGAGGTTCGGGATCTTCGAGGCCGGGCAGGCCTCGGCCCGCGACCCGAAGTACACCGTCGTCCCGCAACGGGAACGACTCGAGAGAGGCGAGCCCATCCGCCACCAGGGCTGAGCCCGGCGTTCGCGGTCCTGAGCCGGCGTCCCCGGTCATGGGACACCGGTCAGGCGGGGAAACCCGTCAGACCACGGCGGAGGCGGCCGCGAGGGTGGCACGGGCGAGCGCCGCCGCCGGAAGGGTCACCCGGAAGCACGTGCCGCGACCGAGCTCCGAGTCGACGGCGATCGTGCCGCTGTGCCGGTCGACGATGCGCTTGACGATGGTCAGGCCGAGCCCTGTGCCCGGGATGTCGAGCGCGGTCGGGTTCGTGGAGCGGAAGAACTCCGTGAACAGCTGTGCCTGGTCCTCGGGGGAGATGCCGATGCCCTCGTCGGTGCAGGTGAGCACCACGTCGTCCTCCCGTTCGGCGACGCTGCACGTGACGGTCCCCCCGGCGGGGCTGAACTTCACCGCGTTGCTCAGCAGGTTGCTCACCACCCGGTCGAGCTCGGCGGCGTCGCCGTACGCCGACACGGAGTCCTTCGTCCCGACGAGCTGCACGGCCACCTCCTGCTTGGCCGCCTGGGCCTGCAGCAGCTCGGTCGCGCCTCTGACGAGGTCGGCGAGGTCCACGGGCGTGGGGAGGAACGGCCGTTGCGGGTCGCCGACCTTGGCGAGCAGCAGCATGTCGGAGACGAGGTCCGAGAGCCTCGTCGCGGACCTCTCGATCGCGGCGAGAGACCTGCCGGTCGGGTCCGTCGTGCCCTCGAGAAGCTCGAGGTGGCCGATGATCGCGCTGAGCGGGTTCTTCAGCTCGTGCGCGAGGGTGGAGATCATCTCGGTCTTGTAGCGGTCGAGGGCCTGGAGCTCCTCGACCAGGTGACGTTCGCGCTCGAAGAGCCGGGCGTGCAGGATCGCGCGGCCCAGGTCCCGGCCGATCTCGAGGGTGGCGTTGACCTCCTCGGCGGTCCAGGACGTCGGCTCGGCGTCCCGGCCGAGGACGAGGTACCCCATGCACTCGGGCCCGACGCCCATGGGGGCGAGGAGCAGGGTCCTGACCCCGCAGGTGGCGGTGAAGCGCAGGACGGCCTCGTAGTCGTCGTCCTCGAGGTCGACGTCGAGCGCGTGGTGCGACGCGGGCATCACCATCGCCCTGCGCTCTGCCCAGCACCGCTGCGCCAGCCGGGCCGCGATGTCCAGGATCTCGTCGGGAGGAACGACCACGGGCTCCGCATGGACGGCGCCGCGGCCCCGCCCGGGGGCTTCGCCCTCGCCCTCGAACGTCCGGATCCACAAGGCGTCGCAGGGCAGGCCGTCGACGATGGGGGTCACGCCGGCATCGATGACCCGGCCGAGGTCGAGCGCGTTCCCCGCGGTCTGGGCGACGTCGCGGACCACACCGGCCAGTCGGACCTTCTCGCGGAGGCGCTCGCGCTGCATGGCGTTGCTGATCGCGATGCCGGCCTGTGCGGCGTACATCTCGAGGGCCTCACGGGCGAACCTGCCGGGCCGGAGGCCGTCACGGGGCAGGTCCACGGAGAGCAGCCCGACCATCTCGCCCGCGGGTGCGGAGAGCGGGGCGAGCAGTGCGTCCTCGGGGTGCCACGCGTCGGGGACGTCGAGGGGCTGGACGTCGGGGATCCAGCCGCGGCCGACCTCGCCGTTGAGCCGCTCGTGCGGGACGAACTTCAGGAGACCCCAGTCGTCGGCGATGGCGAACTCGCCGGCGATCTCCTCCAGCGGGGTGCGGTTGCCGATCAGCTCGTCGCGCGCGGCGTCGTCCCCGGCCACCGCCACCACCTCGAGGTGCTGGTCGGGGTGGAGGTAGCTGACCGCGGCGACGGCGAACCCGGTGACGTCGGCGACGCCGTCGACGAGACCCTGCAGCACCGAGGCGAGATCCTCGCCGGAGTTCACCAAGCACATCAGCTCGTGCAGCCGGCGCAGGGTCGTCACTTCGCGAGGTTCGTCTGCGGTCACATGAGCCCCCCGGTCGCGTGGAGTGAGACTGGTGTCACACCCGGTCCTCATTATGGTGCGCGACGCATCGAATGGGGTGTTTTCGCCCGAATACGCCCGATTCGACCGGCGTGGCGACCCCCTGCTGCTCGACGCTACTGTGCGGTAACGTGGGGTGGCGTGAAGCGAACGATCTACGACTCCGACCATGAGGCGTTCCGTTCTTCGGTGCGCGAGTTCCTCGAGCGAGAGGTCAAGCCGCACCTCGAGGAGCATGCCGAGGCGCATGCCATGCCCCGCGAGATGTGGCTGGCGGCGGGCAAGCAGGGCTTCCTCGGCCTCGAGATCCCCGAGACGTACGGCGGCTCGGAGGCGGGCGACTACCGCTACAACGCCGTGCTGACCGAGGAGCTCGCCAAGGTCAACATGGCGCTCGCCTCGTGCGTGGGGATCCACGCCGACATCGTCGCGCCGTACCTCGTCCACCTGACGACCGAGGAGCAGCGGCAGCGCTGGCTGCCCGGGTTCTGCACGGGCGAGATCCTCACCGCCATCGGGATGACCGAGCCGTCGGGTGGCTCCGACCTCGCGGCCCTGCGCACCACCGCGGTGCGCGACGGCGACGACTGGGTCCTCAACGGCTCGAAGACGTTCATCACCAACGGCTACTCCGCGGACCTGGTGGTGGTCGCGGCCCGCACGAGCCCGGAGAAGAAGGCCCGCGGCATCACGCTGTTCGGCGTCGAGGCAGGCATGGAGGGCTTCTCCCGAGGCCGCAAGCTCGACAAGGTCGGTCAGCCCGAGTCGGACACCGCCGAGCTGTTCTTCGAGGACGTGCGCGTCCCGGACGCCAACGTCATCGGGGAGGTCGACGGCGGCTTCATCCACATGATGCAGTGGCTGCCCCAGGAGCGGCTCGGGTCGGCGGTCACCAACATCTCCCACGCCGCGCAGATCCTCGACGAGACGATCGAGTACGCCAAGGAGCGCAAGGCGTTCGGCCAGTCGATCGGAGCCTTCCAGCACAACAAGTTCCTGCTCGCCGAGCTCGTCACCAGGATCGAGGTCGCCCAGGCCTACATCGACCAGGCGGTCATCGCGCACACGGAGGGCGAGCTCACGCCCATCGACGCGGCGAAGGCCAAGTGGTGGTCCGCGCAGGTCCAGAACGACGTGCTCGACCACTGCGTCCAGCTGCACGGCGGCTACGGCTACATGAACGAGTACCGCGTCGCCCGTGCCTGGCAGGACGCCCGCGTCACGAAGATCTGGGCCGGCTCCAACGAGATCATGAAGGAGCTCATCGGCCGTGACCTCGGGCTCTGAGCCGGGCCGGTTGCTCTAGACTCGTTGGCCGTGGTGGTCGGGGAGCCTGCGCAACCCCAACGTCGGCGGTTCCCGCCGCGACCTTCCAGTGTGCGCGAGGCCCGCCAGATGGTCCGTTCGTCCCTGCTCGCCGAGGGGCGCGAGGACCTGGTCGAGACCGCCGAGCTGCTGGTGAGCGAGATCGTCACCAACGCTCTCGTGCACGCCGGGACCCCGATCGAGGTCGGCTTCACCCTCGTCGGCCAGGGCCTCCACGTGGAGGTCGCCGACGGAAGTCCGCACCTCCCCAGCCCACGCGGCTACGGCCCCAGCGCCGGAACCGGACGCGGACTCATGCTGCTCGAGGGCATGGTCGACGAATGGGGCGTCGAACCGGCCGAGTCGGGCAAGACTGTGTGGTTCCGGATCGCCTCGGGGCGGTCGTCGGGGAACAGGGCGGCGGAGCACGTCGAGCGCCGACGCAGCAGCCAGGACGTCGTGGACGTCGCGCTCCTCGAGATGCCGCTGCTGCTGCACGAGGCCTGGCGTCAGCATGTCGAGCAGCTGCTGCGCGAGTTCCTCCTGGCCAGTCTCGACCTCGAGACCACCGAGGACCCGATCGAGGTCCATGCCCAGGCCAGTGACGCCATTGCGCTGCTGGCGGAGCACATCCCGCCGTCCGGCGTGGCCGAGGACGTCGAGGCGGTGATGGTCACCGCCACCGAGCCGCGGGTCACGAGCCCGCAGGTCGTGGTGCCCGTCCCGCTGGGCTCCGTGCCCCACTTCGCGACGCTGGAGCGCGCCGTGCTCACCGCGCTCGAGATGGTCGAGGGCGGTCTCTTCCTCACGCCACCGACCCAGCCCGAGGTGCAGGGTCTGCGGTCCTGGATGTGCGAGCAGGTCCTCTCCCAGAGCTACGGTGCCGACCCCGTGCCGTGGTCCGCCGATCACGAGGTGCCCCCGCGCTACGCGCACACCCTGGGCTGGGACACCTCCGGGGTGCGCGACGCAACCTCCGGCAAGGTGGCTGCCGACGACGAGGACCGGATCGTGGCGATCAGCGACCCGGCTCTCCAGCTGCTCGGGTACGACCACGCGGGCGAGCTGCTGGGCAGCAGGCTGATCGAGATCATCCCGGCCCGGTACCGGCAGGCCCATCTGGCGGCGTTCACGATGCACTTCCTGACCGGTAGGTCGACGCTGCTGGGCCGACGCGTCGTCGTACCGGCCATCCGGCGTGACGGCACGGAGGTCGAGGTGGGGCTGACCGTTCGCACCGACCGCACCGAGGACGGCCGCACCGTCTTCGTCGCGGACCTCGAGCCCGCCGCCGGCTGAGGTCGACTGCTCGCGGCACGCTGCGCCGCCTGCGACCAGTGCCGGGACTAGCGTTGCGCAGGTGGCCAACCATCACTTCGGGAAGTTCGCGGACGTCTGGAAGCACCTCGTGCTGGACGAGGTCCTCGTGCACGAGCGCCCGCGGAGGTACGCCGAGACGCACGCCGGGTCTGCGGCGTACGAGCTCGTCGGTTCCCGGCCTAGTCGACGGCTGCGTCCAGCGCGGCGCGCATCGCCTCGGCCAGCGCCAAAGCCCCCGAGAGCGGGCGCACCATCACGAAGAACTCGTCGATGAACCCTTCCGCGTCGGTGTGCAGGAAGTCGCAGCCCTCGATCTCGCGGTCCCCGACCCGCGCCCGGAAGACGAGCGCGTGGTCCGACGAGCCCTCTGCGCCGATCTCCCGCTCGTAGCGGAAGTCCTCGAAGACCTGTGCCACGGCGTGGAGGATCGCCGAGACCTCCTCGCGTCCCTGGTAGGGCTTGTGCACGATCGGGCTGCGGAAGGTGACGTCCGCGGTCATCAACGACAGTGCCCGGTCGATGTCCCAGGACTCCACGGCTTGGCGGAAGGCTCGCATCCGGCCACGCTACCGGCTCGGGGTGCGGGACGACCGCCGTCGCGGTGAGCGACGACGCAAGCGTCTCAGCGAGACGTCGCGAGCGCCCGGTCCAGGTCCTCGAGGAGGTCCTCGACGTCCTCGAGCCCCACCGAGAGCCGGACCAGCCCGTCGCTGATGCCGACCCTGGCGCGGCCCTCGGGACCCATCCGGTGGTGGGTCGTCGTCGCCGGGTGGGTGATCAGTGACTTGGCGTCGCCGAGGTTGTTGGAGATGTCGACGAGGCGCAGGGCGTCGAGCACCTCGAACGCCGCCTCCTTACCGCCCTCCACCTCGAAGGTGACGACGGTGCCGCCGCCGCTCATCTGCTGCTTCGCGAGGTCGTGCTGCGGGTGGGACTCCAGCCAGGGGTAGCGCACCCACGTCACGCGTGGGTGCTGCTCCAGCCAGGAGGCGATCCGGCCCGCCCCGACGCTCGCGTGGAGGACGCGCATGCGCAACGTCTCCAGGCCCTTGGTGAGGACCCACGCGTTGAAGGGGCTCATCGAGGGGCCGGTGTTGCGCATGAGGGTCTTGACCTCGCCCTCGATGAGCTCGGCGGGACCGAGGATGGCGCCACCGAGCGTGCGGCCCTGGCCGTCGATGTGCTTGGTCGCGGAGTAGACGACCACGTCCGCACCGAGGTCGAGCGGGCGCTGGAGCACAGGCGTGGCGAAGACGTTGTCCACGATCACGGTCGCGCCGGCCGCGTGGGCGAGGTCGCAGACCGCCCGCACGTCCACCAGCTCCTGCATCGGGTTGGACGGCGACTCGAAGAAGACCGCCTTGGCGGGGGTGGCCAGCGCCTTCTCCCACTGCTCCAGGTCGTTGCCGTCCACGAACTCCGTGGTCACGCCCCAGCGGGGGAGCAGGTCGTCCAGGATCGCGAAGCAGGACCCGAACAGGCTGCGTGCGGCCACGACCCGGTCGCCGGCGCGCACCAGCGCGAGCAGCGAGGTGAACACGGCCGCCATGCCGCTCGCCGTCGGGAAGCAGGCCTCCGCCCCCTCGAGCAGCCGCAGCCGGTCGGCGAAGCCCCCGACGGTCGGGTTGCTGAACCGGGAGTACATGTAGTGGTCGGACTCGCCCTTGAAGGCAGCCTCCGCCTCGGCAGCCGAGGAGTACACGTAGCCGGAGGTCAGGAAGAGCGCCTCGGAGGTCTCCTCGAACTCCGACCGGTACATCCCGCCGCGGACGGCGACCGTGTCGGGACGCAAGCGACCTTCGGGTACGCCGGAGGTGCGGTCGGTCATGACTGCCGCCAGGGGAGGCCGTGGGCGCGCCAGCCGTTGCCGCCCCGGTGACCGGCGTCGTCGAGGTCGCCCTCGAACCCCTCGGAGACGTTGTACGACGGCGCGACGCCTGCCTCGGTCGCTGCGACGGCAGCGGACCGGGAGCGGGCGCCCGACCTGCAGATGAAGAGCACCGGACCGTCCCCGGTGACGCCGGCGTCGGCGAGGTCCTCGAGGAACCGGTCGTTGTGGCCGCCGGGCCAGTGGTTCCAGGAGATGGTCACGAGCTTCTTGCCCAGCGGGCTCACGTCGGGGATCCCCACGAACATCCACTCGGGCTGCGAGCGGACGTCGACGAGCACGGCCGTGGGGTCGCTGTCGAGCAGCTCCCATGCCTGCGGCGGGGTGAGGTCTCCGGCGTACGTCATGCCGACCACGGTAGGTCGCCGGCAAGGGAGGCGACACGACGTCCGCATCCCGGACCGTGGTCTCACCCCGTGACCGACCCTCCGCGGCTGCCCTGTTTCAGCGGCTGGTTCCTGCAGGAAGATGCAGTGCACATTCATGCGGCCCGATTGGCGTGCATTTTCCTGTTGGCGTGGGCCATGCTTGATGCAAGCGGTTCGGGACAACCGTGACAACACAAAAGCATGAGACGAGGGCAAACGAGTCAACCCCCCCGACAGTTTGTTCCCTAGCGCCACCTCCCCCCCGGCCCGTCTCAGCGCGCAAAGGCCGCCCACTTCGGTGGGCGGCCTTCGCGTTTGTCAGGAAGTCCCGGGCGGGCCCCCGACCGCCCGGTGGACGATCGAGGGCCGACTGCGGACTGTCGGGGAAGGTCAGGCGGAGAGCCGTTCCCCCGAGCTGGTGTCGAAGACGTGCACCTTGTCCGGGCTCGTGGTGACGTGCACGGTGGAGCCCTTGGCGACGTCGCGACGGGCCTCGAGACGCGCCACGACCTGGTGGGAGGACCCGCTCACGTCGGTGGTGCCGTAGAGGAACGCGTCGGCGCCGAGCTCCTCGATGACCGTGACCCGCACCGGAAGGCCTCCCTCGCCCTCGCCGACCAGGCGCCAGGCCTCAGGGCGGATGCCGACAGTGATCTCGTCGTCCATCTTGGCCGAGGCCGTGCGGTCGACCGGTACGACGTAGTCGCCGATACGCGCGCCGCCCTCGGTCGGCGTCGCCTGCATGAGGTTCATGGCGGGGGAGCCGATGAAGCCGGCGACGAACAGGTTGTTCGGGCGGTCGTAGAGCGCCAGTGGAGTGTCGACCTGCTGCAGGATCCCGTCCTTCATCACCGCGACCCGGTCACCCATCGTCATCGCCTCGACCTGGTCGTGGGTGACGTAGACGGTGGTGATCCCGAGACGCTGCTGGAGGGCGGCGATCTGGGTGCGGGTGGAGACACGCAGCTTCGCGTCGAGGTTCGACAGCGGCTCGTCCATGCAGAACACCTGCGGCTGCCGGACGATCGCACGGCCCATGGCAACGCGCTGGCGCTGGCCGCCGGAGAGTGCCTTCGGCTTGCGCTCGAGGAGCTCCTCGAGGTCGAGCAGCTTCGCGGCCTCCTGGACGCGAGCCATCCGCTCCTCCTTGCCGACCTTGGCCATCTTCAAGGAGAAGGCCATGTTCTCGGCGACGCTCATGTGCGGGTAGAGCGCGTAGTTCTGGAACACCATCGCGATGTCACGGTCCTTCGGCGGGACGTGCGTGATGTCGCGGTCGCCGATGAGGATCCTCCCCTCGGTGACCTCCTCGAGGCCGGCGAGCATCCGCAAGGAGGTGGACTTCCCGCACCCCGAGGGGCCGACGAGCACCATGAACTCGCCGTCCTTGATGTCGAGGTTGAGGTCGTCGACCGCCGGCTTGGTGCTCCCGGGGTAGAGGCGCTGGGCGTTCTGGTAAGTGACAGAAGCCATGTCGGTACATCCCTTCACCGGCAGGTACGTGCCGGACGATCCGAGTAAAGGTGGACCACCGGAAGAGGTGGCGCGATGACTCTAGACCGGTTCGCATCGGTTTGTGTAGAAGCCTGCGCGTGGTTGCGGGGCCGCCCTACTCTGGCGTCGTGGTAGCGGAGCGAGTGCTCCGAGGGCGGGGACCCTGACCAGGAAGTGCAGGTGGCGGCGGCATCGCAGCAGGGGGCTGCGGCGGCGTCAGCACCGCACGGGAGGGCCGCGTCATGCAACACCATCGCTGCGCCAGGTGCCGTAACCCCATCCGTGGTCTCGGTGTCGAGGGGCCGGGTCCCGGTCCGGACGGGAACGAGACCTGGTTCCACGTCGACTGCTGGGAGCTGGCCCGCAGCTCCGCGCAGGAGGTCTACGAGAAGCAGGTGCGCGACTCGGGGCTGGACGCGCTGATCGCGCCGTACGTCACCCTCGCCTTCGTCGGGCCCGCCGCAGTCGCCGGCGGCCCCACGCCGACCCTCTGACGCGCTCCGCGCGCTCCGGGCAGGCCCGGCCCTCGGGCCGCTGTCGACCCGCCGTGCCGCGAGTAGCATGCGCCGCATGACGCACCCGCGCGCAGGAACCTTGGCCCGGCCCGACGACCTCGTGGACGTCGCCCACCTCGTCACCGCCTACTACACCGGTGTCCCCGACCCGGAGAACCCAGACCAGGCGGTCGCTTTCGGAACTTCCGGGCACCGCGGCAGCAGCCTGCGCACCGCGTTCAACGAGTCCCACATCTGGGCCACCACCCAGGCGATCTGCGACTACCGCCGGGAGCAGGGCTACGACGGGCCGCTGTTCCTCGGCCGCGACACCCACGCGCTCTCGGAGCCGGCCTGGTCCTCGGCGATCGAGGTGCTCGTCGGCAACGACGTCGCCGTCCTCGTCGACGACCGCGACGGGTACACCCCGACCCCGGCGGTCTCCCACGCCATCCTCGCCGCGAACCGGGGTCGGACCACCGGCTCCGGCCTCGCCGACGGCATCGTGGTGACCCCCTCCCACAACCCGCCCGCGGACGGCGGGTTCAAGTACAACCCGCCCCACGGCGGACCCGCCGACAGCGACGCGACCACGGTGATCGCCGACCGCGCCAACGCCTACCTCCGGGCCGGGCTCGACGGCGTACGCCGCGTCCCGTTCACCCGGGCCAGGGCTTCCGCCGGCTCCTACGACTTCCTGGGCAGGTACGTCGACGACCTCCCGTCCGTGGTCGACCTCGACCGCGTGCGCGAGGCCGGGGTCCGCATCGGCGCTGCCCCGTTGGGCGGGGCCAGCGTCGACTACTGGGCGGAGATCGCCGACCGGCACCGCCTCGACCTCACCGTGGTCAACCCGCTCGTGGACCCCACGTGGCGGTTCATGACCCTCGACTGGGACGGCAAGATCCGCATGGACTGCTCGTCACCCTCGGCGATGGCCTCCCTCATCGAGCGTCGGGCGGACTTCGACCTCGCCACCGGCAACGACGCGGACGCCGACCGCCACGGCATCGTGACCCCCGACGGCGGCCTGATGAACCCCAACCACTACCTCGCGGTCGCGATCCGCTACCTCGTCGGGGCCCGTCCCGGGTGGTCGCCCGACGCGGTGGTCGGCAAGACGCTGGTGTCCTCCTCGATGATCGACCGCGTCGTCGCAGCGGCCGGCCGGCGCATGACCGAGGTCCCCGTCGGCTTCAAGTGGTTCGTGCCAGGCCTGCTCGACGGGTCGGTGGTCTTCGGCGGCGAGGAGTCGGCAGGGGCGTCCTTCCTGCGCTTCGACGGGACCGTGTGGACCACCGACAAGGACGGAATCCTCCTGGCGCTCCTCGGCTCGGAGATCCTGGCGACCACGGGCTCGAGCCCGAGCAGCCACTACGCCGAGCTCACGAAGGAGTTCGGGGACCCGGCCTACGCCCGGGTGGACGCGCCCGCCACGCGCGAGGAGAAGGCCAAGCTCGCCGCACTCGCTCCCTCCGACGTGACGGCCGAGACGCTGGCCGGTGACGCCATCACGGCGCGCCTGACCGAGGCGCCCGGCAACGGCGCGCCGATCGGCGGTCTCAAGGTCACCACCGAGCACGCCTGGTTCGCGGCCCGGCCGTCCGGGACCGAGGACGTCTACAAGATCTACGCCGAGTCGTTCAAGGGCGAGGACCACCTGGCGCGGGTGCAGGCAGAGGCACGCGAGGTGGTCTCCGCGGCCCTGGCGGGCTAGCACGACGCGCGCCGTGCGGGAGAGCCGCTACGCCGCCGCGTCCGGGAAGGCTAGGCCTTCTGCTGCTCGGAGAACGGGTCGGCGAGCCCGACGTACTTGGTCTCGAGGAACTCCTCGATCCCCTCGAAGCCGCCCTCCCGACCGAGCCCGGACTGCTTGACCCCGCCGAACGGTGCCGCAGGGTTCGAGACGACCCCGACGTTGAGGCCGAGCATGCCCGACTCGACCGTGTCGGCCAGCCGCAGCGAGCGGGCTACGTCACGCGTGTAGGCGTAGGCAACCAGCCCGAACTCCGTGTCGTTGGCCAGGGCGACGGCCTCCTCCTCGTCACGGAAGGCGATGACGGGTGCGACCGGGCCGAAGACCTCCTCGGCCAGGATGCGCGCGTCCCGGCCGACGCCGGTGATCACGGTGGGCGGGTAGAAGTAGCCGGCGCCGTCGTGCGGCTGCCCGCCGGTGCGTACGTCGGCGCCGCGCGAGACGGCGTCGTCGACGAGCTCCTGCACCTTCCGGCGGCTCTTCTCGTCGATGAGCGGACCGACCTTGGAGTCGTCCTCCGTCCCACGCTTCAGCGTCAGCTCGCCCATGCGCTTGGACAGGCGGGTGCCGAACTCCTCGGCCACGGACTCGTGCACGATGAACCGGTTGGCGGCCGTGCAGGCCTCGCCCATGTTGCGCATCTTCGCGAGCATGGCGCCCTCGACCGCGGCGTCGAGGTCGGCGTCCTCGAAGACCAGGAACGGGGCGTTGCCGCCGAGCTCCATCGAGGTGCGCAGGATCTGGTCGGCGGAGTCCTTGAGCAGGTTGCGTCCCACCTCGGTGGATCCGGTGAACGAGAGCTTGCGCAGGCGCGGGTCCTTGATGATCGGCCCGGTGACCCCGCCCGCGTCCGTGGTGGGGACCACGTTGAGGACACCTGCCGGCAGCCCGACCTCCTCGAGCACGGAGGCGAAGAGGAGGGTGGTCAGCGGCGTCAACGTCGCCGGCTTGATGACCATCGTGCAGCCCGCGGCGATGGCCGGCGCGATCTTGCGGGTCGCCATCGCGAGCGGGAAGTTCCACGGCGTGATGAAGAGCGACGGGCCGACGGGTCGCTTGTGCACCATGAGGCGGGCCTTGCCGTCGGGGGCCGTGGCGTACCGGCCCGAGATGCGTGGCGCCTCCTCGGAGAACCAGCGCAGGAACTCCGCGCCGTAGGTGACCTCGCCGCGCGCCTCCGCGAGGGGCTTGCCCATCTCGAGGGTCATCAGGAGCGCGAAGTCGTCGGCTCGGGCGGTGACCGCCTCGAACGCCCGGCGCAGGATCTCCGCGCGCTCGCGGGGGGCGCTCGTTCCCCACTCCTTCTGTGCCTCGGCGGCGGCGGTGAGGGCGGCCATGCCGTCCTCGGGGGTGGCGTCGGCGACGGTGGTGAGGACCTCACCGGTCGCGGGGTCCTCGACGTCGAAGGTCGCTCCGTTGCTCGCGTCGCGCCAGGTGCCGGCGATGTACAGGCCGGTGCGGAGGGACTCGATCAGCTGCTTCTCGTGCTCAGCGGTGGACGCCACGGGTGACCTCGATTCGGTTCAGCGGTAGTTGCCGCCAGTCTGTACCGCGAACCGGCCCCGGCCAACCGTCCGGGCGACAAATCCGCGCCGGATCCCCTGTTCCGCTGCCCGAAACCTCCACGGGTCGGCCTTGCACCTGCGGAAACCTCCGCCGAGTCGGCAGAAGTGCTGCGCGGTTCCCCGCCGAGTCGGCAGAAGTGCTGCGCGGTTCCGCGAGTCGGCGAAGTGCTGCGCGGTTCGCCGAGTCGGCAGAAGTGCTGCGCGGTTCCGCGGTCAGGCGGTGAGGGGCTCCGACAGGCCCAGGACGATGAGGGGCAGGACGCTCCTGAGCAGCTCGTCGGGGCCCAGGGTCTGCTCGCCGAGGTGCTCCTGGGCGATGCTGTGCATGTAGAGGGCAATCGCGGTCTCGGTGACCTGCTCGACCGGGACCGCCGGGCGACGCTCGAGCCGGAGGAGTACGTCGGAGAAGACGTCGACCAGCTCGGCCCGGAACCTCCGGCTGTGCTCGCCCAGCACCTCGCGGGCCTCCTCGTTGCGGAGGGCGTAGAGGACGAACTCCGTGTGGATGAGGTACCACTCCCGCCCGAAGCCCTGGACGCTCTCGAGGATGGTGCCGAGTGAGTCGAGGGAGAACTCGCCCTCGGGGACCGACTCGATGGCCTGACGCACGGCGGCCAGCATCCGCGCCGCCTGGTCCTCGAAGACGGCGAAGAAGACCTCGTCGATGCTGGAGAAGTTCGAGTAGAACGCTCCGCGGGTGAACCCCGCGGCGGCGACGAGCTCGTCGACGGTGACGCGCTTGATGCCTCTCTCGGCGAAGACCTCGAGCGCGGCCTCGAGCAGTCGGGCCCGGGTGTTCTCGCGTCGACGGCGCGGCGTCTTGGGGCGGGTCAGGGGGCACACGGCGCAAACCCTAACCCGCGGCGCTGGGGTGTGACGGGGATGACAGCCTCCTGTTCGATACACAAATGTATTGGATACGTTAGTGTATCCAGGCATGTCGTCCCGTCTGTATCGCCTCGGCCGCCGCATGGCGCAGCAAGCCAGGCTCGTCCTCCTCGTGTGGCTCGTCGCACTCGTCGGCTCCGGCGTGCTCGCCGCGACCGCCGGGGGCAGCCTCCAGACCGACCTGACCATCCCCGGCACCGAGGCGCAGCAGGGCATCGACGTCCTGGAGCGGCAGTTCCCGCAGGCCGCCGGCACCTCGGGCCAGGTGCTGTTCGTGACCCCCGAGGGTGAACGGATCGGCAGCCATCGTGAGGAGATCCGCCACGCTCTCGACCGGATCGGGAAGGTCGAGCACGTCGTCCTCGCGACCGACCCCTTCGACGCGGATCAGCGCCGGGTCTCCCTCGCCGACGACGGGCGCCACGCGCTGGCGCAGGTGCAGCTCGACCTACCCCTGGAGAAGGTCGACGAGGCCACCGTCGACGACCTGGCGGAGGCCGCGCGCAGCGTCGAGACCCCGGGGCTCCGCGTGCATCTCGGTGGCTCGATCTTCACCGACACCTCCGTCCACGCCAGCCTCGTCGAGGCGCTCGGCCTCCTGGTGGCGCTCGCCGTGCTGGTGGTCACCTTCGGCTCCCTCCTGGCCGCCGGCATGCCGGTCCTCACCGCGATCCTGGGCATCGGCATCGCCATGGCGGGCCTGCTGACCGTCGCCTCGGTGACGCAGATCAGCACCTCGACACCCACCCTCGCGCTGATGATCGGCCTCGCCGTAGGAATCGACTACGCGCTGTTCATCGTCAGCCGGCACCGAGGCCAGCTGGTCCGCGGCATGGCCGTCGAGGAGTCGATCGCCCGCTCGCTCGCCACGTCCGGCAGTGCAGTCATCTTCGCCGGCGCGACCGTGATCATCGCGCTCTGCGGCCTCGTCGTGGCGCGCATCCCGTTCCTCGCCGTCATGGGCTTCGCCGCGGCTGCAGCGGTGGCCGTCGCGGTGGTGGTCGCGCTGACGGCCGTACCCGCGATGCTCTCCCTGGCGGGGGAGCGGCTGCGGCCGCGCCCCGGCTCGCGAGCCGCCCGTCACGCGGTCGTCGAGACCGGCGACACGCACACGGTCGGTGCTCGGTGGGTCGCGCTGGTGACCCGGGCTCCGCGCCTGGTGATCGCGCTGGTGGTCGTGGCGCTGGCCGTCGTCGCGGTGCCCGCGAAGGACCTGGCCCTCGGCCTTCCCGACACCGGCACGGCCCCCAAGGGGAGCATGGAACGCGTCACCTACGACCGCATCTCCGCGGCGTACGGTCCCGGCTACACGGCTCCCCTCCTGGTCACCGTCGACATCATCGGTACGTCGGACCCGGTCGGCGTGATGGACCGGCTCGGCCGCGAGCTCGGCCAGGTCGACGGGGTCGAGGCGGTCGCCTTGTCGACACCGAACCCCAAGGCCGACCTCGGCATCGTGCAGATCATCCCCGAGGGCGCCCAGGCCGACCCCGCGACGGCGGACCTGGTGCGCGAGATCCGGAGCCGTTCCGACGACCTGGAGGAGCAGTTCGGGGTGGAGGACCTCCTGGTGACCGGCCACACCGCGGTGACCATCGACGTGTCGGACCGTCTCGCCGGCGCGCTGCTGCCCTTCGCCCTGGTGGTCGTGGGTCTCTCGCTGGTCCTGCTCACCATCGTCTTCCGGTCCGTGGCCGTGCCCGTGAAGGCGACGCTGGGCTACCTGCTCTCGGTCGCGGCCTCCTTCGGCGTGGTGGTCGCGGTGTTCGAGTGGGGCTGGCTGGCCGAGGCGATGAACGTGTCCCGGGTCGGCCCGGTGATCTCGTTCATGCCGATCATCCTGATGGGCGTCCTCTTCGGGCTCGCCATGGACTACGAGGTGTTCCTCGTCTCCGGGATGCGCGAGGAGTACGTCCACGGACGCGACGCTCGGTCCGCCGTACACGCGGGCTTCACCTCGAGCGCTCGGGTGGTGACCGCGGCGGCGGTCATCATGATCGGCGTCTTCGCCGCCTTCGTGCCCAACGGTGAGGCCGCGGTGAAGCCCGTCGCCCTGGGGCTCGCAGTCGGCGTGTTCGTGGACGCGTTCCTGGTCCGGATGACGCTGGTGCCGGCCGTCATGGCGCTGCTCGGCGACCGCGCCTGGTGGCTGCCTCGGTGGCTCGACGAGCGGCTGCCGCACCTCGACGTCGAGGGCGCCGGCCTCGCCCAGCACCTCGAGCACGAGGACTGGGCCCGCAGCAACGGGCCCGTCGTCGTACGCGCCGAGGGGGTGCGGATCGACGACGAGGACGGCCGTCCGATCGTCGAGGGTGCCGACGCATGGGTGCGCCCGGGCGGCCTGCTGCTCGTGCGGAGCGACGACCCGCTGGCCCGACGGGCCTTCCTGGCCGCGGTCTCCGGCAGGCTGCCTGCCTCGCACGGCCGGCTCGTCGTCCTGGACCGCCTCCTGCCCGAGGAGGACGTCGCCGTGCGCTCCCGGGTGTCCCTGTTCGAGGGCTTCCCGGCGCGCGAGCGCCTCGAGAACCTCGCCCGGACCGGACGACGTCGGGCGGCCGAGTCGACTCTGGTCGTGGTGGACGACGTCGACGCGCTCGCCGGCGACGACGAGGTGGCGCGCAGGTGGGAGCTGCTCGCGGCGCTCACCTACCGCGGCGTGACGGTGGTTGCCGGTGCCGCCGAGGCCGCCGAGCCACCGCCCGGCCTCGAGTGCTCCACCCTCACCCTGCCCGCCCCGAGAACAGCGACGACAACCCCGACCATGCTGGAGGTCGCCCTGTGAAGCGTCTGTCCGCCCACCGTGTCCTCGTGGCCGCCACGCTGCTGCCCGTGCTCTTCGGCACGCTCGTCCTGTGGTCGCTCGGCCACCGCGTCGACCACCTCGACGCCGTGCCCGCGGCGGTCGTGAACCTCGACGAGCCGGTGCACACCGGGACGGGGGAGGACCGTCAGGTCGTCTTCGCCGGACGCCTCCTCGCGGCAGGGCTCACCTCGGCCGAGCAGCAGGACGACCGGACGCTCTCGTGGCGCCTCACCTCCGAGGACGAGGCGTCGACCGGTCTGCGCGACGGGGAGTACTCCGCCGTCATCACCATCCCCGAGGACTTCTCGAAGACGGTGGCGGGACTCACCCGCGACGACCCGGAGACGGCCCGGATCACCGTCCGGACCAACGACACCGAGGGCGCGCTGGTCGGCGTGGTCGGCGACCAGGTCGGGGAGGTCGCCGCTGCCGAGCTGAACCAGCGGATCACCGCGACGTTCCTCGAGGGGCTGTACTCCCGCACGTCCGGGCTCAAGGCGTCGTTGGGGGACGCGGAGCAGGGGGCGAACCGGCTGGCCGAGGGGGCGACGCGACTGGGCGAGGGTACGACGCGGCTCAGCTCCGGGGCCGGGGCGCTGTCGGGGGTCTCGAGGACCTCTCCGGCGGTGCGAACCGGCTGTCCGGCGGAGCGAGTCGTCTGGCCGAGGGGGCCCACCGGCTCTCCGGAGGCGCGACCCGCCTGAGCGCGGGCGCCGACGACCTCGCGGACGGCTCCGGCGACCTCGCCTCGGGCCTGGACCGCCTGCACGCCCGCACGCGTCCGCTTCCGGACCAGACGCGCCGACTCGCCGACGGGGCGGGTCAGCTGGAGGACGGGGTGAGCGGTTGGTCGAAGGTGCTCAAGGGGTGGAAGCAGGCCTGCACGTCCGACCCGGTCCTCGCCGGCAGTCACGCCCAGCTGTGCGCCGCCACGATCCAGGCCGTCGGCGTCGACAACGGCAACGCCGAGGCGATGGTGTCCGGGTCGCGGGCCCTCGCCGCCGGGACGGACCGCCTCGCCGACGCGACCCCGGGACTCGTCGACGCGGTCGGCAAGGCCGCCGGCGGGGCGGACCGGCTGCACAGCGGCAGCACCCGCCTCGCGGCCGGAGCCAGGAAGGTCGACGCCGGGGCTGCTCGGCTGGCCGCCGGCGCCGAAAGCCTCGACGCGGGGGCGGACCGGCTGTCGTCGGGGGCGACCGAGGCCAGCGACGGTGCCGCACGGCTGGCCGACGGGTCCACCCGGGTCGCGAGTGGGACCGACCGGCTGTCCAGCGGGTCCCGGGAGCTCGCGACGGGGCTCGGGCAAGGGGCTCAGCGCATCCCGTCGCTGACCCCGCAGGAGCGCACCAGCCTGGCCCGGACCGCCGCTCGGCCGGTGGTCAGTGACACCGACTCCCTGGACCCGGCCGCATCGGCGTCGACGGGCCTTCTGCCCGGCGTGCTCGCCCTCGCGCTCTGGCTCGGGGCCTTCGTCACCTACCTCGTACGGCGCGCCCTGCCCGAACGCGCCCTGGCCAGGGCGACCTCGCCGGCAGGGGTCACGCTCGCGGGGTGGTTGCCGGCTCTCGGTGTGGGCGTCCTCCAGAGCGTGCTGCTGCTCCTGGCCGTGGGGCTCGTCGACGAGATCGGGTCGCCGTTCGCCGTGACTGTCTTCCTCCTGCTCCCCACCGCCGCGTTCACCGCGCTCAACCAGGCCCTGGTCGCAGCGCTCGGTCGCGGTCGCGGCTGGATGGCGTCGATCGCCTTCGGGGTGCTGCAGGCGGTCTCCCTCGGCGGACTGGTGCCCGTGGCGGCAGCACCCGCTCCGATCCAGTGGCTGAGCGGAGTCCTCCCGACGTCGCTGGCCGCCGAGGGCATCGGCGACCTCGCCTTCGCCGGGCGTGACGGGTCGGCGCTCGGCCCCGCGCTCGCCCTGGTCGTGTGGGGAGCGGGTGGTCTGGCCGTCACGACCCTGGCGGCGCGTCGGCGTCAACGACTCTCTGTCTCCGACGTACGCCGGAGGGTGGCGCCGCGGCACGCCTGAGCCGGGCGCTGACCCACATGACCTCTCACTGACCGGGTACGGCGAAGGGGCAACCTTTCGGAGGAGGAGACATGGCCTCGAGCATCAAGAACGAGGAGCAGTACGAGGCGCTGAAGGACAAGGGCATGTCCAAGGAGCGCGCGGCACGTATCGCGAACTCCGAGGGCGCCTCCCGCCGCGGCGGCAAGAAGAGCGGCTCGGGCGGCGACCCGAGCCAGGGCGGCACCACCGCGCAGAAGAAGGAGGCCGGGCGCAAGGGAGGAAGGGCGACCGCCCGCAAGTCCTGAGGTACCCCGGCGCCCGGATCTAGGGAGCTCTTCGGATGTGCCGGGCCCGTCTTACCGCGAGTGTCGAGGACAGCGGCAGATCGCCGCGGACCTTGCACAGGAGGACGGGATGTACCTGCTCACCCCCACGACCGCTCTGGACCTGGCTCGCCACCGCGTCGAGCAGGATCTCGCGCGCGCCGAGACGCGGCGGCTGGTCCGTGAGGCGAAGGCGGCCCGGCGCGAGGACGCACGTGCGGACCGCTCGCGCCGCCGCCCGACCGCTCCCCGCCGGCGCTGGACGCTCCCGCGCCCGCTCCGGGTCCGGATCGCCCACTGACGAGCTGGCTCACACGGTCGACGGCCCGCCGACGTCTCCGTCGGCGGGCCGTCACGCCTCGTTCCTCACGCCTCGCAGGCCGGCTGCCACCTCACCCGCCGGAGAGCAGCTGCTCGAAGGGTGTCGGGTTGTCGAACGGGTCCGCCGTGGAGGCCGGCTCCCGTCCGAGGACGAGGTCGGCGAGCTCGCGTCCGGCCTGCTCCACCCGCTCGGCGAGCGCGCCGGAGGTGGTGCTGCCGAAGTCCTCGCTGGCCCCGAACACCGCGGTGGGCGCGACCGTCGCGCGCAGGTGTGCGAACAGCGGGCGCATGGCGAAGTCCAGCACGAGGGAGTGCCGCGCCGTACCGGCCGTGGCGCCGAGCAGCACCGGCTTGCCCGCCAGTGACTCCGGCTCGAGCGCGTCGAAGAAGCTCTTGAACAGACCGCTGTAGGAGGCGTTGAACACCGGGGTCACCGCGATGACCGCGTCGGCCTCGGTGACCACGCGCACGGCCTCGACCATGGCGCCACTCGGAAAGCCCGTGAGCAGGCTGTTGGTGACGTCGTGGGCCAGGTCGCGCAGCTCGACCACGCGGACCTCGGCGGTCTCGTCGGCCAGCCGCAGCGCGCGGTCGGTGGCCTCCGCGAGCCGGTCGGCGAGCAGCCTGGTGGAGGACGGCTTGCCGAGCCCGGCGGTCACGACGGCGATCGTCCGGCTCATCGCTGCACCTCCTCGGGGGAGCTCCCGGTGACGTCGTCCGAGGCACCGGGCGCGTGGATGCGGGCGCCCGCCGCCGCGGCGACCAGCGACGCGTGCGTCGGGGCCTCAGGCACGTGCGCGGGCCGCAGCGCCGCGAACTCCTCGCGCAGCACCGGCACGACCTCTTCCCCGAGGATCTCGATCTGCTCGAGCACGGTCTCGAGGGGAAGGCCGGCGTGGTCCATCAGGAACAGCTGGCGCTGGTAGTCGCCGACGTACTCCCGGAAGCCGAGGGTGCGCTCGATGACCTGCTGGGGGCTGCCGACGGTCAGCGGCGTCTGTGCCATGAAGTCCTCCAGCGACGGGCCGTGGCCGTACACCGGCGCGTTGTCGAAGTAAGGACGGAACTCGGCCACCGCGTCCTGGCTGTTCTTCCGCATGAACACCTGGCCGCCGAGGCCGACGATGGCTTGGTCGGCCGAGCCGTGCCCGTAGTGCTCGAAGCGGCGGCGGTACAGGCCCACCATCCGCTGGGTGTGCTCCTTGGGCCAGAAGATGTGGTTCGCGAAGAAGCCGTCGCCGTAGTAGGCCGCCTGCTCGGCGATCTCGGGGCTGCGGATCGACCCGTGCCACACGAACGGCGGTACGCCGTCGAGCGGGCGTGGGGTGGAGGTGAAGCCCTGGAGCGGGGTGCGGTGCTTCCCCTCCCAGTTCACGACCTCCTCGCGCCACAACCGGTGGAGCAGGTGGTAGTTCTCGATGGCGAGCGGGATGCCCTCGCGGATGTCCTTGCCGAACCACGGGTAGACAGGTCCCGTGTTGCCGCGCCCCATCATCAGGTCGACGCGACCGTCGGTCAGGTGCTGGAGCTTCGCGTAGTTCTCGGCGATCAGCACGGGGTCGGTGGTGGTGATCAGCGTCGTGGCCGTGGAGAGGATGATCCGCTCGGTCTGGGCGCCGATGTAGGCGAGCGTCGTCGTGGGGGCCGACGCGATGAAGGGCGGGTTGTGGTGCTCGCCCGTGGCGAAGACGTCGAGCCCGACCTCCTCTGCCTTCCTGGCGATCGCGACGGTGGCCCTGATCCGCTCGTGCTCGGTGGGTGCGCGGCCGGTGGTGGGGTCGGGTGTGACGTCACCGACGGTGAAGATGCCGAACTGCACGATGCAACCTCCTGGCCGCAGTTGTTTGAGTTTCAACTATCGCGGGGTCCAACAGTCGCACACCCGTCGCTATTCCTGGCACCCCGGGCTAGCAGGTGGTGGCCGCCCCGAGAGCGCCCTCGAGGCCGCCGGCCGGACGTCCGCGTGGTCGTCCCCGGGTCGACCCCGTGGGCGACGCCCCGGACCCGCTCAGTTGCTCCGGTCCTTGCGGGGTCGCGACGCCGGCTCGGACGGCTCGTCTGACGGCTGGTCCGAGGGGTCGTCCGAGGCGTCGGCCGAGGGCTCTTCCGAGGAGCCGTTCGGCGCCGGGGCGACCTGCTCCGTGGTCGACCGGTTCGCGACCACCTGTCGGTCGATCTCCGCCGAAGCGAGCCCGAGCCCGCCCAGCTTGATGTCGTCGTAGGCGAGCAGGTCGCCGCTGTCGCGGTCCAGGTAGAGCACCGACAGCTGGATCGGTGCCGGCCCCTTCTCGGGCTCCAGTGCCCGCAGGCCGGAGCCACCCGTCGACCCCTCCGTCATCAACCAGGTGCCCTGCTCGCCGTGGGTCACCTTCCGGTAGTGCAGGTGCCCCGACAGGCTCACCGAAGCCAGCCCGTCCAGCGCCTCCATCGGCGTCGGGTCGTGGAACACCGCGACGTCCACGCCGCCCGCCTCCTCGGCGGTCGTCGCCAGGTCCCGGGCGGCCGCCTCGACGTACCCCGCCTGCGCGTCCTCGCTGAGCGCCACCGACTTGTCCGGGGTGAACGTCGGGTCGCCGGCTCCGAGGAAGGTCAGGCCCGCGATCTTGCGGACCTTTCCTTCGAGCACCACGACGTTCTTCATCTGGCGCATCGCCCGCTCGGTGACCACCGAGTCGTGGTTCCCGCGCACCCAGACGTACGGCGCGCGGAGGTGACGGATCTCCTGGAGGTAACGGTTCTCCGGCTTGGAGCCGTGGTCGGTGATGTCCCCGGAGTCGACGATGACGTCCACGTCGTACTTCTGCTCGACGGTGCGGATGACGTCCCACGCCTGCGGGGCCAGGTGCAGGTCCGAGACGTGCAGCACCCGCACGACGTCGTGGTCGTTCTTCAGGATCGGCAGCTGCGACGTCGCGGCGTAGAGGCCCGTGACGTTCTCCACGAGCTTGGCGAGCTGGTCGCCGTACGCCGAGAAGTCGTTGACGATCCGGTCGGCATTGCCCACGACGCTGGGTGCGCTCGCCAGGAGGCCCGTGTAGCGGGGCTCGGCCATCGCGGAAGGGTTCCACGTCGTGAACGCCACGGCGGCCGCGGTGGCCATCGCCAGACCCGCGGTGGCGCCGCCGACCAGCGTGCTGCGGACGCGGCGCAGGGCGAGTGCGCTCAACGCCGCCGCACCCAGGACCGCCGAGAGCACCGACCTGCCCGCGGCCATCATCAGCTCCCACCGCAGGTCGCCCTCGGCCTGGTCCCGCATCCCCTCGAGCTGCTGGGGGTCCTGCATGATCGCGCGGGCCTCGTCCACGTCCACGCCGACCAGCCGGGCATGCACCCCGAGCGGCCCGTCATGGGTGTCGAGGACCAGCTCGCCGAGCGGCGGGATGGACACGGTGGTGTTCCCGCCCCAGTCGGGGAGCACCTGCATGGAGGTGTCCAGCGGGCCGACCTCGTGGTTGACGGTGCCGCCGAGCATGAGCCCGATCCAGCCGCCGGTGAGGCCGAGCACGACCGCCGCGACGAGCCCGAGCAGCCGTCGGGCGCGCGGAGACTGGGTGAGAGAGGTCCGAGACAGGGGCATGAGTCGCAAACGGAGTCGAGAAAGGGGACCTAACAGTTGTAACCCGGACGTGGTCACCTGTCACATGAACTCCTGGTTACGTGGCAGATCCCCCGCAGCGGGCGTCGGTGGCGACTGTCACGGTCGTGCAACCCGGTGTTTCATACCGATTTGGGCGGGTAGGCGCTCATCTGGTCCATACCGACAGAGGAGAGAGATCTGCATGAGCGACTCGTCCGCAGCAAGCCCGCCCAGGAGCAAGGCGGAGAGATCGAGCGTCCTGCGCCGTGCCATCGGCGCCTCGGCGATGGGGAACGCCACGGAGTGGTTCGACTACGGCGTCTACGCGTACGCCGTGAGCTACATCCAGCACGTCTTCTTCCCCGCGAAGGACGACGGCACCGCCGCGCTCTACACGCTTCTCGTGTTTGCGGTCTCCTTCCTCGTCCGGCCCCTCGGCGGACTGGTGCTCGGCCCGCTGGGCGACAAGGTCGGCCGGAGCCGGGTGCTGGCCGCGACCATCATCATGATGGCCTCGGCGACGTTCCTGGTCGGTGTTCTCCCCGGCTACGACACCATCGGCATCTGGGCGCCGATCCTGCTCGTGGCGCTGCGCATGGTGCAGGGCTTCTCCACGGGCGGTGAGTACGGCGGCGCCGCGACCTTCATGGCGGAGTACTCCCCGGACCGCAAGCGTGGCTTCTTCGGCAGCTTCCTGGAGTTCGGGACGCTGGCCGGCTTCACCCTCGGCGCGCTCGTCGTCCTCGGCACCGAGCTCGTCGTCGGCAAGGAGGCCATGGGCGAGTGGGGCTGGAGGATCCCGTTCCTCCTGGGCGGCCCGCTCGGTCTGATCGGCCTGTACCTGCGGACCAAGATCGACGACACGCCGGTCTTCACCGAGCTCGCCGAGAGCGACGAGACGGAGGAGGAGTACTCCTCGACCTTCAAGGACCTCTGGCGCGACTACAAGCGCCCGGTCCTGGCGCTGGGCGGCCTCGTGGTGGCGCTGAACGTGACGAACTACACGCTGCTCGCCTACATGCCGACCTACCTCGAGCAGAAGATCGGGATGGGCTCGCAGGCCTCGCTGACCCTGATCATCATCGGGCAGCTGGTGATGATGGCGGTGATCCCGTTCTCGGGCAGCCTGTCCGACCGCCTGGGCCGCAAGCCTCTGTGGTGGACCTCGCTGGGCGGGCTGTTCGTGCTCGCGGTGCCGATGTACCTCCTGATGGCGCAAGGGTTCGTCGCGGCGCTCATCGGCTTCGCCGTGCTGGGCCTGCTCTACGTGCTCCAGCTGAGCACGATCTCGGCGACGTTCCCGGCGATGTTCCCCACTCACGTGCGGTACGCCGGCTTCGCGATCGCCTACAACATCTCGACGGCGCTCTTCGGCGGCACCGCCCCGGCGGTCAACGAGAAGCTCATCGCCATGACCGGCAACGACCTGATGCCGGCCTTCTACATGATGGCGGCGTCGGCCGTCGGCGCCGTGGCCCTGATGTTCGTGCCCGAGACGGCGCGTGCCTCCATCCGCGGCACCGGTGTCCCCGGGGTCGACACGGAGGTCAAGCCACTGGCGACCACGTCCTCCTGATCCCGGGGCGCGGGTAGCCTCGGCGGCTGTGATCGTCGCCGCCGTCGTCTGCCCGCACCCGCCCCTGCTGCTCCGGGAGCTCTCCGGAGCGGAGGACGCCCTTCCCGACCTGCGCCAGGCCTGCCGCGACGCCCTTCACGAGGCGTTCGCGGCCCGGCCTGGCGCAGTCGTCGTCGTGGGCGGTGCCGACGCCGTGAGGGAGTGGGACCCGGCCCGCCCGGTCGACGTCCGTCGCTTCGGTACGTCGGACGCACCCCGCGTCGCGCCCGCCGGCTCGGGCCTGCCCCTGAGCCTGGGTGTCGCGAAGCGGTTGCTGGAGGAGTCCGGGTGGGTCGGCCCCCTGCGCCTGCTCTCGGTGCCGTGGGACGCCGACGGCGCGACGGTGGCCGAGGTCGCCCGGGACGTCCTCGACGTGGAAGGGCCCGTCGTGCTGCTCGTCATGGGTGACGGCAGCACCCGTCGCGGGGAGAAGGCACCGGGCCACCTCGACGAGCGTGCGTTCCCCTACGACGCCGGGATCGGCCAGGCGCTCGAGCACGGCGACGCCGGAGCGCTGACGCGCCTCGACCCGGCGCTGGGTGCCGATCTCGCTGTCGCGGGCCGCGCAGCGTTCGCCGTGCTGGGGGAGGCCGTGGGCGCACAGGGTGGCCGGCCGAGGTCCCGGCTGCTCTACGCCGACGACCCGTTCGGCGTGCAGTACTCCGTCGCCCTGTGGGTCCTCCAGGACGTGCGCTAGCCGCGCCTGGGCATGTCGGCTAGCGGCGCGCGGACACGAGCAGCGCCTGCGCCGATCGGGCGCAGAGGCCCTGCTCGTCGTACACCGACGACGTGGCGAGCCCGACGCTGCCACCACCGAGCGTCGTCTCGGCCTCCAGGCAGATCCACGCGCCGACGGGCGGTCGCAGGACGTGCACGGTCAGCTCGGTGTTGAGGAACCCCCAGTGGGCGGGGTCGAGCTCGGCCGAGACCCCGGAGGCCGAGTCCACGCAGGTCATGAGCCGCTGCACCGGGCTCATCTGCTCCCCGGCGACGAGCGGCATCGTGGGGCGCATCCACACGACGCCCGGTCCGGGCTCCTCGACCGCGCCCTTGACCCAGCGCCAGTCGACCGCGTCGAGGTAGCCGCCCGACCAGCTGTGCGGCCTCTCGTGGTGCTCCCCGTCGTGGTGGGTGTGGGGGAGCGGTGTCGACGCCGACGCGGGGCCGTCGACGCCTGCGGGGAACCGCCATGCCGTCGCACGGGCCACGGCGCGGTCGCGCTCGACGTCGTGGAGGGTCGCCTCGCACATCTCGACCGTGCGTCCGGGACGCACGACCTCCGCCTGCACGACGAGGGGACCGACCGGCACGGGGCCGAGGAGCTCGACGGTGATCCGTCCGACGACACGCTCGCTGCCGGTGTCGAGCTGTTCCACCGCGCGGGTCAGCAGCGCGGCCGGTGGCCCGCCGTGCTGGCTGTCGGTGCCCCACGGCCCGGCGGTGCTCGGCTGGGAGAGCAGACGACCCGGGTCCTCGGGGACGTAGAAGGCTGGCGAAGTCACCCCGTCATCATGCCGAACGCGACTCAGCAGAGCGGCGTTCGGGCGCCTTTCCGGAGGGCTCTGAGAGCCCCTTCAGGTGGCGCGGACCACCCGATTTTCCATCGTGCCCGGGCCTGTGTATTCTTTCACGTCGCTTGCCCCTTTAGCTCAGTCGGCAGAGCGTCTCCATGGTAAGGAGAAGGTCTACGGTTCGATTCCGTAAAGGGGCTCTGGGTAAGGGAAACCCGGGCGCGAGAAGCGCCCGGGGGCCCCGTCCCGGTGGCGGGGTAGCTCAGGTGGTTAGAGCACACGGCTCATAATCGTGGTGTCGCGGGTTCGAGTCCCGCCCCCGCTACTCAGCACCACCACAGTCGTCCGGCTTGAACCTACCGGGCAGACTTGGACAGGAAGTACTACCGGAGAAGAAGAGGCACCTCGTGGCCAGCAAGAGCTCGGACGTCCGTCCCAAGATCACCTTGGCGTGCGTGGAATGCAAGGAACGCAACTACATCACCAAGAAGAACCGGCGCAACGACCCGGATCGTCTGGAGATGAAGAAGTTCTGCCCGCGCTGCCGCACCCACACCGCGCACCGCGAGACCCGCTGAGCGCAGTCTTCGAAGACTTCCGGAAGGAGCGACGTCACCCCAGGGTGCGTCGCTCCTTCTGCATGTCGTCCCTGTAACGTCACGCGCATGCCAGTCGACGCCTCCCTGGTCGGGCGGACCTTCCCGCCCACCGAGCCGTACACCGCCACCCGCGAGAAGGTGCTCGAGTTCGCGCGCGCCACAGGCTCGGACTTCGACGGGCGGACCGCCCCCGTGACCTTCCCGATCGTCGTCGCCTTCGGCGCGATGACCGCGTTGATGGAGGACCCCGAGGTCGGCATCGTCCTGCACCGCGTGGTCCACGGCGACCAGCGGTTCAGCTACACGCGACCCGTCGAGGTGGGCGACCGGCTCACCGCGACCCTCACCGTCGACTCGCTGCGCCAGATCGGCGGCGCCGACATCATCGCCACCCGCAGCGAGATCACCGACCAGGACGGCGGCCCGGTCTGTACGGCGTTCGCCACCCTCGTGCACCGCGCGGAGGAGCCGGCATGACCCAGGACCTCGAGACCGGCCAGACCCTGCTCACCCAGACCTTCCGCGTCACCCGCGCCGACCTCGTCCGGTACGCCGGGGCGAGCGGCGACTTCAACCCGATCCACTGGTCCGACCGCGTGGCCACCTCGGTCGGCCTGCCCGGAGTCATCGCCCACGGCATGTTCACCATGGCGCTCGCCGCCCGCGCGCTCGACACCTGGGCAGGTGGCCCGGGGATGGTCCGCGAGGTCGGCTGCAAGTTCACGAAGCCCGTCGTCGTCCCGGACGACGACGAGGGCGTGGAGGTGCAGGTCGCCGGCACCGTCAAGAACGTCACCGAGGACGCCGTGCACGTCGCGCTGGAGGTCACCTGCGGCGGCGAGAAGGTGCTCGGCCTGCCGAAGGCGGTGCTGGCGCGTGGGTGAGACTCTCACGCAGCACACCACCCTCCGGCTCGGTGGCCCCGCCGGCCACTACATCGAGGCCGACAGCGAGGTGGAGCTGGTCGACGCCGTGAGCTCCGCCGACGACCGGGGCGAGCCGCTCCTGCTCGTGGCGGGCGGCAGCAACCTCGTCGTGGCCGACGACGGCTTCCCCGGCACTGTGCTCGGCATCCGCACCCAGGGGGTCTCGGTCGAGCAGGACGACTGCAGCGGCGCCACCGTCACGGTCGCGGCGGGGGAGACCTGGGACAGCCTCGTCGCACGCGCCGTCAGCGAGGGATGGGTCGGGATCGAGGCCCTCTCCGGGATCCCCGGCAGCGTCGGTGCCACCCCGATCCAGAACGTCGGGGCCTACGGCCAGGAGGTCTCCCAGACCATCGCGTCCGTGCGCTGCTGGGACCGCCACGAGAACGGCGTACGCACCATCGCCGCGGCGGACTGCGGCTTCGGCTACCGCACCAGCCGCTTCAAGCAGGACCCCGCCCGGCACATCGTGCTGTCGGTGACTTTCCAGCTGCGGCTGGGCGACCTGTCCGCCCCGATCCGGTACGCCGAGCTGGCCCGGACGCTCGGGGTCGCCCCGGGCGAGCGGGCTCCGATGAGCGAGGTCCGCGACGCCGTCCTCGGGCTGCGCCGCGGCAAGGGGATGGTGCTCGACGCCGACGACCACGACACCTGGAGCGCCGGGTCGTTCTTCACCAACCCCTTCCTGAGCGCCGACCAGGCCGAGTCCCTCCCCGGGGGCGCACCGCGGTGGGAGCAGCCCGACGGGCGCGTGAAGACCAGCGCTGCGTGGCTCATCGAGCACAGCGGCTTCGGCAAGGGCTACGGCAACGACCGGGTCAGCCTCTCGACCAAGCACACGCTTGCCCTCACGAACCGCGGTGGCGCGACCACCGCGGACCTGGTCGACCTGGCGCGCGAGATCCGCGAGGGAGTGGAGGCGCGCTTCGGGGTGCGCCTGGTCAACGAGCCCGTCATGGTGGGCTGCTCCCTCTGACGGGCGGGTGCGGGCCGCCGCGTCAGTTGGTGGCGATGCCGCCGCCGATCACGGCGATCGCGAAGATCACGTAGATCGCCACGAAGACCAGGCTCAGGCCGAGGAGCACGGAGCCGACGATGCCGAGGATGAAGCCTGCCTGGGCCGCTCCGCGGCCGCCGAGCTGTCCCTGCGAGGCGTCGATCTCGTCCAGGGTCCGCTTGCCCATCACCCAGGCGAACGGCGCCAGGACCTGGCACACCACCACGCCGAGGATGCCCAGCACCAGCGACGTCGTCGCCCGCGGGTGGTCCGGGGCGTACTGGATCGGCGCCTGCCCCGGGTAGTTAGGCGGCGGGTAGGGCGGCGGGTAGGACGCGTACGGGGGCCGCTGTTGCTGGGCCTGCTGCTCCCAGTACCCGGGCTGGTAGCCCGGCTGGCCCGGCGGCGGCTGTCCGGGTCCCTGCTCCTGGCCTCCGGTCGCCCCCTGGGCTGAACCCGGGCCTGAACCCTGGGCCTGACCGGGTTCCGCGTCGGAGCCGTCGCCGGTCGGCGACGTCCCCGGCTCGTCCTGGTGCGGCTGGTCAGGCTGCGTGGGGTCCTCGCCCGGCGGGTTCGTCATGCGCCTACTCTGCCATCCAGGTGTCGATCTCGCGGAGCATCCCCGCCTTCGTGTCCTCGGGCGCCCTGGACGCCCGGACCGACATCGCGGCCAGCTCCGCCAGCTGCCGGTCGGACAGGTCGTGGGCCGCGCGCATCGTGGCGTACTGGCCGGCCAGGCGCGACCCGAAGAGCAGCGGGTCGTCGGCGCCGAGAGCCACGTTCACGCCGGCCTCGAGGAGCGTCGGCAGCGGGACCGAGGTCAGGTCGGAGTACACCCCGAGCGCCACGTTCGACGTCGGGCACACCTCGAGGGCCACCCCCTGCTCGGCCACGCGCTCCAGGAGGTCGGCATCCTCCACGACCCGTACGCCGTGGCCGAGCCGGTGCGCGCCCAGCGTGTCGAGGCAGGTCCGCACGCTGTGGGGACCCAGCAGCTCACCGCCGTGGGGCGCGAGCATGAGGCCGGCCCGCTCCGCGATGGCGAAGGCCGGCCCGAAGTCCTCGGTCCGCCCACGGCGCTCGTCGTTGCTGAGCCCGAAGCCGACCACGCCGCGCCCGGCGTACTGGGCGGCCAGACGGGCGAGGGTCCGGGCGTCCATCGGGTGGCGGGTCCGGTTGGCGGCGATGACGACGGCGATGCCGAGCCCGGTGCGGACGGAGGCATCGCGCACGGCGTCCAGCACGAGCTCGGTGAACGCCGTGATCCCGCCGAAGCGGGCGGCGAACCCGCTGGGGTCGACCTGGATCTCCAGCCAGCGCGACCCGTCCTCGACGTCGTCCTCAGCGGCCTCGAGCACCAGCCGGCGGACGTCCTCCTCGGTCCGCAGCACCGACCGCGCGACGTCGTAGAGCCGCTGGAACCGGAACCAGCCCTTCTCGTCGGCGGCCGACAGCCGCGGCGGCCAGTCCTCGACCAGGGCGTCGGGCAGGACGATGTCGTCGCGCTTGGCGAGCTCGAGCAGGGTCGTCGTGGCGCATCGACCCGGTGAAGTGCAGGTGCAGGTGCGCCTTCGGCAGCGCGCGTACGTCGCGACCCGTCCGGCCGCTGTCCCCCGTCACTGGCGGCGGCTCAGGAGAGGAGCTTCTGCAGGCGGGAGATGCCCTCGACCAGGTCGTCGTCGCCGAGGGCGTAGGAGAACCGGAGGTACCCCGGAGATCCGAACGCCTCGCCCGGCACCGCGGCCACCTCTGCCTTGTCCAGGAGCAGCTCGGCCAGCTCGGTCGAGGTCTGCGGCGTCACCCCGTCGATCGTGCGTCCGAGCAGCCCCTTCACCGACGGGTAGGCGTAGAAGGCGCCCTTCGGCTCGGGGCACACGACCCCGTCGATCTCGTTGAGCATCGCGACGATGGTGCGGCGGCGCCGGTCGAAGGCGAGCTTCATCTCCTCGACCGCGGAGAGGTCCCCCGAGACCGCGGCGATGGCGGCGCGCTGGGCGACGTTGGAGACGTTCGAGGTGGCGTGGGACTGCAGGTTGGTTGCGGCCTTGACGAGGTCGCGGGGGCCGACCACCCAGCCGATGCGCCAGCCCGTCATCGCGTAGGTCTTCGCGACGCCGTTGACGATGACGCAGCGGTCGGCGAGCTCGGGGACGACGACGGGCAGCGAGGCGGTCTCGAGACCGTCGTACACCAGGTGCTCGTAGATCTCGTCGGTCATCACCCACAGGCCGTGCTCGAGCGCCCAGCGGCCGATGGCCTCCACCTCGTCGCGGGAGTAGACCGCGCCGGTGGGGTTGGAGGGGGAGTTGAACAGCAGCACCTTGGTGCGCTCGGTGCGCGCTGCCTCGAGCTGGTCGACGGTGACCTTGTAGTCCTGGGTCTCGTCCGCGAGGACCTCCACCGGTACGCCGCCCGCGAGGCGGATCGACTCGGGGTAGGTGGTCCAGTACGGAGCGGGGACGATGACCTCGTCGAGCGGGTCGAGCATCGTCGCGAACGCCTCGTAGATCGCCTGCTTCCCCCCGTTCGTCACGAGCACCTGCGCCGGCTCGACCTCGTAGCCGGAGTCGCGGCGGGTCTTGTCGACGATGGCCTGCTTGAGCTCGGGGAGGCCGCCTGCTGGCGTGTAGCGGTGGTTGCGGGGGTCGCGGCAGGCCTCGGCGGCCGCCTCCACGATGTAGCCGGGGGTGGGGAAGTCCGGCTCTCCCGCCCCGAAGCCGATCACGGGACGCCCCGCGGCCTTCAGGGCCTTCGCCTTCGCGTCCACGGCCAGCGTCGCGGACTCGGCGATGCCGCCGATGCGCGCGGAGATCCGGCGCTCGGTCGGCGGGACGTCGGGGCTGGCGGCGTGGCGACCGGGTCGGTCTGCGGCCGCGTACTCGGGGCTGGTCGAGGCGTCGGTCATGGCCACATCGTTCCACTCACCCGCAAGAAGTGGCACCTGGGTCCGTGGATCGAGCGCCGTACGGACGGGGTGGGGCCGCCTCGGTTCGACTTCCCGTCGATCTTCCCCGTAGAATCCCCGTCTTGGTGGTTCGCACCCTTGGTTGTCATGCCCACAGTCGTCGGATGTGCCCTCGCGCGCAAGACTGGGAGCAGGGCGGCGACGGTTGTCGAGTCCCCATAGGGCACTAGCTCAACTGGCAGAGCATCGGTCTCCAAAACCGAAGGTTGGGGGTTCAAGTCCCTCGTGCCCTGCAAGGTCCCTCCCGCCCGGAGGGGATCAAGTCAGTCGGTCCGCGCACAAGGAAGGTGGAGGACAGTGTCGGAGAGCCGCTCCGTTTCTTCGTCAGGTGCCAAGCGCGCCAATCCGGTCACCTTCTACCGCCAGGTCGTGGCCGAGCTGCGCAAGGTCGTGTGGCCCACGCAGCAGCAGCTGATCACGTACTTCATCGTCGCGATGGTGTTCGTGCTCGTCGTGATGGCGATCGTGTCGCTGCTCGACCTGGCTTTCGGCAAGGCAGTGTTCGCCATCTTCGGCTGACCCGTTCCACGCCGGCCCATCCGCAGCACAGCAACGACCACGAAGGTGACTGATAGACCGTGTCGCAGTACGACAACGAGCAGGTCGAAGGACACGAGATGACCGCCGAGGAGATCCTCGGCCGGCCCGAGGGTGACTCGGAGACCGCTCCCGTGACCGATGACGCTGCCGCGACCCCTGACGACGCGGCCGAGCTGCTGGGCGGTGCGTCCGAGGACGTCGTCGAGGACGCGGCCGTCGAAGGGCTCGCAGAGGAGGCCGACGAGGCTGTCGCGGAGGCCGAGACCGTCGAGGGTGAGGACGTCTCCGAGGACGCCGAGGGCGAGACCTCCGAGGAGGACCCCCTCGAGGAGTTCCGCCGTGAGCTGTGGTCCAAGCCGGGCGACTGGTTCGTGATCCACACCTACTCCGGCATGGAGAACCGGGTGAAGGCGAACCTCGAGAACCGCATCACCTCGCTCAACATGGAGGACTACATCCACGAGGTGGTCGTCCCGACCGAGGAGGTCGCGGAGATCAAGAACGGCCAGCGCAAGCTGGTCAAGCGGACGGTCCTGCCCGGCTACGTCCTGGTGCGCATGGACCTCACCGACGAGTCCTGGGCCGCGGTGCGCCACACCCCGTCCGTGACCGGCTTCGTCGGCCACAGCCACCAGCCGGTGCCGCTGTCGCTCTCGGAGGTCGAGAGCATGCTCGCCCCGGCCGTGACCGCGCAGGTCGAGACCACCGAGCCCGAGACCACCGGCGCCGGTGCTCCCGCCAAGCGGAAGACCGAGGTCGCCGACTTCGACGTCTCCGACTCCGTGATGGTCGTCGACGGGCCGTTCGCGACCCTCCACGCGACGATCACCGAGATCAACGCGGACACGCAGAGGGTCAAGGCCCTCGTCGAGATCTTCGGCCGGGAGACCCCGGTCGAGCTGAGCTTCAGCCAGATCCAGAAGGTCTGACCCAGGCTCAGGCACGTAAGAGAAGCAACACCGCAACACACCTCAGTTAAGGACCCGACTCATGCCTCCCAAGAAGAAGATCGCAGCGCTCGTCAAGGTGCAGCTGCAGGCCGGGGCGGCAACTCCTGCGCCGCCGGTGGGTACCGCTCTCGGTCCCCATGGTGTGAACATCATGGAGTTCTGCAAGGCCTACAACGCAGCGACCGAGTCGATGCGTGGCAACGTCATCCCCGTCGAGATCACCATCTACGAGGACCGTTCGTTCACCTTCATCACGAAGACGCCCCCGGCGGCGGAGCTGATCAAGAAGGCGGCCGGCCTGCAGAAGGGCTCGAGCACTCCGCACAAGGACAAGGTCGGCAAGCTGACCAAGGACCAGGTGCGCGAGATCGCCACGACCAAGCTGCCCGACCTCAACGCGAACGACATCGACTCCGCGATGAAGATCGTCGAGGGCACCGCTCGCTCGATGGGTATCACCACCGACTGATCAGCCCGGTGGCCGCCTCGGCGCCACCACCCCGGCGGTCCCTGGACCGCCGTACACGACAAGTAACCCGTGGCAGGGCCGCTGACGCGCCCGACGACCACACCTGGCCCAGGAAAGAGGGAACCAGACATGCAGCGCAGCAAGACCTACCGCTCCGCGGCGGAGTCGTTCGACAAGGACGAGCTCTTCAGCCCGCTTCAGGCGATCAAGCTCGCCAAGTCCGGTAGCAAGAAGAAGTTCGACGAGACCGTCGACGTCGCGATGCGCCTCGGTGTTGACCCGCGCAAGGCGGACCAGATGGTCCGCGGCACGGTCAACCTGCCGCACGGCACCGGCAAGACCGCCCGGGTCCTGGTCTTCGCCACTGCCGAGAAGGCCGAGGCCGCTCGCGAGGCAGGCGCCGACCACGTCGGCGGCGACGAGATGATCGACAAGGTGAACGGCGGCTGGCTCGACTTCGACGCCGTCGTCGCCACCCCGGACATGATGGGCAAGGTCGGTCGCCTCGGCCGCGTCCTCGGTCCCCGTGGCCTGATGCCGAACCCGAAGACCGGCACCGTGACGCCGGACGTGGCCAAGGCCGTGTCCGACATCAAGGGCGGCAAGATCGAGTTCCGCGTCGACCGTCACGCGAACCTCCACTTCATCATCGGCAAGGCGTCCTTCAGCGAGAGCCAGCTCGCCGAGAACTACGCGGCCGCCCTCGAGGAGGTGCTGCGGCTCAAGCCGTCCAGCTCCAAGGGCCGCTACCTGAAGAAGGTCACCGTCTCGACGACCATGGGCCCCGGTGTCCAGGTCGACCCGAACCGGACGCGCAACGTCGCGTCGGACGACGAGGCCTGACCGACATCTGAGCCTCGGCCTTCTGCCGGGCGGGCTGCGACGCAGCCCACAGCTCACTTGGGCGCCGCCCCGACTTCTCTGCCGCTGACCGCGGTGGGGGAGCGGGGCGGCGCTTTACGTTCGCTACGGGCCACGTCTCCGCCCCCCCGTTGCGCGCGACAGTGCGTGCCGGCCGGGGCTCCTGCCGGTCCTCCTGCTCAGGCCTACTCGACGAAGACGCGCTCGTCGACGAGCTTCTCGGCGACGACCTGGCCGTGGGCGTCGAAACGGGCCTGCTCGAAGCGCTTCTCGAACTCCAGGTCCACGCCGTCCTTGCCGCTGCGGTTCTTCTCGATCGTGAGCACGACCCACTGCTTGAAGCGGTCGATGTTCCCGGTGTTGTAGACCAGGTGGTGGCGTGCCACGACGTCGAACTTGTTGTTGAGGATCAGCACCGTGTCGGCCTCGTACGCGAGGGCGGACGATCCGCGCAGGTTGTTCACGCGCATGCGCTTGCCCGACTCGAGGCCGGCCTTGTCGGCCGCGACGACGGAGAGGATGGGGATGTCGACGTCGAGCGCGAGGTCCTTGAGCCCCTCGACGATGAGCGTGACCCGGTCGTCCTCGACCGCGGGGCCGTCGGGGACGCGGACCTTCTGCAGGTAGTCGACGAAGACGATCGGCAGCTGACCCGTCTCGTGGCGCACCTCCTCGACGGCGTCGCGAATCACTTCGAGCGTGGTGCTGGTGCCGGTCGACCGGTGCAGGACGAGGCGGTCGGCGTACGACTCGAGGCTGGCGAGCGCCTTGGTGCCGCCGGGGCGGCTCTCGAGCCGGTCGGCCACCGTGCCGCGGAGGCCCTCGTGGCCCTCGAACGCAGCGCGTACCTGCGCCATGGTCGGCCCGTCGGTGCCTGCGACCAGCCCGGTCTCCAGGGTGACGAGGCGGATCAGCATCGTCTGCGGGTCGTGCTCGAAGGAGAAGAACAGGACCGACCGGCCCTCGAGCGCGATGTTGCGAGCGGCCTGCAGGGCCCAGGTGGTCTTGCCCAGCCCCTGCGGTCCGGCGAGCAGGATGAGCTCGCCCGAACGGAGCCCGCCGCCGAGGTGGCGGTCGAGCGGGTCGAACCCGGTCGGCCAGACGCGTGCCGCCGCATGCGCGCCGCCGCGGAGCCTGCTGTTGGCCTGGTCGAGGACGTCGGTGAGAGACTGGAGCGAGTAGTCCATATCACACATGGAAGCAGGGCTGGTCAAGCGTCGTCGGGGTTTCGTCCGGATCTGTCCCCGGTGCGAGGTGGGCCCGATTTTGCGCGTGCGGCGCCATCGCTTACCCTTTCAAGGAAACCAGAGACCGCCGGTTGTCGGTGTGCTCGGAGCCCGCAAGGGTCTCCCGGGCTCCGGCTGAAGGTCCCGCGAAGCGGGCGGCCTGCGCAGGTGACACCGTGTGATGGTCGACGTCTGTACGTCGGCAGTACGCCCTGTGCCGCCTGTGCCAGGGCGTTTTTCGTGTCACGGGCCCGACGTGCCGGTCTCCGGGCACCGCCATCGGCGGGGCCCACCATGCTTGATCGTTCATGAACCGTGGAAGGAGACCCATGGCGCGGCCAGACAAGGCAGCAGACGTTGCAGAGCTCGTGGAGCAGTTCCAGGAGTCTGCAGGTGCTGTGCTGACCGAGTACCGCGGTCTCACCGTCAAGCAGCTGCAGGAACTGCGGCGCGCTCTCGGCGAGAACGCCAACTACGCCGTGGTCAAGAACACGCTCACCCAGATCGCTGCACGCGAGGCCGGCATCGAGTCCTTCGATGACCTGCTGACCGGGCCGACCGCCGTCGCCTTCATCAACGGCGACGTCGTCGAGGCGGCCAAGGGCCTGCGTGACTTTGCCAAGGCAAACCCCTCCCTCGTCATCAAGGGCGGCCTCTACGAAGGCAAGACCCTCGAGGCGGCGGAGATCGCCAAGCTTGCTGATCTCGAGTCTCGCGAGGTTCTCCTCGGGAAGCTCGCCGGCGCGATGCTCGCGTCGCTCAGCCAGGCTGCCAACCTGTTCAACGCGCCGCTCGCCCAGACCGCCCGCCTCGCGGGTGCGCTCCAGGCGAAGGCCGAGCAGGACCCGTCGATCCTCCAGGGCGGTGCCGGTGAACCGGCCGCCGCCGCGGAGGAGACCGCAGCGCCCGCGGACACTGCGGAGACTGCGGAGAACACCGAAGAGTCCTGACCCGGGGCCCTTCACGACACCATCACCAGTGATGACCCGGTGCCCGCCGTGAAGCGGACCACCGCCCAGGGTCAGCAGTAACACAGAGAGGAAACCGCCACCATGGCGAAGCTCAGCACCGACGAGCTGCTCGACGCTTTCAAGGAGATGACCCTCCTCGAGCTCAGCGAGTTCGTGAAGCAGTTCGAAGACACCTTCGGCGTTACCGCCGCCGCTCCCGTCGTCGCCGCCGCTCCGGCTGCCGCTGGCGCAGGTGGCGAGGCCGCCGCGGTCGAGGAGAAGGACGAGTTCGACGTCGTTCTCGAGGCTGCCGGCGACAAGAAGATCAACGTCATCAAGGAGGTCCGCGCTCTGACCAGCCTCGGTCTCAAGGAGGCCAAGGAGCTCGTCGAGGCGGCTCCCAAGGCCATCCTCGAGGGCGCCAACAAGGAGGCTGCGGAGAAGGCCAAGGAGGCCCTCGAGGGCGCCGGCGCCACCGTCACCCTCAAGTGACCTTCCGCGTCACCAGGTCCTGATCAGGACCGCCTCTCACGAAGGCGGCCGTCCCCCACGGGGGCGGCCGCCTTCGCGCGTCTCCGGGCCCTTGCGCGCTGTCCGGGTCTTCGCCGAGTGCGCCGACGCGGCGACAGGCCCGGCCGACCCACCCTTCGTCACGGTCGGCGCGCGGGGCGCGGGGCGTGTGGCGCGCCTCCTGTGCTTGCGGCTACCGGGCCGGGTCGGGGGCTGCGGCGGGTGGATTGCCCGGGCACTGCCCGCAGGTCCCCGGTGCACGTGCGGGGGCGGCACCCGCGGACGGAGGTGGCTGCCGAGGTGAGACGTCGTGCACCGAGGTGGCGTGATCGGGACAAGGTCGACACACTGTCGCGGTGCCGCCGGACTGACATGTCCCAAACGACGGCGATGTTCTCGGTGCGCGGTGCGTAACTTACCTCCGGTTTACTCGTTGGTAATCCAGGGCAGAAGGTGGCGGAGGGGTCATCTGACGGCCTGGTGACAGGGCCACAATGCACGTCGGATTGGACAAGGGAGGGCGCTCGTGGGCGTCGAGATCAAGGTGGACGGACTCACGAAGTCCTTCGGGCGAGACCTCATCTGGAAGGACGTCAGTCTGACGATCCCGGCCGGGGAGATCTGCGTGATGCTCGGTCCCTCCGGAACGGGCAAGTCCGTCTTCCTCAAGACGATCATCGGCCTGCTCAAGCCGGACACGGGCAGCATCGTCATCGAGGGGCAGGACGTCGCGAACTGCTCGGAGCGGGACCTCTACGAGATCCGCAAGCTCTTCGGCGTGCTGTTCCAGGACGGCGCGATGTTCGGGTCGATGAACCTCTACGACAACGTCGCGTTCCCGCTCCGCGAGCACACCAAGAAGTCCGAGTCCGACATCCGCAACATCGTCATGGAGAAGATGGAGCTCGTCGGGCTCCTCGGCGCCGAGGGCAAGCTCCCCGGCGAGATCTCCGGTGGTATGCGCAAGCGGGCCGGCCTGGCGAGGGCGCTGGTCCTCGACCCCGAGATCGTCCTCTTCGACGAGCCGGACTCGGGCCTCGACCCCGTGCGCACCTCCTTCCTGAACCAGCTCATCGTCGACCTCAACGCGCAGATCGACGCCACCTTCCTGATCGTCACCCACGACATCAACACCGCCCGCACCGTGCCGGACAACATCGGCCTCCTCTACCACAAGCACCTGGCCATGTTCGGCCAGCGCGAGATGCTCCTCTCGAGCGAGGAGCCGGTGGTCAGGCAGTTCCTCAACGCCCAGCGCGTGGGGCCGATCGGCATGTCCGAGGAGAAGGACGCCGACGAGCTCGCCCAGGAAGCGGACCAGGAGCTGCCACCGCTGCCGCCGATCCCGATGCAGCTCGAGCCCTCGAACGGCATCCCGCGTCGCGGCCAGCGCCCGCCCGGTGACTGGTGCCGTGAGCACGGCGTCACACCGCCGCCCGGGTCGTTCGACGACAACATGACGATGGCGACCGGAGCCTGACCATGTCCTCCATCACCTCGGCCAGGGTCCTGGCTCCGGTCGGCACTGCCGGCAAGCTCTTCGCGTTCGGGCTCGACGTCACCAGGGCGCTGTTCCGGCGCCCCTTCCAGCTGCGCGAGTTCATCCAGCAGGCCTGGTTCATCGCCTCGGTCACGATCGTCCCGACCGCACTGGTCGCGATCCCGTTCGGCGCCGTCATCGCCCTTCAGGTCGGTGGCCTGATCAAGCAGTTCGGAGCGCAGTCGTTCACCGGCTCGGCCTCCGTCCTCGCCGTCGTCCGAGAGGCCGGGCCGATCGCCACCTCGCTCCTCATCGCCGGTGCCGGCGGGTCCGCGATCGCCGCGGACCTCGGCGCCCGCAAGATCCGCGAGGAGCTCGACGCGATGATGGTGCTCGGCATCGACCCGATCCAGCGCCTCGTCGTACCCAGGGTCCTGGCCACCATGCTGGTAGCGGTCTTCCTGAACGGCCTCGTCAGCGTCGTCGGCGTCGCCGGCGGCTACGTGTTCAACGTGATCCTCCAGGACGGCACACCAGGCGCCTACCTGGCGAGCTTCACAGCGCTCGCGCAGCTACCGGACCTGTGGCAGGGAATGGCCAAGGCGGTCGTCTTCGGACTGATCGCCGCCATCGTGGCCTGCTACAAGGGCATGAACGCCGGTGGTGGCCCCAAGGGTGTGGGCGACGCCGTGAACGAGTCGGTCGTCATCACCTTCATGCTCCTGTTCGTCGTCAACTTCGTGATGAGCGCGATCTACTTCCAGCTCGTCCCGCCGAAGACAGGTTGAGGCCATGGCAGACGTTGCTTCGACGCTGAAGGCTGCCTACCGGCGGCCTGTGAGCTTCCTCGACACGCTGGGCGCCCAGCTCGCCTTCTACGTGAAGGCGATCGCGTGGACCCCGCGCACGATCCGCCGCTACAAGAAGGAGATCCTGCGTCTCCTCGCCGAGGTGACCCTGGGCTCCGGTGCCCTCGCGGTCATCGGCGGCACCGTCGGCGTCATCACCGCCATGTCCTTCTTCACCGGCACCGAGGTCGGTCTCCAGGGCTACGCGGCCCTGAACCAGATCGGCACAGCCGCCTTCTCCGGGTTCGTCTCCGCCTACTTCAACACGCGCGAGATCGCGCCGCTGGTCGCGGGCATCGCGCTCGCCGCCACGGTCGGCTGCGGCTTCACCGCGCAGCTGGGAGCGATGCGGATCTCCGAGGAGGTCGACGCGCTCGAGGTCATGGCGATCCCGTCGCTGCCCTTCCTGGTGACGACGCGCATCATCGCCGGTCTCGTCGCGATCGTGCCGCTGTACGTCGTGGGGCTGCTGTCCTCCTACTTCGCCACCCGGTTGACCGTCACCCAGTTCTTCGGACAGAGCACGGGAACCTACGACCACTACTTCCACACGTTCCTGCCACCGGGTGACGTCCTGTGGTCCTTCGGCAAGGTGCTCGTGTTCGCCGTCGTGGTGATCCTCATCCACTGCTACCACGGCTACAACGCGAAGGGCGGCCCCGCCGGCGTCGGCATCGCCGTCGGTCACGCCGTCCGGACCTCCATCGTGGCCATCAACGTCATCGACCTGTTCCTGTCCATGGCCATCTGGGGCACCACCACGACTGTCAGGTTGGCGGGCTAGGTCATGTTGAACCGGCAGTCGCGCGCGTTCAGGACCGCCGTCGTCGCCGAGCACCGCGTGCTCGGTGTGGCGTTCCTTGCGCTGCTCGTGTTCGGCGGGTGGTTCACCTACGCGGTGTTCAACAAGTCGTTCACGGCGTACGACGAGGTCACGCTCCGTGCTTCGAAGACCGGACTGCAGCTTCCCGCACGTGCGGACGTGAAGCTGCGGGGAGTCATCGTGGGGGAGGTCCTCGACGCCCAGGTGGCCGACGAGGGTGTCACGCTCACCCTCGGGCTCTACCCGTCGCGCCGAGAGGACGTGCCGGCGGACGTCAGCGCGCGGATCCTGCCCAAGACGCTGTTCGGCGAGAAGTACGTCGCGCTGCAGCCCGAGGAGGTCGCGGGAGCCACTACCGTCGCCGCGCCGATCCAGCCGGGCGCGGTGATCGAGGAGGCTCGTGTGGGCTTCGAGGTGGAGCGGCTGCTCAGCGACATCTACCCGTTCCTGCGCACCGTCCAGCCGGCCGAGCTCAACTACACGCTCACCGCGATCGCGAACGCGCTCGAGGGGCGCGGTGAGGCCATCGGCGCGAACCTGTCGACGCTCGACGACTACCTCGAGCGGACCAACCCGCAGATCCCGGCCCTCGTCGAGGACCTGCGGATGCTCGCCACGACCTCGGACGTCTACCGGTCCGCGGTCCCCGAGGTGGCCCGGCTGCTCCGCAACAGCGTGACGTCGGGTGCCACGTTCATCGAGAAGGAGCAGAAGATCCAAGCCCTGTTCACGGACGTCGCCGCGTTCTCCTCCACCTCGAAGGACTTCCTCGAGGCCAACGGCGACAACATCGTCCGCCTCGGCCGGCTCGGAGCACCTCAGGCTTCGCTGTTCGCCAAGTACGCACCCGAGTACCCCTGCCTCCTCGACGGCATCGTCAAGATCGGGCCCCGGCAGGCCGAATCCTTCCGCGGCAAGACGCTGCACATCGTCCTCGAGACGCTGCCCAAGCAGCCGCGCGGCTTCGGCCCGCAGGACGACGCCGTCTACCAGGACAAGCGCGGTCCCCAGGACGAGGCGATGTGCCGGCGCGCCATCAACGACGAGTGGGGCCAGGACAACCTTCCGCCGTCAGCCCTGGTGCCCGACATCGCCGACGGCGTCGACGAGTCGACGGGGAAGGAGCGCCCGGCGCCCGGGCTCGACCTCTCCTCGGGCTTCGCCGGGACGAGCACGGAACGGGGGCTGGTGAACGCGCTCGCCGGGCCGGTTCTCGGCGTCCCGGTCGACGAGGTGCCGGACGTGGCGTCCCTCCTCTTCGCACCCATGGCTCGGGGGATGGAGGTGGAGGTTCGATGAACCGTCGCTCACTCGTCGCCGCAGGCGGCCACCGTGTCCTCGGCGTCGCCTTCCTCGCCCTGATCCTGCTCGGGGTCTACGCCACCTACGCGGTGTTCACCAAGAAGTACGTCGACTACGTCCCGGTCACGCTGGAGACCTCGAGGATCGGCCTCCAGCTCCCTATGCTCGCCGACGTCAAGGTGCGCGGTGTGATCGTGGGGGAGGTGCGCGAGATCTCCACCGACGGGGAGGGGGCGCGCCTCAAGCTCGCCATCCAGCCGGACAAGGCCGACGTCATCCCCGGCAACGCGACCGCGCGTATCCAGCCCAAGACGGTCTTCGGCGAGAAGTACGTCTCGCTGCAGATCCCCGACTCCCCGCGGGGGCAGATCTCGGCCGGACAGGTGATCTCCGAGTCGGAGGTCTCGGCCGAGCTCGAGCGGCTCCTCAACGACATCTATCCCCTCCTGCGCACGGTCCAGCCCGCCGAGCTGAACTACACGCTCACCTCGCTCGCCAACGCCCTCGAGGGCAGGGGCGACAAGATCGGCGAGAACCTGGTCATCCTCGACCGCTACCTCAAGCGGACCAACCCGCAGATCCCGGCGCTCGTCGAGGACCTCCGCAAGCTCGGTCAGGTCTCCGAGGAGTACCGGGCCGTGATGCCGGAGCTCGCCCGGCTGCTGCGCAACAGCGTCACGACCGGCAACACGCTGGTCGCGAAGGAGCAGAAGCTGCAGGCGCTGTTCTCCGACGTCGCGGCGTTCTCCTCCACCTCGAAGGACTTCCTCGAGGCGAACGGGGACAACATCATTCGGCTGGGCGACGTCAGCGTGCCGCAGCTTCAGCTGCTGCAGAAGTACTCGCCGGAGTACCCGTGCCTGTTCAAGGGCATGTCGAACTGGATCCCGAGGATGAACAGCGGCTGGCGCGGCCACACGCTCCACATCAACCTCGAGACGATCCCCGTGCAGCCGTCCGGTTACTCGCCGGCGGACGACCCGGAGTACAACGCCGGCAACGGGCCGCACTGCGAGACGCTGCCCTCGCCGCCGTACTCCCAGGCGAACCCCGGTCCGCAGCCGTCCATGTCGACCGTGGACGACGGCGTCGAGGACGGGCACGGCAAGTTCCGTCCCCGTACCACGACGGGCTTCGACCTGACCTCCGGCTACGCCGGCACCGCGGCCGAGCGATCGGTCGTCGACGCAATCGCAGCACCTGTGATGGGAGTACCCGTGGATGGCGTACCTGACGTGGCCACCCTGCTCTTCGGCCCCCTGGCTCGCGGGGCGGAGGTGAGCACCCGATGAGTCTCCTCGACAAGCGCACGGCGAGCGACGCGGTCAAGCTGCTGCTCTTCATCGCGGTCACGACCGTCGCCACGAGCCTCCTGGTGCTCACCATCGGCAACATCTCGTTCCGGTCCAGCACCGAGTACAAGGCGGTCTTCAGCGACGCGACCGGTGTGGTGAAGGGCGACGACGTCCGGATCGCGGGCGTCAAGGTCGGCACGGTCGACGACATCGAGATCCACGGCCGGGACAAGGCCCTGGTGACCTTCAGCGTCGACTCGGACTCGCAGGTCATGGCGTCCACGCAAGCGGCCATCCGTTACCGCAATCTGGTGGGGCAGCGCTACATCGCGCTCACCCAGGGCGTCGGCAGCCCTTCGATCCTGCGGGAGGGCGCGACCATCCCGCTCTCCCGGACGCAGGCGGCGCTGGACCTGACCGTCCTGTTCAACGGGTTCAAGCCGCTGTTCGAGGCGCTCTCTCCCGAGGACGTCAACAAGCTCTCCTACGAGCTCATCACCGTCTTCCAGGGCGAGGGCGGCACGCTGGAGAGCCTCCTGGCCCACACCGCTTCGGTCACCAGCACGCTGGCCAGCAGGGACAAGGTCATCGGCGAGCTGATCGACAACCTGAACCAGGTGATGACCACCATCGGCAAGCGCGACGAGGAGTTCTCCAACCTGCTGGTGCGGCTGCGCGAGTTCGTCTCGGGGCTCTCCCAGGACCGTCAGGCGATCCTGGGCTCGCTGGACTCGATCTCGGACCTGGCCGTCCAGACGTCGGACCTGGTCACCGGGACCCGCAAGCCGCTGGCCAAGGACGTCCACGAGCTGCGCCGGCTCACCGGCAACCTGGACGCCAACAAGGCCGAGCTGGACCGGGCGCTGCAGGTGCTCCCGATCAAGCTGAACAAGATCGGCCGGACCGCCATCTACGGTTCCTGGTTCAACTTCTACCTGTGCAACTTCAAGGGTCAGATGAGGCTGCCCGACGGGACCGTCGTCGATGACATCAAGTACGACGTCGGGGCGGCGAGGTGTGATGTCGGATGAGCGTTCCCTTCCGTGAGAGAAACCCGGTGGTGGTCGGGGCCCTGAGCCTCGCTGTCATCACCGCGATGATCCTCGCCGCCTTCCGGGCGGACGACCTGCCGCTGATCGGTGGTGGGGACACCTACTACGCCGCGTTCAGCGAGGCCGGTGGCCTCCGGGCGAACGACGAGGTCCGGGTGGCCGGCGTCCGCGTCGGCAAGGTCGAGTCGGTCGACCTGGACGGTGACCACGTCAAGGTGGCCTTCCGCGTCGAGAACGGCGTGGACCTCGGCCCCCGGACGAGCGCGAGCATCAAGGTCAAGACCCTGCTCGGCGCCATGTACCTCGCCCTCGAGCCGGCCGGAGACGGCCAGCTCGACGAGGAGGCCGAGATCCCGGTCGAGCGCACCAGCTCGCCGTACGACGTGGTCCAGGCGTTCAGCGGGCTGGCCAGCACCTCGGAGCGGATCGACAGCGACCAGCTCGCCAAGAGCCTGGACACAATGTCCGGGCTGATGAAGAACACCCCCGAGGAGTTCCGGGGGGCGCTGCGCGGGATGTCGGCGCTCTCGCAGAACATCGCGGCGCGTGATGAGCAGCTGAACGAGCTGCTCGGCAACATGCAAAAGGTCTCGCGCGTCCTCGCCGATCGCAACGGCGACATCGTCACGCTCATGGAGGACGGGGACAAGCTGTTCCGGGCGCTGGTCGCCCGCCGGCAGTCGGTCCACCAGCTGCTGGTCGCGACCAGCCAGCTCTCCCGCGAGCTCACCGCCCTGGTCCGGCAGACGCGCGCCGACCTGAAGCCGGCGCTCGACCACCTCGACAGCGTGGTGGACATGCTCAACAAGAACCAGGAGAACCTCGACAACAGCCTGAGGCTGCTCGCGCCGTTCTACCGGGTCTTCGCGAACACGCTGGGCACCGGTCCCTGGTTCGACACCTACATCCAGAACCTGCCGCCCACCGCGATCGGAGGCCAGTGATGAGTCAGCACGCCTCTCGACTCAACCTCAGCGGACTGACGCGCGTCCTGTCGCTCGTCGTCGTTGCAGCGGTCGTGCTCGCGGCCGTTCTGCTGGCGGTTCCGCGCCAGGACAAGAAGTACCTCACCGCGAGCTTCCCGCGCACCGTCTCCCTCTACGAGGGGTCCGACGTGCGCATCCTCGGGGTCCCGGTCGGGGCCGTGGAGAGCGTGACGCCGACGGGCACCGACGTGACCGTGAAGATGTGGTACGACGCGAAGTACAAGATCCCGGCGGACGCCGAGGCCGTCATCATCACGCCCTCCATCGTGGGTGACCGCTTCGTGCAGCTCACTCCCGTCTACGAGGGCGGGGAGCAGCTCGCCGACGGCGCGACGCTGAGCACGAAGTCCACCTCCACGCCGCTGGAGCTCGACGAGATCTACCAGAGCATCGACGACCTCACCGTGGCGCTCGGCCCCAAGGGCGCCAACAAGGAGGGCGCGCTCACCCGGCTGCTCGACACCACCGCCCGCAACTTCGCCGGACAGGGCGCTCAGTTCAACAAGACCCTGCAGGACCTCGGCAAGCTGACCGGGACGCTCGACAACAACAAGGACGAGCTGTTCGGTACGGCGCGCCAGCTCCAGCGCTTCGTCTCGGTGCTCGCCGAGAACGACCAGACCGTGCGGGACTTCAACCAGTCCCTCGCCCAGGCCGCCGACCTGCTGGAGGGCGAGCGGGACGACCTGGCCGGCGCCCTGCGCAACCTCGGCACCGCGATGCAGGCAGGTCTCGTCGTTCGTGCGGGAGAACCGTGAGTCGCTCGGCGAGAACATCAAGGGTCTCAACCGGGTGACCAAGGTGCTGGTGAAGCAGCGCGATGCGCTCGACGAGGTGCTCCACCTCTCGCCGCTGGCGCTCAACAACCTGTTCCTGACCTACAACCCGGCTGCGGGAACCCTCGACACCCGCTCCAACCAGGGTGAGGTCGGGGGAGTGATGGAGGCGGACCCGTCGGGGTTCCTCTGCTCGCTCGTCAGCCCGAACGACCCCTCGGGCAAGTCGTGTGACGCGATCAAGCAGGCGTTGGGCGGGGCAGCCCGTGTCAGCGCCCTCGACAACGGCGGGTCGACCCGGCAGGTACCTGTCGAGCACGTCGACAAGTCCCTGGCCGGCCTCGTGGAGGTGGACTGACCATGCGCACCAAGAAACAGCTCCGCGGGTCGCGGGTGGGCCGGATGGCGGCACTCGCCTGCGCCGGCGCCCTCGCGCTCACCGGGTGTGACTTCGACGTCTACAGCCTCCCGCTGCCCGGCGGCGCCGACCTCGGCAGTGACCCGTACTCCGTGAAGGTCGAGTTCCGCGACGTGCTGGACCTCGTACCCCAGTCCTCGGTCAAGGTCGACGACGTGACCGTCGGCAAGGTGACCGACATCGACGTCGACGGCTACAACGCCCAGGTCACGCTGGCGCTCCGGGGTGACGTGAAGCTCCCCGACAACGCCGAGGCCGAGATCCGCCAGACCAGCCTGCTCGGCGAGAAGTTCGTCTCGCTCAAGCCCCCGGAGAGCGGTGCCCAGGGGAATCTGTCGGACGGTGACGTCATCGACCTCGACCACAGCGGTCGCAACCCCGAGGTCGAGGAGGTGCTCGGGGCGATGTCCCTGCTGCTCAACGGCGGCGGGGTCGCGCAGCTGAAGACCATCTCCGACGAGCTCAACAAGGCGTTCGAGGGTCGCGAGTCCGACGTCCGCTCGGTCCTCGACCAGCTCGACCAGTTCACGGGCCAGCTCGACGAGAACAAGCAGGACATCATCACGGCCATCGAGAGCCTCAACCGGCTCGCGATCTCCATCAACAAGCAGAGCGACTCCATCGAGCTCGCCCTCGACCAGATGCCCCAGGCGCTCGCCTCGATCAACCGGCAGCGTGACGACCTGGTCAAGATGCTCAAGGCGCTCGACGACCTGAGCTCGGTGGCGACCCGGGTGATCAAGCAGTCGAAGACCGCGACGATCGACAGCCTCCGTTCGCTGGACCCCGTGCTGACCCGCCTCTCGGACGCCGGCGACTCGTTGCCCAAGGCGTTCCAGGTCTTCCTGACCTACCCGTTCGTCGACGAGGTGGTGGGCCGCAACCCGGCCCAGGCGCGGGACCTGCACCTGGGTGACTACACGAACCTGTCGGTCCAGATGGACATCGACCTGACCCAGGGACTGCCGACCATCCCGGGGCTGCCCAACCAGCCGGATCTCCCGCTGGACCCGGGCCAGACGCTCTCCGATGTCCAGAAGTGTCTCCAGTCCGGCAATCCGGACAGCAAGGCGTGCCAGGGCCTCAATGACAACCAGGCCAAGAAGCTGTGCGAGCAGCACCCGAACGACCCGCTGTGTGCCGCCCTCCTGCCCGGCGGTGGCGGAGGCGACGGTGGTGGCGGCGGGTCCTCGCCCCTGCCTCCGCTGCCCGGCCTCGGTCGTGCGGTTCCCGGCTCCGTGTTCTTCGGCGCGCCGACGCCGGCGTCCGTCGACCGCGACTCCGACGCGGGCGACCTCGGGTACGACCCGACGCTCGGTGCGCTCCTGATCCAGGGGATGGTGCAGCGATGATCACGAAGAGGACCAAGGTCCAGCTCATGGTGTTCGCGCTGATCACCATGGTCGGCGTCGCCTACGTGGGCGCGAAGTACGCCCGTCTCGACCGGCTCGTCTTCGACGACAGCTACCGCGTGGTCGCGCACTTCGAGGACTCCGGCGGCATCTTCGCCGGGGCGGGCGTCTCCTACCGCGGCGTCACCGTGGGCGAGGTCAGCAAGCTGGCCGTCACCGACGACGGCGTGGACGTCGTGCTGAGCATCGACGACGACAGCGAGAAGATCCCGCTCGACACCGACGCCATGGTCGCGAACCGCTCGGCGGTGGGCGAGCAGTACGTCGACCTGCTGCCGAACGTCGACGACGGCCCCTACCTCGGGGAGAACTCCGAGATCGACGAGCCCAACACCCACACCCCGATCCCGCCGACGAAGCTGCTGGTCGACCTGGACAAGATGGTCAACTCCGTGAACAAGCGGAGCCTGCGCACCGTCGTGTCCGAGATGGGCAAGGCGTTCAACGGCACGGGCGACGACCTCGGCCAGATCATCGACACCTCGAACTCGTTCATCGACACTGCGAACGACAACTTCGACGTGACCACGGCGCTGATCAAGGACAGCAACACGGTTCTCCAGACCCAGCTCGACAGCGCCTCGAGCATCAAGAGCTTCGCCCGAGACCTCGCGCTCTTCTCCGACACGCTGGTCTCCTCCGACAAGGACCTGCGCCGGGTGATCGACAGTGGCAGCGCGACCGCGAACCAGCTGCGCCGGTTCCTCGAGGAGAACGACGTGGACCTCGGTGAGCTGATCAACAACCTGGTCACCACCGGTGAGGTGACCGTCAAGCACCTCGACGGCATCGAGCAGGTGCTCGTGCTCTACCCCTACGTGGTCGAGGGTGGCTACACGGTGGTCGCCAAGGACCCGAAGACCGGTCTGTACGACGCGCACTTCGGCCTCATCACGCAGCAGGATCCGCCGGTGTGCACCAAGGGCTACGACCCGGGCCAGGTCCGCGGGCCGCAGGACAGGTCCGACAAGCCCATGGACCTCGACGCGCACTGCGCCGAGCCCCAGTCGCAGTCCAACGCGCGCGGTTCCCAGAACGCCCCGCGGGCAGGTACGGCGTACCGGAGCCCTGTGGTCGCCACGTACGATCGCCGGACGGGGGCGGTTCAGTACGCCGACGGGGGCCCCGGTGACGACATCACCTACACGGGCGGGGCCGCGTCCGTCTTCGGAGAGGATTCCTGGAAGTGGTTGTTGCTCCAGCCGCTCGCGGACGAGCGGAAGTGACCGAGGACGACGACAGCGGCTCGCAGCGCCCGGCCCCGTCAGGGGATGGCTCCCGCCTGCGCCTGATCATGGCCGGCGTGCTGGTGCTGCTGCTGGTCGTCGCCGTGGCGGGGGGAGTCTGGGGGTTCACCCGGCTGCGCGCCGCCGACGCCGAGCTCGATGCGCGCGCGGACGTGATCCGGGTGGCCGAGCGGTTCACCGTCGCGGTGAACAACTACGACGCCGACTCGGCCGACGAGTACAAGTCGTCGGTGAGCGACCTGCTGAGCACCAACTTCCGCACCGAGTTCGAGAAGGCGATGGACGACATCGTCGCCCAGGTCCAGCAGGCCGAGATGCAGTCGGACGGCGAGGTCCTCGCCACGGGCGTGGCCAGCATCGACGCCGACTCGGCCCGCGTCCTCGTGGTCTCCGACGCCACGGTGAAGACCGTCTACGACCAGCGACAGCGCCACTTCCGGTGGCAGGTCTCCCTCGTGAAGGTCGACGGCCGGTGGCTCGTCGACGACTTCACGCCGGTGAGCTGAGCCGGACGGAAGGACACCAACGACGTGAACCCCACGCTGTACGACATCCTCGGCGTCTCGCCGGACGCCTCGCGCGAGGAGATCCGCAAGGCCTGGCGCGAGGCGGCCGACCGCTTCGAGCCCGGTGAAGGCGGCTCGACCAAGCAGTTCCGGCTCTTCAACGAGGCCGCCGAGGTCCTGCTCGACCCCGAGCGGCGCGAGGAGTACGACGCCCAGCTTCCTGACCGGGACGCGGCCGAGCCCGATGAGACCCCCGCGGCCGAGCTTCCCGAGGACTCCTCACCGGAGGACCGACCCGCCGAAGATGAGTCCCCGGAGGATGAGTCTCCGTCCGACGACGACGCGGACGCTGGCGCGCGCGGTGTGTCGCTTCGCAAGGACACGGCGACCCAGGCGGATGAGTCGGCCGAGGGGGACGACGTGCCCCAGGACCAGGCCCGGGACGACGAGCCAAGGGACGAGCAGGGCGAGGCCGCCACGGTGCCGGGGTCCCCGGTGCCGGGCGCTGCTTCGGCGACCGCCTCCGCGACTGCCGCGGCCGGTGAGGGCGACAGCTCGGCACGGGCGGAGCCCGACCAGGAGGCCGCGTCCGGCCGGGACCGGGCACCCGGCACGGCGAAGGGCATGGGCCTGCCCTGGCCGGTGTTCGCGGCGCTGGCGGTCGTGACCGCCGTGGTCGTCGGGTTCGCGGCGTACTTCATCGTCCAGGCCCAGCGGGCCGAGGCCTACCAGAAGGCTCTCGACCGGGCGCCGGCCGCGGCCGAGAACGCAGCGAGCGCGGTGCTGTCCTACGACTACAAGTCGCTCGAGGCGGACAGGGACGCGGCGGCCAAGTTCCTCACCGACGACTACCGCAGCCAGTACGTCGACACCTTCGACAAGCTCGTCACCGAGAACGCCACCGACACCAAGGCCACGGTCAAGGCGCAGGTGCTGGCCTCGTCGGCGATGGCGGTGGGGGAGCAGCGTGACCCGAACCGGGTCTCCGTGCTGCTCTTCGTCAACCAGTCGACCACCAGCGCGGCGACGACCGGCCAGCCGTCCGTGGCGCTCAACCGGGTCCGCTTCGACATGGTGGAGCAGGACGGGACGTGGCTCGTGGGTGGCATCACGTCGTACTGACGGGGGGCGGGTGGCCCGGCGCATGCCGTGTCGGAGGCCTGGGTGCTTGACTCGTGCCGGGTTCGCCCTTCATGCTTCTGCGCAGTCCGAGGAAAGCCGGGACGCCATGGGTTGTGCCCATGGCGCGTTTTGGCTATGATCGTTCGTTGCGTCTGCCCTCATATGCACTCCAGCCTGCCCGGTGGTTGGTTTGTGGTTGGCAGGCACCCCCACCAGAGCGATCCTCGGAAGGACCCCTCTTGGCCGCCTCGCGCAGCACCAGCACCGCCCGTAGCAACCCGCGCCGTCTCTCTTTCGCCAAGATCAAGGAACCCCTCGAGGTTCCGCAGCTCCTCGCCCTCCAGACCGACAGCTTCGACTGGCTGATCGGCAACGAGCGTTGGCACGACGAAGTCGCCCGCCGCACGGAGATCGGCGAGGACGTCAGCGAGAAGTCCGGCCTCCAGGAGATCTTCGAGGAGATCTCCCCCATCTCCGACTTCTCCGACACGATGTCCCTGTCGTTCGAGAACCCGGTCTTCTACGACCCGAAGTACTCCGTGGAGGAGTGCAAGGAGAAGGACTTCACCTACTCCGCTCCGCTGTACGTCTCCGCGGAGTTCATGAACAACGAGACCGGTGAGATCAAGGGCCAGACGGTCTTCATGGGTGACTTCCCCCTGATGACCCCCAAGGGCACCTTCGTCATCAACGGCACCGAGCGTGTCGTCGTCTCCCAGCTCGTCCGCTCGCCCGGCGTGTACTTCGAGCGCACCGCCGACAAGACCTCCGACAAGGACATCTACACCGCGAAGGTCATCCCCTCGCGCGGTGCCTGGCTCGAGTTCGAGATCGACAAGCGCGACATGGTCGGCGTCCGCCTCGACCGCAAGCGCAAGCAGAACGTCACGGTGCTGCTCAAGGCCCTCGGCTGGACCAACGAGCAGATCCGCGAGGAGTTCGGCGAGTACGAGTCGATGATGCTCACGCTCGAGAAGGACCACACCTCCGGGCAGGACGACGCGCTCCTCGACATCTACCGCAAGCTCCGTCCGGGCGAGCCCCCGACCCGTGAGGCCGCGCAGACGCTTCTGGAGAACTACTACTTCAACCCGAAGCGCTACGACCTCGCCAAGGTCGGCCGGTACAAGATCAACAAGAAGCTCGGCACGCACGAGGCTTTCGACCAGCAGACGCTGACGGTCGACGACATCGTGTCGACGATCCGGTTCATCGTGGAGCTGCACGCCGGCAACGACAAGCTCAAGGACGCCCAGGGCGCCGAGATCCTCGACCGCGAGGGCGACTCGATCGACGTCCGCGCCGACGACATCGACCACTTCGGCAACCGCCGCATGCGCACCGTCGGCGAGCTGATCCAGAACCAGCTCCGCACCGGTCTGGCCCGCATGGAGCGCGTGGTCCGCGAGCGGATGACCACCCAGGACGTCGAGGCGATCACGCCGCAGAGCCTGATCAACATCCGCCCGGTCGTCGCGGCGCTGAAGGAGTTCTTCGGCACCTCCCAGCTGTCGCAGTTCATGGACCAGACCAACCCGATCGCGGGGCTGACGCACAAGCGTCGTCTCTCCGCGCTCGGCCCCGGTGGTCTCTCGCGTGACCGCGCGGGCTTCGAGGTCCGTGACGTCCACCCGTCGCACTACGGTCGTATGTGCCCGATCGAGACCCCTGAGGGCCCGAACATCGGTCTGATCGGCTCGCTGTCGACGTTCGGCCGGATCAACCCGTTCGGCTTCGTCGAGACGCCGTACCGCAAGGTCGAGAACGGCCGGGTCACCGACAAGGTCGAGTACCTCACCGCCGACGAGGAGGACCGCTTCGTCATCGCGCAGGCCAACGCCGCGCTGACCGACGACGGCCGCTTCGTGGAGGAGCGAGTCCTGGTGCGCCAGATCCACGGCGAGGTCGACGTCATCCCCGCCGGCGAGGTGGACTACATGGACGTCTCGCCTCGACAGATGGTCTCGGTCGCGACCGCGCTGATCCCCTTCCTCGAGCACGACGACGCCAACCGCGCGCTCATGGGTGCGAACATGCAGCGTCAGGCGGTGCCGCTCATCAAGAGCGACGCCCCGCTGGTCGGCACCGGCATGGAGTACCGCGCCGCGGTCGACGCCGGTGACGTGATGGTGGCCGAGAGCGCCGGTGTGGTGAAGGAGGTGTCCGCGGACTTCGTCGAGGTGATGAACGACGACGGCACCTACAGGACCTACCGGATGCAGAAGTTCACCCGCTCCAACCAGGGCACCTGCATCAACCAGCGTCCGCTGGTCGCGGAGGGCGACCGTCTCGAGGCCGGCTCGCCGATCGCCGACGGCCCGTGCACCGACGACGCCGAGATGGCGCTGGGCACCAACCTCCTGGTCGCCTTCATGTCGTGGCAGGGCCACAACTACGAGGACGCGATCATCCTGTCCCAGCGACTGGTGCAGGAGGACGTCCTCACCTCGATCCACATCGAGGAGCACGAGGTCGACGCCCGTGACACCAAGCTGGGTCCGGAGGAGATCACCCGCGACATCCCGAACGTCAGCGAGGAGATGCTCGCCGACCTCGACGAGCGCGGCATCATCCGCATCGGCGCCGAGGTCACGACCGGTGACATCCTCGTCGGCAAGGTCACGCCCAAGGGCGAGACCGAGCTGACCCCCGAGGAGCGCCTGCTCCGCGCGATCTTCGGTGAGAAGGCGCGCGAGGTCCGCGACACCTCGATGAAGGTCCCCCACGGCGAGTCCGGCACCGTCATCGGCGTCCGGGTCTTCGACCGGGAGGACGGCGACGAGCTGCCCCCGGGCGTGAACCAGCTCGTGCGGGTGTACGTCGCGCAGAAGCGCAAGATCTCCGTGGGTGACAAGCTCGCCGGCCGTCACGGCAACAAGGGCGTCATCTCGAAGATCCTGCCGGTCGAGGACATGCCGTTCCTCGAGGACGGCACCCCGGTCGACATCATCCTGAACCCGCTCGGTGTCCCCGGTCGTATGAACATCGGCCAGATCCTCGAGATCCACCTCGGCTGGCTGGCCAAGACCGGCTGGGACGTGGAGCAGAGCGAGGACGCGGACCCGGACGCCGACTGGAAGCAGCGCCTGATCAAGATCCACGCGGAGGCGGCCGAGGCCGACTCCAAGGTCGCCACCCCGGTGTTCGACGGTGCGCGCGAGGACGAGATCACCGGCCTGCTCGGGTCGACCCTGCCGAACCGTGACGGCGTCCGCGTCGTCAAGGAGAACGGCAAGGCCCGGCTGTTCGACGGCCGCTCGGGAGAGCCTTTCCCGGACCCGGTCTCGGTCGGCTACATGTACATCCTGAAGCTGCACCACCTCGTCGACGACAAGATCCACGCTCGATCGACCGGCCCGTACTCCATGATCACCCAGCAGCCGCTCGGTGGTAAGGCGCAGTTCGGTGGTCAGCGCTTCGGTGAGATGGAGGTCTGGGCGATGGAGGCGTACGGCGCCGCCTACGCCCTGCAGGAGCTCCTCACCATCAAGTCCGACGACGTGCCCGGTCGCGTCAAGGTCTACGAGGCGATCGTGAAGGGCGAGAACATCCCCGACTCCGGCATCCCCGAGTCGTTCAAGGTTCTCGTCAAGGAGATGCAGTCGCTCTGCTTGAACGTCGAGGTGCTGTCCCAGGACGGCTCGGCGATCGAGATGCGCGACGCGGAGGAGGACGTCTTCCGCGCCGCCGAGGAGCTCGGCATCGACCTCTCTCGCCGCGAGCCCAGCAGCGTCGAGGAAGTGTGAGTCGGGGAGGCGCCCGTCGCACGACGGGCGCCTCCGGCTCCCCCTTCTGACCAGCCACACAGACCGACATCACGAGGAAAGCAGCCACTGTGCTCGACGTTAACTTCTTCGACCAGCTGAAGATTGGCCTCGCGACCGCCGACGAGATTCGTCAGTGGTCGCACGGAGAGGTCAAGAAGCCGGAGACGATCAACTACCGCACGCTCAAGCCCGAGCGTGACGGACTCTTCTGCGAGAAGATCTTCGGTCCCACCCGGGACTGGGAGTGCTACTGCGGCAAGTACAAGCGCGTGCGCTTCAAGGGCATCATCTGCGAGCGCTGCGGCGTCGAGGTGACCCGTTCCAAGGTGCGCCGTGAGCGCATGGGCCACATCGAGCTCGCCGCTCCGGTGACCCACATCTGGTACTTCAAGGGTGTTCCCAGCCGGCTGGGCTACCTGCTGGACCTCGCCCCGAAGGACCTGGAGAAGGTCATCTACTTCGCGGCGTACATGATCACCCACGTCGACGAGGACGCGCGTCACCGCGACCTGTCCTCGCTCGAGGCGAAGGTGGACCTGGAGCGCAAGCGTCTCGAGGGCCGCCGCGACACCTCCATCGACGACCGCGCCAAGAAGCTCGAGGAGGACCTCGCCGCGCTCGAGGCCGAGGGTGCCAAGGCCGACGCGCGCCGCAAGGTCAAGGACGCCGCCGAGCGGGAGATGAAGCAGCTGCGCGACCGTGCGCAGCGCGAGATCGACCGTCTCGACGAGGTCTGGAGCCGCTTCAAGAACCTCAAGGTCCAGGACCTCGAGGGCGACGAGCTGCTCTACCGCGAGATGAAGACCTGGTTCGGCAAGTACTTCGAGGGCCACATGGGCGCCGCGGCGATCCAGAAGCGTCTCGAGAGCTTCGACCTCGACGCCGAGGTGGACAACCTCCGCGAGACCATCGCGACCGGCAAGGGCCAGCGCAAGGTCCGTGCGCTCAAGCGGCTCAAGGTCGTCGAGGCGTTCCGCAAGACCAACAACAGCCCCACCGGCATGGTCCTCGACGCCGTGCCGGTCATCCCGCCGGACCTGCGTCCGATGGTGCAGCTCGACGGTGGTCGTTTCGCGACCTCCGACCTCAACGACCTGTACCGCCGCGTGATCAACCGGAACAACCGGCTCAAGCGTCTGCTCGACCTCGGTGCCCCCGAGATCATCGTGAACAACGAGAAGCGGATGCTCCAGGAGGCCGTCGACTCGCTGTTCGACAACGGCCGCCGTGGTCGTCCGGTCACCGGGCCGGGCAACCGTCCGCTGAAGTCGCTGTCCGACATGCTCAAGGGCAAGCAGGGCCGCTTCCGTCAGAACCTGCTCGGCAAGCGTGTCGACTACTCCGGCCGTTCGGTGATCGTGGTGGGTCCGCAGCTGAAGCTGCACCAGTGTGGTCTGCCGAAGCAGATGGCGCTCGAGCTGTTCAAGCCGTTCGTGATGAAGCGGCTCGTGGACCTCAACCACGCGCAGAACATCAAGTCCGCGAAGCGGATGGTGGAGCGGGCCCGTCCGGTCGTGTGGGACGTGCTCGAAGAGGTCATCACCGAGCACCCGGTGCTGCTCAACCGTGCACCCACGCTGCACCGTCTCGGCATCCAGGCGTTCGAGCCCCAGCTGATCGAGGGCAAGGCGATCCAGATCCACCCGCTGGTCTGCACCGCCTTCAACGCCGACTTCGACGGTGACCAGATGGCGGTCCACCTGCCGCTGTCGGCGGAGGCACAGGCCGAGGCTCGCATCCTGATGCTCTCGACCAACAACATCCTCAAGCCCTCCGACGGCCGTCCGGTGACGATGCCGACGCAGGACATGATCATCGGTCTCTACTTCCTCACCCACCGCGACGACGAGCGGGAGATGACCGGCGACGGTCGCGTCTTCTCGTCGACGGCGGAGGCGATCATGGCCTTCGACCGTGGCGAGGTCATGCTGCAGAGCCACATCAAGGTGCGCCTGCCCGAGGTGGTTCCGGCGCCCGGCGACCCGATCCCCGCGGGTTGGGAGGCCGGCAAGCCGACCATCATGGAGACCACCCTGGGTCGCGCCCTGTTCAACGAGGCGCTGCCGGCTGACTACCCCTTCGTGAACTACGAGGTGGGCAAGAAGCAGCTCGGCGTGATCGTCAACGACCTCGCGGAGCGCTACAGCAAGGTCGAGGTCGCCCAGGCGCTCGACAACCTCAAGGACACCGGCTTCCACTGGGCCACCCGGTCCGGTGTCACCGTGTCCATCGAGGACGTCGTCACGCCGCCGCGCAAGGCCGAGATCCTCGAGGTGTTCGAGGGCCAGGCGAAGAAGGTGCAGCAGCAGTTCGAGCGCGGTCTGATCACCGACGACGAGCGCCGCCAGGAGCTCATCGAGATCTGGACGCAGGCGTCGAACAAGGTCGCCGACGAGCTCGAGACCACGTTCGACAAGAAGAACCCGATCTACATGATGGTTCACTCGGGCGCCCGCGGAAACATGATGCAGGTCCGTCAGATCGCGGCTATGCGTGGTCTGGTGGCCAACCCGAAGGGTGACATCATCCCGCGGCCGATCAAGTCGAACTTCCGTGAGGGCCTGTCGGTGCTGGAGTACTTCATCGCCAGCCACGGTGCTCGAAAGGGTCTGGCCGACACCGCGCTGCGTACCGCCGACTCGGGTTACCTGACCCGTCGTCTGGTGGACGTGTCGCAGGACGTCATCATCCGCGAGGACGACTGCGGCACGGAGCGCGGCCTGCCCAAGCGGATCGGCGAGCGCCTTCCGGACGGCGCCGTGGTCAAGGCGGAGAACGCCGAGACGGCGGCCTACGCCCGCTCGGCGGCTGTCGAGGTCACCCACCCGGAGACCGGCGAGGTTCTCGTCGGTGCCGGCGACGACCTCGGCGACGTCAAGATCAACGAGCTGGTCGACGCTGGCATCGAGGAGGTCAAGGTCCGCTCGGTCCTGACCTGTGAGGCCCGCACCGGCACGTGCGCCAAGTGCTACGGCCGGTCGCTGGCCACCGGCAAGCTGGTCGACATCGGCGAGGCCGTCGGCATCATCGCCGCCCAGTCGATCGGTGAGCCGGGTACCCAGCTGACGATGCGTACCTTCCACACCGGTGGTGTGGCTTCGGCGGACGACATCACGCAGGGTCTGCCCCGTGTGGTCGAGCTCTTCGAGGCGCGTCAGCCCAAGGGTCGTGCGCCGATCACCGAGACCGCGGGTCGCGTCACCATCGAGGAGACCGACAAGGCCAAGAAGGTCCTGGTCACCCCGGACGACGGCTCCGAGGTCGAGGAGTACCCGGTCAGCAAGCGGGCCCGCCTCCTCGTGGGCGAGAACGACCACGTCGAGGTCGGCCAGCAGCTCACGCAGGGTACGCCGGACCCGCAGGAGGTCCTGCGCATCCTCGGTGTCCGCAAGGCGCAGGAGCACCTGGTGGACGAGGTCCAGCAGGTGTACCGCAGCCAGGGTGTGGCCATCCACGACAAGCACATCGAGATCATCGTGCGGCAGATGCTGCGGCGGGTCCTCGTGCTCGAGCAGGGTGACACCCGCCTGCTGCCGTCCGACCTGGTGGAGCGCACGCGCTTCGAGGAGGAGAACCGTCGGGTGCTCGCCGAGGGCGGCAAGCCCGCGGCCGGTCGTCCGCAGCTGATGGGTATCACCAAGGCGTCGCTGGCCACCGAGTCGTGGCTGTCGGCGGCGTCCTTCCAGGAGACCACGCGCGTCCTGACCGACGCGGCGATCAACGGCAAGTCCGACTCGCTGCAGGGTCTCAAGGAGAACGTGATCATCGGAAAGCTGATCCCGGCCGGCACCGGCCTGGAGCGGTACCGCAACATCCGGGTCGAGCCCACCGAGGAGGCGCGTGCGAACGCCTACTCGGTGACGGGCTACGAGAGCTACGACTACGACTTCGGCAACACCGCCGGTGGTCAGGCCGTGGCGCTCGACGACTTCGACTTCGGTTCCTACCAGAACTAGGTCGAGCGACAGCGATCCACAGGGCCCCGAACCTCGCACGAGGTTCGGGGCCCTTGTCGTACCCGGGGCCGAACACGGGCACAGCCGTGCCGCGAGGACTAGGCTCCGTTCCATGGCAGAGGACACCTACACCGTGGAGCGGTCCGCGGAGATCACGGCCCCGCCGGAGCGCATCTACGCCCAGATCATCGACTTCCACCGGTGGACGCGCTGGTCGCCCTGGGAGGACGTCGACCCCCAGCTGCAGCGCGAGTACTCGGGCGCCGAGTCCGGTGTCGGGTCCGTCTACGCCTGGTCGGGCAACCGCAAGGCAGGGCAGGGGCGGATGGAGATCGCCGAGGCCGACGCGCCTTCGCGTGTCCACATCGACCTGGTCTTCGAGAAGCCGTTCAGGGCCCGGAACGACACGGTCTTCACCATCCGGCCGATCGAGGGCGGGTCTCACGTCACCTGGACCATGAGCGGCAAGAAGACGCTGATGACCAAGATGATGGGGCTGTTCACCTCGATGGACAAGATGGTGGGGCCGGACTTCGAGAAGGGCCTTGCCCGGTTGAAGACGGCCACGGAGCAGCCCGCGGACTGAGGGGCGGCTCAGGTCCGGGGTGTCCGGTCGCGAAGAGCGACGACGGCCATGCATAGACTCCCCGCATGGCTGTCGATGCTGCTCCGCCCGAGCGACAACGCGTCGCGGCGTACGCCTTGCTCACGCGTGACGGCGAGGTCCTGCTGACCCAGATGTCCTCGCTGACACGCATCGAGGGGCGTTGGACCCTGCCCGGTGGCGGCATCGACCACGGCGAGGATCCTCGGGACGCCCTGCGCCGCGAGGTGTACGAGGAGACCGGGCTCCGTGTCGAGCCGGGGCGGGTGCTGGACGTCCACGCCACGCACTTCGTGGGTGCCCGCGCCGACGGCACCGTGGAGGACTACCACGGCATCCACCTCATCTTCGAGGCCGCGATCGACGCCGACTCCCACGACGTGGAGCCGCACGTCGTGGAGGAGGGCAGCTCGACCGCGCGTGCGCTGTGGCTGCCGGTGGGGGATACCCACGGGCTCGACCTGCTCTCGGCCGCGCGTCACGCCCTGAGCATGATCGAGGGCGAGGAGCGGTGAGGGATCCGGGGCAGGCCCGGGGGATGCGCCCGTGAGCGGGCTCGTCGAGGCACTGCGACGTGCGGGCGTCGGTGACGTCGACGACTCCACGCTCGCCCGGGCCATGTACTCCACCGACGCGTCGCTCTACCGCGTCGTGCCCCAGGTCGTGGTCCGGCCCCGGCACACCGACGAGATCGTCGCCGCCCACACCGTCGCCCGCGAGTACGGCGTCCCGCTGACCGCCCGCGGCGCCGGTACGTCGATCGCAGGCAACGCGGTGGGCACCGGCATCGTCGTGGACACCCGTCGCCACCTCGACCGCGTCCTCGAGGTCGACCCGGAGAGCCGTACGGCCCTGGTCGAGCCGGGGGCGGTGCATGCTGCTCTGCAGGCGCGGGCCCGCCCGCTCGGCCTGAGGTTCGGTCCCGACCCGTCGACGCACACGCGCTGCACGATCGGCGGGATGATCGGCAACAACGCCTGCGGCTCCCGGGCCCTCGGCTACGGCCGCACGGTCGACAACGTGGTCTCGTTGGACGGGCTGACGGGCTCGGGCGAGCGGCTGTTCCTCGACGCGGACACGGCCGCCTCCTCGGAGCCGGCGAAGCGCCTCGATGCCCTGGTCGGCGAGAACCTCGCCACGATCCGGCGGGAGTTCGGCCGCTTCGGGCGGCAGGTCTCGGGCTACTCCCTCGAGCACCTCCTGCCGGAGAACGGGCGGCGACTGGACCGGTTCCTCGTCGGCAGCGAGGGCACGCTCGCCCTGGTCCTCGGTGCACGGGTGTCCCTGGTGGAGGATGCCCCCTTCCGTGCGCTGGCGGTGCTGGGCTACCCCTCCATGGCGGACGCCGCCGACGACGTCCCGGCGCTGCTCGGGCACCCGCTGGTCGCCTGCGAGGGGCTCGACGAGCGCATCGTCGACGTGGTGACGAGCCGGCGCGGCGCCTCCGCCGTACCGGCGCTGCCGCGGGGAAGCGGCTGGCTGTTCGCCGAGGTCACCTCGGCCACCGAGGCCGAGGCCCGCGCGCTGGCCGAGGCAGTTGCGCGCGACGCCGGTGCCGTCGACCACCGCGTGGTCACCGACGCGGCCGAGCAGGTCGCCCTGTGGCGGATCCGCGAGGACGGCGCCGGGCTGGCTGCCCGGAGCCTCGAGCGGCCGGCCCACGCCGGGTGGGAGGACGCCGCCGTGCCGCCGGACCGGCTCGGTGACTACCTGCGCGGGTTCGACGCCCTGCTGCACGAGCATCGACTCGACGGCGTGCCCTACGGCCACTTCGGCGACGGTTGTGTCCACGTCCGCATCGACTTCGAGCTCGACCGGGGCGAGCGCGGGCGGGCGGACTTCCGCCGTTTCCTGACGGAGGCGGCCCGACTGGTCGCCGACCACGGCGGCACGCTGTCGGGTGAGCACGGTGACGGGCGAGCCCGTTCGGAGCTGTTGCCCGCCATGTACTCGCCAGAGGCGCTCGGGCTGTTCGGCCGGGTCAAGGGCATCCTGGATCCTGACGGCGTCCTGAACCCCGGCGTCCTGGTCGACCCGCGCCCGGTCGACGCCGACCTGCGCCTGGCGGCCGAGCTGCGCGAGCCACGCACCTCGCTGCGGCTCGTCGAGGACGGCGGCTCGCTCCTCGACGCGGTCCACCGCTGCACCGGTGTCGGGCGCTGCCTCGCGGACAACACCGCCGGCGGTGGAGTGATGTGCCCCTCCTACGTGGCGACCCGCGACGAGAAGGACTCCACCCGTGGCCGCGCCCGGGTGCTCCAGGAGATGGCCAACGGCGGGCTGGTCCGCGACGGGTGGCGTTCTCCCGAGGTGCACGAGGCCCTCGACCTCTGCCTGGCCTGCAAGGGCTGCTCGTCGGACTGCCCGACCGGTGTCGACATGGCGACGTACAAGGCGGAGGCGCTGCACCAGACCTACCGCCGCCGGCTGCGCCCGCGCAGCCACTACGCCCTGGGCAGGCTGCCGCGCTGGGCCCGGCTCACGAGTCCGGTGGCCCCCTTGGCCAACCGGATGATGCGCTCCCGAACGGTCCAACGCCTGGCGAAGGCGGCTGCGGGCATCGACCAGCGCCGGGGGGTCCCGGCCTTCGCGACGCGCTCCTTCACCCGGTGGGCGGCGGAGCGGCCGACTGTGGAGCGTCCGGACGTCGTGGTGTGGGCCGACTCCTTCACGGAGTACTTCGCGACAGGCCCGGGGCAGTCGGCGGTGAGGCTGCTCGAGAGTGCGGGACTGCGCGTCGCCGTCGTCGGCGAGGGTGCCTGCTGTGGGCTGACCTGGATCAGCACCGGCCAGCTCGATGCGGCCCGCCGGATCGTCGGCCGCACCCTCGACGTCCTGCACCCCTACGTCGCCGCCGGGATCCCGGTGGTCGGCCTCGAGCCGTCATGCCTGGCGGCGCTGCGCAGCGACCTGGTCCAGCTCACCGACGACCCCCGGGCGGCCGAGCTGGCCGCCGGGGTCCGGACCCTGGCCGAGCACCTCGAGTCCCTGCCCGGCTGGAGCCCACCCGACCTGAGCGGTACGACGGTCGTGGCCCAGCCGCACTGCCACCACGCCTCGGTGCTGGGGTGGGAGGCGGACGCCAGGCTCCTCCAGCGAGCCGGTGCGCAGGTGACCCGGCTCGGGGGATGCTGCGGGCTCGCCGGGAACTTCGGCGTCGAGAAGGGGCACTACGAGGTCTCGGTCGCCATCGCCGAGCACAGCCTGCTCCCCGCCGTTCGCGATGCCGGGCCGGACGCCGTGGTGCTGGCGGACGGCTTCTCGTGCCGGACCCAGCTCGACGACCTCGCGGGTCGTCGTGCCGTTCACATGTCGGAGCTGCTGGCCCCGGACTCTCCGTAGACCGCACCCGAGAGCTCGGCACGTGAGGAGATCCCGAGCTTGCGGTAGGCGTTGGACAGGTGCCACTCGACGGCCTTGACGCTGACGAACAGCTTCTGCGCGATCTGCCGGTTCGTGTCACCGCCGATGGCGTGGTCCACCACGCGCCGTTCACCCGGGGTGAGCGAGCCGACCGGGTCGGTGGTCTCCGCGCTGACGTGCTCTCCCGCGCGAAGGAGCAGGCGGGTCGCCCGGAGCGCGACCGGAGGTACGTCGGTGCTGCGCCCGTACTCGAAGCACCCGTGGAGCACAGCCACGCCCTCGGCACGCTCGGCGGGGGTGCCGTCGAGCAGCAGGTCGGCGAGGTCGGTCTGGCTCCGGGCGCGGTAGTCGACGCAGCCCGCACCGTCGAGGAGTGTGACCGACTCGCGGAGGAGCGCGATGCTCCGGTCGCGCGAGGTGACCTGGGCAAGGGTACGGAGCGCGAAGCCGAGGGCCCGTGGTGCACCCCACTGACGGGCGAGTGCCACCGCCTCCTCCGCCAGCCCCAGCGCCTCGTCCCGCCGGCCGAGTGCCCGCAGGGACCACGACGAGAGCTCGCGCCACTCGACGATGGAGGCGTTGTCGGGGTGCGGGCTCATCAGCTCGCTCGCACGCCGGTAGTCGGCGAGCGCCTGCTCGTGGTCGCCGTGGACCGCCCGGACCACCCCGGCGACTGTCTGGGGGAGGGCGCTCAGGAACTGGCCGCGCGCGGCGGCGGCACGCAGGGCAGGCTCGAGGCGCAGCGCCTGCGGGTACTGGCCCAGGCCGACGTAGGTCAGTGCGGCGCCCGCGATCCCGGGCTCGGCGAAGTCTGCCCAGCCCTTCGTCCGCATCTCGAGGGCCGGCTGGAACTCGCCGATCGCCCGGCGAAGCCGACCCTGGCGGTAGTCGAGCAGCCCCCGGCAGTACGACGCCATCGCGAACCCGAGCACCGAGCCGCCCTCGCGCGCCGCGCCGATCGCGGCGTCGAGCGCCTGGAGGTTCTCGGTGTAGGCGTCCGCCCAGGACAGCACGCCGGAGGCGACGTAGAACCCGATGCCCTCGCAGCCCTGCTCCGCCAGGAGAGCCCCGTCGCCGAGCGCACGCAGCGCAAGGTCCCGCGCGGTGTCCCGGTCCTGGCACCGGACCGCGAGCTCGGAGGAGGCGAGCGCGAAGAGCAACCGGTCCGTCGGTGAGTCCTTCTCCTCGGACTGGTGCACGGCCTCCGTCACGGCGCCGACGATGTCGGTGTGCGCTCCGTCGTACAGCGCGCGGGTGAAGCCCATCCGGACGAGGACGTGGCGCATCTCGGGCGAGGAGGAGTCGTGCCCTGCCTCGGTGAGGGCCAGGACCGCCTGCTCGTAGGAGGCGGCGGCGTCCTTGCGTTCGCCCGTCGTCATCCGGGCGTCGCCGATGTCCGCGAGCAGAGCGGCCCGCCTGACCGGGTCCTCGGCCCGGTCGCAGGCTTTCGACCACAGCTCGAAGGCCTCCTTGCGACGGCCCGCGTGCAGGTGAGCGCCGGCGGCCAGTGCGAGCAGCTCGAGATCGGTGTCCTCGGGCCGGGTCTCGCCGACAGCGCGCAGGAGCAGGTGGGCCGCAGCGTCGGCAGCCCCTTCCTCGAGCGCCGTCCGGCCCGCTGCTCGAAGCGCCTCGACGACGGCCGGGTCGTCCGCGGGGAGCGTGTGCAGCAGGTGCCCTGCGACATCGCGCCCCGCACGCCCCTGCTCGCGCAGGTACGTCGCGGCGGCCCCGTGCAGTGCGGAGCGCTCGGACGGCGGCATCGAGGACAGGAGTGCCTCGGCGATCAGCGGGTGTGCGGGGGCGGCGCGCCACATCTCCACGCTCAGGACGCCCGCCCCGGCGAGCAGGTCGAGCGGGTCGGCGAGCCCGGCGACCGTGAGTCCGGTGAGCGCGGCCAGCGCGTCGAGCTCGGAGTCGGCTCCCAGGACCGCGGCTGCCCGGGCGATCGTCTCGGAGGTGGGGCCGAGCCGGGACAGTCGCTCCCGCACGGAGTCGACGACCGCGTCGGGCGGGTTGTCCGGGTAGCCCGAGGTCAGCACCTGGCGGAGGAGGAAGGGCACACCCCCGGTGACGCGCCACAGCTCCTCGCTGCCGAGCCGCGCGACTTCGGGGGAGGCTCCGACCTCGGTCCTCACCAGCTCCACGCCCTCCACCGAGAGCGGTGCCAGGTCGAGCCGGGTGCCCCGGGCCGTGATGCGGTCCACGACGTCCTGTGACTCCGTGGGCTCACCCGTCCGCAGGCCCAGCAGGAGCACGGCAGGGAGCAGGTGGTTGCGCGCGGAGAGCAGGTCGAGCACCTGCAGGGACGCCGCGTCGGCCCACTGCACGTCGTCGACGATGAGCAGCAGCGGGTGGGACTCGGCGAGGCTCTCCAGGGTCCAGGTCAGCGCGAAGTCGAGGCTGGCGAGGTTCCACACCTGGTGCGCGTCGGTCGGCGCGGAGAGCGCCTGCGCGAGCTCACCGGCAGGCCCGTCGAACGGAGGTACGCCGGGGCGCCGGACCCGGACCTGGGGGCCGAGCCAGTCACGGACCAGCCCGTGGGGAAGAGCCGTCGACACGGGGGTGGGGGAGGAGTCGAGCACCAGGAACCCCGCGGCACGCGCAACCTCTCGGGCGTGCTCGACGAGGGCGGACCTGCCGATGCCCGCGGGGCCGGCGAGGACCAGGGTCCTGCCCGTCCCGGCCGCGGCGGCGTCGATCGCCCCCCGGATCTGCGACTGCTCCACGGCGCGTTCGAACAGGCCCCCCATGGGTAGTATCGTCGGGCCAACCTGGCGTGCCGGTCAGGACAATGCGCAATTCGGGCCCAAACGGGCCACATCATCCTCCGAACGGCTGACGACGCCGCCCGTCTCGCAGCGCTGGCGTCCCCGTTTTGACCCTGCTCCAGGGAGCCGGTAATCTTTTTCAGCGTGCCTGGGCTGACCCAGGCCATCGCGTGTGCTCCGAAGGGGAACCACCGCCCACAGCACCACCGGGCAGGTTCCGCCAGAGCCGCGCGAGCTGCGATCGCAGCGTTCAACCGATGCGCTCCACTGTTGCGGAGAGTTCCGTGGCGGGTCGCGGAGTGGGCGACACGCCCGACCGCGGGGGGAGAGATCGGGGGAGCGGGGCCGCATGTCGGCCCACGCCGCGACCAGCACAGCAAGACCTAGACAGCATCACCGAAGAGGAAAGAGAACCGCGCGGTGCCCACCATCCAGCAGTTGGTCCGTAAGGGCCGCCAGGACAAGGTGTCGAAGAACAAGACGCCCGCTCTGAAGGGTTCGCCCCAGCGGCGTGGCGTGTGCACGCGTGTCTACACGACCACCCCGAAGAAGCCGAACTCCGCTCTCCGCAAGGTCGCCCGTGTGCGCCTGTCCAGCGGCATCGAGGTCACGGCCTACATCCCGGGTGTCGGTCACAACCTGCAGGAGCACTCGATCGTGCTCGTGCGCGGTGGTCGTGTGAAGGACCTTCCCGGTGTCCGCTACAAGATCATCCGTGGTTCGCTCGACACCCAGGGTGTGAAGAACCGCAAGCAGGCTCGCAGCCGCTACGGCGCGAAGAAGGAGAAGAGCTAATGCCGCGCAAGGGTCCCGCCCCGAAGCGTCCGGTCGTCGTCGACCCGGTCTACGGCAGCCCGATCGTCACGCAGCTGGTCAGCAAGATCCTGCAGGACGGCAAGAAGCAGGTTGCCCAGCGCATCGTGTACACCGCCCTCGAGGGTTGCCGTGAGAAGACCGGCACCGACCCCGTGGTGACGCTCAAGCGCGCGCTCGACAACGTGCGTCCCGCACTCGAGGTCCGCAGCCGCCGCGTCGGTGGCGCGACCTACCAGGTCCCGGTCGAGGTCCGCGCGAGCCGGCAGACCACCCTCGCGCTCCGCTGGCTGGTCCAGTACTCCCAGGCTCGACGTGAGAAGACCATGTCCGATCGCCTGATGAACGAGATCCTCGACGCCTCCAACGGCCTCGGCGCCGCAGTCAAGCGCCGCGAGGACACCCACAAGATGGCCGAGTCCAACAAGGCCTTCGCGCACTACCGCTGGTGATCCGGCCGTACGCCGGAGGGTCCGCTCCCACGAGGAACAGGATCTCCGGCGTACTGCTCCGCCAGTAGGCAAACGAAACCGCCCGAGCAACACACTTCGAGGGGATCACCCAGAGTGGCCGTCGACATCACCACCGACCTCGACAAGGTCCGCAACATCGGCATCATGGCGCACATCGATGCCGGCAAGACCACGACCACCGAGCGGATCCTGTTCTACACCGGCATCTCGTACAAGATCGGCGAGGTGCACGACGGTGCCGCGGTCATGGACTGGATGGAGCAGGAGCAGGAGCGGGGGATCACCATCACCTCCGCCGCCACCACGTGCTGGTGGAAGGACCGCCAGATCAACATCATCGACACCCCGGGGCACGTCGACTTCACCGTTGAGGTGGAGCGCTCCCTGCGCGTGCTCGATGGTGCGGTCGCCGTCTTCGACGGCGTCGCGGGCGTCGAGCCGCAGAGCATGACGGTCTGGCGCCAGGCCAACAAGTACTCCGTGCCCCGCATGTGCTTCGTCAACAAGCTGGACCGTACGGGTGCGGACTTCTACCGATGCGTCGACATGATCGTCGACCGCCTGAACTCCACCCCGCTGGTGCTCCAGCTCCCGATCGGGTCGGAGTCCGACTTCATCGGTGTCGTCGACCTCGTCGGCATGCGCGCCCTCACCTGGCGCGGCGAGACCAGCATGGGCGAGGACTACGAGATCGAGGAGATCCCCGCCGAGATGGCCGAGCAGGCCGCGGAGTGGCGCGAGAAGCTCCTCGAGACGCTCGCCGAGTGCGACGACGAGATCATGGAGAAGTACCTCGAGGGCGAGGAGCTCAGCGTCGAGGAGGTCGAGGCCGGCATCCGTCGCGCCACTCTCGCCGACAAGCTGAACCCGGTCCTCACCGGCACCGCCTTCAAGAACAAGGGCGTCCAGCCCCTGCTCGACGCGGTCGTGAAGTACCTCCCCTCGCCGCTCGACGTCGAGGCCGTCGAGGGCCACGCGGTCAACGACGCGGAGGAGATTCTCAAGCGTCGTCCGCGCGAGGACGAGCCGTTCGCCGCCCTGGCGTTCAAGATCGCCGCCGACCCGCACCTCGGCAAGCTGACCTACATCCGGGTCTACTCCGGCAAGCTCGAGGCGGGCCAGTTCGTCTTCAACCCGACCAAGGGCAAGAAGGAGCGCATCGGCAAGATCTACCAGATGCACGCGAACAAGCGTGAGGAGATCGCGTCGGTGGGCGCCGGACAGATCGTCGCCGTGATGGGTCTGAAGGACACCACCACCGGTGAGACGCTCTGCATCCAGAGCGACCCGGTCGTGCTCGAGTCGATGACCTTCCCCGCGCCGGTGATCGAGGTCGCCATCGAGCCCAAGACCAAGGGCGACCAGGAGAAGCTCGGCGTCGCGATCCAGCGGCTCTCGGAGGAGGACCCCACCTTCACCGTGAAGACCGACGAGGAGACCGGCCAGACGATCATCGCCGGCATGGGCGAGCTGCACCTCGAGGTGCTCGTCGACCGCATGAAGCGCGAGTTCCGCGTCGAGGCGACCGTCGGCAAGCCCCAGGTCGCCTACCGCGAGACCATCCGCCGGAAGGTCGAGAAGCACTCGTACACGCACAAGAAGCAGACCGGTGGCTCCGGCCAGTTCGCGAAGGTCGTCATGTCGATCGAGCCGAGCGTGGACGAGGAGAGCGGTGCTGGTGCGGGCTACGAGTTCGTGAACGCCGTCACCGGCGGTCGCGTGCCCCGCGAGTACATCCCCTCGGTCGACCAGGGCTCCCAGGAGGCCATGGAGTTCGGCGTCCTCGCCGGCTACCCGATGGTGGACGTGAAGGTGACGCTCGAGGACGGTGCCTACCACGAGGTGGACTCGTCCGAGCTCGCGTTCAAGATCGCCGGCAACCAGGCGTTCAAGGAGGCTGCTCGTCAGGCGAAGCCGGTCCTGCTCGAGCCCATGTTCAAGGTCGAGGTCACGACGCCTGAGAACTTCCTCGGTGACGTCATCGGTGACATCAACTCGCGCCGTGGACAGGTGCAGACGATGTACGAGCGGTCGGGCGACCGGGTCGTCGAAGCCCTTGTTCCGCTGTCAGAGATGTTCGGGTACGTTGGCGATCTGAGGTCGAAGACCTCCGGTCAGGCTTCGTACTCGATGGAGTTCGACTCGTACGCCGAGGTTCCTCAGAACGTCGCCGACGAGATCATCAAGAAGGTCCGCGGCGAGTAACTGCCACCAGGCAGAAGCCCGGCGCCCGTCAACACACGAGTCAAGTAACTAGCTAGGAGGAGCCCCAGTGGCTAAGGCGAAGTTCGAGCGGACTAAGCCGCACGTCAACATCGGAACCATCGGTCACATCGACCACGGCAAGACGACGTTGACCGCTGCTATCACCAAGGTGCTGCACGACAAGCACCCTGAGCTGAACCCCTTCACGCCGTTCGACGAGATCGACAAGGCCCCTGAAGAGCGTCAGCGCGGTATCACCATCTCGATCGCGCACGTCGAGTACCAGACCGAGGCGCGCCACTACGCGCACGTCGACTGCCCTGGTCACGCCGACTACATCAAGAACATGATCACCGGTGCGGCCCAGATGGACGGCGCGATCCTCGTGGTCGCCGCCACCGACGGCCCGATGCCGCAGACCCGCGAGCACGTCCTCCTGGCCCGCCAGGTCGGCGTCCCCGCGCTGGTCGTCGCGCTGAACAAGTGCGACATGGTGGACGACGAGGAGCTCATCGAGCTCGTCGAGATGGAGGTGCGCGAGCTCCTCAGCGAGTACGAGTTCCCCGGCGACGACATCCCCGTGGTGCGCGTTGCCGCCTTCCCGGCGCTGAACGGCGACGAGAAGTGGGGCGAGTCGATCATGGAGCTCATGAACGCGGTCGACGAGTACATCCCGCAGCCTGAGCGCGACATCGACAAGCCGTTCCTGATGCCCGTCGAGGACGTCTTCACCATCACCGGCCGCGGCACCGTCATCACGGGCCGCATCGAGCGCGGTGTCGTCAAGGTGAACGAGGAGGTCGAGATGGTCGGTATCCGCGAGGGTGCCACCAAGACCACCGTCACCGGCATCGAGATGTTCCGCAAGCTCCTCGACGAGGGCCAGGCCGGTGAGAACGTCGGTCTGCTCCTGCGCGGTACCAAGCGCGAGGACGTCGAGCGCGGCATGGTCGTCATCAAGCCGGGCACCACGACCCCGCACACCAACTTCGAGGCGAGCGTCTACATCCTCTCGAAGGAGGAGGGCGGCCGTCACACGCCGTTCTTCAACAACTACCGTCCGCAGTTCTACTTCCGGACCACGGACGTGACCGGTGTCGTGACCCTGCCCGAGGGCACCGAGATGGTCATGCCGGGCGACAACACCGACATGTCGGTCGAGCTGATCCAGCCCGTCGCCATGGAGGAGGGTCTCCGCTTCGCGATTCGCGAGGGTGGCCGCACCGTCGGCGCCGGCCGGGTCACCAAGATCGTCAAGTGATCTAGCATCACCTCTGCCGAGAGGCCCCGTCCCGATCAGGGGCGGGGCCTCTTGCCTTTCCCGAACGGAGTTCACGTTCCGCATGAGCAACCAGGTTCGTCCCGACCGGCCGCACACCGGGGTGACCGAGGACGGTCGGCGTCGCGCGCAGGTCCTCACCTACACGCGCCGCGGGAACCGGCTCAGCGACCGGCAGGCGGCGGCCTGGGAACGTTGCCACCGTGACTGGTGGATCTCCGACGACGCCGTCGACGACCCCGAGTTCGACGTGCGCGCGTCGTTCGAAGACCCGGATGCGCCGCTGGTCGTCGAGATCGGCTCGGGCATCGGGGAGGCCACGGCCGCGCTGGCCGCCGCACGTCCGTCGTACAACGTGCTGGCGTTCGAGGTGTGGCGTCCCGGCGTCGCCCAGACGTTCGAGCGTCTCGAGGAGTCCGGCGCGACGAACGTGCGGATGCTCAGCGTCGACGCGGTCTGGTCGATGGAGCACCTGCTGGGGGAGGGGGAGGTCCACGAGCTGTGGACGTTCTTCCCCGACCCCTGGCCCAAGAAGCGGCACCACCGCCGCCGGCTCGTCGACGAGTCCTTCGCCCACGTCGCCGCGACGCGGCTGCAACAGGGAGGGCTGTGGCGGCTGGCCACGGACTGGCACCCGTACGCCGACCAGATGGTGCAGGTGCTCGAGGAAGAGCCGCTCCTGGAGAGCCTGTACGACGGAGCCGCGCCGCGGTGGGAGGAGCGTCCGCTGACGCGCTTCGAGCGTCGCGGCGTGCAGGCGGAGAGGCCGATCACCGACCTGGTCTACCGCCGCACCTGACCCGTGTCGAGGCCGTACGGCGGACCCCGCCGGCGGTGTGACGTAGGACAGGCCGGGCTCGATTTGATATGGCAGCCCGGTCTCTGACAAGATAGTCCGGTTGCTCCGGCGGGGTCGCCGGGGTGCGTAGCCCACAGTGCGTCATTCGGATGCGGTGGGTCGCACCGAACCAGGAGGCCCTGTGAGCCCGACCAACCTGTCGGGCGCCACCCCAACAATGACAGATCGACAGTGGCTGTCCGCGCGAGATCATGCGCGACACGCCCGACCGCGGGGGTCGGTGGAGCAAGGGCGGAGCACTCCTCCCGGAGTGCGACGAGATACTCAGCGGTACACGAGTAGAAAGACGAACTGAGAGCTATGGCGGGACAGAAGATCCGCATCAGGCTCAAGGCCTATGACCACGAGGTGATCGACACCTCGGCGCGCAAGATCGTTGACACGGTCACCCGTACGGGCGCGAAGGTCGCCGGCCCTGTGCCCCTCCCGACCGAGAAGAACGTCTACTGCGTCATCCGCTCGCCCCACAAGTACAAGGACAGCCGCGAGCACTTCGAGATGCGCACCCACAAGCGTCTTATCGACATCATCGACCCCACGCCGAAGACGGTCGACTCGCTCATGCGGCTCGACCTGCCTGCTGGTGTCGACATCGAGATCAAGCTCTGAAGGCCTGAGATCCCATGAGCACTTTTGAACGAAACGTCCGCGGGCTGCTGGGCACCAAGCTCGGCATGACCCAGACCTGGGACGAGAACAACCGCGTCGTTCCCGTGACCGTGGTCGCGGCCGGCACCAACGTGGTCACGCAGGTCCGCCTGCCCGAGTCCGACGGCTACAACGCCGTCCAGCTCGGGTTCGGTGAGATCGACGGCCGCAAGGTGACCAAGCCCCGCGCCGGCCACTTCGAGAAGGCGGGCGTCACGCCCCGCCGTCACCTCGTGGAGATCCGCACCGCGGATGCCGCGTCGTACTCCGTCGGCCAGGAGGTCAGCCCCGAGCTGTTCTCTGCCGGCGAGGAGGTCGACGTGACCGGCACGAGCAAGGGCAAGGGCTACGCCGGTGTCATGAAGCGTCACGGCTTCCACGGTCTGCGGGCCTCCCACGGTGTGCACCGCAAGCACCGCTCCCCGGGTTCCATCGGTGGCTGCGCCACCCCCGGCCGCGTGTTCAAGGGCATGCGGATGGCGGGGCGCATGGGTGGCGACACCGTCACCACCCAGAACGTCACCATCCACGCCGTTGACGCCGAGAAGGGCCTGATCCTGCTCAAGGGCGCGGTCCCCGGCCCCAAGGGTGCCGTCGTGGTCATCCGTTCCGCTGCGAAGGGCAAGGAGGTCAGCCAGTGACTGCGAAGACTGTGAAGGTCGATCTCCCCGCCGAGATCTTCGACGTCCAGGTCAACGTCCCGTTGATCCACCAGGTCGTCGTCGCGCAGCAGGCCGCTGCCCGTCAGGGCACCGCCGCCACCAAGACCCGCGCCGAGGTGCGCGGTGGTGGCCGCAAGCCCTACAAGCAGAAGGGCACCGGCCGTGCGCGTCAGGGCTCGACCCGGGCGCCGCAGTTCGCCGGTGGTGGCACCGTCCACGGCCCGACCCCGCGCAGCTACGACCAGCGCACCCCCAAGAAGATGAAGGCTGCCGCCCTGCGCGGTGCCCTCTCCGACCGGGCGCGCGCCGGCCGCATCCACGTGGTGGAGAGCCTCGTCGAGGGGGACGCTCCCTCCACGAAGACGGCGCTCGGCGCGATCGCCGGCCTCACGGACCGTCCCCGCACGCTCGTCGTGCTGGAGCGCGCCGACACGGCGTCGTGGCTGTCGCTGCGGAACGTTGCCGAGGTGCACCTGATCGCCGTCGACCAGCTCAACACCTACGACGTGCTGCTCTCCGACGACGTGGTGTTCACCAAGGGTGCCTACGACGTCTTCGTCGCGGGTCCTCAGTCCGGCAAGTCCGTCAAGGCTGTCGCGACGTCCACCGAGGCTGATGAGGAGGCCGCCAAGTGAGCACCTTCCACAAGGACCACCGTGACGTGCTGATCGCGCCGGTCGTCAGCGAGAAGAGCTACGGCCTGCTCGACGCGAACAAGTACACCTTCCTGGTGCACCCGGACGCCAACAAGACCGAGATCAAGATCGCGGTCGAGAAGGTGTTCAACGTCAAGGTCACCTCCGTCAACACCCTCAACCGCCAGGGCAAGACGCGTCGCACCCGCTTCGGGATGGGCAAGCGTGCCGACACCAAGCGCGCGATCGTCAGCCTTGCCGAGGGCCAGCGCATCGACATCTTCGGAGGTCCGGTCTCCTGACCGGGCGCCTGGGACAAGGACTGAGAATTCATGGCAATCCGTAAGTACAAGCCGACCACGCCGAGCCGTCGTGGCTCGTCGGTCGCCGACTTCGTCGAGGTGACGCGGTCGACGCCGGAGAAGTCGCTGGTGCGCCCGCTCCCGAAGAAGGGCGGCCGCAACAACCAGGGCCGCATCACCACCCGTCACCAGGGCGGCGGCCACAAGCGCGCCTACCGCGTCGTCGACTTCCGTCGCTACGACAAGGACGGCGTGCCGGCCAAGGTCGCTCACATCGAGTACGACCCGAACCGCACGGCGCGCATCGCGCTCCTGCACTACGCCGATGGCGAGAAGCGCTACATCATCGCGCCGCAGGGGCTCGGGCAGGGAACCGTGGTCGAGGCCGGCCCGAAGGCCGACATCAAGCCCGGCAACAACCTGCCGCTGCGCAACATCCCGGTGGGCACCACGATCCACTGCATCGAGCTCCGCCCCGGCGGTGGCGCCAAGATCGCTCGCTCCGCGGGCAACAGCGCCCAGCTGGTGGCGAAGGAGGGCAGCCGCGCGCAGCTGCGGATGCCGTCCGGCGAGATGCGGTACGTCGACGTGCGCTGCCGCGCCACGGTGGGCGAGGTCGGCAACGCCGAGCAGTCCAACATCAACTGGGGCAAGGCCGGCCGCATGCGCTGGAAGGGCAAGCGCCCGACCGTCCGCGGTGTCGTCATGAACCCGGTCGACCACCCGCACGGTGGTGGTGAGGGCAAGACCTCCGGTGGTCGCCACCCGGTCTCGCCCTGGGGCCAGCCCGAGGGCCGCACGCGCAAGCGCAAGGCCAGCGATGCCCTGATCGTCCGTCGCCGCAAGTCCGGCAAGCGTCGCTGAGAAAGGACCTGAGGAACCATGCCACGCAGCTTGAAGAAGGGTCCCTTCGTCGACGACCACCTCATGAAGAAGGTGGACGGGCAGAACGACAAGGGCACCCACAACGTGATCAAGACCTGGTCTCGTCGTTCGATGATCGTGCCGGCCATGATCGGCCACACGATCGCCGTTCACGACGGCCGGAAGCACGTCCCCGTCTTCGTGACCGACGCCATGGTCGGGCACAAGCTCGGGGAGTTCGCGCCGACCCGCACCTACCGCGGGCACGTCAAGGACGACCGAAAGAGCCGCCGCCGCTGAGGCGGGGGTCCGACGAGCTGACTACAGAGTCGAGAGAGTCGAAAGAGTTATGAGCGTTATGGAGCGGAGGCGCGTGAGCGCCCGACGCGAGAGCCTGCTGGGCGACGAGCCCGGTGCTTTCGCCAGCGCGCGCTTCGTCCGGATCACCCCGATGAAGGCCCGCCGTGTCGTCGACATGGTCCGGGGCATGGGTGTGGACGAGGCCCTCGCGCTGCTGCAGTTCGCGCCGCAGGCTGCCAGCGAGACGGTCTACAAGGTCCTTGAGAGTGCAGTCGCGAACGCGGAGGGCACCGAGGGTCTCGACCGGAACACGCTGGTCATCACCAAGGCGACGGTCGACGAGGGTCCGACGATGAAGCGCTGGCGCCCCCGGGCCCAGGGCCGCGCGTCGCGGATCAACAAGCGCACGAGCCACATCACGCTCGTGCTGCAGCCGGTCGCAGACGACGCGGCATCGACCAAGAACAGCAAGAAGGGACGGAAGGCCTGATGGGTCAGAAGATCAACCCGAACGGTTTCCGCCTCGGCATCTCCACCGACCACCGGAGCCGTTGGTACGCCGACAAGCTCTACAAGTCCTACGTGGGCGAGGACGTCGCTATCCGTCGCCTGCTGTCCAAGGGCATGGAGCGCGCCGGGATCAGCCGCGTCGAGATCGAGCGCACTCGTGACCGCGTCCGCGTGGACATCCACACGGCGCGCCCGGGCATCGTGATCGGTCGTCGTGGCGCTGAGGCCGACCGGATCCGTGGCGAGCTGGAGAAGCTCACCGGCAAGCAGGTCCAGCTGAACATCCTCGAGGTGAAGAACCCCGAGATCGACGCTCAGCTCGTGGCCCAGGGTGTAGCCGAGCAGCTGTCGGGTCGTGTGGCGTTCCGCCGCGCGATGCGCAAGGCGATCCAGACCTCGATGCGCAGCGGCGCGAAGGGTGTCCGGATCCAGTGCTCGGGTCGTCTCGGCGGCGCCGAGATGTCTCGCTCGGAGTTCTACCGCGAGGGCCGCGTGCCCCTGCACACGCTCCGTGCGGACATCGACTACGGCTTCTACGAGGCCCGCACCACCTTCGGCCGCATCGGCGTGAAGGTCTGGATCTACAAGGGCGAGGTCGCCGGCACCCGCGCCGAGCGCGAGGCCCAGGCCGCCGCTCGCGCCACCGCCCCCGGCCGTGGCCGTGGTGGGCGGGGCGACCGTCCGAGCCGTGGCTCCCGCGGTGACCGTCCCTCGCGTGCGGACCGCGGCGGCCAGGCGCAGCAGAACGAAGCACCCGCTGCCGACGCTCAGGGTGGCGCACCCGCAGCTGAGCAGCCTCAGTCCGGACAGGAGGGCTGACCGACATGTTGATGCCCCGCAGGGTCAAGCACCGCAAGCAGCACCACCCCAAGCGGACCGGTATGGCCAAGGGCGGCACGAAGATCACCTTCGGTGACTACGGCATCCAGGCTCTCGAGCCGGCCTACGTGACCAACCGTCAGATCGAGTCCGCTCGTATCGCGATGACCCGTCACATCAAGCGAGGCGGAAAGGTGTGGATCAACATCTACCCCGACCGCCCGCTGACCAAGAAGCCGGCTGAGACCCGCATGGGTTCCGGTAAGGGCTCGCCCGAGTGGTGGGTCGCCAACGTCAAGCCGGGTCGGATCATGTTCGAGCTCTCCGGCGTCGACGAGGCAGTCGCTCGTGAGGCCATGCGCCGAGCGATCCACAAGCTGCCGATGAAGTGCAAGTTCGTCACCCGTGAAAGTGGTGAAATCTGATGGCTACCACTGCACACGAGCTTGACTCGCTGACCGGCGTGGACCTCGAGCAGAAGCTGCGCGAGGCCAAGGAGGAGCTGTTCAACCTCCGCTTCCAGGCCGCCACCGGTCAGCTGGAGAGCCACGGCCGTCTGCGCACGGTCAAGCGTGACATCGCGCGCATCTACACCGTGGTGCGTGAGCGTGAGCTCGGGATCCGTGAGACCCCGGGCAGTGAGGACGGTGCCGCATGAGCGAGGAAACCAAGGTGCAGTCAAGCGACCGTAACTACCGCAAGACCCGTGAGGGCCTGGTGGTGAGCGACAAGATGGAGAAGACCGTGGTCGTCTCCGTCGAGGACCGCGTGAAGCACGCTCTGTACGGCAAGGTCCTGCGCCGCACGAGCAAGCTCAAGGCGCACGACGAGCAGAGCCAGTGCGGCGTCGGCGACCGGGTCCTCATCATGGAGACCCGTCCGATGTCCGCCACCAAGCGCTGGCGCGTCGTCGAGGTCCTCGAGAAGGCCAAGTAGCACTGACGTTATCCGGCCGGGCCCTCCGGCCCGGCCGGGACAAAGACAGCCCAGCGGTACCCCGCTGGACGACCAGTTGAGTTCCACAAGGCTCGGTCCAGGCCGAGAACCGGTGCGACAAGGAGAAAGTGATGATCCAGCAGGAGTCGCGACTCAAGGTCGCCGACAACACCGGTGCGAAGGAGATCCTTTGCATCCGTGTGCTCGGTGGCTCGGGTCGGCGCTACGCCGGCATCGGCGACGTCGTCGTCGCCACCGTCAAGGATGCGATCCCCGGTGGCAACGTGAAGAAGGGTGACGTCGTCAAGGCCGTCGTCGTCCGCACCGTCAAGGAGCGCCGCCGTCCCGACGGTTCCTACATTCGGTTCGACGAGAACGCAGCCGTGATTCTCAAGAACGACGGGGAGCCGCGCGGTACCCGCATCTTCGGCCCTGTGGGTCGCGAGCTGCGTGAGAAGAAGTTCATGAAGATCATCTCGCTGGCTCCGGAGGTGCTCTGACATGGCGAGCAGCAAGAACCTGAACATCAAGAAGGGCGACGTCGTCCGCGTCATCGCCGGCAAGGACAAGGGAGCCGAGGGCAAGGTCATTGCCGTCGACGCCGAGAAGTCCCGCGTGATCGTCGAGGGTGTCAACCGCGTCAAGCGGCACACCAAGGTGGTCAACCAGGGCGGCCGCGCCGGCAACACCGGGGGCATCGTCACCCAGGAGGCGGCCATCCACGTGTCCAACGTGATGCTGCTCGTCGACGCCCCCAAGGGCAGCGACGAGAAGGGCAAGGTCACCACGCGCGTCGGCTTCCGCCGCGACGAGGTCACCAAGCGTCGCCCCGACGGCTCGACCTACACCGCTCAGCGCAGTGTTCGCGTCGCGCGCAAGACCGGTGAGGAGATCTGATGACCACCGAGACCACCGAGACCAGGGAGATGCCCCGTCTCAAGCAGCGCTACCGGGGGGAGGTCCTCCCGGCTCTGCGCGAGCAGTTCGAGTACGCCAACGTCATGCAGGTTCCCGGCCTGACCAAGATCGTGGTCAACATGGGTGTCGGCGAGGCCGCTCGTGACTCGAAGCTGATCGAGGGCGCCGTGCGCGACCTCACCGCGATCACCGGGCAGAAGCCGCAGGTGACCCGGGCACGCAAGTCCATCGCCCAGTTCAAGCTGCGCGAGGGCATGCCGATCGGTGCTCACGTGACGCTGCGCGGTGACCGGATGTGGGAGTTCCTCGACCGGCTGCTGACGCTCGCTCTGCCCCGTATCCGCGACTTCCGTGGTCTTTCCGACCGCCAGTTCGACGGGCGCGGCAACTACACCTTCGGTCTGACCGAGCAGGTCATGTTCCACGAGATCGACCAGGACAAGGTCGACCGCTCGCGGGGCATGGACATCACGGTCGTGACCACCGCTACGAACGACGACGAGGGTCGCGCGCTGCTCAAGCAGCTCGGGTTCCCGTTCAAGGAGCAGTGAGACGATGGCGAAGACAGCACTGATCGTCAAGGCGTCGCGCAAGCCGAAGTTCAAGGTGCGGGGCTACACCCGCTGCCAGCGTTGCGGCCGTCCCAAGGCCGTGTACCGCAAGTTCGGCCTCTGCCGTGTCTGCCTGCGCGAGATGGCTCACCGGGGAGAGCTCCCCGGCGTCACCAAGAGCTCCTGGTAGAGCACGCATCAAGATCCTGTCGACTTTTCAAGCAACCAGATCGCTGAAGGTCGCCCCGGGCAATGAAGGCTCCGGGCGAAACCACGGTGGGAAAGGGCCCTTTCGGCCATGACGATGACTGACCCGATCGCAGACATGCTCACGCGTCTGCGCAACGCCAACCAGGCGTACCACGACTCGGTGTCGATGCCTTACAGCAAGCTGAAGGCCGGTGTCGCCGAGATCCTCCAGCAGGAGGGTTACATCACCTCCTGGAAGGTGGAGGACACCCCCGAGGACCAGGTGGGGAAGACCCTCAGCCTGACCCTCAAGTACGGACAGAACCGCGAGCGCTCGATCGCCGGCCTCCGGCGCATCAGCAAGCCCGGTCTCCGTGTGTACGCCAAGGCCACTGGCCTCCCGAAGGTGCTCGGCGGCCTCGGCGTCGCGATCATCTCGACGAGCCAGGGCCTGCTGACCGACCGCCAGGCCAACCAGAAGGGCGTGGGTGGGGAAGTCCTCGCCTACGTCTGGTAACGACGAGACCAGGAAGAGGAAGAAGCATGTCGCGCATTGGCAAGCTCCCCGTCGCGGTCCCGTCGGGTGTTGACGTGGCCCTCGAGGAGCAGACCGTCACGGTGAAGGGACCCAAGGGCACCCTGTCCCACACGGTCGCAACCCCGATCACGGTCGCTCGCAACGACGACGGCGCCATCGAGGTGACCCGTCCCGACGACGAGCGTGAGAGCAGGTCCCTGCACGGGCTGACCCGCACGCTGATCGCCAACATGGTGACCGGTGTGACCCAGGGCTACGAGAAGAAGCTCGAGATCGTGGGTGTCGGTTACCGTGTCCTGTCCAAGGGCCCCACGCAGCTCGAGTTCCAGCTCGGCTACTCCCACCCGATCACCTTCGATGCTCCCGAGGGGATCACGTTCACCGTCGATGGGCCGACCAAGCTCGGCGTTCAGGGCATCGACAAGCAGCTCGTCGGCGAGGTCGCCGCGAACATCCGCAAGCTGCGCCGTCCCGAGCCTTACAAGGGCAAGGGCGTTCGGTACGCGGGTGAGCAGATCCGCCGCAAGGTCGGAAAGGCTGGTAAGTGACGATGGCTATCGCACTCAGGGCTGGCAAGAAGACTGCCGCTCGCACCGCGTCACGCCTGCGCCGTCAGGTCCGTGGCCGCAAGAAGATCACGGGTACGGCGGAGCGTCCGCGCATGGTCGTCACCCGTTCGACGAAGCACATCACCGTGCAGGTGGTGGACGACCTGGTCGGCAAGACCTTGGTCTCGGCCAGCACGATGGAGGCGGACCTCCGCGCGTTCGAGGGCGACAAGTCCGCCAAGGCCAAGCGCGTGGGCGAGATCGTCGCCGAGCGCGCGAAGGACCAGGGCGTGGCATCGGTAGTCTTCGATCGCGCCGGCAACAAGTTCCACGGGCGGGTTGCCGCCCTGGCCGATGGCGCCCGTGAGGGCGGCCTCGCGTTCTGATCGCGAACCGACTGAGAAGGAAGAGGTAGTTCGAAAATGAGCGGATCCCAGCGCCGTAGCGGCGGTGGCGACCGTCGCGGTGGCCGCGACGACCGTCGTGGCCAGGCTGCGGACAAGACCGCCTACATCGAGCGGGTCGTCGCGATCAACCGAGTCGCCAAGGTCGTGAAGGGTGGTCGGCGCTTCAGCTTCACCGCCCTCGTGGTCGTGGGCGACGGCGACGGCATGGTCGGTGTCGGGTACGGCAAGGCCAAGGAGGTCCCCGCGGCTATCGCGAAGGGTGTCGAGGAGGCGAAGAAGAACTTCTTCCGCGTCCCCCGCATCCAGGGCACCATCCCGCACCCCGTGCAGGGCGAGAAGGCTGCAGGTGTCGTGCTGCTCCGTCCGGCTGCTCCCGGTACCGGTGTCATCGCCGGTGGTCCGGTGCGCGCCGTGCTGGAGTGCGCCGGCATCCACGACGTGCTGAGCAAGTCGCTCGGCTCGTCCAACCAGATCAACATCGTGCACGCCACCGTGGAGGCTCTGCGTGGCCTCGAGGAGCCGGAGCACGTCGCATCGCGTCGCGGTCTGCCCGTCGAGGACGTGGCCCCGGCCGCGCTGCTGAAGGCTCGTGCGGAGGTGAGCCAGTGATGGCACGCCTCAAGGTCGAGCAGAAGCGGTCGACGATCGGCTGCAAGCAGAACCAGCGGGACACCCTCCGCACGCTTGGTCTCAAGCGCATCGGCGACGTCGTCGTCAAGGAGGACCGTCCCGAGATCCGTGGCATGCTCCAGGCGGTCAGGCACCTGATCGTCGTCGAGGAGGTGGACTGACATGACGCTCAAGCTGCACCACCTGCGTCCTGCCCCCGGCGCCAAGACCGCCAAGACCCGTGTGGGTCGTGGTGAGGCGTCGAAGGGCAAGACCGCCGGTCGCGGTACCAAGGGCACGAAGGCGCGCTACCAGGTGCCGGAGAGCTTCGAGGGTGGGCAGATGCCCATCCACATGCGTCTGCCGAAGCTGAAGGGCTTCAAGAACCCCTTCAAGGTGGAGTTCCAGGTGGTCAACCTCGACCGTCTGAACGAGCTCTTCCCCGAGGGTGGCACGGTCGGTCTCGACGAGCTCGTCGCCAAGGGCGCGGTCCGTCGTAACCAGCCGGTGAAGGTCCTCGGCTCCGGCGACATCTCGGTGGCTCTCCAGGTGAGCGCGCACGCGTTCTCCGCGAGTGCCAAGGAGAAGATCGCGGCTGCCGGCGGCAGCACCACCGAGCTCTGACACACCGGACTCGGTTCAGAACAAGCAGCAGGGGCGTGGACGGCGCGAGCCGACTGCGCCCCTGTTTGCATCATCAGGGGGCACCACGCGGCGCCGGTCAGACCGTGGCTTTCGTGCCTGTTAGGCTTCCGGGGTCCCGCTGCAACCAGCGAGATATCCGCACGTGTAGAAAGAGGACCAGGTGCTAGGCGCATTCGCCAACGCGTTCCGTACGCCGGACCTGCGACGCAAGCTGTTGTTCGTCCTGGGGATCATCGCGATCTTCCGGCTCGGGTCCCAGGTGCCCGCCCCCGGCGTGAACGTCGGCAACGTCCAGCAGTGCTTCGCTCAGGTGGAGAACGAGGGCCTCTACGGCCTGATCAACCTCTTCTCCGGTGGCGCTCTGCTCCAGCTCACCATCTTCGCCCTCGGCATCATGCCGTACATCACCGCGAGCATCATTCTCCAGCTGCTCGTCGTCGTGATCCCGCGCCTCGAGGCCTTGAAGAACGAGGGCCAGGCCGGACAGACCAAGATCACCCAGTACACCCGGTACCTCACTCTTGCCCTGGCGATCCTCCAGGCGACCGGTATCACCGCGCTCGCCCGCAGCCGGCAGCTCCTCCAGGGCTGCGACCTCCCGCTGCTCTACCACGAGGACAAGCTGACCACCATGCTGGTCATGGTCATCACGATGACCGCGGGCACCGCCGTCATCATGTGGCTGGGTGAGCTGATCACCGAGCACGGCATCGGCAACGGCATGTCGCTGATGATCTTCACCCAGGTCGTGGCCACCTTCCCGGCGTCGCTGTGGGCGGTCAAGACGGCCAACGGCTGGCTCACCTTCAGCATCGTGGTCGCCATCGGGCTCGTGATCATCGCCGCGGTCATCTTCATGGAGCAGGCGCAGCGACGTATCCCGGTCCAGTACGCCCGCCGGATGGTGGGGCGGAAGATGTTCGGCGGCTCGTCGACGTACATCCCGCTCAAGGTCAACCAGGCCGGCGTCATCCCGGTCATCTTCGCCTCGAGCCTGCTCTACCTGCCCACCATGGCGGCGCAGTTCGGCAACCAGGGATCCTGGCTCTCGCAGTTCGTGCAGACCTACTTCTCGCGCGGGGACCACCCGCTCTACATGGCGGTCTACTTCGGGCTGATCATCTTCTTCACCTACTTCTACGTCGCGATCACCTTCAACCCTGTGGAGGTCGCAGACAACATGAAGAAGTACGGCGGCTTCATCCCCGGGATCCGGGCGGGCAAGCCGACCGAGGAGTACCTCTCCTACGTCCTCTCCCGCCTCACTGCTCCAGGCTCGCTCTATCTCGGCGTGATCGCGCTGATCCCGCTGGTGGCGTTCGGGGTTCTGGGTGCCAGCCAGCTTCCGTTCGGCGGCACCTCGATCCTGATCATGGTCGGCGTCGCCCTCGACACGGTGAAGCAGATCGAGAGCCAGCTGCAGCAACGCAACTACGAAGGATTCCTCCGCTGATGAGACTGATCCTGATGGGCCCTCCGGGCGCCGGCAAGGGCACCCAGGCCAAGGTGATCGCCTCCCGCCTGGGCATCCCCGCGGTGTCGACGGGAGATATCTTCAGGGCGAACGTCGCCGAGAGCACTCCACTCGGGGTCGAGGCCAAGCGCTACATGGACGCCGGCGACTACGTCCCCGACGAGATCACCAACGGCATGGTGCGGGACCGCCTCGCGCAGGACGACGCCGCCGGGGGGTTCCTTCTCGACGGCTACCCGCGCACGGTTGCCCAGGTCGACGAGCTCGACCAGATGCTCGCGGCGACGGACGACGCGCTCGATGCTGTCGTGGTCCTCACGGTCAACGACGACGAGCTGGTGCAGCGGCTGTTGCAGCGGGCACAGGTCGAGGGGCGTGCGGACGACACGGAAGAGGTCATCCGGTACCGCCAGCAGGTCTACACCGAGCAGACCGCCCCGCTGATCGCGGTGTACGCCGACCGTGGCCTGCTCGTCGAGGTCGACGGCATGGGTGAGGTCGACGACGTGAGCCGACGGATCTTCGGCGCGCTCGAGAAGGTCCGCGACGCGGCGGCCGGCTGACGCCTGTGTTCAAGGAGCGCGGTGTCGAGATCAAGACGCCTGAGCAGATCGAGAAGATGCGCGTCGCCGGCCTGGTGGTCGGGGAGACGCTCGAGCTTCTGCGCACATCGGTCCGCCCGGGGCTGACGACCCTCGAGCTCGACCAGGTCGCGGAGGACAACATCCGTTCCTCCGGGGCGACTCCGTCGTTCAAGGGCTACCACGGCTTCACGGGGAGCATCTGCGTCTCCGTCAACGACGAGGTCGTGCACGGCATCCCCGGCGACCGGGTCATCGCGGACGGCGACGTCGTGTCGATCGACTGCGGCGCGATCGTCGACGGCTGGCACGGTGACGCCGCGATCACGGTGGCAGTCGGCGAGGTGCCAGACGAGGCACGTGAGCTGATGCGCGTGACCGAGGAGGCGATGTGGCGCGGGTTCGCGGCCGCCCGACTCGGCGGTCGGGTCACCGACATCTCTCACGCGGTCGAGAGCTACGTCCGTGAGCAGGGCGGCTTCGGCATCATCGAGGACTACGTCGGGCACGGCATCGGCACCGCGATGCACCAGCCGCCGAACGTGCCGAACTACGGGAGGCCCGGCAAGGGCCCAAAGCTCGTGCGCGGCCTGGCGCTCGCGGTCGAGCCGATGGTGGTGGCCGGCGACCAGTCCACCCACGTGCTGGCCGACGACTGGACGGTCAAGACCGACGACGGGTCGATCGCCGCGCACTTCGAGCACACGTTCACCCTCACCCCCGAGGGGACCTGGATCCTCACGGCGCTCGACGGGGGAGAGGCCAAGCTCGCTGAGCTGGGTGTCCCCTTCGGCGGTCGCTGACACCCGCGAGCGCGCGAACCCGGTCCCGGACGAGTGTCGACCGGGCACGAATGGTTCGAGAACGGACAGCCGACCACAGGGGTGGGCTCGCCGATTATGGGTTGAGCAGGTTCTTCCCGTAGACTTGGACGTCGGCCCAACGTGGGCCTGTTTCGTGGTGCCCTGCGGCTGCCCGTCACCTGGCGTGTCGTCCTCCTGGAGGACTGCGTCGAGCGCGGGATGGGGCACTTCGACGGGCTGCACGAGGTCCACTGGCCACTCCTCGAGTGACCGGAGGTTCCCGGGCCGCCTGCGCGAGGGGCCGCGATCACGATATCGAGGTCGTCCTGCGAGCGCAGTGCCGTAACGGTAGACCAGTCATCAACAGATTGCGGAGGACATGCCGAAGAAAGAAGGCGTGATCGAGATCGAGGGCACGGTTGTCGAGGCACTCCCGAACGCGATGTTCCGGGTTGAGCTGAGCAACGGCCACAAGGTCCTCGCCCACATCAGCGGCAAGATGCGTCAGCACTACATCCGAATCCTTCCCGAGGATCGAGTCGTCGTCGAGCTCTCGCCGTACGACCTGACCCGAGGGCGGATCGTCTACCGGTACAAGTAGCGCCCGAGCGATCGGGCTTGTCAGCCGTCCACGGCTCCGGCGTCGCGCATGCGTCTCGGGGTCATGCACACGAGAAGAGCTTCGAACATGAAGGTTCAACCGAGCGTCAAGCCGATCTGTGACAACTGCAAGGTGATCCGTCGCCACGGCCGTGTCATGGTGATCTGCAGCAACCCGCGCCACAAGCAGCGTCAGGGCTGAGACTCGGCGTCTCGGCGGCGAGCGACCTGTCGCCCGCCGCGCCACACAACTGAATAGGGCCCATGACCGGGCCCACCGATCGTGACCGCTCATCGCCCTCCGTCGTACGACGGCCAGGGTGGATGTGACCCCCGGACCGGAGGCCGGGGCCCCGCCGAGGCGGGTGGGGACGCGGCACGAACAGACACCTCCGACGAACTGAAGGGACACCGCCTTACATGGCACGCCTCGTTGGTGTGGACCTCCCGCGCGACAAGCGCATCGAGGTCGCACTCACCTACATCTACGGCATCGGCCGTACCCGCGCTCAGCAGCTCCTGGCCTCGACCGGAGTCGACCCCAACATGCGGGTCCACGAGCTGGGCGACGAGGAGCTGGTCAAGCTCCGCGACGAGATCGAAGCCAACTTCCAGATCGAAGGTGACCTCCGTCGTGAGGTCCAGGCCGACATCCGTCGCAAGATCGAGATCGGCAGCTACCAGGGCCGTAGGCACCGTCAGGGCCTCCCGGTTCGTGGACAGCGCACCAAGACCAACGCGCGTACCCGCAAGGGCCCCAAGCGCACCGTCGCCGGCAAGAAGAAGGCCAAGTGACGACTGGACCGGCACTGCCGTCGGGTCCGGGCTCACCAAGCCTGCTTCCTCAGATCAGCTCACCAGCAAACCTCAGGAGAAACTGAATGCCTCCCAAGAGCCGTCAGGCTGCCGGCGCCAAGAAGGTGCGCCGCAAGGAGAAGAAGAACGTCGCCCAGGGCGAGGCTCACATCAAGAGCACGTTCAACAACACCATCGTCACGATCACCGACCCCACCGGTGCGGTGATCTCGTGGGCCTCGGCCGGCACCGTCGGCTTCAAGGGCTCCCGCAAGTCCACCCCGTTCGCCGCGCAGATGGCAGCCGAGGCTGCCGGTCGTCGCGCGATGGAGCACGGCATGAAGAAGATCGACGTCTTCGTCAAGGGCCCCGGCTCGGGCCGTGAGACGGCGATCCGTTCGCTCGGTGCGATCGGCCTCGAGGTCGGCACCATCGCGGACGTCACGCCGACGCCCCACAACGGCTGCCGCCCGCCGAAGCGCCGCCGCGTCTGACCGACGCCGTCACTGCCACACAGCGAATCAAGGAGACTTAACCAATGGCCCGTTACACCGGCCCCATGACGAAGAAGTCGCGCCGTCTTGGTGCAGACCTCGTCGGTGGCGACCAGGCTTACGAGCGTCGTCCCTACCCGCCCGGCCAGCACGGCCGTGCGCGGATCAAGGAGAGCGAGTACCGCTCGCAGCTCCAGGAGAAGCAGAAGGCCCGCTTCACCTACGGCGTCCTCGAGAAGCAGTTCCACAACTACTACACCGAGGCCAGCCGTCGCGCCGGCAAGACCGGTGACAACCTGCTGCAGCTGCTCGAGTGCCGTCTCGACAACGTGGTCTACCGCGCCGGCTTCGCGCGGACCCGTCGTCACGCCCGCCAGCTCGTGGTCCACGGTCACTTCCAGGTCAACGGCAAGAAGGTCGACATCCCGTCGTACCAGGTCAGCCAGCACGACGTGATCGACGTCCGGGAGAAGTCCAAGGAGATGACGCCGTTCATCGTCGCGCGTGAGACTCACGGCGAGCGGAACGTTCCGGCGTGGCTCGAGGCTCTGCCGAACCGCATGCGCATTCTCGTGCACCAGCTTCCGGTCCGCGCGCAGATCGACCTGCCGGTCCAGGAGCAGCTCATCGTCGAGTTCTACTCGAAGAAGTAAGACCCGGTACGGCTGCTCCCGGGGGCGCCGCCTCGGCGGTGCCCTCGGAAACGGCCCCTGGCTCTTCCAAACCATCCCCATGTTCGAGCCCGTCAAATAGCGGGTGGGCTCGGAAAGGACAACACCAGTGCTTATCGCTCAGCGTCCGACACTGTCGGAAGAGGTCGTCGACGAGTTCCGCTCGCGCTTCGTCATCGAGCCGCTGGAGCCCGGCTTCGGCTACACCCTCGGGAACTCGCTTCGCCGCACGCTGCTCTCGTCGATCCCCGGTGCCTCGGTCACGAGCATCAAGATCGACAGTGTGCTGCACGAGTTCTCGACGGTCGAAGGGGTCAAGGAGGACGTCACCGAGGTCATCCTGAACCTCAAGGACCTCGTCGTCTCCTCCGAGCACGACGAGCCGGTGACCATGTACCTCCGCAAGCAGGGTCCCGGCGACGTGACCGCTGCCGACATCGCGCCCCCGGCCGGTGTCGAGGTGCACAACCCGGACGTGAAGATCGCCACCCTCAACGACAAGGGCAAGCTCGAGATGGAGCTTGTCGTCGAGCGGGGTCGTGGCTACGTCAGCGCGGTTCAGAACAAGGCCGGCGACGTCGAGATCGGCCGTATGCCGGTCGACTCGATCTACTCGCCCGTCCTCAAGGTGACCTACAAGGTCGAGGCCACCCGTGTCGAGCAGCGCACGGACTTCGACAAGCTGGTCATCGACGTCGAGACCAAGCCGTCGATCCGTCCCCGTGACGCGATCGCCTCGGCAGGCAAGACCCTGGTCGAGCTGTTCGGTCTCGCTCGGGAGCTCAATGTCGAGGCCGAGGGCATCGACATCGGGCCGTCCCCGGTCGACGAGCAGCTCGCGGCGGACCTCGCCCTCCCGGTCGAGGACCTGCAGCTGACTGTCCGTTCCTACAACTGCCTCAAGCGTGAGGGCATCCACACCGTGGGTGAGCTCATCTCGCGCTCGGAGCAGGACCTGCTCGACATCCGCAACTTCGGTGCGAAGTCGATCGACGAGGTCAAGGCGAAGCTGGTCGAGATGGGCCTCTCGCTCAAGGACAGCGCTCCGGGCTTCGACCCGCAGGCTGCTCTCGCGGCGTACGAGGACGACGACGACAGCTTCGTCGAGGACGAGCAGTACTGAGCACCACCGCGGGTCGCGGCAGGACCATCGCCTGCCGCGGCTCGTGTCCATCGAGAACAACTACCCGGGTACCTCGTACGGCCCGGGAGAAGTGAGAAGAAACCATGCCTACTCCCAAGAAGGGCGCTCGCCTCGGCGGCAGCCCGTCTCACCAGAAGCTCATCCTGTCGAACCTGGCGACGAGCCTCTTCGAGCACGGCCGCATCACCACCACCGAGGCCAAGGCCCGCACGCTGCGGCCCTACGCCGAGCGGCTGATCACCAAGGCCAAGAAGGGCGACCTGCACAACCGTCGCCTCGTGCTCCGCGACGTCCGTGACAAGGGCGTCGTGCACGCACTCTTCGAGGAGATCGCGCCGCGGTACGCCGAGCGTCCGGGCGGGTACACCCGCATCACCAAGCTCGGCCCTCGCAAGGGCGACAACGCGCCCATGGCGGTCATCGAGCTGGTGACCGAGGAGTACGTGGCAAAGGCCAAGCCCGCCAAGGAGACTGCTCCCGCTCCTGCCGAGGAGGCTCCGGCCGCTGAGGCGGAGACCGAGGCCACCGAGGCTCCGGCTGAGGAGACGGCTGCCGAGGCGGAGACCGCCGAGGCCACCGAGGCTCCCGCTGAGGAGACCGAGGCCGGCGAGGACGAGAAGTCCGAGTGAGCTGAAGCCACTCCGCGCTGTACGACGAGGGCCCGTCACCGTGTCAGGTGACGGGCCCTCGTTGCGTCCGGTCGACGGCCCCCGTTGCGGAAGGAGGGTGCCCCCGCCCGCACCCTCCTACGCGCGGGAGGGGGATCAGCCGTCCGTGACCGAGAAGTCGGTGAACCGGAACGTAGCCGGCTGCCCGTCCGTGGACACGATCTCGACTCCGTAGCAGATCTGACCGAGGGTGGAGTTCGCCGGAATCCTGCCCTGGTCGGTCAGCCAGTCCAGGATCGCCTTCAGGTCGAGGGTGCCCTGGGTCAGCGGTTGGCTCGGCACCAGGGCGAGGTAGCCGTTGCTGCTGGTCGCGTAGACGTCCCAGGTGTGACCGCTCAGCGTCACTCCGCTTGCCACCCGCCGACCAGCAGGAACCTGGCGGTAGTTGTCGGTCCAGATCATGACCTCGCGGTTGCCCGGCACACCGTTGAGCCAGATGTCGTAGGCGACGTTGTAGATGCCGGTGTGGGGGCTCGTTGCCGCAAAGCTGCTGGTGATCGTGGAGAACGAGCTGAGCAGCGGCTCCTTGCCGGTGCCCCAGTCGTGGTAGTCCTTGTGGACGTTCGGGTAGGTCTTGACCGCGCCGTCGCCGGAGCTGTTGTTGGCGGTGGCGGTGACCTCCCAGCTGTCGTAGGCGCACGCGGAGAGCTTCTCCGAGACGTTGTAGCCGGAGATGTTCCACATGTTGTTGTGAACCACGTACCCGCCGTTGTTCCACATTCCGTTGGGGTCGGAGGTGACGAAGGCGGGGTCGGTGCAGCTCGTGGCGGACGACGTGGGTGATGAGCCAGCTGTCGGCGTCGGGTCTGCGGTGGGTGTCGGGTCCGCGGTGGGTGTCGGGTCCGCGGTGGGTGTCGGGTCCGCGGTAGGTGTCGGGTCCGCGGTGGGTGTCGGGTCCGCGGTCGGTGTCGGATCCTCAGTAGGTGTCGACTCGGTAGCGGGAGTCGGGTCCGGGGCGGGGGTCGCCGGGCACCTCCTGTGGTGGGGGTGCCGGTCGCAGAACGACCTGCGGACAGTGGACCACCGCCGCCCCGACGTGTCCGAGTCGGCAGACCTCGACCGGCATCTCCGATGGTCGGGGTGGTTGTCGCAGAATCTGCTGCTGGCGTTCTCGAAGGCGGCTGCGGTGGGGCGCGCCTCCGATCGGTTGCCGACGACCAGCAGGAGGCTGACCATCACTCCGAGGGTCGCGAGCAGGACGAGGGGGAAGCGGCGGCGTGCCATGTGAGGGTTCTCCAGTTTGAGGACGGTTGCGCGCTCGCGCTTGATGCTTCCCCCCTTTCGACGGCCTGAACTCGGACCGGGGGCTCCGTCTCGTCTGGTCTGCACCACCGGCCAGCATCAGTGGGCAGGCATCGGGCTGCCCTGGGCCGGCATCACCGGATCGGCGCCCAGGCCGGCATCACCGGACAGGCGGCCTGGGCGGGCGCAGGGGCGTACGCCGAGGCCGGCTCGGCGCTCAGTCCCAGGCGTCCCCGACGAGGCGGAGCGCCTCCTCGCGGGTGAGGCCCGCACGTCGGGCGACCGCGACGTACTCGGCGCATGCCGTGTGTGCGGCGTCCGCGCCCTCCGGCGTACCGTCCACGACCGCGGACCGGACGAACGTGCCCTGCCGACCGCGGGTGACGACCACGCCGTCGGCCTCGAGCTCGCGGTAGGCCCGGGCCACCGTGTTGGCGGCGAGGCCGAGGTCCGTCGCGGTCTGACGGACCGTGCCGAGCCGGGTACCCGCGGCGAGGTCGCCTCGTGCGACGGCGGCGGCGACCTGGGAGCGGAGCTGCTCGAAGGGCGGTACGGCCGAGTCGTGGTCGATGCTGATCTGCTCCATGGCCCCCGAAGATACGCGCTGCGATAGGCGCCGGCATCCGCGCCGAACATGCGCGCCGGGACCGGGGAGACGCGGTCCTCGACGGGTCTGGAAGGATTACCGGGTGCGCCTGCGACTCGACCTTGCCTACGACGGCACGGACTTCCACGGGTGGGCGAGCCAGCCGGGCCTCCGCACCGTCCAGGGGATCCTGGAGGCCGCACTCGCCCAGGTGCTCCGGGTGGAGGCCGTGTCGGTGACCTGCGCCGGACGCACCGACACAGGTGTGCACGCGCGCGGCCAGGTGACCCACCTCGACGTCGACGACGAGCTGCTGACCCGGAGCGCCGGCCGGAGCACCCGTCCTCCGGCGGAGGCGCTGGTGCGACGTCTGAACGGCATCCTTCCCGACGACGTCCGGGTGCGGCGCGTCGCCGAGGCGCCGCCCGGCTTCGACGCCCGGTTCTCCGCTGTCTGGCGACGGTACGCCTACCGCATCGCGGATGACCCCACCCTGGTCGACCCGTTGGTACGCCGTTCCGTGCTGGCCTGGCCCCGCTGCCTCGACCTGGTGGCGATGAACGAGGCGGCGGCGCTGCTGCGGGGCGAGCACGACTTCGCGGCCTTCTGCAAGAAGCGGGAGGGGGCCACCACCATCCGCACACTCCTGGATCTGTCCTGGGCGCGCGACGAGGCTGGTCGCGCGGTCGCCACAGTGCGTGCGGACGCCTTCTGCCACAACATGGTCCGCGCGCTGGTCGGCGCGATGATCACGGTCGGCGAGGGCAGGCGCGAGCCCTCCTGGGCCGGGGAGGTGCTGGCGGCCGGTGTCCGTGACCCCCGGGTGACGGTGGTGCACGCGCACGGGCTGACCCTGGAGGAGGTCGCCTACCCCGCGGACGAGGAGCTGGCCGCCCAGGCCGACGCGGCCCGTAGTGTCCGGGTGCTGCCGCGGCCGGCCTCAAGCGCCGAGGAGCCCGTCCCCGGGCAGGAGGACGCGCCCCGTGGATGACCACTACTTCTCGGCCGACCCGAACGTCGCGTTCCGTCGTACTCCGGCGCAGGCGCGGGTGTGGGGTCACGACCTCGCCCTGACCAGCGGGTCGGGCGTCTTTGCCCAGGGCCGCCTCGACGTCGGCACCGCAGTCCTCTTCCGCGAGACCGACCCTCCGGGCGCCGGGACGTTCCTCGACCTCGGCTGCGGCTACGGGATGATCGGCCTCGCTCTCGCGGTCGCGGTCCCGGAGGCGCGGGTGTGGGGGGTGGACGTGAACGAGCGCGCGGTCCTGCTGGCCAACGAGAACGCAGCTTCGCTGGGGGTGACTGACCGGTTCACGGCGGTGACCCCGGAGGCGGTCCCGGCCGGTGTCGCCTTCGACGAGATCTGGTCGAACCCGCCGATCCGGATCGGCAAACAGGCCTTGCACGACCTGCTCTCCAGGTGGCTTCCGCGGCTAGCCCCGGACGGTCGCGCGGTGATGGTCGTCGGCAAGAACCTCGGGGCGGACTCGCTCCAGCGCTGGCTGGGGGAGCAGGGGTACCCGACGGACCGGCTGGCCAGCGCGAAGGGGTTCCGGGTCCTGGAGAGCCGGAGGGGTACGTCGTGACGTCCCTGCCAGCGCCGGTCCGCCAGGTCACCGAGCTCTTCCTCGCGCTCGCCGACGAGGCGGCCCCGGGCCTGGTGGAGGGGCTGTACCTCCACGGCTCCCTCGGCTTCGGCGAGTGGTACGACGGCCGCAGCGACGTCGACTACGTGGCGGTGCTGGCCGAACGTCCCGGGGACAGGACCCGAGACCTCCTGCGTGAGGTCCACGCCCGGGTGGGTGAGACGTTCGCGCGGCCGTCGTTCGACGGGTTCCACCTGACCTGGGCGGACCTGGCGCGTCCGCCGTACGCCTGCCCGGAGCTGCCGTGCACGCAGGGCGGCCTCTTCCACGCCGAAGCGCGCCTGGACGTCCACCCGGTGACGTGGCACGAGCTGGCCGGACACGGGGTGCGGGTCCGCGGGCCCGAGCTGGGCGACGTCGAGATCTGGACCGACGAGGCAGCGCTGCGGGCGTACACCCACGACAACCTCGGCACCTACTGGCGTGGCGAGGCCGACGCCTTGGCACGCTTCCCGGAGGAGGCGGGCAAGCCGGATGTGGTGGCCTGGTGCGTCCTCGGGGTCAGCCGGCTCCACCACCTGCTGGCGACCGGCGAGCTGACCTCGAAGACCGGGGCGGGGCGCTACGCGGGCCGTGTCTTCGGGGACCGGTGGCGGCCGGTCGTCACCGAGGCCCTGGCGGTGCGGCTCACGGGCCAGCCCTCCGGGATCTACGCCGACGTCCCGTCGCGCAGGGCAGCGGACGTCATCAGGTTCACCGACATGGTGGTCGCCGACGGGCTCGCCGTTCCGGTCTGAGGTGCCCGATCCCACACGCGTGATCTGGAGGAGCGCGGGGGACCATGGGGCCATGAGCGACTACGAGGCAGCACCCGACCGCTACGACACCATGGAGTACCGCTTCAGCGGCAGGAGCGGACTCAAGCTCCCCGTGATCTCCCTCGGGCTGTGGCAGAACTTCGGTGACGACAAGCCGGCCGAGGTCCAGCGGGCGATCCTGCGCCGGGCCTTCGACCGGGGCATCACGCACTTCGACCTCGCCAACAACTACGGTCCGCCGTACGGCCAGGCGGAGGTCAACTTCGGCCACTTCCTCGAGCAGGACTTCGCGCGGTACCGCGACGAGATGGTCATCTCGACCAAGGCGGGGTGGGACATGTGGCCGGGCCCCTACGGCCAGGGCGGAGGCTCCCGGAAGTACGTCCTCGCCAGTCTCGACCAGTCGCTGCAGCGGATGGGCCTCGACTACGTCGACATCTTCTACAGCCACCGGTTCGACCCCGAGACGCCCGTCGAGGAGACGATGATGGCGCTCGACCACGCGGTGCGGTCGGGCAAGGCGCTGTACGCCGGGATCTCGTCGTACTCGGCGAAGAAGACCCGTGAGGCGGCCACCATCGCCCGCGAGCTCGGCACGCCCCTGCTGATCCACCAGCCGTCGTACTCGATGCTCAACCGCTGGGTCGAGAACGAGCTCCTCGACGAGCTCGAGGAGCAGGGGATGGGCTGCATCGCCTTCACGGCGCTGGCGCAGGGCCTGCTCACCGACAAGTACCTCGAAGGCGTCCCGGCCGACTCGCGGGCCGCCCGCGACGGGTCGCTGCCGCAGGACCACCTCGACGAGTCCGTGCTGGGCAACGTCCGGGCGCTGAACGAGATCGCCCAGGCGCGCGGGCAGAAGCTCGCCCAGATGGCGCTGCAGTGGGCCCTGCGCGACAAGCGCATGACGTCGGTGGTCGTGGGCGCCTCCTCCGTCGAGCAGCTCGACATCAACCTCGCGGCCCTCGACGGGCCCGAGTTCACCGCCGACGAGCTGGCGGCCATCGACCAGTACGCCGTGGACTCCGGCATCAACCTCTGGGCGGCGCAGACCGAGGACTGATCCGACGAGCGGGGCAGGGGCCCTCGTCCTGTGGCAAGCCGGACGAAAGTCCCCTGCCCTCTGCGGTGGTGTGCGGCATGATCGGCTCATGAGCCAGTACGTGTACGGATTCTCAGAGGGCAGCAAGGACCAGAAGGATCTTCTCGGGGGCAAGGGCGCGAACCTCGCCGAGATGACGAACCTGGGGCTGCCGGTGCCACCGGGCTTCACGATCACGACGGCGGCGTGTCGCGCCTATCTCGAGCAGGGTGGTGAGCCGGCCGAGATGGCCGAGCAGGTCGCGACCCACCTCGCGATGCTCGAGCGCACGATGGACAAGCGGCTCGGCCAGCCCGACGACCCGCTCCTGGTCTCGGTGCGCTCGGGAGCGAAGTTCTCCATGCCCGGGATGATGGAGACCGTCCTCAACATCGGCCTCAACGACGAGTCCGTGCACGGGCTCGCGGCCCAGTCGGGTGACCAGCGGTTCGCCTACGACTCCTACCGCCGGCTGCTCACGATGTTCGGCAAGACGGTGCTCGGCATCGACGGCGAGCTGTTCGACGAGGAGCTCGAGGACCGCAAGACGGCGAAGGGCTCCACGAGCGACCTGGACCTCGACGCCGGGGACTTCGCCGACCTGGTCGCGACGTACAAGGCGATCATCAAGGAGCACACCGGCTCCGACTTCCCGCAGGACCCGCGCATCCAGCTCGACATGGCCGTCCGCGCGGTCTTCGACTCCTGGAACACCGAGCGAGCCGTGCTCTACCGCCGCCAGGAGCGGATCCCCTCCGACCTCGGCACCGCCGTGAACGTGATGGCGATGGTCTTCGGCAACACCGGCATGGACTCCGGCACGGGCGTGGCGTTCACGCGTGACCCGGCCTCCGGCGCGCAGGGCGTGTACGGCGACTACCTCCAGAATGCGCAGGGCGAGGACGTCGTGGCGGGCATCCGCAACACCGTCCCGCTCGCGGACCTCGAGCGGCTGGACAAGAAGTCCTACGACGACCTCATGGCGATCATGCAGAAGCTCGAGGAGCACTACCGCGACCTGTGCGACATCGAGTTCACCGTCGAGCACGGCAAGCTCTGGATGCTCCAGACCCGCGTGGGCAAGCGCACCGCCGAGGCGGCCTTCCGGATCGCCGTCCAGCTCGTCGACCAGGGCATGATCGACATGGACGAGGCGGTACGCCGGGTCACGGGCGGCCAGCTGGCGCAGCTGATGTTCCCCCGCTTCGACGAGAAGGCCGAGAAGCACCTCGTGGCGAACGGCATGAACGCCTCGCCGGGTGCGGCCGTGGGCAAGGCGGTCTTCGACTCCGCGACGGCGGTGGAGTGGGCCGACCGCGGCGAGCCGGTGATCCTGGTTCGCCGGGAGACCAACCCGGACGACCTCAGGGGCATGGTGGCCGCCAAGGGCGTCCTCACCAGCCGAGGCGGCAAGACCTCGCACGCCGCCGTCGTGGCCCGCGGGATGGGCCGGACGTGCGTGTGCGGCGCCGAGTCGCTCGACGTGGACGTCAAGGGAAGGCGGTTCACCAGCGCCGACGGTCAGACGGTGGCCGAGGGGGACCTGATCTCCATCGACGGCACGACCGGCGAGGTCTTCAACGGCGAGGTGCCGGTCCAGGACAGCCTGGTGGTGCGCCACTTCGAGGGTGACGAGCGGGCTGACGACGACGAGCTGGTCGAGGCGGTCGAGCGGATCATGGCCCACGCGGACGCGACCCGCCGGCTGGGCGTCCGGGCCAATGCCGACACCCCGGGGGACGCCGCGCGTGCCCGTCGCTTCGGCGCCCAGGGCATCGGCCTGTGCCGCACCGAGCACATGTTCCTCGGCGAGCGTCGCGAGCTCGTGGAGCACCTGATCATCGCCGAGACGCCGGAGGAGCAGGAGGAGGCGCTCTCGGCGCTGCTCCCGCTCCAGCGCCAGGACTTCCTGGAGATCCTGGAGGCGATGGACGGGCTGCCGGTGACGATCCGGCTGATCGACCCGCCGCTGCACGAGTTCCTGCCCGACTACACCGAGCTGTCGGTGTCGGTGGCCATCGAGGACGATCACGGCCGGCGTGATGGCAAGCACCACAAGCTGCTCGACGCGGTGACGCGGCTCCACGAGGCGAACCCGATGCTCGGCCTGCGCGGTGTCCGACTGGGCATCGTCATCCCCGGGCTGTTCGCGATGCAGGCGCGCGCGATCCTCGAGGCGGCGGCCGAGCGGAAGAAGGCCGGGGGTGACCCGAGGCCGGAGATCATGATCCCGCTGGTGGGCGCCGTCCAGGAGCTCGAGCTGGTGAAGGCCGACATCGTCAAGGTCGCCGCCCAGGTCGAGGACGAGACGGGCGTGGACCTCGACTTCAAGGTAGGCACGATGATCGAGCTCCCGCGAGCGGTGATGACCGCGGACGAGATCGCTGAGGAGGCCGAGTTCTTCTCCTTCGGCACCAACGACCTGACCCAGATGACCTGGGGCTTCTCCCGCGACGACGTGGAGGCGAAGTTCTTCGGCGCCTACATGGAGAAGGGCGTCTTCGGGGTCTCCCCGTTCGAGACCCTGGACCGTGACGGCGTCGGGAGCCTGGTGCGACTCGCTGTGAAGAAGGGGCGGGAAACCCGGCCGGATCTGCACCTCGGCGTCTGCGGCGAGCACGGCGGTGACCCGGACTCGATCCACTTCTTCGACGAGGTGGGACTGGACTACGTCTCCTGCTCGCCGTTCCGGGTGCCTGTGGCGCGCCTCGAGGCAGGCCGCTCGCACGTCTCGGAGCAGAGCGACAGCGCCTGACAAGGGCGCGGCACCACGCGCCGCGGATGCGGCACCCCGCGCCGCGGATGCTCGGGCCCCGGCCGCTGCAGCGACCGGGGCCTGGGGTCAGTGCAGGATCTTCAGGGCGAGCAGCGGGCAGGACCCGACGGCGTGCTCGGCGTGGGGGAGGAGCCGGGTCGGGATCGTCGGCTCCCGCTCGCCCGACCGCGGGATCGGGAAGCCCCACTCGTCCTGGTCCAGCAGCTCCGGCAGGAGCTCGGCGCACAGCCCGTGGCCGTCGCAGCGGGTCCAGTCAACGTGCAGCCTCGGCACGACAGCCTCCCTCCAGGTGGCGGCGCACCTCGTCGCTGAAGACGCGCATGGTGCTGCGGACCATGCGCACGGTCCCGTCCGGGTGGGAGCAGGCGCCGCGGCCGGTCACCAGCGTCTGCATCCGGCCGATCTCGTCGACGAGCCGGGGGTCTCGGCGTCGCCGCGCCAGCCGGTCGAGCGCGTCGGCCATCCGGGGCAGCCCGTTCACGCAGGGCCCGCACTGTCCGGCGCTCTCCTCCGCCAGGTACGTCGCGATGCGGGCGGCCACCTGAAGGGGACACTGCTCGCGGCCCAGCACGTGCACGACGCCCGCGCCGGTGCTCGCGCCGTACGCCGCGAGGGAGGCCCGGCTCATCCGTACGTGTCCCAGGGCCGTAGCGGGGACCCAGGCCCCGTGGAATCCGCCCACCAGGACGGCCTGCACGTCGCCCGGCGTGGTGCCCGCCCAGGACAGCAGCTCGTCGAGCCGGATGCCCAGGGGTGCCTCGACGACGCCGGGCTGCCAGACCGCGCCGTCGATGCTGGCCAGGAAGGTCCCGGGCTCCTCCGCCGTTCCCTCGCTTCGGAACCAGTCGGCGCCGAAGCGCGCGGCCAGGGCGATGTGGGCCAGGGTCTCGACGTTGTGCACCAGCGTGGGCCGGCCTCGGAGGCCGTGCTCGAAGACGCGGTCGAGCCGGTCGCGCGGGACCCCGGGACGACCCTCGAGCGCGTTCACCAGGGCGGACTCCTCGCCGGAGACGAAGCCGTGGTCGATCAGGCGGACGTCGACGCGGAGCCGGTCGAGGTGAGCGCTGCGTCGATCGGCGAGGGCCCTGCGCACTGCCTCGGCAGTGCTGGCGCGCCCGGTCGCGAGCAGGGCCGTCCGGGCACCCGTCGCGTCGGCGACCAGGGCGAGGCCGTCCAGGACCAGATGGGGACTGTGCGCGAGGAGGGTGGCGTCCTTGATGCTCAGCGGCTCACCCTCGAGGGCGTTGGCCACGACCACGATGCCGCTGCGGCCCGCGACGGACTCGAGCTTGCGCACGGACGGGAAGCCGGCCCCGCCGCGTCCCGTCAGGCCGGCTCGGCTGACCAGGCTGATCAGCCCCGGACCGTCGTACGCCGGGAGGGCGCCGAAGCGGGCGCGGTGCGCGGCCAGCGACGGGCCGTCGAGGTGCAGGAGGCGCTGGTGCCCGGTCGGTGCCGGTGCGGTGGGAGGTGCCACGGTCATCGGGTTCGTACCTCTCTCGGGACGCGGGTCCGGCCTCGCTGGGCGAACGCGGGAGTGACGCGCCAGGCGAGGACGGCGGCGACGGACCCTGCACAGCCGGCGGCCAGCGCGGTGAACCAGACGGTCGGAGCGTCGGTGCCGATGCCCAGTCCGTGGAGGAGCGCGAGCGGCCAGAGGGCGTAGACGGCCCAGTGCACCCCGCGGAAGACGCGCGGGCCCAGGCGGTGGCGCAGAAGGCTCGTCGCCACGACCGCGACCAGCAGGTCGACGGCCAGCGTGCCCAGACCCAGGTAGAGCGGGCGGTACTGCCCCTGGAACGGGAGCACCAGGTCGAGCACGCGCAGCTGGGCGTACGGGTCGAAGAGCAGCGTCCCCACGTGGACGGCGAGGAGTCCGACGGCGGTCAGGCTCGCGGTCCGGTGCAGGTCGGCGACCGTGAAGCGGGGGAGCAGCGGCAGACGGCGCCCGGACCGGGTCACGATGCCCAGGCACACCGCGAGGGTGAGCAGCACCAGGGCGACGACGCCGGTGCCGCGGCCGAGGAACCACAGGGCGCTGGTGAGGTTGGCGGTCATGCCGCCTCCTCCGCCGGCCACGCGTTGAGGGTGCGGGTCCGGCCTCCGTGGCCGACCAGGCGGGCCGGCAGCCGGAGACCGGTGAGCCAGGCAGCGGCGTCGTCGTGGACCAGGCTCGCCGTCGAGGCGGTGTTGGCCGCGACGCAGGACCGGGCGGCGACGGTCACGCTGCGCCACCGAGCCTGTGCCGGCTGACCGGTCCTCGGGTCGACGATGTGGTGCAGTCGCCGGCCCCCTCGTGACCAGGCCCGCGAGACGGTGCTGGAGGTGGCCACGGCGTCGCCCGGGCCGAGGGTCACCTGCGCCGCCGGGTCCTCCGGTCGGTCCTGCACGAGGACCTGCCAGCCACCGGCCGGGGCCGGACCCGCGGTCGCTACGTCGCCGCCCAGGCTGACGAGGACGCCCGTGCCGAGGGCTTCGTGCACGAGCGCAGCCGACCGGTCCGCGGCGACCGCCTTGGCGGTGGCCCCGAGGTCGAGCTCCACGCCGCGGGGGAGGGTGAGCAGGTTCCCGCTCAGGTGGATCCGGCGCCAGCCGGGCACGGGTCGAACGACTGCGGACACGGGAGCGCCGTCGCGCAGGACGAGCTCGATGTCGCGGTCGTAGCCGATGCGGCGCATCGCCGTTCCCACCGTCGGGTCGACGAGGCCGCCGCTGCGGCGGGCCGCCCGGAGGCCCTCGCGGAGGAGGTCGGCCAGGACGTCGCTGACCTGCGTCGTACCCCCGGAGGTCAGCTGCGCGACCTCGGAGTCGCTGCGGAACCGGCTCGCGGCCAGCTCCACCCGGTCGAGGTACTCCCGGACCAGCGTCTCCGCGGCCTCCAGCCGATCCCCGTCGGTGACGACGAGGGTCGCGCCGGTGCTCCACAGCGACCAGGAGGTCGAGGCTGTGGGCATCTCAGGATCCCGTGGTCTGCGCGTGGGGCGTGGTCACGGCGCCTGCGCCGGTTCCCCCGCCGCCGAGCTGCTGCGACGGCGGCAGCGGGACCCAGTGGAGCCCACCCTCGAGCTCGCCGTCGTCGTCCCCGCCGCCTTGAAGTACCCAGCCCTGGGTCTGGCCGCCGGCGCCCTGGGCGCTGCCCGGGAGGCCTTGTGATGATGAGGTGGTCGTCGAGGCGGACGTCCCCGGGTGCAGCGCGGCCGAGAAGCCGAGCGCACCGGCGACGCCGAGGGAACCTGCTGCGGCTCCCAGGACGAGGCTGTGCGTGGCGACCCGCGACCTGCGCAGGGCACTGACCCGCTCTCGCTGTGGGTCGGTGTGTCTCATGTCTTCGAGCCTGCGCTCGCAGGCTGAGAGATCGCTTGGAAAGACCACGCAAACCACTGTGCGTCGGCCGGCGTGCCCGCGCCTGCGCCGGTGCGCCGAAGATCGCCGGATATTGGTGTGCGGCGAACCGCCCGCCTGAGGGAGCATGGAGCGTCATGGGCCATGTCGATGTCGCAGGTGTCAGGTACGAGCTCCCGGACGGCCGGGTGCTCCTCGACGACGTCTCGTTCCGGGTGGGCGAGGGCGCCAAGGTCGCGCTCGTCGGGGCGAACGGCGCAGGCAAGACCACGCTGCTGCGCATCATCACCGGCGACCTGGTGCCGCACGAGGGGGCGGTCACCCGCACCGGTGGGCTGGGGGTGATGCGCCAGATGGTCACCCACGAGAGCGAGGGCAAGGCCGTCCACGACCTGCTGCTGTCGGTCTCCCCGCCCCGCGTGCGCGCCGCCGCCGCGGGAGTGGAGCGGTGCGAGCTGGCCATGATGGAGAGCGACGACGAGGCCACGCAGATGCTGTACGCCGCGGCGCTCGCCGAGTGGGCCGACGCCGGCGGGTACGACGTGGAGGTGACCTGGGACGTCTGCTGCACCGCGGCGCTGGGGATCTCCTACGACAAGGCGAAGTACCGCGACCTGAAGACCCTCTCGGGCGGTGAGCAGAAGCGGCTGGTCCTGGAGTTCCTGCTCCGCGGACCCGACGAGGTGCTGCTCCTCGACGAGCCGGACAACTTCCTCGACGTACCGGGCAAGACGTGGCTCGAGCAGCGGATCAACGAGTCGCCGAAGACGATCCTCTACATCAGCCACGACCGGGAGCTGCTGGCCAACACGGCCACGCGGGTGGTGACCGTGGAGCTCGGGGCTGCCGGCAACACGGTCTGGGTGCACCCGGGCGGCTTCGCGTCGTACCACGAGGCGCGGCGGGACCGGTTCCTGCGCTTCGAGGAGCTGCGCCGCCGCTGGGAGGAGGAGCACGCGAAGCTCAAGGCGCTGGTGCTGCGCTACAAGATCAAGGCCGAGTACAACGACGGCATGGCCTCGCAGTACCGCGCCGCGCAGACCCGGCTGCGGAAGTTCGAGGAGGCCGGTCCGCCCCAGGCGATCCCGCGCGAGCAGCAGGTCCGCATGCGCCTCACCGGCGGCCGGACCGGCAAGCGCGCGGTCATCTGCGAGGGGCTCGAGCTCACGGGCCTGATGAAGCCCTTCGACCTCGAGGTCTGGTACGGCGAGCGGGTGGCCGTCCTGGGCTCCAACGGTTCGGGCAAGTCGCACTTCCTGCGGCTGCTCGCGGCCGGCGGCAGCGACCCGGACGTCGAGCACCGGCCGGTGGGGGAGGGCACGATCGAGCGGGTCCGCCACACCGGCCGGGCGCGGCTCGGCGCGCGGGTCCGCCCGGGGTGGTTCGTGCAGACCCACGAGCACCCCGAGCTCAAGGGCCGCACCCTGCTGGAGATCCTGCACCGCGGCGACGAGCACCGGCAGGGGATGCCGCGCGAGCAGGCGTCGCGGGCGCTCGACCGCTACGAGCTGGCGTACGCCGCCGAGCAGCGGTTCGACTCGCTCTCCGGTGGTCAGCAGGCGCGTTTCCAGATCCTGCTGCTCGAGCTCTCCGGCGCCACGCTGCTGCTGCTCGACGAGCCGACGGACAACCTCGACGTCGAGTCGGCCGAGGCGCTCGAGGAGGGGCTCGCGGCGTTCGAGGGGACCGTGCTCGCGGTCACCCACGACCGCTGGTTCGCGCGCGGCTTCGACCGCTTCCTGGTCTACGGCGCGGACGGCTCGGTGTACGAGTCCGACGGCCCGGTGTGGGACGAGGGGCGGGTGCAGCGCGCCCGCTGACCCGCCGTCGGCGGAGGCCGCCTCGCTGAGTAGGGCAGGGGGTCGGTCCTGACGCGCAGACCCCCCCGGGGGTTTCCACAGGCAGCGTCGGGTGGGCATGCTGGGCCGAGGAGGTGTCACGTGGCGGCCGAGCAGGAGTACCCCGAGCTTCTCCAGGTGGTGCTGGACACCACCGACACCCGCGAGCTGGCGGACTTCTACCGCCTGCTGCTGGGTCTGCACTACCGGCCCGGCGACGAGAAGGTCGATCCCGACGGCGACGAATGGCTGGTCCTGCGTGACGCCGCCGGTCGGAACCGGATCGCCTTCCAGCAGGTCCCCGCGGTCCCGCGGGTCACCTGGCCCGAAGGTCCCCATGCGCAGCAGCTGCACCTCGACCTCACCGTGGAGACCACGGCCCAGCTCGACGCCCAGCACGAGCGTGCGCTGCGTCTGGGAGCCACGTTGCTCAACGACCGCTCCGACGACCCGGAGGAGCCACTTCGTGTCTACGCGGACCCGGCCGGGCACCCGTTCTGCATCTTCGTGGCGCCGCCCGGGCACTGAGCCGCTTCAGGGTGCGAGGGGGAGGCCCCGGCTGCGCAGGTCGTCGCGGAGATGACCGGTGTCGGTGAACAGGATCGCGTCGAGGCCCGCCTCGCCGGCGGCCGCGACGTTGGCGGGTCCGTCGTCGACGAAGACGCACCGCGACAGCGGGCAGGGCGACCTCCGGGCCAGCACCTCGAAGATGCGCGGGTCGGGCTTGGCCACGCCCTCCTCGCCGGAGACCACGATGTCGTCGAAAAGGTCCAGGAAGCCGAACCGCTCGCGGGCGTGCGGGAACAGCTCCGCCGACCAGTTGGTCAGCGCAACCAGGGGTACGCCCCGCCCGTGCAGCTCCTCGAGCACGTCCACGCTGGAGGTGATGGGGCCCAGCAGGGAGCGGCCGAAGTGGGCGCGGTAGCCCCGGATGTGCTCGCGCCAGTGCGGGTGGGCCTCGGCTGCCTCGTCCTCGGCCTCCGGCCAGGGGCGCCCGGCGTCCTGGGTGTGGTTCCAGGCGTGGAAGTCGAAGTCGGCGGAGGTGAGGAAGCGGCCGGCCTCCTCCTCGCCGACGGCTGCCGCGATCGCCGGGTACGGGTCCCAGCGGATGAGGACGTTGCCCAGGTCGAAGACGACCGCCTCGACCCGGTTGGCGGCTCCGGTGTCCGTCGTACCCATGCCCGCGACCCTACCGGCGGCCGTCCACCTCGAAGAGCCCGTGCGCTCCGCGTTCGGCGTCGACCATGACGTGCGAGATGAACGGGTACTTGCCGGGCTCGGGGAAGGTGAGCTCGACGAACCCGCCCTGCGCCGGCCCGAGCGCCAGCGCCTGGGCTCCGCCGTCCCCACGTCGCAGGAGGTAGGCGCCCTCGGCGTAGGTCGTGTCGAACTGGCCGCCCACGACGTGGAAGGACGTGGCGCGGTTCGGCCCGGCGTCGAGCACCCAGACCCGCACCCGCTCGCCGACCTCGGCGTGGAGGGGCGCCGCGTCGTACTGGTTCGCGTAGCCGTTGAAGACGACCGCGTCCGGGCTTTCCGCCATGACCTTCCCGGGGTCCACCTCACTGCTGTCCTCCCCGAGGTAGAGCTCGGACTGCACGATCAGGTAGCTCCGGTCGACCGCCCGCAGGTGCGCAGGCTCGATCACGACCGCGCCGAACATCCCGTTGGCGATGTGGGCCGACATCGGCACGGTGGAGCAGTGGTACATCCAGATCCCTGCCCTGGTGGCGGTGAACCGGTAGACCAGGGATCCACCGGGCGGGATGGTGCGCATGGGACCGCCCGGAGCGAGCGCGCCGGCGTGGAAGTCGACCGAGTGGCCGATCGTGCCGTGGTTGACCAGGGTGATCTCGAAGGTGTCGCCCACGCGGCCGTGCAGGACGGGACCCGGTGCCGAGCCGTCATAGAGCCACAGCCGTTGGGTCACCCCCGGAGCAACCTCGCGCTCCACCTCGGTCACCGTAAGGGTGCGACGGTGGACCCGCCCTGGCTCGAGCGGTGGGAGCGCGGCGTCATGGGGGATGAAGCCGGGGCCGGGGGACGCCGTCGGGTCGCGGCGAGCGGCCTTGTCAGATCCGGTCGTCGAGCCCCTGTCGGTCGTCGGGTCGGGGTCGTCGTTCCGGGCGCCGGGGCCGTGCTGGTGGTCGGCATGGCTCGCAGCTTCGGTCGCTTGGCCTCCGGTGACCTCGACGATCAGCACCATGCCCATCTGCCGGTGCCCGACCACCGAGCACCAGCCGTGGAGGTCGCGCCCCACGACGCCGACGTCGACCGTCGCCGACTCGCCGGGGGAGAGTCGCCCGCTGTCCGCGCCGGAGTCCAGCACGAGGTCGTGCACGTCCTCGTCGTCGGAGTTGGTCACCTCGATCACCAGGCGGGCACCTGCGGGGACCTCGATCGTCGAGGGCCAGAACCGCATGTCGCGGGCCTCGACGGCGACGGTGCGCGTCTGCCCGCTCGCGGCGACGCCGGCGGCTGCAGTGACGGTCCTTGCACCGTGCAGGGTGGCCGGATCCACCGCCACACCGGCGGCGACGGCGAGCACCACGGCGGCGAGCCCGGTGGCCGCGAGACCGGTGACCTGTCCCGGGGGTCGCTCGCCGTCGGGGTGGGCAGGCCGCGGTACGGAGCGGCCGACGGTTTCCGGGCCTGCATTCTTGGCGTGGCGGGACGCCTTGATCGCGAGCACGAGGAGCGGCACGAACGCGGCGAGGCCGCCGAGGACGAGGATCGTCGAGAGGACGCGGACCGTGCTCGGCACGGGAAAGACGGAGATGGCCAGACCTCCGTTGACCAGGACGATGCGCAGCGCGCCGCCCCTGTCCAGGACCGAGTTGCCCGCACGGACGGCAGCAGGACCTCCGCCGAGTGCCATGGGCACCAGGTAGGAGAGCGCACCCAGCAGCACCTGCGCCCCAAAGCCGGCTGCCAGGAACGGAGTCAGCCAGGAGGTCCGATCGTGCACCTGCTCCCAGGAGGCGGCCGTGGCGACCCCGACCGCCAGGGTCGCGATGACGGCGACGAGCCAGACCAGGCCGGCGAGCACCGACCACGTCGGGTACGACGAGGGGCGTCTGCCGGCCGCCGCCCGGACGAAGGGAACGGCCACGAGGGCGAGGCCCGCCAGGTAGCTGATGAGGCCGACGGCCACCACGGCCCGGAGCCCGCCGAGTGCGCCTCCTGCGGTGGCGAGGACCGCTGTCGTGAGCACGGGGAGAGCCCGCCGTGCCGCACGCTCGGCACCCTCGGCCATCCGGGTCCGGAGCATGGTGGGCCACAGCGTGACGAGCGTGCCTACGACCGTCAGGCCCATCCAGCCCAGGACGTTGAGGGCCACGTGCGCCACCTTCGCCTGGTCGTGCAGCGGGTCGCCGAGCCCACGCGCCAGGAGGGTCCCCACGGTGGCCCCCAGGGGCAGGAGCGCTGCGGCCGCGACGTAGTAGCGGACCGTGGCTCCGAAGCGAGAGGGGAGGGAGCGACGCATCTGGAGCACCAGAGCGACCCCGTGCCAGCCGACTGCTGCCACCACCGCGCCCGCGCCCAGCAGGGTGAGGGGCCACGCGTCACGGACCACCCCGCCCACCACGAGCACGACCCCGACGTTGAGGATCAGCAGTCTGACCGACTGGACCCGGCGGTCTCCCGGGCGTGGGCGAGTGTGCAGCAGGGCGTCGGCGAAGTGCCGGCTCCACACGAGGATCGCGTGGCTCGCCGCGCCCAGCAGCAGGAGGTGGATCATCAGCCAGCGCGCTGCGGGGACGAACGGGTGGACGAAGGCGACCACCGCGGTGGCGACCAGCCAGAGCAGGACCGGAAGATCGCGCAGAGGCCAGAAGCCACGCGTGCTCGAGGTGCTCATCCGTGGCCACCAACCTCGCTACCACGAGATGCCGACCAGGCCATGACAGCGACGAAACCCAGCAGGGAGGCGATGTTCAGCGCCCCGCCCAGCTGCCAGGCCAGGCGGGACCCCAGCGCGTCTCCCGCCCACAGGCGCAAGGCGAGCGAGGCGTGGAGCGTGGCCGCCGGGACCAGGAGCGCGGGGTGGTATCGCATCGGCCGCCGGAGGACGGCGGGGAGGATCACGGGCGCGTGGGCCATGATCATCGACAACGTGAAGCCGAGGAAGACGGCGTGCACCACGGCGTCGTACCGTGCCCCGTCCGTCGCGGGGCCGCCGAGCAGCCACACGGCCGCGGCGGTCGCGAGCCACACGTAGCCGGACAGCATGCTCAGCGCCATGAACCGCACCAGGCCGTGGCTCCGGACCGTGCGGCGTGCGACGTCGTGGACGACAAGCCATGCCACGAGGAGGGCAAGCACCAGGCCGAGGACAGGGGTGGCGACGACCGGCCAGAGCAGCGAGCCCGTGACCGCGACCACGACCGATGCAGACAGGAGGACGAGCGCGCGTCCGGCCCGCGGGCCCATCGTGACCCGGGCGAGCTCGAGCCGCTCGCCGGCGATGGTGAGCACGACGAACCCGACCAGCCAGGGGAGCAGGTCTGCGACGGGGAGGCCGCCCAGCCAGAGGGTCGCCGCGCCGACGGCGAGGACGGCGCCGAGGGCCTGGACGAGCACGGCGTTGTCACGCTGGCGCCGCCACAGCGGGAGGTAGACGAAGACCAGTCCGGCAGTCCCGGCCACCAGCACTGCCCGGCCGAGGGGCAGTGGCGCGGGAGACACCAGCAAGAGGGCGGCCGCGCCCAGGAGGCCCGGGGCCAGGTACCCGACCCGCCGGGCGAGCGCGACTGCGCGTTCGAGTGCGATCAGGGTGCCGACGAAGCCGAGCACGAGCAGCATCCCGTGTACGTCGGGCAGCCGCGCCGCGGACACAGGAGCCGGGAGGCCGAGGAGCATGAGGGCAGCGTCCAGCCCGGCGAGCAGCGCGATCGCCCCGGGAAGCAGAAAGGGCAGCCGGAGGAGTCCGGCACGGCGCCCCTGCGGGAGGGGGGCGGTGCGCGGCGCGGTGGAGGCCGCGGTGCTCATCGTGGGTCCGCCCTGGTGAGCAGGTGGAGCCGGCAGGCGCCGGGCTCGGCGAAGGGCGTCAGGTCCGTGCGCGAGCTGTCGGCGCCGTACTCGTCGAGCGCGCCCCGGACGATGCCGAGGTGCACGCCGCAGACGACGTCGGGGTAGTCCTTGGCGGTCTCCAGCAGCGGGCAACGGGTGAGCCGGGCGGTGGTCGCCCGCTGGTCGGTCTCGGGGGCGAACCCCACCTCGTCGAGAAGGGCGACGACCTTGCGGCGCGCGCCGACGGCTCCGAGCTCCGGAGGCGGGCCGGAACTCTGGGCCAGATCGTGACCCCACGCGCGGCCCGCGGCGACCGCGTCCTCGCTGGGGTCTGCGCTCGTGCGGTGGATGTGGGCCGCGAGCGTGGCGGCGAGCCCGGCGTACTCGGAGCCTGCGGTGCCGACGTCCTGCCCGGTCGCCTCGAACAGCCACGCCGGCCGGCCCCGCCCGCTCGGCGCCGAGCGGAACCGTCGCGCGAGACCGCGGGCGACCAGAGGCTCCAGGTGCTCGCGGAGCGTGTTCGGGTGCAGCCCGGTCGACTCGCTCAGCTGTGCCAGTCCGACCGGTCCGGCCGAGGCCTGCAGGGCCTCGAGCACAGCGGCGCGCGACGGCGACAGCGACCGCCCCTCTCGGGCCGCCACGGACGGTCTCGGGCCGTAGCCGGCACGGGGTGAGTTGCCGATCTTATTTTTCACGGAGTTTACTGTAATAAATATCGGGAGAACTCGCCACCGAGACCTCCCGGCAACACCGGAAGAGACGAGGTAGGAGATGGACCAGCTGGTCATCGCGTCGAGCGAGGCGGACGCGCAGGCCGCCGAAGCGGTCGAGCGGCACCACGCCGAGATGGCGGGCACGCTCACCGCCCTGGTGGAGGCGCTCGTCGCCGCAGCATCGCGCAGTGACGAGGCAGCAGCGGCGCGGGCGCGGTCGAGGCTCGGTTTCTGGTGCGAGAAGGAGCTCGTCCCGCACGCGCTCGCCGAGGAGCAGGCGATGTACCCCGCTGCGCGGGCGAAGCCGGAGGGCCGGATCCTCGTGGAGGCGATGCTCGCTGAGCATCGGGCGATCACCGAGCTCGTGCAGCGTCTCGCCGCGACCGAGGACCCGGTTCGAGCCGCGGCCGACGCCACGGCGCTGCGGGTGGCCTTCGACAACCACCTCGCCAAGGAGAACGAGCTCGTGCTGCCACTGCTCGTCGCGGCTGCTGACGTGTCGGTCGCCGAGCTGCTCGGCGGCATGCACGAGCTGCTCGGCGGGGGAGGGGCGCACGCACACAGCGACGCGCCGGTCGACGATGACGAGGCCAAGGGTGACTGCGGTGGGCACGGCTGCACCTGCGGCGAGGCGGAGGCCGTGGGCTACCCCGAGCTCGACGCGCGCGCGGTCCCGCACGCGATCAGGCACTCCACGATCTTCGGGGCGCTCGACGCCGTGCATCCCGGTGCCGGAATGGTCCTCGTCGCGCCCCACGACCCGCTGCCCCTGCTCGCGCAGCTCGAGCAGCGTGCGCCGGGAGCCTTCGAGGTCACCTATCTCGAGCGCGGCCCCGAGGCGTGGCGTCTGGCGTTCGTGCGGCGCGACGTGGCCTGACCTCCGGCGTAGTACGGCCTCAAGAAGCCTTCGCGAAGCCGGCTGATGGCTCGTCCCCCCAGGCCGTAGCGCCGGGCGTCTTCCCCGTCCCGGGAAGACAGAACTCCCCTCGGTGGGTCACCGAGGGGAGTTCGTGGTGTCTCAGGCCGTCAGGGCCTGTGAGGTGAGCCCTGACTCACTTCCAGCGCTCGCTGGCCGGGACGAAGTCCAGCCGACGCTCGCCGGTGTAGATCTGCTTCGGCCGGGCGATCTTCTGCTCGGGGTCCTGCACGAGCTCCAGCCACTGGGCCAGCCAGCCCGAGGTGCGCGGGATGGCGAACAGCACCGTGAACATCTCCGGCGGGAACTGCAGGGCCTCGTAGATCAGGCCGCTGTAGAAGTCGACGTTCGGGTAGAGCTTGCGGGAGACGAAGTACTCGTCCTCGAGCGCGATCTTCTCCAGCTCCAGCGCGATCTGCAGGAGCGGGTTGACCCCCGTCACCTCGAACACGTCGTCGGCGGCCTTCTTGATGATCTTCGCGCGCGGGTCGTAGTTCTTGTACACCCGGTGGCCGAAGCCCATCAGGCGCTCCTTGCCGCTCTTCACGCCCTCGATGAACTCGGGGACCTTCTCGACCGAGCCGATGCGGCGCAGCATGCGGAGCACCGCCTCGTTGGCGCCGCCGTGGAGCGGACCGTAGAGGGCGCCGATGCCGGCGGTCACCGCGGAGTAGGGGTCGACCTGCGTGGAGCCCACGGACCGCACCGCGTTGGTGGAGGCGTTCTGCTCGTGGTCGGCGTGCAGGATGAACAGCACCTCGAGGGCGCGGACGAGGCGCTCGTCGGCCTCGAACTTCGACTCGCTCATCTTGAACAGCATGGCGAGGAAGTTCGCGGCGTACCCGAGGTCGTTGTCGGGGTAGATGTACGGCTTGCCCTGCGCGTGGCGGAAGGCCCAGGCACCGAGGGTCGGCATCTTGGCGATGAGGCGCACGATCTGCATGTGCCGGTTGTCGCCGTCGGAGATGTTGCGCGACTCGGGGTAGAACGTCGAGAGCGCGCCGACTGACGCGAGCAGCATCCCCATCGGGTGCGCGTCGTAGCGGAAGCCCTCCATGAAGCGGCGGACGTTCTCGTGCACGAAGGTGTGGTAGGTGATCTCGTGCACCCAGGAGTCGTACTGCTCCTTGGTGGGCAGGTGCCCGTGGATGAGCAGGTAGGCCACCTCGAGGTAGGTGGACTTCTCCGCCAGCTGCTCGATGGGGTAGCCGCGGTACTCGAGGATCCCCTTCTCGCCGTCGATGAAGGTAACGGCAGAGCGGCACGAAGCGGTGTTCACGAAGCCGGGGTCGTAGACCGCGAGCCCCGGGTTGTCGTCGTCGACGCGGATCTTGCCCATGTCGGCGGCCTTGATCGCGCCGTCGAGGATGGGAACCTCGTACTCCTGGCCGGTCCGGTTGTCACGGACCGAGAGGGTCTCGCGGGTGGCGGCGCCTGGGGTGGAGTTGATATCAGTGGCCGTGCTGTCGGTCACGTCGGCTCCTCGCTGAGTCGGGACCGTCCTGGGCCCGTACACGCGCCTTGCCAGTCGTGTGGCTCAGAGTGCGCATCGGGGGACGTCGTACTGTTAGGTCACAGGTAGTCCTTTCTAACTTATGCCTGAACGGTCCTCCGAGGGAAACCGGGGCCGTTTTGACCCCGGGTGGAGTCCGTCGGTAGTCTTGGCGGTCGCGGCATGTTCAGGCAGGGACTCCTCGAGTCAGCCGAGTCGCCGCCCTGGCTCTCCAAGGGCCGGAAAACAACCGATTTCGATCAGAAGGCAAACAACCGTGCGTACGTACAGCCCGAAGCCCGCTGACATCCAGCGCGAGTGGCACGTCATCGACGCCACCGACGTGGTGCTCGGACGCCTCGCCGTCCAGACCGCGACGCTGCTTCGCGGTAAGCACAAGCCCACGTTTGCCCCCCACGTCGACGGTGGCGACTTCGTCATCATCGTCAACGCCGGGAAGGTCGCCCTGTCGGGTAACAAGCACACCACCAAGATGGCCTACCGCCACTCGGGTTTCCCGGGCGGTCTGTCGTCCACCCCGATCGGTGAGCTGCTCGAGAAGGACCCGCGCCGGGCCATCGAGAAGGCCGTGTGGGGCATGCTCCCCAAGAACCGCCTCGGTCGCCAGATGCTGAAGAAGCTGAAGGTGTACGCCGGGCCGGACCACCCGCACCAGGCTCAGCAGGCCAAGCCGTTCGAGATCACGCAGATCTCCCAGTAACCACCTGTCCCGTCCGCTGAGAACAGCAGTCGTTAAGTGAGGAACATCCGTGGCTGAGACCACCACCGAGGGCGCCGAGGAGACCTACGAGGTCAACGAGCAGGGCGTCGCCTACAGCTCCGAGAGCGCCCCTGCCGAGGGTGCCGAGGTCCGTCCGGCGACCATCGCTCCCGCGCAGGCCACCGGCCGTCGCAAGGAGGCCGTGGCCCGCGTGCGCCTCGTCCCCGGCACCGGCCAGTGGACCGTCAACGGCCGCGCGCTCGACAGCTACTTCCCGAACAAGCTGCACCAGCAGGTCGTCAACGAGCCCTTCGTGACGACCGACCTGGCCGGCCGCTTCGACGTCATCGCCCGCATCTCGGGTGGCGGCATCACCGGTCAGGCCGGCGCCCTGCGCCTCGGTGTGGCCCGCGCGCTGAACGCGGTCGACGGGGAGGCCAACCGTCCTTCGCTCAAGAAGGCCGGGCTGCTCACCCGCGACGCCCGCATCATCGAGCGCAAGAAGGCCGGACTCAAGAAGGCCCGCAAGGCGCCTCAGTTCAGCAAGCGCTGACCCACTACCACCTGTAGTGGCACGTCTCTTCGGCACCGACGGTGTCCGCGGGCTCGCCAACGAGTCGCTGACCGCGGAGCTTGCTCTGGACCTTTCGGTCGCCGCAGCGCACGTCCTCGGCGAGGCCGGTGTCTTCTCTGGACACCGGCCCGTCGCCGTTGTAGGCCGGGACACCCGCATCTCGGGGCAGTTCCTCGAGGCCGCCGTCGTGGCGGGCCTCGCCTCGGCCGGTGTCGACGTCCTCCTGCTCGGCGTCCTGCCCACCCCCGGCGTCGCCTACCTGACCGACGCCCTGGGTGCGGACCTCGGCGTCGTGCTCTCCGCCAGCCACAACCCGATGCCGGACAACGGCATCAAGTTCCTGGCCCGCGGCGGGGTCAAGCTCGACGACGCCATCGAGACCGCCATCGAGAACCGGCTGCGCGAGCCGTGGGACCGGCCCACGGGAGCCGGCGTGGGACGGGTCTCCGGCTTCGACGAGTCCGTCGCCCGCTACGCCGCTCATCTCGTCGGCACCCTCCCGCGGAACCTCGACATCGCCGACGGAGGGTCGCGGCGTCCGATCAAGGTCGTGCTCGACTGCGCGCACGGGGCGGCCTCCGAGGCAGGACCCAAGGCGCTACGCGACGCCGGTGCGGACGTGATCGAGATCTGCGCCGAGCCGGACGGCCTCAACATCAACGACGACTGCGGCTCCACGCACCTGTCGGTGCTCCAGAACGCCGTCCTCGAGCACGGAGCCGACGTCGGGTTCGCGCTCGACGGCGACGCCGACCGCTGCCTCGCGGTGGACCGCGCGGGCCACGTCGTGGACGGCGACCAGATCCTCGCCGTGCTCGCGCTCGCCATGCGCGACGCCGGTCGGCTGCACGCCGACACCCTCGTCGTCACCGTGATGAGCAACCTCGGGCTGCTTCGCGCCATGCAGGGTGCGGGCGTCGAGGTGCGCCAGACCAAGGTCGGCGACCGCTACGTCCTCGAGGCCATGAACGCCGGAGGCTTCGCCCTGGGCGGCGAGCAGTCGGGCCACGTGATCATGCGGGACCACGCCACGACCGGGGACGGCCTCCTCACCGCTCTGCATGTCCTCGCCCGCATGGCGGAGAAGGACACGCACCTCGCGGAGCTCGCCGGCGTGATGACCCGGCTGCCCCAGGTCCTGGTCAACGTCCCCGGTGTCGACAAGGTGCGGGCCGGCGAGGACGCCGAGCTCGCTGCTGCCGTCGCCGAGGCCGAGACGGAGCTCGGGGAGTCCGGGCGGGTGCTCCTGCGGCCCTCGGGCACCGAGCAGCTGGTGCGCGTCATGGTCGAGGCCGTCAGCACCGACCACGCCCAGTCGGTCGCCGAGAAGCTCGCGGACGTCGTGCGACGCCGCCTCGCGCTCTGAGGTGCTTCCCAGGCCACGTCGCGCCGGACCCGGGACTCCGCGGCCCGCTGCGTAAACCGCGTGCGGAAGGGACGGCGTACCCCTAGCCTCCTGCCGTGCACATCTGCGAGATCAGCCCGTCGAGACGGGAGACGACGTGAGGATCCAACCGCTCGACGCCCATGACCCCGAGGCGATGAAGGCGTGGCACGACACGTTCCTCGCCTCGAGCCTGCACGGTCGCTCCCACGCGACGCCGAAGCGGCTCGAGGAGATGCGCGCGGACTTCACCGGCGACCTCGATGCGCTGAAGCACCTCGCCTTCAGCGGGGTCGTGGAGGGTGAGGTCGTCACCGTCGGCATGTGCTACCTGACGATGCACGACAACCTCGACCAGGCGTTCGTGGAGGTGCAGACACATCCGAGGTGGCGCGGGCGCGGCCACGGCAGCGCGATGGTGGGGCACGTCGAGCAGGTGGCCCGCGACCACGGTCGCAGCGTGCTCCTCACCGAGGCGGCCTACCCCCACGAGGCGCCGCAGGACGGCGCCGGGACGCCGTACGCCGACTTCGCGACCCGTCGCGGGTACACCTTCGGCCTCGGCAACGTCGTACGCGCCCTCGACCTGCCCACCGACGAGGACCTGCTCCGCGGTCTCGTCGCCGAGGCCGAGCCGCACCATCACGACTACACCTTCCGGCAGTACACCGGGCGCCATCCCGACGACATCGTCGACTCGTTCGCCGCCATCATCGGCACACTCATGAGCGAGGCGCCCTCCGGCGAGATCGAGCGGGAGTCCGAGGCCTTCGACACCGCGCGCATCCGGGCCGACGAAAAGGTCTTCGAGGCGTCCGGCCGCACGAAGTTCACGACGGTCGCGCTCGACCGGGCCGGGGAGGTGGCGGCCTTCAGCGAGCTGGTCCTGCCGAAGCACGACCCCGGCCGCGTCTACCAGTGGGGCACCCTCGCCCGACCGCAGGACCGGGGGCACCGCCTCGGGCTGGCCGCCAAGGCCCGCAACCTGCTCTGGGCACAGCCCTCGCTCGGCGAGGCGACGCTGATCACGTTCAACGCCGAGGTGAACCGGCACATGATCGGCGTCAACGAGCAGATGGGCTTCCGCCCCGTCGAACGGATCGGTGAGTTCCAGAAGCGTCTGTGAGCACACACACGGTCAGACCGTGCGCATGAACTCCGGACAGATCTCCACGACCCGGAACCCGAGTCGCTCGTTGATGCCGATCATCGTCGCGTTGGTCTCGGAGTTGGTGGTGTGGATCTCCGTGCGCTCGGAGTAGCGCTCCTGGAGGGCGAGCAGGTTCTGCAGCTTGACGGCCGCGCCGAGGTGGTGGCCGCGGTGGTCCCGGCGTACCAAGGTGCTCCACTGGTAGGCCTTCGGCAGGTCCGACCGGGGGACGATGAGGTCGGTGTTGGCGACCGCCTCCCCGTCCGGCGTGATCGCCAGCGTCGTGATCCGGTGCCTGCCCTGGGCTCGGCGCCGGGCCTCCTGCCTGCGGTACACCTCGGGGGTGATCGCCTCGGCCTCGAAGTCGATCTCGCCCGTGGGGGCGTCGAGGGTCAGCAGGTTGAGCAGGTCGACGTACGACGCGAGCAGCTCCTCAGGGATCTCGTCCTCGAAGGTGCGGATCTCGTAGCCCTCGTGGTGCGGGGCAGCCTCGGCCTGCATGGCGTGGAGGGTCTCGGTCGCGATGGGGAGGTCCAGCACGCGGTGCACCTCCACGTTGGCCATCGTGAAGCCGTGCTTGAAGGCGAAGCGGACGTAGGGGTGAGCCTCGCGCTCAGAACCCGGGACCCCGGCGTCGACCAGCAAGGTGGTGCGGCCCAGCTCGCGCATGAGCGCCATCGTGCCCTCGACGAGCGCGCTGCCGATGCCGCGGTTGCGCCGCCAGGGCTCGACGTACACGCCGCCGTAGACCTTCTCGGTGTTGTCGAGGAGCGGTAGTCCGACGAAACCCGCCCCCACCATCTTGTCCCCGTCGAAGGCACCGGTGGCCAGGCGGCGCATCGCGCCGTCCTCCTCGCGGAAGAAGACGGTCATCTCCTCGTAGGACCAGTGCGGGCTCCAGGGGCGCTCGAACAGGTCTGCGGCCTCGGTGATGTCGTACCACCGGCGCAGGAGCTTGTCGTCGTGGACGTCGAGCGTCCGCACGTCCAGATCTACCTTCTGCATGATCCGAAGGTAGAGCCGCGCGTCAGCACGGCGCACCAGGTTTTCTGCCCGGGGGGTCAGAGCTTGCGGAGACGGACGTAGCGCACCGAGTGGTCGGCGTCCTTGCGCAGCACGAGGGTCGCGCGGCTCCGGGTGGGCTGCACGTTCTGCTTGAGGTTCGGGCCGTTGATCGTGTCCCAGATCCGGTGCGCCTCGTCCACCGCCTCCTCCTCGGTGATGTCGCCGTACTTCGCGAAGTACGACGCGGGGTTGCGGAAGGCTGTCGAGCGCAGGCTCAGGAAGCGCTCGGTGTACCACCGGCGGATGTCGGCGGTGCGCGCGTCGACGAAGACCGAGAAGTCGAAGAAGTCGCTGACCGCCAGGCCGGTGCGCCCGTCCTCGCGCACCCGGGCGGGCTGGAGGACGTTGAGCCCCTCGACGATGACGATGTCGGGCCGCTTGATGGCGACCTTCTCGTCGGGCACCACGTCATAGGTGAGGTGGGAGTACGTCGGCGCCTCCACCTCGTCCTTGCCGGACTTGATGTCCATGACGAAGCGCAGCAGCGCCTTGCGGTCGTAGGACTCCGGAAAGCCCTTGCGGGCCAGGATGCCGCGCCGCGTCAGCTCGGCGTTGGGGTAGAGGAAGCCGTCGGTGGTCACCAGGGAAACCGACGGGTGCTCAGGCCAGTGCGCGAGCATGTGCTGGAGGACACGGGCGGTCGTGGACTTGCCCACCGCGACGGAGCCGGCGAGCCCGATGACGAAGGGGGTGCGCGGCGGGTGGGGGCGGGCGAGGAACTCCTCCTGGGCCCGGTGCAGCTCGCCGGCGGCCTTGACGTAAAGGCTCAGCAGACGCGACAGGGGGAGGTAGACCTGGGCCACCTCGTCGAGGTCGAGCTCGTCGCCGAGGCCGCGCACCCGGGCGATCTCCTCCTCGGTGAGGGGCTGCTCGGTGGCCGCGCCCAGCGCGGCCCAGGCCTGCCGGTCGAGCTCGACGTACGGCGAGGACTCCCGGTCGCCGGTGTGGTTCTGGCCGGCGGGGGTGGGGCCGGGTTGGCCGTTCGCGTGGGCAGGAGCCATGTCCTTATTGTCCCCCACCGGGCACGGGGAGGACGTCTCGGTCCCGCCGGTAGGGTGAGGCCCATGTGTGGAATCGTTGGCTACGTGGGTCCGCAGCAGGCCCGGGGCATCGTCGTCGAGGGCCTGCGGCGCATGGAGTACCGCGGCTACGACTCCGCTGGCGTCGCCCTGGTCCACGAGGCGACCATCGCCTCCCAGAAGCGCGCGGGGAAGCTCGCGAACCTGGAGAAGGCCTTGGAGGACTCCCCGCTCCCCGAGGCGACCACGGGCATCGGTCACACCCGGTGGGCGACCCACGGCGCGCCGAACGACCGCAACGCGCACCCGCACCTCGGGCAGGAGAGCCGCGTCGCCCTGGTGCACAACGGCATCATCGAGAACTTCGCCTCGCTCCGCGCCGAGCTCGAGGGATCGGGGCACGACCTGCGCTCGGAGACCGACACCGAGGTGGCCGCCCACCTGCTGGAGCGCGAGGTCGCAGCCGGGGCGAGCCTCACCGAGGCGATGCAGGTCGTCGCCCGTCGCCTCCAGGGCGCGTTCACCCTGGTGGCCGTGGACTCGCAGGACCCCGACCGGGTCGTGGCTGCCCGGCGCAACTCGCCGCTGGTCGTCGGGGTCGGCAAGGGCGAGAACTTCGTCGCCTCCGACGTGGCCGCCTTCATCGAGCACACGCGTGACGCGCTCGAGCTGGGCCAGGACCAGGTGGTCACCATCACCGGCGACGGCGTACAGGTCACCGACTTCCACGGCAACACCGCCGAGCCGCGGCCCTACCACGTGGACTGGGACCTCTCGGCCGCCGAGAAGGGCGGCTACGACTGGTTCATGCGCAAGGAGATCTTCGAGCAGCCGCGCGCGGTCGCCGACACGCTGCTCGGGCGCCACGACGAGGCGGGTGCCCTCCAGCTCGACGAGATCCGGATCAGCGAGGAGGACCTCCGCGACGTCGACAAGATCATCGTGATCGCGTCGGGCACCTCCTTCTACGCCGGGCTCGTCGCGAAGTACGCCATCGAGCACTGGACGCGCATCGCCTGCGAGGTCGAGCTGGCCTCGGAGTTCCGCTACCGCGACCCGATCCTGACCCGGGACACGCTGGTGGTCGCGATCAGCCAGTCCGGCGAGACCGCCGACACCCTGATGGCCATCCGGCACGCCCGTGAGCAGCGCGCGAAGGTGCTGGCCATCTGCAACACCAACGGCTCGACCATCCCGCGCGAGTCCGACGCGGTGATCTACACCCACGCCGGCCCCGAGATCGGCGTGGCCTCGACGAAGGGCTTCACCACCCAGCTGGTCGCCTGCTACCTGCTCGGGCTCTACCTCGCGCAGGTGCGCGGCACTCGCTTCGGCGACGAGATCGCCCAGGTGGTCTCCTCGATCGCGCAGGTCCCCGACCAGATCCAGCAGGTCCTCGACGGCGCGGACGACGTCTACGCCCTCGCCCGGGACCTGGCGGGCACCCGGTCGGTGCTGTTCCTGGGCAGGCACGCGGGATACCCGGTGGCCCTCGAGGGTGCGCTGAAGCTCAAGGAGCTGGCCTACATCCACGCCGAGGGGTTCGCCGCCGGCGAGCTCAAGCACGGCCCGATCGCCCTGATCGAGAAGGACATCCCGGTGTTCTGCGTCGTACCTCCTCGGGGGCGCGACCAGCTGCACGACAAGATGGTCAGCGGCATCCAGGAGGTCCGCGCCCGCGGGGCCCGCACGATCGTCCTCGCCGAGGAGGGCGACGACGTGGTGACGCCGTACGCCGACGTGATGCTGCGGCTGCCGAACGTCCCGACGCTGCTCCAGCCGCTGCTGTCGATCATCCCGCTGCAGCTGTTCGCCTGCGAGCTCGCCACGCACAACGGTCTCGACGTCGACCAGCCGCGCAACCTCGCCAAGTCGGTCACGGTCGAGTAGCCGACATGATCCTGGGCGTGGGCATCGACGTGGTCGACGTCGCCAGGTTCGGGGAGGCGTTGCAGCGCACCCCGACCCTGCGAGAGCGGCTGTTCACCCCCCGGGAGCGGGAGCGCCCGCTCGCGTCGCTGGCGGCCAGATTCGCCGCCAAGGAGGCGCTCGCGAAGGCGCTCGGAGCGCCCACGGGCATGCACTGGCACGACGCCGAGGTGGTCAGCGAGGCCAGCGGCAACCCGCAGTTCGAGGTCCGGGGGAGCGTGCGGGCGCGGGCCGACGAGCTCGGTGCGCGGAGCGTCCACGTGTCGCTGTCCCACGACGCCGGGATCGCGTCGGCCATGGTGGTCCTGGAGTCCTGAGGGCGCAACCACCTGTCCCCGGAGCGCCGCCTGCGGTGTCATGGACGCATGGAGATCCTCGTGCTCGGTGCCACCGGCGTCGCCGGCAGGTCGACGCTGCCCGCCCTCGTCGGTGCCGGCCACCGCGTGACTGCACTCGCCCGTGGTGAGACGAAGGCAGCGGGTGTCCGGGCGGCCGGAGCGGAGTCCGTCACGGGTGACTCCGAGGACGAGGCCACCCTGTTGGGGTGGCTCCGGGGCAAGGACGCGGTCGTGGACCTGCGGGTGAAGATCCCCTCCCCGACGGCCGCGGCGATGCCGTGGGCCTGGCGCGAGTACGTCCGTCTCCGCGACACAGCCGCGGGCCGGCTCGTCGACTGCGCGCTCCGGGCCGAGGTAGGTCTCGTCGTCCACGACACGGTCACCATGGTGTACGCCGACGGCGGCGACGAGGTCGTCGACGAGTCCTCGCCGGTCGACGCGCCGGGACCGCTGGCGGCGAACCTGGCCACCGAACGTCACCTGGAGCGGGTCACCGCGGCCGGAGGCAGGGGAGTCGCCCTGCGGTGCGGCCAGTTCTACGGGCCCGACGACGTGATGAGTCGGGAGACCCTCAAGAACGCGCGGCGCGGCCTGGCGATGGTGCTCGGTCCGCCGGCGGCCTGGAGCAGCGCCCTGCACACCGACGACATCGGGCCGGCGGTCCTGGCGTCCCTCGACGTCCCGGCCGGGGTCTACAACGTGGTGGACGACGAGCCGATGCGCCGCTCCGACCTGCTCGCCGTGCTCGCGGACGCCGTCGGGCGCTCCTCGGTCCGGCAGCCGCCGGCCGCACTGACCGCCATGGCGAGCGCGCCGATCAAGTCCCTGACCCGCTCCCAGCGGGTCACGGCCGCCCGATTCCGGCAGGAGAGCGGCTGGCGGCCCACGGTGCCCAGCCGTCGCGAGGGATGGCCCGCGGCGGCGAGGCGGCGGGCAGGCTCCGGCTAGCGCCGTCTCGCCACCACGGCAGTGAGCGGCTCCCCGGGAGCGATGCGCCGGGGCCGCTCGGGCTCAAGCCCGGCCGACCGGAGCTGGTCGCAGAGCTCGTCGACCGTCGGCAGACCCATGTCTCCCTTCTGGGCCCGCAGCAGGAGGTCGAGGTGGCGGCTGAAGAGCGCGTCCGTCAGGGCGGTGGTGACGACCACGACCGGCGCGCCGGGCTCCATCCGTTCGGCTACCGCACGCAGGAGGAGTACCCGCTCGTCGGGTGGGAAGTAGTAGACGACGTTGGCGAGCAGGGCGAGGTCGAAGCTGCCCAGCGAGTCGTCGAGCACCTCGCGCGCGTCCCCCTCGACCACCCTCGCGCGGCTCGCGAGCCCGCGGTCCGTCAAGGCCATCCTGGCGACGGTCGCGGCCCCGTGGTCGGTCTCGACGCCCACTGCCGTCGCCTCGGATGCCACGCTCAGCATGTGCGCCAGGTGGCTCCCCGAACCGCACCCGACGTCGAGGATGCGCTTCGGCCGGACACGGGCGAGCTCACGGGTGAGGGCGTCCGTCACGAAGGGGTCCAGCGCCCGCGCGAGCCGGGCGATGACGTGGCCGTGCTCGACGACGTCGTGACGCGGCGGGCCGCCGCGCAGCTGGTGCTCGATGTCGGCGTACAACCCGACGTGGAACCCCCCGAAACCTTCGTACGTCGCCCGGGCCACGTCGTCCTCGAGCAGGGCGGACCCGCGCCGGGTCAGCTCCCAGGTGTCGTCGCGGCGACGAAGCAGGCCGAGCATCGCCAGCACCTCGAGCAGACCCTCGACGAGGACCTGGTCCGACCAGCCTCGCTCCGCGGCGACCCCCGCGACCGAGCTGGGCCCGGAGCGGAGGTGGTCGAGAACCCCGGTGCGCAGCCCCGCCGCGACGGCAGCTACGCGGACGGCCGCCTGCGCGTCACGAACCGCAGCGACACGGGCGCGGACGTCGCCGCCGCGGGCGACCTCCAGAACTGTGCGCATCCTCATTCCCGCACGGTACGACCGCGGCCAGACCCGTGGCTGTGGTTTGGCACGACCTCGCGGTGGCTGGGATGCCCCCTAGGGTGAGGGCATGCGCAGTGCACACACCGTCGAGGCGGTACGGCGCGCCGAGGGCGCCCTGATGGCGGCGCTGCCGGAAGGCGCCCTCATGCAGCGCGCCGCCGCCGGGCTCGCCTACGCCGTGCTCGACCTGCTGGGGCAGGTCTACGGCCGCCGCGTCCTGCTGCTCGTGGGCTCCGGGGACAACGGCGGCGACGCCCTGTACGCCGGGGCGATGCTGGCACGTCGTGGGGTGGCCGTCGAGGCGCTGCTGCTCAACCCGGAGAAGGCGCACCGCGGAGGGGTGGCCGCCGTGCAGCACGCCGGAGGCCGGGTGGTGGCGGACGTCGAGGGAGCGCTCACCCCCGACCTGGTCCTGGACGGGATCGTCGGGATCGGCGGCAAGGGGCCCCTGCGCGAGGACGCCGCCGCCGTCGTGGAGCGGCTCGGCGACGTCCCGTTCGTGGCCGTGGACGTGCCGTCGGGAGTGGACGTCGACACCGGCGAGGTCGACGGCCCGCACGTCGAGGCCGCGGTGACCGTCACCTTCGGGACCCACAAGATCGCGCACCTCGTCGACCCGGCCGCGAAGGCGTGCGGAGCGGTCCACCTCGTCGACATCGGGCTCGACCTTCCCGACGCAGCCGTGACCGCGCTCCAGGCCGCCGACGCCACGGCGTTGCTGCCGGTCCCCGACCCGTCGGCGCAGAAGTACACCCGGGGGGTCGTGGGCGTGCGGGCCGGCTCGGAGCGCTACCCGGGCGCCGGCGTGCTGTGCACCTCCGGAGCCTCGAGCGGGTTCGCCGGCATGGTGCGCTACGACGGGGGCGCCGCCGAGGAGGTGCGGGCGGCACATCCCGAGGTCGTGGTCGGTTCCGGCCAGGTCCAGGCCTGGGTCGTGGGATCCGGGGGAGGGGCGGACGCGGGAGAGGCGCTGCAGCGGTCCCTCGCTGACGGGCTTCCCCTCGTGGTCGACGCAGACGCGCTGGCCCACGTCACCGGGCCCCTCGGCGTACCGGCCCTGCTGACGCCGCACGCGGGCGAGCTCGCCCGGATGCTGGAGGTCGAGCGCGCTCAGGTCGAGGCAGAGCAGCTGCGGTTCGCCCGCGAGGCGGCCACCCGGTTCGAGGCCGTCGTGCTCCTGAAGGGGCGCCACACGCTGGTCGCCTCGCCCGACGGGCGGGTGCGGGTGTCGACCACGGGCGTCCCGTGGCTGGCGACCGCGGGAGCCGGTGACGTGCTGGCCGGACTGTGCGGTGCGCTGGTGGCCGCCGGGCTGGACCCGTTCGACGCCGGATCGGCCGGAGCCTGGCTCCACGGAGCCGCCGCCACGGAGGCCGGAGGCGGCGGACCGATCACCGCGCCGGACGTCGCGAGGGCGCTTCCCGTGGTGTCCAGACGCCTGCTGCGCGGTTGAGGATGTCAAGATGACTCCGTCATGAACGCCTCTGTCCGGTCCGCCCCACGCGCGGAGATCGTCGTGGACCTCGACGCCGTGCGCCACAACGTGCGCGTGCTCAAGGAGCGGGTCGAGGGGCGGGCGCTCATGGTCGTGGTCAAGGCCGACGGCTACGGCCACGGCATGGTCCCGGTCGCCCGCGCCGCCCGCGAGGCAGGCGCCGACTGGCTCGGTGTGGCGGTCGTCGAGGAGGCCCTGGCGCTCCGGGCCGCCGGCGACACCGGTCCTGTGCTGACCTGGCTGGCCGTGCCCGGTGAGGACTTCGGGCCGGCGGTCGAGGCCGGGATCGACGTCACGGCGTACACCGTCGCGGAGCTGGCCGAGATCCGCGGCGCTGCCCATGCGCTCGCAGCGACCGCCCGCGTGCAGCTCAAGATCGACACCGGCCTGTCCCGGGGCGGCTCGAGCCAGGAGGCGTGGCCGGACCTGGTCGCCGCGGCCGTCGCCGCAGAGCGGTCGGGCGAGGTGCGCGTGACCGGTGTCTGGTCCCACTTCGCATGCAGCGACGAGCCGGAGCATCCCGCCAACGACGCCCAGGAGGAGGTCTTCCGCTGGGCGGTGGACCTCGCCGAGCGCTCGGGCCTGCGCCCGGAGGTGCGGCACCTGTGCAACTCAGCGGGCGCGCTGACCCGCCCGTCGTCCTGGTTCGACCTGGTCCGTTGCGGCATCGCTTCCTACGGCCTCACCCCGATGCCCGACGTCGCCGGCTCCGACGAGCTCGGTCTCGTCCCGGCGATGACCGTGCAGTGCCGCCTCGCGATGGTCAAGGGCGTGCGCGCGGGCTCCGGCGTCTCGTACGGCCACACCTACGTCACCCAGCACGACACCACCGTCGGCGTGGTGCCCGTCGGGTACGGCGACGGCATCCCCCGGCACGCCTCGTCCAAGGCCCCCGTGCTCGCGGCCGGGCAGGTTCGCCCGATAGCCGGGCGGGTATGCATGGACCAGTTCGTGCTCGACCTCGGTGACAGCGACGCCGAACCCGGCGACGAGGTGGTGCTCTTCGGACCCGGCAAGGACGGCGAGCCCACTGCCCAGGACTGGGCCGAGGCCTGCGGCACGATCAACTACGAGATCGTCACGCGCATCGGAGGTCGCATGCAGCGCAGGTACGTCGGGAGCCGGGCGTGAGCTCGCGCCGGGGGATCGGGATCGCCGCAGCCGCCGCGGCGGGCACCCTCGCCGCGGGCGGTGTCGCCGCGGCCCTGGCCCAGCGGCGGGCAGTGCGGAACCGGCGCGCCCGCTCCACCTCCCGGGACGTCTTCGGCAGCCTGCGCTCTGAGCCGATCGGGGTCCGCACCGACGACGGCATCACCCTGCACGCGGAGGTCGACGAGCCCGACGAGCCGACCGACGCTCCCACCATCGTGCTCGTCCACGGCTACGCGCTGAACCTCGACTGCTGGCACTTCCAGCGCGAGCACTTCCGCAAGACCCACCGCGTGGTGCTGTACGACCAGCGCTCCCACGGCCGTTCGGATCGCTCCCCGGTGGGCAACGCGACCATCGACCAGCTCGGCCACGACCTGCGCGCGGTCATCGAGCAACTGGTGCCCGAGGGGCCGGTGGTGCTCGTCGGGCACTCCATGGGCGGCATGTCGATCATGTCCCTGGCCGACCACCACCCCGAGCTGTTCGGCGACAAGGTCGTGGGCGTGGGCCTGGTGTCGACCACCGCAGGAGGCCTGAAGACCCATCGCGTCATCAGCCCCTACCTGCCCGAGCGGGTGATGCGCCAGCTCACGCCCCGGGCGATGGCGATCCTGGCCCGGGCACCGGGGCTCGTCGACGGCGCACGGCGTACCGGGTCCGACATCGGGTTCCTCGTGACCAGCAAGATGGCCTTCGGCACCGAGGTGCCCACGCCGTACGTCGAGTTCGTCGACGAGATGCTGAAGCAGACGCCGTTCGAGGTGATCGCGGACTTCTTCCCGAACTTCGACAAGCTCGACAAGTACTCCGTGCTGCACGCCTTCGAGCAGGTGCCGACCGTCATCGTCTGCGGCACCGGGGACGTGCTGACCTCGGTCGGGCACAGCCGCAAGATGGCCTCCCGGATCCGCGGCGCCGAGCTGATCGAGGTGCCCGACGCCGGGCACATGGTGATCCTCGAGTGCCACGAACAGGTCGACGCGGCCCTGGACCGGCTGGTCGACGCCGCCGCATCCGCGGAGCCGCAGGCAGGCTGAGCCGCGCCGGAGGACGACCGAGGACCACACATGAGCCGGACCGGAAGGGGACGTGGCTGACCATGGCCGAGGAGCTGCCCGTGGAGGTCGAGGCGACCTCCGCCGACGACACCCGGACGCTGGGCGAGCGGCTGGCACGGCTGCTGCGCGCAGGCGACCTGGTGATCCTCAGCGGGGACCTGGGCGCGGGGAAGACCACGTTCACCCAGGGGCTCGGTGAGGGCCTCGGGGTGCGCGGCCAGGTCACGTCGCCCACGTTCGTGATCTCCCGGGTCCACCCCTCGCTCACCGGTGGTCCCGCGCTCGTGCACGTCGACGCCTACCGGATCGGGGGCATCGACGAGCTCGACGACCTCGACCTCGACACGTCACTGGACGAGGCGGTGACCGTCGTGGAGTGGGGCGAGGGCATGGCCGAGGGCCTCGCCGACACGAGGCTCGAGGTGAGCATCACCCGGGCGCGCGGGGACGACCCCGTCGATGACCACGACCCGCGAACCGTCTGCTTCACGCCCGTGGGCGAGCGGTGGATCGGTTCCGGCCTGCGGCAGGCCCTCGCGTAACCTCGGACCGTGCTCCTCGCGTTCGACACCGCCACCCCCGCCGTCACCGTCGCCCTGTACGACGGGACCCAGGTCGTCGCCGAGCAGACGACGGTCGACGCCATGCGTCACGGCGAGCTGCTCGCCCCGAGCATCTCCACGATGCTCGACGAGGCCGGGCTGATCCGCCAGGACCTCACCGCCATCGCGGTCGGGGTCGGGCCGGGCCCGTTCACGGGCCTGCGCGTCGGCCTGATGACCGCCCGGACCCTCGCGGCGGTCCTCGAGATCCCTGTGTACGGCGTGTGCACGCTGGACGTCCTCGCGGCGGAGGCCATGGACAGCGGCACCGTCGACGGTCCCTTCCAGGTGGCCACCGACGCCCGGCGCAAGGAGGTCTACATCGCCTCCTACGACGAGGACGGTATCCGGCTGTCCGGGCCCGACGTGGTCAAGCCGGCGACGGTCGCGACGGACGGTCCCGTCGTGGGACGCGGCGCAGTCCTCTACCCCGACGCGTTCCCGGACTTCCGCGGGCCCGAGAACCCCTCCGCCGGGGTCCTCGCCCGGGTCGTGGCCGAGGAGCGCGCGGAGCTGTACGACCCCGAGCCGATGTACCTCCGCAGGCCCGACGCCGTCGAGGCGCACCGGCCGAAGCGGGTCTCGTGAAGGTGCGCCCCGCCGTCGCCGAGGACGCTCCTGCCCTGGGCGTGCTCGAGGCCTCCCTGTTCGGCGCCGACGCCTGGTCCGAGGCGGCCGTCCTCGACGAGCTGGTCGGACCCGGCCGGAACGCCGTGGTGGCGGTGGAGGGGGGCGAGCGGGTCGGCTACGCCGTGACGATGCGGGCGGGCGACGTCGTCGACCTCCAGCGCATCGGTGTCGCCCCGGCGTACCAGCGGCGCGGTGTGGCGCGCGCCCTCCTCGATGCGGTGCTGGAGGCGGCCGTCGAGGAGGCCGACCGGATGCTGCTCGAGGTCAGCGCGCACAACACCGCCGCACTGGCGTTCTACGACGCGGCCGACTTCGTGGAGATCGACCGCCGTCGCCGGTACTACCGCGACGGCAGCGACGCCGTGGTGATGAGCCGCTCGCTGCGGCGCGCTTCCCACGACGGGAGAGGATAGGGACATGAACAGCTTCGACGGGCCGCTCGTGCTCGGCGTCGAGACCTCCTGCGACGAGACCGGTGTCGGCATCGTCCGGGGCAACACGCTGCTCGCGGACGCGGTCGCCTCCAGCGTCGACGAGCACGCCCGGTTCGGCGGCGTCGTGCCCGAGGTCGCCTCCCGGGCACACCTCGAGGCGATGGTGCCCACGATCGAGCGGGCCTGCGAGACCGCCGGCGTGAAGCTGCACGAGATCGACGCCGTCGCGGTCACCAGCGGGCCGGGCCTCGCCGGTGCCCTGCTCGTCGGGGTCGCCGCGGCCAAGGCGCTGGCCGTGGGGCTCGGCAAGCCGATCTACGGCGTGAACCACCTCGCCGCCCACGTCGCCGTCGACCAGCTCGAGCACGGGCCCCTGCCGGAGCCCTGCGTCGCGATGCTCGTCAGCGGCGGCCACTCCTCCCTGCTCAAGGTGCAGGACGTCACCACCGGCGTCGAGCCGCTCGGCGCCACCATCGACGACGCCGCGGGGGAGGCGTTCGACAAGGTCGCCCGGCTCCTCGGCCTGCCCTTCCCGGGCGGCCCGCACATCGACAAGGCCGCGCGATCGGGCAGCTCGGTGGCGATCGACTTCCCGCGCGGACTCACCTCCGGCCGCGACCTGCAACGGCACCGGTTCGACTTCTCCTTCTCGGGTCTGAAGACCGCCGTGGCCCGCTGGGTGGAGGCCAAGGAGCGCGCCGGCGAGACGGTCCCGGTTCACGACGTCGCCGCTTCCTTCCAGGAGGCCGTCTGCGACGTCCTGACCCGCAAGGCGGTCGACGCGGCCGTCTCGAACGGCATCGACGACATCCTCATCGGCGGCGGAGTGGCGGCCAACTCCCGGCTCCGCGTGCTCGCCGAGGAGCGCGCCGCCGCCAAGGGCATCCGGGTGCGCGTCCCGCGACCGGGGCTGTGCACCGACAACGGTGCGATGGTCGCGGCACTCGGGTCCGAGCTCGTCGTCCGTGGACGCGCCGCCTCGCCCCTCGACCTCCCGGCCGACTCGAGCATGCCGGTCACGACCGTCGTCGCCTGAGGACCCGGTGACGGGCCCTCGTCACCAGCGGGGAGAGCCGGCGAACCAGAACGGCAGTGTCATGTCCTGGGTCGAGTAGCTGTCCGAGGCCGCCTCGAGGTGCCCGGACAGCTCGATCCTCACCATGGTCATGTCGTTGCCCTCGACGACGGCCGCGAGGATCGTGTCGTCGTCCTCCCAGACTGCCTGGGGGATGCCGGTCATCACGTCCTTGTCGGGCCTGAGCTCGACGACCGGCTCGAGGGTGCGTGCGTCCAGGACGGCCAGGGTCGGGGTTCCCCAGGCACCGTCGGCCTCCGGCGTACCCCCGAGCACGAAGCGGCCGTCCGGGCTGAAGGCATGGAGGCTGTAGTCGCAGGTCGTCGCCACCAGCTTCGTGGTGCTGACCTCCGGCTCCATCACGCCGTAGCAGACCTTGCGACCGGGCTCGTAGGTGATCAGACCCGCGACCAGACCGTTGGCCTGCGAGGCATCCGCGGCACGTATGAAGCCCTGCAACGGCACGCTGTCCCCGTCGGGGGTACCCATCAGGACCTGGGTGTTCTCGCCCATGGTCTGGTAGACGACCCGGCTCTGGCCCGTTCCGGTGCCCAGGTAGCCCACCGGCTCGACCTCGCTGTTCCGGGGAGCCCACCAGCTCATCGCCTCGTCCTGGTAGCCGACCTCCGTGGGGTTGTCCTTCACGATGGTCAGGCCGGGCTCCTGGTAGTCCCGCTCGGAGAACAGGATCCGTGACCCGTCGGCGCTCAGCACGAAGGACGGTCCGCCCGGGGAGGCGCTCTCGACCTTCATGTCGGAGGTCAGTACGACGACGGTGTCGCCCTCCCCGCCGCTGCCCACGGCCTGCCAGCCGCCGAGCACCGGGGCGATCTGACGGTAGGACTCGGGCAGCGAGACCTCGCCGTCCGCGGTCACGAGCTTGCGGCCGACCACGTAGCTCACGCCGGGGTCCGCTCCCCGTGAGAGGTCCTGAGTGGTCAGGGCGAACGTGCCGTCGGCACGAGGTGTCGGTGTCGACGTGGGGCTCGTCGTCGCGCTGGGCTGGTCCGCGGGCTGCGGGACGTAGCCGGCCGGGGTGGACGTCAGGGTGAGGCCCGCCGGGATCGCGACGCCGGCCACGACCGCGGCCACCGCTCCGGTGACGATCTGGCGCCGGCGGCGGATGCCCCGGGCCCGGCCCTTGACGCCGGCGAGGTCGAGCGGGTGTCCGCCGACGTCGGTGGCGCGCTCGTGCAGCTCTCGGGTCAGTGCGTCCTTCGCGTCGAAGCTGTTCATCACGCCTCCTCTCCTTCGCGGCTCAGCAACGGTTGGGTGTGCACGCGCTCGCGCAGGGCGGCAAGGGCGCGGCTGGACTGGGACTTCACGGTGCCGACGGAGATGCCGAGGATGTCGGCGACCTCGGCCTCGCCGAGGTCCTCGTAGTAGCGCAGCACCACGACCGCCCGCTGCTTGCGCGGCAGCGTCTGCACGAACTCCCACAGCGCGGTGCGCTCCCCGTGGTCGTGCCGGTCGTTCACGCCCACGTAGTCGGGGATCGTGTCGGTGCTGAACTCCTTGCGCTTCCATGCGCGGCGCCACAAGGAGTTGTTCTCGTTCACCATGATCCGCCGCACGTAGCCGTCCACGAGCTCGCGGCGCTCCACCTTGTCCCAGGACAGGTAGAGCTTCGCGAGGGCGGTCTGGACGAGGTCCTCGGCACTGTGGCGGTCCCCGGTGAGGAGGTAGGCGGTGCGCAGGAGGCTCGGCTGGCGAGCGGCCATGTACTGCTCGAACTCCGCGTCGCGCGCCGACGTCGCATCGGACGACCCACGATCCATCGAAGCCCCCGTCTCGGCCACGAGCTGCACAGTTCTCACCATCCTCTCCGGTTTCGTGCCCCCAAGACGCGGAAACCCCGCGACAGGTTGCATCCGGGTGCCCGGCAGGATGGGCACGTGCTCGAGACTCTTGTCGCCGTCGTCCTGCTCGTCGCGGGAGCGGCCCTGCTCACCGCCGGTGCCGAGGCGTTCGCCGAGCACATCTCCGAAGCCTCGTCCCGGCTCGGAGTCAGCGTGCTCGCGCTCGGCATCCTGCTCGCCGGCGCCGAGCCCGAGGAGGCGGTCACCGCGATGCTGGCCGCCGGGCAGGGCCACCCCGCGCTCGCGGCCGGTGACGCCATCGGCGCGAACCTGGTGATCCTGACGCGTCACCGTCGGCCTCGCCGCGATCCTCACGCCGCTCCCGGTCTCGCGGCGGGTCATGGAGTACGCCGCGGCGGCGGCCGTCGCGGGTGGCCTGGCCGTGGCCGTGATGTGGAACGGCGTCGTGACCCGGGCAGAGGGGACCGTGCTGGTCCTCGTCTACGTCCTCGGCGTGGTGTGGGTGTGGCGCCGCGAGAAGGAGCCGCCGGTCATCGGCGAGATGGCCGAGCTGGCCGAGGAGGAGCACGAGGAGTCCGGACGCGAGGAGCCCTCCCGTGCCCTGCTGCTCGTGCTGCTCGGCCTCCTGGGCATGGTCGCCGGCGGCTTCCTGGCCGTCCGGGGAGCCGAGGGGCTGGTCCGGGCGTTCGGGGCGACCGAGTCGGTGATCGGCCTGACCGTGCTGGCCCTGGCCACGAGCGCCGAGATGATCGCCCTGGTCATCGCCGCGCACCGCCGCGGGGTCACCGAGATCGCGCTCGCCGGGGCGATCGGGTCGGTCGCCTACAACGCCACGATCTCCCTCGGCCTGGCCTCGTGGGTCGAGCCGCTTCTCCTGGGACGGAAGTCCCCGATCATGACGGTGGCGCTCGTGACGGCGGCGCTGCCCCTGGTGCTGCTGGCGGGCCGTCGTACCGGGTCGTTCCCGCGCGTCCTCGGCGTACTTCTCGTCGCGGCGTACGTCGGCTCCACGGCCTGGCTCTTCACCCTCTGAGGGCCATGGCCGGCTGAGTAGGGTGGCGCCAGGGCGACCCCGGGAGCACGGGCGACCCCGCAACCGCGCACCACGACACGCACCAGGAGGGCATGTGCAGCAGGTCCGAGCAGTCATCGCGAGGTCGGAGGGGGCGCCCGTCGAGGTCGCCACCGTCAACGTCCCGGACCCCGGGCCCGGCGAGGCCGTGGTGAAGGTGCAGGCGTGCGGCGTCTGCCACACCGACCTGCACTACCGCGAGGGCGGCATCAACGACGAGTTCCCGTTCCTGCTCGGCCACGAGGCCGCGGGTGTGGTCGAGCAGGTGGGGGAGGGCGTCGACGACCTCGCTCCCGGCGACTTCGTCGTCCTCAACTGGCGAGCCGTCTGCGGCAGCTGCCGGGCCTGTGACCGCGGCGAGCCGTGGTACTGCTTCGCGACCTTCAACGCCGAGCAGAAGATGACCCTCGACGACGGGACGGAGCTCTCCCCGGCGCTGGGCATCGGCGCGTTCGCCGAGAAGACGCTGGTCCACGCGGGCCAGTGCACCAAGGTCGACCCGTCCGCCGACCCCGCCGCAGTAGGCCTGCTCGGGTGCGGCGTGATGGCCGGCATCGGGGCCGCGATCAACACCGGCCAGGTCGGCCGCGGCCAGTCCGTCGCCGTCATCGGCTGCGGCGGCGTCGGCGCGGCTGCCGTCATGGGCGCGCGACTGGCAGGAGCGGCCAAGATCATCGCCGTCGACATCGACGACAAGAAGCTCGCCTGGGCACGGGACATGGGCGCCACCCACACCGTCGACAGCACCGCGACCGACCCGGTCGAGGCGATCCAGGAGCTCACCGGCGGTTTCGGGGCCGACGTCGTCATCGACGCGGTCGGGCGGCCGGAGACCTGGAAGCAGGCGTTCTACGCCCGCGACCTCGCCGGCACGGTCGTGCTGGTCGGGGTGCCCACCCCCGAGATGAAGGTCCCCGACCTTCCGCTGCTCGACTTCTTCGGTCGGGGCGGCTCGCTCAAGTCCAGCTGGTACGGCGACTGCCTCCCCTCCCGCGACTTCCCGATGCTCGTCGACCTCTACCAGCAGGGCAGGCTCGACCTCGACGCCTTCGTCACCGAGCGCATCGGCCTCGACGACGTGGAGAAGGCGTTCGAGCGCATGCACCACGGGGACGTCCTCCGCTCGGTGGTGATCCTCTGATGACCGCCCGCATCGACCGCACGACGACCAGCGGCACGTTCAGCCTCGACGGTCAGACCTTCGACGTGGACAACAACGTCTGGGTGGTCGGCGACGACCACGAGTGCGTCGTCATCGACGCTCCCCACGACGTGGGGCCGATCCTCGACCTCGTCGGCGACCGGCAGGTCAAGGCGATCCTGTGCACGCACGCGCACGACGACCACGTCCGGGTGGCGCCGCGGCTGCGTCAGGAGACGCAGGCGCCGATCTTCCTCCACCCTGACGACCGGCCGGTGTGGGAGCTGACCCACTCCACCGAGCTGTGGGACGTCGACCTCGCCGACGGCCAGGTGATCGAGGTCGGCGGCAGCCGGCTTCGGGCGATCCACACGCCCGGCCACGCCCCCGGTGCGGTCTGCTTCCACGCCGAGGAACTCGGCTGCGTCTTCACCGGCGACACGCTCTTCAACGGCGGGCCCGGCGCGACCGGGCGCTCCTTCAGCGACCACGACACGATCGTGGCCTCGATCACGGAGAAGCTGTTCGCGCTGCCCGACGAGACGGTGGTGCACACCGGTCACGGCGACGACACCACCATCGGCGCGGAGAGAGCAGGGCTCGCCTGACGCGCCCTGGGACGGTCCCTTCGGAGTCGCTACCGGAGCGGAACAGCCACGCACAGCCCGCGGGTGGGGCTGGGGGTCACGGTGCAGTCGACCACCTGCAGCTCGTGTCCAATGGTGGTGTCGAGCACAGTGCGGCCCGCGAGCGGGTCGGCCAGCGGCACCGCCACGAACCGGGGTACGACGTCCGCGCTGCAGGCTCCGGGCAGCTGGGCGGCGCTCACGGTGACCCGGACCGTGTCCGGAGCCTCCTCGGCTGCGGCGGCAGCCACGAGGCTGAGCACACCCCATCTCATGTGGACGGGTCCTTCCAAGCGGGAGCGGGGCAGGCCCGTTCGCAATGAATCGGTCCACCGTCCCGAACGGGTGGCGCGCCCAGTGTGCCAGCCAAGGAGCGACAGAGCGGTCGTTTCCCGGACGGACCGGTCATCCGGGTGGCCGGCTCTCGTGCGGCGTGTCGCTGCACCGCGCGCGCCGGGGGTCGAAGCCGGGACGTCGACCCTTCAAGTCGCTGTCGTCGATCTCACGGGGATCGAAGGAACGATGGAGAGTCTGGCTTTCTGGGCACCGCTCGTGGTCGTGGCAGCGGGGCCGGGGTGTGCGGCCTCTTCGTGGACCGGCTGCGCTCGCGGGAGGAGCTAGCTGCCTACAGGCGCTCGAGCGTCTCGCGCATGCCCTTCTCGGCCTCGTCGCCCAGCCGCTTGAAGAGCGGTGCCATCAGCGGTGCGACGTACTTCGCCAGCCCCTTCAGCTCGAACTCGGCCCGGTAGGTGACCTCGGTGCCCGAGGGGGTCTCCCGGAAGGTCATGGTGTCGTGGGCGACGACGGTGCCGTTCTCACCCCTGAGCGAGAAGACCTTCCCGGGGACGAGCTCGTCGACGACGTAGGTCAGCTCGGTCTTCCGGCCCGCGAACGTCGAGGTGTTGCGGTACGTCGTACCGACGCCTCCGTCGCCGCTGACCAGGACCGTCTCGACCGTCCCCGGGTCCCACTCCGTGGTGGTCGTGAAGTCGCTGAGGTAGTCGAACACGCGATCCAGTGGGCGGTCGACGAGGACGGTGCGCTCCAGGGTCGTCATGCCCTCCACGCTACCGACGGCCTGGTCGAGCCGCAGGACGATTCCGCGAGACCCGGCTAGGGTCGAGGGTCACAGGTTGAACGCACGTCCAGGGGGAACGACTACACCGTGATCGCCACCTACCGACTCCAGCTGCATCGAGGCTTCACATTCGCAGACGCGGAGGAACGGGTCCCATACCTCGCCTCGCTGGGTGTCAGTCACCTCTACCTCTCTCCGATCCTCACCGCGGTGCCCGGCTCTGAGCACGGGTACGACGTGCTCGACCACACGCGAGTCAACGACGAGCTCGGCGGCGAGTCGGGTCTTCTCTCGCTGGCGGCGACGGCACGGGAGAACGGCCTCGGGATCGTCGTCGACGTCGTACCCAACCACATGGCCCTGGTCGCCCCCGAGCACGCGAACGCGCCGCTGTGGCAGACGCTGCGCGACGGCCGCGAGGCCGCGACCGCGCACTGGTTCGACATCGACTGGGACGCCGCCGACGGCAAGCTCGGGCTCCCGATCCTCGGCGGCACCCTGGAGGAGGCGCTCGCAGCCGGCGAGGTCACCCTCGACGAGCACGACGGCCAAGCGGTCGTGCGCTACTACGACCACGTCTTCCCGGTGGCCCCCGGCACGGAGGGCGAGGCCGTGGCCGAGGTCCTGGCGCGACAGCACTACGTCCTGGCCAACTGGCGCGACAGCGACGCGCTGCTCAACTACCGGAGGTTCTTCGACGTCACCGAGCTCATCGCGGTGCGGGTCGAGCTGCCCGACGTCTTCGAGGCGACGCACCGGCTGCTGCTGGACCTGAACCACCGCGGGGTCATCGAGGGCTTCCGGATCGACCACCCCGACGGCCTCGCCGACCCCGAGGGATACCTGCGGCAGCTGCGCGACGCCACGGTGCCGGGCACCGGCATCTGGGTGGAGAAGATCCTGGAGGGTGACGAGCGACTGCCGCGTTCCTGGCCCTGCGACGGCACCACCGGCTACGACGCGATGCGGGCGGTCACAGCGGCGCTGGTCGACCCCGCAACGCTGCCGGTGCTCGACGAGTGCTGGGTCGAGGCGGGCGGTGGCCTCGACCTGGAGAACTCCGTGGAGCGGGCCAAGCGCAAGGTGGTCGCCGAGCTCCTCGGCCCGGAGGTCGCACGGCTGACGAGGCGTGCCTGCGACGCGCTGCCGGAGGTGGACGAGGAGCGGATGCACGACGCCGTCGTCGAGCTGCTCGTGGCCAGCGAGGTCTACCGCGCCTACGTCCGCTCCGACGAGCGCCTCACCCCGCTCGCGCGCAAGCGGCTGCAGCAGGCTCGCGAGGAGGCGGTCGCGGCCCGCCCCGACCTGCGTCACGAGCTCGAGCAGCTCGGCGACCTCGCCCGCGCCGACAACCCGGACGACGACAGCTCGCTGGACTTCGCCATCCGTCTGCAGCAGACGTGGGGCCCGGTGATGGCCAAGGGCATCGAGGACACGACGTTCTACCGCTGGCACCGGTTGGTGGCCCTCAACGAGGTCGGCGGAGACCCGGCGTTGCTGGAGCACGCGAGCCCGGAGCTGGTGCATGCCTGGGCTGCGAACCAGCAGGAGGCGTGGCCGCTGGGGATGACCACGCTCTCCACCCACGACACCAAGCGCAGCGAGGACGTGCGGGCCCGCATCCTCGCGATCGCCCAGGACACGATGGCCTGGGAGGACTGCTCCCGGGCGTTCCGCGAGGCCGCCGACCAGGCCGGCGTGGACCGTCCCACCGCCCACCTGATCTGGCAGACCCTGGCGGGTGCTGGTCCGATCCCGAAGGGCCGGATGCGCGCGTACCTCACCAAGGCGATGCGCGAGGCCAAGCGCCACACCGCCTGGGTCGACGGCGACGAGGCCTACGAGGCCCGCGTGCTGGAGTTCGTCGACCAGGCGGTGGCCCCGGGGCCGCTGCGCGCGGCGGTCGACGAGGCCGTGCTGGAGAACAGGGAGGGGATCCGCGCCACCGTCCTCGGCCAGAAGCTGCTCCAGCTCCTCCTGCCCGGCACCGCCGACACCTACCAGGGGTGCGAGGTCGTGAACCTCTCCCTGGTGGACCCGGACAACCGTCGCCCCGTCGACTACGAGGCGCTCGAGGACCGGCTGGCCCGGCTCGACCGGGAGCCGCCGATCACGCTGGACGACGAGAAGCTGCTGGTGACCTCCCGCGCGCTCCGGGTACGGCGTGAGCTGCGGGACTGCTTCGGCGACCACGCCACCTACGAGCCCCTGTCCACGGGCACCGAGCACGCTCTCGGGTTCGTCCGCACCGGACAGGTGGCCTGCGTCGTGACCCGGGCGCCGCGACGGCTCGTCGACGACGGCGGCTGGAAGGACCAGACGGTGACCCTCCCGGAGGGCACGTGGCGCGACGAGCTCACGGGGGCGTTGTTCGCCGGAGGGCAGGAGGTGCGGTGCGCCGACGTGTTCGCACAGCTGCCGGTGTCGCTGCTCGTGGCGCGATGAGCCGGCCGCTCCCGCCGCCTCCTGCGACGCCCGGCCGGCGGAGAGGAGACGGGCATGCGTGAGATCACCGTCTGGGCGCCGCGTGCGTCGGCGGTCGACCTCCTGCTCGAGGACGCCCGCCTGCCGATGACCTCGGCGGAGAGCGGCCACTGGCACGCGACGGTCGAGGCAGGTCCTGGCGCGGCGTACGCCTTCTCCCTCGACGACGGGGACCCCCGACCCGACCCGCGCGGGCTGCGGCTGCCGGACGGGCCGCACGGCTGGTCGCAGATCTTCGACCCCGCCGAGTTCGCGTGGACCGACACCCGCTGGGCAGGTCTCGAGCTCGAAGGCGCCGTCGTCTACGAGCTCCACGTCGGCACCTTCACCCCCGAGGGCACGCTCGACGCAGCAGCGCAGCGCCTGGGCCACCTCGCCGACCTGGGGGTGTCCCTGGTCGAGCTGATGCCGCTGGCGCCGTTCCCCGGCACCCGCGGCTGGGGGTACGACGGGGTGGCGCCCTACGCGGTCCACGAGGTGTACGGCGGCCCGGCGGCCCTGCAGCGCTTCGTCGACGCCGCGCACGCACGAGGTCTCGGGGTCGGCCTGGACGTGGTCTACAACCACCTCGGCCCGGACGGGAACTACCTCGCGGAGTTCGGCCCGTACCTCACGGAGAGGCACCACACCCCGTGGGGCGCGGCGCTGAACCTGGACGACCGGGACAGCGAGCCGGTGCGCCGCTGGGTGCTGGACAACGTCCGCCAGTGGCTGCGCGACTTCCACGTCGACGCGCTGCGGCTCGACGCGGTGCACGAGCTGCACGACGACCGCGCGCTGCACCTGCTCGAGGAGATGGCGCGCGAGGTCGACGAGCTCTCGCTGGGCGAGGGCAGGCGGATGTGGCTGATCGCGGAGTCGGATCGCAACGACCCGCGCACGGTCACTCCTCTGGGGCGCGGGGCCGCGGTCGGCGGGACGGGACTGCACGCCCAGTGGGCCGACGACGTGCACCACGCGCTCCACGTCGCGCTCACCGGCGAGACCCAGGGCTACTACGCCGACTTCGCCGACCCCGCCGCCCTGGAGAAGGTGATGCGGACGCCCTTCTTCCACGACGGCACGTGGTCGTCCTTCCGGGGGCGGCGCCACGGCCGCCCCGTGGACGCTGCCTCGGTGCCTGGCTGGAGGTTCGTGGCGTCGCTGCAGACGCACGACCAGGTCGGCAACCGTGCCGTCGGGGATCGGCTGTCCGCGTCGCTGCCTCCGGGCCTGCTCGCGTGCGGCGCAGCGCTGCTGCTGACCTCCCCCTGGACGCCGATGCTGTTCATGGGCGAGGAGTGGGGCGCCGGCAGCCCCTGGCAGTACTTCACCGACCACACCGACCCCGACCTCGGCGAGGCGGTCCGGCAGGGTCGGCGGTCCGAGTTCGCCTCCCACGGGTGGGACGAGCACCAGGTGCCCGACCCTCAGGACGTCGCGACGTTCGAGGCCTCGAGGCTCGACTGGTCCGAGCTCGAGCAGGACGACCACGCGCGACTGCTGCGCTGGTACCGCGACCTGATCCGCCTGCGCCGCGAGCGTCGCGCCCTCCGTGACGCCCACCTCGACCAGGTCCGCACCCGGTACGACGCCGACCGGGGCCTGTTCACGCTCCAGCGCGGCGAGCATCAGGTGCTGGTGAACCTCTCCGACCGCCCTGCCGCGACGGAGGGCTACGGCAAGGTGCTGCTGACGTGGGAGCCCGACGTCACGATCGAGGACGGGCGGATCGAGGTTCCTGCACGGTCCGCCGTGGTCCTTGCGCCGTGACGGCGGAACCACGTCCGATGCGCCCGGGCGACCTCTCCGCCGCACCGTCGCGGCTCGGGGTGCTGGTGCAGTCCGGCCGCTCCTGTCTTGAGAGGATCGAGCGATGACTGCGAGGAGTGCTGCCGCGGCCCTGCTCGGGGTCTCCCTCCTGCTGGCCTCCTGCTCGGGCGAGGATCCGTCGGGATCGGGGGAGCAGGCCCAGCGGGCCTCCGCGTCGGTGTCCTCGTCCTCGGCACCGGAGAGCGAGGCGGCCTCGCCTTCGGCGTCTCCGAGCGAATCGGCGTCACGCGCCACGGCGACGTCGGGCCTGCTCGAGAAGGGCTGGGGTCCCAGCGGCCGGGAGCTCCGGCGCGCGGAGGCCATCACGGGCCGGATGTCGCTGCCCGACCTGGCCGGCCAGGTGATCGTCGCCTCCTACGGCGGCAGGCGGCCGCCGACGTCCCTGATCGAGGACCTGCACCTCGGCGGCGTCATCGTGATGTCGGGGAACATCGGCAGCACCGACCAGCTGCGTCGCAGCAACCGCGCGCTCCAGGCGGCGGCCCGCAGTTCCGGACGCACCTGGCCGGTCTTCGTGGGCGTGGACCAGGAGGGCGGTGTCGTCGAGCGCGTGAAGGGACGCGCCACACGGTTTCCGGCGTTCATGAGCGCCGGTGCGGCGAGGGACACCGCCCTGACCCGTCGGACGACGGCCGCGAGCGGCGCCGAGCTGTCCGACCTCGGCTTCACCGTCGTCTTCGCACCCGACGCGGACGTCACGACCGGGCCGGGTGACCCCACGATCGGTTCACGCTCCGCGAGCAGTCGTCCGAAGGCGGTGGCCCGGCACATGAACGCCGCCGTGGACGGGTACCTGTCCGGAGGCATCCTCCCGGTGATCAAGCACTTCCCCGGACACGGGTCCGTGCGGACGGACAGCCACCTCGCGCTCCCCGTCCAGGACAAGTCGCTGCGCCGGTTGCGGGCGACGGACCTGGTGCCGTTCGCCTCCGGAGTGGACGAGGGGGTGCCGGCGGTGATGGTGGGGCACCTCGACATCCGCGCGGTCGACCCTGGAACTCCCTCCTCCCTGTCGGCCAAGGTCGTCGACGGGCTGCTCCGCCGCGACCTCGGCTACGGCGGGCTGGTCGTCACGGACGCCCTGAACATGGGTGCCGTCACCGACGGCTACGCAGGTGGTCGGGCGGCCGTCCAGGCGCTCCGCTCCGGCGCCGACGTCGTCCTGATGCCCCCGGACCCGGCGGGTGCCCGCAGCGCGATCGTCCGCGCGGTCCGCGACGGCAGCCTGGCGCGGACGCGGGTGCGGCAGGCGGCTGCCCGCCAGATCGCGCTGCTGCTCCACCAGGACGCAATCGAGCCGGCGCTCACCCGCGAGCCGGGCAGCAGCCGGCGCGACTCCTACCGGCTCTCCGCGGGTGCCGCCACCGTGGTCAAGGGCCCTTGTCGAGGCCGCCTCGTCGGCAAGGCCGTACGTGCGACGGGCCCGGACTCTGCGGTGGCACGGTTCAACGCGGCAGCCGCCCGCGCCGGCCTCAGGACGGGCGCCGGGACCAGCGTCGCCCTCGTGGGGTACGCCGGGTCGGGCGCGACCGCGGACGTCGTCGTCACGCTGGACACGCCGTACCCGTTGGGTGCCAGCCGCGCGCGCGTGGCCAAGATCGCGATGTACGGCGACACCCCTGGGGCGATGCGCGCCCTGGTCGACGTACTTCTCGGGAAGGCTCGCGCCCCCGGGCGCCTCCCGGTCCCGGTGAAGGGCGTCCCGCGCACCGGCTGCTGACCGCCGAGTCGGCAGAAGTGCTGCCCGGATCACCGTCGAGTCGGCAGAAGTGCTGCCCGGATCACCGTCGAGTCGGCAGAAGTTTCCGCGAGCCATGGCGGGGCCACGCTCCGTTGCGGTCGGGTAACGACGCGTCGTTCGCGCTCCTTCCTGCGCCATCCTCCGTTCATGGGCAGACGCTTCGGACGGTACGCCGTGACGGCGCTGGTCGCGTTGCCCGTCCTCGTCCTCGCGTGCCCTGCCCACGCATCCTGCGCCGGGGGGAGCGGGCCCGACGGCGCCCCCGTCGTGTTCGTGGGTACGGCGGAGGTCAACCGTGGCGGGTACACCCGGCTGGCCGTCGAGGAGGTCTGGCACGGCCCGGACCTCGCTCCGAAGGTGTGGGTGCTCTCCGGACAGGAGCAGCTGCCGTTCCCGATGAATCTCGTACAGGTGGTCTCGAGCTCGAACGACGCGGACCTCGTCGATGGTGAGCGCTACGTGATCGGGGCGAGCAGCGACTTCTCCACGGGCGCGTGCAGCGTCGACGAGCTCGTGGGACCCGTCTCGCGGGCAGCAGGGCGCCCAGCGGATCCGCGTGAACCGGTCGCGTCGGGCCTCGACGGGGCCGACCCGCCGCTGGGGCCGTGGACGACCGGCATCGCCACGTCGGCGATCCTGCTCGCTCTGGTGGCCGCCGGGCGGGCATTGCGTCGTCGACGAACCGCGCGCAGGAACGAGGCCGCGAGCGAGCACTCGCCGGCCGGCTGACCGTCGGGTCGGTCTCCTCGGATGCGAGGCGTCAGGCTCCCCTGAGAGGCCGGACGAGCAGCGCCGTGCCCTTGCCGGCGACCCGGGTGAGCACGAGGGTCCCGTCCTGCTCGCCGTGCAGGGACAGCCGCCGCCGCAGGTCCTCCGGGACGACGTCCACCCCGCGCTTCTTGATGGTCAGCCGCCCGATGCCGCGGGCGCGCAGCGCGGCCTTGAGGCTCTTCTCCTTGTACGGCAGCGTCTCGAGCACTTCGTAGGTCCGCGCGAACGGGGTGCTGAACGCCTCGTCGCTGGTGACGTAGGCGATGTGCTCGTCGACCAGGCCCCCGTGCACGCCGGCGGCGACCGCGGTCACGAGCCCGGCCCGGATCACGGCGTCGTCGGGCTCGTACAGGAACCGCTGGGGCTCGCGCACGGACCGGTCGCCGGGGTCGTCCTCGTCGGTGAGCGATGCGAGGCCACCCGGCCGGACCACCGTGGCGCGGCGGCGACCCAGGGCGAGCTGCGGCGACCACAGGGAGGCCTCCTTGAGCTCGCCCTCGTCGCTGACCCACTCGGCCTCGACGCCGGCCGGCACCAGCTCGTGGGGGATGCCCGGGGCGACCTTCACCACCGACGGCCGCTGCAGCAGCCGCTCGACGAAGCTCCAGGGGGGAGCGTAGGACTCCACGTCGAACACCCGCCCCCGGTCGGTACGACGGGCAGGGTCGGCGAACACGACACCGAAGCCGGAGACGTCGAGGTCCTCGGCGTCGGCCATCTGGACCGCCCCGCCCAGCCCCAGCGCGTCGAGGTTGGCAGCGGCGACGGCCACCCGGAGCGGGTCACGGTCGACCCCTGCCGCGGTGAGGCCAGCGCGGGAGAAGGCGACGAGGTCACCACCGATCCCGCAGCCGAGGTCGAGCACCGACGTCGGCTCGGCGAGCGCCACCCGGGCTGCGCGGTGCTCGGCCACGCGGAGGCGCGTGGACTGCTCGAGCCCGTCGGGGGTGAAGAACATGGAGTCGGCGAGGTCGCCGAACTTCGCTTGGCCGCGCCTGCGCAGCTCGACCTGGGTCATCGCTGCCGCGACGTGCTCGGGGGCGGCATGACGCCGGAGGAACGAGGCGGCCTCCAGGGCATGGGCAGGCCGGCCGTCGTACGTGTCCGCGGCACGAGCGAGCAGGTCCCTGCCGTCGTCGGTGAGCAGCCATTCGAACGCCTGGAGATCCACGTCGCCAAGTTTGGCACTCGACTTGACCGAGTGCTAATCGCGTTCTAGATTCGCAGTTGGCACTCTCCGATGGAGGGTGCCAGCCTTGCAGGACGCACGACCCCCGCGACGGCGTGCGGACGAGCAGGCAGCACATACCTATCAGCCATGTGAACTCTCGAATACGAGAAAGTGGAGGTCGACATCGTGTCGGTCAACATCAAGCCGCTCGAGGACCGCATCGTCGTCAAGCCGCTCGACGCCGAGCAGACCACGGCTTCCGGCCTGGTCATCCCGGACACCGCGAAGGAGAAGCCCCAGGAGGGCGAGGTCATCGCCGTTGGTCCGGGCCGCTTCAACGACGGCGGCGCCGAGCGCATCCCGATGGACATCAACGTCGGCGACAAGGTCATCTACAGCAAGTACGGCGGCACCGAGGTGAAGTACTCCGGCGAGGAGTTCCTCATCCTCTCCGCCCGCGACGTGCTCGCGGTCATCGGCTGACCCAGCCGTCAGCACGATCTCTGCGACTCCGCCCCGGGCGGCCTGACACGTTCGGGCCCTCGGGGCTGTGTCGTTCCCCAGACCAACCGGAAAGGTTGCACTCTCACGATGCCGAAGATTCTTGAGTTCGACGAGAACGCTCGCCGGTCGCTCGAGCGGGGTGTGGACACCCTCGCCAACGCTGTGAAGGTGACGCTCGGCCCCAAGGGCCGCTACGTCGTCCTGGACAAGAAGTGGGGCGCCCCGACCATCACGAACGACGGCGTGACCGTCGCTCGCGAGGTCGAGTGCGACGACCCCTTCGAGAACCTCGGTGCGCAGCTGACCAAGGAAGTTGCCACCAAGACCAACGACGTCGCCGGTGACGGCACGACGACCGCGACCGTCCTGGCGCAGTCGATGGTCCACGAGGGCCTGCGCGCGGTGGCTGCCGGCGCGAACCCGATGGGCCTCAAGCGCGGCATGGACCTCGCGGTCGAGGCCGTGGGCGAGGCCCTGCGCAACGCGTCGCGCGACGTGGACTCCAAGGAGGACATGGCCGCCGTCGCGACCGTCTCCTCGCGTGACTCCGTGATCGGCGACCTGCTCGCCCAGGCCTTCGACAAGGTCGGCAAGGACGGTGTCATCACCGTCGAGGAGTCCAACACCATGGGCACCGAGCTCGACTTCACCGAGGGCATGCAGTTCGACAAGGGCTACATCTCGCCCTACTTCGTCACCGACGCGGAGCGCATGGAGGCCGTCCTCGACGACCCCTACATCCTGCTCCACCAGGGCAAGATCTCCGCGATCTCCGAGCTGCTCCCGCTGCTGGAGAAGGTCATCCAGGCCGGCAAGCCGCTGTTCATCCTGTCCGAGGACGTCGAGGGCGAGGCGCTCTCGACCCTGGTCGTGAACAAGATCCGCGGCACCTTCAACGCCGCCGCCGTCAAGGCTCCCGCCTTCGGTGACCGTCGCAAGGCGATGATGCAGGACATCGCGGTCCTGACCGGCGGCGAGGTCGTCTCGCCGGAGGTCGGCCTCAAGCTCGACCAGGTCGGTCTCGAGGTCCTCGGCCAGGCCCGTCGCGTGGTGATCACCAAGGACAACACCACGATCGTCGACGGCGCCGGCAAGCAGGGCGAGGTGGACGCTCGCGTCAACCAGATCAAGGCCGAGATCGAGTCCACGGACTCCGACTGGGACCGCGAGAAGCTCCAGGAGCGTCTGGCCAAGCTCGCCGGCGGTGTCTGCGTGATCCGCGTCGGTGCCGCGACCGAGGTCGAGCTCAAGGAGAAGAAGCACCGCATCGAGGACGCGGTCTCCGCGACCCGCGCGGCCATCGAGGAGGGCATCGTCGCCGGCGGCGGCTCGGCTCTCGTCCACGCCGTGAAGACGCTGGAGAACGACCTCGACCTGACCCAGGACGAGGCCATGGGCGTCCGCGTCGTGCGGAAGGCGGCCGACGAGCCCCTGCGCTGGATCGCCGAGAACGGCGGCGAGAACGGCTACGTCATCGTCGCCAAGGTCCGTGAGGGTGTCGCCGGTCACGGCTACAACGCCGCCACGGGCGAGTACGGCGACCTGGTCGCCCAGGGCGTCCTCGACCCGGTCAAGGTGACCCGCTCCGCGCTGGTCAACGCCGCCTCCATCGCGGGCATGCTGCTGACGACCGAGACCCTGGTCGTCGAGAAGCCCGAGGATGAGGACGAGGAGGCCGCCGGCGCCGGTCACGGCCACGGCCACGGCCACGGCCACTGATCGTTCCTCGAAGAACGCACCACGAACGCCGCCCGGACCCCTCGAGGTCCGGGCGGCGTTCGCCTCACCGGTCGTCGCTAGACTGGCGACCTGCCGCCACCTGCTTCGGAAGGCCTCATGAACCTGAATCCTGCCGGCGTCCCCGACAAGTTCGCAGCCCTCGGTCTCACCTACGACGACGTCCTCCTCCTGCCCGGGGAGACCGACGTGATCCCGAGCGAGGTCGACACGACGACTCGGCTGACCCGCGAGATCTCGCTGAGGATCCCGCTCGTCTCGAGCGCCATGGACACCGTCACGGAGTCGCGGATGGCGATCGCCATGGCCCGTGAGGGTGGCATCGGCATCCTGCACCGCAACCTCTCGATCGAGGACCAGGCCTACCAGGTCGACCTCGTGAAGCGGACCCAGACGGGCATGATCTCCAACCCGGTGACGATCGGCCCCAAGGCGACGCTGGAGGAGCTCGACGAGACCTGCGGCGAGTACCGCGTCTCGGGGCTGCCGGTGATCGAGGAGGACAACACCCTCATCGGCATCATCACCAACCGCGACCTGCGCTTCGTGCCGGTCTCCGAGTGGGCGACCACCTCGGTCGGCGAGGTGATGACCAAGATGCCGCTGGTCACCGCACCGGTGGGCATCAGCCGGGACGACGCAACGGCACTGCTGCGCCAGCACAAGCTCGAGCGTCTGCCCCTGGTCGACACACAAGGCAGGCTGGCGGGCCTGATCACGGTCAAGGACTTCGTGCGGGGCGAGCAGTACCCCAACGCCTCCAACGACGCCGACGGGCGACTGCTCGTGGGCGCGGCGATCGGCTACTTCGGTGACGCCTGGGAGCGTGCGACGACGCTGGTCGAGGCGGGGGCCGACGTCCTGGTCCCCGACGTCGCCAACGGCCACGCCCGTCTGATGCTCGAGATGATCGAGAAGCTCAAGAAGGACCCGGCTACCCGCCACGTGCAGGTCATCGGCGGCAACGTGGCGACGCGGGCAGGCGCGCAGGCGCTGGTCGACGCCGGCGCGGACGCGGTCAAGGTCGGGGTCGGTCCCGGCTCGATCTGCACGACCCGGGTCGTCGCAGGCGTCGGTGTACCCCAGGTCACCGCGGTCTACGACGCGGCGCAGGCGGCGGGACCTGCCGGCGTACCCGTCATCGCGGACGGCGGGCTGCAGTACTCCGGCGACATCGCCAAGGCCCTCGTGGCCGGAGCCGACTCGGTGATGGTCGGTTCGCTGCTGGCAGGCTGCGAGGAGAGCCCCGGCGACCTGATCTTCGTCAACGGCAAGCAGTTCAAGGCCTACCGCGGCATGGGGTCCATCGGCGCCATGGCCTCGCGTGGCAAGAAGTCGTTCTCCAAGGACCGCTACTTCCAGGCGGACGTCTCGAGCGACGACAAGATCGTCGCCGAGGGGATCGAGGGCCAGGTCGCCTACCGGGGCCCGCTCGCCGCGGTCGCCCACCAGCTCGTCGGTGGTCTGCAGCAGTCGATGTTCTACGTCGGCGCGCGGAGCGTCCCCGAGCTGCAGGAGCGCGGCCGGTTCGTCCGGATCACCTCCGCAGGGCTCAAGGAGAGCCACCCGCACGACGTGCAGATGGTCACCGAGGCGCCGAACTACACGACTCGGTGAGGTCCGTCGGCTGTGTGGGGCGCTGGTGGGCCTCCGTCGGCGTGGGCGGCTTGCCTACCATCCGGCCTCGCTGCGCTCGGCCTCCCGCCAGGCCCGACCACGGCTGCGCCGCCCACACCGACGTCCGCCCCGCCTAACGCCCCGCTGCGCTGCGCCGACATACCGACGTTCGCCCCGCTGCGGCCTCCAGGCCCGACCACGGCTGCGCCGTCACGCCCGGCCGGTCGCACGCCCTAACCCGACTAGATAGGCTCCCCACGTGACCGAAATCGAGATCGGCCGCGCCAAGCGCGGTCGCCGCGCCTACTCGTTCGACGACATCGCGATCGTCCCGAGCCGCCGCACGCGCGACCCTGAAGAGGTCTCCGTGGCCTGGCAGATCGACGCCTACCGCTTCGACATCCCGATCGTGGCGGCTCCGATGGACTCGGTGATGTCGCCGCAGACCGCGGTCGCGTTCGGCAAGCACGGCGGCCTCGGGGTGCTCGACCTCGAGGGACTCTGGACCCGGTACGACGACCCGACGGACCTGCTGGCCGAGGTCGGTGAGCTGCGGGGGCAGGCGGCGACCCGCCGGATGCAGGAGATCTACGCCGAGCCGATCAAGGCCGAGCTGATCACGGCGCGCCTGAGGGAGATGCGCGAGGCCGGGATCACGGTCGCGGGGTCGCTCTCGCCGCAGCGGACCAAGGAGTTCGCCAAGACGGTCGTCGACGCCGGCGTCGACATGTTCGTCATCCGCGGTACGACGGTGTCGGCGGAGCACGTCTCGGGGCAGGCCGAGCCGCTGAACCTCAAGGAGTTCATCTACGAGCTCGACGTCCCGGTGATCGTGGGCGGCTGCGCGACGTACCAGGCGGCCCTGCACCTCATGCGCACGGGCGCGGCCGGGGTCCTCGTCGGCTTCGGCGGGGGAGCGGCGCACACCACGCGCACCGTCCTCGGCCTCGCGGTACCCATGGCCTCGGCGGTAGCCGATGTGGCAGCCGCACGCCGTGACTACCTCGACGAGTCCGGCGGCCGCTACGTCCACGTCATCGCCGACGGCTCCATCGGCCGCAGCGGCGACGTGGCGAAGGCAGTCGCCTGTGGCGCCGACGCGGTGATGATCGGATCGCCTCTTGCGCGGGCCCACGAGGCGCCGGGCGGCGGGTTCCACTGGGGCGCCGAGGCCTGGCACTCCAAGCTCCCGCGCGGCGAGCGCGTGGAGATCGGCACCGTCGGCACGCTGGAGGAGATCCTGTTCGGCCCCTCCCGGGTCGCCGACGGCACCATGAACCTCGTCGGCGCGCTCCGCCGCTCGATGGCCACGACCGGCTACACCGAGCTGAAGGAGTTCCAGCGCGTGGAGGTCGTGGTCCAGTGACCGGGGGCGGCCGGTGAGCGCGATCCTGCGTGTCGCGGCTGCGCAGGCGGAGTCCGTCCCAGGAGCCTTGGCTGCCAACGTCGCGACCGCCGTCGGACTCGTGCGGACCGCCGCGGACCGGGGTGCGCGGGTCGTTGTGCTCCCCGAGCTGTTCCTCACCGGCTACGCCCCTGAGGCATGGTCGGTCGCCCACACAGTGACCCCTGAGGACCCCCGGCTCGACCCACTCAGGTCGGTCGCGCGAGAGCGTGCCGTCGTCGTGGTCGCCGGCGCCGCCGTACGCCGGGGCGAGGACTCGGCGACCCTGAGCCTGGTCGTCGTGGGAGACGAGGGGTCGGTGACCGCGCCGTACGACAAGCAGCACCTCTTCGACGCCGAGCGCAAGGTCTTCACACCGGGCCGTCACGGCGCCACGGTCGTGGTCGACGGGTGGGAGCTCGCTCTGGCCGTCTGCTACGACGGGTGCTTCCCGGAGCACGCCATCGACGCGGCGGGGGCCGGCGCGCACGCGTACCTCTGCCCGGCGGCGTACTTCGTGGGGTCGGAGCACCGGCGTGACCTCTACTACGCCGCGCGTGCCCTCGACAACGGCTTCTACGTGGTCCTCGCCGGTCTCACCGGCAGGTGCGGCGGGCGCGACTTCAGCGGTGGAAGCGCGATCTACGACCCGGAGGGCAGGCCACTCGGCCGGGTGGGGACGGATTCCCCGGCGCTGGTCGTGGCCGACCTGGAGCGGGCCGAGGTGGAGCGTGTCCAGGACATGAACCCGATCTGGCGGGACCGCCTCGCGGATCTGGGCGAGCGGGTACGAGGAGTCGTGGGGTAGCGATGACCGAGACGACGAGGCTGGGCCCGGAGGCGCGAGAGGCCGCTCTGCGGCAGCTCGGGCAGCAGGAGCTCGACGTCCTCGTCGTCGGCGGCGGGATCACCGGCGTGGGCACGGCCCTCGACGCGGTGACCCGGGGGCTCTCCGTGGGCCTGATCGAGCAGCGCGACTTCGCCTCGGGGACCTCGTCGCGTTCCAGCAAGCTGATCCACGGTGGGCTTCGGTACCTCGAGATGCTCGACTTCGGGCTGGTCCGGGAGGCCCTCCAGGAGCGCGGGCTGCTGCTCACCCGCCTGGCACCGCACCTGGTCAAGCCGGTTCCGTTCCTCTATCCGTTGACGCGCCGTGGCTGGGAGCGGCCTTACGTGGCTGCGGGCCTGACGATGTACGACGCCATGGCGATGGCCGGCAAGTACGACATGGGCGTGCCCCGGCACCGTCACCTGCTCCGGCGCCAGGTCCGCCGGATCGCCCCCGACTTCCGCACCGACGAGATCGCCGGTGCGATCCAGTACTTCGACGCCTCCGTCGACGACGCCCGGCTGGTCGTGACCGTGGCACGCACGGCGGCCTCCCACGGCGCCCTCTGCGTCAACCGCACCAAGGTCACCGGGTTCCTGCGCGAGGGGGAGCGGGTCACCGGCGTCCGGGCACTCGACCTCGAGACAGGGCGCGAGATCGAGGTCCGCGCCCGTGTCGTGGTGAACGCGGCCGGTGTGTGGACCGACGAGATCCAGGACATGGTCGGCGGCCGCGGCGCCCTGCACGTGCAGGCCAGCAAGGGCATCCACCTGGTCGTCCCGCGCGACCGGATCCGCTCCGAGTCCGGGCTGATCATGCGTACGCCGACGTCGGTGCTGTTCGTCATCCCGTGGGGACGTCACTGGATCATCGGCACGACCGACACCCCCTGGGACCTCGACAAGGCGCACCCGGCCGCCTCCCGCAGGGACATCGACTACCTCCTGGGCGAGGTGAACAAGATCCTCCGGGAGCCGCTCTCCTCCGAGGACGTGGAGGGCGTGTACGCCGGCCTCCGCCCGTTGCTCTCGGGGGAGTCGGAGCCGACGAGCCGGATCTCGCGGGAGCACACCGTCGTCACCCCGGTGCCGGGGCTGGTGATCGTCGCCGGCGGCAAGCTGACGACGTACCGGGTGATGGGCCGCGACGCCGTCGACGCAGCAGTGCACTCACTCGGAGGTGCGGTGCCCGAGTCGATCACCGACCGGGTCCTCCTGGCCGGGGCCGCAGGCTACGAGACCCGCCTCAACCAGCGCCAGACGCTGGCCCGGCGGTCGGGGCTCCATCCGGCACGAATCGTGCACCTGCTCAACCGGTACGGCGGACTGGTCGACGAGCTGGTCGACCTGGTCACCGCCCGACCCGAGCTGAGCGAGCCCCTGCCGGGCGCGGAGGACTACCTCGCCGCCGAGGTCGTGTACGCCGTGACCCATGAGGGGGCCCGCCATCTCGACGACGTGCTCACCCGACGTACCCGGATCTCGATCGAGACCTTCGACCGCGGGGTCAAGGCCGCACGTGGCGCGGCGGACCTGATGGCCTCCGCCCTCGACTGGGACGAGCGCCGACGTGACGAGGAGGTCGACCACTACCTGCGCCGCGTGGAGGCCGAGCGGCAGAGCCAGCTGGCGCCCAGCGACCAGGAGGCGGACGGCGCGCGCGTCCAGGTCACCGACATCGTCTGAGCGAGCCCTGAAGATGGCCTTTTCCCGCCGCTTTCACGACTGTTCAGAGGGCGTGACCGCGACCACACGCTTTCGATTTGCGTTGGGGGCCGGGCCTACGTAATGTTCTCTTCGTCGCCGGGAGCGACGGAGCGCAAGGCCGAAAAGGCCGGGCGCTCGGCCCCAGCGAAACCCAAACACTCACCTCAACCGAGGTGGCTCGAGTGCGCGCAACAGCGGCCTCGGATCAGCTCGGTGAGATTGATGTGGGCGGGGCCGGATGAGCTGGTTCCCGGGTTTGACCGGGGCGGGTTGGTCCGGTAAGTTTGATCGGGTTGCCCCAGGCCGAGGCCCGTAAGGGTTGAGGGTGGTGCGCGTCTGATGCTTGAGAACTCAACAGTGTGCTAAAAGTCGACGAATTGATTTGCCAGTCGGCAGGCTGCCTGGGCCTTTCGGGGTTTGGGGTGTCTGTCGGTTGTTTGATTCCTTTAGGTTAGACGGCTTGCATCTGCCTTTGTGGTGGGTGTGGGTCTTCCATCTAGCCTGGATGGATTCTTCTAGAGTGTTGATGATTCGCCCCGTTTTTGGGGTGGTTGTCGTGATACTTCAACGGAGAGTTTGATCCTGGCTCAGGACGAACGCTGGCGGCGTGCTTAACACATGCAAGTCGAGCGGTAAGGCCCCTTCGGGGGTACACGAGCGGCGAACGGGTGAGTAACACGTGAGCAATCTGCCCTTCACTTCGGGATAACCACCGGAAACGGTGGCTAATACCGGATACGACCATCCCGGGCATCTGGTGATGGTGGAAAGTTCCGGCGGTGGAGGATGAGCTCGCGGCCTATCAGCTTGTTGGTGGGGTAATGGCCTACCAAGGCGACGACGGGTAGCCGGCCTGAGAGGGTGACCGGCCACACTGGGACTGAGACACGGCCCAGACTCCTACGGGAGGCAGCAGTGGGGAATATTGGACAATGGGCGAAAGCCTGATCCAGCAACGCCGCGTGAGGGATGACGGCCTTCGGGTTGTAAACCTCTTTCAGCAGGGACGAAGCGAAAGTGACGGTACCTGCAGAAGAAGGACCGGCCAACTACGTGCCAGCAGCCGCGGTAATACGTAGGGTCCGAGCGTTGTCCGGAATTATTGGGCGTAAAGGGCTCGTAGGCGGTTTGTCACGTCGGGAGTGAAAACTCGGAGCTTAACTCCGAGCCTGCTTCCGATACGGGCTGACTAGAGGTATGCAGGGGAGAACGGAATTCCTGGTGTAGCGGTGAAATGCGCAGATATCAGGAGGAACACCGGTGGCGAAGGCGGTTCTCTGGGCATTACCTGACGCTGAGGAGCGAAAGTGTGGGGAGCGAACAGGATTAGATACCCTGGTAGTCCACACCGTAAACGTTGGGCGCTAGGTGTGGGACTCATTCCACGAGTTCCGTGCCGCAGCTAACGCATTAAGCGCCCCGCCTGGGGAGTACGGCCGCAAGGCTAAAACTCAAAGGAATTGACGGGGGCCCGCACAAGCGGCGGAGCATGCGGATTAATTCGATGCAACGCGAAGAACCTTACCTGGGTTTGACATATGCCGGTAAGCCGTAGAGATACGGCCCCTTTTAGTCGGTATACAGGTGGTGCATGGCTGTCGTCAGCTCGTGTCGTGAGATGTTGGGTTAAGTCCCGCAACGAGCGCAACCCTCGTCTTATGTTGCCAGCACGTCATGGTGGGGACTCATAAGAGACTGCCGGGGTCAACTCGGAGGAAGGTGGGGATGACGTCAAGTCATCATGCCCCTTATGTCCAGGGCTTCACGCATGCTACAATGGCCGGTACAAAGGGCTGCGAAACTGTAAGGTGGAGCGAATCCCAAAAAGCCGGTCTCAGTTCGGATTGGGGTCTGCAACTCGACCCCATGAAGTCGGAGTCGCTAGTAATCGCAGATCAGCAACGCTGCGGTGAATACGTTCCCGGGCCTTGTACACACCGCCCGTCACGTCACGAAAGTCGGCAACACCCGAAGCCGGTGGCCTAACCCCTTGTGGGAGGGAGCCGTCGAAGGTGGGGCTGGCGATTGGGACGAAGTCGTAACAAGGTAGCCGTACCGGAAGGTGCGGCTGGATCACCTCCTTTCTAAGGAGCATTACTGGCCGGCCAGCTCGTTTGTCGGGTTGGTGGGTCCATGTTTCCCTCGCTTCGCAGGCGCGTGTCCTGCGGTGGGGGTTGCTCACTAGTGGAACGTCGACTATTCACTGCGTCCTTCCCGGATGTCTTGTCAGTACTGCCAGCTTGCTGGTGTGGAACCTCGAGGCGGAGTGGGTGGGGTGTGGTGGGCACACTGTTGGGTCCTGAGGGATCAGGCGCCTGGTGGCTCCTCCTGTGGGAGGGGCTGGTGGGGCCGGTTGACTCAGGTCGGGCCTTGCGCCTACCGCGCCGTGAGGGTGTGGGGGTGGGGGTTGCCGGTTGTTGTTTGAGAACTACACAGTGGACGCGAGCATCTTTGTAGTAATAATGACAAGCTACTAAGTGCACATGGTGGATGCCTTGGCACCAAGAGCCGATGAAGGACGTAGGAGCCTGCGATAAGCCCCGGGGAGTTGGCAACCGAGCTGTGATCCGGGGGTGTCCGAATGGGGAAACCCAGCTGGAGTCATGTCCAGTTACCCGCACCTGAACACATAGGGTGTCGGGAGGGAACGTGGGGAAGTGAAACATCTCAGTACCCACAGGAAGAGAAAACAATTGTGATTCCGTGAGTAGTGGCGAGCGAAAGCGGAGAAGGCTAAACCGGGAGCGTGTGATAGCCGGCGGGCGTTGCGCTTTCGGGGTTGTGGGGCCGTCTGGTCAGTTCTGCCGGACTGACGCAGAGTGATAAACCATGGGTGAAGTCGAAGCAGGTTGGAAAGCCTGGGCGTAGAGGGTGATACCCCCGTAGACGTAAGCCGATGGCTCTGGGACGTTACCCCAAGTAACACGGAACCCCTGAAATTCCGTGTGAATCTGGCGGGACCACCCGTTAAGCCTAAATACTCCTTGGTGACCGATAGCGGACAAGTACCGTGAGGGAAAGGTGAAAAGTACCCCTGGCGGGGAGTGAAATAGTACCTGAAACCATGTGCATACAATCCGTCGGAGCAGCTGCTTGCAGTTGTGACGGCGTGCCTTTTGAAGAATGAGCCTGCGAGTTAGTGTTATGTGGCGAGGTTAACCCGTGTGGGGAAGCCGTAGCGAAAGCGAGTCCGAATAGGGCGGTTGAGTCGCATGATCTAGACCCGAAGCGGAGTGATCTATCCATGGGCAGGTTGAAGCGCCGGTAAGACGGCGTGGAGGACCGAACCCACCAGGGTTGAAAACCTGGGGGATGACCTGTGGATAGGGGTGAAAGGCCAATCAAACTCCGTGATAGCTGGTTCTCCCCGAAATGCATTTAGGTGCAGCGTCGCGTGTTTCTTACTGGAGGTAGAGCACTGGATGGTCTAGGGGGCCCACAAGCTTACCGAAATCAACCAAACTCCGAATGCCAGTAAGTGAGAGCGCGGCAGTGAGACTGCGGGGGATAAGCTCCGTAGTCGAGAGGGAAACAGCCCAGACCATCAGCTAAGGTCCCTAAGCGATAACTAAGTGGAAAAGGATGTGGAGTCGCACAGACAACCAGGAGGTTGGCTTAGAAGCAGCCACCCTTGAAAGAGTGCGTAATAGCTCACTGGTCAAGTGATTCCGCGCCGACAATGTAGCGGGGCTCAAGTTATCCACCGAAGCTATGGCATTCACGCATACAGCTAGGCCTTTGTGGTCCAGGTGCGTGGATGGGTAGGGGAGCGTCGTGTGGGGAGTGAAGCGGCGGAGTGATCCAGTCGTGGACGCCACACGAGTGAGAATGCAGGCATGAGTAGCGAATGACAGGTGAGAAACCTGTCCGCCGAATGATCAAGGGTTCCAGGGTCAAGCTAATCTGCCCTGGGTAAGTCGGGACCTAAGGCGAGGCCGACAGGCGTAGTCGATGGACAACGGGTTGATATTCCCGTACCGGCAAAGCAGCGCCCATGACGAACCCGGTGATGCTAACCGCCCAACGCCGTGGATCCCTTCGGGGTGATACGGCCGAGCGCGGGACCCGATCTGGTACTAGTCAAGCGATGGGGTGACGCAGGAAGGCAGTCCAACCGTGGCGATGGTTGCCCACGGCCAAGGATGTAGGCCGAGACATAGGCAAATCCGTGTCTCATGTGGCTGAGATCTGATGGGGAGCCCATAGGGGCGAAGTGGATAATCCTATGCTGTCGAGAAAAACCTCTAGCGAGCTGTGCGCCGCCCGTACCCCAAACCGACTCAGGTGATCAGGTAGAGAATACCAAGGCGATCGAGTGAACCATGGTTAAGGAACTCGGCAAAATGCCCCCGTAACTTCGGGAGAAGGGGGGCCGGATCCGTCAGCACCCTTGCGGTGTGAAGCGGTGATGGCCGCAGAGACCAGGCCCAAGCGACTGTTTACTAAAAACACAGGTCCGTGCGAAGTTGTAAGACGATGTATACGGACTGACTCCTGCCCGGTGCTGGAAGGTTAAGGGGACGTGTTAGTAGGTTCGCCTGCGAAGCACAGAACTTAAGCCCCAGTAAACGGCGGTGGTAACTATAACCATCCTAAGGTAGCGAAATTCCTTGTCGGGTAAGTTCCGACCTGCACGAATGGAGTAACGACTTGGGCGCTGTCTCAACCATGGACTCGGCGAAATTGCACTACGAGTAAAGATGCTCGTTACGCGCGGCAGGACGGAAAGACCCCGGGACCTTTACTACAGCTTGGTATTGGTGTTTGGTTCGGCTTGTGTAGGATAGGTGGGAGGCTGTGAAGCATGGACGCCAGTTCATGTGGAGCCATCGTTGAAATACCACTCTGGTCGTACTAGATGTCTAACCTAGGTCCGTTATCCGGATCAGGGACAGTGCCTGGTGGGTAGTTTAACTGGGGCGGTTGCCTCCTAAAATGTAACGGAGGCGCTCAAAGGTTCCCTCAGCCTGGTTGGCAATCAGGTTTCGAGTGTAAGTGCACAAGGGAGCTTGACTGTGAGACAGACATGTCGAGCAGGGACGAAAGTCGGAACTAGTGATCCGGCGCTGGCATGTGGAAGCGGCGTCGCTCAACGGATAAAAGGTACCCCGGGGATAACAGGCTGATCTTCCCCAAGAGTCCATATCGACGGGATGGTTTGGCACCTCGATGTCGGCTCGTCGCATCCTGGGGCTGGAGTAGGTCCCAAGGGTTGGGCTGTTCGCCCATTAAAGCGGCACGCGAGCTGGGTTTAGAACGTCGTGAGACAGTTCGGTCCCTATCCGCCGCGCGCGCAGGAAACTTGAGAAAGGCTGTCCCTAGTACGAGAGGACCGGGATGGACGAACCTCTGGTGTGCCAGTTGTTCCGCCAGGAGCACGGCTGGTTAGCTACGTTCGGGAGTGATAACCGCTGAAAGCATCTAAGCGGGAAGCACGTTTCAAGATGAGGTTTCCCACCGCATCAAGCGGGTAAGGCCCCCAGTAGACGACTGGGTTGATAGGCCGGAGGTCGAAGGCAGTGATGTACGGAGCCGACCGGTACTAATAGGCCGAGGGCT
>CAWGNO010000011.1:0-13196 GCA_963823965.1 uncultured Actinomycetota bacterium | reverse complement strand
CGCCATTTCCTGCATGCGCCGACCGGGCGCGCTTCGACAAGGTTCAATGGATCGTGGGTCTGGCGTGGGTGCGCCCGGCCGAGCGTGGAAGGGCGGGGTGGGTCGATGCGTGGGATGAGGTCTGGTTCCCGAGGTGAGGTCGAGCAGGTCGTCCCCGGGGTGACCCCGCCCGGGGCCCGGGCCTGAGCCCACATGGTTCGCATCCGCGCCGCCGTCCTGGCAGTCTGCGCTGCCAGCGCCTTCGTCGTCCTGAGCGCTCTCGTGGACACTCACGTCACGCACGGCATCGATGCGGCGGCACGCTGGCTGTTCCGCCCCCACGACGAGTGGGGGGACACGCAGATCCGTGCCGACGTCGTCGTCGAGGGCTTCAAGCCACGCAACATCCTGCTCCTGCTGCCCGTCATCGCGGTCGGCTCCTCGATCTGGCGCAGGTCCTGGCGACCCGCGGCGTACGGCGCACTCATCGGCGTCTCGCTGGTCGCGCTGACCTTGCTGTCCAAGCTGGCGATCCAGCGCGCGGACCCGCACGGCCTCGTGGTCGATCACGGCGGCAGCTTTCCTTCGGGCCACACGGTGTCCGTGCTCGTGTGCGTCGGTGGTGCGCTCCTCATCCTGCGAGAGCGTCCGCGCTGGTGGGAGTGGTCATTCGTCGGCCTCGCCGGAGCAGTGATGGGGTGGGCGCTGCTGGTCCAGGCGGCGCACTGGCTCACCGACGTGGTGGGCGGCGCCCTCCTTGCCGTGACGCTGCTGGCACTCCTGAGCATGTCCCGGCTCAGGTGGGAGCCCGACGGCGTCGGCTACCGGCGTGCCGCGCGGCTGCGGCGCCGCGGCGACGAGGTGAAGAACTCGGCGGACAGCTCCCGGAACTGAGCGGCCAGCCGGTCCGTGTACCGCGCGAGCGTCTCCTTCATGACCGTCTCGACCGACTCCTGTGCGCGAGGCGCCTGGTCGATCTGGTCGGCGAGCCGGTCGACGTCGAAGCGCTCGAGCGGCTGGGTGAGCTCCCCTAGCCCGAACTCCTCCAGCAGGTGGGCGTTCTTCTCGGCGTACCCGAGCGAGATGGTCGGCTTGCCCAGCTTCAGGGAGCAGATGACGTTGTGGAAGCGCGAGGCCAGCACCACCTCGGCCTCGCTCATCTCCTCCATGATCTCCTCGAGAGTGCCGGCCGTGCTGACCGCGACGAGGCCGGGTGCGAGCTCGGGGCGGGCACGCCGCACGGCGTCCTCGATCGCCACGGCCGGCTCGTGGTCGTGCGCGTCACCGACGACCAACGTCACGCTGCGTCCCTTGTCCACGAGCCGGGTGACGAGGCCGCCCATGCGCTCGACGTAGCTGCTCCGGAAGTCCGTGCCCGGCCCGCCGTCGAAGTCGCGGCCGCCGTCGTAGTCCATGACCCCGACGACCACGTGACCGGGCCGCGTGGGGCGGGCCGGAGGGGTGGGCAGGGCGAAGGCCACGTCGGGGAAGACGCCACCGAGCCGCCGCTCGGAGACCCCCATCGATCGCATCGCCTCCCGGGACTCCTCGTCCCGGTAGCTGCAGTGGTGGGACAGCCGGACGGTCCACCGGTAGAGCCAACGGGTCAGCGGGTGCTGCGCGTACTCGGCACCCACGCTGACCAGGACGACTCTGCGGCGCCGCAGCCGGCACGAGACGGTGGCGACGAAGAGCCAGTAGGGCAGTCCCCAAGGCATCGCCATGAGCTTGGTCTCCAGGACCCCGGTGCCGGGCACGACGAGGACGTCGACGTCCCGCATGAGGGCGAACGTGCGGGGGACGTCCCAGAGCCGCCCGGCGAGCTTGGCCGCCTTGACCAGCGCGCCGCTGTGCCTCGGGTCGGCGCGAAAGGTCATCAGCTGGGTCGCGGGGATCCCGTGCTCCTTGCGTACGGCGTCCGCCCCGGCCGCGAAGCAGTGGAGGTCCGCGTCGGGGTGAGCCTCCCGCAGGTACGCCGCCACGGCGGCCAGGGATCCCTCGTTGCCGATGTTGCCCATGCCGAAGTAGCCGTACGCCGCGACGCGCGGCGGAGCCTCGGTCATGTCACGCTCTCGACGGCCGGGTCGTGCCGCTGTCCCGGCCGCCCGGGCAGCGCCCGACTGGCCAGCCACCCGGCGACGTGGCCCCAGCAGCGGAACCGGTCTGCCGTGCTGAGCGGTGCTCGCCGGACGGCGGTGACGAAGCCGAGGACGTACTCCAGGTGCAACCGGATCGCGGGGTTCCAGGTCCGGTCCCCGATGCTGGGGTCGTAGACGGCGGCCCGGTCCTGCTTGCTGGCGATCTGGGAGGCCCGGTCCGGGTGCTCGCGCCGGAAGTAGAGGATCTCCGGAACGTGGCGGAAGGGCCCCTGCAGCACCAGCCCGCCGACGAAGACGCGGTCGGACCCGTAGCCGCCGCTCCCGTACGGCGCGACGCGGCGGATCACGTCGGAGCGGATCACGCCGTAGTCGTCGTTGCCTCCCGAGACGTGCAACAGGCTCTTCAGGCGGGCGGGTGCCCGGGGGTTCTCGGTGTCCACCCGGTAGGTGAGCGGCTCGATGATCTCGCCCTGCTCGTCGATGCTGGCGTCCGCGGCGGTGGCCAGGACGGCCTCCGGGTGGGCCTCGAGCGTCTCCATGCAGCGGCGGACGAAGTCAGGGGCGTACAGGTCGTCGTCCGAGGCCCACTTGAAGTAGCGCCCTCGGGCCTGCTCGAAGACGAAGCGGTGGTTGGGGTCGGCGCCGATGTTGGCGGGCTGGCGGATGTAGCGGATCCGCGCGTCCCGGGCGGCGTAGGCGCGGCAGATGTCCTCGGTGCTGTCGTCGGAGGCGTTGTCGGAGATGACCAGCTCGAAGTCGGTGTGGGTCTGGGCGAGCAGCGAGTCCAGCGCCTCGGCGAGGAACCGCTCGCCGTTGTGGACCGGGAGCCCGATGCTCACCGTCGGGATGCTTGTGTGCTCCGGTGTCGCCGCTGAGCTGCTCACGAGGTGATCCTCTCTGTCGGGGCTGGCCGGACCGTCGGGTCGGCCGGGTCGGATGGGGCCTTCACGTGCTCCGCGATGGCACGGCGCAGCTGGATCCGCCACACGACCGCTCCGAGCGTGGTGGCGATCGCGACGCCCCAGCAGGAGCCGCGTGCGCCGTCGATGAAGGCGCCGGCGCTGCCGCCGACGAGGTAGAAGGCGGCGTTGGCGAGCTGCGCGGCGAGGCTGCGGCGCGCGGCCCCCAGCGCCCGGACGCCGGCGGTGTCGGAGACCAGGAAGCCCGCCATGGCGACCCCGATGGCGACCGGTGGCAGCAGCGCGTGTGCGGGTTCCCAGATCGGTCCGAGCAGGAAGGCTCCCAGCCCGGTGGGCAGGACCAGCAGCATCACGACCGCCCAGGCGACCGCGGCGACCGCCAGGACGAGTCCCAGCCTGAAGCAGAAGCTCCCCAGCCGCAGGGGGTTCTTCTTGAGCACCTGCGAGGCCTCGGGGACGGCCACCTGGCTCGCGCCCATGAGGATGACGAGGAAGGGGCCCATCAGGATCTCCGCCGCCCGGGTGTCGCCGACGGCGGCGAGACCGGCGAACGCGCCGAGGGCGACCATCCTGACCTGGCGGGCACCGCCGATGGAGAGGTTCTCCACGAGGTAGCGGCTGCCGAGGTCCCTGTGGTCCACCACCCAGGCACGGATGGCCGTCGGACGGGGGAGGACCCGGCTCTGCAGAAGGCCCACACCGGCCGCGAGGCCGGCCGTGGCGCCGAACGCGAGGACGCAGGCGAACACGCTGGCCCGGTCGGTCGCCGCCAGGGTGACCAGGACGCCGAGCAGCAGGACACCCCAGACCAGGTCGTTGACGAGCGCCTTGGCGGGCTGGCCCGCGGAGAAGAACACGAACCGCCAGCTGTCCTGGAGCATCAGCAGCGGAAGCCCGATGCCGAGCGCGACGAACCCGTCCCGGGCGCCGTCGTGGAGGGCAAGGCCGACGAGGACGCAGCCGGCACCTCCGACGACGCCCACGGCTGCGGCGGTCGCGGTGGACGCTGCGACCGCCCTGCGCCAGGCCGGCGTGCGGCTCCCGCTGAAGCGGACCAGGAGCGGGTCGGTCGCCAGACCGCGGGTCGCGCTCAGGATGAAGGCGTAGGTGACGTAGGCGAGGCTGAAGGCACCGAAGCCTGCCGAGTCGAGGCTGCGTGCGACGACGATCCCGAGGGCGAAGTTGCTCAGGCTCGAGACACCCTGGTCGGCCACCCCCCAGCTGACCCGGCCGACGATGCCGAGCGGTCGGCGCGTCGAACGAGGCCCACCCCCGCGGACGAGCCTCGTCGGGAGGCGCCGTCCGCCCTGGTTACGCACTGCCATCCGTCGTCCCCACGGGGTTGTCGATGGCGTACCGGTAGATCGCGAGAAGCTCGTCGAGGATGGCGGTCGGGTGGAAGCGCTTCTGGTAGGTGGTCCGTCCTTGTCGCCCGTACCCGACGTACTGCTCGGGCTCGCGGTCGACGTGCTGGAGCACCCGTGCAAGGGCCTGGGGGTCGCCGGGGCTGAACAACGTCCCGTTGACGCCGTCGGTGATGAGCTCGGGGAAGGAGCCGCGAGCCGGCGCGAGAGGTGCGACACCGGCCGCCATGGCCTCGATCGCGACGAGGCCGAAGGACTCCTCCCACTCGGAGGGAACGACGGCGGCCAGGGCCCGCCGGAGCAGCTGGGACGTCTCGTCCGGCGGCAGCACCCCGAGCACCTCGACCGACCGGCGCTCGGCCGCCCACCGGCGTACCTCCTCGGCCAGCGGGCCACCTCCCGCGAGGGCCAGACGGAGCGGTGACCGGGGGTTCTCGGAACGGAAGGCGTCCCACGACCTCATCAGGAACGGGACGCCCTTGGCCGGGTCCATCCGGCCGAGGTACGCGACCAGGTGCTCCGGCTCCCGCGGTGACTCGGGGATCTCGCGCACGAAGTTGTGCTTGAGGAAGACCCGGTCCTCCGGCAGCGCCAGGCCGCGCATCAGGTCCCGCTGCGAGGCAGACAGGAAGACGTACGCCGAGACCTTGCTCTGCCACCGGGAGCGGTTGAGAGCCGTGCCGGCGACCACCGGCAAGGTCGCGAGCCGGGAGCCGCGGTAGCACCCGTGCAGGACGGCCGGGAGCAACGTGCCCGCCCGCGCACTCGTGGCACAGCGTGCCCTCGCGGAAGAAGTCGCCGCTGGCGCAGAGCAGCTTGTAGTTGTGGATCGTGGCCACGACGGGGACGTTCGCCTCGCTGCAGGCGTCGAGCACGGAGGGACTGATCAGGGGGAAGGTGTTGTGGACGTGGACCAGGTCGGGCCGTGACCGGGCGAGCCGGCGAGCGAGCTCGTCCCGCACCTCGCCGTTCCACAACGAGCGCGCGGGGACTGCTGCCTTGCGCAGGAGCGGCCACTCGGCGATGTCGTCGCTGTGTCGCTGGAACAGGTCGACGGTGTGTCCCGCGGCAGCCAGCGCGGCGGCCTCCTGGTCGACCACGTTGTTCTCGCCGCTGGGTGCTGCCGAGCGGTAGCGGCCGTGAACGATGAGAACGTCGAGTCTTCTCGGCCCGGCAGGTTGCTCACGGAGCATGGGCACCTCCCCCCACCCAGGGTCATGCGCTTGAGAGTATCCCCGCGGTCGGGGGCCCGCAGGCGTTCAGGAGAACGTCCGGCGGACGCCTCCGAAGGCACGGTCGGAGGCGTCGCCCAAACGGAGCACACGGCCCGAAAAGGGGCAGGGATTCCCTTGCCCCACGGGGTTTTCGCGTGCTGTGGCGCGCCTGAGCCACGCCCTCGCAGTGCCCTACCCGGGGCGAGAGAATGGTTTCCGGTCTTGGGCTGATTCCCGGATATTGCCACCGACGGCGGGAGACGATGAACGAGCCGGCGGGCTCGGACCCCACGCCCGGCCGGCCGGGTTCGGCCAGCGAGGGAGGGGGTGCGCAGTGCCTGTCCGACTTTTCGGAAGGACCGCGCGTCCGAGGACGACCGTGTCTCTGGGAGGGCAGATGCTCGCGCTGTGCGCGGTGCTCGCCGTCGGCCTGGGCTCGTGCCTGGTGAGGGGAGACGGGGGCGCCACCACGACGTCGCCGCCACCGCCCACGCTCCGGGTCTGCGGCAACGAGGGCCTGCTGGGCGACGGCCCCACCTCCGCTCCGGACGGCGCGGTCACCGTGCCCGCAGGGGACAACAGCGGGGTGGACTTCGCCCGTCCGGGCACGACGTTCTGGTTCGCACCGGGGGTCCACACGCTGGGCGACGGGCGCTACTCGCAGGTCGTCACCGCTGACGACGCCCGCTACGTGGGTGCCCCCGGAGCCGTGCTCGACGGTCGGAACAAGAACCAGTACGCGTTCGGCCACCGTTCGCGTGGTGTGACGGTCGAGTACCTCACCGTCAAGAACTTCGGGCCCTCGGGCAGCAACAACAACGAAGGGGTCGTCAACCACGAGTCCGGCGAGGACTGGACGATCCAGTACAACACCATCAAGAACAACGCCGGAGCCGGGATCATGGTCGGCTCGGGCAACGTGGTGCGGCACAACTGCCTGACGTCGAACGAGCAGTACGGCTTCAACGCGTACAGCCCCGGAGGCGTCGTCGGCATCACGGTTGACCACAACGAGATCTCCTTCAACAACACCTACGACTGGGAGAAGAAGATCGAGGGCTGTGGCTGCACGGGGGGCGGAAAGTTCTGGGACGTCGCCGACGCCAGGGTCACGCGCAACTTCGTGCACCACAACATGGGCGTCGGCCTCTGGGCGGACACCAACAACCGCGGGTTCCTGTTCGAGGGGAACCACGTGTCCGACAACGACGACGTCGGCATCTTCTACGAGACCGGCTACAACGCGCTCATCCGCGACAACGACATCCTCCGCAACGGCCTCGTCGCAGGTCCGAGGAACACGGGCTTCCCCACGGGAGGCATCTACCTCTCCGAGTCCGGTGCGGACCCGCGGGTCGACACCCGGTACTCCGACAGGTTGGAGATCACCGGCAACCGCCTGGTGGACAACTGGAGCGGGGTCGTGCTGTGGGAGAACGCCGACCGCTACTGCGGGTCGCCGGCCAACACCTCGACCGGTGACTGCACGAGCGTCAACCCCGCGCAGGTGACCTTGAAGACCTGCAAGGCAGGGAAGATCGACCAGGAGCCCTACTACAGCGACTGCCGGTGGAAGACCCAGAACGTGTCGGTCCACGACAACACGTTCGAGCACACGCCGGAGAACGTCGGCCCGAAGTGCAGCTTCTCGAACAGCTGCGGCCTCAACGCGATCGCCGCGAACTACGGCACCTGGCCGCCCTGGTCGCCGTACAAGGGGCGAGTGGTCCAACGTGCCATCGTGCAGCGTCAGGACAACGTCTTCTACGACAACACCTACCGCGGGTCCTGGCGGTTCATGGTGGTCGAGCAGGGCAACGTCGTGGGGTTCGCGGACTGGCAGGCAGCGCCGTACAGTCAGGACGCCGGGAGCACCATGAACGAGGAGCCCGCCCCCAGCTCGCCCGCCGGCTCCGGGTGACCGGCTGACGGCAGGATCCCGTCACCGGTCTCAGGTCGCGAGCTGGGCAGGGAGGTTGCCCCTCGGTCGTGCTTCGGGGGTCAGCAGTGCCGCGGCCACCGCAAGGTCGAGGACGTACGGCGACGCGGTGCCCAGGCCGGTCTCCGTGAAGGAGGCGACCAGGCAGTAGAAGATCAGGAACAGCGCGATGGCGCGGTGCGGCCCCCGCGGGCGGGCGGCTGCCATCAGCAGCAGGACCAGGAAGATGCTCGCCTGGACGGTCACACCGAACCAGCCCTGGTCCACGTAGGCGGCCACCCAGGCGCTGTCGATCGGTAGACCGTTGAAGGACTGGTCGGAGGGGCCGGAGCCGAACAGCTGCTCCATCTCCGACCGGGGAGCCGAGAAGACCGCTGACCAGACCTTGGTGCGGCCGGTGAGCTGGACGGCCTCCTGCGAGGACTGGCCTCGCAGCGCCCACGTGGTGATCTGCGAGGCGAACACCGTCGCGACGAGCACGCCGACGACGGCCGCCAACGCCGACACCCGTCGGACCCTCACGTGCCCGAGGAACAGGCTCGCCGCCGCCACCACGATTCCCACCACCGCGGCGGTGAGCGCGGTTCGCGTGTGGGTGCTGAGCAGCACCAGCCCGGTGATCCCGAGGCTGATGAGCGCATTCTTGTTGGTGACCACCCGGCACATCCAGAGCACGGCCGAGGTCCCGAACAGGACGGCGGCGTAGTGCGCCACCTGGGTCGGCGGGATCGGCCAGAGCACCCCTGCGAGGCGCCCTTCGAACTCGAACGCGAGGCCGGGAGCGATCGCCACGCCGGCGAAGACCGTTGCGAGCACCACCCAGAGCACACGCCGGTGACAGCGCAGCAGGATCATGTCCCGGCGGCCCCACCACGGGGTGAGCAGCCAGAGGACCGCGACGAACCCGAGGAACCGCGCTGCCCGGTAGACCGATCCGAGCACGAACTCGCTGTGGACGCTGACCATCAACGACAGCACCCCGAGCATCGTGAGCAGGACCAGGAAGAGGCTCGGTCGCATCACGGCGCCCGGGTTGACGTAGAACGCGAGCAGCAGCGCGAGCACCAGGGATCCCTGAGCGAGCAGCTGCCCCACGGGTTGGGGGATCGGCAGGACGGTGGCGCTCGCCGAGAAGGCCAGGACGTTCACGAACAGGGCGCCCCAGACCGCGACCATGCGGAGCGGGACGGCACGTCGGCGCGACCTCCCCGCGGGCGGCCCCCCGAGGCTGGTCCCGCGTGCCCCTGCGGTGGTCACGACGTTCTCCGGGCCCCTGCCCAGTCGGCCGCGTGGGCATCAGGGTCGCCGAGGCTCTCGTCCGTCCGGTTGGTGTTGGCCATCATGGCGAAGAGGAGGGGGAGGTCTGCGGACCGCAGCAGCTCACCGGTGCCGCGCAGACGCTCGGCGCTCGACTGTCCCGCCGTCACCAGGAGGACGACCTGGTCGGCCCAGGACCTCAGGTGGTCGATGCCGACCGCGGGGTCGATCTCGGCGAGCGTGAGGATGACGTCCGCCGTCTCCCAGGAGCGCCGCCTCGGATCGGCCTTCGGCAGGTCGGTGGTGCCGCTGGTGGCTGTCTCGACCGGCCCCCTGGAGAGCGAGGGGACCCCGTCAGGTCGGAAGAGCACCGGCCCGCTCTCCGAGCCTAGCCCGTGGTCCTCGTCGAGCGAGCCGGCCAAGGCATGCTCCAGCACTCCCGACTCGCTCAGGTCCACCAGGAACACGGACTTGCCGCGTGCGACCAGCTCCGCTGCGACGCCGGCCAGGACCAGGCCGGCCGTCCTGACGTCGTCGACGGTGGCGAGAGCCATGCGGGTGGTGCCGACCTTGCGGGGCGTCGGTGGCTTGCGGGCCTGCCCCTTCCGGGTCGGCCGCTCGGGCGGCGGTCGCCGCGGAGGGGAGATCCCCGAGATGAAGCCGCTCACGAGTATCTGGAGGTCGCGCCGGCGTTCCCCGCCGCGCCCCGGCCGCCAGGTCCAGGGTCTCCGACGGCGAAGGTCACCGGCACTGAAGCGGACCGGGACACCGAGCGCGAGTGCGACGTCCTCACGGCGGCGCAGCCGGTCCGACGTGAGCGCTGTGAAGGCCACCAGGAACATCCCCACCGCGACCCCGCCGATCAACCCGGAGGCGAGGGCGAGGGCGAGCCTCTTGTGGGCCGAGCGCGGGACAGGGGCGGCCGGGTCGATCACGTAGCTGGCCGCGACGAGGGAGCCCGAGTTCAGGTTCGCGTCCTGGACGGTCTGCTGCAGTGAGCTCATGTCCGAGTTGACCTGGGAGCGTCGCGCGAGCAGGTCGGTGGCGCGACTGCGGTCCACGGGCCCGTTGCCGTCGATCGCGGAGAACTGGCGGGTGAGGTCTTCGATCTGCCGCCGCATCAAGGCCAGCCGCCGCTGGTACCCCTCGACGAGGGCCTGCGTCTGCGACTGGATCTGCTCGGTGCGGAAACTGAGGTACGCCGTCGCGAGCGCGCGCGTCCGCGCCACGGCTGCGGCGTCGTGGGGGGCCGCGACGGTCAGCTCGAGCACGCTGCTGCTGACCGGTGTCGCCGCCACCGACTCCTGGAAGTCCTCCGGTGTCATGTCGAGGTCGAGCCGGTCGACCACGGCGGCCGCTACGGTCCGCGTCCGCAGCAGGCTGACGTCCGTGGACATGGCCTGGTCCGGGTCCGTCTGCGGGTCGTGGGCGAGCAGCAAGGTCGCCGTGCCGACGCTCTTCGCCGGCAGCACGATCGTCCAGGCCAGGGCGAGGAACATCCCGACACACCCAAGTGCGACCCAGGTGCGCCAACGGCGCCGGAGCTCGGCACGGAGGAAGTGCAGGCTCACCAGGGCCGGCTGTGTGGCTGTGGCAGCAGAGTCCTCGGGCTCGTCGAGGCGCCACGTCGGATCGATCACCCCTGCCTCCGGCGCTGGCGCGAGGAGCTCGGGCGCCCGGACTTGGTGGTGGGGACACCGGTCAGTCGTGTGGGGAGCGGAACCTGCTGCAGCCGCTCCAGCTGCATGAGGCGGCCCGTCGTACGGTCCAGGTCGTCCGGGTCCGCGACCATGATGCCGGCGATGCGCCGGTCGGCGTCGTCGCACGTCACGGCTGTACGTGCGAGGTCCTCGGCGGTGGCCGACCCGGCGGAGAGGGCGAGAACCGTGACGGAGGTCGTCGGCAGCTCGAGCAGCTCGGGCTTGCGTCGGTCCACGACCGCCAGCACGACCGTGAGGTCCACTCCCTGCTTGTCGGTGGCCTGCGTGTCGACCCGCAGGCCGGGGCGGACCTCCTCGCCGGCGGCATTCGCGCAGGCTGCCCAGAGCGAGGACGCGGACTCGTCACGCTGCGCGGCCACCAGACGGGTGCGAATGCCCGTTGCGGCGGCGTAGGAGGCGATCTGCGGTCCCATGGCGAGTCCGCGGGGATCGTCGGAGAGCGCGATCACCGTGACCGACACAGGGTGGCGCACCCGACTCCCGCCCTGGTTCGGCTGGCGCGGTCCCTTGGCCGGTTCGTCGGGCACGAGCTGGCGGAGGGCCTGACGCAACGCCCAGCCGTCGACGGTGCCGGGGTCGTACCCCTCGAGCAGCGACGTCCAGCCCGCGACGGTTCGTGCTGCCGAGCTCCGCACCGAGGCGATGACCGGGCTTCCCACGGCGTCGGCGATCCCGTCGCGGTAGAGCAGTCGACGGTCACGCCGGGCGAGGAAGGTGAGAAGGAGCGCCGCCAGCCCCACGGCGAGGACCAGCCCGGCCAGTCCGGCCAGGACGAACATCGCGACCAGCTTCGGGCGCTTGGCGGGCAGCGCGTCCTGGATGACCCTGGCGCCCGGGCCCGGTTGCACGTCTCCCACCGGGTCCATGAGCTGGTCGATCTGAAGGGTCAGGCTTGCTTGCTGGGCGGTCAGCTGGGCCAGTGCCCTCGCATCCGCCTGCCCCTCGACGCCGGAGGCCGTCTCGTTCTCGAGCCGGGTCGAGGTCTTGTTGATCTCCGCGTTCACCTTGTCCAGGCTCGCCTGCAGCTCCTTCGTCCGCCGCGTCCTGTAAGCCCGCTGGGTGTTGGTCAGCGAACCCCTGGCGCCGGTGAGGTAGTCCACCTCGGAGTCCGCCACAGCACGGGCGATGGCCTCCGCTCCCTGCGCTGTCTCGGCGCGGCCCTGGATCTTCAGCACGTCTGTCGTGGAGGCAGTCACCACGACGCGGCGGTCGAGCTTCCGTGTCGACATCGGCGGATCGAGGGCCTCGGCCGCCGGGCCGAGCACGGTGTCGCTGGTGGCGACGCGCACCTCGGTGTCCACGTTGCGGGTCACCGGCATGCCGTTCGAGTTCTGCGCGGGCGGCAGCAGCACCAGGCTGGAGCTGGTGTACATGGGCGGTCGCAGCAGCACGAAACCCACTCCCGCCACCGTCCCGAGCAGCGCGGCAAGGACCAGAACTCGACGGTGCCGCCTGAGGGTGGAGAGCGTGGAGCGTAGGTCGACCGACTGCTCAGCCATGTCTTGCCGTCCCCGCAACAGTCATGAATTCGAGCCTAGACCCGGGTCAGCCAGGCTCGGAGGCGTTCCTGGGAATAGGACGCAGGCCTGGGGCAGAGCCCCAAAAACTGGGGAGGCGATCCTCGGGAACACCGGTCCCACCCGGGCGTTGAACCGGTGACGGACCCTAGGATGGACGAGCGGTCCGTCGACCGGCGTCCAGAGCGGGCGCCGGCCCAGGGCCTCCAAGGAGGAGACCAAAGACATGCAGAGCAGCAACCCGGTATTCGCACGCTCGGAGGGGTTCAACGGCCGGGGAACCACGAGCGGAGTCACCTACCCGGCCTATTCCGAGCCCTCGACCTGGGACTCCGGTGCGCAGCAGGCGCCGCCGTACGTCGAGCAGGGGCGGATGACCATCGACTCGGTCGTCCAGAAGACCGGCATCACGCTGGGCCTCGTCGTCCTCACCGCCGCCATCACCTGGTTGCTCACCGGCACGCCGGTGGACTCGACCGGGCAGGTGGACGAGGCCGTCGTCGGCAACCTGCTGATGCTGTGGATGGGCGGGGCCTTCGCAGGTCTCGGCCTCGCACTGGTCCTGTCGTTCAAGCGGTCCATCAGCCCGGGCCTCGTGCTGGCCTACGCCGTCGTCGAGGGCGTGTTCATCGGCGCGATGAGCAAGTGGTTCGAGACGCTCTACCCCGGCATCGTGATGGGCGCCGTGGTCGGCACGATCGCGGCCGTCGCCGGCACGCTGGCGGCGTACAAGTTCTTCAACATCCAGGTCAGCGACAAGTTCCGCAAGTGGGTCGTCGCGGCCATGTTCGGCTTCGTCGCGGTCACGCTGCTCGACTTCGTGCTGAGCCTGTTCGGCTCCTCGATCGGCTTCAACGGCTTCGGCACGCTGGGGCTGATCATGAGCGTGGTCGGCCTGGGCATCGGTGTGCTGATGCTGATCCTCGACTTCGACTTCGTCGAGCGGGGCATCGCGGCCGGCCTTCCCGAGGTCGAGTCGTGGCGCGCTGCCTTCGGCCTCACGGTGACGATCATCTGGATCTACATCGAGATCCTGCGGATCCTGGCGATCCTGCGCGGCAACGACTGACGTAGGCGCACGCCGTACGAGGGCCCCCGGGTGACCGGGGGCCCTCGTCATGTCCCCAGGAAGCTGCCCCGGCCCGCCCGGTCGCGAACCGCTCAGGCGCTCGGCGCCTCGGCGTCA
>CAWGNO010000010.1:0-185502 GCA_963823965.1 uncultured Actinomycetota bacterium | reverse complement strand
CGGGCCGTGGACGCGGGTGTGGTCGCAGTTCCGCCGCTGGTCGCGCAACGGTACCTGGGCGCGCGCCCTCACGGTGTTGCACGCGGCCGCCCGCGAGGCGGACGGCCGGAGCGAGGCGACGCCGTCAATGGTTGTCATCGACACCCACCTGGCGCGCGGGGCATCGAACGGCGGGTTCACCTTCCACGACCGCGGCGGCCCCTACGGCCGCACCAAGGGCGCCAAGCGGGTCGTGGCCGTCGACGTGACCGGACTGCCGGTGGGTGCACTGGTCGTTCCGGCCTCCACCCACGAGAACCGCGCCAGCGCGCTCATGCTTGAGCACCTGACCCGACAGGGCGTCACCGGCCGGCTCGAGCTGGTCCTGGTGGACCGTGGGGTCACCGCCGCCGCTGCCCGCACGCTCGGCCGGGACCACGGGCTTGAGCTGCGCCGGGCCGGCTGGGACGACAAGCAGCCGGTGTTCCGCCCCATCCGGCACGCCTGGCGCGTCGAGGTCGCCCACGGCCGCCTCGGACGGTCCCGGCGGTTGGCGAAGTCGTTCGAGAACACCACCACCTCGGCGACCGGCTGGCTTCAGGTCGCCTGCATCGCGAGCACCCTGCGCCACCTGTCACGCCCGCGAGCTCACCGCAACGCCCCTGCTCCGGTCGCGGCGTGAGTAGTCGCTGGTTCGATGTCGGGCCGAACCTGACATGGAAGATGGTCGTTCGTGATGCCAAGGTGGTGATCGCGTCGACACAGATCGTTGAGGAGAAGCGTCGTGCCGGTATTCCGCAGGATCGAAGTCTGGCCGGCGACGGGATTCCCCGACCGCCCGTGGCTGGAGGACCCCGACGACGACGCATTCGTTCGCAGCGCGCGCAGCGTGTGCGAGCTCTACAGCGAAGGGATCGCGAAGGCACGCCTTCGCGCCCCATCGTCCAGTCTGCGGATCATCTGCGTCGATCGTGACCGGAGCGATGAGGTTCTCGTGGTCGTCGGCACCCGGTCCACAGACGACTACGGGCGCGTGACGCTGCCCCGAGGGGTGGCCGCGTTGGCCGGCCGTGCCCGGGCGCAACTGGTGCTCGAGGTAGTTCACGGTGCGATGCTGCGGTTGGCTGAGGCGCGCGGTTGGCCGATCCTCGATCTGGAGGCCGCACGCGCACACGTGGAGCATCACGGAGCGCGCTTCGTGTGGACCGGTCCGGCGAAGTCGAGTTCGGACAGGCGCCATACCGCCAGGCCCGTCTATCGGCTGATGGACGACGGGTACGGGCGTGTGGTTCTCGAGGTGCGCAGACGCGCTGACGAGGTGCTTGTCGCGCGTTCGGAGGAGGCGCTTGCCTTCAGCACCCTGGAAGGCTTCCAGCGCAGCGCGCGGACCATGCGCTGGAGGGACAAGGAAGCCGTCGAACTCGTTCCGTACTGCGGATTGCTCTCGCAAGCAACCGGTCATCTCATGGTCGACCTGACCGCCTGCACCGCCGACGAAGCGCTGCCATCGGACGCGAGCGATGTGGCCAGCGCCACGGCGCCCGGGTTGTCGACCCTTCCGCCGGTCTCAATCCGAGGCGAGACCTGACAGGGGGTGTGTGCCTGTTCGTGGTGTTGTCGGTGCTGGGCTGCACCATCGGGGATGTGCCCATTGTTGCTGCTGGCAGGGACGACGCCGCGTCGCTGGTGTCGCACACCGGCGTGCCGTTGAGTCGGGCGACCACGTTCCGGTTCACCCTCGAGGTCACCGCCGCACAGCACCAGCGGCTGCTGGCGCACGCGGGCGCGTCCCGGCTGGCGTTCAACCACCAGATCGGGCGGGTGAGGGCGAACCTCGACCAGCGGGCCGCGGAGCGCTCCTACGGGATCGCCGAGGCCGACCTGACCCCGAGTCTGTCGTGGAGCAAGGTGTCGTTCATCAACCACATGAACGCGTGGAAGGACGGCCGCGCCCCCGACGCGCCGGTGACCCTCGATGCGGACGGCACGCAGGTCCGTGGCCTCGCGTGGCGCGGTGAGGTGTCCGCGGACGTGTTCGAGACCGCGTCGGTGAACGCCGCCCAGGCGCTGACGAACTGGACGGCGTCGCGGAATGGCTCACGGGCCGCCGGGAAGGCGGCGGGGTTCCCGCGGTTCAAGTCGCGACACAAGACCAGGCCGGCGTTCCGGCTCCGGGCGAAGTACCGCGAAGGCGCAACACCGTCGGTGCGGCCGACCGGACCGAAGACGATCCGGTTCCCCAAGCTCGGCGAGCTGCCGGTGCGTGAGAACACGAAGCGGCTGCGGCGGATGCTCGCCTCGGGGCGGTTCCACGCCTACGCCGCCACCTTCCGGTTCGAGCGCGGCCGGTGGGTGGTCGCGGTCACCGGCGTCGCCGCGCCGTTCCATAACGAGCGCCGCAGCCACACCGGCCGGCACCCGGGCCGGGTCGGGGTCGACCTCGGGGTGAAGACCCTGGCGGTGGTCGCCGACGAGACAGGTCGCATGCTGCACGCGTGGGAGGGGGTGAAAGCACTGCAGCGCGCCCAGGCACGCCTGAGGCTGGCCAACCAGAGATTACTCGAGAACCAAGAGGGACTCGGTCGGCCGGACGAAGGCGGCACGACGCCTGGGCAGGATCCACGCCCGCGTCGCGCACCTGCGCCGGGACCTGCTGCACCAGATCACCACCGAGCTCGCCCGCGGCTACACCAGCGTCACGGTCGAGGACCTCAACGCGGCAGGGATGCTTCAGAACCGGAAGCTCGCCCGACATGTGTCGGACGCTGCGTTCGGGGATCTGCGCCGCCAGCTGGAGTACAAGACCGGCTGGTACCGCACCGACCTCGTCGTCGCGGATCGATGGTATCCCTCGTGCAAGACCTGCTCGCGTTGCGGCACCGTCAAGGCCGACCTGACCCTGGCCGACCGGGTCTACGAGTGCGACAGCTGCGGCCTGGTCATGGACCGGGACGTCAACGCCGCGGTCAACCTCGCCCGCTACGCCCCCGCGCCGGACACGAACGCTTCACCGCCACCACGGGTGGCCGCCTGACACCCGCTACTCGTGTCTGCACCCGGATGGGCCGGGGAAGAGCCGACCGCCACCCTGCACCACGGGGGCGCTGGGTCGGAACCGAGACAAGACCCGACGCCAAGGCGCGCCGGGCGCTCGGACGGCAACCAAGAACCACTGTCCTGACAGAACGGTGGTCAAGGGAAGCCGGTGTCTCCCGAATAGGGACACACCCAGTTAGCGTAGGCAAGGCACTCATCTAGCCGCAGATAGTGAAGCGCCGTCATGCCGATGAGCGGACCGCCCGGTCGGACTCACTCTTGGGGGCCGTCTCCCTTTCGAGCCAAGCGCTCGCGACTCAGATACCGAACCGGCTTGCCGAGCGACTCCGCGTAGGCAATCTCCCGTCGGGTTGACTGACCTACGTAGCCGCCCGGATCCACGATGTACACCTCGTCAGCCATGCGAATCTTTTGGAGGTGTACGCCGCCGAGCTGCCCCTTCAGGTCCGAACTGTCGGCTGTCCAGTCGTAGTCCGGCAGCTCGGGGAGGCTGAACATTCCGAGACTGATCACGACGCAACCTTCCATCGTGAGCCGCTGGTTGACCTCCGTGAACTCAGCCTCAAACTTGGTCGAGCCGCAGAGCGTGATGACCTTCGCCTCACCCTCGGCCGACTGCGGTGCCTGCTGGTTCTCCATGAGGTTCATGATCGGTGAACGGCAGGACGAGTCTCTCGCCGCCCCCTGGACGTCCGCTCACTGGGCGAACCTCTTCTTGCTGATCGCCCTTCGCGGCATGGTGTTCGAGCCGACCGCGAGGTGCGGTTGGTGGCACCTGGTTCCCGTCGGGTCACTGCCACGTCCGCGAGATCGGTGAGGTCCTGCATGAGTTACGCAGGGTCCGGCGGCCCAGGACACGCCGACTGGCGACAGGGCTGAGCGCCACCAGAGCGCCGATCAGTGAGCGACCGGCAGTCGTGTCCCGGAACCGTCGGGTGCCCCACCTGCTGCTGCAACAGCACGGAAGGACTGACATGAGTGTCGAACAGACGGCACCGGCGAGTCGAGCGCCGGCCCGGGTCACGGCGGGCATCGATTGGGCCAGCGAGGATCACGCGGTCGTAGTCGTCGATGACCAAGGCCGGCCGGTCGACCGGTTCGGCGTCGCCCACACCGCGCCGGAGCTTCGCCGCTTGATCGCCCGGCTGCGCCGCGCGGACGTCACCGAGGTGGCGATCGAACGGCCCGACGGCCCCGTGGTCGACGCCCTGCTCGAGGCCGAGCTCACGGTGTTCGTGATCGACCCCAAGCAGGTCAAGAACCTGCGCGGCCGCTACGGATCGGCCGGCAACAAGGACGACCGCTTCGACGCCTACGTGCTCGCCGATGTGCTGCGCACCGACCGCGCCAGGATGCGCCCGGACGGCTGAAACGCGGTGACGACGCAGCAACTGTCTGTATCCGACAGCGAAGGCTCGAGTTACGCCTCGGCTGCCGCTGCCCGGATGGCGTCGGCGAAGCGCTTCGCGCCGAAGCAACGCAGCCTCAGAAGACCCCCGGCATGGTGGACATCAACAATGTTGGTGACCAGTGCCCGCACCACGTCCACCCGCTCGATCTGCTTCAAATCAACAGCGGCTTCCAGAGTGCCGCTGTTGACCGCCCGGTTCACTCCGTTGGGAGCAAACCCAAGTGTGCAGTCCGTCAGGGTGGCACGGCCTCCGACCCACAGACCACCGTGTCGACCGCGGGTCCGTTCGAGTGCCTGGCCTACCGAGCTCAAACCTTCAAGCGGCGAAGTCGCGTCCTCGACCAGCGCATTGACTAGCTTGCTCGTCAGCACGTGTTCATCCATGCGGCGTGAGTGTGTCACACAGTCCCTTCACCACTACCTGAGAGCAATCGTCAAGACCTGTGGATCAGCGATGGTTCCCGACTGCTTCGAAGACGTAGGCGAAGGCTGGCTTCGTGTAGGCGATTCCTCGTCCCTGTCGACGGATCGTGTCGGGGTCTGCTGCTGATGGTCTCTTGGGGCTGAGGTAGCTGTCGAGGTTCGCAGTGTCGAGGCGGTACTTGTCGGCTCGCTGGTGCACCGCGGCCACGAGCCGGAGGGCCGGGTCGAGCGCGGCGAGGCTGGCGTCCCCGTGGCTGGTGTTGGCCAGGAGCAGCCCTCGGGGAGAGAGGTACTGCCGGCAGTGATCCCAGACTGGTCCCGCGTACAGCGATATGAGCAGGTCGAAGCTGGCTGCAGGGATCGGGAGCGGCTTGGTGTAGTCGGCGTGGAGGAAGTCGATGTCCGTGTCGGCCCCAGGCATGCGCGCCTGGAGTTCGGCTGTCACGAGCGCCTCGTCGGCGAAGTAGCGGGCGGCGCGGCGATCGGTGTCGACGTAGGTGACCGATGGGATGGCCGTCGAGGGCGACAGGTCCAGGTAGCTGCCCGGGTAGAGCGCCCTCGTCGGATGCCAGGCCGAGCTCACCGCACCAAACAGGCCGGAGCGGTCGCCGATGCTGCTGCGGTAGGTGGTCCACGACGGTGCGGGACGGCCCCTGGAGTCGTTCTTGGGGGTGTTCATGCGACACGCTCGCTCGCCGAGGTGTCTGGCCGCTCAGCGAGCACACCCTTCTCGAAGGTCGCGCCAGCGCGGACAAGGGCGACGAGGTGGGCTGCGTTCACGGCGCGCCACGGCGCTGGGCGGACTCGATGAGCTTGAACGCAATGGCGATGCCGGCGGCCCTGGAGCCGGGGCCCTTGGTGACCCGCTGACGCAGCCTGACGGTGGCGAAGGTCGACTCGATCGGGTTCGTCGTTCGTAGGTGGATCCAGTGCTCGGCGGGGAAATCGTAGAAGGCGAGCAGGACGTCGAGGTCGTCGACGACCTTGGCGACCGCCTTGGGCCACTTCGCGCCGTAGTCGGCCTCGAACGCCTTCGCGGCCCTGAGGGCGTGGTCCTTGTTCTCGGCGTTCCAGATCTCGGCGAGCGCGGCCTTCGCGCCGGGGTGTGCGGACTTCGGCAGGGCGGCGAGCACGTTGGCGATCTTGTGGAACCAGCAGCGCTGCTCCTTGGTGTCGGGGAACACCTCGCGCAATGCCTTCCAGAACCCCAGCCCGCCGTCGCCGACCGCGAGGACGGGTGCGCGCATGCCGCGACGCTTGCAGTCGCGGAGCAGGTCGGCCCACGACTCCGAGGACTCGCGGAACCCGTCGGCCAGGGCGACGAGCTCCTTGGTGCCGTCGACGCGGACCCCGATCATCACCAGCAGGCATACCTTGTCCTGCTCGAGGCGGACCTTGAGGTGGATGCCGTCGACCCACAGGTAGACGTAGTCGGTCTCGGCCAGCGACCGGTTGCCGAACGCCTTCGCGTCGTCTTGCCACTGCGCGGTGAGGCGGGTGACAGTCGCCGCGGACAGGCCCGCGGTGGAGCCGAGGAACTGCTCCAGAGCGGGCACGAAGTCACCGGAGGACAGGCCGTGCAGGTAGAGCAGCGGGAGCACCTCGGCCACGCCTGGGGCCTTCCTCGCCCATGCGGGCAGGATCGTCGAGGAGAACCGCTTGCGCTCCCCGGTGGCCTCGTCGATGCGCTTGTCGTTGACCCGCGGCTGACGCACCGGGACCGCCCCGGACGCGGTGGCGACCTCTCGCGGGTCGTGGAAGCCGTTGCGGACCACCAGCCGGTGTCCGTTCTCGTCGACCTCTCCCGCGTGGGCCTCGACCGACGTAGGCGGCGACCTCGGCCAACAACGCCGCCGCGAGCATCTGCCGTGCGCAGTCGCGGGCCAGTTCGTCAAGCAACGACCCACCGATGGCCGCCGGGACGCGCTGTTGGGGCTGTTCTCCTCGTGGACTACCTTGAGCATGGACGTACCTTCCCGAGCCGGCGCGACAACGCCGACCTCGATCCGAACTTGAGCATGGGCTTCGATCTTGCTCGGGAGGTACGTCTCTTCTACGTCACCTCGCCGAGAGCCATCCACAGGTTCTGATCATTGCTCACTACCCGAATCCTGGACCGGCTGCAGCCTAGAGGCCCCGACGGGAACTGAGGGCTATGTCATCGGCGGTGGGCCAGATCGGCGCCGTCGAACATCCGGACATCAGCGTATGACGGTTTGGGTCAAGCATCTGGTCGGTGCCTCGTCCGTCGTCTGTCCCTGCATAGCGGTGAATCGGGCTGTGCCCGACAGCGTGTAATCGGGTTGAGGAGACGACGGACGGGGCTGCCCATGATGTCCGGCGAGGTACCTCGGGGGTCCTCGATGCCGCGTAGGGCTTGCCCCGACCGTCAGCTTGGGGGTTCCGCCGACGCTGGTTGGGTCAGGCGGCCAGGGTGGTCTCCTTCGGGGCTCGGGTGCCGTGGGTGGCTATGGCCGGGTCCCACGCTTGGACGGTGGTGATCACCGCGTGCAGGTGTCGCAGGATCGCTGCGGCGATGACGGTCTGAGCCTGGGTGGGGGTGAGCTTGTTGGTGTCCCGGGTGGTCAGGTGCCGGTAGCGGGCGGCGTAGACGGTGTTGGTCTGCAACGCTCCCCAGACCGCGCGCCACGCGGCCAGCCGGAGTTTCGGTCGGCCCTGGCCGGTGAGCTTGGTGCGGCCGGTGAAGGTGCCCGAGAGCTTCTCCCGGGGCGCGAGGCCGGCGTGCTTGACCAGTGCCCGGGCGGTGGCGAACCGGCGTGGGTCGCCGGTCTCGGCGAGGATCGCCGCGGCGCCGACCGGGGACAGGCCGTGGATGGACGTGACCAGCTCGGTCAGCTCGCAGCTCGTCGAGCACCGCGACCATCCGGGTCTCGGTGTCGGCCAGCTTGCGGTGGGTGTCGGCCCAGTCCTCCAGCAGCAGCTCCACGCGTTCCAGGGCGCCGCGGCGGTGCGCGATCACGCCGGTCGGATCCGCCAGCGCCTCGTGGAGCTTGCGGACGATCCGCAGGCACGGCCGCTGCCCACCGCGTCGGGTGATCTCGCGGCGGACCTGCTGCTCCAGCCGGGCGGCACCGAGCCGGCGGGTGCGGTCCAGGTCGCTGCCGTCGGGGTCGAGGATCACCCACAGCGCCGCGGCCCAGGTCTTGGACCGGAACGGCCAGTTCGCACACTCCAGCGCGGCCGGGCACACGCACTCGAGCAGATCGCGCATCTGCTGGACCTGGGCGACCGTCCTCGACGATCAGCCGTTCACGCCGGGCGCCCAGATGCCGCAGCCGGCCCCAGGTCTCCTCCACCGGTTCGGGCGACGTAGCAGCGCAGCTGGGCGGTCAGCCGGGCGATCAGGACCGCGTCCTTGTCGTCGGTCTTGTCGAAGGTCAGGTCCTCGCTACGTCGCGCCCAGGAGGTCTGCATCGGCTGGACGCACACGAACGGCATCGACCGGTCGGCGGCCAGCTGGCCCAGCACCCGCCACCGCTGCCCGGTCGGCTCACACGAGACCGTGACACCAGCGATGCCCTGCGCCGCCGCCCGCTGCGCGGCCCAGTCCAGCGCCGCGCCCAGAGCCCAGGCCTTACACCGGAACGTCCGCCGCGCCAGCACCCTCGAGTCGTGGTCGGTGACCACGACCATCTGCTTACGGTCTGCCAGATCGATCCCGACGATCGCGTTGTCCGGTGGCACCAGCTCCCGCAGCCGCGCCAGCCTCGCGTTCCGGTTCCGGTCACCCCGAGAAACACCACTACCGTGGGTCATGAACGTCCTCCTGTCTGCGATGGGACACCAAGCCCGAAAAGCGCAGCAGGAGGACGTTCCTACGTCCAGACCCTGCTCACAGAACGTCTTCCTATGCCGCTGTCTGCTCGCACTGACGTGCCGATGCGCGGAACCGTGCGCTATGTACCTTGACGTGTACGTACACGGATTGATACATATGTGCGATGGAAGCTGCTCTCAAGGCGCTCGCGGACGACAGTCGTCGGACGATGCTGGAGGCGCTGGCTGAGGGCCCGGCAACCGTGGGTGAGTTGGCCGCGCTGCTGCCGATTGCCCGGCCGGGCGTCTCTCGGCATCTGCGGGTGCTCAGGGAGGCGGGCCTGGTGGAGGCCCGCCAAGAAGCGCAACGCCGGGTCTACTCGCTCAGGCCGCAGCCACTGACCGAGATCAACGAGTGGCTGAGTCGCTACCTGACGCTGTGGGACCAGCGGCTCGATGCCCTGCACACCGAGATTGCACGCGGCAAGCGTGAGCGAAGGAGCACCCGATGACTACCAACACACCTGGCAGCGTGCGCACGTTGGGCACGCTGCGTGCCGCCGATGGCAGGGCATCGTTCGTCTTGAGGACCGCTTCGACACCGACATGGATGACTTGTGGTCCGCCCTGACCGATCCTGACCGTCTCGCCCGTTGGCTCGGTGAAGTCGACGGCGATCTGCAACAGGGTGGTGAGTTCCGCGCACGGTTCTTCGCGAGCGGATGGGAAGGCACCTGCCGGGTGGAAGTGTGCGAGCCCCCGCGCCGGCTCCTGCTCCTGACCAAGTCCGAGGGCGAGCCGGATGGGGTCTTCGAGGTCACACTCACTGCCGACGGGGACCGCACCCTCCTGGTCATCGAGGACCGCGGCGTGCCCCTGGACCACATCGCCGCCTACGGCGCTGGAGACCAGATCCACGTCGAAGATCTGTCGGCCTACCTCGCCGGTCGCGAACGCTGCGACGCGCGGACGCGGTGGCAAGAACTCCAGCCCTCGTACCAGCAACTGGCGGCCTATCTCGCCTAGCACCACGACAAGTTGGCCCCGCCAACGGCAACACCGTCATTTGCCGCCGATAGTGAACGTGCGGTCATGCCGATGCGCGGATGCTGGGGCGCGTCATTCAGCAGCGGGAAGCCCTGACTAGGTCGCGGGTAGCGCCACCTGTTCAGTGCGCTTCGAGCTCGAAGAACAGGAAGCAGATGAATGAGCGACCGTCCGCGGTGGGCAGCAGTTCCAATGGAGTGTTCGCCGCCGGCGGCGGCTCGGTGACCGTCTTGATGCCGAACCCCGCGTCGATGAACGTGTTGATGACGTCCTGCAGGGGGCGGTGCCAGTAGGTCATCCACACGGTCCCCTCGCCGAAGTCGTAGTCCTCGGAGTACTGAGTGAGGGCGAAATAGTCGGCGTCGGGGTACACGATCGCGTAGACCGTGGGATGGATGATCGAGACGATGAGCCGACCGACGGGCTTGAGCACACGCCGCAGCTCGGCCAGTGACGAGGCCCAGTCCCTGACGTAGTGCAGGGACAGTGATGCGACGACGAGGTCGAACGCGTCGTCGGGATAGGGCAGGGGCGCACCAAGGTCTGCGACTCGCAGGTCCGCGTCCTCGCCCAGCCTTTGGCGGGCCAGTTCGACCATGGCGGGGCTCAGGTCGAAGCCGGACACGACCGCATCCTTGGCGCGCAGAGCTTCCATCAGGGGGCCTGACCCGCATCCGGCGTCGAGGAGCTCGAGGCCCGCGACGTCGCCGGCAAGGCGAATCATCTCCGGACGCGCGTAGTAGGCATTGAAGAGGTTGTTGTCGTTGCTGGCCGAGTATGCGGCCGCGAAAGTGTCGTAGTCAGCGGTAGGGGTAGCGGACTTGCTCACCGATTCGGGCATGACAGGTTTCTACCTGGGTGCCGTGTGGGCGCCAAGCTGGCGCGCGGTCCGCTCGGCGACACACGCATCCGCCGCAGATAGCGTGCGCTGCGGCCATCCGCACATACCGCGCAGAGTGAAACGCCAACATGCCGATGAGCGGTTGGCCAGGTCGCGTTAGGCGTCGCCGCTGTCAGCATCGAGCTGGCCCACATGACGGAGGATCTCGTCGACGACCTTCGCGAGCGGTGGCGTTGCATCGATCACCACCCCCGTTCCGGGGGATGTCTGTCTTGGTCCGGTGCAGTCGGACGATGAGATCGCGCTCGGACGATCTCGAGCCCCACTCCTCTGGCGGGCGCTGGTCGAGCCGCCCGTGCAAGGTATCGAGATCGACGTCTAGGACGAAGACCCCGTCGAACAGATCGATGAACTTCACGAAGTTGCGCGAACCTCCGCAGAAGAAGGTGACGGGCTCCCGATGGTCGGCCACCAGGGCTCGCACCCGACTGACGCATCAACGCGCGTACCGGCGGCGTGCTCGACGAGATCACCGTGGAAGCCACTTCTGACGGCTACGACCAGCTGGTCGAGTTCGCCGATGAGCATGCAGCCTTGCGCGCGTGGGCGATCGAGGGCACCGGCGGCCACGGCGCCGGCCTGACGCGGCACCTGGAACGCCGCGAGGAGGTCGTGATCGAGCTCGACCGGCCCGAACGCGCGAAGCGTCGCCACGGCGCGAAGTCCGACCCTCTCGACGCCATCCGCGCCGCCCGGGAAGCGCTTTCCCGGCCGCGCCTGGGTGGCCCGCGTAGTGGCGGGGACCGGCAGGCCCTGTCGGTGCTGCTGGCCGCCCGCCGGTCGGCGGTCAATGCCGCAGCCGATGCGCAGCGGCAGGTGTTCAGCCTGGTCATCGCGGCCCCGGAGAAGATCCGGGAGCGGTTCCGCGGCCAGAAGTTGCCGGCCATGATCAAGACCGCCGCCGGCCTGCGGGTCCACCCCAGCTGGGATGTGGAGAAAAATAAGAGTCCCAGATGTGGTGCTCGTGGACGGCGCTATCGATTGCTGCGCCAGTCTCCGGGTCGCCTTGGTACGCAAGGTCCCGGTCGCCATTGATGGCCTGGTAGCCACGCCGCTTCAGCTCTCGACACACCGACGTCTTCCCCGTGCCGGAGACGCCCTCGACCAGGTAGTTGCGAACACCCACCCTGGCAGTATTTCAGGCGAATCCCCACGCCGAACAACGTCCGCCGCGAAGTGCGCGCACAGTGGCGGTGATCGGGCGTCAGGGTCGGAGCGCGTAGATGCCTTCAGTCAGAGCCATGGCGGCGGCTGATGCATCGCCGTGGAGCTCGGTCCAGTCGTCGCGCAGCTCGCCGCGATAAGCCCGCGCAGCGAGGTCCAGGATGGCCGCGTGGGCCGGTGCGAGGGTCGAACAAACGTCGGCCGCGGCCACATCCTTCGGCGCGATGAGGCCGGTGCGGAGCGTGAAGAGGATGCGAGCGAGCGTGAGAAGGACGTTGCGTTCGTCGCCAACGAGGTCATCGAGCAGGCTGGGCAAGGCGTCGAACATCGATCGCATCAGGTGCTCGCGGGGCACGGGATCGGTGAGCTCGGCCAGCGGCGGACCCAGCAGTACGGACGAGTGCTGGCGGGCGGACGTGAGGATGACAGGAAGGTTGGGATCGGCCTCGCGGTGGGGTAGGCGGCCAGCCTCGTAATCGTTTCGGAGCCACTCGCCGTAGAGAAAGTCGCGCATGGCGGGGTAGCGCCAGGGCTTGATGTCGTCCAGGACGAGGGAGGTCAGCTCGATCGGTCGGCCCGGCTGCCTGGTGGCACGCCTTCCCGAGTAGCCCAGAAGGTGCTCGATGAGAATGCGACGCTCGCCGACCTGTAGCGGCACGCGGGTGATGAGCAAGATGTCGAGGTCGCTCTCAGGGCGCAGCCCGCCGTCGCAGTACGAGCCGGTCAGGAACAGGGCCACGGGTGAGCCTGGCGCCTCCCCTGTGATCAGTTCTTGGAGAGTCTGGATCGTCGTTGCCACAGGCAGGAGCCTTTCGGAGGTGATACCGGATGCGCAGCCGATTATCCGTCGACGCGATAGGCGACCGGGTCGGTGTTACCTTCCGCTGAGAGCGCGATCATGCCGAAAGTCGGGCGGTTCGTAGGGCGCACGCGGTGTGGGTCTACGTGTGCTCGCTCCGCTCTTCATTGCGGTCTTTGTCTACGGCATCGTCACGATCGGTAACGAGTACGGGGTGCAGGACCTGGTCACGGCCACGCTGGCCCTGGGGTTTGGAGCCAGCCCTTTCGCGGCGTGGTTGCTCGCTCGAAGTGAGCGGCGGCATACCTTCGAACGACCGCGTGAAACGGGCATGCGAGAACTCATCGGGGTGCTTGGCATCGTCCTCGGCGGATTCCTGCTGAGCCGCGTGCTCGGCGGAGTTCTCGTGCTGCTGTGTTCTGGCCTGCTTCTGACTGGCGGGTGGTTTCTTGCCGCTGTCTGGGAGCTGGGGCGTGGCACCTACCGGAGGGAACAGACGCGCGTGTCCACTGACTAGTGGGTCGGTTCCACTCCGTCGCGAGGATCCACGGCGAGCGACCGGACGTGACGGACCGTGAAGCTCTCCGGTGCCGGTCTGCGGTCGTTCCGTCGTGGCGCTCACGCGCATAGGTCCATCCTTGTGCTGTGAAGCACAACCGCCTCTGGGAGCGGCTCATCGAGTACATCGACGAATGGGCGAGCGCCAGAGAAGTGCTCTCGGGAACCTCCGGACTTGCCGCGATCGACGCGGCCTGGGTCACGGACGTCGCGCAGCCCGCTGTTCCCCAAGACACCCTGCACAGAACCGTCCCCCATGGCCGATATGCCGACCGCGCGAGTCCAGGGCCCCGACTCGTGAGCAACCGGGCACACCGGCCCGCATGGACGAGCTGACCAGACGATCCGGGACGGACGGCCCTAGTGCGCATCGCCCCCTCTGGGCGGTGATGGAGGGAGTTGTTCGTCAAGGAGGTGAGTCACGTGGCAGTCCTGGAACAGAGGGTCAACCACAGCACGCTCGAGGTGGTGCTTCGACCGACCGAGCCGGTCGCTGTGGTGTACCTCGGGGGTGTGCCTGACGTGACCAACGAGTACCGGCTCTCCTGGGACACCCGGTGGCGTCCCCTGGCCGCATCGCTGCGGGAGCAGGGGGCGGACGAGTCCACGGTCCGGGCGCTGGAGAGCGCAGTGGCGGCACCTGCGGCGGCACGCGCGGCCCGCGGTTCCGGACAGGTGGCCGGCTTCGCCCGCGACGGTGAGGCGCTCGCGGTCGTCTCCCTTCCGGGTCTCGCGGGCACCGACGTCGCGAGGTACGGCGGGCCCGCGCACATGCTGCCCGTGCTGCAGTGGTCGCAGGAGCGTCCGCCGTACGTCGAGGTCGCCATCGACCGCACCGGCGCCGACCTCGCGACGTCGATCGGTGCCGCGAGCGAGCCGATGTACTCGGAGGTCGAGGGACCGGACGACGAGATCGAACGGAACGCCCCGGGTGGGTTCAAGGCGCAGCCGCGCTACCACCGCCGCGCTGAGGACTCCTGGGCGCACAACGCTGCCGCTGTGGCCGAGGCGGCGGCGGCAGCGCTGGTCCGGGTCGAGGGCAGGATCCTCGTCGTCTCCGGGGACGCCCGCGCTCAGCAGCTCCTCCTCGAGAAGCTCCCGGAGTGGGTGAGGAACAACGTGCGGATCAAGCGCATCAACGGTGGCCGCGGACGGGACGGGTCACAACGGACTCGCCCCGAGCACGTCGCCCGTGCCGTGCGGGAAGCGGTCGACGAGGAGATGGCGAAGCTTTGGCAGACGTTCCTGGAGGAGCGCTCGCCGCACGGCCTGTCCGTGGAGGGGGCGCACGAGACGATCGCGGCCCTGCAGGGCGGTCGTGTGGGCACGCTGATCGTCGCCTCCGACCCGGTCGGGGAGGACGAGCGGGCGTGGTTCGGGCCGGCGCCGACCGACGTACTGCCCCTGGGGCACCGGCAGCCTGTCCAGCCGGACGCCCGCAAGGGACGGCTGGTCGACGTGGCGGTGCGCTCCTCCCTGCTCACAGGAGCCCGAGTGCGGGTGATCCCGCCCGACGCCGGTTACTGGCCGATGGAGGGCGTGGGCGGGATCTGCCGCTACCGCTGACTCAGCTGAGGGACATCCGTGGCTCGCCGTTGACGAGGCCGCTGCCGCTGATCGCGCACGTGCCTCCTCGCGGTGCGCCGCCGTTGTAGGCCTGGCGGACGCACGACCTGGTCGCCTTCTGGGCCCAGTAGTTCGGGTGCAGCGACTCCTGGATGTAGTACGGCGAGCTGGAGCAGCACGTGCTGACGGTCCGGATCTGGTTGACCCACTCGGTGTGGTCGACCGCGCCGGCCTGCGTCCAGCTCGTCAGCCCTTCCTCCTCGTAGAGCCCCACGGTGTTCTCGCACAGCCGGCGGCCGTTGAACGCCGAGGAGAGGTCGAGGGTCTCGCTGTTGGTGATGCCGGCCTGGCCGATCGCGCCGTACACGGTGCTGTTGATCGTCGGCAGGGCCGAGTCGTTGGCCCAGTCGAGGTCGTCGTTCCAGAAGCCGCAGCCACCGGTGTCCTGCCGCGTGTAGCCGCTCTCGGCGTACCGCATCCCGCTGGCGTGGGGCAGTGGCGACGGGTAGTTCTGCACCAGCATGGTCCAGGAGGAGTCGCCGTAGCCGGCGTTGCGCATGGCGGTGCGGATGTTCTGGTATGCCGTGGCGATGTTGGCCTTCACCGCCGCCACGTTGCTGCTCGTGAAGTTCGCGGTGACGCTGCTGTCGTCGTTGCAGTAGTCCTTCCACCACGTCGGGGAGGACAGGAAGTCGGTGACGCAGGACTGCACGATCGACCCGAAGTTGAAGTCGTTGCCGCCGATGGAGACCACGACCATGGCGACGTTGTGGTCTCCGGCGAACTGCTGCAGCGCCTTGGCCTGTCCGATGTTGCCGGCGCCGTCGTCGTAGAAGTCGAGGCCGGGCTTGAAGCGGCCGTTGCCGTCGGTGTACGTCGACGTCTCCGCGCCGGAGCAGGCGAGGTTCAGCCCGTTCACGCCGCCCCCGACGTACGCCTCCGCGGACTTGCTGCGGTGGCACCGCGGGATCTGCTCACCGGTCCCCGAGGCGTTGTCGTAGTACGCCGTGGATCCCAGTGCGTCGGCGTACGACGTGGAGTCGTTCGAGCTCCCGGCCCAGCGCCCGGCCTCGCCGGAGATGTAGGAGTCGCCCACCGTGACGATCCACGGCGTGCCTACGCCGGGGCCGTCGGCCTGAGCCGGCCCCGCGAGGAGCCCGAGGCCGCCGAAGGCCAGGGTGAAGGCGGAGAGCAGGACCGCGACCGGCCTGCGAAGAACCCGAGAAGGCAGCCCGAGCTGCCGGACATGCTTGGACACACGTGTCCCCTTTGAGACGAAATGCCTCCCTCGTCCCACCTTGGGACCGCTCGCAACGTAGCGGCGTGGCCGTCGGTTTGTGAAGGGGCTCACACTCCGTCGGGCGGGCGGTGGCCCGTCGGACATGCAGTCTCGGTCGCTCCCCGGGCCGGCTTCGCCTGATGGCGCACCTCCCGGGCGGTGAGTGCATGTCCGACGGCGCTCCCGCCTCAGCCCTTCGCGACCCACTGGGTGAAGCTGTGCGGCTCGCCCAACCAGTCCACGAGACCGGCGCTGCTGCCGTCGGTCCGGGTGCCGGCGACGCGGACCGCCACGCGGACCTTGCCGGGGTCGTCGAGCGCCTTGCGGGACATCCGCATCCGCACCTGGTCCTTGGCGTAGTCGACCCGCATCACGTAGTCGCCCTTGGCCGGCTTGCCCCACTTCTTGTGGCCGAAGCCGTCGGTGTGGAGGAGCTGGTAGTCGGTGCCCTCGTAGTAGCCGCCGACGAACACGAACTCCGGCCCCTTGTTGCTCCGGTCGGTGTCGATGTACACCGCGCCGCCCGACCCGGTGCTCGGGTCGCGCCTCAGGTCGGTGTGGTTCGTCGTGACCACGAGGCTGTGGTCACCGTTCCGCACGTGGACGGCGCGGAGGTCGGACCCGTGGAACGTGTCCTGGGGGTCCTTCACCCCGATGCTCGCGGCACTTGCCGTGCCGGCGAGACCGAGGGTGAGAGCGGCTACCGACAGGGCGGTGGCGCCGGCGATGGACTTGTGCATGGCCTTCTCGTTTCTGCTGGGGGTGATGCCCTGTCGGGCGGTGTCCCCGGTCGGAGACACGCACAAGACGCCGACGCAGCCGATCGGGTTGCACGGCGCGGGCGGACGCGTCGCCGATCGGGTGACAGCGTCGACCGAGGAGGACGCGAACGGGACGGGGTCGCCGCTCAGGGTCGCCTGCGGGAGTGGACGTGCCGGGCCTGGAGCGCGATCCTCGCCAGCATCCCCAGCGCGCCGACCACCGCGACGACGAAGACCACGAGCGCGACCCGGCTCTCCGTCGTCGGACCGTTCGCGCCGGGACGCGCGAGCAGCGCCGAGGAGAGGATCATCGCGGCCAGGATGAGGCCCGCTGCGATCACGTTCGCCAGCTTGTGCAGCCCGCGCAGGAACTCGTCCTCGTCGAAGGCCTTGATGCGGAGCTCGAAGTTGCCGGTCCCGATCGCGTCGAAGGCACGGTTCACCCGACCGGGAAGGGCCTCGACGAACTCCTTGGCCTCCAGCACGGTCGCGAACATCGCGGCGGGCGAGGTCTTCATGGAGGTCCGCATCAGGTCCGTGGTGTGCCGGCGCAGGGCGTCCCGCGGCTCGAAGGTCGGGTCCAGCGTCGCCGCGACCTGGTCGAGGTTGAGGAGGGTCTTGCCGAGCATCACCAGCTCGGGGTCCATCTTCAGGCCCGCCTCGCCGGCGCGGCGGGTGAGCTGGAGCAGCATCGCGCCCACGTCCAGGTCGGACAGGGACGCGTCGGCCGAGCGGCCCACGACGTCGGTCACCGCCCGCTCGAACAGCACCGGGTCGTAGTCGGGCAGCTCCTCGCCCAGGGTGCGGGCGATGCGGGCGACCTCGTCGGGGCGGCTGTCCGCGAGCGCCAGGAACAGCTTGACCAGTCGGTCTCGGTAGACGGGCGCGAGCCGGGCCACCATGCCGATGTCGAGAAGCGCGATGCGGCCGTCGGGGGTGAGGAGGACGTTCCCGGGGTGCGGGTCGGCGTGGAAGACCCCCTCGACGAGCACCTGCTCGAGGTAGGCCGCGAAGAGGTCGTCGGCCAGGGGAGCGCCGTCCACCTCGAGCTTCGCGAGCGGCCCGAGGTCGGTGATCTTCTTCCCCTCGACGAACTCCATCGTCAGCACGCGGCTGCTGGAGAAGTCGGGGTAGGCCTTCGGCACCACGATGCCGGTGTGGTCGGCCAGGATCCGCCCGATCGTCTCGAGGTTCGAGGCCTCGCGGTGGTAGTCGAGCTCGTCGAGCAGCGACTTGCGGAACTCCTCCAGCAGGTCGGCCAGTCCGTAGCGGCCCAGGTCGGTGTGCGCGTCCAGGACCTCGGCGAGGTCGGAGAGCACCTCCATGTCGTCGAGCACCTGGCGGCGGATCCCGGGACGCTGCACCTTGACGACCACCTCGCGCCCGTCGCGGAGGGTCGCGCGGTGCACCTGCCCGAGGGAGGCGGCCGCGAGCGGCTTCGGCTCGAACGTCGGGAAGACCCGCGACAGCCGTACGCCGAGCTCGCTGCTGACGATCTCCTCGACCTCCTCGAGCGGGAAGGCCTCGACGTCGTCCTGCAGCCGCGACAGCGCTTCGACGTACGCCGGGGTGAGCAGGTCGACGCGCGAGGACAGCAGCTGACCGAGCTTGATGAAGGTCGGGCCCATCGCCTCGAGGTCGTCGGCCAGCCGCGCCGCGGCGTCGGGGTCGCCGTTCTGGACCTGCTCCTCGTCGAGGACGCCGTCGATGCCGGCGGAGCGCACGAGGTCACCGCGTCCGTTCCTGTAGAGCAACGTCGCGATCTCGCGGTACCTCTTGGCGTGGCGCGCCCGCATCCTCAGCTTCATCGTGTGTCGAGAGTAGCCACTCGGCACCCCTGTGAAACGTGGCGCGCGGCCGAGCGCCGGAAGGCCCTGTGGTGAGGCCGCCACCCGGACAGAGCGGACAGAACGGGACTTCGTGCCGCACCCGATCGGGACCAACGCCCCGTTCCGGCCACGCCGCCAGGCAGCAGGCTGAAGGTGGCCGGACGAGCCGGCACCCGCGGAGCGGTCCGACCGCGTCGCACCGGTACCTCCGCGGGAGAGCGAAGGAGAACCAGCCATGCTGACCCTCAGCACCACCCCCGAGGTCCTGCGCGACGCCGTCTGCCAGGCGGTCCGCGAGGGCGCCTGGACGACCGCCGACGTGGTCGCCACGGTGGCTACCGACTACGGCGCCGACCGGGCCTCGATCGTCGCGGTCCTCTGGGACCTCGTCGAGGAAGGCTTCCTGCACTGGGACGCCTCGGGCCAGATCACCTGCTTCGCCCCGGTCAGGACTGCGGCAGCCGGCCGACGGCCTTGAGCCCGGAGAAGTTCCTGCTGGCCCACAGGGTGAGTGCGCGAGCGCCTGAGGTGGAGTAGCCGCCGGGGGCGCCCAGCGTGGCCACCGCGATCCGGTGGCCGTCGATCTCCGTGACCACGACCAGGGTGTTCTGTGCGGGTGTGGTCCAGCCGCTCTTGCCGAGCGAGTCGGCGTACCGGTTCACGTAGTCGGTGCCGCGCCACACCACGTGGCTGTCCTTGCCGCGGACCGTCTCCACCGTCGCGGAGCGCTGCGCGAGGATCTTCGACAGGGTGCGGTTCCGGATCGCCGCACGCAGGAAGATCACGAGGTCGCGCGCCGAGGAGTGCGAGCCCGCGGCAGTGAGTCCCGAGGCGTTCTTCGCGACCGTGTCGCGGGCGCCCACCTTCCGGGCGATCCGGTTCATCGCCCGGTAGAAGGCCCGGCGGCCGCGCGGGTGCGAGCCCGCGACCGCCTCCGCGGCGTCGTTGCCGGAGGGGAGGAGCATGCCGGCCAGCAGCGTGTCGCGGCGGTAGACCCGCCCGCGCCGAAGGCCGGCGCAGGTGCAGATCTGCGAGGTCTCGAACCGGGTGACCCGATGCTTGGCGTCCGCCTTGATGGTGCGGACCGCGGTCACGCCGGTGAGCAGCTTCATCGTCGACGCCTGCGGCAGCTTGGCGCGCACACGGTGCTTGCCGAGGAGCCGGCCGCTGTCCAGGTCGGCCACGACCCAGGACCTGGCACGCACGCGCGGCGGGAGGTGGACCGTGCGGCGGGGGCGGAACTGGGTGCGGTTGGCGAGGTAGACCGTCCCGCCGTCACCCGTGACCGAGCCCTTGTGTCGCCGCAGCGTCACCATCGCCAGCGAGGTCATCCGCATGGACCCGTCCGCCTGCGTCCGGGCGCCGGCCGGGGGTGTCGCAGGGCCTCCCGGTGCCTGTCCGAGGACGAGGGTGCCCACGACGGCTGCCACGACGAGCGGAGCCGCCCAGCGCAGCCGCGCCCGCCTGGCGGACGTGCGGTGCGGGGGCCGGCCGGCGGGGGTGCGACGAGAGCTGTGGCGTGAGGGAGCCGTGGGACGAACGGGGCACATGATCACAAATGATCGCTCGCGGCGGCCTGTGGCGCAGGAGAAACGGACAAGTCGCGATGGTGGCCGCACCTGCCCGCGCGGGTACAGTCATCGCGGCCCTCGAGAGGACGGAGAGACGTGGCGTGAGCGTCGGGAGCACGATCCGATGAACCGCACCGCAGCGGGCGGGCTGCGGAGTCGTCTGCCGATGCCCGCGTTCCGGCACCCCGCCCAGGTGGTCGTCGCGGCCTTCGCCCTGGCGGTCGCCGTCGGCACCGTCCTGCTCATGCTGCCCGTGTCCCGGGCAGACGGCGGGCACGCCCCGCTCCTGGTGGCGGTCTTCACCGCGACGAGCGCGGTCTGCGTGACCGGCCTGACGGTCGTCGACACCCCGACGTACTGGTCCGGCTTCGGCGAGGTCGTCATCCTCGGGCTGATCCAGGTCGGCGGCTTCGGGATCATGACCATGGCCTCCCTCCTCGGCCTGCTCGTGTCGAGGCGGATGGGCCTGCGCTCGCGGCTCAACGCCGCCGCGGAGACCAAGAGCCTCGGCATCGGCGACGTGCGGACGGTCCTCTTCGGCGTCCTCCGGGTGACTGCGGTCTTCGAGGCGGTCACCGCAGTCGTGCTCACGCTGCGCTTCCTGCTCGGATACGACCTGCCGCTCGGCGAGGCCGTCTACCGCGGTGTCTTCCATGCGGTGTCGGCCTTCAACAACGCCGGCTTCGCGCTCTACAGCGACAGCCTGATGGGCTTCGTCACCGACCCGTGGATCTGCCTGCCCATCGCGTTCGCGGTGATCGTCGGTGGGCTCGGGTTCCCGGTGCTCTTCGAGCTGCGCCGCCACCTGCGGCAGTCCCCGCAGCTGGAGCCTCCACACCAAGCTCACTCTGACCATGAGCGGCGTGCTGCTGGTGGCGGGGACCGTCTTCGTCACCGCCACCGAGTGGTCCAACCCCGGCACGCTCGGCGCGCTGGACACCCCGGGTCGGTTCCTGGCGGGCTTCTTCCAGGCGGTGATGCCGCGCACGGCGGGGTTCAACAGCCTCGACTACTCCCAGATGGAGGACGGCACGCTGCTCGGGACCGCGATCCTGATGTTCATCGGGGGAGGATCGGCCGGGACCGCCGGTGGCATCAAGGTCACCACCTTCGTGATCCTGTTCTTCGCCATCTACTCCGAGGTCCGCGGCGAGGCCTCGGTCAACGCCTTCGACCGGCGGATCGGCAGCCGGGTGCAGCGCCAGGCCCTGACCGTCGCGCTGCTCGGTGTCGCCGCGGTCGTCGGGACGACCCTGTTGATCATGGAGATCAGCGGCTTCGCCCTCGTCGACGTCTTCTTCGAGGTGACCTCCGCGTTCGCCACCGTGGGCCTCTCCACCGGGGTCACCGGGCAGATGCCGGTCGCCGCCCAGCTGCTGCTCGTGGTCATCATGTTCCTCGGACGGCTCGGACCCATCACGATGGTCTCTGCGCTCGCGTTGCGCGAACGGCAGCGCCTCTACCAACTCCCGGAAGGACGACCGATCATTGGCTAGGAAATCCAGGCAGTTCGCCGGCGGCGTCGCCGTGCTCGGCCTCGGCAGGTTCGGGAAGTCCCTGGCCCTCGAGCTGGTCCACGAGGGAGTGGAGGTGCTCGGCGTCGACGACAACCCCAGCACCGTGCAGCGCCTCGCCGGGCGCCTGACCCACATGGTCGAGGCGGACTCGACCAACGAGGAAGCGATGCGCCAGCTCTCGGTGCACGAGTTCGACCGTGCGGTCGTCGGGATCGGCACCGACATCGAGGCCAGCGTGCTGACAGCCTCGATCCTGGTGAACTTCGGGGTACGCGACATCTGGGCCAAGGCGATCAGTCGCGCCCACGCCCGGATCCTCGAGCAGCTCGGGGTCCACCACGTCATCCGCCCCGAGCACGACACCGGGAAGCGCGTCGCCCACCTGGTTCGCGGGCGCATGCTCGACTACATCGAGTTCGACGACGGCTACGCGATCGTGAAGACCACCCCGCCGCCCGGCCTGCACGGTGTGCCCCTGGCCGAGTCGCGGGTGCGGTCGAAGTACGGCGTGACCATCGTCGGCGTGAAGCGCGCCGGGGAGGACTTCACCCACGCCACGCCCGAGACCGTCGTGGAGGACGGCGACCTGATCATCGTCTCGGGCCCCGAGGACAAGGTGGAGGGATTCACCGACCTGGCCTGAACCGGCGCCGCCCCGGCGCCCGCCGCCCGCCGCCCGGCGTCAGTCCCGGGTGTCGCGGGCGAGCTGGTTGATCGTCTTGGTCACCTCGTGGATGTGCGGGATGTCCTTGAACTCGATCGTCCCTTCCTCGCTGGCGGAGGAGATCTTCAACGTGCCCGCCCTCGTCATCCGGTCCAGCAGTCCCTGGTCGAAGGCCACGTCGTTGATCCGGTCCAGCGGGATGTCCCGTCCCCGCCTGCGGATCACGCCCTCGCGCGTCGCGAGGCGCTCGTCGGTCACGGTGTAGGTCCGGAACCGCCACGTCAGGAACGGCCAGACCCCGAAGATCAGGAACACGACGGCGAACGCCACCCAACCCGCCGAGTCCAGCCACGACAGCCACCCGGTGTCGGGGCTGATCAGCAGCACCACCACGAGGCCCACCAACGCGGCCAGGCAGATCAGTCCGGTGACGAGCAGATGCTTCCAGTGCTCGTGCATGTCGAGGACGATGTGCTCCTCCATGCCGAGCTGGTCCTCGGACAGGCCCATGCGACACCTCCGTCCCTTTCCCCTCACACGGTGCCGGAACGGTCGGTCTCCGGCATCATCCAGTTGGGGTGAAACGTCGTGCCGGAAAGCGGGGTGCAGCCGGGGCGGCTGCTCCGGCGTACCCAGGCGGCAGCCCCGGTGTCCAGGCGGGACCTCCCGGTTTGTCCGAAGACGCGAGGGACGCCGTGCGGTGGTCCGGACCGGTTGGTCTCGAAACCGCCTCCGACGCCCGCGAAGGCGGGCCTAGACTCACCCTGGTCAGGGCAACCCGGAAGAGGGGCCGTCCGGGAGCGAGGCGAGGGCCGGTCCGGCTCTCCGGAGATGGGGACGGGTGCGGGAGACGTTCGAGCGCCACGGCGAGCTGGGTCAGGCTCTGCTGGAGGTGGACTGGGCGGCAACGCCGCTCGGGCCGCTCGGGACGTGGCCCGCCAGCCTCGAGGCCGTCGTGAGGATGCTGCTGTCCTCCCGGTTCTCCATGTGGATGGGCTGGGGTGAGGAGCTCACCTTCTTCTGCAACGAGGCGTACCGGCGCGACACGTTGGGCGAGAAGTTCCCGTGGGCGCTGGGCAAGCCCGCCGCCGAGGTGTGGTCGGAGGTCTGGAAGGACGTCCAGGACCGGGTCGAGGCGGTCCGCAAGGGCGAGTCCACCTGGGACAAGTCACTGCGGCTCTTCCTCCAGCGGAGCGGCTACGTCGAGGAGACGTACCACACGTTCTCCTACAGCCCGGTCACCGACGACGACGGCAACGTCTCCGGCCTCCTGTGCGTCGTCTCCGAGGACACCGACGAAGTCATCGCGCAGCGCCGGATCCAGACCCTGCGCGACCTCGGCTCCCGCGCGAACGAGGACCTCGTCGAGACCGAGACCATCGGCACCGCCTGCGAGCAGATCGCGAGCAACGGCGAGGATCTCCCGTTCACCCTCGTCTACACCCTCGACCCCGGAGGACAGCAGGTCACGCTCGCCGGGAGCACCGGCTTCACCGGGCCCCACCCCGCTGCGCCCGAGACGATCCGCCTCGATGACCCGAACCCCGCCTGGCCGGCGGCGGAGGTGCTCGCCGGGGAGGAGCGTCACCTCACCGACCTGTCCGAGCGTTGGCGGGTGCTTCCGACCGGCGCCTGGGACGACCCGCCCGACGCGGCGCTCGTCCTTCCCTTGGGACTCTCCCCGACCGGGGCACGCCTCGGCTTCCTGGTCGCGGGGCTGAACCGCTACCGGCGGTTGAGCGAGCCCTATCACGGCTTCCTCGGGCTCGTCGCCGGACAGCTCACGTCCGGTATCAACGCTGCTCGTGCCTACGACGCCGAACGCGCACGCGCGGAGGCGCTGGCCGAGCTGAGCCGCACCAAGACCGACTTCCTCACCAACATCAGCCACGAGTTCCGTACGCCGTTGACGCTTCTGCTCGGGCCGGCCGAGGACGCCCTGGCCGACGAGGGGGCGCCCTTGCCGCAGCAGCAACGCGATCGCCTGGACGTGGTCATGCGCAACGGCCAGCGGCTGCTGAAGCTGGTCAACACCTTGCTCGACTTCTCCCGCCTCGAGGCCGGCCGCCAGGAGGCCGTGTTCGAGCTCGTCGACCTGTCCGACTACACCCGCGAGCTGGCGGGCATGTTCGCCTCGGCGGCGGAGCGGCTCGATCTCCGGCTCGAGGTCGACTGCCCGGCCCTGTCGTCGCCGGTCCCGGTCGACCGCGACCAGTGGGCCAAGATCGTGATGAACCTCCTGTCGAACGCCCTGAAGTTCACCTTCGAGGGAACGGTGAGCATCTCCCTGCACGAGGTCGACGGGAGTGTCGAGCTGGTCGTCGCCGACACGGGCACGGGCATCCCCGCCTCCGACGTACCGCACCTGTTCGAGCGCTTCCACCGCGTCAGCGGCGCACGCGCCCGCACGCAGGAGGGCACCGGGATCGGGCTCGCACTCGTCGCCGAGGTCGCCGAGCTCCACGGCGGCACCGTCGAGGCCACGAGCGATCTGGGGGAGGGCAGCCGCTTCACGGTGCGCATTCCCATGAACGGGGAGCGGGCAGCGGCGGTGGCTCCGGTCGCCAGCTCGGTGCCCTCCGAGGCGGTCCTGAAGCAGGCGGGCGGGTTCCTCGCCGAGGCCACCCACTGGCTCGGGACCGACGGGGAGGTCAGGGGCGGCCAAGCGGGCCGGGAGACGCCACGGATCCTGGTGGTCGACGACAACGCCGACATCCGCCGCTACGTGTCCGAGCTGCTCTCGGAGGACTACGTCGTCGAGACCGCCGTGGACGGCCGGGACGGACTGGGCCGGGCGCAGACACATCCCCCGGACCTCGTGCTCACCGACGTGATGATGCCGCGGATGGACGGGTTCCAGCTGCTCGCCGCGCTCCAGGAGGAGCCTGCCACCGTCGGCGTGCCGGTGGTCATGCTGTCGGCACGCGCCGGGGAGGAAGGAACCGTCGAGGGGCTCGACGCCGGAGCGGACGACTACCTGGTGAAGCCGTTCACCGCCCGCGAGCTGGTCGCCCGGGTGCGGTCCAACCTCGAGCTCGACCGTGCCCGCCGTACCCGACGCCAGCTCGAGCGGAGCCGCTCGCTCCTGGACCAGGCGCAGCGCCTCGCCCGGGTCGGCAGCTGGGAGATCGACCTGCGCACGGGCGAGGTGGCCGTCTCCGACGAGTTCCAGCGTCTGGCCGGGCGGAGCCTCGACGACCTCCGAAACCGCGGCTACATCGACCTGATCGCCACGATGGCTCACCCCGACGACCGGACACGGGTCACCGAGGTGATCGAGGCGGCGGGGGAAGGTGCGCCGCTGCAGTTCGAGATGCGGCTGATCCGCGGCGACGGTGACGAGATCCTGGTCAGCGTCATGGGGGAGCTCGCCCGCGACGACGACGGGGAGCCCGAGACGCTGCGTGGCTCGATCCAGGACATCACCGAACGCCGTGCGGCGGAGAAGGCGATAGCCCTGGCCGCGGCCAACGCCGAGGCCGCGGCACGGGAGCACGCGATCGCCGACGAGCTGCAACGGTCGCTGCTCCCCCGAGAGGTCGTCGACCACAGCGACCTCGAGGTCGCCTCCTACTACCGCGCCGGTGTCGAGGGCACCCAGGTGGGCGGCGACTGGTACGACGTGATCGACCTCGGTGCCGGGCGGACGGCTCTCGTCGTCGGCGACGTGATGGGTCGGGGTGTCCAGGCCGCCGCGGTCATGGGTCAGCTCCGCGCCGCGATCCGCGCCTACGCACGACTCGACCTCCCCCCGGTGGATGTGCTCGAGTACGTCAACGGCATCGTGCACGAGCTCGGCGACGACCAGATCGTCACCTGCATCTACGCCGTCTTCGACCCGGTCGACCACCTCGTCACCTACGCCAACGCAGGCCACCTGCCGCCGATCGTGACGGTCCCGGGCGAGCTGGGTCGCCGCCTGGAGGAGACCGCGGACGCGCCGCTGGGTGCGGCGTCCGGCGACCTGCGCCAGCACCGGGTCCCACTTCCCGCGGGCTCGATGCTCGTGCTCTACACCGACGGGCTGGTGGAGCGCCGGGGTGAGGACCTCGACCTCGGGGTGGATGCCCTGGTCGCGGCGGCGACGCTCGACATCGGCGTGCGGGAGCTGCCCGAGCACCTGGCGCGGACCCTGCTCCCGGACGGGCCCGACGACGACGTGGCGGTCCTGGTCGCCCGGGTCGCCAAGCGCGGTGAGACCGGCGCCGTCTCCCGCCGTTTCGAGTCGTTCGAGATCGCCGCCGGCCAGGCCCGCCAGCTGGTCTCCGAGCACCTCGGGGCCGGTCCGCTGCCCGCCGCGCTCATCGACGACGCCGTCCTGGTCACCAGCGAGCTCATCACCAACGCCATGCTCCACGGCGTGGCGCCGATCGACCTGCGGGTGCATGCGAACCAGGCGATGGTGATGCTCGAGGTCCAGGACCGGGGCATGCTCCACCCGCGCAAGGTCCGGGCCACGCCGGAGGACGAGCACGGTCGCGGGCTGCAGATCGTCAACGCACTGTGCGACCGGTGGGGAACGCGCTTCACCGACGACGGCAAGTCGGTGTGGTGCCTGTTGAGCTCTCCGGACGAGAGCTGAGCCGGCCGGGCTGAGCAGCGCAGAGGACCCAGCGGAGCCTGGTAGGGGAGCCGGGCGGTCCGCCCCTTCTCAGGTGAAACCGGGACAAATCGCTCGCGCAACGCATAGGTTCTGCCGTGTGTCGCGCTCGGACGGCACGGTTCGACCCCTTGAGGAGCGACCCATGCATCGGCTCAGCGGCCGCGGCGGATCGACGGCTCGCCGCCTGACCTGGCCGGGGGTGCTCCTCGCCGCGCTGGCCGTCGTCTTCGCCCTCGGAGCGCTGGCGGTCCGCTTCGCGCCGGCCGGTTCCCACGTCGCCGCGTGGTGGCCCGCCGCGGGGTTCTCCGTCGCTGTCGCGCTCCGGCTGTCATCGGGTCGCAGGACCGCCTTCGTCGTCGGCATCGCCGTGGTGAGCGCCGCGGCCAACGCTGTGGCGGGCCGACCCCTCTCGGTCTCTGTCGCCTTCGGCCTGGCGAACGCCAGCGAGGTCGTCGTCGCGTCGTGGCTGCTGACCCGTCATCACCGCCCCGCCAGGCTCGCGACCCTGGACGACCTCACCCGCCTGCTCGTGGCTGCCGTGCTCGGTGCGGCCTCCGTGGCGGTGCTGGCAGCGGCGACCGTAGAGCTGCTGGGCGGAGGGTCCTTCCTGGTCACCGTCAAGGCGGTCCTGGCATCCCACGCAGCGGCCGTCCTCGTGATCGCGCCCCTCGGCATGCAGCTCGTTCCCGCGGGGACCCGGCGCCGAGCCCTCGAGCGCGTCGCACAGTGGAGCCTCTCCCTCGGTGTGCTCGCCCTCGCGTTCGCTGGGACCCAGCGCTTGCCCCTGGTGTTCCTGTGCTTCCTGCCCCTGTTGTGGAGCGCGCTGCGCTTCTCCACACGCGAGGTGTCGATCCAGCTCATCGTCATCGGTGTCGGCGCCTCCCTCGCGAGCGCCGAGGGCTGGGGACCGTTGGCGCAGGCCGCTACGGGTGGTGATCACCCTCCGGAGGTCGTCGGGTCCCTGGTGCAGACCTTCCTGGCCTCGACCGCCCTGATGGCCTATGTGCTCAGCGTGGTGACCGCGCAGTGGCGGACCGCTCTCGCCGAGGTGTCCGCCGCCCGGCGCAACCTGACCGCCGTACTCGCTGCCGCCACCGGGACCGGCATCATCGGCACCGACCTCGAGGGCACGATCACGGTCTTCAACCCCGGCGCGGAGAACATCCTGGGCTACTCGGCCGACCAGGTCGTGGGCGTCGCCAGGCCGGACGTCTTCCACGACCCCGGCGAGATCGTGGCACGAGCGCAGGAGCTGGGCATCGAGCCCGGCCTCGGCGTGCTCGTGCACCACCTGCACGACCGCCAGGCCACCGAGCGTCGCGACTGGACCTACGTCCGGCCCGACGGCGAGCTCCGGATGGTCTCGCTGACCGTGAGCGCGGTGCGCGGCGCACGCGGTGACGTGACCGGCTACCTCGGCATCGCCCACGACGTGACCGAGCGACGTCGCGGCGAGCAGCTGCTGCGCGACGCGCTGGAGAAGGAGACCGAGGTCGCCGAGGCACTGCGTGAGGCGGCCGCGATCAAGTCCGACTTCGTCTCGTCGGTCAGCCACGAGCTGCGTACGCCGATGACCAGCGTCCTCGGGTACGCCGAGGTGCTCGCGGCCGGCGACGCGGGCGACCTGTCCACCCACCAGCTTGCCCTGCTCGAGCGCATCCGGTCGGGCGGCACCCGGATGCTCTCGCTCGTCGAGAACCTGCTGACCCTGTCGCGCATCGAGGCCGGGACCTGGACCCTGTCCAGCGCGGACTTCGACCTGTCCGGCCCCGTCGAGGGCGCCGTCGAGGTGGCGCGCATGGACGCGCGAAGCCAGGGCGTCGAGCTCGTCGTGGATGGAGCCGCCGACGGCCTCGTCGTGACCGGCGACGCCGTCGAGGTCGAGCGGATGCTCGCCAACCTGCTGAGCAACGCCGTGAAGTTCACTCCTGCCGGACGCGCCGTCACCTTGCGGGTGACGGGACGTGAGGGCTGCGTCCGGCTGACCGTCGCCGACGAGGGCATCGGCATCCCGGAGTCGGAGCAGCCACTGCTCTTCGACCGGTTCTTCCGGGCCTCGAACGCCCAGGCCGGTGCCGTCCCGGGTACCGGCCTGGGCCTGTCCATCGTCCAGGCCATCGTCGAACGGCACCGCGGGGCGATCCGCGTCGAGTCGGAGGTGGGTGTCGGCACGACCTTCACCGTCGAGCTCCCCGTGACCGCGTCCGAGGGAGAGCCCGTCGGACTCGGCGCGGCGTCGGTCGCGTCGTAGGCGACGACTCCCGCCCGCGGCTCGCCGCCCCACTCGCCGGCGAGCCCGTCGTCGGGCAGCTGGTGGGGGCCCGACGGGGCTATGGGTCACGTCGCCCTCGCCGGCGAGACTGGAGATGCTCGAAGTCAGGAGGGTCGTCGTGGACGAGAACGGGGTGCAGAAGCTCTTCCAGAAGGCGATGGCCGACGACGATGCCGTCGCCATGCGCGAGGGCCTGGAGCTGATGCTCGGGATCACCGACCCCGGTGGGCTCTCGTCGGACCGGGAGTACCTGCTGCGGCGTACCGACTTCGTGATGGAGATGCCGCAGTCGCGCGAGCGGCTCCGCGGGCGGGACGCGATGAGGCAGCTGCAGCAGAGGTTCCCCGGGTCGGGACCCAGCGTGGCTCTGCGTCGGGTCGTCGGTGCCGGGCGCGTGTGGGTGGTCGAGGGGTTCGCCGACTACGGCGACGACCCGTGGCACGTGGTCGTGATCTTCGAGCTCGACGACGACGGGCTCATCCAGCGCGAGACGCGCTACTACACCGGTGGGCTCGAGGCCCCGGGCTGGCGTGCGGACCTGGTCGAGGCGATGGAGGACAGGCACCCCCCGGCCACCCGTAGTTGAGGGGGTCGTGGTCGCGCCCTCGCGCCGGTCTGGAACGACGAAAGCCGCAGGCCGGAGACTGAGCTCTGACCTGCGGCTTTCCGCTGTGGGCAGGGGCGGGGTCGAACCGCCGACCTTCCACTTTTCAGGCGGACGCTCGTACCAACTGAGCTACCTGCCCCAGCTACCTGCAACCCATCTACGAGCGATGTGTTTCTGCAGGTGAGAGGCCCTTCGGGCCGCTCGCCAGGGGAGTCTACCCGACGGGTTCAGCGGGGTCGAATCGCCCTCCGCGTGGACGGGTGAGGCGTGGAGCCGACTGCAGATATACGCAAAACGGGTATGCGCGACATGTGACGAAAGTAAATTCCTGGGAGGAAAGTCCAGTCCTGTGCACTCCACTGGAGGATGCCGTGCTCTCACGGTCCCCACGCCCCGCCCTCGCCGTACTTGTCGGAGCCGCCATGACGGCGCTGACCGCACTCGGCGCAACCGGTACGGCGGACGCGGCCACCGCCGAGGCTGCCCTCCACGCCGGGCCGCCGTACGAGTTCACCACCGAGCTCATGGGCCAGTTCGGGACGCCCATCCCGCTGAAGGACAAGGCCATGCTCACCCGGACGAAGCACGGCTACCTCTACCGCGCAGGTCAGCAGGACAGCCACCTGGTGATCACGCGGGTGGAGCGCGGGCTGCGCTTCCACGACCGGGGCACCAAGGAGTGGCGGGAGCTCGGCCGCGCCTGCAAGCAGCGGCGCGTGAAGCGCGGCGTCGCCGCGGTGTGCCGGGTGCCCGGCGGCATCAGCCGAAGCCAGCCGCTCCTGATCGAGGTGTGGCCCCGGCTCGGGGACGACTACCTCGACGCGCACACCTTGTCGGCACAGTTCGCGCTGACCATGCTGGGCGACGAGGGCAACGACACCGCGCGCTTGGGCGCCGGCCCCGACTTCTTCAACGGCCACTCGGGTCGTGACCGGGTCTGGGGCGGCAAGGGCGCCGACTGGATCCGCGCCGGGCTCGGCAACGACCTCGTGTACGCCGGACCCGGCACCGACCGGCTGGTCGGCATGGAAGGCAACGACGTCATCCACGGCGGTGGCGGTGCCGACCGGATCGGCGGCAACGAGAACGACGATGTGCTCTACGGCGAGGGCGGCGCGGACTTCATCCTCTGCGGCGACGGCCTCGACCTCACCGACCTCGACGCCACCGACCGGCTCATGGACTGCGAGAGCCTCATCGGCAACTGACCCACGAGGAAGAGGGGCGGCCGCACAGCGCGGCCGCCCCTCGTCTTGTCGTCAGGTGGGAGTCACCCCTCGGCGCGGCTCCGGGCGCGCGCGGCGAGCGACGCCAGTGCCTTGGGGAAGATCTCGGCGGGCGGGGTGACGAGACCTGCACCGACCTGACCGACGCCGGCCTTGCGACCTGCCATGCCCGTGTTGATCTGGGGCAGGATGCCGGTCCGGCAGACCTTCGTGACGTCGATGCCCGTCGGGGCGCCCTGGAACTCCAGCACCGGGATCGACCAGCGGGGGTTCTCGCCGAGCGTGATCTCGAGCATGCGGCGGGTGGTGGCCAGGGCGTCCGGCACCGTGCCGCCCACGAGGCGGACGATCGCCGGGGCGGTGGCCATCGAGAAGCCGCCGAGGCCCGCGGTCTCCGTGATCGCAGAGTCGCCGATGTCGGGGTTGGCGTCCTCGGGCGTGTAGTCCCCGAGCAGCAGGCCGTCCGCGAGCTGGGCCGGGCCGGTGAACCACTCGTCGCCGGTGCCCGCCACCTGGATGCCGAACTCCGTGCCGTTGCGGGCCATCGCCACGACCATCGTCGAGCCCTCGATCCCGCGGGCGGCGTCGAGCGAGAGCTTGCAGGCCGGCATGGCGAGGTTGAGGAAGAAGTGGTCGTTGCCGCCCACGAAGCGCATCACGTCGGCGACGTCCTTGGCGGGAGCGGACGACTCGGCCAGCGCGGGTCCGAGGTCACGCAGCAGCATCAGGGTGCCGGCCCGGTTGCGGTTGTGCGCCTCGTCGCCCATCTGCAGCATCTGGGTGAGGATGCCGGTCACGTCGACCGGGCCAGCGGCGCGCACGGCCTCGGCGAGCAGCGGCCCGAGGACGTCGGACATCCAGCGCAGCCGCTCCAGCACCTCGGGGCTGTAGGCGCCGTACCTGAGCACCTTGCCGAGACCCTCGTTGAGCGAGCAGTAGGTACGCCGTCCCGACGTGGGGTCCTCGAGGACGAACATCCACATCGACGGGGAGACAACCCCCGCCATGGGGCCGACGGCGGAGCGGTGGTGGCACGGCTCCAGGGACATGTCCGACCCGGACTCGAAGAGCTTCACGGCGTCCTCGGGGTCGTCGACGATCCCCTCGAGGGCGGCGGCGCCCATCAGCGCGCCGCGCATCGGCCCCGACGCGTTCGCCCACTCCAGCGGCGGTCCGGCGTGCAGGAACTGGCCCTTCTCCAGACCCAGCACCTCCGAGGCGGGCGCGACCGCGACGAGCATCGCCTGCACGTCGAGCATGGCCTTCACGGCGCGCTCGTTCGCCTCGTGGCGCAGCGGGTCGGCGATGACCGCGGCGAGGTCGGCCGAAGTGCCGTCCATGGGCGGGCGCCAGTCCACCCGGGAGACCGGGACCGCCTGGCCCTCGACGGCGTCGGCGAACAGGTCGGCACCGGCGGCGACCACGGCACCGGGCGCCTCGGTGGGGCGGGTTGCACGGGGAGCGGTCGTGCTCATCGGGTACCTCCGGTCAGGTCGATCGCCCGGCGGGTGGCCTGGGCGTTGGACAGGAACACCTCGGCGCCGGCCTCGGCGAGCGCGGTCGCCTGCCGGGTGAGCTGCTGCGGGTCGTCCTCGGTGCCGACGCACGCGACGACGACAGGCAGGTCGCGCCCGCCCGCGCGAGCGGTCTCGCGGGCCGCGCGGATCGCCGGGGCGAGGCTCGCGGCAGGGTCCGGCTCGGCGCCGTGGCCCAGGACGACGTCCATGAGCACGACCGCGGTGGCGGGGTCCTCCGCGGTACGTGCCAGGTGCTCCAGGCGCAGGGTGGGGTCGATCATCGGGTGCGCGCGTCCCGCCGTGAGCGCGTCGTCCCCGAAGTCGATCATCGTGGGGGCGTCCGCCGTCAGGCTCTCGCCGAGCGCGAGGTCGGGGGAGAGCGGGATGTTGCTGCGCACCGGCCCGAGCTCCGCCGCGGCCATCAGCATGGCCTCGTCGCAGAGGGTCCCGCCGACGAACAGCCCGCGCAGGTGGCCGCCGCTCGCGGGCGAGGCGGTGCCCGTGCCCCAGGTCTGCCACTGCGGCTCCGGCCGGCCGAGCGCCTTCACCACGCTCTCCGCGGCGGTGGTCAGGTCGGGCTGCCCCTGGCCGAGGAGGGCGAAGTGCACCGGGGTGCCGAGGGTGGCGGCGTACTCGCGCAGCTCGGCGGCCACCTTCTCCGCCGGGGGCTTCGAGACGACCACGACCAGCTCGACGGCCGGGTCCTCGTCGAGGCGGCGCATGGCCTCCCGGGTGGAGAGGCCGCCGACGCCCTCGCTCAGGTCGCGCCCGCCCACGCCGAGGGCCGCGCTGACACCGACGCCGGCCGCGTCGAGGAGGCACATCAGCTGCTGGCAGCCGGTGCCGGAGGCGGCGACGATGCCGACCGGGCCGGGCTGGGTGCGGTTGGCGAAGCCGAGGCCCAGGCCGCCCACGACGGCGGTGCCGCAGTCGGGGCCCATGACGAGCAGCCCGCGCTCGGTGGCGCGCTGCTTGAGCGTGATCTCCTGCTCCAGCGGGACGTTGTCGCTGAACACCATCACGTCGCGGCCCGCGTCGAGGGCGTCCATGGCCTCGACGAAGGCGTGCTCGCCGGGGACCGAGACGAGGGCCAGGTCGGCGTCGGTGTCGGCGATCGCGCTGCCCGTCGTACGGTGCGGCTCCTCCTCGGCCTGCGAGGTGCTGCGGGTCTTGCGGGTCAGGGCGGCGTCGACGGCCGCGAGGGCGGTGCCGAGGTCTCCGTCGTCGGCGAGCTTGAGGGCCACGACCATGTCGTTGGCGGTGGTCGCCGGCACGTCGAAGCCCATGGACTCGAGCACGTCGAGGTTCAGCGGCGTCGCCATCGCGACCTGGGCGTTCTCGACGCCCGGTACGGCCGCGACGTCCTTGCTCACCTGGAGCAGCGTCACCGAGTCGGCGTACGCGCCCGGTCGCACCTCCACGTGGACGGTGCCGGCGGTGGTCGGGGGACTGGTCATGAAGGGCTCCTTGACGCGAGGTGACGGAGTGCGAGCACGGTGCCGAGCATCAGCCCGGCGCCGGAGGTGTGGCCCACCCGGAGCAGTGCCGAGACGGCCTCGTCGAGGCGGTCCCGGTCCTGAGCGGCGAGGGCCCGGGGGAGGGTCTGGAGGAGGGTCCGGAACTGCGGGATGACGTCCCCGCGTCGTGCGCAGTCCAGGAGCGTCGCCGAGAGCAGCGTCGTGGAGGTGGCGGCATGCACTGCGACGGCCAGGGCCACCGGCGACTCGTCGGCCGCGCCGGGCACCGCGCCCGTCGGCGCAGCGGCTGCCGGGGTCGGGACGGCCGCCGCCCTGGACGCCGCGACCGTGGTAGCGAGCCAGCCGGCCAGCACGTCGTCGCCCACCGGGGTGAGCCCGCTTCCGCGGCCCAGCAGGGACGGGACGGCGTCAGGGTCACCGGACACGAGCGCGTCCAGCGCCTCGGCGGGGAGCTCGGCGCGGACGTGGTCCACGCGCTCGCCTACTACGGCGGCGAGCGTCTCGCCGCCGTCCGAGACGACCTCGGCGCGCAGCGGCGGGACGGACGCGTCCACGGTGCGCGCGACGACCACCTCGGTGCTGCCGAGCAGGACCCGGCCGCCGCCGACGTGGGCAGCGGTCTCGCCGAGCAGGTCGGCGGGAAGTGCGGGAAGGGCGGTGCGTACGCCGCAGGGCACGGCGGTGGCGGCCGTGGAGAGCACGCCCACGCAGGAGCCGTCCACGTCGAGGTAGACCGCGTCCGCTCCCGGGTGTACGACACGCGCCGCGGTCTCGGGCCCGGCCACCAGTGAGCGCACCCAGGCCGGCGCGGCGGCGGGGATGCGGTTGGCGGGCGTCATGCGTCCTCTCGGTCCCGGGGCGTCGGTGTCCCCAGCGACGCTAATAGGCTCAGGTAGGGTCTGCCGATGGTGAGTCTTGCCAAGGCTCGGGCCTGGGAGGGACAAGTCTTGATAACCACTCCGTACGGCGTGACCGTCGCCGAGCTGCTCACGCTGGACTGCATGCAAGCCACCGAGGTCCTCGCCGGAGGTGGCGGGCTCGACCGGGCGGTCCAGGGCGTGAACGTCATGGAAGTCCCCGACATCGCCGACTGGGTCAAGCCCCGGGAGCTCCTGGTGACGACCGGGTTCCCGCTCGTCTCCGGAGCCGACGCGGAGCCGACCGAACGCCTCCTCGAGCTCCTGCGCACGCTGCACGACCTCGGCGTCGCAGGCCTCGGCATCAAGGTCGGCCGCTACCTCGACGAGGTGGGCGACGAGGTCCTCGCGCTCGCCGACGAGCTCGACTTCCCGCTCCTGGGCCTGCCGAGGGAGCTGGCCTTCGACGAGCTGCTCCAGCAGGTCTTCGCCCAGATCAACGAGGTCGCCACCGGCGTCCTGCAGCGCATCGACGCGCTCCACCACGCACTGAGCCTGCTCGTCCTCGAGGGCGGAGACCTGCACCAGATCGCCGACGAGGTGGCCCGGGTCCTCGACGTGGGTGTCCTCGTCACCTCCACCGACGGACGCGAGACCGCCGCCTCCCTTCCCGAGGAGTGGCGCGAGCGGATGGTGGCGGCCGACCTGTTCGACGACAGCGGCAGGTTCCGCGTCGAGCGCGCGAGCAGGCGCCCCGCGCGGGTGGCCGACGGCGAGGTGCTGCTGATGCCCGTGGTCGCCGGGGGGACCGACCTGGCTCGCCTGGTCTGCTTCAGCCCCCGCCACGCCCTCGCCGGGGAGGACGTCTCCGCCCTGGAGCGCGCCGCCACGGTCGCCGCGCTGGTGCTCACCCGCCAGCAGGCGGTCGCGGCGGTGGAGAACAAGTACCGCGGCGACTTCCTCCGCGACGTCTTCCTCGGGCGGGCGGGCGACCAGGCCTTCGTCGTCGAGCACGCCGCCACCCTCGGGTGGGACATCGACCGCCCCATGTACGTCGTGTCCGCCGAGCTCGACCCGCTCACCGACGACGATCACCCCGTGTCCGGGCGGGTACGCCGGATGTGGCAGGAGCGCTTCGCCGCAGCCTGGCGGCAGCTGTGCGAGTCGCGCGACCCCGTCGTACCCACGGTCGACTTCACCGCCGAGGTGGTGGCGCTCGTGCCGGTCCCGGCCGGTGTCGACGTCGCCGAGCCCGGGGCCGGACGTGCCGGCGTGGACCCGCTCGTCGCGGCGGTCCGCGGGGACCGCGGGGGCGGCCGCCGGCCGTTCTCGGCGGGGGTGAGCCGGCTCGTCCGCGACCTCTCCGACCTGCCCGACGCCTACTCCCAGGCGCGGCGTGCCGCCGAGGTCGGCCGTCGCATCCACGGCGGGGGGAGCACGACCTGGTTCGACGACCTCGGCCTGCACCGGCTGATCGCGCTGGTGCCCGACGTCGAGGAGGTCCAGGGGTTCGCCGCCGACGTGCTGGGCTCGCTCGCGGAGCCCACCGAGGAGGCCGCGGACCTCCGCCAGACGCTGCAGATCCTGCTCGACACCAACCTCAACGTCGCCGAGGCGGCGCGCAAGCAGTTCTTCCACTACAACACGATGCGCTACCGGGTCAGCAAGCTCGAGCGGATGCTCGGGCCGTTCACCACCGACCCGCACCTGCGGCTCGACATCGCGGTGGCCCTCCAGGTGCTGCAGACCCGCTGACCTGCGCGTTCCCCGGCTCGGTCGCTCGTGCGCGGAGCGCTGGCGGAGCACTCGACGAGGCGTCCGAGCACAGTTCGAACACGCTTGCGTCAAATGTGCGAGGCAACGTGTGACAGGGCGACACACTGTCGTTCGGCACAAGTCGCCGGTGCTGTCCTGTGACTGGCGCCACTAGCGTCGCCCGAATCGGGGGACTCGGTATCCAATCCGCGAGGAGAGCACCTATGTCCATGTTCAAGTGGGAGGTCGTCTACGGCGGCCACACACCACCGCCGGGGGAGGCAGTCGGGCCGCAGCAGCGCCTGAGCTGGCCGCGCACCATCGGGCTCGGCGCCCAGCACGTGGTGGCGATGTTCGGCGCCACGTTCGTCTTCCCGCTCGTGATGGGCCTGGATCCCAACCTGGCCATCATGTTCTCGGGTATCTGCACCATCCTGTTCCTGCTGATCGTCAAGAACCGGGTGCCGAGCTACCTGGGGACCAGCGCCTCGTTCGTGGCCGGTGTCGCGGCGATCCGTGCCCAGGGCGGCGACTCCGCCGACGTGACCGGCGCCATCATGATCTCGGGCATCGTGCTCGCGCTCGTGGGTGTTCTCGTCCACTTCGCAGGCGCCGGATGGCTGAGGAAGATCCTGCCGCCGGCCGTGACCGGTGCGGTGGTCATGCTCATCGGGTTCAACCTCGCGCCCGTGGTGGCGCAGATCTACTGGCCGCAGGACCAGTGGATCGCCCTGCTCACCGCGACGTTCATGATCATGGCAGCGGTGCTCTTCCCGGGCTTCTGGTCCCGCATCGCGGTGTTCCTCTCGCTCATCTTCGGCTACCTCATCTCGTGGCTGGCCGACACCGTCCTGGGGGAGATCACCTCCGTGACGCCCACCAGCAACGGCGAGGCCGTGGCACACCTCCGCGTCGACTGGGGACAGGTGGGCGCCGCCGACTGGCTGGGCTTCCCGTCCGGCACCCTGGCCGACGGAGTCTCCGCGGTGCACGCGCCGAGCTTCTCGCTCACTTTCATCCTCCTGGTGCTGCCCGGTGTGATCGCGCTGATCGCCGAGAACACCGGCCACGTGCGGGCCGTCGCCGAGATGACCGGTGACGACCTCGACCCGTACATGGGCCGCGCCCTCGCGGGTGACGGTGTCGCCACCGCCCTCGCCAGCGCCTTCGGCGGCTCGCCCACCACGACGTACGCCGAGAACATCGGCGTCATGGGCGCCACCCGCGTCTACTCCACGGCTGCCTACTACGTCGCGGCGATCGTGGCGATCATGCTGGGCCTCTCGCCGAAGTTCGGCGCGGTCGTCAACGCCATCCCCGGCGGCGTCCTCGGCGGGATCACGGTGGTGCTCTACGGCATGATCGGCCTCATCGGCGCCAAGATCTGGGTGGAGAACAGGGTCGACTTCGGCAACCCGGTGAACCTCGTCGGCCTGGCCGGCGGTCTGATCGCCGGTATCGGTGGCGTGACCCTGCAGATCACCAGCGACTTCGAGCTCAGCGGCATCGCGCTGGGCACGATCATGGTGATCGTGTACTACCACCTGGTGAAGGGCCGCACCGCGGAGCTCGCCAGCCACCACGAGGACCACGAGGGCGCCCTCATCGTCGGTCCCAGCGGTCAGCACAACCCTGACGAGCACCGCACCGACTACCCGCACCCCCACGACACCGAGGGGGGCAACGACAACCGATGAAGCCCGCCCCCTTCTCGTACGTCCGGCCGGACACCCTCGACACGGCGCTCGCCGCCCTCGAGGCAGACCCGCACGCCAAGGTCCTCGCTGGAGGGCAGAGCCTCGTGCCGCTGCTGTCGATGCGGCTCGCTGCTCCCTCTGCCCTCGTGGACATCAACGGGCTCGGCGAGCTGGCCTACGTCCGCACCGACGAGACGGGGGTCCGGATCGGGGCCCTCGCCCGGCACGCCGAGGTCGAGCGCGACCCCGACGCCCGCCGGGTGCAGCCCTTGCTGTCCCAGGCGTTGCGGATGGTCGCCCACGCGACCATCCGCAACCGCGGGACGACCGTCGGCTCGCTCGTGCACGCCGATGCCTCCGCCGAGATGCCCGTGGTGCTGAAGCTCCTCGGCGGCACGGTGACGGCGGCCTCCCGCGCGGGGTCACGCACCATCGCGGCCGACGACCTGTACGTCGGACCGCTGGAGACCTCCCTGCGTCCCGACGAGATCGCCACCGAGGCGTGGTTCCCCGCCCTCCCGGTCGGGGCCGGCGTGGCCTTCGACGAGATCGCCCGCCGTCACGGCGACTACGCCCTCTGCGGCGTGGCCGTGCTCGTCCAGCCTGACCAGGACGGCACCCTGTCGGTGCGCGCCGGCTACCTGTCGGTGTCCGACGTACCCACCGTGGTCGACCTGTCCCCGGCCTTCGACGCCTCCCCGGACGCCATCCCGACCGACGCCGAGCTCGAGCGTGCCGCCGACATCGCGGCCGGCTCGCTCGACCCGGAGGGCGACATCCACGCCACCGCCGACTACCGACGCCACCTCGCCCGCGTGCTGACCGCCAGGGTCGTGCGCCGGGCGTTCGAGGACCGCGCGTCCCGAAGCACCGGAGGTGCCTCATGACCGAGACCACGACCGAGCAGCTGCACGACGTCCGGCTGCACGTGAACGGCGCCGTCCACGACATCCGCGTCCCCGCTCGGCGACTGCTCTCCGACGCGCTGCGCCACGAGGTCGGGCTGACCGGCACCCACGTCGGCTGCGAGCACGGCGTGTGCGGCGCGTGCACGGTGCTGCTCGACGGAGACCCCGTCCGCGCCTGCCTGATGTTCGCGGTCTCGGCGCAGGGACAGGAGATCACCACCGTCGAGGGGCTCACCGAGCCCGACGGTCGGCTCGGCCCCGTCCAGCAGGCGTTCCGCGACTGCCACGGACTCCAGTGCGGCTTCTGCACGCCGGGCTTCCTGACCACCATCACCGCCGGTCTCCGGGAGAACCCCGACCCGACCGAGGACGAGGCCCGCGACATGATCGCCGGCAACCTGTGCCGCTGCACCGGCTACCAGAACATCGTCTCCGCGGTGTGCCGGGCCGCCGAGATCGCCCGGGACGGCAAGGAGGCCTCGCCGTGACCACCAAGTTCTTCGGGGAGAAGGTCCACCGCGTCGAGGACGACCGGTTCCTGCGCGGCCACGGCCAGTACACCGACGACCTCATGCCCGGGGCGCTGCACGCCGCCGTGCTGCGCAGCCCCCACGCCCATGCGCGGATCCTCGACATCGACGTGGAGGCCGTGCTCGACGTCGAGGGGGTCGTCGCCGTCTACACCTACGACGACCTCGAAGGGCCGATGGCGCAGCCGCTGCCGCTGCTCATCCCGCACCCCGACCTCACCCACGGACGCACCCAGTACGCCCTCGCCCGCGACGAGGTGAACTACGTCGGCGAGGCCGTGGCGATGGTCGTCGCCACCGACCGCTACGTCGCCGAGGACGCCGTCGACCGGATCCGGGTCGACTACGACTTCCTCCCGCCCGTCGTGGGCATCGACGCCGCCCGGCAGGCCGACAACCTCGTCCACGAGGACGTCCCCGGCAACCGTGCGGCCCGCATGGAGCAGTCGGTCGGCAACGCCGAGCAGGCCATCGCCGACGCACCCCACCGGCTCACCCTCGACCTGCACATCGAGCGCAGCGCCTCCATGCCCATGGAGGGACGTGCCACTCTCGCCCGCTGGGACACCGACTCCCACCGCCTCCAGGTGTGGACGTCCACGCAGACCTCCACCGGGGTCCGCGCCGCGGTCGCGGCCAAGCTCGGCCTCGACCTCGGCCAGGTGGACGTGATCACCCCCGACGTCGGCGGCGGCTTCGGCGTCAAGATCGTGCACCCCTGGCCCGAGGAGCTCCTCGTGCCGATGGCCGCACGCGCGCTCGGCAAGCCGGTGAAGTTCATCGAGGACCGGCGCGAGCACTTCATCTCCTCGGCCCACGAGCGCGGCCAGGACCAGCACATCGAGGTCGGCTTCGACGACGAGGGCCGCCTGCTCGGCCTCGCCGTGCAGTTCTGGCACGACAACGGCGCCTACACGCCGTACGGCCTCATCGTGCCGATCATCACCTCCACCCAGCTGCTCGGGCCGTACAAGCCGCGCAACTACTCGGTGGTCTTCGAGAGCCTCTACACCAACACCGTCATCGTCACTCCCTACCGAGGCGCAGGGAGGCCCCAGGGCGTCTACGCCATGGAGCGGACGATGGACGCGATCGCGAAGTACCTCGGCAAGGACCGGGCCGAAGTGCGGGCGGCCAACTTCATCCAGCCCGACGAGTTCCCCTACGACCAGGGGCTGCTGTTCCAGGACGGGCGGCCGCTGATCTACGACTCGGGCGACTACCCGGCGTCGCTGGAGAAGCTGCGCAAGCTCGTCGGCTGGGACGAGTTCGAGGAGTACCGCGACCAGGCCCGCGCCGAGGGTCGCAAGGTCGGCATCGGCATGGCCTGCTACGTCGAGGGCACCGGCGTCGGCCCCTACGAGGGCGGGCACGTGCACATCGAGACCAGCGGCAAGGTCAAGGTCTCCACCGGCCTCACCACGCAGGGGCAGGGCCACAAGACCTCCTTCGCGCAGATCGTGGCCGACGAGCTCGGTGTGCCGCTCGACGACGTCGAGGTGGTCACCGGCGACACCCGCCGCTCGCCGTACTCCGTGGGCACCTTCGCGTCCCGCGCGGCGGTGCTCAGCGGCTCGGCCTTGGCGCTCGCCGCTCGCCGTGCACGCGAGAAGGCGCTCCGCATCGCGGCGGACGCGCTCGAGGCGAACCCCGAGGACCTCGAGATCGTGGACGGCGTCGTCCAGGTGAAGGGATCCCCGAGCAGCCAGATCGCGCTCGGCACGGTCGCGGTGCTCTCCAACCCGCTGCGCTACGCCTTCGACGAGGCGTCCAAGGCCGCCACCCAGTTCGTCGTCGGCGACCCGTCGAAGCCGCCGGTCGCCGAGGACGACGAGCCCGGGCTCGAGGGCAAGGACTACTACTCGCCGCCGCGGTCGACGTTCGCCAACGGCATGCACGCCGTCATCGTCGAGACCGACCCGGACACCGCCGAGATCAAGGTCCTCAAGTACGCCGTGGTGCACGACTGCGGCAACCTGATCAACCCGATGATCGTCGAGGGCCAGATCCACGGCGGCGTGGCCCAGGGGGTCGGCGGGGCGCTCTACGAGCGGATGGCCTACGACGAGAACGGCCAGCTCCAGAACGCCTCGTTCATGGACTTCCTGATGCCCTACGTCACGGAGGTCCCCAAGACCATCGACATCGACCACCTGGAGACCCCCTCGCCGCTGAACCCGCTGGGCCTCAAGGGCGCCGGCGAGGCAGGGGTCATCCCCTCCGCGGCGGTCTTCGCCGCGGCGATCGAGGACGCCGAGGGCTTCCCGATCACCTCCATGCCCATCTCCCCGTCGGAGCTCTACGAGCTGCGTCGCACCCACACCCAGGAAGGACCCACCGCATGAAGGTCGCCGGAGAAGCCGTCCTGCACGCCCCCGTCGCCGACGTCTGGAGCGCGCTGCTCGACCCCAGCGTCCTCGTCCGCACCATCCCCGGCTGCGAGCGACTGGAGACCATCGGTGAGCACAGCTACGACATGACCGTGAACGCCGGCGTCGCCGCCATCCGCGGCACGTACGCCGGGTCCTGCCAGCTGCGCGACCTCGACCCGCACAACTCCCTCGTGCTCAAGGCGAGCGGCGCGGGATCCCCCGGGACGATCGCGGCCGACGTGAAGGTCGGGTTCTCCGACAACGGCGACGGCACCACCCTGCTGCGCTACGACGCGGACGCGGTCGTGGGCGGCATGATCGGCGGGGTCGGGCAGCGCATGCTGACCTCGGTGAGCAAGCGCATGGCCGGCGAGATGTTCGCCAACGTGGACCGGGTGCTCGCCGGCGAGGCCGCTCCGGCCGCGGTCACCATGCCGGGCGGCGAGCCGTCCGCCGCGGCGGCAGCGACGGCACCCGGTGAGGCAGGGGGAGCCCCCGCGCAGGCCGGCGAGGTGTTCACCGCTCCTCCGCGCCCCGCGCCCGCGGTGGGTGGCGACTTCGTGAAGGGCGTGCTGGTCGGCGGCGGCCTGGTGCTGGCCGGCGTGGTCGCCGGAGCGCTCGCGGCCCGCCGTCGCGGCTGAGGACGCCCATGACCGACCTCGGTCCCTACAGCACCGCCCGGGAGATGGCCGCGGCGGTCCGGGCCAAGAACGTCTCGGCCCGCGAGCTGCTCGAGCTGCACCTCGACCGCATCGAGGAGGTCAACGGCGACGTCAACGCGCTGGTGAGCCTCGACCCGGAGCGGGCGCGGGAGCAGGCGGCCGACGCCGACGACCGGCTGGCGCGCGGCGAGCAGGTCGGCCCGCTGCACGGGCTGCCGTTCGCCTTCAAGGACACCCACCTGGTCGCCGGCTGGCGCACCACCTTCGGGTCGCCGGTCATGGCCGACCACGTCCCGGAACGCGACGAGCTGCTCGTGGAGCGGATCCGCAAGGCCGGTGCGGTCGTGATCGGGCGCTCGAACGTCCCGGAGTTCGCTGCGGGCTCGCACACCTTCAACCCCGTGTTCGGCACCACGCTCAACCCCTTCGACCTGGGCCGCTCCGCCGGCGGGTCGAGCGGGGGAGCGGCTGCCGCTCTGGCGAGCGGCATGGTCCCGCTCGCCGACGGCAGCGACATGGGCGGCTCCCTGCGCAATCCGGCTTCCTTCAACAACGTCGTGGGGCTGCGTCCCGGGCTCGGCCGGGTCCCCGAGTGGCCGCACTACAACGCCTGGGAGACCACCTCGGTCGAAGGGCCGATGGCCCGCAACGTCGAGGACCTCGCCCTGCTGCTCTCGGTCATCGCCGGGCCCGACCCTCGCGTGCCGCTGGCCCTGGAGACCCCGGGCAGCGTCTTCGCCGAGCCCCTGCGCGGGACCCTCAACGGCCTGCGTGTCGCCTTCTCCGCCGATCTCGGGGGAGCCTTCGAGGTCGACCACGGCGTCCGAGCGGTGCTGGACGCCCAGCGCCAGGTCTTCGCCGACGCCGGCGCCCACGTCGCGGACGACCACCCGGACCTGCACGAGGCGGACGCGACCTTCCGCACCCTGCGCGCCTGGCACATGCAGGCCAAGCTCGGTCGGCTCCTCGCCGAGAACCCGGGCCGGTTCAAGCAGTCGCTCGAGGACAACATCCGTGCGGGTGAGCCGCTCACCGGCGCCGACGTGGTCCGCGCCTACACCGCGCGCACCACGCTCGGGGAGCGGATGCGGAGCTTCTTCGAGACCCACGACGTGCTCGTGATGCCGGTCAGCCAGGTCTCGCCGTTCCCGGCCGACCAGGAGTACCCCAAGGACATCAACGGCCGGGAGCAGTCGACGTACCTCGACTGGATGCGGTCGGCGTACTTCATCACCGTGACCGGCTGCCCGGCCATCTCCGTGCCGGCCGGTTTCACCGACGACGGGCTGCCGGTCGGCATCCAGATCGTCGCTCCCCACTCCGGTGAGCGCAGGCTGCTGGAGATCGCCCACGCCTTCGAGCAGGCCACTCGTGCCGGGGACCGGCGCCCCACCTTCGCCGGCTAGCACATCTTCACAACAAGTCCTGGTTCCCCCGGCAGATGATGCCGTGGCCTCGAGGGGTACCCACCGGGTGGAATGAGGGCTGTTCCGCAAAGCGAAGAACGGGAGACCAGATGGGGACGCAGGACCGCCGGATCAGGATCGGCATCGACACCGGTGGCACGTTCACCGACGTGGTCGCCCTCGACGAGGAGACCGGGGAGCTCGTCTCCACCAAGACGCCGTCGACCCCGGCGAACCCCGCCGACGGCTTCCTCTCCGGAGTGGAGAAGGTCCTCGGCCTGCTCGGGCTCCCCGCTGGGCGCGGCGACGCGATCACGGCGGTCAGCCACGGCACCACGGTGGCCACCAACCAGCTCCTCGAGGGCAAGGTGGACCGCCTCGGCTTCATCACCACCGAGGGCTACGAGGCGATCCTGGAGATCGCTCGCCAGTCGGTCCCCGACGGCTACGGCAACTCCTACTTCTGGGTGAAGCCCGACCGCATCGTCCCTCGCGACCTGGTCAAGGCCGTCGGCGGCCGTCTCGACGTGTCCGGCGAGGAGGTCCGGCCCTTCGAGGAGGAGGGTGCCCGCAAGGTCGCCCGCTGGTTCAGGACCCAGGGCATCGACACCCTGGGCGTCTGCTTCCTGCACGCCTACGCCAACCCCGCCCACGAGGAGCGGATGCGCCAGATCCTCGCGGAGGAGCACCCGGAGGCGGTCGTCTCGATCTCCTCGCAGGTGCTGCGTGAGTACCGCGAGTACGAGCGGTCCATGACCACCCTCGTCGACGCCGCGGTGAAGCCGAAGCTCTCCCGCTACGTGAACAACATCAAGGCCCGGCTGAACGACTACGCCAGCGCCGAGGACGACCGGCGGAGGTCGGGGGTCCTCGGGGGCGAGCCCCCCGGGTGTTCCGTTCTACGTGATGAAGTCCAACGGCGGAGTTCTCAGCGCCGACGAGGTCGTGCACCAGCCGATCACCACCGTGCTCTCCGGCCCCGCCGCGGGTGCTCTGGGTGCAGCCCTGATCGCACGCGTGGCCGGCTTCGACAAGGTCCTCACCTGCGACGGCGGCGGCACCTCCACCGACGTCTCGGTCGTCATCGACGGGGAGCCGACCCTCACCACCGAGGGCAGCGTCGGCGCCTTCCCCAGCAAGATCCCGATGATCGACGTGGTCACCGTCGGCGCCGGCGGCGGCTCGATCGCCTGGCTCTCCCCGGAGGGCACGCTCAAGGTCGGTCCTCACTCGGCAGGCGCCGACCCGGGCCCGCTCTGCTACGGGCTCGGCGGCAAGGACGTCACCATCACCGACGCCCACGTGACGCTCGGCCGGATCCCACCCCATCTGCTCGGTGGCGAGATCCCGCTCGACGTCGACGCTGCCCGCGCGGGGGTCGTCGAGCTCGCCGGGAAGCTCGGCATCTCCCCGGAGGAGTGCGCGAGCGGCATCCTCGAGATCTCGGCCTGGAACCAGGCCAACGCGCTGCGCCAGATCACGGTCAAGCGCGGCCTCGACGTCCGCGACTTCACGCTGACCACCTTCGGCGGCTCCGGCTCCCTGCTGCTGTGCCGTCTTGTCGACATTCTCGGGCTCGCCGGTGTCCTGGTGCCGCCGAACCCCGGCAACGTCTCGGCCTTCGGCCTGCTCACCGTCGACGTGAAGAACGACTACGTGCAGACCAACGTGTCCCTGCACGAGAACCTCACCGCCGACGCCGTCGCCTCGGTGTACGACGACCTCACCGGCCAGGCGACGAAGGCGCTGCACGTCGAGGGCTTCCCCGCCGACCAGCACCGCTTCGTGCGCACCGCCGACCTGCGCTACTTCGGCCAGGCCTTCGAGGTTCGGGTTCCCGTCCCGGAGGGCGACGTCGACCAGGAAGTCCTCGAGGAGGTCGCCCGCCGGTTCCACGCCGAGCACCGCGCCCTCTACGGCTACGACTTCGCCGGCGACCCCACCCAGCAGGTCGAGTGGGTCAACCTCCGTGTCTCGGGCATCGGCCCGATCCAGCGCCCGGAGATCGTCGCGGACGAGGCACCCGAGAGCTCCGGACGCCCGGCGCCGAAGAGCCACCGTCCGGTCTGCTTCGAGGCCGCCGACGGCTACGTCGAGACCCCGGTCTACTGGCGACCCGACCTGGCCCCCGGCCAGAGCCTCTCGGGCCCGGCGATCGTCGAGGAGTTCGGCTCCACCGTCCCCGTGCACCCCGGCTTCGCGGCCCGGGTCGACGCCTACCGCAACATCATCGTGACCCGTGAGGAAGTGACCGCATGACCGCCCCCGCTCCTGCTCCTGCTGCCGGGCGCGCCGCGGCGACCGCGTCGGCGAAGGCGCCCACGAAGTTCCCCTTCGGCACCCTGACCGCCGACGCCGGCGCGTCCGCCGACCCGGTGCTCGTCGAGATCGTCCAGGGCAGCCTGGCCTCGGTCGAGATGGAGGTCGAGACCGCCATCGCGCGGACCTCGCGCTCCCCGATGATCCGCGACGCGCACGACTTCCGGGCCGGCATCCACGACCGGCTCCTGCGCAAGCTCACCGGCCGCTCCTACAGCGCCCTCGTGCACCCGATCGCCCGGGACTTCCCGCTGGAGGAGATGAAGCCCGGCGACGTCTTCTTCCACAACGACGTCTACGAGTCCGAGGGCGGCATCGGCCACCTGCCCGACCTGTGCGTCACCGTGCCGGTCTTCGCGAAGAACACCGACACCGGCGAGCCGGAGGTCGTGGCGTTCGTCCAGGCGTTCGGCCACCACGACGACATCGGCGGCGCGGTGCCGGGCTCCATGCCCAGCCACGCCACCTCGGTGTTCGAGGAGGGGCTGATGGTCCCGCCGATCAAGCTGTGGGACCAGGGCGTCCCGGTGAAGTCGGCGCTGCGGATCATGACCCGCAACTCGCGCATGCCCGAGTCGCTGGCCGCCGACCTCGACGCCGAGTGCTCGGCCTGCCTCATGGGCGCCCGTCGCCTCGGCGAGCTGTTCGACCGCTACGGCCGCGAGGTCGTGGAGTCCTGCTTCGACGCGATCATCGACCGCACCACGCAGACCTACCGCCGCGAGATCCTCAGCAAGATCCCGGTCGGCAGCTGGGTGTGGGAGGACTACGCCGAGCACGACGGCGTCGAGGACCCGAAGCTGCACACGCAGCGGATCACCCTGACCCGCACCGGTCCCGAGGACCCGGAGGGCGAGCGGATCGTCGTCGACTTCGCCGGCACCTCCCCGCAGGCGAAGGGCCCGATCAACCACTGCGGCGACTACTCCGACGGGGTCTTCCTCAAGAAGTGGCTCGCGCCGATCCTGCGCAACCTCGCCGACACTCCGGAGCGGATGGCCGAGCTCGACGTCAACGAGGGCATCATCCCGCTCATCGAGATGCGGTTCCCGCCCAAGGGCACGCTGCTCACGCCGGAGTTCCCGGCGCCCACGAACGCCCGCACGTTCGTGATCCTGCGCCTGCTCGGCGTGCTCGCCGGCGTGGTCGCGAAGGCGGTCGACGGCCGGATGCCCGCGGACCAGGAGACGATCCGCTACACCGGCGTGTACGGCGAGGACCACGACGGCCGCCCGTACCTCATGCGCGAGGTCCTGGGCGGCGGGTCCGGCGGCCGCTACTACGCCGACGGCGAGGACACCATCCACGTGGTGCCCGACTCCCGGAACCTGCCGACCGAGTTCACCGAGTCCCGGTTCCCGTTCCGCGTGGAAGGCCTGGGCCTGGCCATGGACTCCGGCGGCGCCGGGAAGTACCGCGGCGGCCTGGGCTACGAGAAGCACATCCGGATGCTCAAGGACGGCCACTTCATGTCCATCGCGGACCGGTCGATCCTGGCCTGCTGGGGCGTCAAGGGCGGCAAGGCCGGCAAGCCGTTCGAGGTCGTCATCGACCCCGACGGGCCGAACGAGCGGGTCGTCGACGCGCTCGCCGACGACGAGCCGGTGCGCGCCGGAGAGGTGATCCGGATCCGCACCACCGGCGGTGGCGGCTGGGGCGAGCCCCTCGAGCGCGACCCCGAGCTGGTGGTCCGCGACGTCGTGTGGCGCAAGGTCTCCCCGGCCGCGGCGCTGGCCGACTACGGCGTGGTGCTGGCCGGCTCGCTGGAGGACGACACGCTCTCCTACGACGCCGAGCTCACCAAGTCGCTGCGTGAGCAGCAGCTGTCCGGCCGCGAGGAGGCGGCGTTCTTCGACCGCGGTCCCGGCTACGCCAGCCTCTCCGGCGGCAAGGCCGTCGCGGACGTCGACTGGCTCTGAGCGTGCTGTCGTGAGCGGCCCCGAGGTCGCCGTCCTGGGCGGTCGAGGCAAGACCGGCCGGGTGGTGGCCCGGGCCCTCACGACGCGCGGCGCCCGACCGCGCCCGGTCGGGCGGGAGCTCTTCGCCGACCCGGTGGTCACGCTCGCCGGGACGGCGGCCGTGTACGTCGTCGCCCCCAACATGTACGCCGACGAGCCCGACTACGTGGCGGCCGTGCTGGATGCCGCTTCCCACGCCGGGGTCGGCCGGGCCGTCTACCACTCGGTCGCAGCCCCCTACGCCCCCGGCATGCCGCACCACCTCGGCAAGGCACAGGCCGAGGACCTCCTGCGCCGAGGTGACCTGCCCTGGACGATCCTGCAGCCCTGCGCCTACGTCCAGAACTTCGTGCCGGCGCTCCAGGCCCACCCTCCCGCGCTCCGGGTGCCCTACGACCTGGACCGGCCCTTCGGCCTGGTCGACCTCGAGGACGTGGCCGAGGCGGCGGCCCGGGTGCTCCTCGACGACGGGCATGCGGGTGCGACGTACGAGCTCGGTGGGCCTCGGCTGGTGAGCGTGCGAGACGTCGCTGCGGCCGCGACGGACGTGCTCGGCTCCGACGTACCGGTGGAGGCGGTGTCGCCCGAGGAGTGGGCGGCTGGACCGGGTGCGCATCTGGGCGCGCGGGAGCGTGAGTGGCTGCTGGCGATGTTCGCCTACTACGACCGGCACGGCCTCCCCGCGGGGTCGCTGCCGCTACGCTGCCTGCTCGGCCGCGAGCCTCACGACGTACGCACGGTGCTGGAGCGCGAGCTCGCCTGACCCGGGGCTCCATCCGCCCGCAGATCGTCCAGCGACGTCGCGCCGCTGGGTGATGACCTGGCCGCAGGTCAGCCCTGGTCGACGTCGCCGTCGACGTACACCCAGCGTCCGGCGCGTCGCTCGAAGCGGCTCCTCTCGTGCAGCACCTGCTCGCCACCCGAGGTGCGGAGCCGAGCCCGGAACTCCACCTCGCCGGTGTCGTCGGCGGGACCGCCGTCGGCCGCGTCGAGGACCTGCAGGCCCAGCCAGGTCACGCCGGGCGCAGGCGTGAGGTCCTCCGGCCGGGTCCTCGGGTGCCAGGTGCGGAAGACGTGGTCCACGTGGCCGAGGGCGTACGCCGAGTAGCGCGAGCGCATGAGCGCCTCTGCCGTCTCCGCCGGCTGCCCGTCGTGGAGCGGCCCGCAGCACACGCCGTACGCCGCACCGCTTCCGCAGACGCACGAGTCGTGGATCGAGGGGCGGGAGAAGCTCACGGCCCGAGTCTGGCACGAGGTCGTCGACGACCGATGCGAGCACCGTGCGGCCGGTCGAGGGCGGCTCTCGGCCGGCAGGTTGGCAGATGTTGCCCAGTCGGCGGCGGGTGCTTGGCTCTTGTTGATGGTGCCCCGCGTCACTCCGGACCCCTAGATTCGGCCGCATGCGGATCGTGATCGCCCTCGGTGGCAATGCCATGACCTCTCCGGACGGCAGCGCGCGTCCGGAGGACCAGCGAGCAGCCGTCATCGAGGCCGCAGGTCCGATCGCCGACCTGGTCGTCGCCGGGCACGAGGTCCTGCTGACCCACGGCAACGGCCCCCAGGTGGGCAACCTGCTCCTCAAGAACGAGCTGTCGGCCGCCGTCGTACCCCCGGTCCCGCTGGACTGGTGCGGCGCGCAGACCCAGGCGACCATCGGCGACCTGCTGCTCAACGCCCTCGACCAGGCCTTCGCCGAGCGCGGCGCCGACCGGCGTACCGCGGTGATCGTCTCGCGCACGCTCGTCTCCGCCGACGACCCGGGCTTCACCAACCCGACCAAGCCCATCGGTCGCTACCTCGGCGAGGAGGAGGCGAAGCTGCTGATGGAGCACGGCCAGCAGTTCGTCGAGGTCGCCGGACGGGGCTGGCGCCGGGTCGTGGCCTCGCCCGAGCCGCTCACCGTCCTCGACGGTCCGGCCGCGGACGCGCTGCTCGGTCAGGGGTACGTCGTCGTCTGCTCCGGTGGCGGTGGCATCCCCACGATCCGCCTGAGCGACGGCACGCTCGAGGGCGTCGAGGCGGTCATCGACAAGGACCTCACCGCCGCGCTGGTCGCCCAGGAGATCTCCGCCGACCTCCTCGTGATCGCCACCGACGTCGACGCCGCCGTGACCGACTGGGGCACGCCGCACGCGCGGCCCATCGGCGAGGTCACTCCGTCCGAGATGCGCGCGATCGCCCGCGACCAGGGGTTCGCCGCCGGCTCGATGGGCCCGAAGATCGAGGCCGTCACCCGCTTCGCGGAGCGCGGCGGGGGTACCGGCGTGATCACCTCGCTCGCCCGCATCACCCACGCCGTCGAGGGTCGGCTCGGCACCCGCGTCGTACCCGCCTGACCCACCACTGCCCCACACCGACAGACGCCACGACCACGCAGGTAACCAACCAGGAAGGAAGCGAGACACGTGCCCGCTGCCATCGAAGTACGCAAGGTGCCCATCCACTCCGTCGCCGACGCCAGTGAGCTCGGCAAGCTGATCGACGACGGTGTCATGGAGGCCGACCGCATCATCGCGATCATCGGCAAGACCGAGGGCAACGGCGGGGTGAACGACTACACCCGCATCATCGCCGACCGCGCCTTCCGTGAGGTCATCATGGAGAAGGGCTCCCGGCCGGTCGAGGAGGTCAGCCAGATCCCGATCGTGTGGTCCGGCGGCACCGACGGCGTGATCAGCCCCCACGCCACGATCTTCGCCACCCTTCCGGAGGAGAAGACCGAGAAGACCGACGACCTCCGGCTCACCGTCGGGTTCGCGATGAGCGAGAAGCTCCAGCCCGAGGACATCGGCCGCACCGCGATGGTCGAGAAGGTCTCCGACGCGGTGAAGGTCGCGATGGAGCGGGCCGGGATCACCGACCCCGCCGACGTGCACTACGTGCAGACCAAGACGCCGCTGCTGACCATCCACACCATCCGCGACGCGAAGAGCCGCGGCAAGACGGTGTGGACCGAGCACACCCACGAGTCGATGGACCTCTCCAACGGCTGTACGGCGCTCGGCATCGCGGTCGCCCTGGGCGAGATCGACATGCCCACGGACGACGACGTCATGCACAACCGCGACCTGTACTCCTCGGTCGCCTCCTGCTCCTCCGGAGTCGAGCTCGACCAGGCCCAGGTCGTCGTGGTCGGCAACGCCCGCGGCGTGGGCGGTCGCTACCGCATCGGCCACTCGGTCATGAAGGACGCCCTGGACCAGGACGGCATCTGGACGGCCATCAAGGACGCCGGCCTCGAGCTTCCCGAGCGTCCGCACACCAGCGACCTCGACGGCAAGCTGGTGAACGTCTTCCTCAAGTGCGAGGTCAGCCAGGACGGCGAGGTCCGTGGCCGTCGCAACGCGATGCTGGACGACTCCGACGTGCACTGGCACCGCCAGATCAAGGCCGCCGTGGGCGGCGTGACCGCCGCCGTCACCGGCGACCCGGCCTGCTTCGTGTCGGTCTCCGCGGCCCACCAGGGTCCCGACGGCGGCGGCCCGGTCGCGGCCATCGTCGACATGGGCTGACCTGAGGGCTGGGTTTTCACTAGGTACCTGGTGAAACCGTCACTTCCCGGATGACGTCCCGGGCTCGCGCACGAAGAAGGGCCGTCGTCTCCCTCCACCTGGACGGGGACGACGGCCCTTGTGCGTAGGTCAGTCCTCGGCGAGCCAGGCCCGGACCGAGTCGTTGTGCTGGCCGAGCGTCGGCGGGGCGACGTGCTTCTCGCGGCCCCCGGAGTACGGGTTGTCGTCGAACCGGATGGGGGAGCCGGGAAGCTCGAGGTGGCCCTGGGTGGGGTGGTCGACCTCGAGCAGCAGCCCCTGCGACCGGGTCTGGTCCCAGGCGTACACGTCGTCGATGGTGCGGACCTTCCCCGACGGGACCCCGGCGTCGGCGAGCAGCGTCAGCCAGTGCTCGGCCGGCTGGGTCGCGAAGGCCTTCTCGATGTCCGCCGTGAGCTCGTGACGGTGGGCGACCCGGTCGCCGTTGGTCAGGTAGCGGGGGTCCTCGACGTCGAGCCCGAGGGCCGCGGCGAACGCCCGCCACAGCGACTCGGACCCGCAGGCCACCTGGACCGGCGAGGTCGCGGTGTGGAAGAGGCCGTACGGCGAGATCGACGGGTGGTGGGGCCCGGACATGCCGGGGACCTCCTTCGCGATCGTCCAGCGGGTGCCCTGGAACGCGTGCACGCCGACGACGCTGGCCAGCAGGGATGTTCGCACCACCCGCCCGCGCCCGGTGCGGCTGCGCTCGTGCAGGGCGGCGAGGATGCCGTAGGCACCGTTCATGCCGGCGAGCAGGTCGGCGATCGGGACCCCGACCTTGACGGGCTGCTCGGGGTCGGAGCCGGTGATGCTCATCAGGCCGCCCTCGCCCTGGGCGATCTGGTCGTAGCCGGGCCGCTTGGCCTCCGGGCCGTCGTGGCCGAAGCCGGTGATCGTCAGGATCACCAGGCCGGGGTTGAGCTCGTGCAGCCGCTCCACGCTGAACCCGAGCCGGTCCAGGACGCCCACCCGGAAGTTCTCCATGAGGACGTCGGCGCGCCGGACCAGGTCCGCGAGCACCTGCTTGTCCTCCTCGCTCTTCAGGTCGAGGGTGATGGACTCCTTGTTGCGGTTGGCCGCCATGAAGTACGTCGACTCGCGGTCCTCGCCCTCCCCGACGAAGGGCGGGCCCCACCCGCGTGTGTCGTCGCCGCCGGGGCTCTCGACCTTGATGACCCGTGCCCCCATGTCGCCGAGCATCATCCCTGCGTGGGGGCCGGCGAGGGCGCGGGTGAGGTCGAGGACGACGAGGTCCTCGAGCGGGCCACCGGAGCTGTGAGTGTCCATGTTCGGCAGGCTAGCCAAGCGCTCGCCCGCCACCTATGGCACGTTGTGCCAACGAAGGCGCCATTGGGTTGTGGCTGCAGCAGACACCCGAGTCCCTGGGCTCCGGAGCGCCGTGGCGGCGAGGGCTAGCATCGCGGGATGAGCGAGAGCGCTTCCGCACCGATGCCCGCCGTCCCCACCGACGCGGTCACCTTCGCCTCAGGCGGCCGGATGCCGCTGGTCGGCTTCGGCACGTGGCAGCTGAAGGGTCGCGAGGCTCTGACGGCCACGAGCGCCGCGCTGGAGGCCGGGTACCGCCACCTCGACACGGCCACCATCTACGGCAACGAGGGCGAGGTCGGCCGTGCGCTGCGCGACAGCGGCGTCGTGCGCGACGACGTCTTCGTGACGACCAAGTGCCCTCCGAACCTGGCCGGCCAGGAGCTGGAGACGCTGGAGCGGAGCCTCGAGCTGCTCGGGACCGACCACGTCGACCTGTGGCTGATCCACTGGACGCCCCACCACGGCGTGGGCGCGGACATCTGGGAGAAGTTCGTCGAGGCACGGGAGCGGGGGCTCGCCCGCGACATCGGGGTGAGCAACTACCGCGCTGCCCAGATCGACGAGCTGGTCGAGCAGATCGGCGTCAAGCCCGTGGTGAACCAGATCAAGTGGAGCCCGCTGCTCTACAAGCCGCACGTCGTCGAGGAGCACCGCGAGCGGGGCATCGCCCTGGAGGGCTACAGCGGGCTGCGGGGCGGCGTCCTCGGCAATCCCACGATCCGCGAGGTGGCGGACTCGCTCGGGCGTACGCCGGCGCAGGTGATCGTGCGCTGGCACCTCCAGCACGGGATCATCGCGATCCCCAAGTCGGGCAAGCCGGACCGGATCAGGTCCAACGCCGCCGTCGCGGGCTTCGAGCTGTCACGGGAGCAGATGGCCGCGATGGACGCGCTCGGCGCCGCGTAGGAGCGCTCACTGCGCACGTGCGCGGAACTTGCCCCCGCGTGGGTCCCACGGCCGGCGCCGACCACGCACGTGCGCGGAACTGGCCCCCGGCATGGGTCGAGGGTGGACGCAGACGACGCACGTGCGCGGAACTGGCCCGCAACGACGCCGGGCCCGCCGGTCGTGCGCGGCGGGCCCGGTGTCGGGAGGCGGGTTCAGGCGGAGAACACGACCTCGTCGTGCTCGAGGCGGGGGAGGCGGTCGAACCAGGCGTTCTCGCCGGGCTTGCCGATGTTGACCACGAGCAGCGAGCGCAGGCTGCTGTCGGCGAAGAAGTCGGCGTCGAGGCCGGCGGCGTCGAAGCCACCCATGGGGCCGGCGGCGAGACCCGCGGCACGGACGCCGAGGAGGAAGTAGCCGATCTGGAGGCTCGCGTTGAACTTCGCGGCCTGCTCGCGCGCGGTGGCGTCGGCGAACATGTCCTTGGCGGTGGGGAAGTGCGGGAAGGTGCGCGGCAGGTTCTCGTGGAACTCCGTGTCCGCGGCGAGGACGGCGACGAGCGGGGCGTTGGCGGTCTTGTCGCGGTTGCCGTCGGCCATGTGCTTGAGCAGGCGCTCGCGGGCCTCGTCCTCGCGGACCAGCACGATGCGCAGCGGCTGGGCGTTCATCGCGGTCGGCGCGTACTTCACGAGGTCGTAGATCGCGGCGATCTGCTCGTCGGTGACGGGCTCGTCGGCGAAGCTGTTCGCGGTGCGCGCGTCGCGGAACAGCAGGGCCTGGGCTTCGGGGGAGAGAGCGATCGAATCGGTCATGTCGTCGTCAACAACGATTGACCGTTCAACGATTTCCGTAGAGCGTGTGACAAGGGCCACGCGCGGTGGGCGCCGGGTGGGCGGCGTACGCCGTACCCGGGAAACAGTGAAGCCCTGGACCTGATGGTCCAGGGCTTCCTCGGCGACCCCGACGGGACTCGAACCCGCGGCCTCCGCCGTGACAGGGCGGCGCGCTAACCAACTGCGCTACGGGGCCATGCTCTTGTGTTGCTCAAGCGGTGGAATGCTAACCCATCCACCACCGTTCGTCCGAATCGGCGTTCTGCCGGCCCGGACTTGCACCCCCAACGGGATTCGAACCCGTGCTACCGCCGTGAAAGGGCGACGTCCTAGGCCACTAGACGATGGGGGCTGGTTACCCATGGGCCGTCAGGCGCGACTGCCGTCAGGGACCGGTACAGCATAGGGCACGCAGAGAGTCGTCCCAAATCAGATCCCCTGGTGTGGCGCGGGAGAATGGTGACGTGATCGAGATGAGTCGCGAACGCTTCGAGGAGCTGGTCTCCGAGGCCCTCGACGCCGTCCCCGACGAGCTGGCCCGGCTGGTGGAGAACGTCGCCGTGCTGGTCGAGGACGACCCACCCGGAGGCGACCCGCATCTGCTCGGCGTCTACACGGGGGTGCCGTTGACCGAGCGGGACACCAGGTACGCCGGAGTGGTCCCGGACCGCATCGTGATCTTCCGCAAGCCGATCCTCCGGATGTGCCAGGACGAGGACGAGGTCGTCGAGCAGGTCGGCATCACCGTGGTCCACGAGATCGCGCACTACTTCGGGATCGACGACGAGCGACTCGACGAGCTCGGCTACGCCTGAGTCGTCCACGACAGGCGTCCACGACAGCCCCGAGTCGCGCGACAGCCGGCGGAGCCTGGTCGACGTCCGGTCAGGTCGGGAGCGGGTCCTCCTCGACCTCGAACGACCCCGGCCAGGGCATCGGCTCCTCGCCGCGACCCTGCCGCACGAACTCCATGCACCACCAGCGCTGGAGCTCGCGCTGCTGCGGGGAGGCGGCGATGGTGAGCAGCCGCTGCTGCCGACAGAACTCGTCCGCGCGCTCCAGGGCGGTGAGCAGCCGGGACATCGTGTCCGGCATCGTCGCCGGGATCAGGAAGTCCAGGTCCGCGCGTTCCCTGCCGCTCTCGAGGGCGACCTGGAGCTCGTGCCGTCCCTGCATGCGCCGGCGCTCCTGCTCGGTCTCGAGGAACGCCTCGGTGAGCTGGCGTGCGATCGGGTAGTCGTGGCCGTGCGCCAGGGAGAGCAGCCGCAGCTCGCGTCCGAGCTCGAAGTAGCGCTGTCGGAAGCGGGTGTACGGCTTGATCGGGAGGTCCCGGATGTAGACGGCTATCGGCTCGCCGAACTGCTGCATCCGTGCCAGGCGCTCGGCAACGGTCTGCTCGAGGTCGAACACGTCGCCGCTCAGGTTGCCGTTGAGCCGGAGCTCGTTCGACCGGTTCGAACCAGACCACCTTCCCGTCGCCGGTCAGGTCGGCGCCCCACGCCGAGGAGTGGAGCGCGACCAGCCCGAGCCCGCGGCCGAACGTGGCGAGCAGGTGGTCCTCGTCGGTCATCTCGAGGTTGACCGCAGGCGGGCGGCTCGAGGCGTCGTGCACCTCGACTCGCGGGTGGGCCCGGGTGCCGCGGACCCGCACGCTGATGGGTGGCTTCCCGTGCAGGATGGCGTTGGTGACCAGCTCGGACACCCCGAGCTCGGCCGCGTCGACGACGTCCTCGCGCTGCAGGCGATGGAGCACGTCGCTGACCCAGGCACGCGCCGCCTTCACCGACTCGGGGTCGGGTTCCAGAGGTAGTGCCTTCAGGTTCAGCGGCATGACTCAGGCTCTTCCTCGCACCGTCGGCGTCCCTGGCGCCCGCAGGACCCCGAGGGCAGGCGCGAGCGCGCCGACGTCGAGCACGAGAGGCAGAACGGTGAGGCCCACCTCAGCAGCGTAACCGGGTCAGGGCTCTTCGGCCGAGACCTTTTGGGCTTGAACCGTGTCGGAATCAGGCAAACCGCACTGGCGCACTGGTCCGGTTTCGGGCCTCCCCGGGCGGGGGCGCGCCCTGACCGCCGCTCGCGGCCCGCTGCCCGGCGGGAGGGCCCGCACCGGTACGCCGTCAGCGGTCCAGGTGGCGCGCCCAGGCGAAGCAGAACAGCCCGTAGCAGCCGATGCCGGCGGCCAGGACGAGCAGCATCGGCATGCCGAACGGCTGCTGGAGCACCTTGTGCAGCGCCTGGTCCAGGCCCCCGGACTTCTGCGGGTCGTGGGTCCAGGCTGCCCAGAGGAAGAGCCCGGCGACGATGAGGAGGGCGACGCCCTTGCTCACGTAGCCGACCTTGCCGAAGGTCACGAACGCGGTCCCGGTCTTGCCCGTGTGGCCCTCGGCCTGCAGCTTGTCCATGAAGCCTTCGCTGAGCCCGCGGTAGATGAGCCGGGCGGCGTACGCCGCGATGCCGACTCCGACCAGGCCCACCAGGATCTGGCCCGCGGGCATCGACATGAGCTTGGAGGTGGTCGAGTCGCTGCCGCCCCCGCTGGAGCCCGATCCGGTGGCCACCTGGAGGGCGCTCCACGCCAGCGTTCCGTACAGCACCGCCTTGAGGGCCGACCCGAGGCGCTTGAAGACCCGCTTCTTGCCCTCCTCCTCGCGGTGGCCGACGGCGGCCTCCATCACGCGCCACACGACCAGCGCCGCGAAGCCGCCGGCGACGACCCACATCAGCACGCCGCCCATCGGGTTCTTCGCGAGCTGGCTCAGAGCCCCCGAGCTCGACGCCGAGCCCTGGTCGCTGCCGAAGGCCAGCTGGACGGCGATCCAGGCGATGATCAGGTGCACCACCCCGTAGACGACGAGGCCGACGCGCACGGCATGGTCGAGGAACGCGCTGTTCTCCGCTTTGCGGCCCAGCTCTGTGGCGCCTGCGGACACCTGACCGGCGTTCATGGATCCCTCCCTCTGGTTTCCCCCGGCAGCCGCCGCAGGGTGGCTGTCTTATACCCAGTCGGGTCGGGAGGGATGTGTCGCGAGCACCACGTGTGTGATTGATGGCATCTTGCCGTCCCCCGAGGGGTAGAACGGTGCCATGACCCAGGACCTCCTCGTGCTCGGACCGCTGCTCAGGTTCGTCGACCAGACCCGAGCCAGCATCTGGGTCGAGACCGCGACTGCCGGCACCGTCGTGGTCCGCGCCTCCGGCCGGTCGTGGTCGGCCCCGACCTTCGCCGTGCACGGTCACCACTACGCCCTCGTCGACGTCGACGGGCTCGAGCCGGGAAGCAAGAACCCCTACTCGGTCGAGGTCGACGGTGCGACGGTCTGGCCGGACCCCGCCTCGCCGTACCCGCCGAGCGTCATCGCCACCCTCGAGCCGGGCAAGCCGCTGCGGATGGCCTTCGGCTCCTGCCGCACGAGCGTCTCCCACGACGCCGCGGGCAACCTCAAGCACGGTGTGGACGCGATGCGCGCCTACGCGCTCCGGATGATCGAGGGCGAGCAGGAGGGCGACCCTGCGCCGTGGCCGGACTTCATCCTCTTCCTCGGCGACCAGGTGTACGCCGACGAGACCAGCACGGAGATGGAGGAGTTCATCGAGTCCCGGCGCGACATCGAGGAGCCGCCCTGGGACGAGCTGAAGGACTACGAGGAGTACGCCCACCTGTACAAGCTGGCGTGGAGCGACCCCGCGAACCGGTGGCTGCTCTCCACGCTGCCCAGCCTGATGATCTTCGACGACCACGACGTCCGCGACGACTGGAACACCTCCTACTCCTGGAAGCAGAAGATGGAGTCCACCTCGTGGTGGCACGAGCGGATCGTCTCGGGACTGGGGTCGTACTGGGTCTACCAGCACCTGGGGAACCTCACGCCCGAGGAGCGCGCCAAGGACGAGCTGTGGCAGGCAGTGGCGGGTACGTCGGAGGAGGGCGCGGTCCGACACCCACGAGGGGACCGGCGAGGTCGACATCAGCGCGCAGGTCGATGCCTTCGCGGAGCGGGTCGACCAGCAGCCCACGGCGTACCGCTGGAGCTTCACCCGCGACTACGACGACGTCCGCCTCGTCGTCCTCGACTCCCGCGCGGCCCGGGTGCTCGAGCCGGACAGCCGCTCCATGCTGGACCCCGACGAGCTGGCCTGGCTCGACGAGCAGATGCGCGGCGGGTTCCGCCACCTGCTCCTGGGCACCTCCCTGCCCTTCCTGCTCTCCCCGGGCCTGCACCACTTCGAGGCCTGGAGCGAGGCGCTGGCACAAGGCGGCTGGGGCGACCGGTCCGCGCGCTTCGGCGAGTGGATGCGACAGACCGTGGACCTCGAGCACTGGGCGGCGTTCCAGCACGGCTTCGCCGAGGTCGCCGAGATGGCGCTGTCCGTGGCGTACGGCGAGCGCGGCCCGGCGCCGGACACGGTCACCTTCCTGTCCGGGGACGTGCACCACTCCTACGTCTCGGAGGTCCGCAACGTCCACGAGGACCCCGACCACCCCGACCGGCGCGGCCCGCGCAGCCGCATCGTCCAGGCGGTCTGCTCGCCGATCCGCAACCCGTTACCCCGGGTGATGCGGTTCGCGACCGCGGTGTCGGCCTACGGGCTCGCAGGCCCGATGGGCGCGGTCGCTGCCCGGTCGGCGCACGTGCCGGACCCGCCCTTCGGCTGGGGGCTGGTCCGCGGCCCCTGGTACGACAACAACCTCGCCGTGCTCGAGGACAAGGGACACCGGGGCCTGCAGCTGACCTGGTGGACCGGGGTCGTCGAGGGCGGCGACCACGACAGCCCGCGGCTGCACCAGGTCTCCTCCGTGGACGTGCGAGCCCGGCCCGCCCGTGCACCGCGACCGCCTCCACGGCCCGGTCTCCGGGCGGGTGCTCAGCCGGGCGTCGCGGTTCGCGGAGCGTCGACGTCGACGCCGAGCAGCAGGTTCTCCACCACTTCCATGAGCGCCGGGTGGATCCAGTACTGCCCGCGAGCCACCTCCGACGCGCTCTGCCCGAACGCCATCGCCGTGATCAGCGGCTGGATCAGGTTCGACGCCTGCTCGCCCATCACGTGGGCGCCGAGCAGCAGCCCGGTCTCCGGGTCGGCGAGCACCTTCGCGAACCCTGTCGTGTCCTCCATCGCCCACCCGTACGCCGTGTCGCCGTAGGACTGCCTCGCCGTCACGTAGGGCAGGCCCTTCTCCTGGGCCTGCCTCTCGGTCAGGCCGACCGAAGCGACCTGCGGTGCGGAGAACACGGCGCTGGGCACGGCCTCGCGGTTCGCCCGCACCATCTGCTCCGGGTCGTCGAGGTGCAGCAGGTTGTGCTGGATCACCCGAGCCTCGTGGTTCGACACGTGCTTGAGCTGGTACGGGTTGCTGACGTCGCCGAGCGCCCACACCCCGTCGGCGGTGGTGCGCTGGTACTCGTCCACGACGACCAGCCCCGCGTCGTCCACGTCGACTCCGGCCAGGTCGAGGCCCAGCGAGTCGGAGTTCGGCCGGCGCCCGGTCGCCACGAGCACCATGTCGACGTCGAGGACGCCCCCGTCGCTCGTGCTGCTCCCGCCGGCCGCCGCCAGGTGCAGGCGCACGGCTCCGTCGTACCGCTCGGCGCGGGTGACCGTCGTGTCCAGCCGCACGTCCCACCGCCGATCGGCGAGCTCGGTGAACCGCCGGGAGACCTCCTCGTCCTCACCCCGCAGCAGCGCGTCGGAGCGGTTCAGCACGGTCACCTCGGTGCCGAACGCCGAGAAGACGTGCGCGAACTCCGCCGCCACGAAGCCGCCGCCGATGATGGCCAGCCGCCCGGGCAGCTCGTCGATGCGCATGATCGTGTCGCTCGTGTGGTGACCCACCTCCGCGAGCCCCGGGACGTCCGGTACGACGGGATGGCTGCCCGTCGCGACGACGACCTGGTCGGCGGTGATCGTCTCGCCGGTGCCCGTGTCGATCGTCCGGGGTCCGGTGAAGGAGGCGTGTCCCTCGAACAGCGTGACGTTCTCCAGGCGCTCCGCCCGGAATCGCCTGCCTGCCTCCGAGATCGGGTCGATCCGGCGGAAGATGCGGTCGCGGATCTCGCGCCAGCGCACGCCGTCCAGGCTCAGCTCGACGCCGATCGCGCGGGCATGCTCCACCGAACCTGCGAGGTCGGCCGGGTGGACGAACATCTTCGTGGGGATGCAGCCGACGTTCAGGCAGGTCCCGCCGAACGTGCCCTTCTCCAGAATCGCCGTCTTCCGGTCGGCGAAGCGGCCGTCCGGGATGGAGTTCCCCGATCCGCTGCCGATGATCGCTAGGTCGAAGTGGGTCACGACCCCCATCCTGCCCCGCTTGCCTCTCGGACAGGGGCGCCGTGCCGTGGGGGGGCCTGGAGACGTCCCCCTGTCGGACGGCTGTGAGCAACGTCATCAACAGAGGGGTATGGGACGAGACACCCTCCGTGTTGTGTCTCAGGGAGGCCGACAATGGGAACAGTGAGTCACGGAGCACTCCGTCACCTATCAGGAGAGGCAGGACGATGAACCAGGTCGCACCGGACCGACACAAGGTCGTGGTGATCGGATCAGGCTTCGGAGGCCTGTTCGGCACCAAGGCGCTGCGACGTAGTGACGTGGACATCACGATGGTCGCCAAGACCACCCACCACCTCTTCCAGCCACTGCTGTACCAAGTCGCCACCGGCATCCTCTCCGAGGGCGAGATCGCGCCGCCGACCCGCGAGGTCCTTGCGTCGCAGAAGAACGCCAGCGTCATCCTCGGCGAGGTCAAGGAGATCGACCTCGAGGCCAAGACGGTCACCTCGCACGTGCTGAACCGCACGACCGTCACGCCGTACGACTCCCTGGTCGTGGCCGCCGGGGCCGGTCAGTCGTACTTCGGCAACGACCACTTCTCCGAGTACGCCCCCGGCATGAAGTCCATCGACGACGCCCTCGAGCTGCGCGGGCGCATCTTCGGCGCCTTCGAGCTCGCCGAGATCGCCGACGACGACGAGGAGATCGAGCGGCTGCTCACCTTCGTCGTGGTGGGTGCCGGCCCGACCGGTGTGGAGATGGCCGGCCAGATCGCCGAGCTCGCGCACCGCACCCTCCGGCACGACTTCCGCAAGATCAACACCCGGGCCGCCCGGGTCATCCTCGTCGACGCTGCGCCGCAGGTGCTGCCGCCGTTCGGTGCCAAGCTCGGCGAGAAGACGAAGCGCGCCCTCGAGAACCTCGGCGTCGAGGTGCAGCTCGGTGCGATGGTCGTCGACGTCGACGAGCGCGGCCTCGAGGTCCAGGACAAGGACGGCACCCGCCGCCGCATCGACGCCGTCACCAAGGTGTGGGCAGCGGGCGTCCAGGCCAACCCGCTCGGCAAGCAGCTCGCCGACCAGACCGGCGCCCCGCTCGACCGCGCCGGCCGGATCGGCGTGAACCCCGACCTCACCCTCCCCGGTCACCCCGAGGTCTTCGTGGTCGGCGACATGATCACCCTCAACAACCTCCCGGGTGTCGCCCAGGTGGCCATCCAGGGTGCGAAGTACGCCGCCACCGAGATCGACAACCGGATCAAGGGCCGTCCGTCGCAGGGGCCGTTCAAGTACTTCGACAAGGGCAGCATGGCGACCATCTCGCGGTTCCGCGCGGTCGCGATGATCGGCAAGATCCGGCTCACCGGGTTCGTCGCCTGGCTGATGTGGCTGGCGGTCCACCTGGTGTACATCACCGGGTTCAAGAACCGCGTCACGGCGCTGCTGCACTGGTTCGTCAGCTTCATCGGCCGCGGCCGCTCGGAGCGCACGGCGACCGAGCAGCAGATCTTCGCGCGAGCGGCGCTGAACCGGCTCGAGGGCGGCGCCTCCGACCTGGTCAGCGCTCCCGGCGCGTACGAGGCGACTCACGAGATGATCGAGGCCACGCGGCGTGCGGAGCTCGAGGCGCGTGCCGCCGAGGAGACGCGTCTGACCGACTCCGGCGAGCGTGGCCGGTCCCGCGAGGACGCCGGCGCCCGCTGACGCCGAGTCGGCAGAAGTGCTGCCCGGATCGTCGCCGAGTCGGCAGAAGTGCTGCCCGGAGTGACGCCGAGTCGGCAGAAGTGCCGCCCGGAACGGACGAGAGGCCCACGAGAGCGAGTCTCGTGGGCCTCTGTCGTGCTCGGTACGGCGGAGGTCACTCCTCCTCGATGACGTGGACCGCCGCTTCCTCTGCGCTCGCCGCGCCGCCGTTGATGCCCACGTCGTCCGCGACGAGCTCGGCTTCGGTGTCCTCTCCGAGCCCCTGGTCCTCCGCCACGAGGCGGCCGGAGCGGCGGTCGCCGATCTCGCCTTCTTCGTCCTCGTCCTGGCGGGCTGCCTCGGCGTACGGGTCCGGTTCCGGCTCCTCCTGGGCGATGCGCTGGTCGAGGCTCTCGCCGAGCAGCTCCTCGAGCGGGGTGTTGCCGTACCCCTCGCCCGGCGACCACCTCTCAGGCGGGGAGTATCCCTCGTCGAGCGGCTCGGCCATCCGGTCGCTGTCGGCCGGGCTGTCCCCGGTCGACTGCGGCTGGTTCTCCTCGTCGACGCTGTACCCGTGGTAGGTGTCGCTCTCGGTGAACTCGTCCCCACCGTCGGGTCCGGTCGGGTCGATGGCGTTCTCGGGGTTGTCGGTCATGTCCACACCTTTCCGGTGACTGCGGTGCCGTCCATGCGGGACGGGTGCTGCCACCTGCGGGTTCCCCAGAGCCTCTGGAGCATGTGTACGCCGGAGTCGCATCACGTCGCGACACTCTCACGCGGATCGTCCGACTGACCAGACCAGCCGGGATCGGTTCTCGGGCCGCCCCGTCTGCTACTCGAAGGCGTGTCCTCGCGCCTCTCGGGCCTTGGCGGCGGCCATCGCCTCGCGGGCCCAGCGGGGGAGGATGAACAACCCTTCGGCCTCGACCGTCGGCTCGCCGTCCGGCCCCAGGATGTGTCCTCGGACCGTGGTCTTGTGCCCGTCGACGTCGTGGATCCACGCCTTCGCGTCGAGGTCGCCCAGCGGTGTCGGGCGTCGGTAGGCGAGGTCGAGCCGGGCCGTCATGCCGGGGGCGCCGCCCGCCGCGGCCGCCTGGCCGAGCATCTGGTCGAGGACGAGCGAGCTGACACCGCCGTGCACCAGGCCGGGCGGCCCTTCGTAGGCGGCGCCGAGGTGGAAGGAGGCTGACGCCGTACCGTCGTCGGTCGTCCGGATGTGCAAGGGCGGCGCGAACGGGTTCCGGTGACCGACCACGGCGTTCCCGTGGTTGCGGTGCGACCCGTCCGGTCCGATCTCGACGCCGAGGTAGCCGGGATCGGCCTCCTTCCGGAGGCGGGCGGTCAGCGCCTCCACCATTGCGGTGACCTCCTCGACCTCGGCGTGGTCGACGGCCGTGTGCAGAGCTGGCGTCGACGAGCTCGCGCGTCGCCTGTGCCAGGGCGCCGAAGACGCGGTCGTGCTCCTCGACCTGCCCGGGGGTCATCGTGGTGCGACGGTAGGAGTTCGCGTCCATCTCGCGAGCGTAGAACAGGTTCTGGTGGTCGTCCCCGCGGTGTGGGGCAGCGCACATCGACGCAGCCTCCGAACGTGCGGCCGGGAGCGAGGTGTGGGGCGGAGCGGCTGGACAATCACCGGCTCCGGCGCCCGCCCACTGGTGCCTGGGCGGACGCCGGCGACTGGTGCGATCCGGGTGTCAGCCGTCCCAGCGCAGCATCGCTGCGACGCCGCCGCCCTTGCCCTGCGCCTCGGGCAGGACCGTGATGGTGGCGTCGGTGGCCGCCCCGGCCGCGACAAGCACCTGGGCGGCGGGCAGCGTTCGGTCGACGCGTGCCTGCTCGGGAAGGCGGAGTCCCGACCAGCGGGCAGGGTCGACCGTGATCTCCTGCGCCTTCCCGAGGTCCAGGACGAGCTTCTCGACCTGGTGCTGGGTCGAGCGCGTGGAGGACGTCCTCGACCCCGAGGGCCGCACCGCTGCCCTGGCGCCACCGCGCATCGAGCTTCGAGGACACCTCCCGCTGGTCCTCGGCCTCGATCCGCGCGATCACCATCCGTACGTCGTGCCACAGCGCCTCTGTCGAGCTGCCGGCGGCGCGGCCCCCGGACGGCAGCTGGACGAGCTCGCTCGGCAGCCCGTCGAGGTTCTCCCTGACCGCGACCCGGGCGCGCTCGTCGCCAGCGAGGAGCACGACGCGCGGACGGTTCCGGGTGGTCAGGGACCGGACCTCGTCCGCGACGTCGCGGGCGTTGCTCTCCCACTGGTTCTCGGCGCGCTGCTGGATCCGCTTGTGCTTCCACCCGCCTCCGCGGATCTTGTGCAGGTGGTCGGACTCGCCGTCGACCTCGCTGTGGAGGGTCGCCCTGGCGGTCGTGATCGAGGGGAAGTAGTCGATGTCGGCGCCCTCACGGTCGGCGACGACGAGCAGGAACGGGAACTGTCCGTCGGCATGGCGCAACCACCCGGAGACGTCGGGGAGGTCGCCGACCACCACTGCCTCCGGCCACGGCGCGTGCCCCGCGACGGCCTCGTCGAAGACGATCTCTCCGGCAGCGGCGACGATGGTGCGACGTACCTCGCCGGGGATGCTGACGGGGTCGAGCAGACGCTCGCCGATCTCCTCGACGAGGGCGGTCGCCACGCCCTGGTGTTCGAGGTCCTGCCGGATCGTGGTCCAGCGGGTCCGGAGCTGTCGGGCGGCGTCCTCGGTGTTGCGGCTGACGTCGACGTGGACGGTGACGAAGGGGCCTTCGTGGGCGTACAGGTCCTGAAGGGTGCTGAGCTGCATCGCGTCCTCCTTGCGGTGTTCGCGGTTCTCTTCCGCCCCGGCGTACCCATCGGCGCGGCTCCTAACGCGGCACTTCTGCCGACTCGGCGGGGATCCGGGCTGCACTTCTGCCGACTCGGCGGGGACGCGGGCTGCACTTCTGCCGACTCGGCGGGGAACGCAGAAGGGGCGGTCCGCCACTGGCGGACCGCCCCTCTCCGGCTGCTCCCTCTCAGGAGGGCAGGAACCGTGCCTGTCTAGCGTCGGGTGACGCCGGCGATCACGAAGTCGTCGACGTACCCGGCCCCCTTCCGCATCACCAGGCGGACCGTGTGCTTGGAGCGGCCGAGGCCGTTCCAGGTGCGGTGGGCGCCGAACGACGGGGTGCGGGAGTACCCGTCGAAGGACACCGCCCCCACCTTCTCGCCGTCGACGAAGACGACGGCCCGGCCGCCCTTCCGCGCCGTGGCGTAGTTCAGCGTCAGCCGCGGACCCGTGAACTTCATGGTCAGGGTGTCCTTGCCCTTGCCGGAGCCGAGGTTGTCGCAGTAGCTGCTGTCTCGGGCGTCACCGTCGCGGACGCTGCGCCAGCTCCCGTGCCAGGTCACGGCCGGTCGCTGGCAGCTGACCCGGCGCAGGACCTGGACCCGGACCTTGTCCCGGCTCCGAGCGCCACTGGGGTCGGTGACGGTGAGCTCGGCGTCGTACACCCCGGGAGTGCGGTACCGCTTGCTCAGGGTCTTGCCGTACCGGTCGTCGGACCCGTCGCCGAAGTGCCAGCGGTAGGTGAGCTCGTCGGGAGTCTCGGCGTCGGTCGACCCAGCGCCGGAGAACCGCACCGGCTTGCCCTTGAACACGTTCCGGGGCCGTGCCGTGGCGTCGGCGTCCGGGGCGGTGTTGCGGGGCTGGGCCTTCACGACGTCCACCGTCACGGTGGCGGTGTCCGTCGCACCCTGCGGGTCGGTCACGGTCAGCCGCGCGGTGTAGGTGCCCGGGTGGGCGTAGCTCGTCCGCACGGTCTTGCCGACGGCGTCCTTGTCGTTGCCCGACTTCTCGTCGCCGTTGCTGTCGTCGCGGATGTCGACGTCCCAGGAGTACTGCAGGTCCTTCGGCGTCTCCGCGTCGGTCGAGCCCTGGCCGCTCAGCGTGACCGGCTTGCCCGCCTCCACGGTCTGCGGACGGGCCGAGGCCTTCGCGACCGGGTCCGTGTTCGGCTCCGGCTCGACCTCCTCGTACCCGTAGTCGAACTCGCCGCAGCCGCTGCCCATGTCGAACACCGCGTCGGCCGTCAGGTCACCCGCCGCGGGCGGCGCGTCGAGGTCGGCACCGCTCATCTTCGTGATGTCGAAGGTGAGGCAGTCGTAGTCGAACCGCCACGGGTTGTCGACGTCGCCCTCGGGCTGCTCCTCGGACGGGTCCGAGTAGTTGTCGACGTGACCGGTGCCCGCGTCGCTGAACCGCGGCTGGCCGTCGTGGGTGAACGCCGCGTCGGCGAGGTCGGGCGAGTCACTGCCCGGCTCGGGGTGCGCGTCCAGCGGCGACTGCGCCGGCGGGTTGTCCGTGCCGACGTTGCCGTAGCCGTGTGCCTCGTCGGTGTAGGCGAGGGACAGGCCCGGCTGGAACGCGATCGCGGACCGGTCGTTCTCGCCCATGCCGTCGTAGTCGAAGCCGGAGCGGTCACGCAGCTCCATGTAGTAGGCGTGGTCGGACGGCGCCTCCGCTGAGGAGTCGACGTACTGCCAGCCCTGGGTGCACTGCTGTGCCGTGGTCAGCTCCTGGCCCGGGAGGCCCTTGCAGCCGCCGGGGTAGAACTGGGGGTCCTCCGTGCTGCCGGTGGACTCCATGTCCGAGTCGACCAGGGTGACCTTCTCCCCGGACGGGGTCGTCGCCACCACCGAGATGTCGTCGATGAACCAGCCCGGACGTGCCAGACCCGGGTCGGTGGCGTAGCTGAACCGCAGCACCGGGTGGTCCTGGCCGGCCAGGTCGGAGATGTCGTAGGCGTCGGACTTGAACACCGAGGCCGGGTAGTTGCCCAGCAGGCGGTCGGTCTGGTCCGAGCCGGCGTCGTACGAGCCGCTCGTCCCGGTGATCCCGTTGCCGTAGGTGCTCTGGCAGGCGTTCTGGTTCGGGTTGGAGCCGGCGGGAGTGGTGAACCCGTTCTCCGACTCGTGGGAGGTGTAGCTCGCGCCGTTGTCACCGGAGGTGAGCACGAAGCCGTAGTCGTAGTCCCACTCGATGTCCCAGAGCGACTTGAAGGTCAGCTCGATCGTGCTGCCCTCGGGCAGGTCGGTGGCGCCGGGCAGCGCGACGTCGAGGTTGTGGCCACCCTGCGGCGGGCACCCGAAGTCGTTGCCCGAGCCGGACCACCAGGCGTGGGTCTTGCTGGCCTTGTCTCCGGTGTCGAACTTCGCCGGGTCGATCAGCTGACGCCCGGGGAGCTTGGCGACGTACGCCTCGGAGTTGTGCACGGCCGGACCCGAGAGCGTGTACGGCGTGCCGTCCGGGCGCTGCCACGTGATCGCGTGGGTGTCCTTCTTGGAGTCCTTCCAGTCGCTGACCGTGGTCTTCTGGCCGGGCTCGAGCACCTGGGGCACGATCCAGCCCAGCTCCTGGCGGGAGAACACGTCCATGTTCTGCGACTTGTCGGTCGCCATCAGGTTCCAGTCGCCGTAGGTCTCCCGGCTGCCCAGCGAGTAGAAGTCGGGCAGGCCGAGGGAGTGGCCGTACTCGTGCGAGATGACGCTGGCCTTGTCGATGGCGGTCTCGGGGTTCACGTTGTACGGACCGACCCGGACGAAGACCGGGAACTCGGTCTCCTCCGTGGTCATCGACGGACCGGCCGGCGTCGGTGTAGTACATCTTCTGACCCTCGAGGTTCTCGAGCTGGTCGTCGGTGACGTAGCCGGTCTGACCGGTGTCGGCGTCCTGGTAGTAGAACTCCAGGTTCGACGAGTGCGGCCAGACGTTGTCGTACGGAGCGTCGGCGTAGTCGCACCCGGCGACGGAGAGCTGGGACGCGCCGTTGCCGCCGCAGCCGGCGAAGACGACCATGAAGAAGTCCACGACGCCGTCCTTGTCGGTGTCGTAGTCGGAGTAGTCGATCTCCGGGTCGGCGATGGCCGCCGCGTCGTACACGAGCTTGCCGGTGGGGCCGCACGCCGAGTCGATGTCCATCAGGGTGCCGACGCCGGTCACCGAGCCCGCGACGGCCGAGCCGAAGCGGTCCGCGCCGTAGTAGGCGGTGTCACCGGGCAGCTGGTAGAAGCCGTCCTCGATGCGGTTGGGGTACAGCGGCGTGCCCGCGGCCTGCATGCCCGTGGTGACACCGGTGCAGGTGCCCTGCGGGTCGAGGCTGGTGAAGTCGAAGTCGTCGTCGGCCTTGAACGGCTCGGCGGCGATCCCGGCCGAGGGCACGGTCCCGTGCGGGAACAGCTGGCCGAGCGACATCTCCTGGAACAGGTTGAACGTGGAGCCCGCGACCTCGGGGGAGTTGATCACGTCGGAGAGCTCGTCGCCGGAGTTGGACGACTGGTGGTCACGGTCGCGGTAGTCGACGGGCACGACCGGGAACGGGCGGTCGCCGTACCGGGCGGTGTCGTACGTCGACGCCGGCGGGATGACCTTCGGGCCGCGGCTGGTCGAGCTGTCCGCAGCCTCGCCGCCCACGCGGACGGTGGCGGTGGAGGAGAGGTCCTTCCAGACCAGCTCGGGGTCCTCGGAGAGCGAGTCCGCCTCCGACTCGAGCACCAGCGTGCGGGTGGTCGGCGTGCCGTCCTCGCCCGCCTTCGGGACCGTGCCGAGGTTCCAGGTGACGTCGCCGCCGCTCACGCCGGCGGATCCGGCGCCGTTGCCCGGCCGCGCCATCGTGTACGCCGTGCCGTCCGGCGCGGGGATGCTCACCGTGACGCCGGAGAAGTCCTGGTCGCTCGCGTTGGTGACCGTGACCCGGGACGGGTACGTCTCACCCGGCTTCACCCAGCCGACGGAGGAGACGAAGCTGTTGTCCACCAGGAGGGTGTTGGGCGCGTTGACGACCTTGACGGTCCCGGTGCCGGCCTGCTGCGCGGACCACTCGCCGGTCGCCTCGTCGGTGTAGCCGGCCTTGACGACCTCGAGGCCCAGCACCGTCGTGAAGTCCGTGTCGCTGCCGGCCTCGATCGCGCCGGTCACGCCCTGGGGCACGAAGGCGGAGAACGAGCCGTCGTCGGCAGCGCGGATGCGGGCGGTGTGCAGGACCTTGCCGGCCGGGTCGGTCACGCGGAAGGTGAACGCGGCGGGGACGCCCTCGTCCTCGGAGCCGGCGGCGCTGGAGTTGCGCTCGCGGATCGTGCCGGTGACCTCGAGCTCGTCGTCGGGCGAGATCGGGTCGACGTGGTCCACCTCGGCCTGGAGCAGCTGGTAGCCGAAGCTGGTCTGGCCCACCGGGGCGCCGTCGGCCAGCACGACCATGCGCACGATGCCCGGCTGCCAGTTCTCGGTCGGGTGCAGGGAGACCTTGTAGTCGCCGTCGCTGCCCGTGGCGGGGAGCGTCGCGAACGGCTCGTCGGCACCCGGGCCGTAGAGGGCGGCCTCGACCTTCGTGGCGGTGCCGGAGAGGGTGAACGCCGCGAAGCCGCAGTCGTCGGAGGCCCAGAACGGCGCGTCGGAGACGTTGAGCCCGACCCCGTCGCAAGCCGGCTCACCCAGCGAGGCCAGCGGGTACATGTAGAACAGGAAGTCCGAAGCGCCCGCGGCGGGCGGCTCGGCCGTGGCGGCCAGGGTGCTGCCCGGCTGCTGCGCCGAGGCGAGGCCCGGCGCGGCGAGCGTGCTGAGTGGGCTGAGGAGCAGGAGGCAGATCGATGCGGCCGTGAGCCGGCGTGACCTTCGGTGTTCGGTCAACGGTCTAGATCCCTTGTGAGAACGCGGCCTCGTGGGCTGCGAAACGGTCATCGTTTCCCCCGTCAACGAGGTCGCGCACGACCGGGTTACGTGCGTCACGGGTAAAGGCCTGTGGTCGGTGGGGCCTCGGGGCTGCGGGAACGGCGTCCTGGTCGACGGTCGTGTAGACCTGAGGAGGACACACGCGACAGGCCAGGGGGTGACGGCGGTGAGACCACGATGGGAGTCGGGTCCCAGCACGCTGACGGTGGTGCGCCATGCCCACAGCACCGGCAACCGGGCGAACGCGCTGGCCAGTCGTACGGGGGCGGAGGAGATCGACCTGGGCGGTCGTGACGTCGACGTGGAGCTCTCGGCCACGGGTCGGGCCCAGGTCGACGCCCTCTCCGCCTGGGTGCGCCACCAGCGCGGGCTGTTCCGCCCCAGCGTCCTGCTCAGCTCGCCGTACCGTCGCACGGCCGACACCGCCTCCGGTGTGGCGGATGCGCTCGGCCTCGACGTGGAGTACGACGAGCGGCTGCGGGAGCGCGAAGCCGGCATCCTCACGGGGCTCACGCCGCACGGGATCCGCGAGCGGCACCCCGAGGAGCTGCGCCGCCGCGACGAGGCGGGGGAGTTCTTCTACCAGCCGCCGACCGGGGAGAGCTGGTGCGACCTCGCGCTCCGGGTCCGCAGCTTCCTCGACGACCTCCGGTCCGGGTACGACGGGGCGCGGGTCTGGGTCTTCACCCACCAGGCGGTCGTGATGGGGTTCCGCTACGTCCTCGAGGGCCTGTCCCCGGAACGGATGCTCCGGATCGACCGGGACTTCCCCTTGCCCAACGCCTCCCAGACGAGCTACCGGCGAGCCGGCGAGCTGCTCCAGCTCGTGCGCTTCGCCGACACGGATCCGCTGGGCGACCTGGAGGTCACGGACGAGACCTCGACGGGGGAGGCGGACTCCTGACCTGACCGGTCCGTCGGGAGTACCGTCGAAGTCCTACAGCACCGTGAGTCACGGAGAGTGCCATGGCGGACCAGCAGCGCGCCACCCAGGGGCGTCCGACCCGGATGCCCACCACGAACCACCCGTTGAACGCCGAGCCGCGACCCACCTTCGGTCCGGCCGTGCTCACGCTGATCCTTCTCGCGGGGATCGTCGGGCTGCTGGCCCTGTCCCTCAGCTTGACCAGCCCGCTCGGCTACCTCGGCGACATCCTGCCGTAGCCGACGAGCGCGACGGCGGGCTCAGATCGCCTTGCGGCGGCGGCCGGGCTCCCGTCGCGGTGCGCGTCGCGGCTGCTCCGGCTCCACGGGCAGCCGGTGCGAGCCCACGCGGCGGATCGTCGGCCTGGCCTCGTTCTGCTTCGGCTGCTTGGGCAGCTCGACCATGTGCGCCGAGCCGATCGTGGCGTGGATCGGCAGCGGGGTCTCGCCGAGGGCCTCGGCGACCGTGGTCTGGCAGGAGACGTCCATAGCCAGGGTGCAGTGGGGCATCCAGTTGCCGGGCCGGTAGTAGGGCCAGGTCTCCATCGCTCCCAGCGCGGAGTGGACGCTCTCATGGAGCTGCATCAGGGCGGTGGTGGGCGCGACCGCGAGATAGGCGGGCGCCTTGTTGGTGAGGAAGAAGCCGAGCGCCGTCATCGACACGGGAAGCCCGGAGACGTTCGCCAGCGGCATGCGCAGCCGCGACGCCGCCTGCTCGGGGTAGGGCGTGTTCAGCATCGCGAGGGTGATGTGCGGCCGGTAGCCCTCCTCGTACGTCGCGCCCGCGGAGGGGACGCCGTACTGGTCGAGCGCGTCCCAGGCCTGCCGCACCCGCTTCTCGGTGAAGTCGTCGAAGTACAGCACGACGGCGAACGCGTCGGAGGCCGGCTCCGGCGCCCCGGGAGTGCCCGCCGGGACGGGCGGCTTCGAGGGGCCGGACCGACCGGCGACGTTCGAGTCCAGCGGCTTGACTTCACGCAGGTGCGAGGGCACCGGAGGGCTCCTGTCCGAGTGGTCGAGGTACGGCGGTGGGTGGGGGCGGGTGCGTCACACGGCCGCGTGCCCGTCGAGCTGCCAGGTGCGCTGGGCGGAGATCTGCGAGTCCGAGGGCGTGTCGCTCGAGGGGTAGCTCCTCGCGGCGGCCGAAGCCGCCTGGCGGTTGCTGACCTCCCGGGCGAGAGGGGTGTCCGCACGGCCGCTCTCGGTGGTGCCCTGGAAGCCGGGGCGGCTGTCGCGAGCCTCGGCGAGCATCGCTGCCGCGGTCTCGCGGGCGTTGCGCAGGATCGCGTTCTTCTCGGCCCGAGCCACGGTGAGCATGTCGCGCGTGCGGCGGACGGCCTCCTCCACCAGGTCGTCGGCGACGCGCTGGGCGTTCATGAGGAGCGTGGCCGCCTGCGGCATGGACGCCGGGTCGTGGTGCACGGGTGGGGCGACGACCTGCTCGCGCTCGGTGCGGAGCCGGTCGACCTCCTGCCGGAGCCGGTCCCGCTCGTCACGGAGCCGGTGCAGCTCGAGGTCCGTGGCCTGGACCTGGTCGGCGAGGAGGTCGAGGAACTCGCTGACCTCGTACTCGTCGAGACCACGCACACGGTGCGAGAACTGGATCTCGCGGATCTCCGCGGGAGAGCGGTAGTAGTGGAAGGGGTGTTGTTGCTGGGTCACTGTGATCACCTGCCCGAGCGGGCGCTGGTGCCGGTACCCCCGTGCCGGCTGGCGGACGTATGGAGTTTTGCCCACGGTTGCGAGGTGTAAACCAGGTCACGTGCCTCGCCGGGCATGAGTCTCCGACAAGCCGGACAAACGACGCAATATCGTCTGGACCGCTTGCTGTTCGATGTTTATTTCGTCCGCCGGGTGACCACTGCTCACCGGCTTTCCACGTCACGCTCAACGCCCGCGTCCGGCGGGGGTTACGCCGTACGCCGACTGGTCCAGTCCTGTCGTCGTGGCCGCTGCCCGGCCGGTACGCCGCAGCAGCCCCCCGCGCCCCGCGTCCCCCCGCGTCCCTTGGCGTCCTCGGGCGGGTGGTCGACGTAGCGTGACCCGGAGACAGACAGGAGGTGCCACGTGCCGGACGACGACTCAGCAGGCGAGGCTCGGATCGGCGACCGGACGAACCTCCGGGCCGACCTCCGGGCCGACTGCTCGCGCTGCGTCGGGCTGTGCTGCGTGGCCCTTCCCTTCACCAGGTCCGCCGACTTCGCCTACGACAAGCCCGCCGGCGAGCCGTGCGTGAACCTGCGCGAGGACTTCCGCTGCGGCATCCACACGACCCTGCGCGCCGAAGGCTTCCGCGGCTGCTCCGTCTTCGACTGCTTCGGGGCCGGTCAGAAGGTCTCGGAGGTCACCTTCGCAGGGGCGGACTGGCGCGACGACCAGGAGACCGCGCGGCAGATGTTCTCGGTGCTCGGTGTGATGCGCCGGCTCCACGAGCTGCTCTGGTACCTCACCGAGGCTGCCGCGCTTCCTGCGGCCGCCCCCGTCGCCGGTGAGGTCACGGCGTTGCGGGAGGAGGTCGCGGCCGCGACGCTCGGCAGCGGGGCGGAGGTCGCGGCGGCCGACCTCACGGCGTACCACCGGGCCGCGGATCCACTGCTGCTCCGGGCCAGCGAGCTCGCGCGGGCCCACGTCGACGGCAGGCGGGAGCGCCGCGGCGAGGACCTCCTGGGCGCCCGACTCCGGGGAGCCGACCTGCGGGGTGCGGGCCTGCGCGGTACGACGCTGATCGCGGCCGACCTGCGCGGGGCCGACCTCCGCGATGCGGACCTCCTGGGAGCGGACCTGCGCGACGCCGACCTGCGGGGTGCGGATCTCGCAGGGGCCCTGTTCGTCACGCAGCCCCAGCTGGAGTCGGCGCGCGGTGACGTCAGCACGCGGATCCCGGACGACCTGGATCGGCCCGCGCACTGGGGCTGACGCACCGGGTGTGACGCGGCCGGCGGGGAGGGACCGGCCGAACGGCCAGGTTTCGCGCCCTCCCCGCACGGGCACGAGATCGGACGACCCGCCAAGGAGTGCGATGACCGAACAGCTCACCGGCGCCGAGCCGGCGGCCGACGATGCCGGCGGCGAGACGACCGCGACGGTCGTCGTCGCCTTCTTCGCCAACCTCGTGATCGCGCTCGCCAAGACGGTCGTCGCGCTGATCACGGCGTCGGCGTCGATGCTGGCCGAGAGCGCCCACTCCTGGGCCGACACGGGCAACCAGGTGCTCCTCTACATCGCCGACCGCCGCTCGCGGCGCGAGCCCGACCCCGGGCACCCGTTCGGCTACGGACGCGAGGCCTACGTCTGGTCGATGCTCGCGGCGTTCGGGCTCTTCACCGCCGGTGCCGTCGTCTCGGTGTGGAACGGCGTCACGAAGCTGACGGAGCCGGCCGGGGAGGACGTGTCCTACACCTGGGCCTACCTGGTCCTGGCCATCGCCTTCGTGTTCGAGGGGATCTCCTTCCTCAAGGCCTACCGGCAGACCCGTGACGAGGCCCGGAGCATGGAGCGCAACGTCGTGGAGCACGCCCTGCACACCTCGGACCCGACCCTGCGGGCCGTCTTCGCCGAGGACGCCGCCGCGCTGACGGGCCTCGTCGTGGCGGCCGTCGGCATCCTGCTGCACCAGGTGACCGGAAGTCCGGTGTACGACGCGGTGGGCTCCATCATCGTCGGCATCCTCCTGGGTGCCGTGGCGCTCGTCCTCATCAACCGGAACCGTCACTTCCTCACCGGTCAGGAGAGCAACCGCGACCTGCGGGACGCGGTCGTCGAGCGTCTCCAGGCGATGCCGGAAGTCGCAGCCGTCGGGTTCCTGAGGCTGGAGTACGTCGGACCGCGACAGCTGTTCCTGGTGGCGCGGGTCGACCTCGCCGGGGAGCCGCCGGAGTCGACCGTGGCCTACAGCTGCGCGACCTCGAGGTCCGTCTGGAGGAGGACCCCACGATCGTGGAGGCCGTGCTGAGCCTGGCGGTCCCGGAGGACGTCGCGCGCTGACGGGGCCCGACGACGGGGCGGAACGAGGATCAGGCCTGGCCGGCGCCGTCGATGGGCAGGGCGAGCTCGGCCCAGACCTGCTTGCCCCCGTCGGGAGCATGGTCGAGACCCCACGCGGACGTCAGCGCGGAGACCAGGTGGAGCCCGCGACCGTGCTCCTCGGTGAAGCTGGCAGGCTGCGGCTCGGGCGTGCCGACGCCGGTGTCGACGACGTCGATCCGTAGCGCCGAGGAGTTGCGGGACAGACGGATCCGACAGGGGGAGTCGGCGTGCGTGATGGCATTGGCGGCGAGCTCGCTGACCACCAGGAGGGCGTCGTCGAGGAGAGTGTCGAGGCCCCAGTCCTCGATCTTCTCGCGGACGAAACGTCGGGCTGCGCCGGCGCTCGACAGGGCCTGCGGAAGGTCGAGCACAGCCTCGGCATCGGGCCGCTCGGTGACGGTGACCAGGAGGTCGACGAGGTACTCGAGCTCGTCGTCCTTGTAGACGTAGGCCTCGACGTTCTCCGCGATCCACTCGTGGTCACGCGTCTCGGTCCCGCTGAAGACGACGACCTTGGAGTCGGGTGAGCAGGTCCGGATGCGCGCTGAGCACCTCCCGCCCGGCGAGGTCCGGAAGGCCGAGGTCGAGCACCACGACGTCGGGCTGGAGCGCTTCGGCGAGGCGCACGGCCGCGTTGCCGTCGCCGGCTTCGGCGACCACGTCGAAGCCGCCGCGGAAGCGCAACGCGGTGCGCAGGAGCCGCCGGACGTCAACGACGTCATCGACCAGCAGCACGCGAATGGCCACCCAAAGAGACTAGGTCTCGATGCTCTGCATACCAAGACAAAGGGGCGCGACCGGACAAAGCGATCGGTCCTGGCGTGGGTGGTGCGTACCAGTCAGGCGGGCGGCCCCGGTCTCGGGCCGTCCTCCGACGGGAGCCGGATCACGAACATGCCCGCGGCGCTCGCGCTCGACGGCGGCGCGTAGAAGGCGTCCCCGCCGTGCGCCCGCGCCAGCTCGCGGACGATGTAGAGGCCAAGGCCGGTCCCGCTCCGGCGCTGGCCCGTGGCGAAGCGTTCGAACAGCCGTGACCGCATCTCCTCGGCCACTCCGGGGCCGCTGTCGACGACGCAGATGTCCACCCCGTCGGGCGTCGCGCGGCTCCTCACGTGGACGGGCGACGAGCCGTGGCGCAGCGCGTTGGTGAGCAGGTTCTCGACGGCCTGGGTGAGCCTGTCCTGGTCCCCGACGACAGTGACGTCCGGCGACGGGTCGGTCACGATCTGGGCGTCGGTCCGGGTCCGAACCACCGTGGCCACTGCGTCGGCCAGCACGTCGCCTACGAGCACCTGCGTCCGCTCGAGCTCCAGGCGGCTCGCCCCGAGCCGCGAGGCGGTGAGCAGGTCGCTCAGCAGGCGCCGCAGCCGGGCGGTGCTCGATCCCATGGCCTGCAGCAGCTCCTCACGGTCCTGCAATGTGAGCTCTGCCCAGTGCTTGGACAGGGTCTCCGCGGACCCGCCCAGGACACCGATGGGGGTGCGCAGCTCGTGCGCGGTCACGGCGAGGAACTGCGCCTGCTCCTCTGCGGCTCTCGTGAGCAGCGAGTTCAGCTCTTCGAGCTCGCTGTTCGCCTCGGCCAGGGCGCGGACCGCCTCCTCGCGCTCCTCGGCCAGACGCCGCCGCTCGGACATGTTGCGGGTGACCTTGGCGAAGCCGAGGTGCTCACCGTCGGCGTTGAACACCGCAGTGATGACGACGTTGGCCCAGAAGTACGAGCCGTCCTTGCGGACCCGCCACCCCTCCTCGCTGTAGCTGCCGTCGCGCAGTGCCATCTCGAGCTCGTGCTCGGGGTGGCGGGACTCCCGCGGCCCGGGCGGGTAGAAGGCCCGGAAGTGCCGGCCGATGATCTCCTCCGCGGAGTACCCCTTGGCTCGCTGCGCGCCGGCGTTCCAGCTGACGACGTGACCCGTGGGGTCGAGCATGAAGATCGCGTAGTCCTTCACCGCCTCGACGAGCAGCCGGAAGCGCTCCTCGCTGCGGCGCAGCTCCTCGGCGGCGGCCCGCTCCGCTGTGACGTCCTGCACCTGCAGGAACAGGTACAGCGCCCTTCCCGCGGAGTCCCGGACCGGCGCCAGCGTCGTACGGGCTCGGCGGTCGTCCCCGGCGCCGCTCACCCCGTGCTCGAGGAGGACCACGTCGACACCGCGGTGCTCGATGTCCTCCAGCGCCGCGGCGAGGACCTTGTCGGGGTCGTCGACGAGGTCGCCGTAGAGGACGCCCACGAGGTCGGAGGTGGGCCGCTCCATGAGGCGGGCGAGCGCCCGGTTGGCGCGGACGATGTGGCCGGTCAGCGTCAGGGTGGCCATGCCGATCGCGGCCTCGTCGAAGACCTGCCGGAACCGTTCGAGGTGCTCGTCGAGAGCGCGCTGGTCCGGGGACGGGGTGCCGCGATGGCCACCGCTCAGGGACGCCGGCTCCGTCCCGCGGACTGCCGCATCCCGCACGTCGGTCTCGAGCACCGCGAGGAGGCGGTCCGCGAGCGACTCGGTCGGGAGGGACTTCTCGATGAACGCCGAGGCCCCCAGCTCGATGGCCCTCTCCGCGAGGCCCTGCTCCTCGAACCCGCTGTAGACGACGACGCGCGTCCCGGGTGATGCGGCGAGGACCAGTGGCAGGGCCGCCAGGCCGTCCACGCCCGGCATGGACACGTCGAGCAGCATCAGGGACGGCTGGTGCTCCTGAGCGAGCGCGACCGCCTCGGCCCCGTCCTTGCCCTCTCCCACGACATCGAGCCGCCCGGACAGTCCGAGGCGGGCCTTGGTGAGGAGCCGGACCTCGGAGGCGTCGTCCACGATCACGATCGTCGCCGCGTCATCGGCCATGGATCGACGCTACCCGAGTGAGGGGAGCGACGAAATAGTTGAAGTTTTGTTGATCATGGCACATCCAGGCCGTCCTCGACTGCGAACAGAGGGCAGGAAGCAAAGCCAACCTGGAGGGACACCCATCATGCGACGCATCGCATTCACCGCCGGCTCCGTCGGCATTGCCGCTCTCGTCCTCGCGCCCCTGGCGCCTGCGGCAGCGGCGGACGACGCCACCGTCTCCGTGCTCCACGGCGTACCCGGCCTGACCGTGGACGTCTACGCCAACGGCGAGGAGCTCATCCCCGACTTCAAGCCCGGAACACTGACCGACCCGCTCAGCCTTCCGGCCGGGACCTACGACCTTCAGGTCTTCGCCGACGGCGACACGCCGGACGACAGCGACCCGGCGATCGAGGCCGAGGGTGTCGAGGTGCCGGCGGGGGCCAACGCCACCGTGGTTGCCCACCTCGACGCGGACGGCGACCCGACGCTGACCCTGTTCGCCAACGACACCTCGTCCGTCGGGGCAGGCGACGCGCGGTTGACCGTCCGGCACACCGCGGCTGCTCCTGCGGTCGACGTACGCGCCGACGGCAACGCGGTCTTCGAGGGCCTCACCAACCCCGACGAGGCGTCCGGAGAGGTGCCGGCCGGCACCTATGCAGCCGACGTGGTCCTCGCCGGGACCGAGGACGTCGCGCTCGGCCCCGCCGACCTCGACCTGGCCGAGGGGTCCAGCACGATCGTCTACGCCTGGGGCAGCGCTGAGGACGGAAACCTCGACCTGGCCGTGCAGACCATCGACGGGCTGCACTCCGCGCCCGGCGGCGTCCCCGGTGGCGAGGCCGGCCTGGCGCCCGAGTCCGAGGGTGTGCCCGCCTGGGCCCTGGGTCTGGGCCTGATGTCCGCGCTGGGACTCGCCTTCGCAGGGCGCCAGGCCGTCACGGCCAGGGCACGCCGCTGAGTCGGCGGAACGACGAGTCGGGAGCACCCACGATGAGGAAGGCGAGGGGCGCGGTCGCGGTAGCAGTGCTGTCCGCGGCCGGGCTCCTCGTCAGCCTCGGTGTGGCGGTGCCCCATCTGGCTCCCCGGCTCGACGCCGCCTCACCTGTGGTCGGCGACGACGCACCCGCGGCGCGCGCCGAGGTGCCGCGGCCACGCACCGGACCCCTGGGTGCAGCTCCGGGCGCCACAGGGGTGGAAACGGCCGGTCGTCGTGCTGCCACCCTGACGGCCCACCACGAGTCGAGCCGTACGGTCCCGGTGCGTCTGAGCATGGGTGCCGTCGACGTCTCGCTCCCCGTCCGCGCCGTCGGGGTGAGCGCCGACGGCCAGATGGCGCTCCCGGCGGACCCGGCCGTTCTCGGGTGGTACCGCTTCGGTCCCGTCCCACGGGAGCAGGAACCCGGTTCGGCGGTCCTCGCCGGGCACCTCGACTCGCGGCGGTTCGGGCTCGGCCCGCTGGTGCGGCTGCGCGATGCGCGGGTCGGCGACCCGGTCCGTGTCACGTCGGCCGACGGGACGGTGACGTCGTACGCCGTGGTCGATGTCCGTCGCTTCGGCCGTCGGGCGCTGCCGGCGGCCCTCTTCTCCCGCTCGGGTCCTCCCCGGCTGCGGATCGTCACCTGCGGCGGAGAGTTCGACGAGGAGCGCGGCGGGTACCAGAAGAACCTGGTCGTGACCGCCGTCCCGCGCTGAGCCCCCCAGGGCGCTACTCGCCCAGGAGAGCCGCGCAGTGGTCGGGGACGTACGTCGTGTGCTCCCGCGGAGGTCGCTCGTACCCCCGAGGCTTGGGCCGGGGCGGGAGCTTGATCGTCGGGGGAGGTACCTCGTAGTAGGGGATCGTGGAGAGCAGGTGCGCGATCATGTTCAGCCGCGCCCGCTTCTTCACGTCGCTCTCCACGACGTACCAGGGCGCCTCGGGGATGTCGGTGTGCACCATCATCTCGTCCTTGGCGCGGGAGTAGTCCTCCCAGCGGGTGATGGACTCCAAATCCATCGGCGAGAGCTTCCACTGGCGAAGGGGGTCCTCGAGGCGGGACTTGAAGCGTCGCTGCTGCTCCTGGTCGCTGACGGAGAACCAGTACTTGCGGAGCTGGATGCCGTCCTCGACGAGCAGCCGCTCGAAGATCGGGCACTGGTGCAGGAAGCGGCGGTAGTCGGAGGGCGTGCTGAACCCCATCACGCGCTCCACGCCGGCGCGGTTGTACCAGGACCGGTCGAACAGCACGATCTCTCCGGCCGCGGGGAGGTGCTCGACGTAGCGCTGGAAGTACCACTGCCCCTTCTGCCGCTCGGTGGGGGCGGGCAGCGCGACGATGCGGGCCACGCGGGGGTTGAGGTACTGCGAGATCCGCTTGATCGTGCCGCCCTTGCCGGCGGCGTCGCGACCCTCGAAGACCACGACGATGCGCTGCTTCTCGCTCTTGACCCACTCCTGGACCTTGATCAGCTCGGTCTGGAGCCGGTACAGCTCGGCCTCGTAGACCTTGTTCGGCACCTGCTGCGCGGCCCGCGCGCTCTGTTCCCCGTGGTGCTTCGCCATGCTTCAGCGTACGGCGGAGCAGGGCTCCCGCAGGGGCAAACCGGAGGGCCGTCGCCCGCCCCCCGTGTCGCGCGACCCTCAGGCGCGTTCGAGGTCGCTCGGCGCGCGCTGTCGAGGGATCCGGCTCAGGTGCTCGCGTGCCTGACGCTCGACGAGGAGCGGGACGTAGTCGCGGATCGGGCGTCCGTCGTACTCGCGGTGGATCTCGGCCACCAGCGCATCGACCGTCTCGGCGGAGACGGAGGGAAACCGGGTGCACAGCCGCCTGGCGACCAGGGCCAAGGCGTCGGCCTCATCTGATTCCGTCACAGCAACAGTCAAAGTGGCGGCGGCCCCGGCGGCAATCGCCCAGGTGGTGGTCGTGGGCGGCTTGACGTGCTTCCTCCGGAAGATCCCTCGCCTGCCGGCCGACCTGACCGGACCAGTGGGTCTCGTTTGCCGGAGTGGGAGCATGTGCCGGTGACACGTACCCGCCTCCTGACCAGCGACGACGCCCCGGTCCTGGCCGAGCTGGTCCGGTCGAACCGGGCTTTCATGGCGCCTTTCGAGCCGGTCCGCGGCGAGGACCACTACACCCTCGAGGGACAGCGCGCCGTCGTGGAGGCGGCCCTGCGGCAGCACGAGCAGGGCACCCTGCTGCCGCACGTCGTCCTGGACGAGGAGGGGGTCGTCGTCGGCCGGATCACGCTCAACGAGATCGTGCGCGGACCCTTCCAGTCCTGCCGGCTCGGCTACTGGGTCAGTGCCCACGCGAACGGCCGGGGGCTGGCGAAAGCGGCGGTGCGGGAGATGCTGCGGGTGGCGTTCCACGACGTCGGCCTGCACCGCGTCGAGGCGGGGACCCTGGTCGACAACACCCGGTCCCAGCGGGTCCTGGAGAGCAACGGCTTCGTCCGCTTCGGCCTGGCTCCGGCGTACCTCCACATCGCGGGTGAGTGGCGCGACCACCTGATGTTCCAGCGGGTGAGCGACGGCACCTGAGTGCGACCTGCTCGTTATTGCGAACGATTCGCAACAAGTTAGAGTGGGCAACATGCCGTCCACCACCCTGGAGCGCCCCGAAGCCGAGCAGCCCGTCCGTCGCCGTCTCGAGCGCCACGAGCGACTGAGTCTCGTCCGGACGCTGGGGTTCGTGGCCTTCCTGCACATCGTCGGCTGGGGCCTGCTGATCGGCGTGGTCGCTCCCCACGGGTACCAGGTCGGCGGCAAGGTGCTCGGCGTCGGCCTCGGGATCACGGCGTACACGCTCGGCATGCGGCACGCCTTCGACGCCGACCACATCGCGGCCATCGACAACGTCACCCGCAAGCTTCGCGCCGAGGGCAAGAAGCCGATGAGCGTCGGCTTCTGGTTCAGCCTCGGCCACTCCTCGGTGGTCTTCGTGATGGTCCTCGCCATCGCGCTCGGGGTCCGCGCGCTGTCACAGGGGATCCAGAACCAGGACTCGTCGCTCCAGCACGCGACCGCGGTGTGGGGTACGTCGATCAGCGGGTTGTTCCTGCTCCTCATCGGCCTGATCAACCTCGCCGCCCTCGTCGGCATCCTGCGGGTCTTCCGCGGCATGCGGCGAGGCCACTACGACGAGGCCGAGCTCGACGCCCAGCTCGACAAGCGAGGGTTCCTCAACCGGATCCTCGGCAAGGTCACCAAGACCGTGAGCAAGCCGTGGCACATGTACCCGACCGGCTTCCTCTTCGGCCTCGGGTTCGACACCGTCTCCGAGATCGGCCTGCTCGTCATCGCCGGCGGCGCGGTCGCGGCGAACCTGCCCTGGTGGGCGGTGCTGACGCTGCCGGTCCTCTTCGCCGCCGGCATGTCGCTCCTGGACACCCTCGACGGGGCCTTCATGAACGTCGCCTACGGCTGGGCGTTCCAGCGCCCGGTGCGCAAGATCTACTACAACATCACCGTCACGGCGCTCTCGGTCGCCGTCGCGCTCATCATCGGCGGCATCGAGATCACCGGCCTCGTCGCCGACAAGGCCGGCATCGACTCCGGGCCGGTCGCCGCCATCGGCAACCTCGACCTCGAGTACGTCGGCTACGGCATCGTGATGCTGTTCGTCGCGACCTGGGCGCTCTCGTTCGGCATCTGGAAGTACGGGCGGATCGACGAGCGCTGGAGTGCGAACCTGGGCAGCTGACCTGGCTCGTTGCGTCCTCCGGTGACTGCCTCGATCCTTGTGACGTTCGTGGTGTTCGCCGTCCCGGGCGCGCTGCTGGCGGCGTTGTGGCGAGGCCGCTGGCGGTGGGTGCTGCTCGTCGCCGGAAGCCTGTTCCTGTGCCTGGTGGGCACGGGCATCCTGTCCTCCGACCTCGAGGGCGTGACCGGGCTCGCGACCTGGCGCTGGGTCGCCGTGGGTGCTGCCGCTGTGGGTGTGTACGCCGCAATCCTCGCGCTGCCCGTGGTGACCCTCCGGCTGATCGCGGCGGGGCTGAAGCCGGCCCCCGCGCTTGCCGAGCTCCCCCCGGACACTGCCGTGTCCTGACCGCCGTCCCGAGCTCGCCGTCGGCGCTCAGGCCGCCGTCCGACCCTGTCGTCCGCTAGGAGAGTGCGCGGACCGTCTCGGTGACGACGCCGTCCTCGAGGTGCCACACGGCGTCGGCCATCTCCTCGATCATCGGGTCGTGGGTCGCCACGAGGGCCGTGACCCCGTCGCGGTGCACCACCTCGGACAGCAGGTCCATGATGCGGGAGCCGGTCTCGCTGTCGAGCTGGCCGGTGGGCTCGTCCGCCAGGAGGACCTGAGGGCTGTTCGCGAGCGCGCGGGCGATCGCCACCCGCTGCTGCTGCCCACCGGACATCTCGTCGGGTCGCTGCCGGGCGTGCCCGGACAGGCCCACCCGGTCCAGGAGCTCGGCCACCCGCTCCTCGCGGAGCCGCGACGCCATCCGGCGGATGCGCATCGGCACTCCGACGTTCTCCTCCGCGGTCAGCAGTGGCAGCAGCGCGAACTCCTGGTAGATCACGCCCACCACGTCGCGACGCAGCGTCACCAGGTCGTTGTCGTCGGCCGCGGTCACGTCGAGGTCGCCGACGCGGATCCTGCCCTCGTCGGCCCGCTTGAGCCCCGCGACGAGGCTGAGCAGCGTCGACTTGCCGGCGCCGGAACGCCCCGTCAGCGCGACGACCTGACCGCCCGGAACGAAGAGGTCCACCCCGCGCAGCGCATGGACGGCGGTGGCGCCTTGGCCGTAGGTCTTGTGCACGCCGCTCAGGCTCAGCGCCGTGGCGGTCGTCGGGGTCGACACGTCCTGCCCTTCCTTCACGTCCTGTCCCGGCGTCACAGCCTGACCTCCTCGTCCACCGCCGCACGGACGCCCGTTGCCTCCGCGCGCGTGCTCTCCTGTGCCCAGATCTCGATGTGGTCGTCCACGAGCTCGACGCGGACCCGGTGCCGCAGGCCCAGCGCCTCGACGAAGTCGCGGGGGAGCTGCAGCCGCCCCACCCGGTCGAGCACGGCGTACTCCTGGGCGGCCGCATGGTGCTCGGCGTCGTTCCCGAGGTGGTGCCGGAGCGTCTCGGACGAGGTGCGACCGTCGCGGATCGCCACCGTCCGGCGTACCTCGTGCTGGACCACGGGGTCGTGGGTGACCACGACCACGGTGGTGCCGTCCTGCTCGTTGACCTCCTGCAGGGCGCGGTACACCTCGTGGGACCCGGCGGAGTCCAGCTCGCCGGTCGGCTCGTCGCAGAAGAGCACCTGCGGCTTGTTGGCCAGCCCCACCGCGATCGCCAGGCGCTGCTGCTGCCCGCCGGACATCTCGGCAGGGCGGCGGTCCGCGACGTCCTCGATCCCGAGCCGGGCGAGCAGCTCGGCCGCCCGTTCCTTGGTCTCCCCGCCACGTCGTCCGGCGAGACGCTGCGGCACCTGGACGTTCTCCAGACCGGTCAGGTAGGGGACCAGGTTGTCGCCGGGCTGCTGCCACACGAACCCGCACGTCTCCCGCCGGTAGCGGCGCCGTTCGGCTCGCCCCATCGTCAGCAGGTCGTGGTCGGCGACCTCGGCCCGTCCCGCGCTGGGGCTGTCGAGGCCGGACAGGATGTTGAGCAGCGTGGACTTCCCGCTCCCCGAGGCGCCGACGATCGCCGTCAGCTCACCCGGCTCGACGTGCAGGTCGAGTCCTTGGAGTGCCACGACCTCCACGCCCTTGCGCTTGAAGATCCGCACGAGCCCCTCGCAACGGATCAGGGGTGCTCCAGCCTTCATCTCGCCTCCTCGTCGGGAATGTTCTTGTCGCCGCCGAGCCGGGCGGATGCCACCGCCACCGCGACCACGAGCGCGGCGAGTGCGGCTACGGCCACCAGCCACGAGGTCGGGTCGAGGCCGAACGCGGGAACATCGGCGGTGCCGGCCAGCACGGCCAGGTCGACGCCGCGTCCGGCAATCGTGGTGAGCAGCAGCGCGCCGAGGCAGGCGGCCAGGCCGGCGCCCACCATGGCGGGGACCAGCTCCCAGGCGCAGACCCAGCGCGCCTGCTGCCGGTCCACGCCCAGCGCGTGCAGGATCGCGAGGCTGCGCCGCCGCAGCGGCCGACCGGTCGCCACCGCGAATCCCGCCGCGACCAGCCCGAGCAGCAGCGACGCACCTGCGGCGGCGCGCGCGACCAGCAGGGTGCGACCGGCGACGCTGCTGGCGAGGATCTCCCGCTCGGCGCCGGACCGGGTGCGGACCTTCGCTTGGGGCGCCGTCTCATGGACCATTGCCCGCAGTGCGTCCAGGTCCGGCTCGCCCCCGACCAGCAGCCGCTCGTACGACGCCTGCTGCCGGTCGACCGCAGCGCGGAACGGACGCTCCTCCACCAGGACGAAGGGACCCGCGCCGGTCAGGCCGGGGATCCCGTCCAGGTGGCCGACGACCCGCACCGGGACGGAGGCCTGCGCGTAGTCCAGGGTCGTGTCGCCGCCTTCGACGTCGACGTCCCGCGAGACCAGGATCTCCAGAGGCTCCCGGCCCGAGAGGCGAAGGTCCACCGGGTCCGGGGCGCCGTGCCTGACCCGAGCCAGGGCTTCGGTGTCGAGAGCGAGGACCGACACCTGCCGCGATCCGATCCGCGTGTCGAGCATGCCGTTCGCCGTGTGCACCCCGACCAGCCCGGTGACCCCCGGCAGGTCCTCGATACGCCGGGTCAGCGACTCGTCGAGGTACGCCTGAGAGATCTGCACGTCCGCTCCGACCGCGCGCCATGCCGCGAGCTCGGCGCCCCGACGACGGAGTCTTCCACCGACGTCGACAGGAGCGCGCAGGTAGCGGCCAGCACCACCCCGAGCACGGGCAGCAGCACGTGCTCGGCGGCCGTCCCGGACTGGCTCGCGCCGACGAGCGGGGGGAGCCTTCGACTGCGCCCGGCCAGCCCCCTCGCCACCGCCGTGAGCGTCCGGACGCCGCGAAGGGCCAGCACGGTCAGCGCCAGTCCGACCAGTGCCGGCAGCGCCAGCAGCAGGGGGTCTCGTGCGTCGAGATGCTGCCGCCACACCAGGACGGCCGACATCCCTACCGCGAGGGCGACGGCCACGATCTGGAACGCGTCGCGGACCGCGAGGCGAACCCGCTCGGGCACCGGGCCGGAGGGTGCGACCTGCGCGACGGTGAGCAGGGCGACGCACGTCACCGCAGCCACAGCCGCCGGGAGGAGGTCGTGCGTCCGCATCGGCGTGCCCGCGACCAGAAGAGCCGTTGCCAGCAGCCCTGGCGCGGTGACCAGCGTCGCCTCGGTCGCGCGGATCAGGGCCAGGTGACTCATGGGCGCGCCGCGGGCCCGCAGAACGTCGGACACCTCACGCCGCCGCCTCTCGAGCACCGACGCCGCGGCGAGGAGCAGCGCGAGCGCCGCCGCCGCCAGGACGGCCAGGATCAGCGCCGCCAGCGTGTCGCTGGTGTCGCGCTCGGCCACGAACGTCGCGGCCAGGTCGCCGATGCCGGTACCGGCCGAGCTGGCGCCGCTGTCGAGCACCCGCGGCCACGCCTGCACCGCCAGGTGCCAGGCCGTGGGCACGGCCGCCGCCGCCTCGGCGGCCGTGGGCGTCCCGTCGGCGTCGAAGGTCCACCGCAGCTCGGGGTAGACCGCCCACGGTGCCCGCAGCACGGTGGTGTCGTCCGCCGCGACGGCCGCCCCGCGCACCATCGTGAACTCGGGAAGGGTCGAGATGGCCGGACGCCGCGCGTTGTCGACGTCGTCGAGGGGTGAGGGGTAGGCGGAGGAGGGCTCGTAGAGGCCGGAGACGCGGAGGACGGGCGCCTCGTCGGCGGGGCGCCGGTAGCTCCGCGGCGTCAGGCTGAGGTAGCCCCCGACGGCGAGGTGCAGTGCTTCCGCGGTACGGCGCTCGAGCGCGACCTCCACGACGTACGTCCGGTGCGGACCGCGGTGGGCGGCCGCGACGGCACGCGGGAGCAGCTCCTGCCGGGTACCGGCCCGGGGGAACCTGCCCGCCACGATGTCGATGAGGTCACGAGTGTCGGGGAAGCCCACCACGGACAGGAAGGCCGGGGTCTCGGCGCTACGGCTCGGCAGCTCGTGCGGCACGCTCTCGGCCAGCGTCACGGCGTGCCGTGGCTCTCGCAGGATCGTGTCCAGGGACGGTGGCAGCGACTGTGCGACGGTGGCGCGGGCGTCCTCGGGGACGGTGCGGTCTCGCACTTCGGAGTAGAAGACCTGGAGCTGGCGGGCCGGGTAGGCCGCGTCCTCGAAGACCTGGGTGGCCATGTCGTCGGCGGTGACCCGCAGCCAGGCGCTCGCCCCGGCGGTCCCGACCGTGATGAGGGCGCACAGCACAGCCACGAGCGTGACCAGCCCGCGGTCCGCCACCGTCGGTCGCGGCAGTCGCAACGCCCTGCCTCCCCGCAGTCTCCATCGACCCTCCTCCTCGCTCGGAAGACGCCGCGGCGCGGGCCCCGCCGAAGCGGGAGAGGAGCAGCAGGCTCACGATCGGTACGAGGAGCAGCAGAGCCGCCAGGGCGACTGTCGTCTCCCACGGCACGTGGAGGGACGGGGGTGGGACGATCGGACGGCCGCCTGCGCCCAGCGCGGTGGCGTGGAGGGCGACGGCCGCCGTCGCGACCCCTGCCACGGTGCCCGCGAGGATGCCGCCACCGATCGTGACAGCGTGCTCGGTCGCGAGCGTCAGGGTCACGTCACGCTCCCCAGCGCCCAGTGCACGCAGGAAGGTCGCCTGCTCCTCACGTTCGCGGCGCCGCAGCACGACCACGGAGAACAGGAGCACGCCACCGATGAGCAGCGCCCCCGTGGCGGTCACGGACATCACGTCGGCCAGGGCCGATCCGCCTGTGCCGGGGTCGGTGGCGAGCCTGCGCAGCGCCTCGTCGCGGGTGAGCACCTCGGCCGCCAGGTCGGGTCGCTCCCGGAGCGTCGCCGCGACCTCGGGGACGGCATCCGCGTCCACGGCCAGCCACCACTCGTCGGGGCCCGAAGCGCCCAGCGACTCCGGCGAGTGCCTCGAGCAGGGGCTCCGGTGTCCAGGAGGACTCCGGCGTGCTCCGCGGCGAGTGTCGGCAGGCCGGGAAGGGTCTGGACGACCACGAGGGTGGTCGGCAGGTCACCGACATTCAGCACGAAGGTGTCGCCGACACCGAGTGCAGCGCCGTCCGCGAGGTCTCGGCGTGATCGCCACCGGCACCGCGGCCGGCTCCTGCGCCGCGTCCTCGCTCAGCAGCGCGGTCGCCCCGGCGCCGCCCCCGGCTGTCCGGAGGAGCTGGCGACCCACGGGCGCCTCCGAGGTCGGCGGACACGACCTCCGTCGCCACGTCGTCGACGAAGTCGAGCTCGCGGTGGACCGCGGCGGCGTCCACGACCCCGGCGAGCCCGGAGAGCTCGTCGTGCTCCCGGTCTCCTCCGGCGCGGCGGCTCTCCAGCGGAGCGGTGACCCGGACGTCGGTGCCCACGACGTACGACGCGCGATCCGCGCGTGCTTGCCGCTGGCTGGCGCCCTCCGCCGTGGCGTAGGCCACGCCTCCAGCGACCACCGCGACGGCCAGCGCGAGCGGGACCGCCTTGCCGGGCGCACGGGAGACGGCTCGTGTCCCGAGTGCGAGCACCAGACCGCGGGTCCGCACCACGAGCTCGGTGAGCCGGAACAGCAGAGGCAGAAGTGCCAGCACGAGCACGGCCACCAGGGTGAGCAGCAGAAGACTCGGGAGGCGACCACCAGCGGGTCCACCTGACCGGAACCGCCCACGGTGTCGTTCACCGCGTCGGAGAAGCCGCGCAGACGGACGACGGCGACGGTGCCCAGGGCGATCAGCAGCAGGAGGCCGGCAAGAAGGGCCGTGACCGTTTGCCGTCGGCGGCGCTCCGCCAGCTGCTGCCCCGCGCGGTCGCCGGCGAGCGCCCGTGCCGCAGCAGGGGCACACAAGGGCTGCCCAGCAGACGGCAGCGGCCACGGCCCCGGCTGCCCAGGCCGTGGGATCGAGCGTTGGGCGGATCCCGCCGATGCGCACGACTGCCGCGGCGACCAGTGGACCACCGGCCGCCCCGAGCAGGCACAGGACCGCCGCCTCGAGGGCCGGCAGGCCCACCACCTGGCGCCGGCCCGCCCCGCGCGAGCGCATCAACGTCTCGTCGACGCGACGGTTCTCCGCCAGCGCTCCGCCCACCAGCAGGGCGGCGACGGCGCCGAGCAGCAGGAGCATCAGCCCGGGCACCAGCAGCAGCATCCGCTGGGCGAGCAGCTCGCGAGCCCGTGCCTGCAGCACCTCGGGCAGTGGGTTCTCGACCCGGGTGCTGATGCCCGCGTCCTCCCCGGCGGCCTCAACCTCGTGGTCGACCCGCGTCGCCGCGGTGTGCAGGGCGGCGAGCTGCGACGGCCCGAGCCGGTCGTACGCCGGGAGCGCCCGCCACCGCACCGAGGAGGCGCGGCCGGCCAGCCGGTCGAAGGCGCCCTCGGGAACGAGCAGCCCGGAGTCCGTCGGGCCGACAGCGCGGGCGACCTCGGGACGCGGCCTCCACGCGCCGACCACCTCCGCTCGAACCCGGCGACCGTCCAGCGGGCTCACGAGAGTGAGATCCTCTCCCGAGGCCGGGGCGCCGGCGACGCCGTCCGGGACCGCCACCTCGACGACCCGCCTCGGCGACGTCGAGGGCAGCCTGCCGCTGGTCGCCTCTGCCACGTCGTCACCGGTGAGGGAGAGGAACGACCAGGTGCGTCCACCCGGGACCTGCCGATGGTCGACGGTCTCCCTCCGCCGGACCACGACCCCGTTGTGGCGCGGTCAGCGGCTCCAGCGCCGCCCGTACGGCGACGTCCTGCGCGGCCGGGTCGTTCCCGTCGTACGACGACACGACCTCGACGACGGCCTCCTCGGCCGGTGCCTGGCGCATCACCGAGCGCAGCGACTGCTCCTGCAGTGCGGTCAGGGACGCCACGACTGCACTGACCAGGGTGCAGACGACGAGGACGGTGGCGAGGACCGCCCCAGCGACCAGCCGTCGACGGCTGCACGCCGAGCAGCGACCACCCTCGGACCGGGCGCGACCACGGGCACCTCCACGGTGTCGGCCGTGACGGCGACGGCGACAGGACGAACGGACGAACCCGGCGACGATAACCCAGTCGCGGACGAGAGGCGGGCCTGTTCTTCCGTCACGCCGCGTACGTGGTCAGCCGCCCTTGCCCCAGTTCGCCACGATCGCGGCCGTGGGCGGCAGGACGGCGGCGACGATGCTCATGGCGACCGCGAGCGGGACCGAGAAGTGCCGGACGACGTTCCAGGCCAGGACGATGAGGGCGATGCAGGTCCCCATGATCCAGAAGTAGGCCTTCTTCCGTGTCACACCCTCGACAGTAGGCCGCGAGGTGGCCGAACCAACCTGTTCGGCCGAGGCGTCAGTAGAGCCTCGTGACGCGGCCGTCGGACTCGAGGACCCAGGTGCCGTCGGAGGCCGCCAGGACGCCGCGAGGCGGCCAGTTCTCCTGTTCCTGGAGGGCGGCGACGGAGGGCACGCGAACAGCGCCGCCGCGGTCGCGCAGCAACACGGCATCGGTCGTGATCGGCGCCCACTCACGCAGGATCGCTGCCAGGCGGGTGTAGGAACCGGCCCTCGGAAGGCGTACCGGGAACCGGCCGTTCTGACTGCGTGCGTGGCGGGCGAGAGCCCGGTCCAGCATGTGCGCGAACGCGTCGGCCTCGAAGCTGCTCATCTCCGCCAACACGAGCCCATAACCTACTTGAGGCCTGCCGCTCACGACAGTTCGGGCTCCAGTCTCTGAGCGTGGGCGAGGGAGAAGGATCACAGTGACCCGTCCCCGGCCAGGTCGTTGCACTGTCGTGTGCCCTAGGGTGACGCCCCGGGGAGGGCAGAGAGACGAGACGACAGAAGGACTCTGCTCATGCCTGGACGGCACACGGCTCACCGCCGGAAACGACGTCGCCGGCCACGCCGCCGACTGACGGTCACGGCAGTCCTCGCAGTGCTGTTCGGTGCGTCGGTCTTCGGCGGCGGGGCCCTGCTGGCAGGAGCGGTCGACTGCTCGGAGGCGCTCGAGGTCTCGGTGGCCGCGGCCCCGGAGAGCGTGGCGCTTCTCGAAGCGGCCGCGCGCGACCTCGAGGACGGTGACGCTCGGGTCGACGGAGCCTGTGTGACCTTCCAGGTCTCGTCCACTCCACCCACCGAAGTCGGTCAGGCGCTCATGGCGCGGACCGGCGAGGCCCCCGACCTCTGGGTTCCCGACTCCTCGACCTGGGTGCAGCGCGTGAGTCGGGCGTCGGTCGAGCCGAAGGTCGTCTCGCGCTCCCTCGGCCGGTCGCCCGTCGTGCTGGCCGGGCGCGGGCTGTCGCGGCCCCGGTCGTGGCAGTCCGCGCTCTCGCGCAAGGACGTCACGCTCCTCGACCCACGGCAGAGCTCCGCCTCGACGGCGGCCCTGCTTGCGCTTCGTGCCGAGGAGGGAGCCGGCGGCGCCTCGCCGAAGAGCGACGCGGTGACGGTGCTGCTGGCCCAGCGCCTCGGAGGCGACGGGCCGGACGACCTCGCGCAGATGCTTCGCGAGCCTGGTGGCGCCGCGGTCCTGAGCGAGCAGCAGCTGATCGACCTGCAGGCCCGGGGCCACGGTGGCAAGCTCGACGCCGCCGTGCCGCGGACGGGCACGATGGTTCTGGACTACCCCCTCCTCGCTCTTGCCGACGACTCCACGGTCGAGGCGGCGGGTGAGGCACTGGCGGACCACCTGGGCGGCGCGGACGGGGCGGACCTCCTGCACGAGGCGGGCTTCCGCACGGCCGACCTGGCGCCGCTGCCCGATCGGGGTGTCGGTCAGGTGCGCTCCCTGCCGTCGCCGAGCGCCGACGTGGTGGTCGGGCTGCTCGGGCGCTGGACGCTCCTCAGCGTCCCGAACCGGATCCTCGGCGTGTTCGACGTCTCCGCGTCGATGGACGAGCGGGCCGGACGACTCACCCGCGAGGAGCTGGCGGCGCTGACGGCCTCCCAGTCGCTCGACCAGTTCCCCGACCAGTCGCGCATCGGCCTCTGGGCCTTCTCCCAGGGCCTCGGCAAGGGCGGCCGGGACTTCCGCGAGCTGGCGCCGGTCAAGCGGCTCGACACCCGGACGCGCGGCCAGAGCCACCGTGAGCTGGTCCGTCGTGGCCTCCAGCAGCTCCCGCGCCTGACCCACGGCGGGACCGGCCTGCACGACACGGTCCTGGCGGCGGTGCGCGCCGCGCGAGAGGGCTACGAGTCGGAGGCGATGAACGCGGTCGTCCTGCTCACCGACGGCCGCAACGACGATCCCGGGAGCATGTCGATCGGGCGCCTGGTCCGCACCCTCGAGCGTGAGTACGACCCGATGCGGCCCGTGGTCGTCGTCGCCATCGGCATCGGTCCCGACGTCGACGCCGGTTCGCTGCGCCGGATCGCTGCCGCCACGGGCGGCCACAGCTTCGTGGCCCGCGACCCCGCGGCCCTGGGGCGGGTGTTCCAGGAGGCCCTGCTGACCCGATGAGCGGCGGGTGAGGCAGGCCCGTCCAAGTCGGGGGTCACTCGTCAGGCGACGGGGCGTGCCCCTCGGTGTCAGCGCCAGGTCTCGCGCCGCTGCTCCAGGCCGTCGAGCACGAGGTCGAGGCCGATCTCGAACTCGTCGACGTAGGCGTACCCCGGCTTCAGGGCGTGCTCGACGATCATCTCCGTCAGGTGCGGGAGCTGCTTGCGCGGCATCTGCTCCAGGATCGCCTCCGCGATCTCGTCGGCCTCGCCTGCGGCGGACTCGAACGGCATGCTCTGCTCCTGCAGCGCGAACCCGTAGATGTAGCTGTCCAGGGCCGAGAACGCGTGCGCCGCTCCCGCGATCGAGAAGCCACCTGCCCTGAGGCTGCCGATCACCGCGTCGTGGTGGCGCAGCGTCTCGAAGCCGGGGTTCGTCCGTGAGTCCAGGAGGCCGATCGCCCAGGGGTGGCGGTTGAGCACCTCCCGCGCCGAGACGGCCCGCCGCCGCATCGCCGTACGCCAGTCCACGTCGTACGTCGGGACCTCGATCTCGGCGAAGACCGCGTCGACCATGCCGTCCAGGATCGCGTCCTTGTTGGGCACGTGGTGGTAAAGCGACATCGCCTCGACGCCGAGCTTCTCGGCGAGCTTGCGCATCGTGAGCGAGGCGACCCCGTCGACGTCGGCGAGGTCGACGGCAGTGCTGCAGGACGGTCTCGCGGGTCAGTGGCGCACGCCGCCGTGCCCGGGACGTCGCTCCTTCTTTCGGCACCGGTGTCCTCCGTTCGGGGGGCCGTCTGTCCAGTCGGCCTTGACACTACCTTACTGCGTAAGGCTACCTTACATCGTAAGGAACCACGAGGTGGCACGAGAGGGAGAGGGACATGGCAGGGATCGGGCAGGAGCCCCGCGAGGCGGGCACCGGCAAGAAGGTCGCGATCATCGGGGCGTCGGGGAAGCTCGGGCGCTACATGGTGCAGCACGCGCTCGACCGCGGGTACGACGTCGTCGGCGTCTGCCGGGAGCAGAGCGTCGAGAAGCTGGCGGAGTTCGCGGGACGCATCACCGTGATCCCCGGACGCACCGACGACCGCGAGGTCATCGCGCGCGCCGTCGAGGGCGCCGACGCCGTCCTCACTGTGCTCGCGCCGTGGGGCATGCAGCACTACGCGTCCGGTACGGCGCAGGCCGTGCTCGACCTCGCGCCCCGCGACGCCCGGCTGGTGTTCTCCTGCGGATGGCACATCACCCGCGACGGCAAGGACGTCTACACGCGGAAGCTGCGGGTCTTCACCGCTGTGTTCGGGCGGGTCGCCAAGCTCGCCCGGTTCGTCGACCTCGACGACCAGGTCGAGGCCACCCGCAGGGTCTTCGACAGCGACACCCGGTGGACCGTCGTCCGCGGCAGCGACCTGGAGGAGGGCGAGAGCCAGGGCCTGCCGGTGTGGAGCCGGCACGTCGGTGACCCCGTCCTCGCCAGCAACCTGACGCGGCGCGTCGACTTCGCACTCTTCATGGTCGAGGCGATCGACGACGAGCAGCTCGTCCAGGAGGCGCCGGCCATCGTCGGACGGCTCACCCCGTCCGCCCAGGCCCACGCCGGCATGGAGGGGGCAGCATGAGCGCCGCCGTCACGTCCGCCCCGCGCGTCACCGAAGGGCCCAGCGAGTCCTGGTCACCGCAGCGCCTCGCCCGGGTCACCGGTGCGCTGTACCTGTCGCTGGTCGCGCTCGGCATGCTCGGTCCGCTCACCCTGGAGTCGATGCTCGTGCCCGGCGACGCCGCCGCCACGGCGACGAACATCCGAGAGTCCCTGGCTCTGTTCAACACGAGCCTGGGTGCCTGGGTGGTGATCGTCGCCGTCGACGTCGCGGTCTCCGTGTTGCTCTACGTGCTGCTCGCGCCGGTCAGCCGTGTCGGGTCGCTCGCCTCAGCCGCGTTCCGGATCGTGTACTCGGTCATGCTCGGGGCGTTGCTCGTGAACCTGTTCCTTGCGCAGCAGCTGATCACGAGCTCTGGAGGCGCCGGCTCGGAGATCGATGCCCTGGCCGCCCTCGAGACGTTCAGCGCCGGCTTCCTCGTCGCACTCGTCTTCTTCGGCGTACACCTGGTGCTGCTCGGAGGGCTCCTGTACCGGTCGCGCTCCGTGCCGCGCGTCCTGGCCGGACTGCTGGTCGCGGCCGGCTTCGGGTACGTCGTCGACAGCCTCGCCAGCCTCATGGTCGACGGGTACGGCGGAGTGCTCGCCGCGGTCCTGCTCACGCCCGCCGTGGTGGGTGAGGTCGGCCTCACACTGTGGCTGCTCGTCAAGGGAGTCAGGACGCGCTGACGGCGCTCCAAGGCACGAGCTGCCATCGGGCGGGGTCCGGTTCTCCGGGCCCCGCCCGCCGCGTTCGGCCGGCGCGATGGAGCGAGGCGAATCCGTGAGGAGTGTCGGGGGAGGGGGCTAACGTGACGGGAGACCGCGACCCGGACTCCAGGGGGAACCATGACCACTCTCGACAACCGTCCGAACACAGCGCTGCTGGTGATCGACGTGCAGAACGGTGTCGTAGGCGAGGCGTACGAACGCGACAAGGTCGTCGCCAACGTCGCTGTACTCGTCGACAAGGCGCGGGACGCGGGAGCCGACGTGGTCTGGGTCGCCCACAGCAGCGACGGGATGCCGCGCGACAGCGAGGGCTGGCAGTACGTTCCTGAGCTCAAGCGCAGCGACACCGAGCCGCTGGTGCACAAGACCTACGCCGACTCGTTCGAGGACACCGACCTCGAGACTGTTCTCGCCGAGCGAGGCGTCGGCAGGCTCTTCCTCTCGGGCGCGCAGACCGACGAGTGCATCCGCTCGACCCTCCATGGCGCGCTCGTCCGTGGGTACGACGCCACGCTCGTCGCCGACGCCCACACCACCGAGGACCTCTCGGAGTACGGCGCCCCCACGCCGGACAAGGTCATCGCCCACACGAACCTGTACTGGAAGTACCACCGGGCACCCGGACGCACCGCGGGCACGGTCGAGACGGCGGACATCGACTTCACGGCGTCGACCGCCGACTGAGGCAGGCCCGAGGAGCTGCCGACGATCGGTGACCTCAGACGCGACCCTCCCGGCGTCACGGTGCGTCCGGGAACGACGAAAGGCCAAGGATGCAGGAGCAGGACTCGCAGGGACGGACCCCCACCACTGCGGGGGTGGTGCCGATGGTGGACAGGTTCAAGCGGCTCGCAACGGCTCTCATCTCTGGTGCGGTGATGCTCACCGGAGCCGTCGTCTACACCCTGTCGGGCGAGGCTTCCGGAGTCTCGGTTCAGCTGCTCCTCGCCGTCCTCGCGCTGCTGGCCGGCGCCGCCTCGCTGGTCGAGATGGTCGGCTACCGCACGTCAGCGCTTGGTCTCGGACTGACTGCCGAGGAGGCGCGCGAGCAGAGCATCATCCAGTATCAGGCGCGCATGATCCTGCGCTTCGCGATCATCGAAGCGGCCCTGGTGATCCCGGTCGCCCTGGCGTTCGTGCTCGACGGGGGAGTGGTCGTGCCCGTGGTGCTCGCCGGCGCCGGAGCGGTCGCCTTGATGCTCGTGCACGTGTACCCGCGTGAGCGCTCGATCGCGAGGAGCCAGGAGTCCCTCGAGCGGGACGGGGCTCACGTCGTACCTCCGTGAGGCGTTGTCCGAGCCAGCTACGCCGACGAGCTGATCGTCGGCCGTCTCTCCGGCATGAGCCCGGCGTAACCGCCTCGTCGGGAACCGCTACGGTTGTCCCTTTCTTGGAACGCAGGGCAACTCATCTCGGAGAGAGCCATGTCTGACCGGGCGACCCGCGGCAAGCGCCGCGCCGAACCAGCGCGCAAGAAGCGCCGACGCAGTCAGGAACCCAGCTCCGCCGGTCGGCGAGCGGACCGGCCGGAGAACCACGAGGGGATCACCCCTGAGTTCCTCCGCCAGATGCGAGCCCTCGAGGCCGAGCCGGTGGCGCCGCCCCCGGCGCGTACCGGCCCTGGGGTGCGCGAGGTCCTGGCCGGCATCGATGCCGATCTTCGCGCTGACTACACCTACCAGCAGGCGGTCTCCCGGCTCGCCTACGGCTGACTCTCGCCGCGGAGCGGGCTCACGACACCCGGCTCCCTCGCCCGGTGACCTCGAAGCTGAACATCATCCCGGTCTCGTGGTGCTCGGCGATGTGACAGTGCGCCATCCAGACGCCGGGCTCGGTGACGTCGAGCAGGATGTCGACCGTCTCGCCGGTGCGCAGCAGCACGGTGTCCTTCCAGACGAGGCTGGGTTCCACGACACCGTCGCGGCTGAGCACCAGGAAGCGGCCGGCGCCGTGGATGTGGAACGGGTGGTGCATGGGGTGGTCGCCGGCCATCTCGTTGACCAGCCGGATCTTGATCTGGTCGCCGACCCGGAACTGCCAGTCGATGTCGGTGTTCACGGCCTGGGTCTCGCCGTCGACGAGCATCCACCGGAAGTTCGACGGGGTGGTGATGCGGTTGACCTCGACCATGTCGTCCTCCCACTCGATGCCACCGGGCACCGTGTGGGCGTGGCCTTCCTGGGCGCGGGCAGGGTCGCCCTGTCCGTCGGACTCCTCACCGTGGCCCGCGTGCTCGCCGTGCGAGGCACCTCCGGCCGTGTCGACTGCCTGCTTCGGAAGCAGCTTCATCGCGCAGTTCGGGCAGTGCCCGGGTGACTCGCTGACCACCTCTGGGTGCATCGGGCAGACGTACGTCGTCGCGACGGTCGTGGCAACGAGCTTCATCGCGCAGTTCGGGCAGTGCCCGGGTGACTCGCTGACCACCTCTGGGTGCATCGGGCAGACGTAGACGACCGGGCGGTCGCCTTCGGGTTCCGGGAAGCTCATCTCGGCGATGAAGGAGAGGGTCTTGTCGGGTGGCGCCTCCAGGTGACGCTGGATGCGCACGCGCTCGGCAGCCAGGTCGGAGTTGGTCCGCAGCGTCGCGTAGCCGTCCGCCAGGGAGGGCTCGGCTCGCTCCGGCCCGACCGTGATCGAGGCGAGCGGGTAGACCCGCCCAGGTGTGCGGTGCTCCAGCGTCAGCGTGCCCGGCTCGTCGAACATCACGTCCAGCACGACCCGCTCCGACGGGGCCAGCACCGCCTCGTCGACCCACTCCTCGTGCTCGACGTGGCCGCTGTCGCCGCCGACCAGCTTCAAGCGCGCCCCCGGAAGTGCCACGTTGAACACGCGGGCGTTGGCGGTGTTCACGAGGTAGAAGCGGAGCACCTCACCCAGCCGCACGTCCAGCGACAGGTCGGTCTCTCCGTTCACGAGGAGCACGTTGCCGAAACGGCCCATGGCCGAGTGCGTCGGCTCCTCCCGGCTGAACGGGGCAACCCTGCCCGCCTCGACGAGGAGGTCGTCGAGGGTGAGCAGCACCTCGCCGTGTACGGCGGGCCAGTAGTCGTCCGCTGTGGGCTCGACCACGATGCCGCCGTACAGCCCCATCTCGATGCCGTAGTCGGACCTGATGTGCGGGTGGTACCAGTAGACGCCCGGGTCGGGAAAGGTGATCACGGCGGAGAACCGGCCTCCCACCGGGATCGGGTCCTGTACCTGGTGCGTACCGTCGTAGCGGTTCTCCAGGCGGAGGCCGTGCCAGTGGACGGTCGTCTCCATGTCGCCCTGGTTCTGAACGTCCACGACGACCTCCGAGCCCTCCTGCACCTTGAGCACGGGTCCGGGAATCGAGCCGTTGAAGGCGAGCATGCGCAGCGTGTCGTCGCCGATGCGCTTGGCGACCGGCGCGACGCGCAGGTCGAGGTGACCCCCGGCAGGGAGATCCACGATTGCGGTGGGACCGGCCGCCGGAAGATCGGCCACCTCCGTGCCGAAATGCTCCTTGGCGTTGCCCATGCCTGTCACTCCCTGTGGTCTACGTAGTGGGTTCCGCGCCCGTCTCGTGGCCCGTGCCCGTCGGGCTCTTGGGAGTCGCGCCCCGGACGGCACCGCGGAACGCCCGGATCTGCGCCGCGAGGTACGCCGCGTCCTCCTCGACCCACCCGAGCAGCGCCGACCCCCTGGTGTGCTGCCAGGTCAGCCCGAGGAAGTAGAGACCCGGCGACGAGGTCAGTCCGCGCGTATGGACGGGGTTCCCCAGGTCGTCAAAGACCGGTACGTCGAGCCATGACAGATCGGTGACGAAGCCCGTCGCCCAGATGACGGTGTTCGCGACGGCCTCGGAACCGTCGGCGAAGCGGACCGTCGACCCGTTCGCGGCCACCGCCCTTCCGTGGAGGGTCACACTGTGCCCGCGACGCAGGCGCCTCGGGGACGAGCCGATGAGGGTGTCCCGGCCCGCCATCCGTCGACCGACCCGCGTGTCCCGGCTCTTGCGTATCAGCCCGGTCACCTCGAGGTACCAGAACAGGTCGCGGCCGAGGATCCGTTGCGGGAGCGGTGTCTGCCGCGATCCGACCGCGAGGTGGACCTCGTGCGAGCGTGAGAGCTCCTCGGCGATCTGGAACCCTGTGTTGCCACCGCCGACGACGAGAACCCGCCCCTGGGGGATCGCAGCCGGCGACCGGTAGGCGAGGCTGTGGAGCTGGGTCACCTCGGCGTCGAGGTCCTCAGCGATCGCAGGTACCCGGGGCAACTGGAACGGCCCGGTGGCGACGACCACTTGCTCGGCCTCGTAGGACCGGTTCTGCAGCTGCACGACGTACGTGCCGTCGAGGCGGTGGACCGAGCGAACCTTGCTGGCCAGCTCGAGGGGGAGCTCGAAGCGAGCGGCATAGGCGGTGAGGTAGTCGACGACGTCGTCGCGAGTCGGATAGCGGTCCGGGTCACCGGGGAACGCGAGGCCCGGAAGTGCGCTGTAGCGGGACGGCGTGAAGAGCGTGAGCGAGTCCCAGCGCTGTCGCCAGGCCGAGGCCGACTCGTCAGCCGCGTCGAGAATGCTGAAGTTGACCCCCTGCTGCGCCAGGAAATAGCCGAGGGCCAGTCCGGCCTGGCCGCCACCGACGACAACGACCTCTCTTGAGATCTTCAACTGGTCGTACCTCCCCTGGCTGTCAGGGACCATTCGCCGACTGTCGTGCGTCGCGGTTCTGTCATCGGACCGGGCATTCCGCCTAGCTTCGCCGGCTGATCCGCGGACAGGGACCTCCCACGCTCTATCGAGCACACTCCGTCGCCAGCCGGACGGCAATAGCGAACGGTGACCATGTGGCCACGGGCGTGCGCAGGGTTCGCCTACCGGCTCCGTGCAGTAGACCGAACGGGATGACCGGAGGTTGCGGGTGGTGGCAGGCGGACGTTCCGCCGGTAGGTAACCTTCAGTCCATGGCTGAAGACGATCTCGACCCTGGTGCCAGTACACAGATGTTCCAAGCGTTCGTCGATCGTCCCGAGTCCGAAGCATCCGAGTCGCGCTGGATGCCCGTTGCCTTGGTGTTCGCAGCTCTGGTGATCGTGTTGGCGCTCGCCTGGCTCGTGGTGGCCAGCTGAGAACCCGAGGCATCTGAGTCTGTATGACGTGGATGTCTTGTTGCGCTCCTTACGAACCTCGGCATGAGGGCCGACTCGAAGAAGGACACGACGATGACCGTTCACTCCTCGAACGGGGCGAGGGCGATGGCGGCCGAGAAGGCGCCGTAGCGCCGCAGCAGCTGCGCGCGTCCTCGAGGGACCCGGGCGGCCTCAACTGCCCACGCTTTGCTGAAGTACACCTTGAACGCTTCGCGCGGATGGAGGCGCACAGCGTCCTCCAGGACGGTGCGCGGCAACTCCCACGACCGCAGCCCGGCGACATCGACACCGGCCCCTGCTGAGAGCAGGTACGCCTCCGGGCCGACGTCGTGGGCAACCCGAGGGCTGTGGTGCATCGTGATGGCCGTCTGCATGGTCTCGGACGCTCGGCTGGAGAGTCCAACCCCCTCAGCCACGTCCCTGGCCACCCGCGCGGAGGCGAGGGTGAAGTCGGCGCTGCCGTTCGCGCTGCCGTCAGTGAGCACCAGGCCCGTGTCATGGAGCAGGGCGGCGGCGAACAGCAGCTCGTCGTCGACCTCGATTCCTTCGAGGTCGCCGAGGGCGCGACCGAACCGGTAGGTGCGGTAGCTGTGGTTCAGCAACGTCGGCGGCAGTGTGCGCGCGGCCGCATCTTCAGCAGCCCGCGTCAGCGGCGAATCCGGTGGCACCAGACGGTCGGGAGAGACGTTGGCGTGCCGGCCTGAGTTCAGGTGCAGCATCGTGCTGCCGCGGCCGAGAAGGTTGCCGACGTGGACGCGGGCCAGGTCAGCGACCAGCCGGCGCCGCTCCGCAGGTTCGAGGCTCCCGCCGGTGCGTCTGGTCCACTCGATGGTGCCCACGATGCTCGCCCTGTCTTTCATGACGCCCCTCCGTCATCAGCCCTTCCAACGATTGTGCACCTAGAGGGGATCACCCCTGAGTTCCTCCGCCAGATGCGAGCCCTCGAGGCCGCGCCGGTGGCGCCGCCCCCGGCGCGTACCGGCCCCGGGGTGCGCGAGGTCCTGGCCGGCATCGATGCCGATCTTCGCGCTGACTACACCTACCAGCAGGCGGTCTCCCGGCTCGCCTACGGCTGAAGCGGCATCGCCCGCTCGCCGCTGCCGGGGTCGATGGTGCGCTGTCTGCCGAACCACTTGCGCGCGTCGGGCAGGAGCAGAAGCACCACGACGGCCACACCAGCGGCAGTCAGCGCGAGCGTGACCACGTAGTACGCCAACATGACTCCGCCCAGGGCAGCGAACACGGACAGGCCGATGAGGACCCAACGTGCCCAACGACGGCCACGGAGCATGAGGGCTGCCGCGACGTCGGCGGCGGCCGACAGCGCAACAACCAGGGCGGCGCCACCGACGACGTACCACTGCGGGGCACCGGAGCCGCCCTCGAAGGCGTCGAAGAGCGGTGCAGCGACCAGGAGGAACCCGACGGTGACGAGAACGGTCACCATGGCCGTTCCCGTCGCCGCAACCCACGTCACGACTGCTGCCGCGCGCACCACGCCGGGCGGCTGCGTCGGGCGCGAGAACCCGGCCGAATGCGGTGCCGCTGGACCGGATGAAGCATCTGTCACGGCCCGATTGCACCACAGATCTCTCCTCCCGCCAGAAGGACTCGCGATCGTCGGACTCGGGCTTGCCGGCAGGGGTGAAATGGAGCCCGCAGGCCGCGCCAAGCCGACATCCCGGCAGTATGTAGCATGCTGCCCGTGTCCGAAGACGAGCTCGAAGACCCCGCCGCCAGCACGCAGATGTTCCAGGCTTTCGTGGACCGCCCAGAGCCCGAGGCGTACGGCTCGCGCTGGCTCGCGGCAGCCTTCGCGCTTGCCGCTCTGGCGATCGTGCTGACACTGGCCTGGCTCCTGCTGGGTGGCTGATGTCCGCTCCACCAGACTCAACGTCCGCATGCTCGGGAGCGTCCGGGATCAACCGAAGTAACACATGCGTTTGGTGGGCCCCGTGGGACTCGAACCCACAACCCGCGGATTAAAAGTCCGCTGCTCTGCCAATTGAGCTAGAGGCCCGGGACATGGGGACTCTTCATCCGAATGATCCTCGGGAGTGGGCCCCGCGTCCGCGCGTGCAGTATGTCAGGTACGTCGGTGAGTTTCCCGCCGTGGGCCTGGCACTGCTCGGCCACCGGGTGGGGAGTGTCTCCGCTGGTGAACCTGACAGAAGAGAGCACCTGAGGATGGGGGCTGCATGACTCAGCAGTTGATGAAGCGCCGACTGGTCTTGGGGCCGATCATGCTTGCGGTTTTCGTCTACGCCATTACCGCTATGTCAAAGGACATGGGATGGCATGGAGCTGCTGTGCCAAGCATCATCGTCGGCGTTCTCGGCTCGTTCTTCTGGGCGTGGTACATGGTCAGGTCGGAGAGGCCGCGTGCTGGCCGTCCGGCCGTCCACGTCAGTGCCGGGTTCATCGTCGCCGCCGTGGTGACCGGCACGTTGCTCATCCGGTTCGGTCCTGCTGGCCTGGTCTTTGCGGTGCTTGTGGCCGGGGTTGCCATCTTTCTGGGTGGGACGATCTCGTCAGCGTACGAGCTGCGCCGGGGCACCTACGCGGACAGCGGTACCCCAGCAGACTCGGGGGTAGCCGCGACAGGCTAGGCGTTCGTTCCGGGGGGCGAGGCAGCGATTCGCACAAGCGCGCTGCCGCTCGTCGTTCCAGCAGGGATGGCGGCCGAGCGCCTAGTCGAGTGCGTTCCCCGCGACTGAGTGCGCGTTCCCGATCGGCACGGTGGCCTCGACGCGTGAGCCGCGATTCCGCTGGTTAGAGCTAATGTCCCCATGTCCCAGAGGCCCGGGACATGGGGACTCTCATCCGAACAAGCCTCGGGAGTGCTCCCCGCGTCCGCGCGTGCAGTATGTCAGGTACGCCGGGGTGCTTCCTGTCGCGGGCGGCCACCCAAGTGCCGTGGCCGAGAGGCAGCTTCGCCGGTCAACCTGTCGGGACGTCAGAAGTGGGCGCGATGGTGCCGCCGGTGCAGGGGGTGGTACTGCCCTGACCTCTCGCTGCGGATCAGCTTCGCCGCGACGACCGTCCCGACGAGCCCGAGCGCCGCGTCCAGCAGGAAGGCGTTCCGCGTGCCCTCGGTCAGGGTCGGCGCGGCGAGCACGATGGCGGTGTTGAGGCCGATGGCGAGCGACCCGCCGGCGATGTTGCCCATGTAGATGATGCCTCCGGCCAAGCTGCTGTCCTCATCCGAGACGGCGGTCACCGCGGCGGTGGTGACCGAGGAGAAGAACAGGCCGATCCCCACCCCGATCAGAACCAGACCGGGGACCAGCGGCCCGTAGCTGGAGCCGACGGCGAAGGCGAGCCACGCCATCCCCAGTGTCATGCAGCCGGCACCTGTCCCCACGGCGACCCGGGCGCCGATCCGGTTGTACAGCCGGCCCGCTATGAAGGACACCACAGCGAAGACGAGCATCTGCGGCAGCAGGCCCGCGCCCGCCTCGAGGGCTGTCCACCCCAGCTCCTTCTCGGTGAACTGCGGGACGTAGATGAGAGCCCCGAAGAGGGTCGCCGCCATCATGAGCACGGATACGAACGAGGCCGCGAACTGCCGGCTCGCCATCACCCGCCGCGGCACCAGGGCGGAAGGGCCGACCCGTCGCTCCACCGGGACGAATGCAACCAGGAGCAGCAGGCCGAGAGCCAGCATGGTCAGCACAGCGGGATCGTCGAACCCCGCGACGGTCCCGACGTCGAGGCCCACGAGCAGCAGGATGATCGCTGCGGAGAGCAGCGCGATGCCTCGGTAGTCGATGCCGGGGGCGGCGCCCTCACGACCCTCGGGGACGAGGCGACGGATGGCGACGATGGCGATCACCGCGACGGGGACGTTGACGAAGAAGATCCACCGCCAGGTCGCCAGCTCGATCAGCGTCCCTGCCAGCAGCGGACCCAGGGCGTTGCCGAACCCCGCGACGCCGATCACCAGGCCGCCGGCGAGGCCCGCCTTGTCCTTCGGCAGGATCCCGTAGACCATCCCGAGCACGGAGGGCCACATCAGCGCGCCGCCGACTCCCATCAGCGCGCGGGCGGCGATGAGGAGTCCGATCGTCGGCGCGAAGCCGCCCAGCAGGGAGAACGTGCCGAAGATCGTGGCCCCGGTCAGGAACATACGGCGCCGCCCGAACAGGTCCGCGAGCCTCCCGCCGGTGACGATGAGCACCCCGAAGACGACGGTGTACGCGTTGATCACCCACTGGGCGCGGTTCAGCGTGGTGTCGAGAGCGCGTTCGATGTCGACGACGGCCACGCTCAGGGCGGTGAAGTCGTTGGCGACCACCAGGATCCCCAGCGCCATCGCGCCGAGCGCAACCAGCGTGCGGAAGTCGAGCCTGCCGGCCTCCGGTGCCGGGGAAGCCCCATCTCCCAACCGTGCTTCGGCCATCAGCGGTCACCGCCTCGCAGGTCTTGCTGTCATGTCCGAGAGGCCGATGCCCGAGACGTCAGCGGCATGCCACGACCGTAGCGCCACGGCAGCGAGGCCGGGCGGAACTGCGAAGGACGCCTGGGCAAGGCTCGTCCAGGCCCCCTTTTCGGAGAAGCTGCCGTGCGGGACGGCCGGTTCCGGCCGTGTCCGCCGCGCCGCTCGCTTGCGCGATGCAGCGGCGTAGGCTCGCAGGCCGACCACGAACAGGGGTGTGACATGACGGCGAGCCGATCAGCTCGTGAAAGGAAGGCCGCGTCGGAGGCCGGTCCTCTGGCGAAGGTGAAGATCGACCTCGATGCGGACAAGCAGTTCGTCTACAAGATCAGCTGCACCGAGTGCGTCGTCAGGGGCAACCGCAACTGGTCGGCCTATCGCCCCGGCGCTGACAACGGGTTCATGGCGGCGATGGATCGGTGGATCTTCCATCTGAACGAAAGGCATCCCGGGGCCGACGCGCCCTGCATGGCCTATCTGTCGGCCGCTGAGCAGCGGTTGCACCAGCGTCGCCAGCAGCAGGAAGCCGAGGCGACCGCCTCCTCCGCCGAGAACGACACCTGAGAGTCACCGAGCTGACCCCGCGCCGTGCGCCGGGGCTGCCCGAACGCCCGAGAGCGGCAGACCAGGTGCGCCGGCCGCGTTCCAGGAGCAGGATGAAACCAAGCCATCCGAGCAGAACGGAGACGCGCATGTCCACGAAGACGTTCGGCAGCTTCGCCGTATCGGACATCGAGGCGGCGAGGCAGTTCTACGGCGAGACACTCGGGCTGAAGACCGAGTGGGTGATGGGAGAGGGCGGGCCGATCTGGCTGTACGACGACGGCGGCACGCGCACCCTCGTCTACCCCAAGCCCGACTACACGCCAGCTACCTTCACCGTGTTCAACCTGCAGGTGGACGACATCGACGGGTCGGTGGAGGAGCTGACCTCGAAGGGGGTGACCTTCGAGCGCTACGAGGGGTTCTCCATGGACGAGAAGAACATCAGCCGGGACGAGATGGCGACGGCGGCCTGGTTGACCGACCCGGCAGGCAACGTCGTCGCCGTGATCCAGCAGTAGCGCAACCCGGTCCGCCGAGCCGCGGAGGTTCGCGGCATCTCCGGGATCCGGCATCATCGGTCGCATGGATCGCGACGCTGTCCAGCAGTGGGTGACCGACTACGAGCGCCTCTGGCGTACGGCGGGGACGGACGGGCTCGCCGGGCTGTTCGCGCCATCGGCGGTCTACCTCCCGTCGCCGTGGGCGAGTCCGATCTCAGGTCTCGAGGCGATCGGTCGCTTCTGGGACGCGGAGCGCGACGGTGCCGACGAGGTCTTCACGATGGCCGCCGACGTGGTGGCGGTCGACGGTGACACGGCCGTGGTCCGCGTCTCCGTGACGTACGGCGAACCCGCCGTCGCCAGGTGGCGGGACCTGTGGGTGCTGCGCTTCGACGCCGATGGTCGTTGCACGGGCTTCGAGGAGTGGCCGTTCGCACCCGACCAGCCCGACGGCCACTGACAGGTCAGGGCGCTCCGCTCCCGGGCGTCGCGGTCAGGCGGACTGGCGCTCGGGGGAGTCCATGAGCGTCGGCTCGGCGACGAAGCAGCTCCGGCAGCGCGCCTCGTAGGTGAACGTGCCGTCGTCGGGCAGCGCCTGCGAGCGACCGAGCGGCTCCACGAACGGACTTCACCGCCCGCGAGCACCTGCGTGTGCGTCGCGGTGAAGTTCCGGCACCGGTCACAGACGGAGCGGCGGTAGGTCACCGTCGCGGGACCCAGCTCGAGAAGCGCCTTCACGGGCGCGAACAGCTCTCCCCGGTGGTCAAGGTCCAGCCCTGCCGCGATCACGCGAGTGCCGCGGGACAGCAGCTCGCTCACGACCCCGACGTCGGCCAGGCTGAACATGTGGACCTCGTCCACCCCGACCACCTCGACGTGCTCGTCGAGCGCCTCGGACAGGTCGACCACCTTCGTCGTCGTGAGCGCGCCGCCCGTGCGCGACACCACGCCGGCGTCGCGCAGGTGCCGTGCCGACTGGTACACCCGGTGGGTGGTGTTGGAGTAGCGCAGCGGCGAGAGCAGGCTGATCAGCTCCAGCGACTTGCCGGACTTCATGGGCCCGAGAACCAGCGTCAGATCCATGTCAGACCTGCCGACCGGACGGTTGCGAGCGGTCGAGCGACCGTCGCTCCCGCGGCGGGCCGGGGTGTGGATTGGAGAGGAGGTTGCGACGCTGCACCCGAGCACCATAGTCGTGAGGTCGACAGGGTTGGGTGCTTGGTGCGGACGTGTCCCGGGGTTCAGGATCCGTCGCGTTTCTCGACGCCCGCCCAAGTCACCGCAGTGCTCGCCTCGTGCGAGGTCGCCCCTGAATCCTCTCCCGGCAACGTCACCAGGCCCGCGGGCGGCGAACCGCGGCGAGCGAGTCGACCCACACCGGAGCGTCCTCACTGACCACGGTCACGGTGACCGGGCCGGTGCTGGAGCCGGGCTGGATGCGGTACGACTGCAGTCCGCGGGGGCGCAGCGAAAGGTTGATCCGACGGACGACCTTGTCGCCCACGGTGACCCGGACGATGCCCTGCTGCGAGCCCGTCCGTGCAGTCAGCTCCACGACCCCCAACGTGCCGGACGTGGGCAGTGTCAGCGAGTCGCCCTTGCGCCGGGTCGCGTCGGCCGTGCCGCCGAACCATGCGGCGCGATCCAGCGTCCGCCAGGAGCCCTTCCGCTCCGTGAACGTCGTGTCGACGGCCCTCGCCCGGCAGAGGTTGCCCGTCCAGCCGGTGCTCCGGTTGACCCTGTCCTTCGCGCGCAGCTGGGCGCAGACCGTGCCGCCGCGGCGAGGCGGGGTCAGCCGTCCGACCGCGCCTGCTCGTCCCTGCAGCTTGGGAGGGAGCTGCCACAGCCCGAGCCTCCCGGTCAGCGCGCCCCGGCGGGTCCGGACGTCGACGGCGCGGAGGCCCGAGCCCGAGTCGGCGGCTTCCCACCGGGTGGGGAAGCGACCGCCGACCACGGCGTACTTCGGTGACCTGCGGAGCGCCTTCGGACGGTAGAGGTCCACGGCGACCCGACCGGTCCGGGCGCCGACGTTCTGGTCGGAGTCGGTGGCGAGGATCCGCCACTCCTGCCAGCCCTCTCCCTCGAGACGGAAGCGTGTGCTGCCCGTGCCGCAGCCGATGGCCTGCTGGCTGCACCACACGTCCACCGCGCCGCCCGAGTCGTCGGAGACCGTGTAGCTGACGACGGGGCGGTCGGTCCGGATCCAGCCCTTGGGGGCCTTCACGTTCCCGATGACCGGCCCGACGCCTTGCGGGTCCATCGAGCGCGACGGGGTCACCGTCTGGTTGAGGATGTCGACGCAGTCGGTGCCCCTGCAGTCGTCGAGGGCCGGGGCCAGGTTCCTCATCTTGTGGAGGACGGAGGAGGGGTTCGTGTCGCTGTCGAGCTGGAACGGGTCCTCGACGAGGTCGTAGAACTCCTCCTCGCGCTCGGTCCCGACGTGCCAGCTGAAGTAGACGTGCTGCGCCGAGCGGACACCCTGGTAGAGCCAGTCCGGGTCGGGGTCGTACTCCTTCTGGTAGGAGAGCAGAGGCCCCGCCTCGATGGGCATCACCCGGTCCGCCATCAGGGTCGGGTCCTGGGCGAGGCCGGTGAGGTCGAGACCGTCCAGCGGGTGCGCGAGGTCGGCGGGCGCGTCGGCCACGGTGGTCGCCGTCGACGCGATGTCGACCAGGCCGACCGGCTGCTCGCGCCGTACGCCGGCAGGGAAGCCGGGCCCGCGGACCACGAAGGGAATCCGCAGCGCCTCCTCGTAGGGGAGGATCTTGCCGGTCAGCTTGTGCTCGCCGAGGAAGTAGCCGTTGTCCGAGGTGAACATGATGATCGTGTCGTCGAGGACGCCCTGGGCGCGGAGCTCGACGACCAGGTCGCGGACCGCCTCGTCGAGCGCCTGCAGCGACGCGACGCGGGCGGCGTGCTCGCTCTCCATCGCGGGTACGTCGACCGGCTCCTTGTCCTGCATGAAGGTGCCCTTGTCGGCCATGTCGGCCTCGTTGAAGGCCTGCGACGGCGGCAGGGGGAGGTTGTCGAACATCCCGACGTGGCGGGGCGCAGGCGGCGTGTCGAACCCAGGCTGGGCGGAGCACGCGCCCTTGTCGGTGGGGGTGAACCCGCCGTGCGGCGCGACGTACGACATCCACATGAAGAAGGGAGCGTCGTTGCCGGCCATGCGCTGCATCGAGGCGCGCCCGATCGTGGTCAGCAGGTCGGTCTGGTACTGCCAGGGGTACCAGTTGACGGTGCCGTTCTGGTTCAGGCGGTTGCAGTAGTACTTGAACGCGTTGCCGACGATGCCGTTCCAGTCGTCCCAGCCCGGTGGCACGTAGGTCTGGCCGCCGCCCCACTGGTCGCCGCTGGGCTGGCCGTAGTAGTTGAGGTACTTGCCGACGAACGCTGTCTGGTAGCCGGCGTTCTTCAGCCGCACGGGAAGGGCGTACTTGTCGGCGCCGCTCTCGTACCAGACCCGGTGACCGCCGTACGGGTAGGCGTTGCCTTTCACCCCGTTGTTGTGGGGGTACTCGCCGCTGACGATCGTCGCTCGCGCGGGGCAGCACAGCGGGTAGTTGGACAGCGCCTGGCCGAAGGTGGTGCCGCGTACCGACAGGAGCCGGTTCGTGTGGGGCATGTACCGCAGGTCGTCGGCCCGCATGTCGTCGGCCGTGATCAGCACGACGTTCGGGTGCGTCGACGAGCCGACTGCGGCGACCTGGGGCGGCGCCGCCAGGGCATGGCCACCTGACGCCCCGACCAGGGCGGCAAGACAGAGAAGAGTCAGGGAAGTGAGCAGGCGGACGGGACGCACGACGTGCATGAGAGATCCCCCGAGTGGAGAGCGGTGAAAACCGCCTCAGACTAGGAGAAATCTTGCGACCGTAAGTCGGAACTGTAAAGAATCACCCGTTTGGGTCATGTGCGTGCTGGATGCCCGGTATCGGCCAGGGGAACGGCGCGAGGCGCGCTGGGTCTCGCGTAGCCAGCCAGTCCTCAGTCCTTGCGCGGAGCGAGCCAGCCGGCGCCCATCTCGATCACCCGCCCGGCTGCGGTCATCACCCGCTCGAGGCTGATCCCGTCCGGTACGTCGGAGGAGTCGTCGAGGTACTGCGCGAGGTGGGGCGGCATCTTCGCGTCCTCGTCGACCCTCTGACAGGCCAGGAACGCCACCGACTCGGCCTCGAACTCCGCGACCTCCTCGGTGACGTGGCGCCGGTCGGGCCACCACGACGCCTTGGGTGTGCCGAGGTGTCCGCAGTAGAGGTGGCCGAGCTCGTGCGTGAGGGTCGCGTACTGCTCCGTGGGAGAGAAGTCGCGGTTGAGCTGGGTCTCGTAGCGGATCGGTGTCTGCGTGGTCGTCAGGGGTCGTCGCTTCGTCACGACGGACTGGCTCAGTCCCGGCTGCGACGCACCGATGCAGCCTGCCGACATCGAGCCCGCTGCGACCGTGCTGATCCGGACCCCGTCGGCCTTGGCGTTCTCGAGCGTCCAGGCCAGCGCCGGTTCGACGTTCACCATCGGCGGCATCGCGTAGGGGTTGGTGACGTCGGCGGGCAGGGGCTGCGCGTCCGGCTCCGGCTCGGTCTGCGACACGTCGTAGACGAACATCACCGGTCCGAAGGGCTGCAGGGCAACCAGGGGCTGCTCCCCGGGCTTGACCCGTCGCCCGAAGCCGTCCCGCCAGCGGTGGGCGGGTGCGACGAAGGTGGCGCCGCTGCGCTGGGAGTGGATCAGCAGCGCGTTGAAGGGGGAGTACCGGCGGAACCCGCCGACGAACCGCAGCAGGTCGGCGTACGCCTCGCTGGAGCGGTAGCGCCGGGCCTCGTTGACCAGGTCGTCGATCGACCTCCGCGCGTCCTGGGCGCTGACCGGGCCCCTCCGCGATGTCTCCGGTCCGTTCGTGTCCTGGGCTGGAAGGTCGAAGAGCATCGGACGAGTATGCCGGGGAGAGACGGGCCCGTCGGCTCAGGCGCGCGGTGAGGCCCGGCGCCGTGTCATGGGCTCAGCCGAGGGTGTCGCAGATGTTCTCCGTCGTCCCGTGGCCGTAGGTGAGGGTGCGGTGCCCGTCCGCGTCGCTGGAGAGGACGTACTGGCTGCCGGTGACGACGATGAAGCCCTGCTCGGGGTCGTCACCGGGGTGCAGGCCGCCGCCGAAGTGGCCGCCGACAGCGGTCAGGCTCCAGCCGCCGTCCGGGAAGTACTCGAAGTCCCCGCGACCGGTCAGGTTTCGCTGCACGGAGGCGCCGGTGTCCTCGTTGGTGAGCTCCACGACGAGCTGGCCGGTGAACTCCTGCACCCGAGGCGATCCGTCGGGATAGGTCTCGGTGGTGCGGTACCGCTCCTTGTCGCTCACCACGTGACTGGCGAGCGGGAAGGCGCACACCTCTCCCGCGGGCACGCTCCAGTCCGAGCCGCGGTAGTCGGTCCAGGGCGAGGGGTTGTCGGCTGCGACGGCAGCAGGCGCCAGTGCGGCGCCGAGGGCGAGTGCGGCGCCCGCAAGAGCCGAGACGGGTGCGATCCTCATATGTTCTCCTAACCGGATAAAGTGGAATTAACGGTTAGAAACCCAAGCACGGCTCACCCCGTCTGGCAAGAGATGAGGGAGACTCGGCGGCATGCACTGGCTCGAGGTCGACGGCACGAAGCTGCCCAAACGCATCGGCGGTCACCCCGCGCTCGACTTCTGCAACACCTGGGCGGGCTGGGGGGAGCCGGGGAACGATCCACGCCGCGAGTGGCTCGCCGACTACGACCGGTTCGTGCTGTGGGCCGGGTACGCCGAGCTCGTCGAGCCGGAGGACGTCACCCGGCTGAGGCGGTCCGCCCGCCGCCGTACGTCGGAGAGCGAGCGGGTGCTCGCGGATGCGCGCCGACTGCGCTCCCACCTGCACACGGCCGTCATCGACCCCGCGGACCGGCGCGCGCTGTCGACCGTGTCGTCGTTCCTGCGCGAGGCGGGGAAGCATGCCGAGCTGAGGCCCGGAGGCGACGGACGCCCGCGCTGGGAGTTCCAGCGGGGCGCGGGCCTGACGCTCCCGCTCCTGGTGGTCGCCCACGCGGCCGCCGATCTCCTCACCGCCGCCGACCTCACGCAGGTGCGGGCCTGCCCCGGTGAGGGCTGCGGCTGGCTGTTCCTGGATCGTCGCGGGCGGCGGCGTTGGTGCAGCATGAGCTCGTGCGGCAACCGAGCCAAGGTGCGCGCCCACGCCGAGCGCCACCGCTGAAGGTCCGTTCCGGCCGCAGCCGGCGGACGCACGATGCGGCCGCGGCGAGCGCTCACTCCCTGCGCGGGTGGCGCCGGTAGTAGTCGCGCCAGATCAGCCGGTGCACCGGGATCCACCGCGGGATGGAGCGGAGGCCCGGGATCCACGGCAGGAGCATCAGTCCGAGCGTCAGCACCGCCATCAGGCCCCAGACCAGCGCGTCGGCGTTCTCCGAGGTCGAGAAGGGCTTGACCTGGTACCAGAACGTGTACAGCCACATCCACGGCTGCCCGGGATAGTTGCCGGTCTCGTTCATCATGCCCCACTGGTCACCCCCGAGCTCCTGGGCGACGGCGGTGTTCTCGAGGTAGGCGCCGTCCGAGAGCAGCAGCAGGGAGCGGGTCTGGTCGCCGCCGTAGAAGTTGCCGGAGGAGGTGAGCGCACCCTCCAGCCCACCGCTGCGCGCCAGCGCCAGGAAGCTCGTCGCCAGGACAGGCACGGGCCCGTAGTCCCCGGCGGCAACCTGGCTCGGTCGACCGCCCGGCGCGTTGGCCAGCGCGTCGGCGTACCCGGTCGCCCAGGCCTTCTGCTGGGACGGCGACGCCGCGCTCCAGCGGGTGAGGGCTGCGGCCAGGACCGGGTTCCCGGTCGCCTGGGAGAGCGGCTGGAGGACCAGCTGCTGGGAGTCCACCGGTAGCCGCACGCCGCCCCACTTCTGCAGTGGGACCCCGAGGAGCGTCTGCCCCTCGGCGGCCGAGTTGTAGGGAGGGCCGTAGGTGGCGCTGGCCGTCGTGCCTGCCAGCTCCCCGGTCGCGGTGGCCACGACGTCGTCCGGAGCGACCTGGCTCCACCGCCGCATCGTGATCGCGTTCTCGTCCGGGGAGGAGAACAGAGCAGCGAGGAGCACGGTCAGCAGGCTCACGACCACCAACGCGATGACGAGCTCCTTGACCAGGTCGTAGGACCGCGTCGGGAAACCGTGCGAGTCCGGGGTGCGTCGTGCCCGGCGGGGGCGCTCGACCGTCGCGGTCACCTCACTCGCCCCCTTCGGCGTCGAGAGGAGGCACCACCCCGTGTCGCCGCACCAGCACGATGTGTACGACGGTGAGGATGCCGACCGCGAACGGCAGCAGCACGACGTGCCACAGCAGCATCTGACCGGGGTTCAGCACGTTGAGCCACGCGCCGACCCCGACCGAGTTCAGGCCGTCCTTGGCCTCCGCGGAGATCCACTGAGCGTCGAAGTTCGACTGGGACAGGTAGCCGGTGAAGGCGGTCGCGATCGACATGACGAACGCGACGACACCGGTCACCCAGGTCATGCCTCTCCTGCCTCGCCACGCCGCCATCCAGAACTTGCCCCAGAGGTGGATCACCATGAAGGCGAAGAACAGCTCGACGCTCCACAGGTGCAGGGAGTTGACGAAGTGCCCGAGGGTCGAGACGTGCCACCAGGCGACGCCGCCCATCGCCAGCCATGCTCCCGAGACGAGCACCACCGCCAGGGCGGCCAGCGTGAGCGCCCCGAAGACGTAGATCCACGACGCGACGTACGCGGGCTGCCGATCGGGCAGCAGCTGTCCTGGAGGCACCAGGGCGCTCATGCGGCTCCGGAGCCGGACGGTCCAGTTGCCGCTGCGAGCCTCCGGCTCCGGGGCTCGCTGGGGTTCGGCGCGGTAGCCGGTGCTCACGGCTCCTCCTCGTGCCGGCGGTCGGGACGTTCCGCGCCCCGGGGGAAGGGCACGACGATGGCGAGGACGAACACCACCACCATCGCGGCGATGATGAGCAGGTTCGTGAGACTGATGGAGATGACGCCCCAGTGGATGTAGGTTCCGGCATCCGCTGAGATCGATGCTGATGCGGCCAGCTGCATGAGGAGCCGCCCTTCCGGTGGTGGGCGCGTCCGGGGTCTTGGGCTCAAGTCCAATGTCCGACGGCACTGTCCCCTGACGTAGGGACCTTTGGTCCTGCGGTGATGGTTGGAGGTGCCAACTGTGATCGCTTCGCCTGGCCCCTCCGGGCTGGCCCGTGAGACCCGTTCTGGGGCGGAGTCCGGCTGCGGTACTTTCATCCCACACAGGCCCCGGGGAGCCGCGCAGGCTCGGGGCCTCTCGAGGTCGCGGACATACGTCCGCCGAGACAGGAGGCTTGTGATGACACGTCGAGTTCGCCATCTGCGGAGCGTGGGGATCGGGCTCGCTGCCTTGGCTCTCGCCGCGTGCGCCGCACCGACCGACGACAACGCCAACGAGGGCGCCACCGGCAGCGGAGGCGTCTCCGCCAAGGAGGCGACCTCGGCCGAGGAGTTCGGCGGCATGGACGAGCTCGTCAAGGCCGCTCAGGACGAGGGCGAGCTCAACGTCATCGCCCTTCCGCCGGACTGGGCGAACTACGGCGAGATCATCCAGACCTTCTCGGACAAGTACGACATCAAGGTCAACTCCGCCCAGCCGACCGGCGCCAGCCAGGACGAGATCAACGCCGCCAACCAGCTCAAGGGCACCGACCGGGCTCCGGACGTGTTCGACCTGGGGCAGTCGGTCGCGCTCGCCAACACCGACCTGTTCGCGCCGTACCAGGTCGCCACCTTCGACTCGATCCCCGACGAGTTCAAGGACCCGGACGGCGCCTGGGTCAACGACTACGGCGGGTACATGTCGATCGGGTACGACTCGAGCAAGGTGCCCGACGTGAGCACCGTCGAGGATCTGCTCGGCAAGGACTTCAAGGGCAAGGTGGCGCTGAACGGTGACCCGACCCAGGCCGGAGCGGCGTTCAGCGGCGTGATGATGGCCTCCGTCGCCAACGGCGGCTCGGCCGACGACATCGCGCCCGGCGTCGACTTCTTCGAGAAGCTGAAGAAGGCCGGCAACTTCCTCCCGGTCGACCCGACGCCCGCGACCGTGCAGTCGGGCCAGACGCCCGTCGTCATCGACTGGGACTACCTGAACGCCGCGCTCACCAAGCAGGTGCCCACCTGGCAGGTCGTCGTTCCTGAGGGAGCCGTCGTCGCGGGCTACTACTTCCAGGCGATCAACGTCGACGCCCCGCATCCGGCCGCTGCCCGGCTGTGGGAGGAGTTCCTCTACTCCGACGAGGGCCAGAACCTCTGGCTCAAGGGCGGCGCCCGTCCGGTCCGCGCCGAGGCGATGGCCGAGGACGGCACCATCGACCAGGGTCTGTACGACGCCCTGCCCGAGGTCGCGGGCACGCCCGTGATCCCCACCAACGCGCAGACGGAGAAGGCCGCCGACTACCTGTCCAAGAACTGGGCCCAGGTCATCAGCTGAGCGATGACGGACACAGATCGCGAGGTGGCGGCGTGAGCAGCAGACGAACCGCGCTCACGCCGTCCCTCGGGCTCCTGCCCTTCTTCGGCTACCTGACCATCTTCCTGCTGATCCCGACGGTCACGGTCCTGCTCGGGGCCTTCCAGGAGGAGGGCCGGTTCTCGATGGTCAACATCGAGACCCTCTTCGACCCCGCGCCGCTGCGGGCCCTCTGGAACAGCATCCTGGTGTCGGGGGCGACCGCCCTGATCGGTGCGGTGTTCGGGGCGCTGCTCGCCTACCTGATCGTGGTCAGGTCGCCGGACAGCCTGCTGCGCCGGATCGTGCTCTCCGTCTCGGGGGTCCTCGCGCAGTTCGGCGGGGTGACCCTCGCGTTCGCCTTCCTCGCCACGCTCGGCATCTCCGGTGTGGTCACCGAGATGCTCCAGTCACTGGCAGGCATCGACGTCTTCGGCTCCGGCTGGCTCCTCGACATCCCCGGTCTGATCCTCGTCTACACCTACTTCCAGATCCCGCTGATGGTGGTCGTCTTCATCCCCGCGCTCGAGGGCCTGCGGCCGCAGTGGCGCGAGGCGGCGGTGAGCATCGGAGCCACCACGAGGCAGTACTGGCTCCAGGTCGGCATCCCGCTGCTCCGGCCGGCCTTCCTCGGCTCGATGCTGCTGCTGTTCGCGAACGCCTTCGCGGCCTACGCCACGGCGGCGGCGCTGGTCAGCCAGGGCAACCCGATCCTGCCGCTGCTGATCAGGTCGGCCCTGACCAGCGAGGTCGTGCTGGGGCGGCAGAACCTCGCGTTCGCGCTGGCCTTCGAGATGATCATCGTGGTCGCCCTCGTCATGGCCGCCTACGCGCTGCTGGTCCGCCGTACCTCGAGGTGGTTGCGATGAGCGAGAGCCTCAGCTGGCGGATCACCCGCATCCTGCTCTTCGTCCTGTACGGGGTGTACTTCCTCGTCCCGCTCTACGCGATGATCGACTACAGCACGCAGACGGTCGGCGGCGACGGTCGGACGGGCGAGGCCTGGGCCGACCTGTTCACCGACCCGACGCTGACCTCGGCGATCATCACCTCGCTGCTCCTGGCCCTGCTCAGCGTCGGCGGCATGCTGGTCCTGCTCGTGCCGACGATGGTCTGGGTGCGGCTCCGCGTCCCGCGAGCGACCCGCCTGGTCGAGTTCCTCTGCCTCCTGCCGCTGACCATCCCCGCGCTCGTGATCGTCGTCGGCATGCGCAACGTCTACACCTGGGTCAACTACCTGATCAGCGACTCGGCGCTCACGCTCGGCTTCGTGTACGTCGTGCTGGTGCTGCCCTACGCCTACCGCGCGATCGACTCGGCGCTGTCCTCCCTCGACGTGGTCACCCTCGCCGAGGCCGCGCGGTCGCTCGGCGCCAGCTGGCTGACGGTGATCCTGCGCATCGTGGTGCCCAACATCGGGTCGGGTCTCCTCGGAGCGGCCTTCATCTCGGTCGCGCTGGTCATGGGCGAGTACACCATCGCCTCCCTGACCAACTACAACACGCTCCAGGTGGTCATCGTGGCCTTCAACAAGAGCGAGCCGCGTACGTCGGTCGCCGCGTCGCTGGCCGTCCTGATCTTCGTGTCGTTCCTGCTCATCGCCCTGTCGTACGTCGGACGTGACCGGCGCCGTGTTGCGGAAGGAAACTGAGTTGTCCGCTCAGCAGTCACCCGGAGTCGAGGTCGTCCTCAACGGCCTCGAACGTCACTACGGCGAGGTCCGCGCTCTCGACGGGCTCGACCTGACCGTCAAGGCCGGCGAGATGATCGCCCTCCTCGGCCCGTCGGGCTGCGGCAAGACCACGGCGCTGCGCATCCTCGCGGGGCTCGAGCGCGCCGACGCCGGCAACGTGACGGTCGCCGGCAAGGACATCACCGCCGTGCCGGCCAACAAGCGCGACATGGGCATGGTCTTCCAGGCCTACAGCCTCTTCCCGCACATGACGGTCCTGGAGAACGTCGCCTTCGGGCTGAAGCTGCGCGGGGCGTCCACGAAGGAGCGAGAGGCCCGCGGTGAGGAGATGCTCGAGCTCGTGGGGCTCGTGCAGCAGCGGGACCGCTACGCCCACCAGCTCTCAGGCGGCCAGCAGCAGCGGGTGGCTCTCGCCCGCGCTCTCGCGATCCAGCCGAACGTGCTGCTCCTCGACGAGCCGCTCTCCGCACTCGACGCGAAGGTCCGCACGCAGCTCCGCGACGAGATCCGCCGGATCCAGCTCGAGGTCGGCAGCACGACCGTGTTCGTGACCCACGACCAGGAGGAGGCCCTCGCGATCGCCGACCGGGTCGGGGTCATGTCGCAGGGCGTCCTCGAGCAGATCGCCTCGCCGGAGGAGCTCTACAACCGGCCACGCACCCGGTTCGTCGCCGAGTTCGTCGGGCTGACCAACCGGCTCGAGGCGGACGTCGACGGCGCCCACGCCACGGTGCTCGGGGCCCGGGTCCCGACGCTCGACGGGTCCGTCCCGGGCGGCAAGGGTGTCGCCCTGGTGCGCCCCGAGAGCATGGTCGTCCGTGCGGAGGGCGACGCCAACGCCACGGTGGTGAACCGGTCCTTCCTCGGCCCGGTCTCCCGGGTGACCTGCGACGTCGACGGCGGCGGGACGGTCGTGGCCCAGCTCGCCAGCGCCGACGCCAGCGGGATGGCCCCCGGCGACCGGGTGCGCGTCACCGTCGCCCCTGCTCCCATGCTCGTCGTCCCCGCCAACTGACCGCGGGACCTCGGGGACCGTGACGCGGGTCCAACGGCACTGATGCTCCTGCCTGCGACGCGTAGCGTCGAGATGAGGGAGGAGGTATTCGAGATGACGTACACCGAGACGCCTCGAGACACCGAGCTGCGGGAGCGCGCGATCAATCGGCTCAAGAAGCGCCGGGACTTCCGCGCCCACCTGCTCGTGTACTTCCTGGTCAACACCTTCCTGGTCGTGATCTGGGCGATGACCAGTCCTGGTGGGTTCTTCTGGCCGGTCTTCCCCATCGTCGGGTGGGGCATCGGCGTGGTCATGAACGCCTGGGACGTCTACGTCGCCGATGACTTCGACGAGGAGGAGATCCAGGACGAGATGGACCGGATGGAGCGGTACCGCTGATCCGAACGGCGAGGGTTCAGCTCGCCAGGGCGGAGCGGAGCAGGCCGCGCAGGGGGGAGCGCGCGGCGTACGCGCCCGCGCCGAGGAACGACTCCTGCACGATGTGGTGCACCCGCTCGGCGGACAGGAAGTCGTTGCCCATCGCCTCCTGCTCGGCGTGGCCCGGACGGAAGACGACGACGGGCGTGTGGCTGTGGCGCAGCGCCCGCACCTCCCGGGCGGCCAGCCGGGCAGAGTGCCAGCGCGTCGCGTCGTAGAAGCCGGAGGGGAGTGCCGAGGGGCCGGACATGGGGGAGACCACGATGACCAGGTCCAGCTCCCGGTCCCGGAGCAGGTCCGCACTGGTGGGTGAGTGAGCCCCGCCGTCGACGTACTCGTGCCTGCCGATGCGGACGGGAGCGAAGTAGCCGGGAACGGCACAGGAGGCCGCGACGGCGAGGTGCAGCGGAGCATCGGGGGCGTCGTCGCGCCCGAACACGACCTGGCGGCCGTCGCTGCGCCGCACCGTGTTGATCCACAGCTCCCCGGAGGGCCACGACTCCGTGCGGCCGAGGGCGGCCAGCTGCTCGACGATGTCGTGCTTGCCGCGGGCCAGGAGGGAGAGCGCAGCCGTGACGGGGCGGAACTCTCCGGGATGCGCGATCGCGTTCAGCACCATCCGGGGGTGCGGCAGGCTCGGCGGCCGCCGGATCAGGTCGAGGGGACGGAACGGCTCGAGGTCGGGGTGCTCGTGGCCGAACATCTCCTCCAGGAGGCGTCCCTCGTCCGTCAGCGGGGCCCGGACCGTCCAGGCGGCCAGCTCGCTCGCCGGCACCCCGCTGCGCAGGAGGCTTCCGGTGATCGAGCCCGCCGAGGTGCCGATGACGACGTCGGCCGACCGGGGATCCCACCCGTAGTCGTGCTCGAGGGCCGCGAGGACGCCGGCGTGGTAGGCCTGCCCCACCAGGCCACCGGCCCCGAGGACCAGGCCGATCCGCGTCATGAGTGATTCCACCTTCCGAGGAGTTCGGAGACGTCCTACCCCCGTTCGGGTGACCTCAAGCACACTGCCACAGCGAGGTGGAGGATTTCCTCCCCCTGTCCACGAGACCGTCGCAGTTGCGGCCCGCTCGAGCGGTTCGGAGCGTGGAATCCGCTTTGTGTGCTTTCGCGCGGTCTAGCCCGCCTATCCTCCCGCCAGGCCGCTCGAGTTCTTCGCCCGCGTCCCCAGCGCCGAAGAGCACCGGCTCCTCGCTGAGTCGGTCGGCTGGGCGGACGCGTTCGCCTGGGAGGCGATGCCCGCCTCCCGCTGACGCGAGTCAGGCCGAGCCCGCTCCGGTCGGCTGGTCCCGCTCCTCGGCGGCGCCGGCCGCCGCCTGGGTGACCTCGCTGACGTTCACGTCGAACTGGTGCAGCAGGCCCGCGTCCTCCTCGATGTCGACGTGCCGCGGCAGGGCGCACTCGACACTGGCGGCCTTGTCGTGCTCTCCGCGTGCGCGGAGCAGGTCTGCGATGTCTTCCTTCTCTATGTGCACGGTGGGTTCCCTCCCCAGGGTGGCTTGTGCAACACCTCACTCCTACCCGGTGGCCGCGCAGGCATGCCCGGCGTCATGCGCAGCCTCGTCCGGCTCGAACGCGCCATCCTCGGCCGAGGGGGGAGTTTTCACCGGGCACCTAGTGAAACCGTCACTTCCCGCAGGACATGCCGTGCAGTTCTGCCGACTCGGCGGGTTGGGGTGCGGCAGTTCTGCCGACTCGGCGGGGTTGGGGGGCTGCAGTTCTGCCGACTCGGTGGGTTGGGGGGCTGCAGTTCTGCCGACTCGGCGAGTTCCGGCGCGGCACTTCTGCCGACTCGGCAGGGTTCCGGTGCGGGGCGGGTCAGGCGAGGACGGCGCGGAGCGTGGACCAGCCGATCTCGGCGGTCAGCGGGCTGTCGGCGGAGTGGGCGAGGAACGCCACCGACAACGCCAGTGCCCACCCCCTCGCCCGGGCCCAGGTGTCGTCGTCCGATCCCGCGCCGCCGGCATCCGTGTAGGCGCGCCGGAGGGTGTCGTGGTGCTCGACGGGGAGCAGCATCCAGGCTGCGGAGAGGTCCGTCGCGGGGTCGCCGGCGGTGATGTCGCCGAAGTCGATGACGGCGCTGAGGCGACCGTCGTGGACCAGGAGGTTCTCCGGGTGCAGGTCGCCGTGCAGCCAGATCGGTGGGCCCTGCCACCGCGGTACGTCGAGCGCGGCCGCCCACGCCCGCCGCACGCCGTCCTGGTCGACGAGGCCGTCCAGCGCCTGGAGGTTCCGCGCCATCGAGGCGGCTCGGTCCGCGAGCGGGATCCCGCGGAGAGGGTTGGCCGGCGCCTCCGGGGGAGCAGGGACGTGGAGCGCCCCCAGGAACTCGCCGAGCCGTGCCGCGGTGTCGTGCAGGTCGGCCGGCGGGCTCCGGAAGGCGTCGCGGCCGGCGAGGAACGGGACGACGCTCCACGCCCACGGGTAGCCGTGGTCAGGTCGCCCCAGCCGCACCGGCGCGGGGACCGGCAGGGGAAGGCGGGGCTGCAGCGAGGGGAGCCAGCGCTGCTCGTGCTCGACGAGCTCCGCCGCCGGCGCACGCCGGGGCAGCCGTACGACGAGCGCGTCGCCGAGCCGGAACAGGACGTTGTCCCAGCCGTTCGCCATCATCGCGAGGGGCAGCGCCGCGAGGTCCGGGAACTGCTCGGCGACGAGCCTGCGGACCAGGTCCTCGGAGATCTCGACCTCGGCTGCCGGCATGCGATGGGGACCCACGCCTCGCACCCTAGCCGTGGTGACCGGTGCCGGCCCCGACCTGGAGGAGGGGGCCGGCGCCGCCCTTGGTCAGCGGCGACGGATCAGGACGGAGAGGCTGCCGCTGTTGTCCGAGTAGGTGTAGGGGTCCCAGACCTTCACGCGGGCCCGGCCGTTCACGACGGGCCGGTAGAACCCGACGTACCGGTGCGCCTTGCCGTCGCACTTGCGGGTCGACCGCGGGACGCGCAGCTTGACCCGGACGCCCTGGACGAACACGGACAGGTGGTCGGCGACGGGCGTGGTCAGGTCGAGGGTGTGCTGGGGCCGCAGCCGTCCGGCGTACCGCACGCAGCTCCCGTCGAACGTCGTGGTGCCGCTGGTCGCTGTCCCGGTGACGACGACGCGGTAGCGGCTGCCGCGCCGGAGGGCTCGGTTCGTGAGCGCTCCACGGGCTCTCGCCGCGCGCACCGTCACCCGCTCCTTGACGAGCGCCCGCGCCCGGCGGCCGGGACGCCGTGCCGCGTGGGGCTCCGACGACCCGACGGCGCGGGGCGTGACGACGGTGCGGGCGGGGATGTCCTCGCGGAGGATCGAGAACGTCAGCGTGCCCTCGGACGTCCTCGCCCGGGTGCCGGCGACCTGGAGGTCGAGGAAGCTCGTGCTGCTCGGGGTGTACGACGCCTCGTAGGTGTGCCCCTCGCTGCACGAGGAGGCCCACGGGTTGGTGCCGTTGACGCTCAGCACGTCCGAGGCCCGCCAGGCGCCCCGCCTCCACCGGCAGGCCGCGTCGGCGACCCGCGACCCGGGCCCGGTGCGGACGAGCCCGTCGGCCACGATGCGGTAGGTCACGCCCCGCGCGAGCTTGAAGTCGGTCGTGACGGTCCCGCCGTCGGCCGGGACGTCGTAGGTGACCTCGGCGGTGCTGACCGGGTCGAGCTTCCTCGTCCCCGGGTAGAGCACGGGGACCGAGGGCACGTTGCGGGCCCGGTAGAACGTGGTCTGCGCGGCCGCGCCCGCGCGGGAGAGGGACACGTGCACGTGGTCGCGGTGGCGCGAGGTCTTGGAGCAGGCGCTGACCGGGTCGCAGGAGGTGTAGAGGCGCTTGTCGAACCCGCGGTAGGCGCTGTAGATGTGGTCGTTCCAGATCACGTACATGATCCCCATCCGCCGCGCGAGGGCGTTGGGGTTGCCCCTGCGGTCGCTGGCGAAGATCTTCTTCAGCCAGTCCTCGGCGATGGCCCGCTGGTCCGGGTCGGCCGCGTCGACGCCCCAGTCGAGGGCACGTCCGTCCTTGTGCTCGGAGACGCTGGACCCGGCGCACGACCGCAGCGTCGACGTGTAGCTGGTGCCGGGGTGCTGGCGGACCAGCGTCCTGAGCAGGTAGTCCGTCCCGGGGAGCACCTGGCTCGCACACGTGGACTGCGGGTCGTACGACGCGTAGGGGTCGACGGCACTGGCGGACGCCGTGGCCGGGAGGCCGGTGAGGAGGAGTGCGGCGCCGGTGAGGACGGCCGCGAGCCGCTGTCGGGTTGCCATGAGAAGCGCCTCGGGGGGTAGGCGGAAGTGGACAAAGGGCGCGTGTCGCCCTTGACAGCGTAAGCAAAGTGACGCCTGTGACGTGGCGTTTTGGTGGGACTCGTGCGCAAGGTCAGGCGCGTACGACGGAGAGCGCCTGCCGGGCGATCTCCCACTCCTCGTTCGTGGGTACGACGAGGACGGCCACCCGGCTCGCCTCCGACGACACCACGACGGGTTCGCGGCCTGTGGCGGCGGCGTTGCGCTCGGCGTCGACCTCGACGCCCCACGTCTCGAGCCCGGACAGGGAGGCCTCCCTCACGCGCGGGGCGTGCTGGCCGACCCCGCCGGTGAAGGCGATCGCGTCGACCCGGCCCAGCACGGCGGTGTACGCCCCGACGTACTTGCGGATCCGGTAGCAGTACACGTCGAACGCGAGCCGCGCCCCCTCGTCGCCCGCGTCGATCATCCGGCGCAGCTCGCGGAAGTCGTTCTCGCCCGCGAGGCCCTTCAGCCCCGACTCGCGGTTGAGGGCCCGGTCGATCTCCTCGAGGCTCCAGCCCAGGGTGCGGTGCAGGTGCGCGTGCAGCGCCGGGTCGAGGTCGCCGGAGCGGGTCCCCATCACCAGGCCCTCGAGCGGGGTCAGGCCCATCGAGGTGTCCACCGACCGCCCGCCCGCGACCGCGGCCGCCGAGGCCCCGTTGCCGAGGTGGAGCACGATCACGTTCACCTCCTCCGGCGAGCGCCCCAGGAGCCGCGCGGCCTCGCGGGAGACGAACGCGTGGGAGGTGCCGTGGAAGCCGTACCGGCGCACCCGGTGCTCGTCGCGCCACGCCAGGGGCACGGCGTACGTGTAGGCGTGCTCGGGCAGGGTCTGGTGGAAGGCGGTGTCGAAGACCGCCACCTGCGGCAGGTCCGGGAACAGCCGGCGCGCGACCTCGATGCCCTCGAGGTTCGCGGGGTTGTGCAGGGGCGCGAGCGGCACCAGGTCGCGCACCGCCTCGACCAGCTCGTCGTCGATGCGCGCGGGCTCGGCGAACAGGTCGCCGCCGTGCACGACACGGTGACCGACCGCCGCGAGCTCCACCTCGTCGAGGCTCGGTCCGTGCTCGGCGAACAGGTCGAGCACGGCCGCCAGCGCGTCCTCGTGGGAGGCCACCTTCTGCTCCAGCCGCTGCTCGCCGGAGGGGCCGCGATGGGTCAGGACGCCGCTCGTCTCGCCGATCCGCTCGACCAGGCCGCCCGCGAGCGCCTCACCGGTGTCCCCGTCGACCAGGCTGTACTTCAGCGACGACGACCCGGCGTTGACGACGAGGACGACGCCGTTCACCGCGCCACCTCGTCCTCGACCGGAAGGTGCTGGGCCTGGATCGCGGTGATGGCGACGGTGTTCACGATGTCGCGGACGGTCGCGCCCCGCGACAGGTCGTTGACCGGCTTGCGCAGGCCCTGGAGGACCGGGCCGACCGCCACCGCTCCGGCCGAGCGCTGCACCGCCTTGTACGTGTTGTTGCCGGTGTTCAGGTCGGGGAAGACGAAGACCGTCGCCCGGCCCGCGACCTCGGAGTCGGGGAGCTTCGTCCGGGCCACGGCGACGTCGATCGCCGCGTCGTACTGGATCGGGCCCTCCACGAGGAGCTCCGGCGCCCGTTCGTGCACCAGCGTGGTCGCCCGGGCGACCTTCTCCACGTCGCTCCCGCTGCCGGAGGAGCCGGTGGAGTAGGACAGCATCGCCACCCGCGGGTCGACCCCGAAGGAACGGGCGGTCGCCGCCGAGGAGATCGCGATGTCGGCGAGCTGCTCAGCGGTCGGGTCGGGGTTGACCGCGCAGTCGCCGTACACGAGCACCTGGTTCTCCAGGCACATGAAGAACACCGACGACACCACGGACACGCCCGGGACGGTCTTCACCAGCTCCAGCGCGGGACGGATCGTGTGGGCGGTGGTGTGGGTCGAGCCCGAGACCATGCCGTCCGCCAGCCCGAGCAGCACCATCATGGTGCCGAAGTACGAGACGTCGGTGACCACGGTGCGGGCCTCGTCCAGGTCGATGCCCTTGTGCTTGCGCCGCCGGTAGTACTCCTCGGCGAACCGGTCCCGCGTCTCCGCGTCGACCGGGTTGAGCAGCCGCGCCTTCGACACGTCCACGCCCAGCGACGCGGCACGGGCGCTGATCTGGATCGGGTCGCCCAGCAGCGTCAGGTCGGCCACGCCCCGGCGCAGCAGGATGTCCGCGGCCCGGAGGATCCGCTCCTCCTCGCCCTCCGGAAGCACGATGTGGCGCCGGTCGGCGACGGCCTCGTCGATGAGCTGGTGCTCGAACATCAGGGGCGTGACCGCCTCGCTCCGCGCGACCTCCAGCCGGTCCAGGAGCGCGGCGCCGTCCACGTGCCGGCTGAACAGCGCCAGCGCGGTGGCCACCTTCCGTGAGGCGTCCTTCGTCAGCCTTCCGCGGACCTGGGTCAGCGCCGTCGAGGTCTCGTACGTGCCCAGGCCGGTGGCGATGATCGGCATGGTGACGCCGAGACCCTCGATGAGCCGCGACACCTGCTCGGGCAGCGGGAACCCGCCGTTGAGGACGATCCCCGAGATCTGCGGGAACGTAGGGGAGGCGTGCGCCATGAGGACCCCGAGCACCACCTCGGGCCGGTCGCCGGGCGTCACCACGACCGCGCCCTCGAAGAGCCGGTCGAGCACGTTCGGCATCGTCATCGCCGCCACCACGACCCCGGTCACCTCGCGGTTGAGCAGCGACTCGTCGCCGCTGACCAGGCTCCCGTCCACCGCGGCAATCAGGTCCGCGACGGACGGCGCGCTCAGCAGCGGCTCCTCCGGGATCGCGTACGCCGGGACCTCGGCCGTCGCGAGCGCCTCGACGTCCTTGGCGACCTCGTCCGACCCGACCCGGTTGGCGACGACCGCGAACAGGGCGCCGTGGTTCGCGCGCAGCTCGGCGGCGGCCATCTCGGTCACCGTGCGCAGGTCCTCGGCGGTCCGGCCGAATCCGTTGAGCACCAGCAGCACCGGCGCGCCGAGGTTCGCGGCGATCCGGGCGTTGTAGGAGAACTCGGTGGGCGTGCCGACGTCGGTGTAGTCGCTGCCCACGACCACCACGGCGTCGCACTTCTCGGCCACCAGGTGGTAGCGCTCGACGATCCGGTCCAGCGCATCGGCGGGGTCCTCGTGGACCTCCTCGTACGTCACGCCGGTGCACTCGTCGTACGACAGAGCCACGGCCTCGTGCGAGGTGAGCAGGTCGAGCACGTAGTCACGGCCGCCGTGCCGCTCGGCGTCGGCCCGGACGATCGGACGGAAGACCCCGACCCGCTCGACACGCCGGGACAGCTGCTCGAGCACTCCCAGGGCGACCGTGGACTTGCCGGTGAACCCCTCGACCGAGGCGATGTAGACGCTGCTCCCCATGCGGCTGAGCCTAGAGGCGGAGTGTCGCCGTCGCCGACTCCGCGGGGACCATCGCCACGGATTCGGGTCGAAGGTCCCGGTACGCCGGGGACGCCCTGGGGACCCGCCGAGACGCCGCTGAGGACCTTCCCGGACGCCCCTGAGGACCCTCCCGGACGCCCCTGGGCGCGCCGTCAGGGAAGCCTGCTGAGGGAGACACCAGACACGTGGGGGCGATCCGGTATCGGATCCGGCGAGTTAGTTGGTAGTGTCGTCGGTGCATCAGGTGCAAGTTCCAGCAGGTAGACGCCCGCGGAGTTTGTGATCCGACGGCGTTTCTTCTCAGTAGCTCAATGCTTTTCGAGGGGGCACGGCGTTTCACCCGCATCTGATGCGGGGCCGTCGAAGTGGCGGTCTCACGCCCCGTATGAGGAGTATTTGAGCATGGCTCAGGGCACCGTTAAGTGGTTCAACGCCGAGAAGGGTTTCGGCTTCATCGCGCAGGAGGACGGCGGCGACGACGTCTTCGTGCACTACTCGGCGATCCAGTCGCAGGGCTACAAGTCCCTGGACGAGAACCAGAAGGTCGAGTTCGACGTCACCCAGGGCCCCAAGGGTCCCCAGGCGGAGAACGTTCGCCCTCTCTGACGCAGAGGAACGTCTAGTCACTAGACGCAACAGGAGGCCCCGACGGATTCCGTCGGGGCCTCCTCGTTTTGTCCGGAATGACTATGGGTAGAACCAAGCAGGTTCCGCGAGAATGGCCGTCGGGACGGACTCTGGACGGCTGACGGGACGGAACAGCATGGGTAGTGCCATGGTCGCGCGGGAGAGGAGCGGTGTCGTGGACGACAAGTTGAACGTCCCCCTCGAAGACTCCGAGCTCCTCGCCGAGGTCGAGCTGACCACCAACCTGATCATCGCCGCCAGCGAGTCCGAGGCGGAGCTGAGTCAGGAGCAGGTCGACGACCTCCTCGGCGTACGCGACGGTGGCAGCCATGTGATTCCCAAGCAGCACCGTCGCCCCGAGTGAGCCTCCCCGCACCGCAAGGACGCACGGTTACGCCGATCGGGTAGTCACCGCCTAGCATGTGCGTGGCTCATTCCCGCTTTGTCAGGAGTTCACCGTGGGTCTGCGTTTCCGACCTGTCGACGCAACCTTCTACGACCTCTTCGCCCAGGCAGCGCGCCACCTGGTGACCGGCGCCGCACTGCTGGCCGAGATGCTCGGAGACGACAACGACCGCGAGCTCATCGCGAAGAAGATGCGCGACGCCGAGCACGACGCCGACGAGACGACGCACGACATCATCCGTCGCGCGAACTCCACCTTCGTCACGCCGTTCGACCGCGAGGACATCTACGCGCTCGCGTCCGCGCTCGACGACGTGATGGACCACATGGACGAGGCCGTCGACCTCGTCCTCCTCTACGCGGTCGACACGCTCCCGGGTGAGCTCGCTGAGCTCGTGGAGGTCCTCCAGCGGGCCGCCGACCTCACCGCCGAGGCCATGCCGCGGCTGGAGACGATGAAGAACCTCGACGAGTACTGGATCGAGATCAACCGCCTGGAGAACCTCGGGGACAAGTCCTACCGGCGCATCCTCGCCCGCCTCTTCAGCGGGGACTACGAAGCGCTCGAGGTCCTCAAGCTCAAGGACATCGTGGACTCCCTCGAGGCCGCCGTCGACGCCTGCGAGAAGGTCGCCAACACCGTCGAGCAGATCGCCGTCAAGGAGTCCTGACGCGTGGAGCTCGCCATCGTCATCGCGGTGGTCGTCGTCGCGCTGGTGTTCGACTACACCAACGGCTTCCACGACGCGGCCAACGCCATCGCCACCTCCGTCTCGACGCGCGCGCTGACCCCGCGGGTGGCCCTCGTGATGGCCGCCGTCATGAACTTCGTCGGTGCCTTCCTCGGCACCAAGGTCGCGCAGACCGTCGGCAAGGGCGTCATCACCACCCCGGAGCAGAACGCCCACGGCCTGATCATCGTGATGTGCGGGCTCCTCGGCGCGATCACCTGGAACCTCATCACCTGGTACTTCGGGCTGCCCTCGTCCTCGTCGCACGCCCTGATCGGCGGGCTCGTCGGCTCAGCGCTCGCCGCCGTCGGCGTCTCCGGGGTGCAGTGGGCGGGCATCCTGGACAAGGTCGTCATCCCGATGGTCGTCTCGCCCGTCGTCGGCTTCGGGCTCGCCTTCCTGCTGATGATCGGCATCATGTGGGCGTTCAAGCGTCGGAGCGCCGGCCCGGTCAACCGCGGCTTCCGCTTCGCCCAGACCGCCTCCGCGGCGGCGATGGCCCTGGGGCACGGCCTCCAGGACGCCCAGAAGACCATGGGCGTCATCTTCCTCGCCCTGGTGACCTACGGCAGCCTCGAAGAGTCCGACCCGATCCCGGTCTGGGTCATCGTCGCGGCGGCCACGGCGATCTCGCTGGGCACCTACTCGGGCGGTTGGCGCGTCATGCGCACCCTCGGTCGCCGGATCATCCACCTCGACCCGCCCCGCGGCTTCGCCGCCGAGACCACCGCCGCGTCGGTGCTCTACGTGATGGCGATGGGCTTCGGCGCCCCGATCTCCACCACGCACACCATCACCTCGTCGGTGATGGGTGTGGGGGCGACCAAGCGGCTCTCGGCGGTGCGCTGGGGCATCGCGCGGTCGATCGTGACCGCGTGGGTGCTGACGATCCCGGCCGCCGCCCTGGCCGCCGCCGGGTTCTACTGGCTCGCCCACTTCCTGCTCGAAGTGCTGCCCTAGCCCGCTCCGCCGAGTCGGCAGAAGTGCCGCCCGGGTTGGGGCCGAGTCGGCAGAAGTGTCGTCCGGTTTGGGGCCGAGTCGGCAGAAATGCAGCGTTGTGGGGCTCGAACAGGCGCGAATACTGGGTCGCGGCGCCCGGCGTACCCGGGGGGGACCCGGCACTACTGCCGAGTCGGGGTGCCTGTGCGCGGCACTACTGCCGACTCGGGGTGCTTATGCGCTGCACTTGTGCCGACTCGGCAGCGATTTGCGCTGCACTTCTGCCGACTCGGCGGGGGCTCCCCGGCGGCTCGGCGTCAGCCGAAGCGGCCGGAGATGTAGGCCTCGGTCGACTCCTCGTCGGGGTTCGAGAAGATCTTGCGGGTGGAGTTCATCTCCACCAGGCGACCCGGGAGACCCGCGCCGGCGAGGTTGAAGAACGCGGTGTCCTCCGAGACGCGGGCGGCCTGCTGCATGTTGTGGGTGACGATGACGATCGTGTACTGCGACTTGAGCTCGTGGATGAGGTCCTCGATCGCGCTCGTGGAGATCGGGTCGAGCGCGGAGCACGGCTCGTCCATGAGCAGCACCTGCGGCTCCACCGCGATCGCACGGGCGATGCACAGGCGCTGCTGCTGACCGCCGGAGAGCCCCACACCCGGCTTGCTCAGCCGGTCCTTCACCTCGGCCCACAGGTTCGCGCCGCGCAGCGACTTCTCGACGACGTCGTCCGCTGCCGACTTGGACAGCTTCCGCGCGTTGAGCTTGGTCCCGGCGATCACGTTGTCGTAGATCGACATCGTCGGGAACGGGTTCGGCCGCTGGAAGACCATGCCGATCTGACGGCGTACCTCGACGGGGTCGACGTTGGGGTCGTACAGCGACTGACCGTCGATCATCACCTTGCCGTCGACGCGGGCGCCGGGGATCACCTCGTGCATCCGGTTCAGCGACCGCAGCATGGTCGACTTCCCGCATCCGGAGGGGCCGATGAAGGCGGTCACGGACCGGGCAGGGATGGTCATCGAGACTCCCTCGACCGCGAGGAAGTCGCCGTAGTAGATGTTCAGGTCAGAGACGTCGATGCTCTTGGCCATGGCAGTTCGTTCCTTCGTGCGGTCAGCGACCGGTCTTGGGTGAGTAATAGCGTCCCACGAGACGCGCGATCAGGTTGAGGGCCATTACGATCAGGATGAGGACCAGTGCGGCTCCCCAAGCGCGCATCTCTCCGAATTCGGGCGGAACGCCCGGCTGGGTGTACGAGTAGTAGATGAAGACGGGCAGCGTCATCATCCGCTCGGCGAACAGGTTGAAGTTCACCGAGTCGGTGGAGCCGGCGATGATCAGCAGCGGAGCCGTCTCGCCGAAGACGCGGGCGACGGCCAGCATCACGCCGGTGACGATCCCGGCCAGCGAGGTCGGCAGCACGACGCGGAGGATCGTTCGCCACTTCGGCACCCCGAGGGCGTACGCCGCCTCGCGCAGCTCGTCCTCGACCAGCCGCAGCATCTCCTCGGCGGAGCGGACGACGATCGGGATCATCAGCAGCGACAGCGCCACCGCGCCACCGATGCCGAAGCGGACGCCGGGTCCGACGACCAGCACGAACAGCGCGTAGGCGAACAGGCCGGCGACGATCGAGGGGATGCCGGTCATCACGTCGACCAGGAAGGTGATGCTGCGCGAGGCCCAGTTGCCCTTGCCGTACTCGACGAGGTAGATCGCCGCCATCAACCCGATGGGGACCGAGATGACTGTGGCGGCGGCCGTGATCAGCAGCGACCCCATGATGGCGTGGTAGATGCCACCGCCCTCACCGACGACGTTGCGCATCGAGTAGGTCAGGAACTCGGCACTGAGCTGGGGCGCGCCGTACTTGACCACCGTCCACACCAGCGAGACCAGCGGGATCAGGGCGACGGCGAACGCGGTCCACACCATGGTGGTGATCAGTCGGTCCTTGGCGGTGCGGCCGTTCTCGACGACGGCCGACCACATCGTCAGGGCGCCCGCGTAGACGACGAGCGCGATGACCGCCCAGGCGACCGGGCCGGCCCCGAGCGTCATCACGGTCAGTCCCGAGGCAGCGGCGGCGACGACGGCGACCAGCGCCGGCGCCCACGCAGGGAGACGCGGACCGGTGAGGGGCACGGGCTGGCGGGCAGGGGGCTCCTGCGTGCCGGTCCCGGTGGAACGGGGGTTGGGCTGGAGGTTGGTCATCAGGACCCTCCGCTCTTCTGCTCGGCCCTGGCCACGATGGCCCGTGCGACGAAGTTGACGGCGAACGTGATGATGAACAGCACCAGGCCGCTCGCGATGAGGACGTTGACGCCGAGGCCGGTGGCCTCAGGGAAGTTCAGGGCGATGTTGGCGGCGATGGTCGACGGGTTCGTGCTCGAGATCATGTTCAGCGTCACCACGCCGCTTGCGCTGAGCACCATGGCCACGGCCATGGTCTCGCCCAGGGCTCGACCGAGTCCGAGCATGATGGCCGAGACGATGCCGGAGCGACCGTAGGGGAGCACCGACATCCGGATCATCTCCCAGCGGGTGGCTCCCAGGGCGAGGGCCGCCTCCTGGTGCAGCCGCGGCGTCTGGGCGAAGATCTCGCGCGTGATCGCGGTGATGATCGGAAGGACCATGATCGCCAGCACGAGCCCGGCCGTCAGGATGGTGCGACCCGTGGAGGAGGCCGGCCCGGCGAAGAACGGCAGCCACGCCGCGTGCTGGTCCAGCCACTTGTACGGCGGGACGAGCTGGGCGCCGAGGAACCCGATGCCCCACAGGCCGTAGACCACGCTGGGGATGGCCGCGAGCAGGTCGATGACGTAGCCGAGGGTCTTGGCGATCGGGCGAGGGGCGTAGTGGGAGATCACCAGGGCGACGCCGATGGCGAGCGGGGTGGCGATGACCAGGGCGATTATCGAGGCGTAAACGGTGCCGAACACCAGCGGCCAGACGTAGGCCAGGAAGCTGTTGGCACCGGCCATCTTGCCGGCCGGAGCGGAGAGCCCAGGGAGTCCCTCGACTGTCAGGAAGACCGCGACGCCGGCGAGCGCGGCGAGGATGACCAGCCCCGCGGCCCGGGCCAGCCCGGAGAAGATCAGGTCACCCTTGCGCCTGGTGGCGCGGGTGATCGTGTTGGTGGCGACCGGTGATGTCACGTGGCCCCTACTCCCAGTTCCTTGATTGTCCCGGCTCCGTGCGAACCGGGCCCGAACGTGCCGCAGGGTCCGCGCCGTCTGACGGCGCGGACCCCGGGCAGTGATGCGAGCGTCAGCTCTTGGCCGAGATGCCATCGACGATAGAGGAGGCCTGCTCCTGGAGCGAAGCCGGCAGGGGCGCGGAGCCCGCGGTGTCAGCCGCTGCCTGCTGGCCCTCGTCGCTGACGATGTAGCTCAGGTAGCCCTTGACCAGGTCTGCGGTCTTCTGGTCGTCGTAGGTCTGGCACGCGATGAGGTACGACGTGAGCACGACCGGGTAGGCGCCGGACTCGGCCGTCGCGCGGTCGAGGTCGAACGCCAGGTCGGAGTCCGCGCGACCCTCGGCCTTCGGGGAGACCTCGAGCACCTTCGCCGCCGCCTCGGCGGTGGGGCCGACGTACTCGTCGCCGACCTTGACCTTGGCGACACCGAGGTCGCCGGCCTGGCTCTCGTCGGCGTAGCCGATCGTGCCGGAGCCGTTCTTGACCGCGGCCACCACGCCGGAGGTGCCCTGAGCGGACTCGCCGCCCTTGGTCGGCCACACGCCGTCCGCCTCGGCCGTCCAGTCCTTCGGAGCGGCCTGGTGCAGGTAGTCGGTGAAGTTCTCGGTGGTGCCCGAGTCGTCGGCGCGGTGGACCGGCACGACGTTCGCGTTCGGCAGGTCGGCGTCCGGGTTGTCCTTCGCGATCGCCGGGTCGTTCCACTTGGTGATCTTGCCGGCGAAGATCTGGGCCAGGGTCTCGGGCGAGAGCTGGAGGTCGTCCACGCCGTCGAGGTTGTAGATGATCGCGATCGGCGAGACGTAGTCCGGGATCTCGATCGGGTCGGAGTTGCCGCAGCGCTTCTTGGCGTCGGCGAGCTCGTTCTCGTCCTCGCTCAGGTAGGCGTCCGAGCCGGCGAAGTCGGTGCCGCCGGCGATGAACTGCTCGCGGCCGCCGCCCGAGCCGACCGGGTCGTAGTTCACCGTGACGTCGGGGTTCATCTTCTGGAAGCCCGCCTGCCATGCGGCCTGGGCGGCCTCCTGCGCGGAGGAGCCCGCGCCGTTGAGGGTGCCGGAGAGGGTCTCGCCGCCGGCGTTGGTGGCGTCGCTGCTCGGCTCCTCGTTGGCAGCGCCGCAGGCGGACAGGCCGAGGCCGAGAGCGAGCGCCGCGATACCCGGGGCTGTCACTCGGCGGAAGGTGTTGCGCTTCACTACGTTCTCCTGTGTTCGGGACGTCAGACAGAACTCGTTGTCGATCCCGAACGTAGGGAGCCCAGGTGAAGCGATCTGTCGGCGCAGGTGAACGACAGGTGAACGGTGTCGGGCGGTGCGGCCACATGTCGCGGTCCGTATGACGACCGTCACGTGAACTGCGGCGCGCGGGGGTGTCCGGCAACCCCGTCCCGGGTAGAGGCGCGCCCTCGGGCCGCTACCGGAAGCTCACGTCGTGGTGCTCCGTGGCCAGGATCTTCCCCCGACGGTGGTGCACCACGAACACCGAGCCCGGCGCCAGCGCCTGCTGCTCCAGCCCGAGTGCCTCGAACACCCACGGCAGCACCGGCCGGTGGGTGCACAGCACGCTCGCCTCCTTGAGCGCGAGCAGCCCCTCGACCTGCTCCGCCACGGTCTCCGGTGTCGCGTCCTCCTCGGCCAGGTCGTCGGAGTCCTCCATGTCGAGCCCGGCCACGTCGGCGTACGGCGCCACGGTGCGCCAGCACCTCCGGCTGCTCGAGGTCAGGATCCGGGTCACGCCGTACGCCCCGAGGACCGGGACCACCTGCTCGGCCTGGAACTCGCCCGCCTTCGTCAGCGGACGCTCGCGGTCGTCCTTGTCCTTCCACGCCTTGCGCGACTTCGCGCGTCCGTGGCGCAGGATGACCAGCGGGAAGCTCTTCTTGCGCAGTCCCTCGTACTGCTCGAGGGTCGCCAGGTCGTACTCGTAGTCGAGGCGGCCGCGCACCTTGTCCCGGGGCACCCAGACGACCTCGTCGATCTCGTCGTTGACGCGGTACGACGAGACGTCGTCGTCACCCACGACGCGGCCCACCCAGTAGTGCACGCGCTTCATGCGGCGCTGCCCGTTGTCCACCCAGTACCGCTGCGTCGACAGCGGAGGGCCGAGCCGGATGTCGAGGCCGGTCTCCTCGGCGACCTCGCGCACGGCTGCCGTGGTGACGTGCTCACCCGGGTCGAGCTTGCCCTTGGGGAACGACCAGTCGTCGTACTTCGGACGGTGCACCAGCAGGACGTCCCCACCCTTGCGCGTGACGACAGCGCCGGCGGCGATCACGTCCGAGGGGCGACGGGAGGATTGCGCCATGCCGCTAGTCTCACACCACATCCGGTGAAGAGAGGCAAAGCCCAGTGCGTAGACGTGTCGTCGTCCTGGTCATCGCCGCCGTGCTGGGGGTCGTCGCAGTCTCCGGCGCCTGGTGGGGCTGGCGCGCGCTGCACCGTACGTCGTACGAGCAGGCGGTCTCGTGGCTCCCGGAGTCGACGTTGCGGGCGACCTGGACCGACTGGCAGCAGGTGCGTGACGAGGCCGGGGGAGACTCGCTCGACTCGTCGGCGAGCCCGCTGACGGTGGAGAAGTTCCTCTCGCGGGCCTACGACCTGGACCTGACCTCGACCTCGGCCGTCGCCGACGGGACGTACGCGATGGGCCGCCGCTTCGGGGTCTCGCCCGTCGACGCGGACTGGGAGATGTACGGCCAGTCGCGTGAGGGCGCTGTCGACGTCCTGAAGTTCGACGACTCGGTCGACCTCGAGGGCATGGAGCGGAACCTGCGCTCCCTCGGCTACACGCCCCCCGAGGACGGCGCGGGCTCGGGAGGCGTCTGGGCCGGCTCGATCGACCTGGTCGCCAACATCGACACCACGCTCACCCCGGTGTTCCAGAACGTCGTCGTCCTCCCCGACCAGGGTGTCGTGCTGCTCTCGGACAGCGCCTCCTACGCCTCGGAGGCGGCGTCCGTGGTGGACGGGTCCGCGTCCGGGCTCGACGAGGTCGACGGGGTCCCGGCCCTGACCGACGCGGCCGGCGAGCCCACCACCGCGGTGCTCCTCGCCTCCGACTTCGCGTGCGAGGCGCTGGGCATGGCCGACGCCGGCGCCGACGACCAGGCGACGGCCGACCAGCTCATCGCGGACGCGGGCGGGGTGAGCCCCCTCGCCGGCGTGGTCGTCGCCCTGCAGCCCGACCGGTCGATGGTCGTGGGCATGCACTTCGAGACGTCCGACCAGGCCTCCGACGACCTGCGTCCCCGCACGACGCTCGCGTCCGGCGACGCCGTGGGGCAAGGGGGCACCTTCGGGGAGCGCTTCCGCGTCGTGGAGGCGGTCGCCGACGGGAACGAGATCACGCTCGACCTCGAGCCGACCTCCGACGACCAGCCCTTGATGAGCGACCTCACCGAGGGGCCGCTCGTCTTCGCCGCCTGCTGAGCCTTGTCGGTACTCCGTGAGCAAACCGTCGTTGGCAAGGCCCAAAAAGAGCAATGTGCTCCCGAACTACCCGGTGGCCTCGAGCCGGGGGCGCCACCAGTGAGGCGGTTGCACGGTCCATGAGCGGTCACCGGGTGGCGCGAAGCGTGCGCGGGCCCGGGTGCTGTGCATCCGCTCGACGACCTTGCCACGGTGTCTCATGTCCGGGCCGGTGACCTTGAAGTACTCGAGGCCGAGGCGGCGAAAGGCTTCCTCGCGCTCGACGTCGCGGGCGTGCCTGAGCCGTTCTCGATGCTCGGCGCCGTCGAACTCCCCGACGACGCCGGCCTCGAGGTCCAAGAGATCGGGGCGGCCGACGTACCTCCCGTGGACCGTGAACACAGGTGGGTTGCACAGCGGCGCGGGCAGCCCGGCGTCGAGCACCCAGATCAGGCGCATCAGCGTCTCCTGTGGCGAGAGGCTGTCCTCCGAGGCCAGGTCGAGTGCTCGCCGAACCTGGTCCACCCCGGTCCAGGCGGGATGCGCGCCGACGTACTCCCTCATCACGCCCACCGATACGAGCTCGGCGGCCGCCGCCATGTCCATCGCGACGACGGCTGCTCTGAGACCTGCCGCGTAGCGCATCTCGTCGAACAAGGCCCGCGGAGCGACCGCGCACGGAATCCCCTGGATGTGGGTGATCTCGGGGGCGAAGAGGCGATCCCTCGACACGCAGGCCGCCGGGGACTGTGCGAGCTGGTGATCGGGTCCCGGGTTCAGGGGGACGCGCCGTCGCGTGCGTCCGTCACCTGCGAGCCCGTCGAAGAACGTCGCGCCGTGCAGACGTAGCGAGGCCCAGCCCGTGACCGCACCGCCCTCAGGCAGGCGGACGGCCTGCTCGAGGATGCGCTGCTCGGGTACGTCGGGCGGTGTCTCGGCGGGCACGTAGAAGCCGTGTGAGGTCTTGCGCCAGCGGGGTCCTCGAGCCTGACCCGGCGTCGGGCCCCTCGCTCCGGAAGGGTCGATCCGGACGGGTCGGACGAGGTTGCTGGCTGGGTCGCACCGAGGATCCCACCGGTGGCGGGATGGGGGCACCGGGACAGCATGGTCGGGAGCCGGCTCCTACGCATCCGACCATCCACAGCCCCGATAGTCCGTGAGCAAATTGCTTCTCCAGACGTTCGCGAACAGCCGTTTGCTCACGGATTATCGCCCGGCGCGGCGCACGAGCCGGGTCAGCGGGAGCGGCGCCGCTTGGACTGGATCAGCACGTCCTGCAGGTCGAGCAGCGGCTCGCCCTCGTCGTCGAAGGCGTGCCGCTCCCACTCGCCCGAGGGCTGGAGCCACCACGAGGAGGTGCCGTCGTCGAAGGAGAGGTCGAGCATCTTCCCGACCTCCTCGACCTGGGACTCGCCGGGGAGCTGGACGAGCGCCTCGACGCGACGGTCGAGGTTGCGGTGCATCAGGTCTGCCGACCCGATCCAGGCCTCCGGGTCGCCGCCGTTGGCGAACCAGTAGACCCGGCTGTGCTCGAGGAAGCGCCCGAGCACCGAGCGCACCCGGATGTTCTCCGACAGGCCGGGGACGCCGGGCCGCAGCGAGCAGATGCCTCGGGCGAGCAGGTCCACGGGGACGCCGGCCTGCGAGGCGAGGTACAGCTCGTCGATGGTGGCCTCGTCGACGATCGCGTTGGCCTTGATCCGGATCAGCGCGGGCAGGCCCTGGGCGTGGTTGGCGACCTCGCGGCGGATCCGGCTGATGATGCCGTCGCGGACCGAGTCGGGGGCGACGAGGAGCTGCTGGTACTCGGTGTGCCGGGAGAACCCGGAGAGGTTGTTGAAGAGGTGCGCGACGTCCTCGCCGATCTCGGCGTCGGCGGTGAGCAGGCCGTAGTCCTCGTAGAGGCGGGCAGTCCTCGGGTTGTAGTTCCCGGTGCCGATGTGGGTGTAGCGCCGGATCCCCTCCGGCTCCTCGCGGACCACGAGCGCGAGCTTGCAGTGGGTCTTGAGGCCGATGAGCCCGTACACGACGTGGCAGCCGGCCTGCTCGAGCTTCCTCGCCCAGCGGATGTTGGCCTGCTCGTCGAAGCGGGCCTTGATCTCCACGATGACCAGCACCTGCTTGCCGTCATCGGCGGCGTCGATGAGGGCGTCGATGATCGGGGAGTCGCCGGAGGTGCGGTAGAGCGTCTGCTTGATGGCCAGCACGTTCGGGTCGTCGGCGGCCTGCTCGATGAACCTCTGCACCGAGGTGGAGAACGAGTCGTAGGGGTGGTGCAGCAGCACGTCGCGGCGGCGCAGCGCCGCGAAGACGTCGACGGGTGAGGCGGTCTCCACCTCGGCGAGGTCGGTGTGCGTCGAGGGCACGAACGCCGGGTACTTCAGCTCGGCCCGGTTGAGGTCGGCGATGACGCCGAGCCCCCGGAGGTCGAGGGGGCCCGGGAGCCGGAACACCTCGGCGCTGGAGACACCGAGCTCGGAGACGAGCAGCTCGAGCATGTGGTCGTCCATGGAGTCCTCGACCTCGAGCCGCACCGGCGGTCCGAACCGGCGCCGGAGCAGCTCCTTCTCGAGCGCCGCGAGCAGGTTCTCGGCGTCGTCCTCCTCGACCTCGAGGTCCTCGTTGCGGGTGACCCGGAACGTGTGGACCGCGAGCACGTCCATGCCGGGGAAGAGGGACTTGAGGTGCTCGGCGATGACGTCCTCGAGCGGCACGAACCGCTGCTCTCCCACGGCGACGAACCGCGGGAAGATCGGCGGGACCTTCACGCGTGCGAAGTGCTCCTTGCCCGACTGGGGGTTGCGCACGAGCACGGCGAGGTTCAGCGAGAGCCCGGAGATGTAGGGGAAGGGGTGCGCGGGGTCGACGGCGAGCGGCGTGAGGACCGGGAACAGCCGCTCCTTGAACTCCCGCTTCATCTGCTTCTGCTCCTCGCGGGAGAGCTCGGACCAGCGCAGGATCTCGATGTCCTCCTTCGCCAGCGCCGGGACGATCTCGTCGCGGAACAGCGCCGACTGGCGCTGCATGAGGGCGCCGGTCGTGCTCCAGATCTGCTCGAGGACCTCGCGCGGCATGAGCCCGGAGGCCGCGCGCACCGCGACGCCCGCGGCGATGCGCCGCTTGAGGCCGGCCACCCGGACCATGAAGAACTCGTCGAGGTTGGAGGAGAAGATCTGCAGGAAGCGGGCCCGCTCGAGCAGGGGGAGCGTGTCGTCCTCGGCGAGCTCGAGCACGCGGGTGTTGAAGTGCAGCCAGGAGAGCTCGCGGTCGAGGAACCGGTCCTCGACGTCGGCGGGGGCGGAGGTCTCGGGCGCGGTGGTCATGGCTTCATGCTCCCACTGTGCTCACAACGCGGGTAGCGGTCCACGGCATCTCCCCGGCCGGCGGTATGTTGCGCGCATGGCGAACCCCATCATCGCGAAGGCCGAGCCCGCTGTCTTCGGGGCGCTGATGCGCCTTCCGCGCCCGGTGAAGCGGGCGCTCGCCGGCCGGCCCGTCGTCGTGGACGGTCAGGTCCTCGACGTCGAGACCCAGCTGCTGCTGCGCCTGCGCGAGGTCTTCCGGGAGCCGTCCGCGGAGAGCCTGCCGATGGCGGACGCGCGGGCGCTGATCGTCCGGCAGGCACGCCTCGTGGGCGGGAACCAGCCGATCGGCCTGGTGCGCGACCTGAAGGTCCCGGGCGCCGAGGAGGAGCTGCCGGCGCGGCTCTACGTGCCCCGCAGCCAGGTCGCCAGCCCCCGCCCCGCGCCGCTGCTCTTCTTCGTCCACGGCGGCGGGATGATGTACGGCGACCTCGACTCCCACGACGCCCTCTGCCGGTTCCTCGCCGAGCGGGCGGACGTCCGCGTCGTCTCGGTCGACTACCGGCTCGCGCCCGAGCACCGGTTCCCCGCCGCGGTCGAGGACTGCTGGTCGTCGTTCCAGTGGGTCAGCGAGTACGCCGAGCAGCTCGGCGCCGACCCGGACCGGATCGCCGTGGGCGGTGACTCGGCCGGGGGGTACCTCAGCGCCGTGACAGCGATCCGGGCAGCAGAGGCCGGCATCCCGCTGAGGTTCCAGCTGCTCCTCTACCCGGTCACGAACATGGCGGAGCGCAGCGAGAGCCGGAGGACGTTCGGTGAGGGGTTCTTCCTGACCACGGACTTCATGGACCTGGCGGAGACGTCGTACCTCCACGACCACCACGACCGCCGGGACCCGAAGGTGTCGGTGTACTTCCACGACAAGTTCCCCGAGGACCTGGCTCCGGCCTACGTGGTCACGGCGGGCTTCGACCCGCTGCGGGACGAGGGGGAGGCCTACGCGCAGCTCCTCGCCGACCACGGGCAGCCGGTCGACCTGAAGCGCTACCCGGGCTTCATCCACGGCTTCGCGAACATCGTGGGCGTGGGGCGGACGAACCGGGCAGCCGTGGCGGAGATCGCGGTGCGGCTCAGGCGCGCGCTCGCCTGACGCAGGCCTGACGCAGGCGCCTCGCTACGGGCCCGGCACGCCGTTCAGCGGCCCGCCGGACGCGACCACATCACGTGGGTGTCCTTCTCGGCGTGGCTGAACCCGAGGCCGGAGTACACCGCGACGGCGGGGGCGTTGTCGGCCTCGACGTACAGGATCACCTCGTGCAGCCCCCGGCTCGCGAGGTGGTGGAGCCCGGTGAGCGTGAGCAGCCTGCCGAGGCCCCTGCCCTGGGCGGCGGGGGAGATGCCCACGACGTACACCTCACCGACGGGCGGGTCCTCGTCGAGGTGCACCTTCGTCCAGTGGAAGCCCAGCAGCGAGGGGCTCTCCACGGAGGTGTTCGCCTCGTGGCCGGGGGCGTCGGCAGGTTCGGCGAGGAAGAAGCCGGCGGCGTCGAACCACGTCTCGGCCATCCGCTGGTCGAGGTCGTCCCGGGTCATCGACCCCTGCTCCGGGTGGCCCGCGAACGCCTCGGCGTTGAGCGCCAGGAACGCGTCCTCGTCGCTGCCGGAGCGGAAGGGGCGTACGACGACGCCGCTCGCCGGTGTGACCTCGGGGAGGGGGTGCTCCGGCCCGAGTGGGCGTCGCATGACCCACAGGTCCCGGGCCCGCGTGAAGCCGAGGGTGTCGCCGAGCCGGGCGGCCGCGGGGTGGTTGCCGTGGGACCAGGCACTGATCGGGGCGTCGGCGAAGGTCTCGACGGCCGCGTCCGCGAGCGCCCTCCCCACGCCCGCCCCGCGGGACTCGGGTGCGACGACGAGGTTGACCTCGACGGCTCCGGTGGCAGCCGTGGCGGGTCCCTCGTCGTCCGCCGGCGCCTCGGCGTCGGCCAGGGCGAACCCGACGACCACCCCACCCTCGTCGCGGGCGACCCAGAGCGTCTTGCCGTCCAGGCCGTGGTGCCGCAGCGACAGCAGGGCTGCCTCGTCGAGGGCGCTGGCCCCGTCTCGGCGGGAGGCTTCGGTAGTTACAGAAAGTAAAGACTGCGCTACTGTCTGGTCCGCACCGGCAACCGAACCGGTGCCTGTCGCGTCGTACTGGTCAGAGTCCACTCGCGAGATCAGAGTCACGTGGCCACTTTAGGTAGAAACGCATGAACCTGCGCCCGAAGGGCACCGTGGGCCATATGCACCCTGTCGAGGTTTTGGGAGTTTCCGTCATGAACGAAGCACTGATGCTGGCGTTCGGGTTGACCGTCCCGTTCCTGTGCCTGGGGCTGCTGCTGTGGCTCGCGCGTCTCGAGGAGACGCTCGGTGACGGCCTGGAGGTTGCGAAGGCGGCCCGCGAGGCCACCCCGGCAGACGCCGCCGCCGCGATCGTCCCGGGTACGCCGGAGAAGGCCTCCGCCTCGGCCGCTGCCTGATCTGAGCACCGCCTGACCCGAGCCGACCCGAACACCCCCCGCCCCAGCCTCGCTGGGGCAGCCCCCGCCTAGTCCGAGGCCACCGGCTCCCCGGACTGCTCGGAGGGCGCGGCCCCCGCGGTCTCGCCCCGCTCCGCCGGTGGCAGGACGAACCGGTAACCCACGTTGCGGACCGTTCCGATGAGCGACTCGTGCTCCGGTCCCAGCTTGGCCCGCAGCCGGCGCACATGGACGTCGACGGTCCGTGTGCCACCGAAGTAGTCGTAACCCCAGACCTCCTGCAGGAGCTGCTGGCGCGTGAACACCCGGCCCGGGTGCTGGGCCAGGAACTTCAGCAGCTCGAACTCCTTGAACGTCAGGTCGAGCGGCCGCCCGCCCAGCTTGGCGGTGTACGTCGCGTCGTCGACCGTGACCTCGCCGGACCGGATGACGTGGGCCTCGGGGTCGTCGGTCTTCCTCTGGGCCGCCAGCCGGCCGACCGCCAGGCGCAGCCGTGCCTCGACCTCGGCCGGGCCGGCCGTCGCCAGCAGCACGTCGTCCATGCCCCAGTCCACGGCCACCACCGCGAGCGCGCCTTCGGTGACGATCAGCAGCACGGGCTGGTCCGAGCCGGTCGTGCGGATGAGGCGGCACAGGTCGCGGGCCTGGGCGAGCTCCTTGCGGCCGTCGATGAGGACGACGTCGGTGTCGGGCGCCTCGAGAAGTGCGCTCCCCTCGGCGGGGAGGATCTTGACCTGGTGGGGCAGGAGGGCGAGCGCGGGGAGCACCTCCGCCGAGGGCTGGAGGGCGCTGGTCAGGAGGAGCAGGGTGCTCATGGGCACCTCCTCGTGCTGAGGGGGTCTCTCCGACTCGCCGTTGAGCCGCGCTTCGTCGCGCGGACCTCGCCGGCGTCTCGCGGGACGGCTCGTCGCGGGCTTGGTCCGATGAGGCAGGATACCGGACATGGCCGATCGTTCCCCTGAGAGCGCAGTCACCGAGCCCGGTGTCCTGGTGCGCTACTGGGCGGGCGCGAAGGCGGCTGCCGGGCTGGCCGAGGAGTCGTACCCCGGCCCGCTGACCCTCGCGCAGCTGCTCGACGAGGTCGTCACCCGGCACGCCGACCGACCGCGCCTCAAGGACGTCGTGGCGGTCTGCTCGTTCCTGGTCGGCGACCGCCCGGTGGGTAAGGCGGACCCGGCGACCGTCGTGCTCCGGCCCGGCGACACCCTCGAGGTGCTCCCGCCCTTCGCCGGCGGCTGAGGCGCCCCCACCGGGGGCCTTGTGGGCTGGACCACGTGTGTCGGTCGAAGTCGCCGATATCACGCGCAACTAGGTTCAGTACCCGAAAGGCCGCAAAACATTCTGTCCCGACTGCTCGCGGCCTGTCCCACGTCCGCCTTTTCGGGGACGAAGCACAAAAACTAGTCATTTCGTGCCATGAGGGCGTAACCCTCCGGGCACGGGTGCGTTGTGACATGCGCGGCGTCCTACTACGTGCGCCGCGCTCGTCACTTTGGCCCATCCGGGGTCGGGGAGATCAACGAGGGGAAGTGCATGCAGATCAAGCAGGGCGTGCTGCGCGTGGCCGCGGCCGCTACCGTCACAGTGTTCATGGCCGCCGGCGTGGCCGCTCCGACGTACGCCACGGGCGGTGACGACTCGACTCACAGCTCGCGTCACCAGCACGGCAAGAAGGGCGACGACTCGACGACGTCCGAGGACACGTCGGGCGACGAGACGTCGGAGTACGACCACAGCGACGGCACGGCCGGCACCTCCGGCGACGCGGACGAGCCGCAGCCGGAGAGCAACGCCGACGAGAACGACGGCGGCGCGAACGCGGGGGACTGCGAGGACGGCACCGCGGGCAGCTACTGCTCGACGCGTGACGGGAGCGACTCCGAGAACGGCAAGGGGGACGGCCAGGCCAAGGGCAAGCCCTGCGCCGGCTGCGTCGGCAAGGCCGACAACAAGAACCCCAAGGGTCAGTACCCCGACGGGTCGGACCACAACGCGGGCTACGAGTGCGACCGCAACCAGGGCATCGGCAAGGGCAACCCGGCGCACACCGGCTGCACCGAGGGGTCGGAGGAGACCCCGGAGGAGTCCTGCCCCGAGGGCGCGACGATGAACGACGAGGGTGAGTGCGTCGTTCCGGCCGAGGAGTCCTGCCCCGAGGACGCGACGATGAACGACGAGGGCGAGTGTGTCGTTCCTGCCGAGGAGGGCACCGACGAGACCCCGGAGGAGTCCTGCCCCGAGGGCGCGACCATGAACGACGAGGGTGAGTGCGTCGTTCCCGCCGAGGAGTCCTGCCCCGAGGGCGCGACCATGAACGACGAGGGCGAGTGCGTCGTTCCCGCCGAGGAGACCACCACGCCGAACCAGCCGGAGGGCGAGGTCCTCGGGGTGGAGGCCGAGCGCAGCGCGCCGCAGCAGGCCGAGACGGCCAACCGCGCTCCGGCCGAGGTCGCTCCCGCGTCCGGCATCCTGCCTGACACGGGCGCCGGCCGCTACGGCCTGCCGATCCTCGCCGGCATCGGCCTCCTGGCCGCCGGCGGTGTGCTCCTGGCACGTCGCCGTCCCCAGAGCGGGCGCTGACATCTCTCAGTACGCGCCCTGATCAGCAGCGGCAGCGAGACCCCCGTCGGACCTCCGTCCGGCGGGGGTCTCGCATGTCGGGAGGCCGGCGGAATGCTCAGCGCCGCCTGGTGTTGAATCCCGACGTGAGTGATGGAGCCTGGGTCCTGGTCGGTGCGCTCGGTCTCGCGAGCGCGTTCGGCCTGTGGCGCGCTGTCCGCGACGGTCGTTTCCGCGGCACCCACGAGGTGCGTGGCGCGAGCGCCGAGGACGCCGGTGATGCGCGTCCCGTGAGCGTTCTGGAGGGAGCCGACATCGAGCACGAGCTGGGCGAGAAGGCGACGCTGCTGCAGTTCTCGTCGGCGTTCTGCGCGCCCTGTCGCGTGACCAGGAGGGTGCTGGCCGAGGTCGCCGACGTCGTACCCGGTGTGGTGCACGTCGAGGTGGACGCCGAGCACCATCTCGAGCTGGTACGCCGGCTCGGGGTCACCCGTACGCCGACCACGCTGATCCTCGACGAGCACGGGCAGGAGGTCTCGCGCGCCAGCGGGGCACCCAAGCGCGACGAGGTCATGGCGACCCTCGCCCGAGAGCTGTCCTGACCCACCCCCGCCGAGTCGGCAGAAGTGCCGCGCGATTCCCCGCCGAGTCGGCAGAAGTGCCGCGCGATTCCCCGCCGAGTCGGCAGAAGTGCCGCGCGATTCCCCGCCGAGTCGGCAGAAGTGCCGCGCATACGCCGAGTCGGCAGAAGTCGCCGCGCCGAGTCGGCCTACTGCCGCGAAGACGCGGCGTCGGCAGCGCCGACCCGAGTGGTGGACGTCGACGCCGGTCTCCGCCCCGGTGCTCTTCCCGGCCCGTACCGGACTCAGCGCGGTAGTAGCCGCCGTAGTAGCCGGTGTCGGACTCACGCCGCGGCACCCGGTTGAACACGATGCCGAGGGTCCGGCCGCTGACCGCCTCGATGTGACCGAGTGCGGCAGCGAGCTCGGTGTCCAGGGTCTTCCCGGTCGAGATGACCACGAACGCGCCGTCGGCGACCGCGGTGAGCACGGCCGCGTCGGTCACGGGCAGCAGCGGGGGAGCGTCCACGATCACAATGCTCTCTTCGGCCAGCTGGCGCAGCAGCGTCCGCATCGTCTGGGAGCCCAGGAGCTCGCTCGGGTTCGGCGGCACGGCGCCCGCGCTCAGCACGGCGAGGTTCGGCTGGTCGTGGGGCCGCTGGGTCACCTCGGTGACGTCGACGCGCCCGGTAAGTACGTCGGTCAGCCCGGCGCCCTCCACGAGGCCGAGGGACTGGGCGACGGACGACCTGCGCAGGTCCCCGTCGACGAGGGTGACCGGCTCGCCCGAGGCGGCGATCGCCGCGGCCAGGTTCGCTGCGATGGTCGACTTGCCGTCGCCCTGCTCGGGGCTGGTCACCACGATCACGCGCGGCGGGTTGTCGACGTCCATGAAGCGCAGGTTGGTGCGCAGCTTCCGGAACGCCTCGGCCGCTCCGGTCCCGGCGGGCGCGTCTGCCTCGTCGGTCACAGCGAGCGACGCAGGGGCACCGGGGTCGTGCCGCAGTCCGGGGTCGCCGGGGATCGCCCCCACGACCGTGACCCCGAAACGCTGCTCCACGGCGGCGGCCGACCTGATCCGTCGGTCGAGCTGGCTGCGGATCACGGCGTACCCGAGCCCGAGGAGCAGGCCGAGCACCAGCCCGAGGAGCACGTTGCGGTCCGTCTGCGGCGAGACCGGCGAGGTCGGGAGCTCGGCGGACTCCACCGGAACCACCTGGAGCGTGCCCGCCTTGTTGCGACCCTTCGGGTCCTCGATCGCGGCGACCTGGTCGGCGAGCGCGGCGATCCACGCGTCGGCGAGCTGCTGCGCCTCGAGCGGGGTGGCGGCTCGTGCCGTGATCTTGATGAGGACGGTGTCGATGGGCTGGTCGACGTCGATGCTGCCGATCAGCGAGGACGGGGCGGCGTCCAGCCCGAGGGAGTCGATGACGTCCTCGGCGGTGGCCCGGCTCTTGGCGATGTCGACGTAGGACTTCGCGCGTGACTTGGCGAGGCTGTCGCTGACCGAGGCGAGCGCAGGGTTGTCGTTGAGGCCGGAGCTCACGAACCCGTTCGCGTTCGCGGCGTACACCTTGGGCTGGGCCAGGCTGAACGCCAGCGCGGCGGTCGCCGTGGCGAGGGTCAGCAGCAGTACGCCGATCCAGTGCGCGCGCAAGATCCGCAGGTAGTCGGTCAGCTCCACGTGCGAGGCCCCCCTCGTGTTCTGGCCTCGACCGCCGAAGCTGTCGAAGCCTGATCCTCGGCCTCCCCGGGCCCCTAGACTTCCCCCATGCGCCAGGACATCTCGGGTGTTTCGGACACCGTGGCTCTCACGGCGCTCGGCGTACCCTCCGTCATTCGCGCATCCGGGGGGCGTTCAGCCGAGCTCACGCAGGCCATTGGGAAGGCCTGGGAGCGGTGCCTGATCGATCCCCCCGAGACGCATTCTGTATCAGGCGCTCCGGTGATCGAGGCATTTCTGGACAAAGACGACGCACAGGTCCAGAAGGCGCGCGAGCGGGGAGCGGTGGCGAGTACGTCGCTTCGTGAGCTGATGCACCAGCTCACCCCGGCCGTCACGACCGCCGCCATCACGGCTCGGGCGCAGTCGCTCCTGATGATGCATGCCTGCGTCCTCGCAGATCTCAGGACAGGCGCCGCAGTGGTCCTGGTCGGCCCCTCGGGTGCGGGCAAGACGACGCTGGCAAAGGTGCTCGGGTCGTCCTTCGGCTACGTGAGCGACGAGTGTGCGGGGATCCGTGACGACCACACGCTCGTCGCCTTCCCGAAGCCGCTGTCCATCCTCGAGGGCGATGACCCGAACGAGCTGAAGACAGCAGGTGTCGCCGGACGCGCTGGGGCTGGCGGAGCCGCCGGCCGACGTACGCGCCGCCGCAGTGCTCTACCTCGACCGCCGAGCGGGACGCGCCGGCCACCCCCTTGCTCGAGCCGGTGCCGAACGTGCAGGCGCTCGGGATGCTCTGCCCGCAGGTGTCGTTCGTCGGCAGCCGTCCGGCTCCGCTCCAGCGCATCGTCGCACTACTGGAGGCGACCGGCGGCCTTCGACGGGTCTCGTACCGCGACGCCGCCGACCTCGGGCCGCTGCTCAAGGAGCTGCTGGGGGAGGCCTCATGAAGGCGACGCGCGTCCCCTACCTCGACGAGTACGTCGAAGCCGGCGAGTCCGCGGTGCTCGTGGCCGACCAGGTGTTCGTGCTCTCCGAGCTCGCAACCACGATTCTCGGGGTGCTCGGCGACGACTCGGTCGAGTCGGCCGCGGTCGCCGAGGCGTTGCTTGAGACGTACGGCGCGCCGCCCGACGGCACCGACATTCACGTGGCGACAGAGACCGCGCTGCAGACTCTGGCGGGTCAAGGGCTTGTCGTTCTGTCCCCCTAAGGGGCACATCAGGTAAAACCCCTGTCCCCTTTCCGGGCGATTTAGAGCGATTTAGTCCACCCCGGTAGGGGCTGTCCTGCTTACTCTCGAAAAGAGACGCGTCCGGGGGGATGCGTTCTTGAGGGCCACACCGGGGGGTGTGTCCCGGGGGGCACTTCCACGGGGGATGTGCTTCGTCATACATCCAGGGGTGGGGACCCCTCTTCGAAAGAGGCTGTTGGATGGATTCGAAGTCGGTTTCGGGCGACCCGAAAAACACGACGGAAAATGCTGCTTCGAGCAGTCGGGGAATCAGTCGCCGCTCCGTCGTGAAGGCTGGTGCCGCGGCGGCCTGGACCGTTCCACTGGTCCAGGTCGTTGCCGCCGCCCCGGCCGTGGCTGTTTCGGGTCCGCCGGTTCTGGGGCTGTGGTGTCGCCGACCGGAGTTCGGCTCCACGTTCGACACCGAACTCGGATTGACTTGTCGGTCAAGGTGACACGAACTCGGGTCAATCGGCAGCCAGCGGCGTGCAGGTGACGCTGACATTCCCGAATGGTTGGTCACCCGACGGTGGTGACGCTCGAACTGGACCGCTTCTGAGTCGGGAACGGTTGTCACGTTCACGCGCCATCGCCATTGGCCCCATCGGCCGGGAGCGCGACTTCACGGCGTCAATCGACCCTGGCCATCGCAGGGACAAGAAGCGAGCATCCAAGCCTCGGCCACGTCGTCTACGACCGGGCAGCAACTCGCCTGGCACCACGATCACGGTCAAGCAGGCTCAGGCAACATGCCGGCGCGGTCGCCAGGGCGGCGTGGGAAGGCTGAGCTGCGACCCCGTGCTAAGTGGTGCCCGGGACCTCACCGCCGTCGGCCTCACGCTTCCCGAGGCTGTTGCGCTGCTGCATGCGCTGGTGGCGCGGACGGCGGAGCGGCACGGCATCCGAGTGCTGTTCATCAAGGGCCCGATCCTGGCGATGCAGGGCCTGCGCCCGGAGCGGCCGTCGGTCGACGTGGACGTGCTCGTGGACCCGTCACAGTTCGAGCGGGCCCAGGACGTCCTCCGAAGCCACGGCTGGCGGATCGACGTGCCCAGTACCGGCGCGCACGTCATGACGTTCCACTCCAAGACGTACCGCCACGACACGTGGCCGTGCGAGATCGACGTGCACGACCGGTTCCCGGGTTTCTTCGCCGAGCCGCAGGACGTGTTCGAGGCCCTCTGGGCACGCCGTACGTCGGAGACGGTCGCCGGCCGCGAGGTCCCGTGCCCGGATGTCCTGGGCAACGCGGCGATCGCTGCGCTGCACGCCCTGCGCGACCCGACGTACGAGCGCAGCAAGCGCGACCTGGCTTTCATGGTCGACACCTTGCGCGAGCGGCTCGACGACGCCGACCTCACGTGCCTTCGCCGAGCTCGCGGTCGCCACCGGCGCGGCCGACACGCTCCGTCCGTTCCTCGACGACGTCGGCGCCCCGCGACTCGGACACGGATCGACTCCCGTCGAGGACCTCCAGGCGTGGCGGATCCGGACCAGCGCGAGCGGCGTGAAGACGGTGTCGTACCTCTACCAGCTCCAGCGCGCGCCGTGGCGCAGATGGGCGCCGATGATCTGGCACGCACTCGTGCTGACCGAGGCCGAGATCCGCAAGTCACAGCCGGACGCGGCACCGGGCGCGTGGGGCCTGTTCCGGGCGCGCCTGCGCCGCCTCGGCAGGGGCTCGAACACCTCCCGCGAGCCGCCAGGATCATCCGGCGCGCGCAGCGCGAGGCCCCAGCCGGCCCCACGGCACCGGGCGCCGGACGTCCCGCGAGGAGCGTGGCGGCATGAGCGCCCGGCTCGACAGTGGGACCTGGCGGCGCTCCGCGGACGTGGCCGTCGTGGAGCACGACGACCGGGTCGTCCTGCTCAACCTGTCCGACCCGGCCGCCGCGCCGGTCGTCCTGGACGGCACGGCTGCCGTCCTCTGGCGGCTGCTGGAGGACGTGGACACCGAGGTGCGGCTGGCCGGAGCCGTGGCTCGGGAGTTCCGGGTGCATCCCTCGTCGGTCCGCGGCGACATCCACGACTTCCTGCTTCAGATCCAGTCTCTCGGGCTCGTCACCAGGGGAGAACTCTCATGAGCACTGCGTTCCGCATCCTCGTGGTCGGTGTCCGCAACGACTTCAGGTCGCCGCTGGCCGAGCGGCACCTGCGTCACCAGCTCGAGCTGGCGCTGGGCGACGCCGCGGCAGATGTCGTGGTCAGGAGCGCGGGGGTGCGAGCCCCAGTGGGCGCGCCGATGCTGCGCCCTGCGGCGGCGGAGCTTGCACGGGTGGGCGGAGCCTCCCTGGGGTTCCGGTCGCGCCCGCTGACCCGCGCGATGCTGCGGGACGCCGATGCGATCCTGACGGTGACGAGGGCGCTGCGCTCCCGCGTGCTCCAGGACGAGCCCGAGGCGCTGCGCCGGACCTTCACGTTCCGGGAGCTCGCCGCCCTGGCCAGGCTGCTGCCGCCGCAGGGGTCGCCGCACGAGTTCGTGGCCGAGGCTGCCGCGCACCGCTGGGCGGCCGACCTGGCACAGTGCGACCTGGAGCAGCTGGCCGGCGCGTCCCGGCGCAAGCAGCGGCAGGTCGCCGACCAGGTGGTCGTGGCGTCCCGGACGATCGCCGGGGTGTGGACCCGGATGCTGACACCGGCCGGATAGCCCCGAGCAGGTACGGCGAAAACGCCGCATCCGTCTCGAATCACGGAACGCCTGTCCACTATGCGGACCCAGGATGCCTGAACGATCGGCCATGCCCTAGTGTCTTCGCCATGCCCTCGACCATGCTGACCAAGCGCCGCGCAGTGGACCACTGCCTCGTGCGCTCGGCGCTGTGTCGAATGTCCTGACGGGTACGTCCCTGTCTCGGTCCTTCCCGGACCCGGCTGTCTGAGCCCCTGAGCGGGCTCCCGCCCCCGACGTACCCGTGCCTTCGCAGGCCAGTCTCCCTCGCACGTCCCGAAGCGGTCCGGCGCGTCCCTTTCGCGCCCGTGACGCCGCGTGGACGCGTGACTACCGTTGAAGCAGGAGAAACACCATGCCCGATCCCGGGTCCAGTCCCACGCGCATCGACCCTCGCGGTCCACGTTTCGCGGCGACCCTGACCACCGTGGTCCTCGCCGTCGTACTCCTGACGGCTCCGTCGCCCGCGGCGATCGCTCTGCTCGCCGTACAGACGGCTCTCTTCGCCGCCGGAGCGGTCGCGGGGGTGCAGCACACGCCGTACAGCTGGCTCTTCCGTCGCCTGGTCAAGCCACGCCTTGGGCCGCCGGCCGAGCTCGAGGACGCGGCGCCGCCGCGCTTCGCGCAGGCCGTGGGGCTCGCGTTCGCCGTGATCGCGCTGGCGAACTTCCTCCTGGGAGCGACCGGCATCGGCCTCGTGGCCACCGGGTTCGCTCTCGCGGCGGCGTTCCTCAACGCCGCCTTCGGCTTCTGCCTCGGGTGCGAGGTCTACCTCCTCGCCCGCCGGGCCCTGCCGAACCGTTCCACCGACACCGCCAACACGACAGCCTGAAAGGAAAATCGCTGATGAGTCGCGCAGACGTACTTGTGACAGCCGACTGGGTCGAGGAGCACATCGACGACCCGAACGTGGTCCTCATCGAGGTCGACGAGGACGCCTCGGCCTACGACAAGGGCCACATCCGCAACGCCATCAAGCTCGACTGGAGCACCGACCTGCAGGACCAGGTCCGCCGTGACTTCGTCGACCGCGAGCAGTTCTCCGAGCTGCTCTCCCAGCGCGGGGTCGGCAACGACCACACGGTGGTGCTGTACGGCGGCAACAACAACTGGTTCGCCGCCTACGCCTACTGGTACTTCAAGCTCTACGGGCACCAGGACGTGAAGCTGCTCGACGGCGGCCGCAAGAAGTGGGAGCTCGACAGCCGTGCGCTCGTCGAGGACATTCCCACCCGCGAGAAGACCAGCTACACCGCCAAGGACCAGGACCTCTCCATCCGGGCGTTCCGCGACGAGGTCGTGGACGCGATCGGCACGAAGAACCTGATCGACGTCCGCAGCCCCGACGAGTTCGCCGGCCGTCTGCTCGCCCCCGCCCACCTGCCGCAGGAGCAGGCGCAGCGCGCCGGCCACATCCCGACGGCGGCCAACGTCCCGTGGAGCAAGGCCGCGAACGACGACGGCACCTTCAAGTCCGACGAGGACCTGAAGAAGCTCTACACCGAGGCCGGGGTCGACTGGGGCAAGGACACCATCGCCTACTGCCGCATCGGTGAGCGCTCCTCGCACACGTGGTTCGTCCTGCACGAGCTGCTCGACGAGAAGTCCTCGAAGAACTACGACGGCTCCTGGACCGAGTACGGCTCCCTCGTGGGCGTGCCGATCAGCCTGGGCGACGAGCGGGGGGAGGCCTGATGTGCGGCTCGAAGACCGGGGGGCTCTCCCTCGACGGCGTGAACGTGGCGAAGGAGTCGATCATCCAGGGCATCGTGACCCGCGGTGGAGGTGACGCAGCCGAGCCGGTGGGCAACGCCTACGTCCGGCTGCTCGACAAGTCCGGTGAGTTCACCGCGGAGGTCCCGACCTCGGCGACCGGGCACTTCCGGTTCTTCGCCTCGCCGGGGACGTGGACGCTGCGCACCCTGGCGCCGAAGGCAGACGTGACCGACCGGCAGGTCGTCGCTCAGCAGGGGATCGTGGCGGAGGTCGAGATCGGCATCTGACCGTCCAAGACGGTGGCATCGAGGGAGGCGCGGAAGATTCGCGCAGACCGGTTTAGGACGTCGAGTGTCGGGCACTCGCGGGCTAGACCGCCCTTGATGCCTTCGAAAGCCCGAGGCGGGTGCAGCCCTCGCGTCGCTCACGCAGCCGGCGCGAGGGCTCTCTGCGTCTCTCAGGGGATCGAGTCGCAGTCACACACTCACCACGGCAGCAGCCTTCCCCGGGGGTCCGCGCCACAAACACCCTGTCTGAACCGGCCGTCGGGCGGGCTGGGCTGTCGATCGGTCGAGGAGCGTCGGCGGGGGAGCTCACCTCTGATCTGGTCAGGAATCGGACACGTAGCGGCGTGTGACGCCGCTTCCGTAGGGTGTGTCGGGTCATGAACGGACCCCGCGACGACGAGTACGACAGCCTCCGCGATCTCATGGGCGGCCCCGGCGACGCCGACAGCGACCCGGAGGGTGCCGGCGAAGAGGCGGCCGTCGCCCCCTCGAACGAGGGGAGCGGGGAGGCCGACCTCCCACCCGGTCTGCCCCCGGAGTACGCCGAGGCCTACCGGGCCGGCTACGAGCGGGCACGCCGTGAGGAGGAGCTGGGCAGCGCGCCCGACACGTCGGACAGCGCGCCCGAGCAGACGGACAGTGCTCCCGAGCCGTCGGACAGCGCGCCCCGGCCGTCGGACGAGCCGACGCGTCCAGGGCCAGTCTCCCGTCGACGACCCTCCGTCAAGCGGCGGGAGGCACAGGGACGCCGAGGCCACGGCCGCGATCCCCGTGGTCGACGAGCCCCTGGCGACCTCCCCGAACGCCGAGCGCCAGGACGCCGAGCGCCAGGACGCCGAGCGCCGGGACGCCGATCCCGCCGAGCCACCGGCCGCCGCTTCGTCGGCGCCCGAGGGCGCACCCGCTCCGGGGCACGAGCCGACCCAGCAGATCGCGGTCGGCCAGGTGCCGCCCCCGGTTCCGCCGTCGTCCGATCCGGTTGCACCTGTCTACGACGACGGCGAAGAGGAGGAGGGGCGCAGGTTCCCGCTGATCCCGGCCCTTCTCGTCCTGGCCGTGGTCCTCGTCGTCGTGGCCTTCGGCGTAGGGCGGCTCCTCGCCGACAACGCGGCGGAGTCCGAGAACGAGGCAGGGGGCTCCGGCGGGTCCGGCGGATCGGGCGGACAGAACGCCGCGCCGTACGACGGAGCAGTGCAGCCCGCGACGATCGCGGGGGCGACCGCCTCGTGCCAGGCCCGGAGCAGTGTCGACGCGGCCGGCAACCCCACGACGTACGAGCCGGGGAACGCCTACGACCGGAACCTGACCACGGCCTGGCGGTGCGCCGGGTCGGGCAAGGGGCAGAGCCTGACCATCACGCTGCCCGAGGGCACGGAGATCGCCGAGGTTGGCCTCGTGCCCGGGTACGCCAAGACCGACCCGGTCAGCGGGGCGAACAGGTACGCCCAGAACAACCGCATCACCCGGGTCCGCTGGCGGTTCGACGACGGCTCGAGCGTCGTGCAGCGCATGGGCGGCAGCGCGCAGAACCGCAGCATGCGGACGCAGCGCATCGCGCCGACCACCACCCGCAAGGTCGTGCTCGAGATCCTCGGGTCGCGGCGCGGCCCCCGGAACACCGTGGCGATCAGCGAGATCCGGCTCGCCTCGCCGGCGGGCTGACCGCCTCAGGTTCAGGGGGTCTCGAGGATCAGGGTGACGGGTCCGTCGTTGACCAGGCTCACCTGCATGTTCGCTCCGAAGCTGCCGCGCGCCACCGTCGCACCGAGCCGCTCGAGCTCGGCGCAGACGGCCTCGTAGACCGGCTCGGACACAGGGCCCGGTGCTGCGGCGTTCCAGGTGGGGCGGCGGCCCTTGCGCGCGTTGCCGTACAGCGTGAACTGGCTGACCACGAGGATCGGCGCGTCGAGCTCGCCGGCCGACTTCTCGTCGCGCATGATCCGCAGGTCCCAGATCTTGCGCGCCATCCACGCCACCTCGGAGTCCGCGTCGTCGTGGGTCACGCCGAGGAGCACGACGAGGCCGGGGCGATCGATCTCGCCGACGACCTCCCCGTCGACGCTCACCGACGCGGAGAGGGCTCGCTGGATCACCGCACGCATGGGCCCGAAGGCTAGTCGCCGTACGACGTGGGCGCCGCAAGTGGGCGCCGCCAGTGGGCGCCGCAAGTGGGCAGAGACGACAGCATCGGACCCCCGGAACCCGTCGTCTGTGACCAGTTGGGAGGCAACCCATCCGAGACGCCGCCGTTCTTCCGGCTACGACCGGTGTGGGCAGGAGAACTTGCGGCGGGGCGATCGACGCACCGTCTGATCTCTGAGACGATGACGCCCATGAGCAGCCGGACCCACAACATCTCGCCCAAGCTCCTCGTCACCGTCGCCCCCACGGGTGCCGAGACGGCGAAGGACGACTGCCCGCAGCTGCCCACGACGCTCGAGGAGCTCGTGGAGACCGCCCAGCGGTGCGAGGCGGCGGGTGCGGCGATGGTCCACGTCCACATCCGCGACGCCGAGCACAAGCCGACGCTCGACCTGGGCCGGCTCACCGCGACGGTGGACGCGCTGCACGAGCAGACCAACCTCGTCGTCCAGCTCTCCACGGGCGGCTCGGTGCACGACCCTCTGGAGAACCGTCTCAAGGTCCTCGACGCCCAGCCCGACTCGTGCTCGCTGACGATGGGCACCACGAACTTCGGCGACGACGTGTTCTCCAACCCGTGGCCGTTCATCACCGAGCTCTACCAGCTCTCCCAGGAGCGCGAGGTCGTGCCGGAGTTCGAGCTGTTCGACCTCGGCCACGTCCACGCCCTGCACCGCCTGCTCGACAAGTTCGGCCTCCCGTACGGCGGACGCGTGCACTGCGACCTCGTGATGGGCGTCCCCGGCGGGATGCCCGGTACGGCGGACGCGCTGGTCGCCGCGGTGAACGCGCTGCCCGACGCCGTCACGTCCTGGTCGGCCACCGGGATCGGCCGTTCCACGCTGGCCGTGGCGATGGCTGCGCTGAGCAAGGGCGGCAACCTGCGCGTGGGCATGGAGGACGTGCTGACCCTGGCCAAGGGCGTGCCGGTGGAGCACAACGCCCAGCTGGTGGAGCGCGCCGTCGCCCTCGGCCGCCTCGCCCAGCGCGAGCCGATGTCATGTGACGAAGCCCGCGACCTGCTCCAGATCAAACGCCGTTAGACTCGCCCGCATGGAAGCTGTGTTCATCGCGCTGATGGTGGCGGTCGTGCTGCTCAGCGGATTCGTGTCCGTCGTGGTGCTGTACAACCTGCTCAAGACCAACCAGTCCTGACGTATGCCTTTCGAGCTCCCGGACAACCTGCACCCCGACTGCGCTCCTATCGCGTGGCTCCTCGGCACGTGGCGCGGCAACGGTCATGGGGACTACCCCACGATCGAGCCGTTCCAGTTCGGCCAGGAGGCGATCTTCACCCACGACGGTCGCCCGTTCTTCCACTACATGAGCCGGGCCTGGATCGTCGACGGCGAGGGCAACAAGGTCCGTGACGCCGCCATCGAGACCGGGTTCTTCCGGCCCAAGGCGGACGGGACCCTCGAGGTCGTGATGACGCACAACACCGGCTTCATCGAGATCTGGTACGGCAACGCCGAGGGCGCGAAGGTCGAGCTGACCACCGACGCCGTCGGGCGCACCGAGACCGCCAAGGAGGTCACGGGCGGTCACCGCCTCTACGGCCTCGTCGAGGGCGACCTGCTGTGGACTTACGACATGGCCGCGGTCGGCCAGAAGCTCCAGCCCCACCTGTGGGGCCGCCTCGTGCGCCAGTAGGCCCAGTTCTGGCAACGGCGCCGTCGGGGAGGTGCGCTCGCCCAGGCTGCCTCGCGCTCGCCTTCGCCGCCCTGGCGCTCAGCGGTCGCTGCACGTGAGCCGGTACGGCCTACCCGGCAGGTACGTCGACCACTCCTCCTTGGTCAGGTCCCGGCCGGCCACCCCGCAGGCCCGGGCGATCCACCGACGCGGGTCCAGCGGGTAGACCCTGCCAGGACCCTCCCCCGCGAGTGTGGTGACGGCCTTGTCCGACACCGAGAGCAGGTAGGTGTAGGCCGGTCGCAGGTCGGTGGAGGCCGGCAGGGTGGCGCGCACCAAGCCGCGGTCCGCGTCGTAGAGCGTCACCGTGGCGTCGGCCCCGCTGCTCACCACGGTCCGCCCGTCCGGCAGCCACTCGACCTGCTGGGTGAAGTCGTTGTGGACGTGGGCCGGTGAGTGCAGCCGCCTCCCGGACCCGACGTCGAAGGTGTAGACCGATCCGGAGTCCACGCCCACGGCGAGCCGGCGCCCGTCGGGGGAGAAGGAGAGGTCGTAGGGGAAGTCGTCGGCGTCCAGGCGCAGCGCCCGCACCTGGCGCAAGGTGTCGGCGTCCAGGATCCTCACGACGGGCGGCGCCGCGTTGTCCACGTCGGGGATGGTCATGCCCACGGCGAACAGCCGTCCGTCCGGACTGACCTCGAGGGTCTGTGCCGCCCCATCGATCGAGACCCGACGCGGCCGCGGTTTCCAGGTGGCGGTGTCGACGACGACCAGGTTGCCGTCGTGGGGGGCGAACTCGTCGCCGTCGGCACACAACAGCAGCCGCTTGCCGTCTGGGGTCCAGGCCGAGCACCAGACCGGCTCGGGGTGGCGTTCGCCGAACGTCTCGATCCTGGGCAGCTCTATCCGGGCGAGGACCCTCCGGGTGCGGGCGTCGAGAACAACGGTGCCGTACCCGTAGGTGACCGCGACCTTCGACCGGTCGGGGCTCATCGAAGCCGACGACCCGAAGATGGCCCCCATGTTCGTGCCTGCGGGCACCTTGTCGACCACGCGGCCGGTGCGCGTGTCCAGGAAGGTCGCGGACACGGCCCGCTGCTCCCACCACTCGCGGCCACGGGTCGGAGCCGGACGGGTGGGGGCAACGACCAGCTGTCCGGGTTGGACGACCGCGGGACGGTTCGAGAGCCAGCTGTCGCCGAGGCCGTGGACCGGCGACCCGAAGCCTCCGTCGGTGGACATGTCCCACGTGATCGCGGTCCCGTCCTGGGAGATGCTGACCAGACTGCGTCCGTCCGGCGTGCCCGCGAGGGCAGAGACGAGGCCGTCATGGCCGACGAGCGGCTCGCGCAGAGTCCACTCCCCGCTCCGCTCAGCGATGTCCCACACCAGGAGCCTCCCCGACTCGTCCACCGTGGCCGCCCAGGTCCCGTCAGGGGAGACGAACAGGTCGGTGACACGGGCGTGGTGGGCGTCGAGGCTTTGGGTCTTGTGCCCGTCGCGGCCATAGAGCGTGACCACGCCGTCCTGCCAGAGCTCGGCCGCACCCGTCGGCAGAGCGAGGAACGTCGGCGCGTCCGGGTGCCGACGGACGACGTGGATCGGGACAGACCTGCCGCTGCGGACGTCCAGGACGGCTGCGTCACCTATGCCGGCGAGCGGCGAGCTGACCGCGGTCGAGCCGTCGGCGCTGACATCCAGGGTGAGCCACTGTCCAGGTGTCGAGGTCCGCTGGATCGGGAGCGAACGAACGCGCTCGCCCGACGCGATGTCGTAGACGTCCAGACGGGTACGCCGTACGCCGGGGTCGTCGCCGCTGAGCACGGTGACGAGCAGCTGCTTCCCGTCCGCGCTGAACCCGATCCCCTTGAGCCAGCCGCCTGACTCGTCGTACGGCTCGAGCAAGAGCTTCTTCCGCCCCGCGGAGTCGAAGACCCCGAACCGAGGCCTCCCGTCGTCCTTCAACGACCAGAGCGCGACGAGGTCGTGCGTCGGGGAGCCTGCGATGAAGTCGTACCTGTGGCCCCACCTGACCACGGTCCTGGGCGGCTCGGTCGAGCCGACGCGCCAGGCCATGAGTCGCGACATGAAATTGAGGAACAGCACCCTGCCGTGGTCGGCCAGGACCGCGTCGCGTGGCCGGGTCGGCAGCTGTGTGACCTGCGTGGCGCGTCGGTGCGCGACCAGCGAGGCCAGCAGCCCGTCGCGCGTGGCCGGCGTGTCGGCGGTGCGGCGGCCTGCACGGCCAGCAGCAGGGACATGTCGAGCGAGCGGACGGACTTGGACAGCGCCGCAAGCCGGTTCGCGTCGGCCTCGGTCGACGCGGCCGCAGCCTCCTCCGCCCGCTGGGAGGCGGTGCGCTGGAACGAGGTCGCCGCGGCTGCGCCCACGAGAGCGACGCGAGGGCCAGGCGACCGCGATGGCCAGCCGGCGGGTGCGCCGGCGTGCCCGCCGCTCCGTCTCCGCGCGCCGGCGGGCCTCGCGCAGCTCGGCCTCCACCTGCTGCTGCGAGGCGGTCAGGAAGTCGCTCTCGACCTCTGTCAGGTCGGGACCGGTGCTCTCCTGCCAGTCCACGGCCTGCGCGAGCCGGACGCCCCGGTAGAGCTCGCTGGCCGGACGACCCATCGAGTTCCAGCTGTCCGCCGACAGCGAGAGGTGGCGCAGGATCCGCTGCCCCTGGGTGTCGTCCTCGAGCCACTGCTTGAACCGGGGCCAGGCGCGCACCAGGGATTCGTGGGCCAGCTCCAGCACCCCGTCGTCGCTGGTCAGGAGCCTGGCGCTGACCAGCCGTTCGACAACGGCGGCATGGGGCTGGTCGCCGGCGACCAGCCGTCTCGGCATCCGGTTGCGCACCGGCTCGCCCTCGACGCTGGGGGCGACGAGGCGCAGGAGCAGGTCCCGGATGATGGCGCGCTCGTCCTCGCTGACCTCGCCGTACACCTCCTCGGCCGACCGGGCGACCGCACCACGGATGCCGCCGCTGGCCTGGTAGCCGGAGACGCTGAGTGTTCGCCCCTCGCGCTGGATCCAGGTCTCCCTGAGCGCGTGGGAGAGCAGGGGCAGGGCGCCCGGCTCGCCCTCGACCTCTCGCACCAAGAGGTCGACCAGCCCCGGTTCGAGCAGGAGCGCGGACTGGCGCGCCGGCCCCTCGATGCAGGCCCGGAGGCTGTCCGCGCTCATCGGCCCCAGCAGGAAGAGACCCCGCTCGAGGAGACGGGCGAAGGGAGGGTACGCCGAGGTCTCGCCGATCCGGTCCGCTCGCAGCGCGACCACCAGCGGGGCGTGCTCCGCGTGCTCGGTGAGCCGGCGGAAGAAGTCCGCACGCTCGGTCTCCCGGGAGCCCAGCGAGAACGCCTCCTCGCACTGGTCGACCACCAGCGTCGGCGGCGGACCTGCGGCGGGAAGCGCGGTCAGGGCGTCGACCGGGTGCGTGCCGGGGGTGATGACGAGCACTCGGTGCCCGTCACGCTCGAGAGCGGCAGCGACACCGGCGCGGACGAGGGAGGACTTGCCGCACCCGGAGGGGCCGACCACAGCGACCACGCCCTGCTCGGTGATGCGGCGAAGGCACTCGGTCACCTCCTCGTCACGCCCGAAGAAGGCGTCCCCGTCGCGGACGCCGTACGGCACCAGGCCGGGGTAGGGGCAGACAGCGTCGGGTGCGGGCAGCGCCGCGGCCACCACCAGTGTCGGGTCCTGTCGCAGGATCGCCTGCTCCAGGGCAGCCAGCTCGGGGCCGGGGTCGAGGCCGAGGTCGGCGGCCAGCACGGTCCGGACCTGTCGCAGCGTCCCGAGCGCCTGCGCCTGCTGCCCGGACTGGTACTCGGCGAGCGCGAGAAGCGCCCATCGGCGTTCGCGCAAGGGTGCCTCGGCGACGAGAGACCGGGCCGTGCCGAGGACCTCCCGGGCACGCCCCGCGCGCAATCCGGCGTCGAGGGTGAGCTCCTCCGCTTCGCGCCGGAGCTCTTCCAGCCGCGCCACCTCGATGCGCCCCGCGTCCCAGTTGCCCAGATCGGCCAACGCCGGTCCCCGCCAGAGCGCCAACGCCTCTCCGAGCACGTACGACGCACGCTCCGGCTCCGAGAGCGCCAGCAGCTCACGACCCCGGTCGACCAGGCGCTGGAAGCGTTTCGTGTCGAGGTCGTCCCCCGACAGGGTGAGGCGGTAACCCTCCGGCGTGGTCTCGATGGCGTCGCCACCGATGGTCTTGCGCAGGCGCATGACGCAGCCCTGGACGACCTTGCTCCAGGTTGCGGGAGGGGCGGGTCCCCACAGCGCATCGGCGAGACGGTCGGCGCTGACAGTCTTACCCGGTCTTGCAGCCAGAGCAGCCAGCACGATCCTGTCGTGGGGCCGCAGCCGCCGCGTCGCTCCGTCGACCGTGAGTGGGCCCAGAACCCCGATGCCCATACGAGAACTGTCGAGTGCGAGCCGTGGGTGGTCAATGGCCCCGTTACCGCAGCGACACCGGCTTGCGGGTGGCGACACCGACCGGTGTCGACCGGTTCCGCCTCCGTCGCGCAGAAGGTCCTCCGCGGCTGGCGTCCACCTGAACGGCTGCCTGTGACACCAGGACGACACCACTGCGTGACCGAGCGGAGACCGTGCCGTGGGAGGACAGGTGGCAGGTCAGGGGTCTGGGCCCCTTCACGAAAGGACCGGAGACATGTCGACCAAGTTGCGAGCCGCAGGCGTGCTCATGCTGATCGCCCCCATGGCGCTGGTGTCGGGTGGCGTCGCCGTAGCAGTGGGGCCGGAGGACCTGCCGGCCGATGTCCGGGAGTGCGTCGCCCCGATCCTCGAGGGTGGGCCCAGCGCCGACGTGGTCCAGGGCTGGATCGACACGTGTCGCACGTTGAACGGGCAGCGCGTGTACGACGACGCGATCGGGCCGGGGCGTCCCTGACGGGGCAGCGCCGTCGGCGGTCGCGTGCGAACCGGTCGCGGCGACGCTTGCGGGCCGCGCTCGTCGGACGGGACTCTGTGTAACGCTGCTCACCCGGAGCCGGCGTAACCCACGCCACAGCCCTGCGTTGGACAGGTCGTAGCCGTCCAGCCAGGGAGCCTCCCGATGCGCCGTACCGCCCTCGTCTCAGCCGCCGTCCTGCTCGCGGGCGCCCTGTCCGCGTCCGCCGCGTCCACGTTCGCGCCGGCGACCGCCGAGCCGGTGCCGGGGGTGGAAGGGCTGACCGGATCTTCGGCGGCCACGCTCAGCACCTCGAGCACCGGTACGACGAGCGACGGCACCCGCGACGTCATGTTCGTGGGCAACAACTGGGACGGCACCGCGACCATCGTCGACGGGCGCACCCACCGGGTCATCAAGACGATCAGCACCATCCCCGACGAGGACGAGCGGATGGCGGAGATCTACACCAACCCCGACAAGCTCGCCTTCTTCCTCGCCATCCAGCAGGCCATCGGCGAGGGGCACACGCAGTACACCGACGACATGTTCAGCACCCCTGACGGTCGGCTCGTCGCGGTGAGCCGGCCCAGCTTCGCCGACGTGGTCGGGATCGACCTGGCCAGCGGCAAGATCGTGTGGCGCTTCCCGATGGAGGGCTACCGCGCCGACCACATGGGCGTCTCCCCGGACGGCAAGCGGCTCCTGGTCAGCGACTCCACCGCCAACAAGGTGCACGAGCTCAACCTCCGCACGGGCAAGAAGCTCCGCGAGTTCGCGAGCGGCGACAGCCCGCACGAGAGCAACTACACCGCGGACGGCAAGCGGATCTTCCACGCGAGCATCGGCCGCGTCTACACGCCGACGGACCGCTCCGAGCTGGGCGCCGCCTGGTCCACCAGCAAGGGGGAGCGGGTCTTCCAGATCGTGCGCAACCGCGACCTGAAGGTCGCCAAGCGCTGGGACATCGGCAAGGAGCTCGCCGAGGCCGGCTACCCGAACATGAGCTCGGCGGTCCGTCCGATGGCGGTCGCCCCCGACGAGCGCTACGTGTACCTCCAGGTGTCGTTCTTCCACGGCTTCGTCGAGTTCGACACCCAGGCCCGCGACCGTCGTCGGACGTACGACGGGGAGCCGCTGGTCGGCAAGATCAAGCGGGTCGTGCCCCTGCCCGACCGCACCGACGGCCTGCCCCGCGAGCAGTACGTCCTCGACTCCGCCCACCACGGCCTCGCGATCAACCCGCGCGGCACCAAGCTCTGCGCCGCCGGGACGATGGACGACTACGCCGCGATCGTGAACCGGAAGACGCTGCGCCGCCGGATCGTGAACGTCGGCCCCAAGCCCTACTGGGCGACCAACGGCGTCGTGGGCGGCGAGTGCTGGGTCTCGGTCAGCGGCGAGGACAAGGTCGTGGTGCTGTCCTACAAGGACGCCTCCCGCGTCGCGACGGTGCCGGTCGGTGACCACCCGCAGCGGGTGCGCCCCGGCCGCGTCGCTCGCGACGTGATCCGCGCCTGGCGCTCCTGACCCTCATCCCCGCCGAGTCGGCAGAAGTGCTGCCCGCGACCCCGTCGAGTCGGCAGAAGTGCCGCCCGGTTTCTCGTCGAGTCGGCAGAAGTGCCGCCCGGTTTCCCGTCGAGTCGGCAGAAGTGCCGCCCGGTTTCTCGCCGAGTCGGCAGAAGTGCCGTACGACGGAGGGCGCGCCGTCGCCCGCCGCACCGTCGCCCGCCGAGCCGACGCGGGACGCACCCGCCTAGACTCGGGGAGGTGACCACGAGGGACTGGCAGACCACGCTGCGCGAGAGGGGCTACCGGCTCACGCCCCAGCGCGAGCTCGTCCTCCGCGCCGTGGACCGCCTGGGTCACGCGACGCCGGACGAGGTGCTCGCCGCCGTGCACGAGGAGTCGCAGGCGATCAACATCTCGACGGTGTACCGAACCCTGGAGCTCCTCGAGGATCTCGGCCTGGTCCGGCACAACCACATCAGCGACCGCGCTCCGACGTACCACTCGACGGCGACGCCGGACCACATCCACCTGGTGTGCCGCGGCTGCGGCAGCATCACCGAGGTGGCACCCGAGGTGATCGGACCGATGGTCGAGACGCTGCGGGCGGAGTACGGGTTCACCACCGACATCGGGCACCTCACGGTCTTCGGGACGTGCCGCAACTGCACTGAGGAGGAGTGAAGCGTCACATGAGCGAGGACACGGGCCTGATGCGCATCGCGAGCGGGCTGGCGGAGACCTTGGGACCGGGGGACCTCGACGCGACCCTGGACCGGATCACCGAGGCAGCGGTCGAGCTCGTGCCGGACGTGGCGTTCGCGTCGATCACGGTGCGGTACGGCGATGACCGGCTGGAGACGCTGGGGGCCACCGACCCGGGCCTCGTCGTCCTCGACGAGAAGCAGTACACGTTCCGCGAGGGCCCCTGCTACGACGCCGCCACCGACGAGCACCAGGTCGTCTCACCGGACCTGGCGTCGGACGACCGGTTCCCGCAGTACGGCCCTGCCGCGGTCGACGCGGGCGTGAAGGCGCAGGCTGCGTTCCGGCTCTTCGACCGCAACGGCGCCCAGGGCGCGCTCAACCTCTACTCGGGCAAGAAGGGCGCCTTCGCCGACCTCGACCAGGTGGCGGTGCTGTTCCGCAGCCAGGCCGCGACCGCGATCGCCTACGCGCACGAGGTCGGCAACCTCAACGAGGCGCTGGAGACCAGGACGACCATCGGCAAGGCGATGGGGATCGTGATGGAGCGGTACCAGCTCTCCGACGAGCGGGCGTTCGCGTTCCTGACCCGGCTCTCCCAGCACCGCAACGTCAAGCTCCGCCTGGTCGCGGACGAGCTGGTGCGCGACCACGTGACGAGCCTGTCGGAGACGACGCCGCCGGCGTGAGCGGGCGGTGGTGGTGGTCCCGCGCGAAGGCGTCGAGCATGTCCGGGGCCGAGCCGTGCTCGCCGAGGAAGCCTTCCAGGGCGTCGGCGGTGCTCGCCAAGGCCTCCTGGAGCACGGCGCCCGCGTGCTGTGCCTCGGGTGAGGGGTTCGCCTGCGCGGCGTCGGCGAGGGACAGGGCGTAGGGGAGCGTCGCGGCCAGGGACAGGTCGGCGTCCTCCTCGCGGAAGTAGTACGACTCGCCGTACTGGAGCAGGTCGACCCGCACCTCCAGGAGGTCGTCGACGACCGAGTCCAGCATCCCCACGACCACGCCGGGGTCGCCGGTGCGGACGACCTCGGCCGTCCCGGTACGGGCCATGAGTGCGAGCCGGTGGGCGAGGGAGCGGCGCCGGGTGAGGGCGGGGTAGACCTGCAGCACCCACGAGATGGCGGCGGTGAAGAGCACGAAGCCGATGAGCGCCTCGAGGGGCACGAGCAGCTTGAGGCCGGGGTGCGTCGGGACGATGTCGCCGAAGCCGAGGGTGGCGACGGCCACGAGCGAGAGGTACGTCGAGGAGACCAGGTCGTTCGCGGCGACGGGGTGCAGCGACCCGCTGAACGAGAAGTGCTCGGGCATGTGCGGGAGGTACACCAGCGTCCAGCCGGCCACGATCATCGCCGCCCACACGGTCACCACGACGAGCAGCCCCACGGGTCCGGAGAGCTCGGTGTCCGCGCCGCGGGTCAGCCGCCAGACGAGGGCGAAGAGCTTGCGGCCCAGCGACCCGAAGCCGCGCGGGTGCCAGAGGGTGTGGAAGATGTCGCGCAGGGCCACGAGGACGAGCAGCGCGCCCGCCGTGTTCAGGAACCATGTCATTGACCGGGGGTTGCCGGTGTCCCGGTTCGGCATGCGTCCCGCTCCGACATCTGGGGGAGACGTACGCCATCCGCCCGCGGGACCCGGTAGGCGCTCCTAGTCTGGGTGGGTGTTCTTCGCCCTGGTGCTGTTCGCCCTCGTCGTCGTGGCCGGCACCTTGCACCGCACCGGCCTCGCCGGGATCTTCGCGCTGAGCTTCCTCTCGGTGCTGTGGCTGCTCGTGAACAAGGGTGCGGAGCACGAGACGCTGTTCGTCCTGAGCGTCGGGCACGGTGTCACCGTCCTCGACGCGGCGGGCGTTGCCGGTCTGCTCCTGGTGGCCGCGCAGCTCGTGCGAGTCGCGTGGGCGACGCTCCGTCGCGCTGACCGCGACCCCGCGGCCGAGGCCGGGCAGACCCCCGCCCGCCCGCTCACGGGGGACAAAGCGGAGAATCCTCCTGGCCCGGTTTAGACCGGTTCGTGCGCCGAGTCGTCCTATCCTGGCCCAGACAGCTTGTTGCGTAGGTGCGAGGGGGTGCAATGACGACGGTCCGCCGCCCCGGCCGGGTCCAGAAGATCGCGTACGACGACACGCCCCTGAGCTCGCGCACGGTCGACATCGACGCCCGGATCGGCTGGCTGCTGGCCATGTCCCGGCTCCACCACCGCGACCCGGACATGGCCGACGGGCGCAGGTTCGTCGAGGCCCTGCACGACGCGGGCTGCTCGGCGAGCCGGAGCCTGGTCAGCCGGTGGGAGTCGGGGGAGATCCCGATCTCCTACGAGGGCATGTCGGGCTACGAGCGCGCCCTCGGCCTCGAGACGGGCCGGATCTCCTCCATCACCGGGTACGTCCGCGCGGTCATGCCCGGCGTGAAGACCCGGGTCGCCCGACCCCAGCTCGACCCTGCGAGCCGTGAGTTCTCCGAGCGCCTCGACGGGCTGATCGAGCTGGCGGAGGACGGACAGGCGAAGGCCGCCGACTGGCAGGAGCTCGGCTGGCACCTCGCGGCGGTGCCGCTGGTGCACCTGCGCGCCCCCACGTGGGAGACGATCACGCAGCGGGTGATCAACATCCTCCCGCGCTCGGTGAAGGTGCCCTACCGGCAGTACAGCATCGCCGCGCTCAACATCGCCTCGGTGCCGCGCGCCCAGGACTTCCTCACCGACGCCGTCGACGCCCACCTCAGCGCGCCGGGCGTCCAGGTCCTCACCAACCCGATCGGCCTGCTCGACCAGCTGCCGACGCGCAGGGCCGCCGAGCTCGTCCTCGACCTGATCGAGAACCCGCCGACCGAGGCGGTGTTCGCCCTCGCGGTCTGGGTGGCTTCCCAGAAGGTCTCGCGGGGCGACTTCTCACCGGAGGAGCGGACCCGCCTCGACATGCTCGTCCTGCGCCTGTGGCGCGCGAACCCCGCGAAGGCGGCGGAGGACCTCGCCGAGCTGATCGCCTCGCTGCCCGAGGGGCTCCGGTCCACGCTCACCAACGCCGCCACGAAGGCCGGACGCACGAAGCTCGGGTACGCCGTGGAGACCGGTGAGGACCTCGGCTCGGCGATGGCCCGGGGGCTCTCGAACGACGTGGCGGAGGCCGCGCGCGCCGGGGCGCCGGGCGACCCGTCGTACGACGGGGACCGGATGCTCGTGCGGCTCGTGCGCGAGGCGCTGTTCCACCGCGACTCCGAGCGCCGGCACCTCGCCTCGCTGCTGATCTCTGCCTCCCCGTTCGGCGACCCGATCACCGACGAGCTGCTGAACCTGCTGTCCGCCCCGAACGCGCCGACGCAGGTGCGGCAGCGGGCCGCCACCCTGGCGAGGTACCTCAGCAGCGATGTCCAGCGGCTGCGGATGCTGCGCTACGTCGACGACCCGAACGACCACGTGGGCACCGTCATCGTCCAGGCGATCGGCCACATGTCCTTCACGGCGTTCTCGGACCAGGTGATCCGGGCCTCGCTGGGGGAGGCGTGGTCGCCGCGGGAGCGGGCGAAGATGTACGCCCTCGGCATGAGCGGGTCCCCGGGGCTGTCGGCGATCCTCCGCTCGACGCAGTCGCCGGAGTGGCAGAAGACCGCCGCCGGCTGGTGGATCTCCCAGGGGTCAGCGGTTCGCGACTAGCTACCCGGCGTCGGTGTCGGGGTCGGTGGGGAACTCGTGGCGCAGGCGCTCCTCGAGCCACCGCACGAAGCTGCGGTCGGCGGGCCGGGCGAGGTCGCCCTGGCAGATGTCGTGCACGAGCGCGTGGGCGACGGTGCCGATGTCCTCGCCGGCGTCGCGGGACCAGCGCCGGATGAGGCCGAGCGCGGTGGCCGCGTCGATGGAGTACCGGAAGATGAGCACCCCCTTGGCCTGCTCGAGCAGGGCGCTCGCCGCTGCGACGTGTGCCTCCACGTCATCCGCTGCCGCGGTGTCCGCACCTTCGGAGAGGTGGAAGGCGTCCTCGATCGTGCCCGTCATGTTTGGCGCTTCCTCACGGCCGGTGACAACAGATGCCTGAGCTCTGGCTCCCCCCAAACGCGGACAAAGTACCGGACCGTCTTTAACTTGGTCCAGACCCCGGGGGGTGCCGGGACCCGGATGAGGCTCAGTAGACGAGGGCCTGGACGTCCTCGGCGAGCGCCTCCTCCACGAACGAGGCGGCGCCGGCGATCCGGGCGCCCGGCAGCAGGTCCGCCTCGGTGACCTCACGCCTTTGTGCGCACTGGGTGCACACGGTGAGGGTCCCACCGGCGAGGACCGCGGCGACCAGGTCACCCGCGGGAGTGGCGTAAGGCAAACCGAGATCGGGGACTCGCCCCTCGACGCCGAACCAGACCGAATCGCCCGTAAGCCACAAGCTGACCGGCACGCCCGCGGCGACGGCCGAGGCAGCCACCGTGAGAGCCTGGTTGGACCGTTCCGCATCTTGGGGACCTGCGGTGCACTTCACAAGTAGGGATCGCGCCATTCCCGTAGGCTAAGTGGCCGTCCCACGAGCAACGGAGGGGGTGTCCGACGATGGCGGTCAACTCGGAGGAGCGCGTACACATGTCACTCGAGTCCGAGGTGCGTCCTTGGGGCTCGTGGCATGTCATCGACGTCGACCACGGCTACAAGGTCAAGCGGATCCACGTGAAGCCGGGCAGCCGGCTCTCCTACCAGGCTCACGACCACCGCTCCGAGCACTGGGTGGTCGTCTTCGGCATCGCCACCTGCATCGTCGACGGCGAGACCGTCACCGCGGGCCCCGGCCACAGCATCGACGTGCCCCAGGGCGCCAAGCACCGGCTCTGCAACGAGTCCAGCGAGGAGCTGGTCATCATCGAGGTGCAGCGCGGCGCCTACACCGGTGAGGACGACATCCACCGGTTCGAGGACGACTACGGCCGCTGCGAGCCCATCGCGGAGTGACCGCCCTTGCCCGGCGCTCCGGGCCCGCCGTACCGGCTGCCAAGACTCGCAGGTCCGCGCGGTCAGTCGACCGACCCGGGGTCGGGCAGCTTGTCGACGTCGTGGGTGGCGACGTACCCGTCGAGCTCGTCGGTGAGTGCCGCGCCGAACATCTCCTTGGCCGCGCCCCGGTCGACGCGCACGACGCTCTGACCGTCGATCCGGTCGAACCCCGCGACCGGGACCGTCATCTGCATGACGTCACCCCCGCTGAGCCCGCGCAGGGAGAGCGCGAGCTCGCGCATCCTCTCGTCGGTGAGGGACTTGTCGACGACGATGTTGTCGGTGACGGCGTCGAGCACGTCGGTGAGCGTCGCCGGGTTGGTCAGCGTGCCGGCGGACATCATCTCCCCGGACAGGGCTCGTAGGACGTTCTGCTGCCGTTGGATCCGGTCCAGGTCGCCGCGCGGGAGACTCTTGCGCTCGCGCACGTACTTCAGCGCCTGCTCGCCGTCCAGCATGGTCGTGCCCGACGATCCCGCGAGCTGGACCGGGACCCCGCCGAGCGCGTCCGTCAGGTCCTCGAAGCCCGACCAGTCGACGATGGCGAAGTGGTCCATGCGCAGGCCCGTGTACTGCTCCAGCGTGTGCACGAACAGAGACGGGCCGCCGTACGAGAAGGCGGCGTTGACCTTGGCCATCCCCCACCCGTCGATGAGCACCCACGTGTCGCGCGGGATCGAGATCACGTAGGCATGCTGCCGGTCGGCGTCGATGTGGAGCACCATGATCACGTCGCTCCGGTGTGAGCCGGCAACCCAGGGGCCGTCCGCCAGGTCGTCGACGATCCGGGAGGACTCACCGGCGTCGACACCGGCGACCAGGATGTTGACCGCCTCGGCGGCCTCCCCTGTGGCTCGTGGGGGACGATCGGACAGCCCGGGTCCGAGGCCCTGGCTCGAGCCGAGGTCCAGGTCCAGTCGCGGGATCGCGCTGATCTGGTGGTTCAGGTACGCCGCGAAGCCGCCCGTTGCGGCGAGCAGCACGCCCGCGATCGCGAGCAGCGCGAACAGCGCCTTGTGCCGGGCGACCACACCCCGGCGTCTCGAGTCCATGCCGCGCACACCCACGGCCATCCCACCCCTCTGAGCCCCCTGCCGGGTCGCTCAGCGGGTATCGGCTGTGAGCCCCGACGACTGCGAGGGTCCCACGCCGACCGTGCTGTTGGGTGAATCTTCCCGGGAGATCCCGAAAGGAGTGGAGCTCTTGCGGCGCTTTGGGTAGATAACTCCGGGTTTGCGCTGGTGGGCTACTCGTAGCCGAGGATCTCCTTGCGCCGCCTCGACCAGGCGAGCTGGGGCCCATCGCGCTGGCCATGGTCAAGCGCAACGTCCCCCTCGACGCGACGTTCGACGCCGACGGCATCCCCGCCTCGCAGGAGATGGTCGTCGACCCCGAAGCGGGTCTTCATGTACGCCCCAACCTGAGGTGATCAACTCCCGAAGGGCCGCCGAGATCCTGATGGCGGTCTACCTCGTCGTGGTCGCACTCATCGTGTTCTGGCCGACGGCGGAGGTCGCGTCTGGGTCGGTCAACGTGATCTCGTCGACCCTCCAGTCCGCGGGGGCGCCGCCCTCGGTGTCGCCAGGTCGGGTCGAGTTCGTCACGAACGTGATGCTCTTCGTCCCGCTGAGCTTCCTGGGCAACACCTTCCGGCCCGAGTGGGGCTGGAAGGGCTGGCTGCTCGCCGGACTGGTCGGCACGTTCGCGATCGAGCTCACCCAGATGCTGCTGCTGCCCGGGCGTTCGCCGCAGGTCCAGGACGTCGTCGCCAACACGCTCGGGGCGGTCTGCGGCTACCTGCTGGTCCGGCTGGTCCGCCGTACCTGAAGGCGGTCAGCGCCGGTCGGCGAGGACGTACGACGCGCCCGCGCTGACCCCGGCGACGCCGAGGACGGCCGGCCACGCGCCGACCTTCTTGGCCAGGGGGTGGGAGGCGCCGAAGCCGCCCAGGTAGATCGCCGCGAGCGCCGCCGTGCCGGGCGCACCCGCCTTGGCGAGCCACGAGCGGCCGGCGTACAGGCCCGCGAGACCCAGGACCGCGCCGCCGAGCGGGCGGATGCCGCTCTCCCGGGCGACGAGGTAGCCCCCGACCAGCCCGAGGGCGGCGATCGGGGCGGTGGACACGTCCTCGGCTGCGCGCAAGTCATGTGGCGATCGTAGGTCGCCGCTCAACTGCCCGGAACACAGGCCGATGTCGGGGGCGCTAGTGCGTTCTCGGCATGCCTCACCCGTGGCTGGAGTCATTGCGGGAACGGCACCACCCTGACACAATGAATAATGAATGGAGGACTATTCACGATGAACGTCGATCTTGTAGCGCTGGCGCAGCGCGTGCGAGAGGCCCGGGAGAGTGCGGGCATCACGCAGGAGGAGGCTCGGGCGGCGATCAAGGTCTCACAGCCGACCTACTCTCGCATCGAAGCCGGGCAGCGGCCCTTGAAGGGTGACGAGCTGATCGCGCTCGCTGACCTGTTCGGGATTCGCGCCGCAGCCATCACCGGCGTAGCCGAGGTACGCGAGCGCGCGCGCTTCGCGGCGCGCACGGACGGAACCTCGACTCCGATGGCGACCATGCGCGACCGGCTCTACGCCTACCTGGAGCTCGACGCGTACCTCGCCGACCAAGGCATCGCCGAGGCATGAGCCGCAACGAGCAGCGCGCCCGGAAACTCGCGCAAGAGCTGCGCCACGCCCACGGTCTCGGGGATGGCCCCATCAAGGACATGTTCGAACTGGCCCACGTGGCCGCCGGAGTCGATGTCATCAGCATGGACGCTTCCGAGGCAGAGCACGGCTTGTCCATGACGGACCCGGCGACCGGCAAGGTGGTGATCGCCGTCGCGACGACCACCCAGCCCATGCGGCAGCGGTCGTCGATCGCCCACGAGCTTGGCCACATCCTGGCTGGTGACCTCGAACGCGCTGGAGCACTCGGCCCCGGCGAGCGGAGTCCGGAGGAGATACGCGCGGACGCCTTTGCCCGGCACTTGCTCGTCCCGCTGGAGGGCGTCCGCCGCCGTTTCGGCCACCTCGGCGCTGCTGACACGTCGTTGGCGCAGCTCTCGGATCTGGTGCAGGAGTTCGAGGTTTCACCGGCGATGGCGGCCATCCAGTTGCGGGACCTGGGGCTGATCGGCCAGGCGACGTACGGCCGCTGGAGCTCGCTCTCCACGAAGTCGCTTGCCACGGAGTTCGGTTGGGGAAGTCAGTACCGGAGCCTGGCCGCCGACTCCTCACAGCCGCGAGCACCGCAGAGCCTGATGGCGCGGGCGGTGGAAGGCTACCGGCGTGGTGTCCTAGGGATAGCCGAGCTCGCGTCCTGGTACGGGCAACCGCCTGCCGAACTGGCCGACGAGCTGCGGACCAGCGACGCATCCGAGAGCGAAGACGACGGCTGGGACGACGACGCGCCCTTGTTCCCGGGCGGCAGGTCGGGCCCCGCTTCATGAGCATCCTGCTGGACGCGGGTCCGTCGTTGAACTTCCTGGCTGTGAGGCAGCAGAACGTGCTCATCCAGGTCGCCGCCTCACAGAGCCTGCAGATCGCGCCCCCGACCGGGTAGACCGGGAGATCCGGGGCATGTGCAAGGACTCACGCTTCAGCCGCACGGGCGCGGAGCGAACCTGGAAGACGCTGACCGCGGCGGGCCGGGTGCAGATCCTCGATGATTCACTGACCGATGAGGCGTTCACGAAAGCGGTCAGCCGAATCAGTGGCATGCCGGCCTCGGAGCGCATGCGTAGCAAGACGTCTTGGGAGAAATCCTGGTTCTCGCACATGCGTCGGTCTACGCCCAGCAAGGCCAGGACGTGTTCGTGCTGATGGACGAAAGTGACGGGCGTAAGCGCGCCAGACGCGAGTACGAGTGGCTGAGACGACAAGGATCAGGCGTCGGCAGCATGGCACTCTGGAACACCCGGCAGGTCCTGCGGGAAGCCGGCAACCAGCCAGGGTGGATCGTCGGCGGGCTGACGTGGGAGGCCGTCTACAAGCGGATGCGGGATTTCGACGACGGGCTCCCACCCCTCTGAGACCGTGGCCGCTTCGAGAGCGTGGGCACCGTTGGAGCGGCGCTACACGCTGGCCTCAGCTGTTGGTCTGCTCGGCGATCCCGAGCCGGACCAGCGCCTTCTCCAGCCGCTTCGCGATGCGCTGCTGACCTGCCTCGGTCGGGTGCACCCCGTCGTTGGCGACGAAGGTGCCGTCGCCGACGAGCCACTGGGTCGCGTCGACGTACTCGGCTTCGTTCGCCTGCGCGATAGCGCGCAGGTCCTCGCCGAACTGGTTGGTCAGCGGCCCTGGGTTCCCCTTCGAGAACGGGGAGAGCACGACGATCTGTGCGTCGGGCGCGCCTTCGGCGAGCCGGGAGATCACGTCCTCAGCCGCTGCGGTGACCTCCGGGACGGGTCGCCCCAGGTCACGCTCGCCACCGGCGACGATGATCACGTCCGGGTCGGCGTTCACGACCTGCTGAACCCTGATGTCGAAGGGCTTGCCTGCCACGTAGCCGGAGCCGTTGACCGACTCGTTCTGCACCCTCCAGCCGAGGTCGTCGGCGAGGATCTGTGGCCAGGGCGGTCCGCTGCTCGCCGGGTCCCCGACGCTGAACGAGTCGCCGATGACCGCGACGGCGGTCTTCTCCTCGGGTGCCTGGCTGGCGCTCGGGCTCGCGGACGGGGCCGTCGAGGTCGAGGGAGTGCTGCTCGCCGGGAGGGTGGACTCGGGCGGGTCCGGCGGCCAGGAAGCCAGCAGGTACCCCGAGAACGCGATCACCGCCACGGCCGCCGCGACCACGACCACGGCTGACCAGCTCACGTCCCGCTTCATGGGTCAGACCATACGTGGAGGATCTGGGGCACGAGTAATCCGCCCGGCGCTCCCAGAGCGTGTAATCCGAACGGGGGACGGGTAGGTCGTGTGTGGCACGGCCGCGCAGGGGGTTGCGTGTCCGCGCATGCAACTGTCCCGAACGGCAGGGAGGATGTCCCGCGTGTCTGTCCCGTTCACCGTCCTGTTCGTCTGCGTCGGCAACGTCTGCCGGTCCCCGCTCGCCGAGCGGTTGCTGCGTGCTCGCCTCGACGATCGTCTCGGGGACCAGAGCGAGGCCGTGGCCGTGGAGAGCGCGGGCATTCGCGCGATGGTGGGGCACCCGATGGAGGAGAACGCCGCCGGCGAGCTCGCTCGCCTGGGCTACGAGCACGAGTCGTTCCGCGCCCGCCGGATCAACGAGGCGATGGCCACCAAGGCGGGTCTCGTCCTGACCGCCACCAAGGCGATCCGCTCGGGTGTCCTCGAGGAGGCGCCGGGTGCGCTGCGGCGTACCTTCACGATCACCGAGTTCGCTGCCCTCGTGGACGGCGTCGAGGCTGTCTCACCCAAGGCGCTGGTCGCCGACGCAGCCCAGCGGCGCTCCGCGGCGGAGGTGGGGGAGTACGACGTCCCCGACCCGATGGGCCAGGACGCCGAGATGCACCGCCAGGCGGCCGACTTCATCGACGCCGCTGTCACGCCGATCGCCGACGCGCTCGCCCTTGCCGCACGCCGCTCGGCGGAAGCCAGGACGGCCTGACGGGGCTACCGCCAGGTCCGAGCTGAGCTTGGCGTCCGCTGCAGCTAATCGGGGGCTGTCAACGTCAACGGGGACCGAGCCAAGCGCATCGACGAGCGAAGCGTCGGCTTTGCCGCCCTCATGTGGAAGCCGGACGTCCTCTTCGAAAAGTGAATAAGGCGTGGCGCTGACCTCAGCCGCCTCCCCAGGTAGCGTCCCTGTTGTCGGAACTTTTCAACGCGCGCATCCAGGGGGGTCGCCCATGTCCGACCAACAGCCGTACAACCAGCCCCCGCAGGGCCAGCAGCCTCCGCCTGGCTACTACCAGCAGCCGCCACCCAAGAAGAAGCACACCGTTCGGAATGTCATTCTGATCATTGTCGGAGTCCTCATTCTGCTCTTTGCGGGTTGCATTGCTCTCGTGGGGACCGGTCTGAACGAGGTAGCAAGGCCATCCAGGAAGAACAGGCCAATAACAAACCGGTCGAGATTGCGGATGGGGCGGCCTTCACCCACGACGACTACGCGGCCGAGGCAGGGTGGAGAGTCGCTCGGGACGGCCTAGGTGGTGTGACCATCAAGGGTCTGAAGGTCACCAACAAGGCAAGCGAGTCTCGTACCGCTCTTCTCACCTTCCGCTTCTACAAGGGGAATGAGAATCTCGCTGAGGTTGAGTGCTCGTCGAACCAGATCGCCAGTGGCAGGTGTCGCGACTGGATTGCGTCTCCTCCGACTCCAAGTTCCCAAGGCTACGACACCATCAAGGTCTCCGACTTCTGGTGACAAACGCACCGCATCGAGCACACCGTGAAGCGGCAGACCTCATCGACGCGGCTGTGACGCCGATCGCCGACGCGCTCGCCGCGGCCGTGCGGCGCGCCGCCGACGACCTCAGGGCGGTCTGACGGTCCACCGGCAGGACCGCCCCGAGGTCGGGACCAGGGAACGCGTCAGCGGAGGACGCGCACCACTCCCTTGACGGCGTCGATGCGCCGACCGTCGCCGAACCACATGCCGCGCACCTTGAACGGCTTGTGGGTGCCGATCCCGGCCCTGCGCAGGATCGTGACGCGCACCCGCACCAGCCGGAACTTGTGCGGTGCCAGCCGGACCCGCCAGCCCCTCCCCGAGCGCATCGCGCGGGTGATGTTGTGCGAGCCACTGAAGTAGTGGACCCGCGCTCCCGGCCTCGTGCCGCTGCCCTTGATCGTGATGAGGTTCCGGACGTTGCCGTCGTTGGAGATCCGCACGAAGAAGTTGCGCCCTCGGCCACGGCGGACCTTGTGGAACTTCGTCTGGTGGCGCCCGGTGACGTTGTAGACGTTGTTGCCGACGTAGCCACGACGGCTGAGCTTGCTGATCAACGCGTCCGGGCGCTGGTCACTGGCGGCGATCCTGACCACGGCCGTCGACGGCGTGCCCAGAGCGCCTGTCTCGGAGGGGTGGGACAGGGAGATGCCGATGGTCTCGGCACCCTCGCGCCTCCGGTCGTCGGCGATCGTCACCGAGACGGTCTTGCTGGTCTCGCCGGCGGCGAAGCTGAGCGTTCCCGGCTCGAGGGTGAAGTCCCCTGCCGTGGCCGTCCCGGAGTCAGCGGCGTAGTCCACGGTGACGGGCAGCTCGGTGTTCCCGGTGCGCACGACCTCCAGCTCGACCTGGCCGGCCCGCTCGGTCACCCGCCGGTGCTTCCACGAGAAGGCGAGAGTGGCCAGGTCGTCCTCGGTGATCGACACCGTCGTCGTGGCCGGCGTGCCCAGGCGGGCGCCGCCGGTTGCTCCACTGAGCCGGACGCCGAACGTCCTGTCGCCCTCGTACGAGGTGTCGTCGGCGACGGGGACGTCGATGGTGGCCTTGGTCTGGCCGGCGGCGAAGCTGAGCGTGCCGCTGGTGGCGGTGTAGTCGCTGCCGGCGACCGCGGTCTCGTCGGTCGTCGCGTAGTCGACCGTGACCGGTACGTCGGGCTCACCGCCTCGCTCGACCGTCACGGTCGCCGTACCGGCACCCTCGTCCACCGAGGCGGCCGCGTCGGCGAACCGGAGCACGGGCTCGTCGTCGTCGGCGATGGTGACCGTTGCGGTGTCGGGTGTCCCGAGGACCGCCTTGCCGCCCGGCGAGGAGAGCGTGAGCCGGAGCGTCTCGCCCTCTTCGAAGGTGGCGTCGTCGGTGATCGGGATCCGGACGCGCCTCGTGGTCGAGTGGTGGAAGGTGAGCAGCGCCTCGTAGGTGGAGTAGTCCGAGCCCGCCGTGGCGGTGCCGTCGCTGCTCGTGACGTTGACGGTCACCACCTCCTCGGGTTCCTCCGTCATCTCGACGGTGAGATCGGCCGTGCCCGCGGCCTCGTCGACCGTCACGGCCGTGTCCGCGAATCGCAGCTCGGGCGTGGGGTCGTCGTCGGTGACGGTGAGCGTCGTCGTCGCCGGCGTCCCGAGGACCGCGCCGCCGCCCGGTTTGGTCAACGTCAGGTCCAGGGTCTCGTCGCCCTCGAACCAGTCGTCGTCGGTGAGAGGGATCGTCACGGTCTTCGTGGTCTCGCCGGAGGCGAAGCTCAGCGTGCCGGAGGTGGCGGTGTAGTCCTTCCCTGCCTCCGCGGTGCCGTCGCTGGTCGCGTAGTCGACGCTGACCGCGATGTTCGGCTCGCCGGTGCGCTCCACGGTCACGTCGGCGGTGCCGGCTGCCTCGTCGACCGCCGAGGTGTCAGCGGTGAACTGCAGCTCGGGGGCGGGCTCGTCCTCGAGGATCGTCACGGTCGTGTGCTCGGGTTCGCCGAGCAGGGCCCCGCCGGTCGGTGCGGACAGCGCCACGTCGAAGGTCTCGTCGCCCTCGAAGGAGGTGTCGTCGGTGACCGGGACGGCGATCGTCGCCGTGGTCTGACCTGCGTCGAAGGACAGGGTGCCGCTGGTTGCCTCGTAGTCCGAGCCTGCGGTCGCGCTGCCGTCGCCGGTCGCGTAGTCGACGGTCACGGGTACGTCGGTGACGCCGGTGCGCTCGACGGTCACGGTGACCTCTCCGCCGTTCTCGGCGACGGAGGCCGCACGCATCGGCTGGGCTGCACGATCGGCACGACCCGGTCGAGGGCGTTCTTGACGTTGAGCCGTCCCCCGGTCGCGGTCTTCCCGGCGAGTGACGCCTTGGCGTCGACCCCGTCGAGCAGGGCCTGCCGGACGTCGGCGGCGGACGCTGCGGGTGCGGCGGCGAACAGCAGCGCTGCTGCGCCCGAGACGTGGGGCGTGGCCATCGACGTGCCGCTCTCGTAGCCGAACTCGTTGCCGGCGTAGCTCTCGCCGACGCACTTCACGTGGACGTTGTCGATGCGGGCCCCGCTGTACTGGATGGACCCGTCGCTGACGAGCCGGAACCGGAAGTCGACGGCGCTGTCCCCGTCGTACCCGTCGAGGGGTGCGGTGACGCCGTACCAGTCAGGGCCCCACTGCCCGGTGGCTTCGCCCAGAGAGGTCCAGGCGCCGCCGGCGGTGCGGACCTCGGCCGAGAGGAAGTCGTAGCCGTCCTCGAGGTCCAGCTTGAGCTCGAAGTCCAGCACACAGCCGTGCTGGTCGCTCAGGTCCACCGGTGTGGACGTCCGCAGCCAGGTGTCGGCGTTGGCGGCGTAGTCCGACCACACGCTGTCCGAGGCGTAGGCGTCGCTCCAGGTGGCTCCCTCCGTGCCCCACCGTGACGTGCCGCCGGAGGTGAACTTCCCCAGATTGTCGGGACCGAAGCCCTCGGAGAACGGGACGGTCCTGGCGGGGACCGTGCTGTAGATCTCCACGCCCGGAGCGGCGAGGTCCACGCCGGTGGTGCCGAAGTTGGAGAACTCGGCCAGGTTGTCCTGGTTGTCGCTGGCGGCGACGCAGACCAGGTTCGCGGAGGGGAAGTTGCAGGGGTAGGTGGGGGTGCTCGCGTCCTCGTTGTCGGCGCCCTCGTTGCCGGCGGCGACGACCACGAGCAGGTCGGGTGCGCCGGAGATGGCGTCGGCGAGCGCCTGAGAGTACTCGGGACCGCCGAGGCTGGCGTTGAGGACGTCGGCGCCCTTGTCCTGCGCGTAGGCGATCGCCTCCACCATGTCCGCCGCCGTGCCCGAACCCGCGGCGTCCAGCACGCGCAGCGGCATGACCGAGGCGTCCCAGGTGACCCCCGCGACGCCCTTGCCGTTGTCGCCCTCGGCGGCGATGGTGCCCGCGACGTGGGTGCCGTGGCCGTTGACATCGTCCGGGTCGTTGTCGCCGTCGGCCCAGTCCCAGCCGCGGACGTCGTCGACGTAGCCGTTGCCGTCGTCGTCGACCCCGTTCAGGGTCTCGCCCGGGTTCGACCAGATGTTGCCGTCGAGGTCCGGGTGCCGGTAGGCGACGCCGCTGTCGACGACGGCGACGGTGACGTCCGGGTCGCCGGTGACGCTGTCCCAGGCTTCAGGGGCGTCGATGTCAGCGTCGGGAGTCCCCGTCTGCCATGCGGCGGTCTGCCCGTTGTTGTGCAGGCCCCACAGCCGCACGAACCTCGGGTCGTCCGGGGTGGAGGAGAGCTGGTAGACGAAGTTCGGCTCGGCGTACCTGACCCCGGGGCGCTTCTCGAGGGCGGTTCGGGCCGCGTCGACGCCGTGGACCTTCAGCAGCTCGAGGCCGCGCACCGGCAGCTTGCGGGCGACCTTGGCGCCGACCCGGTCGCGGGCGGCTGCCCTGGCGGAGGCGGAGACCCCGGGCTCGAACCTGACCAGCAGCTCGCCCGGGATCCGGGAGGCCGTCGGTGATCCGTCCAGCGCTCGGGCGGGCGGTCTGCCCGCGGGCTGGTTGCCGCCGCGGGCGACGGCGTGGTCGCCCTTGGCGTCACCGGGAGGTTCCGCGGCCGCGGGAGAGGCCAGCAGCGTCAGGGACGCGGTCGCGAGGAGGGTTCCCGAGAGGAACGAATGTGCAGCAGCCCGAGTCTTGCTGGAAACCATGTAGTCGGTGCCTTCTTTCTCCGAAGGCACCGCGCGCCCTCGGGCGTACGCGGAGCAGCGCGCTCGTCTGATGGTCGCGGGCGAGTATGCCGCAGGAAACGGACAATCGGGCCGAACGTTATGAAACCGTCAGGTTCGTTTGAACCCGATTTGCTCGAGGGGGCTCTCGGGCTCGTCCGACTCGGTCTCGCTCGATCCGAACTCGTCCGACTCGGCCTCGCGCGACTTCCCGTTGCCGACGGGCTTGGGCTCGTCCTTGCGCCGTCCCGGCTCGGGTGCGTAGCCGTAGCCATAGCCGTACCCGTAGCCGTAGCTGTCGCCGTAGGCGTCGCCACCGCGCCGCAGCGGGACCATGTTGAGGACGACGCCGAGCGCGCGCCCGCCGACCGCCTGGAGGCGGGCCATGGAGTGGCTGAGCTGGTCCTTGGTGGTCTTCCCGTGGCGTACGACGAGGAGGGCGCCGTCGGACTGGGACGTCAGCAGCGCCGCGTCCGTGACGGGGAGCAGCGGCGGGGCGTCGATGATGATGACGTCGAACATCTTGCGCATCCGCTTGAGCGCGTCGCCCATCGCCTGCGACTGCAGCAGCTCGGCCGGGTTGGGCGGGATGGTGCCGCTGGTGAGGACGGAGAGGTTCTCGACCGAGTAGTCCTGGATGGCGTCCTCGAGGTCGATGCGCCCGACGAGGACCGTGGTGAGGCCGACGGCGGTCTCGAGGTGCAGGTTCTCGGAGATCTTGGGGCGGCGCAGGTCGCCCTCGACGAGGAGCACGCGCTGGCCGGCCTGGGCGAGGGTGATCGCGAGGTTGGTGGAGGTGGTGGTCTTGCCCTCGCCGGGGACGGAGCTGGTGACCACGAAGACCTTGCTGGGGCTGTCGATGTTGACGAACTGGAGGTTCGTGCGCAGCACCCGGAACGCCTCGACGCGCGGGGCGTGGGAGCCGAGGTCGGTGACGAGCGGCTTCTTCACCGCGTGGGAGTCGTAGGCGATGTTGCCCATGACGGCGGACTGAGCGGTCTCGACGACGTCCTCGTTCGTCTTGACGGTGGTGTCGAGCAGCTCGCGAAGCACCGCGGCGCCGAGTCCGAGCAGGAGTCCGAGGACAGCGGCGAGCGCGAGGTTGCGCGTCGGCTGCGGCGCCACGGGGGTCTCGGGGAGGGAGGCGGGGTCGACGATGCTGGCCTTGATGGGGGCGTTGGTCTTGCCCGGCGGCGTCTCGAGCTCGTCGACGTACTCGGCCAGCTCGGTCGCGACGGCCTGGGTGAGCTGCTGGGCCGTCTTGGGGCTCGAGTCGGTGACGCTGATCTCCATGATGACCGTCTCGGGGACGACGGTGGCGTCGATCTTCTCGGCCAGCTCGTCCGGCTCCATGTCGATGCCGAGGTTCTCGATCACCCGTCTGGACAGCTCCTGGCCGCTGACGAGGTCGGCGTAGGAGGTCACGCGCTGCTCGGAGAAGAGGCTGCCCTGGTAGGCCTGGCTGCTGTCGCTCTGCGACGTCGAGACGAACAGCCGCGCGCTCGAGGAGTACTGCGGGGTCATCTGGAAGGTCACGATCCCTGCGACCGCGATGGCAGCGACCATGCAGCCGAGGATCAGCGTCCATCGGCGTCGCGCGATCCGCAGGTAGTCCCGAAGTTCCACGTAAAGCCCTTTGGTCCCGAGGCGAGGGGCTTTGAACCCCCTGGCATATGCGGGTACCACTGTAACGGCAGGACGCATCGGCCATACCAGGCGCGACGTGCACGTATGCGAAAAGCCGCCTAGACTTCCCCGAGGGGAGATCTAGTCTGACAAGTCTCGGGGGTAGTTAGTGAGCGACGTCCTGGTGGAACGTCTTCGTCCGCGGCGTCTGCTCATCCTGGCCGGGTTCGACGCCCTCGCTTGGGTAGCAGGCTTCGTCCTCTACGTCATGGTGCGTCAGAGTGGCGGACTCCCCGTCGCGCTCTCTCACGCGCTCGAGTTCGGTGCGGCCACGGCCCTCCTTCACGTCGTCCTGGGCTTCACGGTGCGCCTCCACCACGGGCGGGCGGCGCTCGGGACCTTCGAGGAGATGATGCTCCTCGGCAGTGTCACCGTCGCCGCGGGCGCGATCGTTACAGTCACGAACGTCGTGGCCCGTCTGGGCATGCCTCGCGGGGTTCCGGTCGCGGCGACGGCCATCGCCCTGGTGCTGATGGCCTGGGGCCGCGCGGTCTACCGGCGGACGAAGCAGTCCTCATCGACGCACACCGGTGTGGCGGACGGGCAGATCCCGGCTCTCGTCGCTCGGAGCCGGTGAGGGCGGTCGCCAGCTGATCGCCTCGATGCTCGGTCAGCGCAACCCGGTCATGGTGCCGGTCGGGCTGATCGACGACGACCCGCTCAAGCGTCACCTCCGCGTCCGCGGCGTCCCCCTGGTCGGTACGACGGAGCAGCTCGACGACGCAGCGAGCGCGACCGGCGCCACGACCGTGATCATCGCGATCCCGAGCGCGAACGCGGAGCTGATCCGCGACCTGAGCAGCCGGGTCACCGAGGCCGGGCCTGGAGCTCAAGGTCGTCCCGAGCCCCAACGAGCTGCTCACGCCGCGGGTCGGCGTCAACGACGTGCGCGACATCGACGTCACCGACCTGCTCGGTCGCCACCAGATCGACACCGACGTCGCCTCGATCGCCGACTACCTGACCGGCAAGCGGGTGCTCGTCACCGGCGCCGGCGGGTCGATCGGCTCGGAGCTGTGCCGGCAGATCGCGCAAGTTCAGCCCCGCCGAGCTGATCATGCTCGACCGCGACGAGTCGGCCCTGCACGCCGTGCAGCTGTCGATCTACGGCAGGGCGATGCTCGACGCCGACGACGTGGTGCTCGCCGACATCCGCGACACGCACTTCATCGACGCAGCTCTTCGAGGAGCGCCGGCCGCAGGTGGTCTTCCACGCGGCGGCGCTGAAGCACCTGCCGATGCTGGAGCAGTACCCGGGCGAGGCGATCAAGACCAACGTCTGGGGCACGCTGACCGTCCTCGAGGCGGCCAAGAACAGCGGCGTCGAGCAGTTCGTCAACATCTCCACCGACAAGGCCGCCAACCCGACCAGCGTGCTCGGCTACTCCAAGCGGCTCGCCGAGGGCCTGACCGCCGCGGTCGCGCCACGAGGCCGACGGCACCTTCCTCAGCGTGCGCTTCGGCAACGTGCTCGGCAGCCGCGGCTCGGTGCTCACCGCGTTCGCCGCCCAGATCGCGGCCGGCGGGCCGGTGACGGTCACCCACCCGGACGTGACCCGCTACTTCATGACCGTCCAGGAGGCCGTGCAGCTGGTCATCCAGGCCGCCGCCATCGGCCGCGACGGCGAGGCGCTGGTGCTCGACATGGGCGAGCCGGTGCGATCGACGCCGTCGCCCGGCAGCTGATCGAGCTCTCCGGCAAGGAGATCGAGATCGTCTACACCGGCCTGCGCGAGGGCGAGAAGCTGCACGAGGAGCTGCTCGGCGACGGCGAGCCCGACGTGCGCCCGGTGCACCCGCTGTCTCGCACACGCCGGTGCCCGCCTTCGACCCGCTCGACGGCGCGCGAGCTCGACCCGTGGGCGCATCGCCGAACTGACCAGAGGTCGATCATCGACGCACTCGAGGCGATGACTGTCGATGCACGGAGTCCTGCCGATGCGGCAGCGTGCGGTCTGGCCAGCGCGTGACCTTCAGAGGATCCTCCTCTCGCCCCCGGACGTCGGCGAGCTCGAGCAGGAGTACGTCCTGCGCGCCGATGCAGTCCGGCTGGGTCGCTCCGGCCGGACCGGATCTGGACGCCTTCGAGGCGGAGGTCGCCGAGCGCGTCGGCGTGCCGCACGCGGTCGGGCTCTCCTCGGGCACGGCGGCGCTGCATCTCGCGCTGGTCTCCTGGGGCGTCGGCCCCGGCGACGTCGGTCGTCGTCCCGACCTTCACCTTCGCCGCCACGGTCAACGCGATCCGCTACGTCGGCGCCGAGCCGCTCTTCGTCGACTGCGACCCGGAGACCGGCAACATCGACCCGGCCCTGCTGGAGCAGGCCCTCGACGAGCTTGCGGCCGCAGGGCGCACCGGTGCCGGTCGTGATCCCGGTCGACATGCTCGGCAAGTGCGCCGACTACACGCGCATCGAGCCGATGCGCGAGCAGCACGGCGTCCGGCTGCTCAGCGACGCCGCCGAGGCCTTCGGCGCGGCCACGCGGGCCGGCCGGCCGGCTCCTTCGGCGACGCGGCGGTGCTGTCCTTCAACGGCAACAAGATCATGACCACCTCGGGCGGCGGCATGCTGCTGACCGACGACGAGGAGCTGGCCGCGCACGTCCGCAAGCTGTCCACCCAGGCCCGCGAGCCTGTGCCGCACTACGAGCACACCGAGGTCGGCTACAACTACCGGCTCTCGAACATCCTGGCCGCGCTGGGCCGGGCCCAGCTCACGCCGCCTCGACGACATGATCGACGCGCCGCCGTGAGTGGCGCGAGCGCTACCGCGCACTGTTCGCCGACGTGCCCGGCGTCGCGATCCTCGGCGGGAGCGACGACGACGAGGACAACTGCTGGCTGACCGCGCTCGATCGTCGACCCCGAGCGGCGCCGGCTGGTCCGCGACGACCTGGCCAGGCGCTGGCCGACGCCGGATCGAGTCGCGCCCGGTCTGGAAGCCGATGCACCTGCAGCCGGTCTTCGCGGCGTCCGCGGTGACGCTGGACGGGCCGCGGAGCGGCTCTTCGACAGCGGGATCACGCTGCCGTCTGGCTCAGGCATGTCCGACGAGGACTTCGACCGATCGAGCGTCGTGTCGCGGGTTGGCGTGCCGATGACGGGCGCTGCCTACGACCCCGTCAAGCGGGCATCGACATCGTCGGTGGCCGCGATCGGTCTTGTCGTCACCGCGCCGATGCAGGCTGTGATCGCGCTGCTGGTACGCCGGAAGCTCGGTTCCCCTGTCCTCTTCAGGCAGGAGCGCCCCGGCAAGGACGAGCAGATCTTCGAACTCGTCAAGTTCCGCACCATGCTGGATCCCAGACCCCGAGGCGGGACTGATGCGGATGCCGATCGGATGACGTCGTTCGGTTCGTTCCTGCGCTCCACCAGCCTCGACGAGCTGCCCGACGCTGTGGAACGTGGTAGGGGCGACATGAGCCTGGTCGGTCCACGCCCGCTTCTGGTGCGGTACCTCGACCGCTACTCGCCGAACAACGACGTCGCCACGACGTGCGACCCGGCCTCACAGGTCTGGCGCAGGTGAACGGTCGCAACGCGCTGTCCTGGGAGAGAAGTTCGCGCTCGACGTTCGCTATGTGGGAGAGCGCAGTCTGATGCTTGACACCAAGATCATCGCCGCGACGGTGTGAAGGTCTTCGCCGACACGGAATCGCGGCCGACGGTGACGTCACCATGCCTGAGTTCATCGGTGACTGCCCTGCCGCAGGTGGTGAGCTACATGGCGGATGACCTCGTGATCATCGGCACGGGCGGGCAGGCGGCGCGAGTGCCTCGAGATCGTGCTTGCGATGAACGATGACGGTGATGCGTTCAACGTGATCGGCTTCGTAGACGACTCTCCGTCTGAAGCGAACCGCACGCTTCTCGAGAAGGACGGTTATCCCGTTCTTGGGACGGTCGCGGAGTTTCTTGCCTCCTCTAGGCGCACCAAGGTCTGTATCGGCATCGGAAATGGCCATGCGCGTCGAAGGATTGACGGCCTGTTCAGCGCGCTCCGGATTCCGACAGCGCCACACTGATCCACCCCGCCAGCACGAGAGGCTCATCCGTCTCGCTCGAAGGACGGCACGGTCGTCTGGGCAGGTACCCGGCTGACAACGAACATCCGAGTCGGGCGACACGTCCACATCAACCAGAACGCGACCGTCGGCCACGACTCCGCTCTGGCCGACTATGTGACGCTGAATCCGCTCGCTGCGGTGTCCGGCAACGTGAGGCTGAACGAGGGCGCGACCGTCGGGGCAGGCGCCGTTGTCCTGCAGGGCAGGACCGTGGGCGCCGGAGCCATGGTGGGAGCCAGTGCATGTGTGACCGCTGACGTGGAGCGGGCACGACCGTTGTCGGCATGCCTGCGCGATCCTTCCCGGACGAAGCGAAGGGGACTGCATGACCAAGCAAGACCGTCGCGTGATGGTCGTCTATGGCACTCGACCTGAGGCGATCAAGGTCGCCCCCGTCATCGCCGAACTGGAACAGGCCCCAGGTCTCGAGCCCGTCGTCGCCGTCACCGGACAGCACCGCGAGATGCTGGACCAGGTCAACGCCCTGTTCGGCATCAAGCCGCACTACGACCTCGATCTCATGGTGCCTGGGGCAACGCTCGGGGACATGGCATCTCGGGCGATGGCGGCGACGAGCGAACTGATCGAGCAGGACCGCCCTGACCGCAGTGCTGGTACAGGGAGACACGTCCACGGCGTTCGTGGCTGCCCTTGCTGCCTTCTACCTCCAGGTGCCGGTTGTGCACCTCGAGGCCGGGCTCCGAACCGGAAACATGGCCTCGCCCTTTCCTGAGGAGGCCAACCGCCGGCTCACAGCCCCGATCAGCTGCGCTCCAAAAGGCGCCGACGGCAACATCGCGAGAAAACCTTGTCCGTGAGGCCGTCTCTCAAGCGGCCATCGTCACCACCGGCAACACGGTGATCGATGCGCTCCACACCGCCGTGTCCATGCCCGCTGAGTTCACAGACCCGTCCTTGCAACGCCTCATTGAGGAAGAACAGCGCTTTGTGCTTGTGACTGCCCACAGGCGCGAGTCGTGGGGGGCTCCCATGCGCTCCGCCATGAGTGGCGTCGACGGTTGCAGAGCGTCATCCCGAGCTGCAGTTCGTTCTGCCGATGCACCGTAACCCCGTGGTGCGCGAGGTTCCCACTCGACGTTCTCGGGGAAGTTCCCAACGTCCTCTCTCGTGGAGCCGCTCACGTACCACGAGTTCGCACACACGATGCGAGCGTCCTATCTGTGCCTGACTGACTCGGGAGGGGTCCAGGAAGAAGCGCCGAGTCTCGGAAAACCGGTCTCTGGTCATGCGTGACACCACCGAGCGGCCCGAGGCCGTCGACGCAGGAACCGTACGACTCGTCGGCACCGACGAAGCGGACGTGGCGAAGGCGCTCAACGAGTTGATCGAGGACTCCGTCGGCATACAACTCGATGGCCAACGCCGTGAATCCGTACGGCGACGGCCACGCTG
>CAWGNO010000009.1:0-481509 GCA_963823965.1 uncultured Actinomycetota bacterium | reverse complement strand
GGTCTTCAACGTCGGCGACTCGCGCGTCTACCGGCTCGAGGCCTAAGCCGGAGCAACTGACAGTCGATCACTCCGAGGTCGCGGAACTCCTCGCCGCCGGGCGGCTCACCGCGACCGAAGCTCGCATCCACCCGCTACGCAATGTGGTCACCCGATCACTCGGCACCGACCCTCGCCCCGACGCCGACGTTTGGATCTTCCCTCCACACGCGGGCGATACCTTCGTGATCTGCTCCGACGGCCTCACCAACGAGATCACCGACGACCACATCGCCGACTTAATCGGACAGTCACAATCTGCGTCGAGGCAGCTGAACACTGGCAAATGCTGCCGTCGAAGCAGGCGGCCGCGACAACGTGACCGCGATCGTTGTCCGGGTCACGGATTTCGGCAGCAACGGGGCCGAGGCGACGGTGGCCACAATGCCCCGCAAGCAAATCTGGGGAGCAAACCGATGACGAGAGCCAACTATTCACCGGGCGACTGGGTGGCGTTCAGTTCGGAGGCTCCTGGACGCTGGCGGAGCCCCCCCCGACGATGAACGTCTGGGCCAGTTGTGGCCTGCCGTGCTGAGCGGAGATGCGGACGCGGTGCTCGGCCAACTGCTCACCGACGGTCTCGGTGCGCTTCCGGGCTTCGTGTTGTACGACACCCACGGTCCCCGACCACGCTCCATCGTCCGCAATCCGGCGACTCTGTCCCTGATCGACACCCAGGGCAACGAGATCACTGTGGTAGGGCCCGAATCCGGGACCTGGACCGACACCCACACCAGCTAGGGTGGACCACAGTTCGCCTCTCAGCGCCGGCCGGTGGAGTCGCGCGGCTCCCTCTCGGCGCAGGTGTGACCGGGGCCAACACACTCATGGTCCAGCCCACTGACGCCGAACCACCTGCGTCAGCGCCCACCGAAGAGGTGCCAGCATCGGCGAGGCACCGAGACCCTGCCCCCGAGCCCACGCCGGTAACCGAGTCGGCAGCGCCCGACGAGCCCGACGTCCCCGACGCTGTTGGATCCAACTTCTATAGCCAGTTGCTCGGCTCCACCATCGACCGAGACGCCCTGCTCGCCCATATCGCCGAGTCCGACAGTCCCGACGAGCCCTCACCGGATGCCGAGCCGCCTTCTCCGGCGTCCACACTCCCGCCGAGCGAAAAGACTGCGATCTGGAGCGGCGAGCCGGCCGCAGCCCGAGCTGAGGCTGTGACCGATGAAGCTGTTCCCACCCCGCCGGAGTCAACTCCGGAACCGGATACTCCTCCCCCAGCGCCGGGTGGTCTCATCGATGGTGTGCCCGGGTTCGGGTCGACCCCACCAGCACCCGTCGTACCCACGGATCCAGCGCCGGCCGCACCTGTCGTCCCCCCGGCCTCCCCCAGTGCGCCCCCACCTCCAGCGTTCGTCGCGCCGGCCACGCCGGTCTTGCCCCCAGCCTCGGAGGTGCCGGCCGCACCGATCCCGCCACCGGAGCCTCCAGCAGGAGTGCCGCCGTCGCAGGAGCCGATCGACGCTGCACAGAAGGCGATCCACACCGTGAATCGCGCCGAACTGCTCCGTTCGATGCAGGAGGAACAGCCGATCGGGCCCCGTGTGCTGGCGGTTCAGTGCCCTGCCGGACACGCGACTTCGGCGTATATGCCGCAATGCCGGGTGTGCGGCACCGCCGTGACCGATCAGAACCCGACAGAGGTTCCGCGTCCCGCACTGGGCACCCTTCGCCTCTCGACAGGACAGAGCGTCCTGTTGGACCGAGACGTCATTCTCGGCCGTGCACCTGAGGATGCAGCTACCGACCCAGCAAAGCGGCCGCACCTGGTGCAACTCACCGAGTCGTCAGCGGTGAGCCGGATGCACGTGCGGGTCACACTCGACGGCTGGCAGCCACTGCTACGCGACCTCGGCTCCTCGAACGGAACGCTCCTGACCCTGAAGGGAAGCGAGCCGCAACAGCTCCGGCCCCAAGAGGACTATCTTCTCGAACCCGGCTGCTCGGTGTCCCTGGCCGACGATGTCACCTTCTCCTTTGACGTAACGGCTTGATGACCTCGTGACAGGAGATACTCGTGGCCCCGAGCTCCCCGGCCTGACCTTCCTTGAGCTTCTCGGGTCCGGAGGCTTCTCGGACGTCTTCCTCTATGAACGTCATCAGCCGCGCATCAAGGTTGCCGTGAAGCTGATGAAGGCGGACGTCCTTGACGACTCCCAACGCCGCCAGTTCGTCGCCGAAGCCGATGTGATGGCTGAGCTGGCCGAGCATCCATTCATCGTGCCGGTGATCGGTGCCGGAACGACGGACGACGGCCGCCCGTACATGGTGATGCGCTACTACCCACCGCCCGATCTCGGTGAGCGCGTCGCAGCGTCCCCGATGAGCGTGCCCGACGCGCTCCGGACCGGGATCCAATTGGCGAGTGCCATCGAAACAGCCCACCAAGCAGGCATCATCCATCGTGACATCAAGCCCAGCAACGTGCTGGTGAGCAGCTACGACGTGCCCGGCTTGAGCGACTTCGGCATTGCCGGTAGGGCCGCTGAACACGCCGATGACGAGAACGTCGGCGTCTCGATGCCTTGGTCCCCGCCGGAGGTGCTCACCGGCGCCTCGAACGGAACGGTCGCCTCGGACGTCTATTCCCTTGCGGCAACGGTCTGGAACATCATGGTCGGCCGTTCGCCGTTCGCGATCAAGGGCGGCGACAACAGCGAGCGATCCATGTTCACCCGAATCGTGCATTCCCGGCCGCCGGCGACCGGCCGTGCCGACGTTCCCGGCAGCCTGGAGCGCCTCCTCCAGCAGGCAATGTCGAAGGACCCCGCCCATCGACCCCAGAGTGCTCTGGAGTTCGCGCGTCACCTGCAGAGAGTCGAACAAGAGTTGCGGCTCGCGCGAACCGATATCGTGGTCCTTGAGAACGCACCCGAGTCCGCTCCCCGCACCGCCAAGGCCCCCAGCACACCGCGAGGGGCCCCCGCACAGCCGGCAGGGAAGACCCAACAGCGCCCCATCACCGCACCAGCCGCTCCACTGCCGCCAGGCGGGCAGGCAGCGCAAGCGACCTCTCGGCGCCCCATGGTCGTGGCCCCCGAGGTCGCTGGCCCCACAGTTCCCGACTCGGCCCCGGCCTCCGCGGTAGCGCAGCCCACGACGCAGCGGCCACGCACCGTTGCGATCGGGGCCGCGGGCGCCGAGCAAACGACGCGGCGGCCACTCGCCCCGTCTCCCCCCGCCCTGCCGGCCGAAGATGACCCGGTCGCCACCGGCCGACCTTGGGTGATCTGGGGGGCTGCCGCAGCCCTGCTCGTCGTGATAGTCGCGACCGGCGTGCTGCTCACGCGAGGAGGCAAGTCACCGACCGTGGCCAACGACTTGCCCAACGACACCACCCAGACCGACGCCGCGGCCGTGATCGGCGGAGAAACCAAACCCCACCCGCCCCGGATCAAGGCAGCGGTCCGGCATGGGAAGGCGATCTTCACTTGGCCGCGGGACCAACCCGGTGATGCCTATTGGTACGAGCAGGAGGGCGTGCCCGGGCAACAGTCGGCGCCCTCTCGCCGGATCGTGATCCCGGTCCAGCCCGGGGCTCAGGTGTGTGTCGTCGTGCACGTGGCCCGTGGCACCGACGCCACCAATAGCAGCGCTGCCAGGGCGTGTGCCCGATGACCGCGACTGTTGACTACTGCGGCGAACTCACCAAGATCACCGCCGCGCGGCCGGTCTCGATCGGTCGTGACGGCGACGTCGAGATCGACGACAACCCCTATCTCCATCGCCAGTTCCTGCAGCTGGAACTGCGCGACGGGCTCCTGTGGATCAGCAACGTGGGGTCGGCGATCTCGGCGACGCTCGCGGACGAGGACGGGTTGGTCCAGACCTACCTGTCACCTGGAGCGCAATTGCCGCTGATCTTCCCGCGCACGGTGGTCTGGTTCACGGCAGGGCCGACCACGTATGAGTTTGACGTCCTGCTCGCCGACGCGCCGTTCAACAAGGTAGCAACGACGACCGTGGGCGACGGCGAAACCACGATCGGCCGGGTCAGTTTCACGCCCAGTCAGCGGCTACTGATCCTGGCGCTAGCCGAACCGATCCTTCGGCGCGGAAACCGTGGCGCGGGCGCGATCCCACGCTCCGCTGTGGCTGCCGAACGACTCGGTTGGACGATCACGAAGTTCAACCGCAAGCTCGACAACGTCTGCGAGAAGCTGACCAAGATGGGCGTTCGCGGGCTGGTCGGCGATCGACGCAGTTCGGCGAGCAACCGGCGCGCGCGACTCGTCGAGTACGCCCTCGCCGCGCGCCTCATGACGACCAAGGACCTTGCCTATCTCGATGCGATTGACCCCGACGTAGCGGTCCCCAGTGCCGAGGGGACGGATCTATTGGCTACTTGACCTTGACCAATCGAGCCAGTTCAAAGTGCATCGGGTCGGTGTAGTGCCAGTTGCCGCCCCAGTTGAAGCCCCACCTGGCAAAGATGGCGACCACTCGACGGTCGATCAGCCCGACGGTTCCGCGCTGGTTGCCGGGCACGTTCAGGTCGACCGCGGTTCCCCAGGTGTGGAAGGACAGCCCTCGCCTCGGATCGTGGCCGATGTAGCGGGGGACGAAGCAGCCGCCGTACTCCCCGGCGTGGATGGAGGCAGCCAGCTTCGCCCGGACGATGTCGGTCAAGGCGGCCCGCAATTGCGGCAACATCGCCTTGTTGCAAGTCACCTTGCCGAGGATGGGCACCTCCTCGGTGCGGATGTAGTCCTTGATCCAGCGCGGGTCCGGGTTCACCGTGCCGTTGCGGTTCACGGTGTAGGTGAAGCTGCCAACTGCAGCGGCCACCGAACCTCCGGTCAGAACGGCGGTCTGGGCGGCGCCGGGGTCGATGTCCGGGCCCAGCAACTGCACCGAGGCCTGGTCGCCGGCGAGCCTGACGAGTTCCTTCATCAGGCTCTGCGGAGACGTGACGCCGGTGGAGAGCACCAACGCGTTGTCTTCGGGCATGCCGAGCTTCGGCGCCCACTTCTCGTTGACCACCGCGTCGATCCGCGGCGTCAGCTCGGCCAGGCCGCCGATGTGTACCTGTGGTGCGTCCTTGCCGTTGCCCAACGGGAGGTTGCCGCTCGCAGTCTGCAATTCCTTGGCCAGCCCGGGCCGGATGGCCAGTTCGCCAGCAGCGACGCGCCGCCACACATCGGTCGCGGCGGCTGTTCCCGCGGGAGTGAATCGGCGGAAGGTGTCCGGGTTGACCGCCGCATAGGTGACGCTCTGTTCCTCCACGAAGAACGACGCCATCGACATCTGTTCGGTCGCCACCACACCCTTCAGCGACGTGACCGCCTTCACCACGTCATCGGGCAGGGTCGCTCGACTGAAGAGGAGTACGTCGGGGGTGAGGATCGGCGGTTTGAACTTCCCTGGATCCTTCATCGCCACCGGCGAGGTCGACGAGTTCGAGTTCGAAGGACCAGCCTTGGCTCCGCGTTTCGCCGTACCGCAGGAGACGAGCAGAACCAGGGTGCACACGACCACGCCGGCTCGCCAGAGCCCAACTCGTGATCGCATCGGCTTCCCCATCCCAGCCGGGCGGTGCCCGGTCTCCCGGAGCCAATCCTAGGTTGATGGGCGAGCGCGCCTAGGGCGCGAGCACCCTGCCAGCCATCCAGGCGATCCCCTCGGCGGTCTCCTCCGGCGAGGTGCTGGGTTGCATCACGTGGCTGACCACGACCCGGACGACCACGTCGACCGCGGTGTCGAGTTGCGCCTCGGTGTTCGGCAGGTCATACCCGTCCAGGTGTGCCCGAACCATCCCGCGGGCCGCGTCCAGCAGTGGGGCGGAGTCGGTGGTCAACAGGGGAAGCAGGTCGCTCTGGGCGCCGTGGCTGGCCGAGCAGGACGGCGTGCAGCAGCGGGTTGGTGCGACCCATCTCCAGGACCCGACGTACGGCGACCCGGATCGCGGCCACCAGATCGTCGGGGTTCTCCTGGAACGCGGCGTCGACGACCCGCAGGAACATCTCCAACTCGTGCATCACCAGAGCCTGGGCGAGCTGGGTCTTCGAACCGATCTCGTTGTAGACCGTCTGACGGCTCACCCCCACCCGGTCGGCGAGCTTGGCCATCGTGATCGAGCCCCACCCTCCTGTTCGAGTGAGTTCGGAGGCCTCCACGATCAGCCGTTCGCGCCAGGAACTCCCGGCGGCCGTCGCTTCGTCGTAGCCGGTCAACAGCGCGGTCAAGCCCGCCCGTGGCGTCAGGTCGATCGTCATGTCGCGTCAACCTTCCAGACTGAGCGCGAGCACCGGGCAGGCCTGGACCGCGGCGTACACGGTGTGTCGCTCCGACTCGGGCGGCGATTCGTTGAGCACCTGCATCACCTCATCGTCATCGAGTTCGAAGTACTGGTGAGCCATTGCCTCGCACATCCCCAGGCCCTCACACAGATCTCGATCGACCTGGATCTTCACGAAGCCACCTTGGCGTCCTGAGTCGGGTCGAAAGCCACGAAGTCGACCTTCTCCCGGACGCCGCAGTCAGGGCAGCACCAGTCGTCGGGGATGTCCGACCAGGCGGTCCCGGCGGCGAAGCCTTCGTGCTCGTCGCCGGCGTCGACCTCATAGATGTAGCCGCAGCCGGGGCATCGGGCGGCCAGCACCTCGTCGGCGACCGCAGCAGCGGCGTCGTCGGCTGCCTTCGAGTCGGCAGCCGGGTCTTCTCCTGCTCGGTCGGCCGGGTGCTTGGCCAGGATCTTGTCGCGCTTGCGCGGGGGATGTTCGCCAGGGTCAGGTCGCCGTCGAAGTGCGCGAGCACGCGCGGGTCCATCACCCGGCGCCAGATCGGCCGGCACCAGGGCGAGCACGATCATCCCGGCGTACCCGGTCGGCAGCACCGGCGACTCCTCGAAGTCGCGCAGCGTCTGGTAGCGCCGGGTCGGGTTGGCGTGGTGGTCGCTGTGGCGCTGCAGGTGGTAGAGCAGCACGTTGGTGGCGATGTTGTTGGAGTTCCAGGAGTGCGACGGGTCGACGCGCTCGTAGCGCTGCCGGTCGCCCGACGCCGACCTTCTGGCGCAGCATCCCGTAGTGCTCCATGTAGTTGACGACCTCGAGCAGCGAGAAGCCCACGATCGGCCTGGATCACCAGGTAGGGCAGGCATGCCCGACGCCGAGCCACGCGATCACGCGCGCCCCAGAGCACCGCCGACATCAGCCAGGCGTTGAGGACGTCGTTGCCGATCCGGAACGGGTGCTGGTCCTTGCGGGCGTAGCGCTTCTTCTCCAGGCGCCACGCGCTCTTCAGCGAGCCGAGCACCGTGCGCGGCCAGAACTGGTAGAAGTTCTCGCCCATCCGTGCGCTGGCCGGGTCCTCCGGGGTCGCCACCCGCACGTGATGGCCGCGGTTGTGCTCGATGTAGAAGTGGCCGTAGAAGCTCTGCGCGAGGGCGATCTTGGAGAGCCAGCGCTCGTGGCCTCCCGCTTGTGGCCGAGCTCGTGGGCGGTGTTGATGCCGATGCCGCCGATGCACCCGATCGAGATGGCCAGGCCGATCTTGTCGAACACGTCGAGGTCGCCGCCGATGCCCAGGGGTCACCAGCGGCCATCAGATACATCGCGGCCGAAGAAGCCGACGTACTGGATCGGCAGGAACAGGTAGGTGATCCAGCGGTAGTACTTGTCCTTCTCCAGCGCCTCGATCACGTCGTCGGGCGGGTTGGAGCGGTCCAGGCCGGCGATCAGGTCGATGGCGGGTACGACGCCGAGATGACGACCGGGCCGATCCAGAGCCAAGCGCCCCACCGGTGGCGTGCAGGCGCCGCGGCGATGAACGCCAGGCTCGGCACGACCAGGCCGATCAGCCAGAGATAACGCTTCTTGTCCTTCCAAACCTCGGTCGAGCCTGCTGTCACAGTCGAGTTGGGGATGCTGTCCTGGATCGCCATCGATCTCTCCTTCGAGTCGGTGTACAACACCATAGGGAATGTAAAGCCATTTGACAACCCCCCTCGCTTTGTAAAGTTAGCGGCTCGGGTCATACCCGGTTATACTGAGCGCATGAAGACCGCCATCTCCCTTCCGGATGAGACCTTCGACCGCGCGTCCCGTCGCGCGAAGGACCTTGGTCTGAGCCGGTCGGAGTTCTTCGCCCGGGCAGCCACCAATTATCTCGATGAGTTGGATGCACGCTCCGTGACGGAGCAGATCGACGCGGCCTTACAGAACGCCGTGCAGGACGCCGCTCACGACGACTCCAACGAGGCCGCGGTTGAGGCTGCACACGATCGCCTGTTCGGGGCGGACGACGAGTGGTGATCGAGCGGGGCGCGATCTACTGGGCCGATCTGGGCCCCGCTGTTGGGAGTCGACCAGCGAAGCGTCGGCCGGTTCTGGTCATTCAGGCTGACGGCTACAACGAAAGCCGCCTGGCAACGGTGTTGGTCGCCGTGATCACCTCCAACACCGCCCTGGCTGCGATGCCCGGGAACGTATTCCTTCCGGCCGCCGCCTCGGGGCTACCCCGCGACTCCGTGGTCAACGTGACCGCTGTTGCGACACTGAACAAGTCAGACTTGGACGAGAGGGTTGGGCGAGCGCCGGAGAGTCTGCTCAACGAGCTCGACCGAGGACTTCGCCGGGTTCTGGACCTGTGAGACCTACCGAGGAGTGAACATCAACGTGCCGGTGACCTCGGCGTGATCGCGTAGGTCCGCGCGATTGCGGAACGGGCCGACGTCGACCCGCAACCGGAACCCGTCGGAGAGCTCCAGGAACGTGGCGCCAGCCGACACATCGGCCACCCGGCCGCAGATCCGATAGCGGGCACCGTCCAGGCGGGTCTCTTCGTCATCCGGTATAGCGGGCAGGATGTCGGACTCGGCAACCAGCCGCAGCTCCCCGCGGACCATCTCGCCGATTCGGGCATGGGCGAGCCACCCCTCGGGAGCCAGGCAGGCGAGCTCCCGTCGATCGAGTCGTACGCCGAGAATCTCGCCCTCGACCCAACGCACCTCCACTCGCCACCAGCGCCGGCCACGCCAGAAGATCATTGCCCCGATCAGCAACAGCACCAGGTCGGCCACGATCGCGATCACCAGCAGAAGGTTGCTCGACACCTCGCCCTCGGGGCGATTGGCTGCCGGGTCGCCGGGCACGTAGCGCACCTCCAGTTCCCGGGTGTCCTTGACCCGGTCGAAGGTGGCGTTGTCCAACCGGGCAGACCAGATCCGCTGCTTGGGATCTGCGTTCAACGGCAATCGGAAGTCCACGAAGTGCCGCCCGTTGACGTCGCGGGTCTTCGTCACCTGGGCAACAACTGGACGACCCTCTGCATCGATGCGATGGTCGGTCCACTTCTCGTGCGCCAGCGGCAGGTTCACCAGGAAGAGGGCGACGACGATCGCGAAGGCACGCACCGGGTCAGGCTAGTGCCGCCCTGGAACCCGCCGACTATCTTGGGCGACATGGCTGACGTGATCGTGACCGATAACCCCGACGCGAGTCGCTACGAGGCTCACCTCGACGACGAACTCGCCGGCTTCGCCGAGTACGAACGCACCGATGTGGACATCGTCTTCATCCACACAAAGGTGGACCCAGCCTTCGAGGGGAAGGGGGTCGGCAGTGCGTTGGCGCGCGGTGCCCTGGACGACGTACGCCGTCAGGGTGAGCTCGACGTGATCACCCAATGCGACTTCATCGAAGGTTGGATCGAGAAGCATCCCGACTACTACGACCTGCTCGGTCTTGACGACGCCGACATCGAGGACTGAGCCATGCCAGCCACCCGCGTGCTCCCGACCGACGAAGCGCGGTCCCTTCTCCAACTGACCCGCGACCTGGCCGCGAAGGAATTGCTTCCCCGGGTCGTGGAGGCCGAGGAGACCTCGACCTTCCCCCGGGAGGTCTTTCGCACGCTCGGCCGGGCCGGATTGTTGAGCCTGCCCTACCCGGAGGAGTACGGCGGCGGCGGGCAACCCTACGAGGTCTACCTCCAGGTCATCGAGGAGATCGCCACCGCGTGGGCGAGCGTCGGTGTGGGCGTCTCGGTGCACGCGCTCTCCTGCTTCGGGCTGGCCACCGTCGGCACCGAGGAGCAGCGCGAGAAGTGGTTGCCGGAGATGCTGAGCGGAGAACTCCTCGGTGCCTACTGCCTCTCAGAACCCCAGGCCGGATCGGACCCGGCAGCGATGACCACTCGGGCTCGACGTGACGGCGATGAATACGTGATCGACGGAGCCAAGGCCTGGACCACGCACGGCGGGCATGCGGATTTCTACAAGGTGATGGCGCGCACCTCCGAGGACCGCAACGGCATCTCCTGCTTCCTGGTCCCGGCCGACTCCGAGGGACTCAGCGCCGATCCGGCCGAACGCAAGATGGGCCTGACCGGCTCGGCCACGGCAACCATGCGCTTCGAGGGCGTCCGGATCCCGGTCGAGCGGCGACTGGGCGCAGAAGGGGACGGCCTCAAGATCGCCCTGGCCGGCCTGGACTCCGGCCGTTTGGGCATCGCCTCGGTTGCGACCGGGATCGGCCAGGCAGCCATCGATCACGCGGTGGCCTGGGCGAAACAGCGCGAGCAGTTCGGCAAACCGATCATCGATTTCCAGGGACTGGCCTTCCTGTTGGCCGACATGGAAGCCGCCGTACAGACAGCCCGCGCGATGACCCTGCATGCCGCGCGGCTGAAGGACCGCGGGTTGCCGTTCTCCCGCGAGGCCTCGATCGCAAAACTGACGGCAACCGACGCCGCGATGCGGGTCACCACCGACGCGGTCCAGGTTCTCGGCGGCTACGGTTACACCCGCGACTTCCCCGTCGAGCGGTTCATGCGCGAAGCCAAGGTGACCCAGATCTTCGAGGGCACCAACCAGATCCAGCGGATGGTGATCTCGCGGTCGCTGGGCAAGGAGACGACCGGCGATCTGTACGTCGGCTGACATCTGCACCAACGAACCCAGGAGAGCGATGAGCTTCCGTCCCAATGACCTGCCCGACCTGACCGGCACGACGGCGGTGGTCACCGGCGCCAACTCGGGGATCGGCTGGTCACGCCGCCAGGGAGCTCGCCGCCCACGGCGCTGACGTCGTCCTCGCCTGCCGCAACATCGACTCGGCCGCCAAGGCCGCCGCGTCGATGGCCGGCACCCCCAGGGTGGAGGAACTCGACCTTTCCTCACAGGCATCCGTCCGCCGTTTCGCCGAGCGCTGGTCGGGACCGCTCGACCTGCTGATCAACAACGCGGGGGTGATGACCCCGCCGCACTACCGGGAGACCGAGGACGGCCACGAGCTGATGTTCGGCACCAACCATCTCGGCCACTTCGCGCTGACCGGCCTGATGCTGCCTCACCTGTTGGCTGGCGAGACCCCGCGCGTCGTCACCGTCGCCTCGATCGCCCACCACAACGGCACCGACGCGGTGCTGAAGGCCAATCCGCCGAGAGGGATATCACCCCGAGAAGTACTACGGCAACAGCAAGCTCGCCAACGTTCTGTTCGCCCGGGAGCTGCACCGCCGAGCTTACCGAGGCAGGCGTCAAGCTGAGTCTCCACCGCTGCTCATCCGGGGATTTCCGCAACCGATCTGGTCGGTTCTCCCGACGGGATGGGTGCCAACCGCATCATCCACGCGACCGCGCCGTACTTCATGCCGATCCTGTTCCAGTCCGCTGCCCGAGGCGCCGATCCGACCTTGTTCGCCGCCACCCTGGCCGAGCCGGGCTCCTATTCAGGGCCGCAATGGTTGCGTGAGACCCGGGGCCCGGTCGGCCCCGCCAATCTCAGCAAGTACGCCCACAACGATGAACTGGCTCGTGATCTATGGGAGCTCAGCGAAGCCAAGACCAGCGTCAGTTTCGCCCTCTGATCAGTGGCCGCTGAGGGGCCGACGAGCGGTACGGCTCGAGTTCGCCCTGAATCCGAGCGGCCACTTCGTCCACGGTCCCGGACCCGTCGATCCAGACCAGCACGGCCCTGGCGTCGTACGCCGCGAGCAGCGGAACGGTCTGTTCGGCGTACGCCAAGCGACTCTGCCTGATCGCCTTCTCGCTCTCCTCGGCCCGGCCCAACCGAGCCGCCCGCTCCAGTCGGCGATGAACGATCTCGCCGGGTTCGACGTGGATCGCCAATGCCGTTGAGATCCCCTTGCCACCCGCCGCCAGCAGGGCATCAAGCGCATTGAGTTGTCTGAGCGTTCGGGGGTATCCGTCGAGAACGAAACCATCGGCGCAATCGGGCTCTGACAACCGGAGCCGCACCATCGCATTGATGATGGCGTCCGGAACGTAGTCGCCTCGCTCAACGTGTTGCAGGGCCAGACATCCCCACGTCGTTCTCCGTGAGATCTCGTCACGCAACAGCGCCCCGGAAGAGATGAAGGTCATCCCGTAGTGGTCCGCGATCCGCTTCCCCTGGGTGCCTCGACCCGAACCGGGTGCACCGAGCAGCACCACCCGCATTGCCTGCCTGCGGCGTTCCCCCAGGACAGGGCTCCGCTCCGAAACACGTGTCACGACTCAACCCCTCGCTTGTGGGTCCAATTGAACCTGATCGGGAAATTGCCGGGCTATACCATCGGCGAATGTCGACCCAAACCACCCTCGCGATCGCCGCGATGCTTCTCAGCATCGCCAGCGTGATCGTGTCGGGTCTCTTCTCCGCTCGGACCACGCGCATCAGCCACGAGTTGGAAGCCACCCGCGAACGCCAACTGGAGGAGAAGACCGCCCTCCAGGCGGCGAGCCGCGTCTACGAACCCCTGGCCCAAGCCGCGGCCGAACTCCAGTCGCGCATCTACAACATCGTCAAGACCGGCTGGGTGCCGTTGACCGAGCGCTATTCGAGCCACGGCGACTACGTCGTCACGAGTACGGCGTTCCTGTTCGCCCACTACTTCGGCTGGATCGAAGCCCGCCGACAGGCGGTGCTCAGCTCCAGCGGCGAAGGTCGCCGCGACGCCGAGGTTTCGGCCGCGATCAATCAGGTGCGGCAGATCCTGCGACAAAGTGAGTTCAACGAGGGCTTCATGTTCTTCCACGCCGAACAGCGGGCGATCGGCGAGTTGATGTTCTCGTGGGATGAACGCGCAGCCGAAGCGGGAGACAGGATTCCTCAGGTCGCCGGCTATGCGACGTTCCTGGGCAAGTATCGCGAGGATCCACATTTCCGGGAGTGGTTCGGCCCGATCGACCGGGGCCTTGATCAAGTTGCCTCTGGTGGTCAGGCGAGGTTGATCGAGATCCACGCCGCTCTGATCGACCTGATCGCCGTACTCGATCCGACCCGGAAATACACCACCCGCTACGACCTGCGCCCGATCGACTCCGAGTGAAGACCGCGGGAGTTCCATTCTTCTGCTGAAGGTTTCAGGAGGCTCTGGCGTTGACATGAGCGGGCCGTACCGCGCTCACCTTGGGGCTGACGAGGATCGGTTTGAAGGTGACCCTGATCGCGATGGCCGCCGCGATTCCAGCGGTTTCTCGTGAATCAGGCTCCACCCTGCTTGCTCACTCGGATTGGTGTGGTCTCACGAAGGGGAAGGCCAGCATCGACCGGATCGAGGTTCCGGTGAGGACCATCGCCAGCCGGTCAACTCCCAGTCCCAACCCTCCGGTGGGAGGCATTCCCAACTCAAGGTCGGCCAGAAACGCTTCGTCCACCTCCATCGCTTCCAGGTCACCCCCGGCAGCCTGCATCGACTGGTGCGTCAGCCGCGCCCGCTGGTCGAGCGGGTCGGTGAGTTCGGAGTAGGCCGTACCGATCTCGGAACCGCCGATGACGAGGTCCCAACGCTCAACCAGCCCGGGTTTGCTCCTGTGCGCCCTCGCCAGGGGGGAGGTCTCCTTGGGAAAGTCCACGTAGAACGTCGGTGCGATCGTCTTCGGCTCGACCAGTTTGGCGTAGAGCCCCTCGATGAGTGCGCCGACGCCCATCGATGCACGCGTGGCGACACCGTTGACACGAGCCAAGCCGAGTGCCTGGTCGAAATCCATCTCCAGACCGATCTCGACACCCAGGGCGTCCGAAACTGCGTCCAACACGGGAATCACCGGCCAGGGTCCGCTGAGGTCAACAGGCGAACAGTCGACGGAGGGGCTCGACAACACTTCCGCACCGTGCACCGCGATTGCGGATTGTCGGACCAGCCGTTCGGTCAGGTGGCGCATGTCGGTGTAGTCGGCGTACGGCCGATAGGCCTCCAGCGCAGTGAACTCCGGGTTGTGCGTGGCATCGACCCCCTCGTTGCGGAAATTCCGGCCGATCTCAAACACCGGCCCAATCCCGGCAACGACGAGCCGCTTGAGGTAGAGCTCGGGTGCGATCCGCAGCGAAAGGTCGGTGCCGTAGGCGTTGCTGAACGTGCGGAACGGCCGGGCCGAGGCGCCGCCGTGGACGCTTTGCAGGATCGGCGTCTCCATCTCAAGGAACCCCTGCGCCTCCATCGTCGCTCGCAGGCTGCGGACGACGGCAGATCGGAGGCGCAGCAGGTCAATCTGTTCGGGATCCGCGATCAGCTCGGTGGTGCGCTGTCGAGCCCGGAAGTTCGCGTCGAGGTCTGTCCCGAAAGGCACCGGATGCAGCGACTTGGCGAGCAGTCGCCAACTCCCGACGACCAACGACGGTTCCCCCGACCGCGCGTGCCCCATCGCCCCGTCGAACAGCACCTGGTCGCCTCGATCGACCAACCGCACGAATTCGGTGACCTCCTTGGTGGTCGCCACCTCCAACACGAACTGAAAGCGCACCGATCCTTCGCGCAGTACGACGAACACCACCCCGCCGTGATCGCGAATCACCTCGATTCGTCCGGACACGGTGACCGGCTGGCCCGATGCGAGCTGAGCAAGCTCTTCGAGTCGGTGGCTGGGCACCTCGGTGTGCGCCGGCCACGGATCGCGCCCGCTCTCACGCAACGACTCCGCGTGTGCCATCCGAACCCGCTCCTGGTCCCCGCGCCGATGGTCCGGAGCAACCGAAGACAGGGCAGCGAGTCTGCGCACCTCGCCCACTTGATCCTCGGTCAGTTCGTGTGCCGCCTCATGGTCGCCAAAAGGATTCCGGGGCAAGAACCCCTCTGCCACCCCGGCGGCGAAGGCGACCAGCGGCAGGGCAACCCGGCCTTCGTAACACAGATATCGCGGGCGCCAGTCAGGGTCGTACTTCTGATTCGACCGATACAGCCGCTCCAACTGCCAGATCCGGTCAAGTGATCCGAGCACCGTGTAGTTCAACCGGGTCAGCGCTCCGGCTCCAAGACGGTTCGCGTCGGCGTACACACTGCGAAACATGCAGAAGTTCAACGACACGCGGCGGATGCCGAGTCTCGTCGCGGCAGACATCAACTCGGCCACGACCAGTTCGACAACCCCGTTCGGCGCATCGGGACTGCGTCGCATCACGTCCAAGGAAATCCCGGCTGGCCCCCAAGGGACAAAGGTGAGTAGGGCAAGCAGGCTGCCGGCGCGGTCCCGAGCGCAGACCACCAAGGTGTCGAAGTCCGCCGGGTCGCCGATTCGGTGCAACGCCATCGAGAAGCCGCGCTCGGGTTCGTCACCACGCCACGCTTCGGCCGCGGAACGCAGCTCCTCGAGTTCGTCCCCACCGATCTCCTCTTGACGGCGAAAGGTGACCTGCGCCCCGGCCCGGCGCGCGCGCTTCACTGCGTGGCGTACCGGAGTCATCGAGGGTTGGTCCAGTGAGAAGTGGTCGGGGTTCAACACCGCCTCGTCGCCCATCGAGATCGGGCTCAGCCCGGCGGCGGCGTACGCGCGAGCACCCTCCTCGCTGGCTGAGAGCACCGCGGGAACCCAGCCGAAACGACGCGCCTCGGCCTTCCAGCGGGCGATTGCCTCGGGCCAATGTTGCCGCTTCCCGATCGGATCGCCGGAGGCGAGCGATACTCCGTTCAGCACCCGATAAGTGAGCGCGGCCTGGCCCCCGGGGCTCAAGACGGAGGCCTTGTCGCGCCGGGTGGCGAAGTAGGCCAGGCTGTCCGGCTCATCGGCGGTGAGCAGGGAGCGGATCGCCAATTCACGCTCGGGTGTCCAGGCGTTGACGTGGCGTCCGGATCGGATGAACAACCAGGCCGCGAGAACGAGCGTCAAGCTGACCAGGGCCGAGGTCACCTGCGGGATCCAGCCTGGTACGTCGATAAGGCTGGTCCGGTCGATCAGGTCCGGATCCCCAAGCGATCGCCCCAAGGCCGCGCCGACCAATTGCCATCGGACCGGGACGTTGCCCGGGACGTGCAGGTACAACAGGAACCAGGTGGCGGCGACCGAGGCACCCAGACCGATGATCAGTGCACCGATCGCCTGCGCCCAGGAGCCTGGCCGCAATCTCGCGGGGAAGCCATGGCGGACTTGCCAACACCACCCGAGCATCAGCACTCCCCCGACCAGGGAGAGCACGTCGAGAAGGTGGGAGTAGCCGACATGACGGGCCCATTGGGGTCCTCGGGACTCCCACGACCACAGCGCCGCGGCCGATGCATACATCCCGATCGGCTGCGCAACGACGACCGCCAACAAGCCGAACCGCTTGCGGCCGATCAGGGCGACGCCGATCAGCGCCAGGGTCGAGACGGAGATCAGCGAATGAGTCACTGGGAGGTTCAGGATCCCGAACAGGTCCTCCACGCGGGTGCTGTGGGCAGCATCCCAGCGCTCGAACAGCCATTCCCCGAACGCCGCCAGAGTCGCCAGCGCCACCAGCGCAGTCAGCGTCGCCGAAGAGCGCTCCGCGCGCGCGTCAGCAACCCTCCCCGGCTCATCGTCCATGAGGTGATCAGACCAGAGACAGCCTGAACCGGGGCTGAGCACCCTCGAACAACCACGTGGTGCGCGAGGGGGGAGTTGAACCAGAGGGATCTCACCCTGAAACCGGCCAATAACGCCGTTCGGAGCGTGAAATCGGTCCCGTTGCCTCCCGTTGGACACCGTTTCCAAGTGGGCGTGCTACACGGGGCAGCACCAGCGAGATATTGAGTTAGTACGGCGCAGGACCGCCGAACGACCTCGGACTACCCGGATCGAGCCCGAAATCAGCCGACCCGCAACTGTCCCCGCTTGGCACTTCCGGGGCCTGTGGTCGGGCACCTCTGCGAGCCAGGTTCGTCGCGAGCAACTATGGTACGCTGGAACATATTCCGTCCACTTGTGTCTAGGGTAGGTGTCAGATGTCAGAATCCGCAGCGAACTCGCCGACGACGATCGATGAGGGGCTCCGCGAAGCCATCCCGATGCCGGTCGCGGACGACTCGGCACCAGTCGGCGCCCTTGGCCCTGATTCCCTGGTTTGGAAGTACTTCGGCGATGTCAGGGTCGTCCTATGCTTCCAGCGCGTGGCCGGGACCGAAAACTGCATTGAACAACTCGGAAAAGCAGTTGAGGACCACTCGGTGATCTTTAAGGACTTTCTCGGGCGCGCTCAACGGTCCGGCCCGCCGATTGGCCGAGCCGTGTACGCAGCGGACTCCGGCAACTGGGGCCGGCAGGTCCGAGACTTCCACAAGAACATCACCGGGACGATCAACGACGGCTCTCGCTACCACGCACTGAATCCGGAACTCTTCTACTGGGCACATGCGACCGTCGTCGACCAAGTGCTGTACGCAACCGACACGTTCATCCGCAGACTCAGTTACGCGGAGAAGGTGCAGATCTTCGAAGAGAGCAAGACCTGGTACGCGCAGTACGGAGTCAGCGCGCGGAACCAGCCGCAGACCTACGAGGAATTTCTCGAATACTGGGACGGCATGCTCGATCGCTTCGTCCCGACCCGGACGATCACGTACGCGACCGGTTACCTCCGACAGGGCCTTCCCGCCCCGAAAGGCGTGCCGCGCGGCCTCTGGAAGGTGGCATCGCGTCCGCTCAACGCGGCGCTCTACACGCTCCTCGTCGGGACCTTGCCACCGCAGATGCGCGAGGTTTGCGACCTTGACTGGGACGACAGGAAAGAGCGCAACTTTCAGCGGTTCGCGACAGGCATGCGAACTCTGAATCCTGTGATCAATCGACTCCCAGTGCGCATGCTCTACCTGCCGTGGGCGGCCGAAGCCTGGAAGCGTGTCGGCGTCGACCCTCGGCCATTGCACCAAGGCTGACGCCAGTACCCACAGGGCCCACCGGGGTCAATCTCGCGAGCTCCGCCGGGACCGACGCCGCCAGTCCAGGCTCAAATGACACTCTGGAACAAAAAATGTCTGTTGTATCTTGTGCAATCTCGAGCCGTGGGAGACGATACTCGGCATGACCTACGTCACTCTGGGGAAACTTACGCATCCTTGGGCACTGTGAGACAGGACATGAGTTTCGCCCAAAGGTCCCAAGCCGTGTCACTCGCGCGCGCCTCCGCGACAGCACCACGTCCGCCAAAGCGCCGGCGCAAACCGGTGGGAGCCTCTCTCCATGAAGCGGTGGGGTCGATCGGAGCCATGTCAGCGCTCCTCATCGACGGCGGACGGTTGCTATTTGCCAAGAAGTTCCCCACCAACGAGTTCCTCAGCCAGACACTCTTCCTCTCCAAGGTGTCCGTCCTCCCAGCGATCCTGGTGACCTTGCCGTTCACTGTGCTGGTTCAGTTCTTCGTCGGTCAGATGCTCAATCAGCTCGGAGCGATCGATCTCTCGGGAGCGGGAGCTGGTTTCGCCCTGGTCCGTGAACTCGGACCCTTTTGTGCCGTCCTCGTCGTTGCCGGTGCTGGCGCCACCGCAATCTGCGCGGATCTAGGTGCGCGCACGATTCGCGAAGAGATCGACGCGATGAGGGTGCTCGGCATCAACCCCGCACACCGATTAGTCGTACCGCGCCTCCTGGCATGCTCGCTCGTGTCGATCTGCCTTTTCGCGTTCGTTGCATTCTCTGGACTGGTCTTCAGTTACGGCTTCTCCGTGGGAATCCAGGGCGCCAGCCCGGGCGTATTCATGTCAAACCTGACCCTGCTGGTCAACACCAACGACTTCATCTTGGCCGTCGTCAAATCGGCCCTCTTCGGGTTCTCAGCCGGCCTCGTCGCCTGCCATTTGGGACTATCGGCAAAGGGGGGGCCCAAGGGTGTCGGAAACGCCGTTAACCAGACCGTGGTCTTTAGTTTGATGCTCTTGGCTGTGATCAACACCTTATGCACACAAGCCTACGGGCAGTTGACGGGCCGCTGATGAGTTGGATTAAGGCTACGCCGCTGGCAGGGGTTCGCCGCAGCTTCGATGAGACCGGGAACCAAACATGGTTCTACTTCACCGCGCTCACACACATACCCAACACCATCCGTCGCTACGGCAACGAGATCGTCCGGATCCTTGCCGAGACCTCGTTCGGCATCGGCGCGCTCGCTGTGGTCGGGGGAACCGTCGCGGTGACCGCCTTCATGACTGCCTTCGCCGGCATCGAACTAGGCATCCAGGGCTACAACCAACTCTCCAGCGTCGGCATTGAGGCTCTTTCCGGCTTCGTCTCCGCATATCTCAACACCCGACTGGGCGCTCCCGTCATTGCCAGCATCACTCTGGTCGCCACCGTGGGCGCCGGATTCACTGCCCAGATTGGTGCAATGAGAGTGGCAGAGGAGGTCGATGCCCTCGAAGTCATGGCCATCCCGACGATCCCATTCCTGGTCAGCACCCGTCTCGTAGCCGGGATGCTCACTATCGTGCCGGTCTACACCATTTCTCTCTTGGCTTCCTACATCTCAACCAGGTTCATCATCATCACCGCATATGGCCAGTCCAGCGGCGCCTACGATCACTATTTCCGTGCGTTCCTCGTACCTGGAGACATTCTGCGCTCGCTGGTGACGGTGCTCATTACCTCAATCGTGGTGATGGCGATTCACTGCTATTACGGCTACTTCGCCTCTGGCGGACCGGCCGGCGTCGGGATGGCGGTCGGACGAGCAGTCCGGCTCTCGCTCATCGCCGCCCTTTCGGTCAATATGCTGCTAAGCATCGCCCTGTACGGCGTCGCCGACACATTCCACGTGAGCAGCTGATGAGCGGCGTACCTAGTAGCCCACGCGGTCGAGCGCTCTCAGCGCTCGCCGGCATCTGCGTCGTCGTCCTGGCCGTCTGGACCTCATTTGCCGCCTACCGCGGCGCCTTCCTCGACACCGTCCCCATCACGATACGAACCTCGGCAGTCGGGCTGGGCGTGATGCCCGGAACGAAAGTGATGTTCCACGGCGTCGCCGTCGGGCGGGTCACTCGTGTCCAGACCAGCACGGCGAGCGATGACACGCTTGCTGCCAGCATCGAAGTAGGCGCGCTGACCAAGATTCCCGGAAACGTCGACGCAGTCATCGAAACCACCACGTTCTTTGGACCGAAAGTAGTCACCCTTCAGGCCCCGGCAGGGGCCTCGAGTGCACCCCTAGGCGCGCACGATGTCGTTCGCGGTCACCTTGGCGCGATCGAAATCGACGAATTGTTCCAACAGGTCGACAAACTGCTGCGCACCGTCAACCCCAGCACGCTCAACGCAGTCCTCAGCGGACTGGCGCAATCGCTCCAAGGGCGCGGCACAGAGTTAGGCGAGCTCGTAGCCGATCTCAGCAAGTACCTCACGGTCATCAACACCAAGTTGCCCGTGATCGACCACGACATCACAGCAGGCGCAGCTACGATCAATACCTGGGCCGAAGCGACCCCAAACCTGCTCGGGATCCTCAGGAACGCGACTACCACAGCACGAACGCTGATCGCCGTGCGGCCAACCCTGCGTACCTTCCTGGCGAGCATCTCAACGTCGACCGCGAGCGCCGACTCTCTGATCCGAGCCGCAGGTGAACCTCTCGTCGAGGCTTTGTCCACCTCTCAACCCGCACTCGCCACGCTCGGGAATTTTCGCGCCAGAATTCCCGTGCCTCATCCGGGGCATGGACTACGCACGGGGTCTCGTCGAACGCGCGGTAGGAAAGAACTATCCGGGCCTTGTCGCCGATGCACACATCCTGCCGGGCCAGAGCGGATACAAATATCCCGGCAACCTCTCGAAGATCGTGACGGGCATCGGCCCCCACTGCTACGGGCTGCCGGTCATGAATAAGGACGGCTACATTGCCCCGCATGTCTTGTTTCCCGACGGCACTCAAAGCGTGTGGATGAGGAACCCCAATGTGGGCGTCAACACCAACCTCGCCGACGCCCTGTTCGGACAAAGCCTGAGCAGCCTGTTGTCATCTCTCAGCGGAGGGACGGCCCCGTGAACAAGTTGCGCACCTATCTGGGGGTGACGTTCTTCCTAGGCCTGTCGGCAACTGTGCTGGTCACCTCGGCCGTCTTATTGGGCGGCACCCATCTGGGCTCCGGCACCTCGTACACCGCGGTCTTCGCCAACAGTAATGGACTCATCGCAGGTGACGAGGTTCGCGCCGCAGGCGTCTCGGTGGGCACTGTTCAAGGCGTGAAATTGGGAGCCGGCAACCATGTTGACGTGACGTTCACCGTTGACCACCAAGTGAGGTTGACGCGCGGGTCGACTGCCACGATCAAGTTTCGCTCACTCACGGGCACCAAGCTTCTGGCGCTCGAGGATGCTGGCACAAACCGCACGCTGTTGCCTGCCAGCGGCACGATCCCACTTAAACGCACCGATTCCGGCATCGACCTGGATGCGATATTCAACAGTTTCGGCCCGGCTCTGCAGGGGCTCGACCCAAGCGCCCTCAACCAACTCAGCCAGTCGATCATCGCGGTCTTCTCGGGCGAGTCAGCAAACGTCAACACACTGCTCTCCAGCCTTGGCTCCGTCGTCTCAACGCTCGCCCAACACGACAGCGTGGTCGACAGTCTGATCGCGAACTGGAAGCGCGTCATCACAACACTCGAACCACAAAGTTCCCAGTTCAGCCAAACACTCGTGAATCTGCAGGCTCTTGTCCACGGGCTGTCCACCAACAGGAAGCTCGTGGTCGATTCACTGACGTCCATTGCCGACCTTGCGAACAATGGTGCGGCCTACATCGAAGGTATCCGCCCCGGCCTCGCAACGGCCATCACCCAAGCCGGCCGGACCGCCGCCGGGATCAACTCCACCCTCCCGACCCTCAAGCACTACCTGCAGATATACCCCGGTGTCCTCAAAGCCTTGGGGCGCCTTGGTAGTTACGGCGCGTTCTACGGGATCTACTTTTGCGGGGCCACCGCGAAGGTAACCGTTCCAGGCGGTACCACCGTGCAGTTGCCATGGGGCATCGATTCGGCGCCTCGTTGCCACGCTCCGCAAGGAGGCTCCTGATGAGTACGCGCGATCGCAACTTCACCCGACTTGGCGTCGTTACCATCACGATCCTCGCACTCGTCGTCGGCGCGGCGCTCAACCTCGGAACTCTCGGTTCGTTCTTTCACAGCTCGTACGCCGCTGCCTTTGCCGACGCCTCCGGGCTGCGAGCCGGCGATGACGTCCGCGTTTCCGGAGTACGAGTCGGAGAGGTTCGAACGGTTGCCTTCGAGGGCACCCATGTCCGCGTAGAGTTCACCAGCGATGTTCGGTTCGGCGACGCGTCGCACGCTGCAATTCGAACAGCGACCCTCCTGGGTACCCGTTTTCTCGAACTCGAACCGAGCGGATCAGGAAATCGCTACTCCTCCCAAGAGATACCGCTGTCGCACACGAGCGTCCCGTACGACGTCACCACCGCATTGAGCGACCTCACTGACACGAGCGCGGCGCTCGACACCACCCAACTGACCCAGGCCTTCAAGGTGCTGACCAAGACATTCGCCAACACCCCCGCCTCCGTACGCGAAGTCCTGCAGGGCACCAAGCAGTTGGCTAAGGTCGTAGCCGCGCGCAATGACGAACTCCGCCAGCTACTCAACGGTGCCAACGGCGTCACCGCGGTCCTAGCCGAGCGGAAGATCCAAATCACACAGACGATCAGCGATAGCAACAAACTGCTCAGCGCCCTGGTGGCTCGCCGAGACTCCATCGAGACGCTGGTGGGCGCACTCCACTCGTTGAGTGCCCAGGTCGAAGGAGCAGTCCACGACAACAAGAGTTCACTCCGGCCCGCACTTCGCAAATTGCATACCTCGTTGTCTCTGATCGACTCCTATCTCGGCAACATATCCAAGAGCATTGAAGGTGTCGCCGGCTTCCTCAACGGCATCGGAGAGGGCGTCGGATCGGCGCCGTTCTTCCAAGCCTTCGTCGGTGGGCTATCTCCGGTCAGCCTGAAGCCCTCCTTGACCGAACTGTTCCAGACAGGCGCCAATTAATGTTGAGGACCGCACTCGCACAATTCAGTCGCCGAGGCCGATACCTCCTTTTCGGGATCATCGTCCTCATCGTGGTGGCCTCACTGGCGACAATCCGCGGGGGTAGCTCCACCGAGACAGCATCGGCGTACTTCACCCAGGCAATCGGCATCTACCCAGGCGACAAAGTCACCGTCTTGGGCATCCAAGTCGGCAAGATCGTTCGAATCGTTCCACAAAAGGACTCGGTGCGAGTCGACTTCACCCACGACCGTCCCGTGCCGGCCAATGTCCGCGCAGTACTCACGGCGCCATCTCTCGTCCCCGTCCGCACCCTGGCACTCACCCCGGCCTACGCCAACGGTCCTCAACTCCAGAATCACGGAACTATTCCGATTTCGCGCACGGCGATTCCCGTCGAATGGGACGACCTTCTCACTCAGCTCAACAGACTCTCAACCGCGCTGGGACCAAACGGAGCGAACAAGAACGGCGCACTTGGGGACCTTCTCAGCACGACGGGCGCTAATCTCAAGGGCAACGGCACCACCCTCCGCACCACCACTCACGACCTTGCGCTTGCGATGCAGACGCTTAACGACAACGGCGGCAACATCTTCGGCACCGTCCGCAACCTTGAGGTATTCGTGAACGCCCTCGACGACAGCTCAACGGCACTCGCTCGATTCAACCAACTCGTCGCCGAGGCCAGCGCCACTCTCGACACCAGCACCCAACAGCTACGACCCGCACTGCGCACCGCCCGAACCGCGATCACCGACCTCGAGTCGTTCCTCAAGGCCAACGCGGGCGCCATCACCCAAGCTGTCAAGGACACCGCACCGCTGGTCGACACACTGGCCTCATCACGCGACTCGCTCGCGCAATTGCTGCATTCCATAGCGACGGCAATCAGCGATGAATACAGCCTCTACGACCCCACCAACGGCTCGATCACCGGCGCCCTCACCGCGGAGAACATCCGTTCCCCAGCAGAGTTGTTGTGTGCGATCTTCACCAGCACTGGTTCCCAGAACTGCAGCGCAGTGCTGGCTCCCCTGCTTGAACTCGCTCAGATCTCCACACTGCCCGGCGGCGCAAGCATCCTCACCCGCGACGGCAGCACTAACGTCACGCAACCACCCACACCAAGGACGCAGCAGCAAGGGCTCGTCTTCCCGAAGGTCGCAAGATGAACACGCTCAGACTCCGGTCGAGAGCAGGAGCCTTAGCCCTGACCATCACCGCCGCCATGGCGACCGCGGGCTGTGGTGTCGGCGAACTACCGCTGACCGCCGGCACCGGTTCCAACGCCACCACCGTCAGCTTCACCATGGCCCAATCCGGCGATCTAGTGCCCTACTCGCAAGTCATGCTCAACGACGTCGTGGTCGGTTCTGTCCGCTCGATCCGGTTCGAGAACTGGAAGGCGGTCGTCACCCTGGGAATCAACCACGGCGTCACCGTCCCCTCCGACGTGCGTGTCCAAGTTGGCCAGACCAGTCTGCTCGGTTCGCAATACGTTGCCCTCAAGGTCCCCGCCGGGTCGCGGGCCGCACCTCTGCATTCAGGCGACGTGATCCCTACAGCGAGAACCAGCGCCGCGCCAACGACCGAAGACATCCTGGGCGCGGCCGGGGCGCTCCTCGGAGGTGGCGGACTCAACAACATCGGCACAATCACCCACGAGCTCGACGCCGCCCTGAACGGCCACGAACAGGACTGGCGCAATCTGATCCAGCAGGTCACTGTTCTCGTCAAGCACGTCGACCACGAACGCAATGACCTGGTGGGATTGCTAGAGGCCTCCAATACGCTCGGCACACGTCTCGCCCATGACAACAACACGATCACCTCAGCCCTACAGACCTTCCCCAAGGCCCTAGCGGTGCTCAATTCGGAGCAACAACCGCTCATCAACGCGCTGAGTTCAGTGCAACAACTCGCCACGGATGCCGAGCCCGTTCTCAACGCAACTCGGACAACAGCCAAGGCGGACATCGACAACTTGGCGAAGATTCTCTACGGCTTCGCCACGCAGGCCAAGCACATCACCGGCGCATTCGGCATCGCCACCATCCCATTCCCGGTGGACACAGTAGGGTCGGCGATTCGGGGCGACTATCTCAACATCTTCGCAGACTTCAACCTGACGCTGCCCACCCTCGATCGCGATTTCCTCGCCGGCACCCCCCTCGCAGGAATGCTCACCAGCCTCAACGGCGTGCTGCCTCCGCTGACAAGCCTGCAAGCAGTCGACCCGCTCAAGGCTCCACTTACGGCGAACTCCGGCGCAGCAGGATCAGGCGCGAGCCAAGGCGGGTCGCAGCCGGCCTCGCCACCCGGCACATCGTCTCCCGTTCCGCCGCCGCCGGTCGGAACACCAGCGTCCAACGGTTTGAGCGGCCTCCTCGGCACACTCCTGTCGGGAGGAACCAAATGATCAGTCGCAGCATCAAGGCCAAACTTGCAGTGTTCGTCGCAATCACCGTGATCAGTCTCGCCAGCATGTTCGTGTTCTACATGCGCGGGCCTGCCAGCCTCGGCATTGGCGTCTACCACGTCTCCCTGCAGATGCGCGACAGCGGTGGCCTCTATCAGGGTGCGCAAGTCTCCTACCGCAGCGTTCCCGTGGGCATCGTCCAGAGTCTGTCCGCGACTCGCACGGGCGCGCTCGCGAATCTTCGTATTGACCAAGGCATCAGCATCCCCAGCGATCTGGCCGCCCAGGTGCGCAGTATGTCGGCTATCGGAGAGCAGTACGTTAATTTGGTGCCCTCCCCCAAAGCGGGCCCAGCCATCCTGCGGGACGGCTCGGTGATCAAGGCCGAGGACGTTTCACTCCCAACCCCAAGCGTTGAGGTCCTTCACAATGTCGACAAGCTGATGACCTCCATCAACTCCAGCGACCTGAGCACCACGGTCAACGAATTGGCCAAGGCTGTCGGCAACAATTCCGAGGACCTAGGCACTCTCGTCGCGGCTGCCAGCAGTTTGCAAAAGCAGGCCAATGCCGACCTTGAGCCAACGATGCGGCTCCTCAACGGCCTCCAGGTTCTACTCCAACAGCAGGCAGATGCGGGACCGAAGACCCTCTCGGCATTCGCGCACCTCAACCATGTCGCCGGCCGGCTGGCATCGTCGGACCAAGAGCTCCGGGACTTGCTCACACACACACCCGACGCGCTCGATCAAGTTGGCGCACTGAGCGGGCAACTACAGCAGCCCCTGCCTTCGCTCCTTGCCGGCGCCGCGACCGTCGGTAACGTGCTCAGCACGTACCGCAAGAACATCGAGCAGGTCTTAACCATCCTGCCCGCCGAGACCTCCGGCTTTCAGACCGCCGTGCCCCCCTCATTGATTAACCAGACCATCCCCGAGGCTCGAGTGTCCTTCAAACTCAGCGTGAACAACCCCCCTGAGTGCACGACGGGCTACGCCGAAGCCGGGCATATGCGCGACCCCAACGACCTAACCCCGAAGGCACCGAGCATCGGTGACTACTGCAAGGTGCCTCATGCCGATCCTCGGGTCGTCCGAGGAGCACGCAATAACCCTTGTCCGAACAGCAGTGCCCGCGCAGCGACCCCAGCACAGTGCGGGCTCTCATTCCCGCTCTATTCGGTGCCCTCAACGCCATCGGCCCTGCGCAAGGTGGTGTTCTTCGATCCCACCACCAACACCGCTCGGACCGCGGATGGCTCAAGCGTTCCGATCAGCTCCATCGCGCTGTCCCCCGGTCGACCAACCACTACCCTGGCGCTCCTCACCCCGGCGGGCCGATGAGTCAACCGGCCCGCGTAGAGACAAGACGAAGTCCATGAAGACCGCCGGAGGAGAGAAGGCCCTTTCTATGCCTGATGAAACACACCCCGTGGACGGGAGCCTGAGAGCCAGTCCCGTCAGGAGGTTCTGGCTGCCACTCCTGTTGGGTCTGGTGACCGTCGGGCTCGCTACAACCTGTATCTGGCTCGGTATCCGCATCGACCACCACCACCGAGACGCCGCACGGCGCGATCAAGCAATCACGGTGGCGGAACAACAGGCCCTTAGCCTTGTGACGATCAGTGACTCAAACGTCTCCGATCACATCGCCTTCCTTTTGGCCCACTCAACCGGCGCCTTCAAGACTCAGCTGGCTAGCGTCCGAAAGTCGTTCGAGAACGTCGTAAGCAGTGGCAAGGTGACCTCGAAAGGGCAAGTCGACCTCGCCGCGGTCTCGTCGGCGACCGCTACCAAGGCCACAGTGCTCCTCGCCTTGAGTTCGACCGTCAGCAACAGCAAGGCCAAGGCGTCGGAAGCCCGGTCCTACCGCCTCAGCGTCAGCCTGCGCTGGAGTGGCTCGCACTGGCTTGTCTCAGGAATGGAGTTCGCGCCGTGAACCGATGGATTCTGTCTTCGTGGCTGATCCTCATCGCTATCCTGGCAGTTACCGCCGTGTGGCTGCGCCACGACGAGCAATCATCGACATCCGACCAGAGTGTTCGCATTGCTGCGGTAGCGGCCGCCACCACCAGCGCCGAGAAACTCCTCTCATACCGGGCAGGCACCGTCTCCGCCGATCTGCATACCTCCGAGCGGCTGCTCGCTGAACCGTTCAAGTCCAAGTTCGCCTCGGTCATGTCAACTATCGTCACTTCCGCGAAGAAGGGTCAGATCAGCACCTCCGCGGTCGTCAGCGCAGCTGGTGTCGTCAAGACGTCCGGTCGTTCGCACGTTGTCGTGCTCCTCTTTGTCAACCAGAACACGACAAGCGGTCAGTCACTCACACCCAAGCAACAAGGCAGCCGCATCAAGGTCACTGTGATCAAGAACGGCGGCCGCTGGCTCATCTCCGAACTCAAGGCCATCTGAGGCGTGTCCAGTACGTTCTCTGGCGCGACAGGCGCGACAGCCGCGTCCGAGCGATCTCCTCGGGCGTCTTCGAGGGGTGGCTGCTCAATGACCGTCCGCCCGGCTACCGTGTCCCCCATGAGCGACCAGACGATCTCGGCATCCACGACCGTCGACGCACCCCCGGCCACGATCTTCGCGATCCTCACCGACCCGCGCCAGCACTCCCGCATCGACGGTTCCGGATCCGTCGGCTCGGTCATCGAGGCCCCCGAGCGGCTGACCGCCAAGGGCGACAGCTTCACGGTCCACATGAAGCTGTTCGGCGTGCCGTACAAGATCGAGAACCGCGTCGTGGAGCTCGAGGAGGACCGCCGCATCGCGTGGCGGCACTTCGGTGGGCACCGCTGGCGCTACGAGCTCACCCCGACCGACGACGGCGGGACCACCGTGACCGAGACGTTCGACTACTCGCGGTACAACCCTCCGCGGGCGAAGTTCATCGAGGTCCTCGGCTTCCCCGGCCGCAACCGCCGCGGCATCGAGCAGACGCTGGTCCGCCTGCGCGACGCCGCCGAGGCGGACGCGGCGCAGAAGGCCTGACCGGGCACGGCCCTCTTGTGCGGCTCCGCTCTCCAGCTCGGCGAAGAAGGACGCCCGCCATGACGGCCACCCCTTGCTTGGTGAGGTCCTCCAGGTGTCGGCCAGGACCCGTACGGGGCTGGGAGTCGCCCTCGGCGGCCGGGCCTGACGGCGCATCCGCGGGTCGCACTGCGTCGGGACGGGCTGAGGTCACCGGTGGTCCTTCGGGGCGGCGACGCCGAGGAAGGCGACGATCTGATGGCCGCCGGGGTTGGCCGCAAGCGGGATCTGCTTCCAGTTGTTGGCGGCCCACAGGGTGCCGGACTGGTCTACCTCGACGCCGGTGACCCGGACGAGGCCGTCGAAGAAGAACCCGGTGGCGTCCGGCGAGATGGGGTCTCCGGTCTGCTGTGAGCCCTTGGGGCAGGTGCTGGCGTCGGCGCCGCAGAACTCGGAGATGCGCTTGCCGGCGAAGTTGCCGACCCAGACGTTGCCGTCGCCGTCGGTGGTGATACCCCAGGCGAGGGTGGTGCCGCCACCGAAGAACCGCTGCTGGAACTGACCGTCCGGGCTGATCCACGAGACCGAACCGGTGGTCACGTCCCCGTTCTCGAGGATCGCCTGCACCAGGGAGTCGTAGTCCTGCTCCACCTCGGTGTTGTCGCACGGGAGGAGGACGATCGTCGAGTCGGCCGCCCAGACGTTGCCGTCGGCGTCCGCGGCCAGACCCATGGGATTGGCGAAGCGGCCGTCTCCCTCGATGCCGACGGTGCGGGCGTGGGTGCCGTCGTAGTTGAGCATCTGCACCGAGTCGTTGAGCATGCCCGAGACGAAGACGTGCTGCCCATTGTCGACGGTATCGAACGGCATCTGCGCGCCCAGGACGTCGGCACTCACGACCGACGCATTGCTCGGGTCGCTGTTCCCGTAGCGGGTGACTGTGTCGTTGCTGCAGTTGGCGACCCACAGATTGTCGTCCTTGTCGATACCCATGCCCTGCGGCCACGCGAGCCCGCCCTGGGTGTAGCCCTGGTCCGGTGAGACCGCCTGGCCGTCGAGGGTGAACAGCGAGAGGCTGTTGTGCGGCGGCTGGTCCTCGGCGGGGCAGCCGGGCACCGGGGCCGCGAAGCCGAAGTTCGACACCCACACCTGCTGCGTGCGCGGGTCGAGCAGGATGCCGTAGCCGGCGCCGGAGAGCCCGCCGCCGGTGTACTTGGTGAACTCGCCGGTCGGGGAGAACTCGAACAGCAGGTCGGACCCGCACACGGGCTTGGTGGCCTTGCGCGCAAACTGGTAATTGTTGTTGACCCAGATGTCGCCCTTGTTGTCGATGGCGAAGTTGCCCGGCCCGGAGAGCGAGTGGCCGTCACCGTCGAAGCGCAGCGCCAGCGTCCACGCCGCCGGAGCATGGGCGAGGGTGGCGCCCTTCACGGAGACGTCCTGGCTCAGGTCGTAGAGCCGCTCCGGGGCGGCCACTGCGGGGTTGCGAGCGACCTCGGCGAGGGCACGGAAGGCGTCGACGGGATCGGACGGGTCCTCGGCGGAGCCACCGATCTCCATGAGCCGGCGACACCCGAGGGTGACGTCCACGGTGCAGGTCGCCAGGGCCGCGGTGAGCGTCCGGAAGGCCCGCTCCGTGGAGGTCTGGGTTCCGTTCGGCGCGGTGGCCAGGACGTGCCCCACGTCGCCGGTTGTCGGGTTCGCGACGTTGCCCGCCATACCGGCGGCGTTCACCAGGCCGGCGTTGTCCACACCGAACGCCGTGGACGCGATCCCGTCGTTGCTGACGAACTGGGCCATCGCCCAGGCGGCCGCGACGGTGGTGCGCTCGTTCAGGGCAACCCGGTTGCCACTCGGGAGCAAGGGGGCGACGGTGACCAGCGTTGCCGGGCCCGTGGGCGCGTGCGCGGTGAAGTAGACGATCGCGTCATCGGGGATCTGCTGACCAACGTCGATGCTGAAGCGGCCGTTCTTGCCCACGTCGGCGCTCGCCACGGTACCGGACCCGGTCACCGACGCCTCCACCGTCCAGCCGCCCCAGCCACCCGGCATCCCCGAGGTGGCCACGGTGCCGAGAGCACCCTGGACCACGGTTCGGGTCGTGCCGGCGGCGGGCTTGGCGCCCGCCGGGCTACCCGCGGTGGCCGCAGCCACGGCCGCGGCGCCGGCGACGATGACCGCCAGCACGGCCCTCCACGCGGTCCTGGTACGGATGTGCTGACATCTCATCGTCGGGCCACCCTTTCCTCGTTCGACCGGTGTCTCGCCGCGGTGTGCTGTTCAAGCGCAGCGCACCATGAGCCGCTTGTCCAGGGGGCGCCGAAACTGTCGATGCCCGCCGCTCTCGCGCAACCCGTCACTCCTGCAAGGGCCGTCGATGCGGAGCCGACCATCACCCCCGGATGGTCAGCAGCGATGTTTGCTCCGCTGCAACCGCGGGGTGAGCAGCGCGGCCCGGCCCGGCGTGCGGCCCAGGTCCCCCTCGCTCCCTCGACGGACCCCAGGGCTTCCGCGTAGGCAGGGGCAGTGCGGGGGCCGGAGCTGGCGTACGTCGACGGATGGAGGAGCGTTGCGGTTAGACGCCGGCGACGTAGGCGGTGAGGAAGTGCACGCCGTGCCCTCGAGACTGTCGGGCGGAGTGGGGCAGGTCATGCGGAGCGTTCTCGGTCGAGTCGTTGCAGGATCCAAGACTCGACAAGCGCTGATGCGGGTAGTGCCGGCGTTCCGCAGCTGTGGTGTCGGGTGCGGGCACGGGATGACGGGTTGACCTGCGGGAACGCGTGTTTGGCCGGTGATAGGTTGTCGCCCGTGCCCCACCTGTTTGTCAACCGACCGAGAGCGCACGCCCTGGCCAGCCGGCACCCGGGTGGGCGCGACAACCTCACGTGGGAGACCATCAACACCACTGTCTACCTCGCCGGTGGGGTGATGTTCGTCTGGGGCAGCGTGCTGTTCTTCCCGGAGCCCGAGAGCGTGTCCGACCGCGGGGCCTGGGTCTTCTTCTTCGCATCCCTGATGTACATAGCGGTCACGGCCCATGACCTGCTCGAAGTGGTCCGCCACCGGGCCACGCTCCAGCGCAAACTCACCATCTGGGACCGGTACGAGGCATGGGCCGCGCTCAGCTACCTGGTGGGCAGCGTGCTGTTCGCCGCCGGCAGCGTCTTCTTCCTGAATGCAGTCGGGTGGTACGCGGCCGGCTCCTGGACCTTCATCATCGGCGGCCTGCTGTTCGTCTTCGGGGCGGTGATCAACGTTCTCGAGGTCATCCGGGCACCGAACATGCGGACCCTCCAACTCATGAACCTCACGGCCATCACCTTCGTGACGGGGTCGATGCTGTTCGTGGTCGCATCCATCCCGTACCTGTTCACCCTGCAGAGCGCCGCCGATCAACGCACTGTCGATGCCTTCCTCGCAGGTCAGTACGTCATCGGCAGCGTCCTGTTCCTGCTCGGCGGTTTGTTCAACTACCGCCGCGCCCGCATCGTCGCCCTGCGCGAGGGCGGGGGGCAACCGGCGGTGCCAGCCAGCGACGGGGGGAACTGAGCGCCGATACTGGCCGCATGCAGCCCGACTTGGTGGCCCGGGCGCTGGAATCGTTCGACCTCGGCGAGTAGGAACTCTCGATCGCCTGCGGTCCCCAGGGGCCGCACGGGGCCAGGGTGGCGGTTGACCGCTGGACGTCTGGCCTATCACGGTCTTCTCCGGAATCCACGCAGAGATCGCCAGGGTGGGAATGAGCACCCCGGACCGGTTGAACGTAAAGCCCCCTCTGGCCCGGGGACCTCTTGCCCGACGGCGGGACGGCTTGGGTCGGGGAAACGTGGTCGTAGGTGGCCGTGCTCGTCGGAGGTGACCAGCAGGGTCGTGTTCAGGTGGTTGGACCGGTCGGTGGTGGAGCTGCGGATCGCGTTGCAGTGCGGGCCAGCAACTCCTCCCTCGCGAGCGTCGACGATCCCGCAGTCTTCAGGGGCGTGTCCCACTGATGTCGTCGCTCCTCCACACCGCTGTCGAGATGCAGCAGTCCCCAACGTTGGCACGAACGTGTACTGGGGATACGAAACCCTGGACAGGATGGAAGGCCATCTCACCGCCTGGGCTGCGGGTCTGTTTCATCGGGAACACGCAAGGCGGCGGTTGCGCATGACAGCGAGAATGGAACGGGAGGTGCTACGTCCGGCGCTCCCGCATCGGAGAACATGAATGGGGCCACGGGCCGTTCCGCGCGACTATGACGTGCACGAGCTCCAAATGCGCGGCGATCGCTGGCGTGTCGCGACACTCTACCGTGGAGGGCCTTCCACCTGCGTCTATGTGGGCGGAAGGACGCCACCAGGCACCCACCATCCGCTCCCGAGTGATCACGCCAGCGAGGCCCAGCCAGACGTCGAGCAGGTCGGAGAACCGCCCCACGCCCCCCGATGAGGTCGCGCGGCAAGTCTGAGGCTCCGTCTCCCCCAAGTTGGTGAAATCCCCGTCCCAATCTCGACGCCGGGTCGTGGCGGGAGGACCGTGCTGTGTCGGGTCCGTTTGGGCCCTACACAGATCGGGGGTCTCATGCCTACTGTTCGCCGACTCGTCGCCCTGGTGGCGGCACTCGGAACCACCACCGCCGGGCTCGCCGGCGCCACCGCTGTCTCGGCCCAGGCCGGCACGGGAGCCGGGCACGACCGGCAGACCGTGGACGTCTTCGTGAAGCGCGACCACACCGTGGTCATGCCCCACGAGATCCGACCGGGGGTCACGAAGTTCCGGATCAGCTCTCGCCGCGCCGCCGGCTTCCAGATCCTGCAGGCCGCGCCCGGCTACACCAAGCGCGAGGCCGTCCACGACATCAACAGAGCCTTCAACAGGAACAACCTGCGCCTGCTCAAGCGCTTCGAGGCGCACACGACGTTCTACGGCGGGATGCCCAGCACCCGGGACAAGGCGGCCACCATGTCGGTCGACCTGCCCGAGGGAACCTACTGGGCCGTCGACACGCAGCCTCAGCGCACGCGGGCCAGGAACGTGCTGACGTTCCACGTCGCCGGTGAGCCGGTGTACGGCGAGCTCTCCGGCCAGGAGATCGTCGCGATCGGTGAGACGTCGTGGGCCAAACGGACCCAGCACATCACGTCGCGCGGGAAGATCTGGTTCAAGAACGACAGCACCGACAACCACTTCCTCGAGATCGTGCGCCTGGCCAAGGGCAAGACGATGGCCGACTTCCGACGCTGGATCCGGCGGGCCAAGCGAGGCATCCAGGAGCCGCCCCCGGTCGTCTCCCGGGGCAGCATCGACACCGGCGTGATCAGCCCCGGTCAGAGCATGACGTTCCGCTACCACCTGCGCCCGGGCAAGTACGTCCTGCTGTGCTGGTGGCCCGACGCCGAGATGGGCGGCATGCCGCACGCCTTCATGGGGATGTACCGCCGGCTCATCGTCGACTGACCAGCGACCGAGCCGGGTCCGACGGACCCGATGACACGAGGGCCGTGACAGCCGCTCTTCTCAGCGGCTGTCACGGCCCTCGTCCGTCTTCCGGGAGCCCCCGGCTCAGGCCAGCGACGCCAGCCAGGCGTCGTGCAGGTCGGAGAACCGACCCTCGCCACCCTCGATGAGGTCGCGCGGAGGCCCGTCCTCCACGATCCGGCCGTGCTCCAGCACGAGCACCCGGTCGGCGATCTCCACCGTCGAGAGCCGGTGCGCGATGATCACGGCCGTCCGCTCGGCGAGGATCGTCTGCAGCGCACGCTGCACGAGCCGCTCCGACGGCACGTCGAGGGAGGACGTCGCCTCGTCGAGGATCAGCACGTCGGGGTCGGCCAGGAACGCCCGGGCGAACGCGACGAGCTGGCGCTGACCGGCCGACAGGCGGCCGCCCTTGTTGGCCACGTCCGTGTCGTAGCCGCTCGGGCAGCGCGGAGATGAACTCGTGGGCGCCGATCGCCTTCGCGGCCGCCACGACGTCCTCCCGAGACGCCTCGGGGCGACCGAACCGGATGTTGTCGGCGACCGAGCCGCCGAACATGTAGTTCTCCTGCGTGACCATCACGACCGACCTGCGCAGGGTCTCCTCGTCGAGGTCGCGCACGTCCGTGCCGTCGAGCAGGACGCGTCCGCGGACCGGGTCGTAGAACCGCGACAGCAGCTTGGCGATCGTGGTCTTGCCCGCGCCGGTCGTGCCGACCAGGGCGATGGTCTGGCCCGCCGGGACGGTCAGGTCCAGGCCGGGCAGCACGGGCGTGCCCTCGACGTACTCGAACCGGACGCCGTCGAACCGCACCTCGACCGCGTACGTCGTGCAGCGCCACCGGGTGCTCGGGCTCGGGGACCCCGGGCTCCTCCTCCAGGACGCCCGAGAGCTTCTCGAGCGCTGCCGTGGCGGACTGGAAGGTGTTGTAGAACTGCGAGATCTCCATCATCGGCTCGAAGAACTGCCGCAGGTAGAGCAGGAACGCCGCCAGCACACCGACGGTCACCTCGCCGTTGAAGGCCAGGTAGGCACCGTAGAGCAGGGTGACCGCGATCGTGATGTTGCCGATCAGCTTGATGCCCGGCATGAACCAGGCCACCAGCCGGAACGCCCGCAGGTTGGCGACGCGGTACTGGTCGTTGACGTCGTCGAAGATCTCCTGGTTGCGCCCCTCCCGGCGGAACGCCTGCACGGCACGGATGCCGTTCATGGACTCCACGAAGTGGATGATCACCAGGGCGACCTTCTCGCGGGTGACGCGGTAGGTCTTCGCCGACTCCTTGCGGAACCAGTTCGTCAGCAGGAGCAGGAAGGGGAAGCACAGCAGCGCCACGAGGGCGAGCTTCACGTCGAGCACGAGCAGGAGGATCGCGGTGCCGAAGAGGGTGAGGACTGCGGTGACGAGGCCGTCGAAGCCACCCTCGAGCATCTCGTAGATCGCGTCCATGTCGGAGGTCTGCCGCGAGATCACCCGGCCGGAGGTGTACTCGTCGTGGAAGGCCGGGCTGAGCCGCTGGAAGTGCGCGAACACCCGGCGGCGGATCTCGAAGAGCATGTCCTGGCCGATCCGGCCGGAGAGCACGAGGAAGGTCTGCCGGGTGACGGCCTGCACGACGATCGCGCCCACCACGACGCCGACGATCGTGAACAGCAGGCTGGTGTCGCCGTTCTCGCGGATCGGCGGGATGCCCGCGTCGATGCCCTCCTTGACGAGGTACGGGATCGAGAGCCGGGCCGCGTTCTCGGCGAGCACGACCCCGACCACGACCCACAGCCACGTGCGGTGCGGGCGCAGCAGGTCGGCCAGGAGCCGGCGGGAGCGGTCGCGCAGGAGACCCGAGACGCGCTCGCTGATCTCGTCGTCGCCGTGCACGTCGGCGGCGACCCCGCGCCAGCGCTGCTCGTGGTCCTCGTTCTCCGCGACGATCCGGGTCTCGTCCTCCAGGGGCTCGTTGCCGGGTCCGCTGGGGCTGGTGCCGCTCACACCGACACCTCCTCGTTCTCGTTCGCGTCCGCGGCGAGCAGGTCGCGGTAGGCGGGCACGGTTGCGAGGAGCTCGCTGTGGTCCCCGACGTGGGTGATGGTGCCGTCCTGGAGCAGCGCGACCTTGTCGGCGAGCAGGACCGTGGAGGCACGGTGGGCGACCACGATGCCGGTGGCGTTCTCGAGCACGCGCCGGAGCGCGGCCTCGACCAGCTTCTCGGTGTGCACGTCGAGGGCCGAGAGCGTGTCGTCGAGCACCAGGATCCTCGGCTTCGCCAGCACCGCCCGAGCGAGCGCGAGGCGCTGGCGCTGCCCGCCGGACAGCGACATGCCCTGCTCACCGATCCGGGTGTCGAGACCCCAGGGCAGGTCGTGCACGAAGCCCGCCTGCGCCACCTCGATGGCGTCGAGCACCTCCTCCTCGGTGGCGTCGGCACGGCCGAGGGTGATGTTCTCCCGGGCGCTCATCGAGAACAGCGTCGGCTCCTCGAACGCCGTGGCCACGATCTGGCGCAGCGACGGCAAGGTCAGCTCGCGTACGTCGACCCCGTCGATGGTGACCCGGCCGCCGGTGACGTCGTACAGCCGCGGGACCAGGGCCGTGAGCGTGGTCTTGCCGGACCCGGTCGCACCCACGATCGCGACCGTCTCGCCGGGCGCCACGTCGAGGTTCACGTCGCGCAGCACCGGCTCGCCCGGCCGGTCCGGGTCGTCGGCGTCGGGGAAGGAGAAGTCGACGTGCTCGAAGCGCAGGTGGCCGCGGGCCTCGGGGAGCTCGCGGCGGCCCGAGACGATGGAGGGCACGGTGTCGAAGATCTCGAGCACACGGGCCGCAGCGGTCATCGCCTCCTGCGCCATCGCCAGGATCACCCCGAGGGCCGCCACCGGCCACACCAGGGAGAGCAGCAGCAGGATGAACGCCACGAGGGTGCCTGCGCTCAGGTCGCCACGGCCCACGCCGAGCGCCCCGATCAGCAGGACCACCACGACCGCCAGGTTCGGGATGACCTCGAGGAACGACCAGAACTTCGCCGAGAGCCGGACCTTCCTCATCGAGGTGTCGTACAGCTTGCGGGCGGCGTCGTCGTACCGGCCGGACACGTAGCGGGAGCGACCGAACGACTTGATGACCCGGATGCCGACCGCGCCCTCCTCGGCGAGGGTGGCGAGGTCGCCCTGCTCGTCCTGGACCTGGCGGGAGACCACGACGTACGCGCGCTCGAAGCGCATCGAGAGGTAGACGATCGGCACGGCGGCCGTCGGCGACGACCAGGCCCAGCGGCCAGTACATGTGCAGCAGGACCGCGGTGACCACGGTCAGCTGGGTGACGTTGATGATCAGGAAGATCAGGCCGAAGCCCGCGAAGCGCCGGATGCTCGACAGGTCGGTGGTGACCCGGGAGAGCAGCTGCCCGGACTGCCAGTAGCCGTGGAAGGCCATCGGCAGCTCCTGGAGCCGCTCGTACAGGTCGTGGCGGACCTCGGTCTCGAGGCCCAGGACGGCGTTGGACTGCACCCAGCGCCGCCAGAAGATGAGCACCGCCTCGAGGACGCCCAGCCCCAGCGCGAGCAGGCCGAGCGGCAGCAGCGGCCCCCTCTCGTGGTCGGCGATCGGGCCGTCGATCATCGCCTTGGTGACCAGCGGGATCGCCAGGCCCACGCCCACGCCCACAAGCGCGGTGAGCAGCATGATCACCAGCGCGGGCAGGTGCGGGCGGAGGTAGCCGCGCAGGCGCCACAGCGAGCCGACGCCCGCGGGCGGATGCTCGGTGGGCTTGGTGATGGTGCGGGTCTGCTGGGAGCCGGCGGGTGCGACGGACGACATCTGGTGGCGGTGGTCCCCTCGTCTCGGTGCCCGGGCAGCCGTGAGCGTCTGGTGGTGCTCGTGGTCGCACGGGGGTGGCGGTAAGAAGCAGATTACTCGGTGCCTCTGACAGTCCCAACCGGTTTTGTCCGGCGCGGCGCCCCACCAGCCTCGGCTTTCACAAGGGACCTTGTGAAAACGCCACTTCCCTCATGAAATGTCATGAGGGAAGTGGCGCTTTGCTACGGGAAGTGGCGGTGACCCCTCCCGAAGGAGGTGCCCGGTACGGCGGCCGCCGGAGCCTCAGGGGATGACGACCCGGAGACCGCCTCGTCCCGGCTAGGAAGCGTCCCTCCTCCGACGCATCACGAGCGCCCCGCCGAGGGCGACGAGCAGGCCACCGAGCATCGCCCACCGGCCGGCTCCGGCCGGCGCACCCGTCGACGGGAGGATCGCCGCCGGCGGCCGTGGCTTGGCCGGAGGCTTCTCCTCCTCGTTCGGCGCGATCTCCGGCCCGCAGACCTCGACGTCGGCCTGGGCCTGCTGGCCGGTCTCGACGATCGTGGCGGTGTTGGTGACCGTCTCGCAGTCACCCGCCGGGCCCTCGAACGCGAGCGTGTACTCGAACTCGACGGTCGTCGCTCCCTCGTCCCAGGTGGCCTGGCCGAGCTCGGACGGGTCACGCAGGTCGTCGGTGACGGTCACGGTGCGGTCGGTCTCCCCGGCGACCTCGAACGCCACGTCGGTCGTGTCCGAGACCTGCCCGTGGCCCCAGGCGACGACGACGGTGTTGCTTCCGTCGTACTCCGGCTGGGCCTCGAAGGTGCACGAGTAGTCGAACGCCCGCGTCCCCCCGGCCGGGATCACGAGGTCCTGGACCCCGTCGAAGGCGCAGGTCGCGCCCTCACCGACATCGGGCACGTCGGTCAGGGAGACCGTGACGTCCTTGTAGTCGTTCGGGTTCAGGATCGTGACCGCCCCCGACATCTCCCACCCGTTGTCGAGGTAGCCGGTCGGGGTCACACCCACGGTGTAGGTGACGGACGCGGACTCCCCCTCGTCGGTCGCGACGTGCGACCGGTCGGCCACCTTGGAGATGTCCCACAGGTAGGTCCGGTCGAGGGTGGCGTCCACCGTCTTGGTCACGACCAGGTCGTCCTGGTCGCACACCGTGACCGTCTCCGAGTCCGACTGGCCGGTCTCGGTGATGCGTGCGGTGTTGGTGTAGTCGACGCACGTGCCGACCCTGCCCGCGTGGGTGAGCGAGTACTCGAACTCCGCGGGTGTCCCCGACTCGTTCCAGGTCGCCTCGCCCAGCGTCTCCGGGTCGGCCATGTCGTCGGTGACCGTGACGGTCTTGTTCACGTGGGCCTCGGCGACGAAGGTCACCGGCTCCGGGTCGGTCGACGAGCTGTGCTGCTTCTCGTCCGGCCCGGTCCACGTGGCCGTGGCGGTGTTCGTGCCGCTCTTGGTCGGCGTACCGGTGAACGCGCAGCTGTAGGAGAGCTCCTTCGTCTCACCCGGTGCCAGCGTCACGGACGCACCGCCCGCCACCTCGCAGGTCGCGCCGCCGCCGACCGACGGGTCGTCGGTCACCTTCGCGGTGATGGCGCCGCCTTCGTAGGCGTTCGGGTTGGTCACCGTCACGGTGCCGCTCATGGCGTAGCCGGAGTCGGTGTACCCGTCCGGCGTCGCCTCCACGGTGTAGTGGAAGGTCGCCTCACCCGCGTCGGTCAGCTCGACGTGGGTCCGGTCGACCGCCTTGTCGATCTTCCAGTGGTAGGCCCGGCCGAACGACGCGTCCACGGTCTTGGTGACGTCGAGCGCCTTCTCCTCGCACACGGTGACCGTCTGCGACGCCGACGGGTCGACTCGCTGGAGCGTCCACTGCGGGGCGAGCAGCCCGACGTCGCCGTCGGTGAGGTCCACCCAGGCGGTGTTGGTGTGGTCCACGCACCTGCCGGGCGCCCCGCCCAGGGAGAGCCGGGACTCGAAGGTCCGGTCCTTCAGCGGGTCGTCCCACGACACCGTGCCCAGCAGCTTCGGCTCGGCGGCCGGCTCGGTGAGGTCGTCGTACACGTCGACCTCGTGGTCGGTCCTGGCGTCCTGCTGGAAGGTCACGGCCTTCGTGCCCGTGGCCTTGCCGCCGTCCCAGGTCGCGGTGGCGGTGTTGGTCCCGGCGTACGCCGGCTTGCTCGTGAAGGTGCACGAGTAGTCGACCTCGGCTGTGCCCGGCACCGTCATCTCGCCGTCCTTGGTCGCCTTCGGCACGACGACCTCGGTCTGCTCGGGCGTGCAGACCCCGCCACCGTCGTAGGTGTCGGACAGCGTCGCCGTCACGTCCTCGAAGGTGTTCGGGTTGCGGAGCGTGATGGTGCCCGACATCCGCCAGCCCGAGTCCTGCGACGTCGTCGGCTCGGCGACGATCGTGTACACGAACTCCGCCTCGCCGTCGGGTCCGACCTCGGCGTACGTCCGGTCCGCCTTCTTGGAGACGTCCCAGAAGTACGTCGTGTCGTAGGCCGCCATCGCCGTCTTGCTCACCACGAGGTCGGCCTGCCGGCAGACCGTCACGGTCGCCGTGTCCTTCTTCGCCGGGAGCTCCTCGATCCAGGCCGTGTTGGTGTAGTCGACGCACTCGCCCTCGGTGCCCTCGAGCGCGGGGCCGGTGTAGCGGAACACCTTGGTCGCGCCCTCGGACGTCCAGGTGGCCGTGCCCAGCACCACCGGGTGGGCAGGGTCGGTCTTGTCGTCGACGATCGTGACCGTCTTGTCGACGGGCGTCTCGTCCCACTCGTTGCTCACGACGGCGGCCGTCCCGCTGGCCGAGGTGTGCGGCGAGACGAGCTCGCCCACGCTCCACGTCGCGGTCGCCGTGTTGGTCCCGTCGTACGACGGCTGGTCGGTGAACGCGCAGTCGTAGCTGTAGGTCCTGCTGCCGTCGGCCGGGACCTGCAGGCCGGGGCTCTTGTCCACGGTGCAGGACGCGCCGCCGCCCACGTCGACCGAGTCCGTGACGTCGCTGAGGGTCACGGCCCAGTCGTTGGGGTTGGACACCTCGATCGTGCCGCTCATGGTCCACAGCGAGTCGGTGGCCTTGCCCGCGGTCGCGGTGACCTCGTACTCGAAGGTCGCCTTTCCGGTCGCCGGGTCGGCGTCCTTGGTCGACTCACCGACGACGGCCTTGGTCAGCGACCAGTCGTAGGTGCGCTGGTAGCTCTCGACGACCGTCTTGGACACGGCGAGGTCCTTGCCCTCGCAGACCTCGACGCGCGCCCCGTCCGACCAGCTGTCCTGGTCACGCTCGGTGATCGTCGCGGTGTTGTCGTACGTCGTGCACGCGCCCGGCTCACCCGGCCAGGTGAGCGGGTAGGTGAACGTCGTGGGCCCGTCCGTCGCCTGGACCACGTTGCCGCCCGGGTAGGTCGAGAGGTCGTACTTGTCGTCGGTGACGGTGACCGACCCGTCGCTCACGCTCGGCGTCGCCGTGGCGAAGTCGAACCCCTTGCTCCCCGAGGCGCTGCCGGTGGTGCCGTAGTAGCTGCCGGCCGTCCAGGACAGGTCCACCGTGTTCGTCCCGGTGCTGGTGGCCGTCGTCCCCGCGCCCATCGCGCAGGTGTAGCCGAAGTCCTTGCCACTGGCCGGGATGGTCACCGGTCCGGTCACCGGCGTCTGCCCGTCGACGACGGTGCACGTCGCGCCCGGCAGCGAGTCGGTGATCGTCACTCCCGCGACGGCCACCGAGTTCGGGTTGGCCACGCTGATCGTGCCCGCGACCGCGAACCCGGTGTCCTTGGGCGCCGACGGGGTGACCAGGACCGAGTAGTCGAAGGTCGCGCTCTGACCGTCGGCGATGTCCTGGCTCGAGGACCCGTCGACCGACTTGTCGACCGTCCAGTCGTAGTCGCGGTCGTAGGACGGCACCGCGGTCTTGGTGACCGTCAGGTCCTTGTAGGCGGTCTTGGTGTTGGTGAAGGTGCAGCTCACCGTCTCGTCGTCGGCGATGCTCACCGTCCGCGACGTCGCCGTCGACGCCGTGGGCGCCTTGGTGCACGCGACGTTCGTGAGGTTCCACCCGTCCGGGATGTTCAGCTCCTCCACCGTGTAGCTGCCCGGGGGAACCCGGTAGGTGACGCGGTCGGGGAGGGTCGGGTCGCCGTCGTCGTCGAGCGAGAACGTCGAGGAGTCGCCGCCCGGGGTGATCGAGAAGCGGAAGTCGGTCCCGTCGGCCGGGTCGGCGTCCTTGATCACGGTGAGCATGCCGGCGTCGACGGCGCTCGCCATGATCTGGTTGTCCTTCGCCCCGGTCGACGCGCAGTTCAGGCTGACCAGGGACACGTGGTACGGCGAGCCGCTGATGCTGCCCGCGCCGGTCCCGGGCCCGTGGTCGAGCTCCGAGGCGATGTGCGCGTCGAAGTACAGGGTGGACGTCGTCTTGCCGGCGGGCACGTCGAAGGTCACCTCGACGGTCGCCACCGGGCCGGCGCCGTTCTTGACGACCCAGCTGGTGATCGAGGAGCCGTTGGTCATGCTCTGGTTGAGGACGTAGTCGTAGGCCCACTTGGTGCCCGACTTCACGTCGTAGGTGAAGACCAGCTCGTTCTCACCGGACTGGAGGTCGGTCAGCTCCACGCGCTGCGGGACGACCTCCCCCTCGGCCAGGTCGGCCTTGTTCTCGTTCATGTTGCCGTTGGCCCAGTCACCGCTGCGGTCCGGCTTCGTGTTCTGCATGAACGTCGACACCTTGCCCGTGCCGGAGTTGGTGTCGCAGACGCCCGGCAGGGTCGCCAGCGTCTGCACCCCGGCGTCCGAGACCTGGGCGCCCTTGAGGGCCTGCGGGGTGATCACCGGGTCGCCCGTGGTGCCGCCCTGGTCGGCCGGCTGCTGCGCCGCCGAGTCGCCCCCGGGTGCCGGGTCAGGAGCCGGGTCAGGTGCCAGGTCCTGGACCGGGGCCGGGTCGGGCGCCGGCTCCTCCGGCGCCGGACCAGGTGCCGGCTCCTCCGGCGCGGGGTCGGTCGGACCGCTCTCCGTGGCGGTCACGTCCTGCGTCGTGCCCTCGCCCACAGGCGCCTCCTCCGCAGAGGCACCGGAGCCGAAGACGGGCACCGACAGGAGCGCGATCGCGAACGCGAGAGCGACATGGAGAAGTGTCCGCCGCGAACGCCTTCCCAGGCGTCCGATCCCCCGGACGTGACGAGCTGTGAGCTGGCTGGCCATGATCCCCCCAAGGATCAGTCCGGTCAGCCACCTGTGTGCAGAGCTTCAGGCGACGCACAGTACGGCGTCCGCGCACGCTGCGCTGACACCACCGAGATGCTGTTGGTTCCCCCCACCGAGGCCCCCCAAGGTGGCTTTCCAAACGAAGTAGGTCGTCTCGCACCCCCCGGTGCGACCCGTTGTCAGGCGACCTGATGCTCCCCCGGCAGCGACAGGCGCTGCACCGATGCCGTCATGTCGTACTCTTCGTCACTTCCGGCCTCAAGTCCCCACCTGGCCGGTCGCAGGGCCATCTTGTCCCTCCCGCGCGGAAAACACACTTCAAATCCCGCCTTGTGGGACTCGCGGTCACCAAAACAGGTCCAACGACCCAGACGGTCGATACCCGATGGGTCCCGGGGGCGCCCCGGGAGTGACCCGGACGCGCTATTGCGGCACCGCAGGGCTAGACGAGGTCCCTCCGGCGGCGCAGGAGGGCCAGGCCGAGCGCGACCATCAGGCCACCGAGCATCGTCCATGCCCCGCCTCCAGCAGGAGCACCCGTGTCGGGCAGGACCTCGGCCGGCGGACGCGCCTTGGTCGGCTCGGGCCGGACCGGAGGCTGGGGCGACGGGCTCGGCGGGGCCGGCGGAGCCGGCGGCTTCGTGCCCCCGTCGTCGTCGCTCACCTCGGACGCACACACCAGCACGTCCGCCTGTGCGCTCTGGCCGGTCTCGACGACGGTGGCCGTGTTGGTGACCGTCTCGCACGCCGTGGCCGGCGCCTCGAGCACCACGGCGTACTCGAACTCGGTGGTGTCGCCGTGACTGTCCCAGGCCACCTGACCGAGCTCGCCGGGCTCGGCGTGGTCGTCCGTCACGGTCACGGTCCGGTTCACCTCGTCGTCCAGCTCGAACGCCACGTCCGTCGTCGCGGTGACGCTGCCCTTGCCCCAGTCGACCCGGACGGTGCTGGTCCCGGAGTACGCGGGCTTCTCGTCGAAGGTGCAGGTGTAGGGGAACGTCCTCGTCTCCCCCGCCCCGACGACCGGGTCGGTCGCCAGGCCGAACGCACACCGCACGCCGGGCCCGAGGTCGGGCACCTCGGTCAGGTGGACCGTCACGCCGTGGTGGTCGTGCGGGTTGGAGACGGTCACGGCGCCGGACATCTCCCAGCCGGAGTCGGCGAAGCCGTCCGGTGTCACGCCGACGGTGTAGTGCACGGTGCCGTGCCCTCCGGCCGGCCGCTCGATCCTGGTGCGGTCGGCGACCTTGGTGACGTCCCACTCGTAGGTCCGGTCGAAGGAGGCCGACGCGGTGGTGGTCACCACCAGCGAGCCGCGGCCGCAGACCGTGACGCTCGCCGAGTCGGACTGGCCGGTCTGCACGATGGTGGCGGTGTTGGTGTAGTCCACGCAGGTGTTCTTCCCCGCCTCGTGCTCCAGGGAGTAGGTGAACTCCGTCGGGGTACCGGCGGCATTCCACTGCGCCGTGCCGAGCACCGACGGGTCGGTCATGTCGTCGGTGACCGTCACCGTCAGGTCGGACTCGTCGTCGAGGACGAAGTCGACCGGCTGCTGACCGCTGGAGGAGCTGCGCTCCCTCTCGTCCGGCCCCGCCCACGTCACCCTGGCCTTGTTGGACCCCGTCGGGTCCGGGCGGCCGGTGAAGGTGCACGTGTAGTCCAGGGTGCGGCTCTCCTCCGGCGCCAGCGTCACCGTGCCCCCTCCGGTGAGGGTGCACGTCGCGCCGCCGCCGACCGACGGCAGGTCCGCCACCGTCGCGGTGATCGAGCCGCCCGCGTAGGTGTTGGGGTTGGTGACCGTGACGGTTCCGTCCATCGCGTAGCCGGAGTCGGTCGACCCGTTCGGGGTGGCCGTGACGGTGTAGTCGAACGTGGCGCGCCCGTCGTCGGACCCGGGTGACGAGGCTCGGGCGACCGCCTTGTCGATCAGCCAGTGGTGGCTGCGGTCGAACGACGCCCGCACGGTCTTCGTGACCTCGAGGGCCGCCTCGACGCAGAGGGTCGCCGTCGCCGACGCCCTCGGGTTGTACGCGGTCGGGTCCGTGACCTCGATGTACGCCGTGTTGGTGTAGTCGGTGCACTCCCCGGCCACGCCGCTCTCGGTCAGCGTGTACGCCGGCAGGGCAGTGGGCACCGGCGCGTCGGAGCGGTCGTCCCAGGCCCAGGTCGCCTGGCCGAGCGCGACGGGGGTCTCCAGGTCGACCTTGTCGTCGTAGACCGTCACGGTCCTGTCGACGCTCAGGTCCTCCTCGAACAGCACGGGCTTCGCGTAGGACGCGGACTCGCCGTCGCCCCAGGTCACGGTCACGTGGTTCTTGCCGGAGTACGACGGCGCCGTCGTGAACGCGCAGTCGTAGGTGGCCGACGCCGTACCGGCTGTGACCGCGTCACCGGACCCGGTGGCCCTGGGCAGCACCAGGTGGTCGAGCCCGTCCGGGTAGGTCACCGTGCACGTGACGTCGTCCGACGGGTCCGCGGTGCCGTTGTCGTACACGTCCTCGAGCCACGCCTCGACCGAGTTGTTGACGTCCGGGTTCGACACGGTGATGGTCCCCGTGAGCTCCCAGCCGGAGTCCCGGTACCCCGCCGGGACCGCGGTCACGTCGTAGCGGAAGTCCTGCTTCGCGCCCGCCGGGATCTCCGCCACCTCCGGGGTCACCGACTTGTCGATGTCCCACAGGTAGGTCCTGTCGTAGGACGCCTCGGCGTCCTTGATGACCGAGAGGGCGCCCCGCTCGCAGACGGTCACCATCTCCTGGGCGGAGGGGTCCGGTCCGTGGCTCACATCGACCCAGGCGGTGTTGGGGTGGTCGGCGCACTGGCCGGGGAGCGCACCGAGGTCGAGGTCGTACTCGAACCTCCGCTCGAGGGCAGGCGCGTCCCACACCGCGGTGCCCAGCAGCGTGGGCGTGCCGGCCGGGTCGGTCCGGTCGTCGTAGACCGCGACCTCGCGGTCGGTCTCGCCGACGCGCTCGAAGGACACCGGCACGGTGGCCGTCGTGGTGCGACCTCCGAACGAGGCCGTCACCGTGTGGGTCCCGGAGTACGTCGGCCGGCTCGCGAAGGTGCACGCGTAGCCGACCTCGGCCGTGCCGGCCTTCGGCACCACGACGGTCGTCGAGTCCGGGGCGCAGACCCCGCCTCCGTCGTACGCGTCCGACAAGGTGACGGTCACGTCCGACGTGCGCGGGTTGGTCAGCGTGATCGTGCCGGACAGGCTCCAGCCCTCGTCCCGCGAGCCGTCCGGCTTCGCCAGGACCACGTAGCCGAACCTCGCGGTGCGTCCCGGACCCACCTCCGCCCACGTGCGGTCGGCCTCCTTGGAGATGTCCCAGAGGTAGGTCGTGTCGTACGTCGCCTCCGCGTCGGCCGTGACCGCGACGTCCGGCCTCTCGCAGACCGTCACCGTCTGCCGGGCGAACCGGTCGAGCGCCGGGAGCAGGGCGCCACCCGGCAGGAGGACGTCGTTTGCGGTCAGGTCGAGCCACGCGGTGTTCGTGTGGTCCCGGCATCCGCCCGGGGTCGCGGGCAGGTCGAGGTGGTACTCGAAGCTCCGCTCGGCAACCGGGGCGTCCCACACCGCCGTGCCCAGGAGCGTCGGCGTGGCGGCCGGGTCGGTCCGGTCGTCGTAGACCGCGACCTCGCGGTCGGTCTCGCCGACCCGCTCGAAGGACACCGGCACACGCGCCTCGGTCCCGCCGCCCTGCCACGACGCGGTGACCGTGCCGGTCCCGGAGTAGTCGGGCTCGGTCGCGAACGTGCAGGAGTAGCCGACGAGGGCCTTGCTCGCCCGGGGCACCACGACGGTCGTGGAGTCCGGGGTGCAGACCCCGCCTCCGTCGTACGCGTCCGACAGGGTGACGGTCACGTCCTCGTAGGTGTTCGGGTTCGTGAGCGTGATGGTCCCCCGGAGGTCCCAGCCCGAGTCCTCGGAGCCGGACGGGCGGGCCACCACGGTGTAGTCGAAGCCGGCAGTGGCGCCGGGCTCGACCTCGGCGCGCGTCCTGTCGACGTCCTTCGTGATGTCCCAGAGGTACGTCGTGGCGTAGCTCGCGGCCGCGGTGGCGGAGACGGTGATGTCGTCCGGGCTGCAGACGGTCACGTCGGCCGACGCCCGCTTCGCCGGCAGCTCCTCGATCCAGGCGTTGTTCGTGTAGTCGACGCAGTCGCCCTCGCTGCCCAAGAGCGCGGGGCCCGTGTAGGTGAACTCCGTGGCCACGCCCTCGCCGGACCACGTCGCAGTCCCGAGCGTCACCGGGTGGGCCGGGTCGGTCTTGTCGTCGACGACCGTGACCGTGCTGTCGACCGTCGCCCGCTCCCACCGGTCCGCCACGACGTCCGCCGTACCGCTGGCAGAGGTGTGCGGCGAGACGTGCTCGGCGCCGTCCCAGGTCGCCGTGGCGGTGTTCGTCCCGTCGTACTCAGGCTGGCCGGTGAACATGCACCGGTAGTCGAACGTGCGGCTGCCGTCCGCGGGCACGACGAGGTCGGCCCCCTGGGTGACCACGCAGGACGCACCGCCGCCGACGTCGACCTGGTCGCTGATGCCGGTGAGGGTCACCGGCCACGCGTTCGGGTTGCTGACCTTGATCGCCCCCGACATCGCCCAGCTCGAGTCACTCGCCTTGCCGCCGGTGGCGGTCACCTTGTAGTCGAACTTCGCCGTCCCGTCGGGGCCGGCCTCCTTCGTGGAGGGGCCGACGACCTCCTTGGTCAGGGCCCAGTCGTAGGTGCGGTAGTAGCCGTGGACGACGGTCTTGGTGACAGTGAGGTCCTTGCCCTCGCACACCTCGACACGGGCCCCGTCGGACCAGCTGTCGCCGTCCTTCTCGGTGATCGTGGCGGTGTTGTCGTACGTCGCGCAGGCTCCCGGCTCGCCGGGCCAGGTCAGGCGGTACGAGAAGGTCCGCGCGCCGTCCGTGGCGCGGACGACGTTGCCGCCGGTGCCGGCCGCCAGGTCGTAGTCGCTGTCGGTCACGGTGACCGAGGCGTCGGTGACCGCAGGGGTCGCGGCGGCGAAGTCGAAGCCCGTCGAGGTCGTCGCGACACCGCTGGTGCCGTAGTTGGCGTCCGCCGACCAGCTCAGGCTCGCCGAGCTCGAGCCCCTCGTCGTCGAGCCGGTGCCCGCCCCGAGCGTGCACGTGTAGGAGTAGCTGGTGGTGCCTGCCGGGATCGGCACCGGGCCGCTCACCGGCGTGCCGCCGTCGAGGACGGTGCAGGTGGCGCCGGGGATCGCGGCTGTCACGGTGACGTCGGCGATCGGGACTGCGTTCGGGTTCGTGACCTCGATCCGGCCCGACACCGTGAAGGCGGAGTCCTTCGGCGCCGACGGCGTCACCTCGACTTCGTAGTCGACGGTCGCGCTCTGGCCCTCGGCGATCCTCCTGGTGGCCGGGCCCACGAGGGACTTGTCCACGGTCCAGTCGTAGTCACGGACGTACGCCGGAGTCGCGGTGTTCGTGACCCGGAGGTCCCCGTAGGAGACCTTGCTGTTCACGAACGTGCAGGTGACCTTCTCGTCGTCCGCGATGGCGATGCTCCGAGAGGTGGGGCCGGAGGACGAGGGCGTCTTGGAGCAGCTCAGCCCGGTCAGGTTCCAGCCCGCGGGGATGTCGAGCTCCTCGACGGTGTACGTGCCGGGAGCCACGCGGTAGGTCAGCCGGTCCGGCAGCGTGGTGTCGCTGTCGTCGTCCAGCGAGAACGTCGAGGAGGCGCCGCCGGGCGTGATCGCGAAGTGGAAGTCGGTGCCGTCGGCGGGGGTCGCGTCCTTGACGATCGTGAGCTCGCCGGCGTCGATCGCGCTGGCGGCGATCTGGTTGGCGTTGGCGCCGCTCTTCGCGCAGTTCAGCGTGACGAGGCCGCCGTGGTACGGCGAGCCGTTGATGCTCCCGGCGCCGCTGCCGGCTCCGTGGTCGAGCTCCGAGGCGATGTGGGCGTCGTAGTACAGCCTCGTCTCCTTCACGCCGGCCGGCACGTCGAAGGTCACGTGCACCGTGGCCGTGGGCCCGTCCTCGTCCTCGACGTTCCAGTTCGTGATCGTGACGCCGTTCGTCATGCGCTGGTTCGCCAGGTAGTCGTAGGCCCACTTGATGGTGTTGCCGTGGTCCTTCACCCAGACGTCGTAGTTGAAGGCGAGCTCGTTCTCCCCGGATGCGAGGAGGCTCAGGTCCACCCGCTGCGGCACGAAGTCGCCCTCGACCAGGTCGGCCTTCGTCGCGTTCATGTTGCCGTTCGCCCACTCGCCCGACCCGTCCGGCTCGGTGTTCTGGAGGAAGGCGTCGATCTTGCCGGTGCCCTTGTTCGTGTCGCAGACACCGGGCTCACCGGCGTAGGCGATGCTCGAGGAGGTGACCGGTACGGCGAGGAGGGCCAGCGCGAGCGCCAGGGTGGTGCGCAGGAGGGCAGGACGCCCCCATCGTGACGTCGTGCCCTGGCTACGGCTGTGGAGCTGGCTGGCCATGATCCCCCCATGGATCGGTCTGGTCAGCCACCCGAAGGCGGAGCCGCGAGAGCAGCAGTGGGCACACCCCGATGCACGTGAGCATCGGCGCCCCGAGACGCTTCGTTCCCCCTACTGAGCCCGCGCAGCCGGCGAGCCAGACGAAAGTTGGTCTCGTCGCCCCCTCCGAGCCTGGAGGCGAGTCGGTCGTGGACGGAGCCGGTGTCCCCCCGGCACCTGAGGTGCCGGCACCGAAGCCGCCTTCTCGTACTTCACCGCGCCCCGCCCGAAGTCCCCACCCTGGCGGGGCCGCTCGACCATGCTGTCCGGCGTCATCCCGGTTCGTCCAGCGAAATCCTGCTTCTGCCCGTCAAAGCGGACTATTGAGTCCGATGGCGGTCCCCTGCCCCGGGGACTCAGCCCTCCGGCGCCACCTTCGCGGCCAGCGAGAGGAAGAGGTCGTTCGCGGCCGGCTCGCCGACGCTGACCCGCGCGCCCTCGCCCGCGAACGGGCGCACCATGACCCCGGCCTCCTCGGCCGTGGCGGCGAACTCCAGGGTCCGCTCGCCCAGCGGCAGCCACACGAAGTTCCCCTGCGCGTCCGGCACGTCCCAGCCCTGCTCCCGCAGCCCGGCCGCGACGCGCTCCCGCTCGCCGACCAGGACGTCGACGCGCTCGAGCAGCTCCTGCTCGGCCTCGAGGGAGGCGACGGCGGCGGCCTGCGCGACGGAGGAGACCCCGAACGGCAGTGCGCACGCGCGTACGGCGGAGGCGATGGCGGGAGGCGCCACGACGTACCCGACGCGGAAGCCCGCCAGCCCGTACGCCTTGGCGAAGGTCCGCATCACCACGACGTTCTCCCGGCCGCGGTAGAGCGCCAGCCCGTCGACCGGGTCGTCGGAGCGGACGAACTCGCGGTAGGCCTCGTCGACCACCACCACGACGTGCGGCGGCACGCGGTCGAGGAACGCCTCGAGCTCGCCGTGCGACACCGCGGGCCCGGTGGGGTTGTTCGGGGTGCAGACGACGACGACCTTGGTGCGGTCGGTGATCGCGGCCAGCATCGCGTCGAGGTCGTGGCGCGCCCCGGGACCGAGCGGCACCTGGACGGAGGCTGCGCCGGTCACCGCCACCGCGATCGGGTAGGCCTCGAAGGACCGCCAGGCGTAGACGACCTCGTCGCCGCTCTCGCAGAAGGCCTGGAGCAGGTGGTAGAGCACGGCCACCGACCCGGTCCCGGCGGCGAGGTGCTCGGTCGGCACGCCGAGCTTGTCCCCGAGCGCGGCGTAGAGGCCGGTGCAGCCCATGTCGGGGTAGCGGTTCATCGCTTCGACCGCGGCAGAGGCCGCCTCGACCACGCCGGGAAGCGGCGGGTGGGGGTTCTCGTTCGACGAGAGCTTGTAGGTCGGCACGCCCTCGCGCGGTGCGGGGGGCTTCCCGGGGACGTAGGCCGGGATGTTCGCGATGGCCGGGCGGATGCGAGGACCCGTCTGAGCGGCGTCGGCGGAGTCGGCTGCGTCGGGCGTGTGCGTCATGGCGCTCAGCCTAGCCATGTCGCACCACGAGAAAGGACAGGGGCAACCGACCCCTGCGCCCCTTACACTCGTCCGGTGCCGCGCCGTAACCCGTCCTTCGGCCTCGCCCTGGTGCTGCTCGGGGCGACGCTGTTCATCGTGAACGCGGGCGTGTCCCGGGTCGCCCTTCGCGCGGGGGTCGACCCGGTCACGCTCACCACGATCCGCGTCAGCGGGACGTTCGTCGTGCTCCTGCTCGTCGCCGCGGCTTTCCGTCGCGACGCACTCCGCCCACCGCGCGGCCGGCTCGGTCTCCTGGTCGTCGCACACGGGCTCGTCGGCGTCGCCGCGCTGCAGTGGGCCTACTTCGTCGCCATCGACCGGCTGCCCGTCGGGATGGCGCTGCTGCTGGAGTTCCAGGCCCCGATCCTCGTCGCGCTCTGGGCGCGGCTGGTGCAGAAGGAGGCGGTCCTCCCGCGCATGTGGGTCGGACTGGTCCTGGCCACCGTGGGGCTCGGTGCCGCGACCGGCATCGGCCAGGGGGTGGTGTTCGATCCGATCGGCATCCTGGCCGGCCTCGGCGCGGCGGTCTGCCTGGGAACGTACTTCCTCGTCGGCGAGCACGGCGTCGGTCTGCTCGACCCGCTGCGCGTGATCGTCTGGTCCTTCCTCGTCGCGACGGTCGCGCTGAACCTGGTCTCCCCGGTCACCGGGTTCGACACCGCACTGCTCGGCGAGCAGGTGTCCCTGCTGGGCGCCCTGGACGCGCTCACCGCCCCCGTCTGGGCGCTCCTGGTCTGGGTGGTCGTGCTGGGAACGGTCGTTCCGTTCGGGGTGGAGCTCGCCGCGCTGCGTCACCTGAGAGCCACGTCGGTGACCATGGTCGCCATGCTCGAGCCCGTGGGCGTGGCCGCGCTGGGCTGGATGTGGTTCGACGAGCGCATGGGCGCAATCGCGTTGAGCGGCGGCGTCGCCGTGGTGCTGGGCATCGTGCTCGCCCAGAGCGCGCGACGGGTCCCGGCGCCGGCCGAGCCACCCCTGGTCACCTAGCGCGGTCACCCAGCGCGGTCACCCGACCGGATCGCCTGGCCGGGCCGCCCGACCGGATCGCCTGCTCGGGTCCGCCCGCTGCGCCGTACCCGGCCGGGTCAGGAGACCGGCGCGGGAACCGTGGCGTCCTCCGGGAACGCATCCGCGCCCGCGCCTTCGTGGACGTCGTCCTCGTCGTCGGACTCCGGCCTCGGGGCAGGGCCGACGAGCATCGCAACCAGCCCGAGCACCGCCCAGCACACGAGCACGCTCACCAGGTAGCGGGTCAGCGCCACCTGCGTGCTCGTGGTCCCCTCGACGAGGGCACGCCAGAGGGCGGGCGAGCTGATCAGGGCGGCGCCTCCCAGGACGGGAAGGGACACAGGGCTCACGTCAGGCTCCTCCTTCGTTCGACGTCACGGGTCTAACCACCGACCGCGGCGGGCTGGACGGTGACCACTCCGACCGAGCTGATCTGGACGGGGCCACCGAGCTCGCTGTACGAGACGACCGGCAGGCGCGGGAGCGACGGGCTGGTCATCCGGCGTACGGCCGGGCGGAGCTGCGGGGCGCACGCGAGCACGGGGGTGAGGTTGAGCTCCTCGGCGTCGCGGGCGAGGTTGGCGATCGAGGTCAGGACGCCCTGGGCCAGGTCGACGTCGAGGGCGAGGAACGCCCCGTCCTCCCCTGCCCTCAGCCCCTCGAGCAGCCGCTGCTCCAGGGCCGGCTCGAAGCTGAGCACGGAGAGCACCCCGTTCACGGTGTACGGCGCGACCACCGCCGGGCCGAGCATCTGCCGGGCCGCCTCCACGAGACCGTCGTGGTCCTTGGTGACCCGCGCCCGCAGCGAGAGCGCCTCGAAGATCCGCACCAGGTCGCGCACGGAGACGTGCTCCTCGAGCAGCGCCTGGAGCACGCGCTGGATCTCGCCGAGACTCAGCTGGGACGGCGTGAGCTCCTCCACGACCGCCGGGTGGCTGCGCTTGACCGACTCGGTCAGGGCTCGGACGTCCTCGCGACCGAGCAGTCGGGCGGCGTGGGTGCGGACGATCTCGGCCAGGTGGGTGGTCACCACCGAGGACCGGTCCACGACCGTGGCGCCGGCGAGCTCGGCCTGCGTGCGCAGCTCGACCGGGACCCACACCGCCGCGAGGCCGAACACCGGCTCCTGGGTGCGCTGGCCGGGGATGTGGTCGAGGCCGTCGCCGATGGCCAGGACCGTCCCGGGCGGCGCCTCGCCACGGGCGACCTCGATGCCGAAGAGCCGGATCGCGTAGGTCTTCAGCGGCAGGTCCAGGTTGTCGCGGGTGCGCACCGGCGGCACGATCACGCCCAGGTCGGTGGCGACCTTCCGGCGCAGCGCGCGCACCCGGTCCAGCAGGTCCCCGCCGGCGGTGGTGTCCACCAGGTCGATGAGGTCCGCGGACAGCTCGAGCTCGAGGGGGTCGACGCGGATCTCCTCCACCAGGGCCTCCATCGAGTCCGGGTGGGGCGTCGCGGCGGCCTCGAGCGCCTTCGCCTCCTCGGCTGCCTCCAGCGCCTCGTCGGGCTCCCCCGGGTGGCGCAGGGACAGGTAGAGGACCGCGCCGCCCGCGACGAGGAACGGCATCTTCGGCATGCCCGGGATGAGCAGGAGGACGAGCGCCGCGGACCCGGCCAGCCGGAGGGGCTGGCGCCGGCGGGTGATCTGGGCGATCACGTCGGAGCCGATGTCACCGTCGCTCGCGGAGCGGGTGACGATGATGCCGGTGGCGACCGAGAGCAGCAGCGCCGGGATCTGCGACACCAGGCCGTCGCCGATGGTCAGCAGGCTGTAGTTGTGCACGGCGTCGCTGAAGGACATGCCCTTCTGGACCACGCCGACGGTGAAGCCGCCCAGCAGGTTGACGAGCGTGATGATGATGGCGGCGATCGCGTCGCCCTTCACGAACTTCGAGGCGCCGTCCATCGCGCCGTAGAAGTCGGCCTCCGCGGCGACCTCGGCGCGGCGGCGCCGCGCCTCGTCGTCGTCGATGAGGCCGGAGTTCAGGTCGGCGTCGATGGCCATCTGCTTGCCGGGCATCGCGTCGAGCGTGAAGCGCGCCCCCACCTCCGCGACGCGGCCCGCGCCGTTGGTGATGACGACGAACTGGATCACGACGAGGATCGCGAAGACGATGATGCCGACGACCAGCGAGCCGCCGATGACGAAGTGGCCGAAGGTGTCGATGACCTTTCCGGCGTACCCGTCGAGCAGCACCAGCCGGGTCGCGCTGACGTTCAGGGCCAGCCGGAAGAGCGTGGCCACCAGGATGACCGCGGGGAAGACCGCGAAGTCGAGCGGCTTGTTGACGAACATCGCCGTCATCAGGATGAGGAGCCCGGCGGTGATGTTCGCCGCGATGAGCATGTCCAGCACCAGGGCCGGGAGCGGTACGACGAGCATGACCACGACCGCCACCACGGCGATGGGCACACCCACCTGTGCCATCCGCTTCTGCACGAGGACTGCCTTTCACACGGTTCCGCTGATCACGGGCACCGTCCGTGGTGCTTCGGGCTGCCGTCCTGGCAGGGGTCCTATCGGCCGGGTGCGGCCGGACCTGAGGAGTCCGCTCCGGTACGACGGCGGCGACCCTTTGCGACCTCCGGCAGCGGGACGTCGGCGCGCGGGGAGCTGTGCCGCCGGGCGGGACATCCTCGACCATCGGCACATTCCGACCTGGGACGGTCTAGCCAAGTGCGTCCCTTTTGGGCGGCATGGACGGACCCGTCATCGCGCCGGATGCCCGACTAGTCCCTGAGGGGTATCGTCCAACGGACTACGAGGAGGCGTCTTCTTGTCACCTGAGCAAGCAGCCAGCGCAGAGCTCACTGTGGAACGACTGCTTGCAGAGGAGCTTCTCCGCGGCTCCCTGATCAGCGGGGCGTCCGGGCTCGACCGGGTCGTCACATGGTGCCTGCCACTCAGCGAGACCACGCTCGAGGTCGACCTCGCTGGCGATGACCTGACCGGGGTAGCGGCACACATCCCCGACAACCTCCTGGGTGGAACCGACGGCGGCAGGCTCGTCGAGCGCCTCTCGGCACGGGGGGTCTCAGCTCTCCTGGCCTGGCGGGGGGAAGGTTCCGACCATGCGGACCTGACATCCGCTGCCAGCGTCGCAGACTCACTCGCACTGCCACTGCTCCGCGTTCGCTGTGAAGCCACGTACCTCCGGACGAGTCGCCTGATCGCAACGAAGGTTCTCGCCCAGTCGACCCATGTTCTGGAGTACGGCCACCGAGTTCACCGCATACTGGGCGACGTCTTCGCCCGGGGCGGGGGGCTGGATGCGCTGGCCAGCAAGATGTCCCAGCTCTCCGGCACCACCGTCCTGATCATCAACAACACGGGGGAGGCGCTCGCCACCGCCTCCCCTCCTTCCTCACCGCGGGCTACCACCGAAGAGATGGCTCGGCTGGTTCAACCAGCCGTGGAGTCCGTCAACGACAGCGATCCTCCAGCTGACGACGAGTTCCCCCAGATCACCGAGGTCGTGGCCGACGGTGAGAAGGCCCACGTCATCCTGGCTCCGGTGCGTGTCTCGGGGCAGCCCTTCGGCCTCCTCGTGCTCGTCGAACCGTCCTACCCCACCAGTGAGCATGACCTCTCACAGCACGCTGTCATGGCGAAGCAAGGCGTGAGTCTCACCGGGAGTGAGCTGCTGCGCCAGCAGTCCGTACGAGAGGCGGAGGAGCGTGCTCGCAATGACTTCGTCCACGCCCTGCTGCACGGTCGGTTCAGCGACCAGCTCGAGCTCAGAGCTCGCGCCGAGCACTACGAGTTCCCCCTCGAGGGACAGTTCGCCGTGTTCATCGTCGCGGTCGAAGGCCTGCACCCGGACGAGGCCCGGAGCCGGCGCACCCTCCGCCACGCGGCTCGTGCGTCCCGGTCGATCTCGCAAGAAGGGGGACAGTTCACCCTCACTGCTCTCGTGGGCTCCATGATCGTCATCGTGCGCGAGATGTCGGCTCGGCTTCCCACCGGGACGGACTCCCCGGATGCCGCCGCGGAGCTACGTTCCTTCGGCGAGCAGCTCTTCCTGGCGATGGGCTCGCGGTTCGCCGATGACCGGGTCCGCGTCTCCTACGGGCGCATCCACAAAGGCGCCCCGGGCGTGAAGACCGGCTACCGGGAAGCACGCACGACCGAGGCCCTGGGAAGGCGGGTAAGTACCGCCCCAGTCTCCTTCTACTCCGATCTTCGGGTCTTCGCAGCGCTTGAAGCCAGCGCCCTGAGTTCCGCGGGCAAGACCTTTGCCGCAGACGTCCTCGCGCCTCTTCAGCAGGCGGACGGGCAGACCGGCAACCTGGAAGAGGTGGTCCTGGCCTACATCCAGGAGTCCGGAAACCTCAACGCCACCGCTCGACGGCTCCATCTTCATCGCAACACGATGTTGTACAAGCTGGACCGGGCCTCACGCGCCCTTCACATGGACATCCGCAGCACCGAGGCACAGTTCACGGTCTGGCTCGCCCATCACATCACAGCGCTGGGCGAGGTCGTGAGCGCTCTGGACCAAGAGCTCTCGCCGCCTTCCTGACCGCCTTTGTGCAGGTCTCACAGACTCTTCGAGTCCTTCCCGACACATTGGCCGTGGCAGCGGGAGGGGCTCCCTGCGAGGGTTTGGCGTGACCGCGTCGATCGAAACCAGGAGCGCTTTCATGCACCAGATCTTCCGCATCACGCTAGATGACGCCCTGCCCGTGCTGGCGGCAGCGCGGGCCAAGGCCGAGGAGATCGGCGTCAAGCAGACCATCTGCGTCGTCGACGAGAGCGGCCAGGTGATCGCACTGCACCGCCTTCCCGGTGCCCGCCTCACCGGCGTGGACATCTCCATCGCCAAGGCCTACACCGCGGCCGGCCACGAGCGCGCGACCCACAAGTTCAACGAGCCGCCGAACGGCCCAGCGCTGCCGGGCAACGAGGCTTTCGGGATCAGCCACATGCTCCCCGGCAAGTTCGCGATCTTCGTGGGCGGCTTCCCGATCGAGTACGACGGCCAGATCGTCGGGGCCGTCGGAGTCTCCGGGGGAAACGGCAAGCAGGACAAGGCTGTGGGTGCCGCCGCCCTCGAGGCATTCGCCAAGCATGTCGGGGAGAACCCACCAGATTGAGGCACACCTCGGCAGACCGAGTTCTGTGCACGCCACGCCCGCGTCGGCCTTCCCGGCGCGGGCGGTGTCGTTTCAGGCAGTGTCGTGCCAGCAGGGAGGTCTCACCGACTACACGTGAGCTCCACCTCGACACATGCTCCGCCCGGCAACGACGACACCCCGACCGCACTTCGAACCACCGAACCGCGCTCCCCCAGGAGATCCGCGAGCCGCGCGGAGGCAGCATCCGCGACCTGGGAGTGTCCGGTGAACCCCTGGACCGCATTGACGTAGACCGTGAGTCTCAGCGCCTGCCCGATGTCTTCGGTCGATCCGACGAGATCGGCCATGGCTGAGACCGCGTTAGAAGTCGCGATAGCCACCGCCGTGCGGGCATCCTCGAGGGTGACCTCCGCACCGACCTGGCCGACATAGAGCAGCCGGCCCTCGATCCGAGGGGTCATACCAGCCGTCATCAGCAACGAGTCGGTGGCGATTGCCGGCCGGTAGTGCCCCTGCGGCACGGGCGGGGTCGGGAGGGACGGACACCGTCCCGGCATCGGTCTCTGGTCAGATGGCAAGAGCGACTCCCTCCATGCGTGGATCGGCTCCCGCCCGCAGGACGCCGTTGTCGTGGTCGGCTGAGACGACCACGGCCGACCCTCCCGGGCCACCCACCTGGAGGGGCACCGGCACGACGTTGTGTCCCCAGTCGGAGAGCCGCTCCAGGGTCTCCGCCGGAAGCCCCTCCTCGCAGCGGAGCTCTTCCGAGCTGCCCATGACGTTCGCGTCCGAGCCGGGGTAGACGGTGAACCGGGGAAGGGAGACAGCCGTCTGCGGATCGGTGCCGTGGTCCATCAAGTGGCTGATGACCTGCATGTTCCACTGGACCTGGCCGTCGCCACCGGGGCAGTTCCCGACGTGGAGCAAGCCGTCACGTGGGTGGTCGACGATCCACGCGTTCAAGGTGTGGAGCGGCCTGCGGCCCGGCTTGACCTCGTTGGGATGACCGTCGATGAGGTACGCCCCGCGCCCCAACCTGTTGTTGAGGACGACGCCGGTGCCCGGGACCGTGATCCGAGCGCCGAAGGTGAAGGCAAGCGAGTGGATGAAGCTCACCGCTCTTCCCTCGGCGTCGACACAGACGGTGGAGGTGGTGTCCCCGTCCACCCGAGCGGGGCCGGACGTGCTGGCCCGGAGCCGGGACACCTCGGCGCGTGCTCGCGAGATCGCCTCGTCGTCGAGCGTCCGCGCCCAGGCGTCGGTGTCCGACCCGCACGTCGAGAAACGGTCGCGGAAACCACGCCGGGCGGCCTCGGACAACCAGTGGACCGACGTGGCGTCAAGCAACGGATGATCACCGAGGACGCCGTCACAGATCGCAGCCTGTTGGAGCACCATCCATCCCGGAGTGGGTAGCGGCGTCTGGTGGATGATGCCGTCCCCGTAAGAGCGTGAGAGTGCGGGCTCCACCCCGACGGACCCGGCCGCAGACCACTCGTCCCCACTGAAGGGTGCACCTGCCGCCACCAGCGAGGCGACGGCCTTGTCGGCGAACGCTCCGGAGTAGAACCCGTCCTTGTCGGCTGCGATCCCGCGGATGAACTCAGCCAGCTCTGGCTGGTACAACCGCTGCCCCGTGCGCGGCAGCTCCCCGCCCGGTAGGAAGACCGCGTGCGTCCCGGCGTCACGCTCGAGCTCGCTTCGGTACTCCGCGATGTCGGCCCGCGTCTTCGCCGTGCAGGCGAACCCCTCGATTCCCAGCGCAACCGCGGGATCCCACAGATCGTCCAGGGGCTGCGACGCGCCCGTGCTGTGCAGCGTACGCAGGGCCGCGACAGCTCCGGGCACGGCCACCGCCAGCGCCCCGGTCAACGGCACCGCACCATGTCCCAGGGCGCGGTAGAAGTCGGCCGTCCCCCCGTCAGGGCCGGTCCCGCTTCCCCCGACCGTCCACACTCGCCCGTCCGGCTCGCGAACGACCGCGAACACGTCACCGCCGATCCCGCACTGCCCTGGCAAGACCATCCACCCCACGGCTGCCATGGCCAGCGACGCATCGACGGCGTTCCCGCCGCCGGCGAGGACCCGGGCCCCGACCGCCGAGATGGTCGGATTGCTGGAAGCTACGGCACAACGCCCCCCGAGGGCCTCGATCTTCTGCTGGGGTGCGGGCGTCGGGATCGGGTGGGACACCGGGCGCTCCCGTCAGTCCTTCCGCGGCTTGCGCCGCCGGGGGCCGCCGGACACGACGTCTGCCTCGCTGACCCCCACGAACACCTCACCGTTCTCCTCGCGCACCGGGTAGACCTGGATCGGCTCCGTGGCGGGCGGGTAGACCGGGTCCCCAGTCTCCAGATCGAACACGCTGCCGTGGCACGAACAGCCGAGCCCGTCATCGACCAGCTTGCCGCTGCTGAGCAGGCAGTCGAGGTGCGTGCAGTAGTTGCTCGTCGCGTAGGCCTTGCCGTTCAGCCGCGCCAGCGCGCACTCGAGCTCGTTGACGTAGAAACGTCGTACGTAGCCTTCCGGCACCTGTCCCGACCGGGCGACACGATGGAACTCGACGTCGGTCGAGGGCTCCGCGCCGTCACCGTGCGACTCCCCCGCGATGGAGTCGGCATCGCTGTGGTTGGACATTGCTTCGGACATGCGTGGAAACCCTTCAGGAGGTGAAGTAGACGGTTCTGTCGGTGGTGTAGAACTGCATCATCGTGCTGCCGGCCTGTTCCTTGTAGGTCTGCGTGCTCGACATCTTGACGCCACCGAAGGGCGCGTTCATGGCCATCCCGTTGGTGGCTTGGTTGACCTTGACCACGCCTGCGTCGATGTCGCGTGCGAAGCGCATGGCCGTCTGCATGTTGCTTGTCGCGATGCCGGCGGAGAGACCGTAGACGGTGCCGTTGGCGACGGAGATCGCCTCGTCGTAGGAACCCACGGTGATGAACGCGAGGACCGGGGAGAAGATCTCCTCCTGCGCGATCCGGTCCTCAGCCGCAACCTCGGAAAAGATCGCCGGTCGAGCGAAGTAGCCACCGTTGAGCTGTTGCTCGCCCAGCGGTGTCTCCAAGCGGGCGGTCTTGCGGCCCTCACCGATGAACTCCTGGTACTTGTCCCACTGGGCCTGTGTGGCAAGGGGGCCCATGGTGACGCCCTTGTCGAGGCCGTCGCCCACTACGGCTGCTTGCGCGCGCTCCATCACGCGGTCGAGCAACGCGTATGCGACGGACTCGAAGACGATCACCCGAGAGGTCCCGGTGCAGGCCTGACCGCTCAGCCCAAACGCACCCTTGGCGATGATGTCCGCGGCCTTGTCGAGGTCTGCGTCGTCGCAGACAACCAGGGCGTTCTTGCCGCCCATCTCGAGCTGGCACCGCACCGACGCCGGGACGGTGCGGTGGATGGCCTCACCCACAGCTGTGGAGCCCGTGAAAGTCACGGCGTTGACACGGGGGTCGGCCACCAGCGCCCGGCCCACCTCGGCATGGCCGTGGACCAGCGCCAACGCTCCGCCGGGGACGCCGGCGTCCACGAGCGCCTCGACCAGACGCTGACCGGAGCGCGGTGTGACCTCGCTCGGCTTGAAGACGACCCCGTTCCCGGCGGCGAGCGCCGGCCCGAGCTTCCGCGACGGAATGTTGAGGGGGAAGTTCCAGGGTGTGATCGCGGCGACGACACCCACAGGGGCGCGCGTGGTGAAGACCCAGCTGCCGTCGCCGGTGGGGTACGTCTCGCCGTTCAGGCGCAGTGCCTCACCGGCGTAGAACCGGAGGTTCTGCGGTGTCCGCCGCGTCTCCATTCTCGCTTCGGCCAGGGTCTTGCCCTCCTCGCGCACAAGCTCCTCAGCGAGCTCGTCGGCCCGCGACGCGAGGATGTCGGCCGCCCTGCTCAGGACATCGGCCCGCGCCTCTGGGGCGGTGTCAGCCCAGGCCCGATGTCCCTCCGCGACAGAGGTGACCGCCTCCTCGACGTCCTTCGGCGTCGAGTCGGGAGCCGTAGCCACCACGTCGTCGGCGCGAGCCGGGTTGCGGCGGTCGAACGTCGCTCCGGAGATGGACCCCGCCCACTCCCCACCGATGAAGTTGCCCTTGAGTGTCGTCACATCTGCTCCAGGAGTTCCATGAGTTCGGCCGCCGGGTCGGCAAGCACGTCGGCGGTGATGGGCGCCTTGGCAGAGATGAGCTCCCGAGCCACCATGATGTCCTCGGCCTGGTCCACGGCGAAGGCGGCGCGAACGAGTCCGTCGCGCAGGAAGAAGGCTGACCACGTCGGCTCCTCGGTGCTGCCCCGCACCACGAGCTCGTCCTTCGGGTCCGCGTGTCCGACGTACTGGAGGTTTGCTCCGTACTGGTCCGACCAGAACCAGTGCGGGTCGTCGAAGACGACCTCCCGACCGAGCATGTTGTTCGCCGCGGCCGCGGCCTGCTTGTTGGCGTTATCGAAGTGCTCGACCCGCATGCGCGTGCCGAACAACGGGTGGAAGTGGTTCGCGACGTCTCCGGCCGCGTAGACGTTCGCCATACTGGTCCGGCAGCACTCGTCGACGACGATGCCGTTGTCGACCGCGACCCCGGAGGCGCGCGCTATCGCGTCGTTGGGGGTGATCCCGATGCCCACGACGACGACATCGCCCCTCAGCTCACCTGCGGATGTGGTGACGACGACCTCGTCACCCTTCTGCACGACCGACTCGACGACCACATTGACACGGAGGTCGACGCCGGCCCTCGTGTGCATCGCCGCGCAGGCGGCACCAAGCCGTTCACCCAGCACCCGGTGCAGCGGCACCGCAGCGGCCTCGAGAAGGGTCACCTCGGCGTCCAGCTCACGCGCGCTCGAGGCGATCTCCGCGCCGATGAAGCCAGCACCGATGACCAGCACCCGGGCACCAGGGCGCAGGCGCTGACGCAGGTCTTCGGCGTCCGCCTTGGTCCGGAGGTACAGGATCCGGTCACCGGCCGTGTCCGGAAGGCGACGCGGACTCCCTCCGGTGGCGAGCAGAACCTGGTCCGCAGGAATCGACGAGCCGTCGTCGAGAAGGACCGAGCCGCTCCCGGCGCTGACCTTGGTTGCCTGGACACCGGTCCGCACCTCCACATCCTGACCGTCGGTCCAGTCCTGCGGAAGCAGGTACAGACCGGACTCGTCCGCCTTGGTGAGGAATTCTTTCGACAGGGGCGGACGTTGGTAGGGACGCTCCGCCTCGTCGCCGACAATGGTGATGTGCCCGTCGAAGCCACGACGCCGCAGGGTCCGCGTCGCCACGGCGCTGGCTTGTCCGGCCCCCACGATGACGATGTTGCGTATGCTCATGCGTTCTCCCGCACCCGGTCGAGGCACACGTGGATCATGCCGTCCGCGTCGACCTGGACGTCGTACGTCGGCTGGCAGCCCTCCTGGTCCTCAGGCTGTCCCGTCGCAGGGTCGAACTTCCACTGGTGACCAGGGCAGATGACCTTGCCGAAGAGCAGAGCGCCCTTGCTGAGCTGCCGCTGCTCGTGCATGCAGATGTCGTTCAACGCGTACACACGGTCATTGATGTAGAACAGCGCGACGGGGGTGCCCGCCACATCGACGGCCTTCTTCTTCCGAGCCTTCACGTCGCTGAGGCTTGCGACGGCATGCCACTCAGACATGACGAACCTGCTTCCGGGGGAGAGCTGTTGTCTGCGGATGAGAGTGGTGGTGCGGCCGGGAGCCTTCACCGGCCGCACCCCCTCAGGCGGGTTCCGGCGCGGCGGCCGCACCTCCTGGACGACGCGTCAGGCGACCTTCTCGGGAGCGAGGTCGGGCGCGACGTAGGTGTCGTAGAGCGCTCGGGTATAGCTGAAGCGCATCTCTGCACCCCAGCGGACGAACTGCAGGCAGCGCTGCTGGAGCGCCGGGGTGGTCGCACCGTCGAGGACGATCTGGTAGCCGCGCTCTCCGTGGACCTCGTCGGAGGTGATGTGCAGGTCGAAGAACTCGATCTCGTCCTCGGTGAACCCGTAGCTCTCGCGCAGCGGCACGATCTGCTTCTTGTAGATCGCCGGCACCTGGGACTCGAGGCCGACGACGAGCGCGGCCGTGGCAACCACGTAGTGCTCGCGCATGGCGGTGGCGTAGCACCAGGCCTGCAGGCCCCGGGTGACTGCATTACAAGTGCTGGGGTCCTCGATCTTCTCGCGGGTCGTGCCGCAAGCCTCGCCGAACCGGATCAGCAGGTCCGTGTGGCGGATGTCTGCGAGCTCCTCCTCGTACATGTTCTGCAGCAGGAAGTCCTTGGCGTCGGTCAGGTGATCCGGGGTGTTGGCGTAGATGTACGCCAGGTAGTCGGCGAAGGGGCCGACGTAGTCATAGTGGTTCTCAGCCCAGCGGGCGAAGTGGTGGCGCTCGAGCTTGCCGTCCGCCCAGGCCTTGCTGAAGGAGGCGTTCGATGCTTCGCGGCCCTTGATCGCATCCTCGAGTGCTGCGCGGAAGTCGTCTCGGGAGAGGAGCTCGGTCATCTCGACGGACCTTTCTCTGTGCTTCTCAGCGGGCGTTTTGAGAAACTTCCCGGCTGGAATGGATGTTGTGATGGCCTCCATGCTGTCCGCTCGCACCTGTGTGCTCCACGGACACAGTGCACATGTTTCTCGCATCTGCAGGTGCAGATCGACGAAGATCCCGTCGGCCCCGTGCCGCGACGATGGTCTGCGTGAGTTCCTCGACCGACACTGGCCACGCCTCAGACCACCAGGGCCGCACGCGCGCGGCAGCAAGCCGCGAGCGGGCTCGTCTCGTGGTTGTCCTCGCCGTCACGAGCGGCGCCACGGACGCCATCGGCTTCCTCGCTCTCGGCAGCGCCTTCACGAGCGTCATGACCGGGAACATGGTCTTGCTCGGCGTCGGCACAGCGGCCAGGGACGGCGCCCTGGTGCTCTCCTGCTCGGTGGCCATCCTCAGCTTCGTCGTCGGCGCGGCCATCGGCGCCCGGGTGGCGGGAGCCCCCGCCGGCGGAGACTCGCTCTGGCCATCAGCGGTCACGGTCGCGCTATACGTTGAGCTCGTTCTCTTCATGATCTTCGCGGGACTCTGGTGGGCACTCGGCCCGGACCCCGCGGCCGAGTGGCTCTTTCCGCTCCTCGGACTCAATGCCGGCGCCCTGGGCGTGCAGAGCAGCGCGATCCAGCGGTTCGGGGTGTCCGGTCTCTCCACTACCTACCTGACCGGCACCCTCACCAGCGTGGTGGGCCGACTGATCGGCGGCCACGGCCTGAGGAAGGTCGGCCACTCGTTGACCATCCTGCTCGGACTCATCGTCGGCGCCGGCATCGGCACCGTGCTCGTGGAGTTCGCCGCGTCAGCCGTCCCCGCGATTCAGCTGCTGACCCTGGGCGCCGTCCTCGCGACCGTGCACCTGAGCAAGCACCTGCACGTCCCGATGGACTAGCCAGGCGCACGAGCGGCATGCCCGCCGGGGGCCGCGTCAGGCCGGTGGACCCTCCGCAAGAGTCGGCGGCGCCATCGGATCGGGACCGAAGAAGCTCATCGCGAGCCCCAACAACGCGATGACCGAGCAGCCCAGCATGACGACGAGCATGTCGCCCAGCGGGTAGGTCAACGCCACCCAGGCCGTCCCGGCTGCGGACCCCGAGAAGCGCAACATGTTGAACAGCCCGAGCGCGGCACCACGGCTCCCGGCCGGCGATCGTGTCGCCCCGGCTGCGGCCGGCGTCTGGACCATGGCCATCCCCACACCGAGGACGATCAGAAGAGCGGACAAGAACCAGAGCAGGTAGGGGATGTCCGCATCGCGGACGACTACTCCGATGATCAGCGTGCCCACCACGATGACCGACAGCCCGCTGCGCAGCACCAGCCGCGGAGAGGCGCGGTCGCTGAGTCGACTCACCAGGGAAGCCATGACGGCCATGGTCAGCGGCAGAACGAAGAAGAGGACGCCTGCCTGTGAGGAGGAGAGCTCGAGCTGTCCGGTCAGGTACAGCGGCATGACGACGAGGACGGTGCCGAGGGTGAACATCTGAGCGAAGGCTGCCAGGCTGCTGCGGAGGAAGCGCGACTCGATGATCAGGTGCGGCGGGATCATCGCCCGGGGGTTGTTGCGCGACACGAGGACGAAGCTCGCCAGAAGAACGCCGCCGACAAGCCCGAGAGCGCCGTTGACCCAAAGGGGGATGTCGGACACGCTCAGCGCCGTTGCGGCGACCAGGAGCAGGGCCACGCCGCCACTGAGCATGAGCGCTCCGGCCACGTGAAGACGACTGGGGCGCCCGGGCACCGAAGGCACCGACCTCACGATGCCCAGGAGAACAACGAACGAACCGAGGGCCATCACCACGAAGATGGACCGCCAGCCGGCCACGTCACTGATCAAGCCACCCACCGGCGGTCCGATGGCCTGGCCGATGCCGTTGGCAGCCGCCCAGGAACCCATCATCCTCAACCGTTGGGCGGGGAAGAACGCCACCAGCATGCCCATGACCATGGGCGGGATCGCCGAGCACGCCAGGCCTTGAACCGCCCGGGTCCCGGTGAGAAAACCCAGGCTCGGCGCCGCCGCCGCGGCCAACTGGGCGGCCAGCATCAGGAGGAGCGCTGCCACCAGGGTGCGGCGCTGGCCGAACCGGTCTCCTACCCAGCCAGTGATGGGCATCGCAACGGCGAGCACGATGACGAAGGCACTGACACTCAGAACCGCGGTGGAGCTGGAACGGCCGAACTCGTCAGCGATCGCGTGCAGCGGAACGTTGATCACGTTGTTGGACATCGTGCCCAGCACTGTCACACCGAGCAGCGAGTACCGCGCCACCGGGCCAGGCGACCCCGACGCGTGCGCATTCACCGGCGTCCGCCTTCCGTTCCGGTCCGCGTCCACCTCTGTGGACAAAGAATCACTCACCGAGCAGGCCCTGCACAGTGGAGGCCCGGCTCCCGGTCAAAATCCTCTGACGGCGTCACCGTCGACGCACGACCGAACCGGTCACGATCGAGGCCCGAGCAGAGCAGGCTACAACACCAGCGAGCTCAGCTGCGGTGCCCAGCCGGCCCAGAGGGATGGGGCGGAGGTGGTTCTCGTGAACCCCGTGACAGTTTGATCTTCAACTGCGGCCCGGGCCTGCTCGAAACGCTTCGGAGCCGGGTGTCGAACTGGCCCGCGGCAACACCGCTGCGCATGACGGACCAGAACGCGAGCTCGGGCGTGGCCCCGACCACCGAGCGAGCGGTGAGGAAGAGCAGCCGCCCGCGACCTCCCCGGGCAAGGCGGGCAGCAGCAGACCTGGCGACCTCGAGCGGTTCGCCTCGGGGCCTCGCGATGCCTGTGGCTACACGTTTCCGCGGGACGCAGCATGGCGTCGTAGGCGGTCTCATCGGCACCCTCGGCGGCGAGGGTGCCCCCAGGCCGGCGACCGCCGGTGTTCGCCACGCAGATGTCCATCGCGTCACGTGCCCCTTCCGAACCGGCAGCGGTTCCTGTGCACGGTCAGAAGATGATGACCGCGAGCAGTGTAGAGACCAGGAGCCCGGCAACCACCGGCAGGAACAGATTTCGCACCAGGTCCAGCACGTTGACCCTGGCGAAGCCCGCCACCGCCAGCAGGGACGACCAGGCGATGAGCGTGCCACCGCCGGTCCAGATGGAGCCCATCTGGCCGATCGCCGCGAGGGTCTCGACGTCCACGCCGGAGGCAGGTCCGAGAGCTCCCGACAGCGAACCGGTCAGCGGAAGCCCGGAGAAGCCTGAACCATCGAGGCCGGTGGCCATACCGACCAGCAGGATGCCCAGCCCCATGACGATCGGCACGTTCGGGATGACGTGCTGGACCGAGGACACCAGGTCGAAGAGGAAGCCCGGGCTCTGCGCATCCTCACCCAAGCCCATGATGCCGGCGGCGAAGTCCGAGTTGCCGATGAAGAAGAAGCCGGCGATCGGGATCACCACGCCCATGGCCTTGAAGGCGAAGACGAGGCCGTCCACCACGTGGGTGGCGCACGTCTCGAGACAGTTGCGGCCGTCGACGGTCACCGTGGCGACGAGCAGGAGAAGCGCGGCGGTGCCACCGACGAGGCCGGCAGCGTCACCACCACTCGTCTCCGGCACCAGGCTGGTCAGCTTGCCCAGCACCATGTAGCCGACGACCGCAAGGAAGACGAGCGGGACGACGAGGGCGAACATCTTCGAGCGCCTGACAGGCACGCCCTCCGCCACGTCCTCCGCTTCGAAGTCCAACGCAGGTGCGCCGGGTCGACCCGATGCGGGCACCGAGCGGGAGTCCTCGCCGCTTGCCCCAGCCGACGTCGCAACGGCGCGGGGCTCGTTGCCGCCGCCGGCGTGCGCGACCCGCTTCTCGGTGATCACGGCGCCGTCTTCGGAGGTCCGCTCCCAGGCCGCGAGGTGGACGGGGTCGGGGGCAACGATCTGCGGGCGGATCCTGATGAAGGCGATGACCACCGCAACCAGGCCGGTCACCACCGACAGCACCAACGCGCGGTCAGCGACGACCGAGGTGTCCACGCCTGCGGAGACCGCGGAGAGCCCCGGTGCGACCTGGATGACGTAGTCGCTCGACAGGGCCATCCCCTGACCGGCGATGGCGATGGCGACGGCCCCGCCCATTGCCGGCAGCCCTGCGCGAATTGCAGCGGGCAGCAAGATGGCTCCGATCAAGGGGACCGCCGGCGTAGGCCAGAAGAAGAGGCTGATCAAGTACGTCACACCGAAGATGACCAGAAAGGCGGTCGATCCGTTGTGCATCGCCTCCTGGAAGGGCGCGACCATGCGCTTGTCCGCACCCATGGCGCGCAATGCGCCGAGGAGCGAGGTCATCAGCGCGATGATGAGGAAGATACTGAACAGTTCCGACGCAGCCACGAGGCTGGCGTTGAAGACCGACGAGAGCCCGGTCGCCAGGTTCCCGGTGAATGCCCAGGCTGTGAAGAAGGTCGCCGCTACCGCGGGGACGACCACGTTCTTCCGCGCAACCATCACCACGATGATGACGGCGATTCCGAGTAGGTAGATCCAATGAGCTGCCGTGAGGTCCATGCGGTCTCCTTCAAAGACGCCCGGGCGAATGCCGGATAGCGGAGGCTTTGCCCCCGACACGACAAATTTCCCGCTCCCCACGAAGTTGGAGCAATGAACGGCGTGCACATGCACAGCCGCCGGAAGTGTGCGCTATGCCACAATCACGCTCACGGCACCTACCCGCGGCTCCCCCGCGAGACGCCCTCCGCGAAACCCACCTCAGGGGCTGGATCAGACCAGGAAGCCCTTCCCTACGGTGAGGAACACCTCGTTCCCGGCCGGCTCACGAACGCTCGCCCTTGCCCCCTCGCCGACGAACGGACGCGACGAGCACGGCCACGACCGCCACCACGGCGATGGGCACACCCACCTGTGCCATCCGCTTCTGCACGAGGACTGGCTTTCACACGGTTCCGCTGATCACGGGCACCGTCCGTGGTGCTTCGGGCTGCCGTCCTGGCAGGGGTCCTATCGCCCGGGTGCGGCCGGACCTGAGGAGTCCGCTCCGGTACGACGGCGGCGACCCTTTGGGACCTCCGGCAGCGGGACGTCGGCGCGCGGGGAGCTGTGCCGTCCCGCGGCGGCGCCCTTGGCCTTGCGGCTGAGCACGAACGCGAGCACCTGGGCGACGGCGTGGTACAGCTCGGGCGGGATCGACTGGCCCACCTCGCAGCCGGCGTGAAGCGCCCGGGCGAGGGGGACGTCCTCGACCATCGGGACGCGGTGCTCGTCGGCGACGGCGCGGATCCTGGCGGCCACGGCTCCGGCGCCCTTGGCGACCACGCGCGGGGTCCCCTTCTCCGGCTCGTACCGCAGCGCCACCGCGACGTGGACCGGGTTGACCAGGACCACGTCCGCCTCGGGTACGTCGGACATCATCCGGTTGCGCGCGGCGGCGAGCTGGCGGGACCGGATGGCGCTCTTCACGAGGGGGTCGCCGTCGCTCATCTTGTGCTCGTCGCGGATCTCCTTCTTGGTCATCCGGGTCTGCTTCCCGACCTTGCGGCGCTGGAAGGCGTAGTCGGCGGCAGCGGCCACGACCCCGGCCACGGCCACGTCGCGCATGAGGGAGGCTGCGGCCCCGGAGGCGAGCTCGAGCTCCACGTCGAGCGGGACGAGGCCACCGGCCAGGGGCATCAGGTCGGACACCGCCCGCCAGACGAGCAGACCCACGACGGAGCTCTTGAGCAGCAGCTTCGCGCCCTCCCAGAGTGCCTGCAGGCCGAAGATGCGCTTGGCGCCCTGGATCGGGTTGAGCTTGGACCACTTCGGCTTGAGCGCCTTGGTGGCGAGGTAGAAGCCGCCCTGACCGAGGGTCGCTCCGACCGAGACGAGCAGGATGCCGCCACCGAGCGCGAGCGTGATCAGCATCGCGAGGACGCCGCCCTCGTGGAGCAGGGCGATCGCCTTGGGCACCTCGGGGTCCGCGGTGAGCGCGAGGCTGCGCACCATGAGCTCGCGGACGGAGTCGGCGCCGAGGCCGACCAGCCAGGGCAGGGCGGCGGCGACGAGGAGCAGCGACGTCCAGGCCCCGATCTCCTGGGTTCGCGGGACCTTCCCCTCCTTGCGGTTCTCCCGGACCTTCTTCGGAGTGGGTTTCTCGGTGCGCTCCTCGCCGGCGCTCACGGGCGGCCCCCGCTCCCCGATAGTCCGTGAGCGAACCGCTGTCCGGACCGCCCGCGGACGACAACTTGCTCACGGACTACCCGGAGGGGGCGTCGACGGGGCGTCATCCGATCGCCCCCATCGCGTCGCTCACGGCCTCCAGCAGGCGCTGCAGGGCCAGCGGCAGGACCGGGAAGGAGAGGCCGACCACCATCAGGGTGAGGCCGATCTTGGCCGGGAACATGATGCCGATGGCGTTGAGCGCCGGTGCGACCTTGGTGAGCAGGGCCAGGCCGAGGTCGGCAAGGAAGAGGATGCCCACGAGCGGCAGCGCGATCTGCACCGCGGAGGCGAAGAAGACCCCGAAGGCTCCGATCACCACCTGGGCCACGTCACCGCTCTGCCACAGCGTCCCGACCGGCATCCGGTCGAAGGTCCTCAGCAGCCCCCCGATCACGAGCAGGTGGGCGTCGGTGGCGAAGAGCAGCATCATCGCCAGCATCTGGTAGAGCTTGCCGAAGACGGCGTTCTGGTTCAGCGACATCGGGTCGAAGGCCATCGCGAGGCTGAACCCGCCGAAGACGTCGATCAGATCGCCGGCCGCCTGGATCGCGGCGAAGACCAGGTAGGTGACGAACCCCATCGTCGCGCCGATCAGCGCCTCCTGGACGGCGAAGCCCCCCAGCTCGACGGCGCCGGTCGGCACCTCGGGCAGGGTCAGCGACGGAGTCAGCGCGAACGCCAGCCCCACGGCGAGCAGCACCTTCGCGACCGACGGGACCGCCTTAGACGAGAACGGCGGCACGATCATCAGCCACGCCAGGATCCGGATCCCGGCGAGGACGTAGGCGATGAAGGGCTCTCCCGAGAGGGTGACCGTCATCGCTACCCCAGCATCGAGGGGATGCGCGCGAAGAGGTCCTGGGTGAAGGCGACCAGCGTGTGCAGCATCCAGTTGCCGGAGATCAGCAGCGCGATCCCGACCGCCATCAGCTTCGGCACGAAGGCGAGCGTGAACTCCTGGATCTGGGTCATCGACTGGAACAGCGAGACCACGAAGCCGACCACCAGCGCCGGCAGCAGGATCGGCAGCGCCAGCTTGAGGGCCACGATCATCGTCTGCAGCGCGATGTCGAGGACGGTGCTGTCACTCATCGCGTGCTCACCCGCCCCCGTAGCTCGACACCAGGGAGCGGATGATCAGCCCCCACCCGTCCACGAGGACGAAGAGCAGGATCTTGAACGGCAGGGACACCATCACCGGCGGCATCATCATCATGCCCATCGACATCAGCGCGGCGGCCACGACGATGTCGATGACCAGGAACGGGATGAAGATGACGAAGCCGATGATGAAGGCCTGCTTCAGCTCGCTGAGGATGAAGGCCGGCACGAGCGTCGACATCGTGACCTCCTCCCGGCTCTCCGGACGTGGCCGGTCGGCCACCTCGGTCAGCAGGGCGAGCTCCTCGTCGCCGGTCTGGTCGAGCATGAAGCCGCGCAGCGGAGCGATGCCGTCGTCCCAGGCCTGGCTCTGCGACTTCGTCCCGTCCAGGTAGGGCTGGAGGCCGTCGTCGTTCATCTGCGAGAGGACCGGCGCCATGATGAACAGGCTCAGGAACAGCGCGAGTCCGGCCAGCACCTGGTTCGGCGGGATCTGCTGGAGCCCCATCGCGTTCCGGGTCAGCCCCAGCACGACCAGGATCTTCGTGAAGCTCGTGGTGGTCAGCAGGATGGCAGGCACGAGCGAGAGCAGGGTCAGCCCGAGCAGCACCAGGATCGGGGTGCTCGGCTTCTTCGTCAGGTCGTCGAACTTCACCGTGACGTCGCCGCCCTGGTTCTCTCGCGGTCCCCGTGGGCCCTGCGGCCCGGGCTCAGGGCTGGGCTGCGGGTTCGCCACCACCATGCCCGAGGCGGCGAGACCGGAGTACGCCGGTGCAGCGAGGGGCGTGGCGGTGAGGGGCCCTGTTGCGGGGAAGGTCGGCGCGGCCGTGGCGGGTGCGGCGACCGCGGCCGTCGTACCGGCGCCGAGCCCGAGCAGCACGGCCACGCCGGCCAGCACGGCCAGCATGCGCGCGAGGCGGCGACCTGTCTGAGCCTGCTCCGACGGACGTCCCGAGACCGTGGCGCGGAGGTGGTCAGTCACCGCTGCCGCCGTACCTGCTCGTGGCGGCTCCCCAGGCCTGCCGCCAGGTCTGCCCGGACAGGACGGACCCCGCGAGACCGGGTGAAGGCGCCGCGCGGCGGCTACCGCGACCCCGATCCATTCCGGACGCAGCCTTTCCGAGCCAGGATCCTGCGTCTGGAACGGATCCGGGCGCGTCCGCGGTCTCGGCGATGCCCTCGGCGGGCTCGGTGGCCGGCGTGGGGAGCTCGGAGGGGTCCATCTCGGTGAGCAGGCTGACGCCGTTCTCGCTCACGCCGACCACGAGGACGCGGTCACCCACCTCGACGACCGCGAGGGACGCGGTCCGGGCCAGCGGCTGGCGCGCCACCACACGCACCAGACCGCGGGCGGCGCCACCCAGGCGGCGGGAGCTGGTCCGCGCGACGAACCAGAGCAGCCCGAGGACGACGGCCAGGGACAGGACGACCCTGAGGACGAGCTCGATCACGTCAGCTCGCAGCGGTGTTCGCGACGATCTCGGTGACCCGCAGCGCGAAGTTCTCGTCCACCACGACGACCTCGCCGCGGGCGATGAGCCGGCCGTTGACGAGCAGGTCGGCGGGGCTGCCGGCGGCGCGGTCGAGCTCGAGGACGTCCCCCGGCGTCAGGGCGAGGAGCTCGCGGACGGACAGCCGTGTGCGTCCGAGCTCGACGGTGACGTCCATGGCCACGCCGTGCAGCAGCTCGATGCCGGGTCGCGGCACGGAGCCCGTCGGGGCAGGCGTGGAAGCGACCGGCTGCTGAGCCATCGGCGCGGTCACCAGGAGCACGGCGGCCGTGGTCCTGCCGGAGATGAGGGGTACGGCGACGGTGGCCTCCGCGAGGGCGCCGGCCAGGTCGCCGGCCTCGAGGGAGCGACCGGCGCCCGCCGTCGTACCCAGCGCCGTGGCAGCCGCGTCCAGCGAGGGCTGGATCGCCGCACCGAGGTCCAGCGGACCCATCGGCGACTCGGCGAGCGCGCCCACGAGGTCGGCGTCCACGAGGACGGCGACCGTGCCCTCCTTGCTGCCGTTGAGCGGGGCGACGGCCGCGCCGGCCCAGGCGGAGGCGTCCACGAGGGCGGGCGGCTGCGGGGCACCGACGGCGAGGTCGCTGCTGGCCGGCAGAAGAGTCACGATCGCCTGGGCGGCGCGGATCGCGTCCGCCTCGACGGCTCCGAGGTCCAGCGCGTCGGCCGGGGCGATGTTCGGCTGGGAGGACATTCAGCTCTCCTGGTGCTGCTGTGCTGCGGACGAGGTGGGTGGGGCGACGATGAGGCAGGCAAGCCGGTTCCCGTGGCTACCGGGCGTGGCGTGGGCGAACACGACGTCGGCTGCTGTGACGTCGAGAGGCGCCTCGGCCGGGTGGCGCAGGCGTACGACGTCGCCGACGGCCAGGCCGGACAGCTCGACGGGGTCGGCCGTCGTGGTGCGGAACCGGACCCCGACGTCGACGGGGACCTCCTGGAACCCGGCCGCGAGGCGCGCCGAGGCCTCCTGCTGCTTGGCCCGGTCGCGGTCGGTGACGCCGATGGACGACGCGGCGTTGAGGTAGGGCAGCAGGCCGTTGAACGACAGGCAGAGCGAGACGTCGTGCTCCTCCTTGCCGTGCTGGAGGATCATCCGCGCCACCACCATCGTGTCGGCGGCGGACGCGATCTGGGCGAGCTGCGGGCTGTACTCGACGCCGACGAGCTGTGGCTGCACCGAGACCAGGGGCGCGAAGGCGTAGCGCACGTCGGCGACGAGCCGCTCGAACAGCCCACTGACGACGGCGCTCTCCAGGTCGGTCAGCGCACGCTCGGGCTGCTCCGCCGCGCCCGGTCCGCCGAGCAGGTGGTCGACGCAGGCCATCGTCGCCGAGAGCGGCATGTGCAGCATCGCGGGCTGCTGGATCGGCGCGATGCTGAAGATCGTCAGGTACGACGGCTCGGGGAGCGTCTCGACGTACTCCGCGTAGGTGAGCTGCTCGCCGGAGACCAGCGTGAACTCGCACACCGAGCGCAGCGCCGACGTCATCGCCGTCGACGCCTGGCGGGCGTAGGTCTCGAACGCGATCTGGAGCGTGCGGGAGTTCTCGCGGGAGAGCTTCACCGGTCGCCGGAAGTCGTACGGGGTCGGCTCGTTCCGGGCAGGCCGGCGCCCGCGCGCGCCGGAGGCGATCACGCGCGCAGGTGCTGCGGAGGAGGAGACGGTCACGCAAGGCACATCGGCCCGTCGTCGCGAGACCTGAGCAGAATCGGCCAGCCCGTTCCGCGGGCGGTCGGTTCCGAGTGTGCGGCGGATGCTCCGCGGTGCGGGCGGTCCGCCGTCTCATGTCGGGCGGTCCGGCCGCCCTTCGCTCACTGCGTCACGAAGTCCGTGAAGTACACCCCCATGACCTCGCCCTCGTAGCGCTCGTCGAGCTCCTCGACCAGCTCCTCCTTGTAGTGGTCGCGCTTCTTCCTGTCGGCGAGGTCGGCCATGCTCCTCCCGCTGAACAGGTCGATGGTGGCGTCGAGCGCCTTGCTGCCCTCGACCTCCTCGGCGCCCTCGACGGCCTGGAGCGCGATGCCGATCTTCAGGTAGTGCCCGCCGGCCAGGTTCACCTGGATCGGCTCGAGCTGGAGCACCTCGCCCGGCTTCGGTCCCTCGTCGGCTCCGGCCGGCCGGATCATGAACCACCACGCGGCACCGGCCAGGCCCAGCACCAGGACCAGGAGGATCAGCAGCGGCTTCTTGCTCCGGCGCTTCTCCTCCACCACCTCGGGCTCCTCGACGGTCAGGTCCGTCACGCTCATCTCGTTCTCCTTCACGCCTGGCCGCGGTCCCGCAGGACCTTCTTGAACAGTGCGCGGGTCGCCTCGTCCGCGCTGGAGACCACCACGACGTCGACCCGCTTGTTCAGGACCTTGGCCCGGGGGTCGGTCGGGTCGATGAGGGGCCTCTCGTGCCCGTACGCCACGGCGGACAGGCGGCTGTCCGCGACGCCGCGCTGCTCGTTGAGGTAGCGCAGCACCGTCACCGCACGAGCGGCCGAGAGGTCCCAGTCGGTCGCGTAGTACTTCGGCTGCACCTTCACCTGGTTGGTGTGGCCGTCCACGGCGATCTCGTCCGGTACGTCGTTGAGGATCGGAGCCACGACGTCGAGCACCCGGGCGCCCCGCGCCGTCAGGTCGGCCACGTTCGGCGCGAAGACGATGTGCCGGGAGACCAGGCTGATCGTCAGGCCGCGCTCGTCGATGCGCATCCGCACGTCCTCGCGCAGCCCGTGCCGCTCCAGCGCCCGGTCGATCCGGCGCCGCAGCCCGTCGAGCCGCGAGACCTCCGCGGCCGCCTCGGCGTACCGGTCACGCTGCTCCGGCTCCGCCTCGGCCGACGCCGCGTCGGCGTCGAGCGGGCGCACACCCTCCACACTCATCGGCTTCAGTGGCGTGATCGCCTGGTTGCCGGGCTCGGGCATGAGCGCCTGGGAGCCGTCGAGCGGAGTCGGGTGCTGCCCGAAGCCGACGGCCATGCCCTCCTTCAACGCCTCGAACCGCCTCTGGTCGACCTGGCTGATCGCGAACAGCACGATGAACAGCACCATCAGCAGGGTGATCATGTCGGCGTACGTGAGCAGCCAGCGCTCGTGGTTCTCGTGCTCCTCCTCTGCCGGAGCGCGCTTGCGTGAGGCAGCCACGTCAGGCCGCCTTCAGCTCGACGTCACGCTCGCCCTCGGGCAGCAGCGACCGCAGCCGCTGAGCCACGACCCTCGGGTTGCTGCCCGCCTGGATCGCCATGACCCCCTCGATCACCAGCTCCATCCGAGTCGCCTCGAGCTCGCCGACACGGGTGAGCCGGCTCCCGATCGGCAGCCAGAACACGTTCGCCGACATGACGCCCCACAGCGTCGCGATGAACGCGCCGGCGATGAGGTGGCCGAGCTTCTCCGGCTCGGAGAGGTTCTCCAGGACGTGCACCAGGCCCATGACGGTGCCGATGATGCCCATCGTCGGGGCGTACCCGCCCATCGAGTTGAAGAACTTCGCCGACTGCTTGTCCTCCATGCGCTTGGCGTGCAGCTCGGCCTCGAGGATCTCCCGGAGCTCCTCCGGGTCGGTGCCGTCGACGGCAAGGCCCACGCCGCGCTTCAGGAAGTCGTCGTCGACCTCCTTGACCGCCTCCTCCAGGCGCAGCAGCCCCTCCCTGCGCGCCTTGTCGGCCAAGCTCACCACCACCGGGACGAGCTCCGCCGGAGCGACCTGCTTCCAGCCCATCGACCGCTTCAAGGAGTGCAACGCACGCTTGGCGTCACCCACCGTGGAACCGGCCAGGGCGGCGCCGAAAGTGGCGCCGAGAACCAGCAGCATCGGCGGCAGCATGAGCAGCGACGTCGGATGGCCGCCCTCCATGATGTTCGCTCCGATGATCGCGACCAGCCCGAGGCCGATCCCGATCGGGGTCGCGCGGTCCATCAGGGGTCCTGGCGCGGGAAGTCCGGCGGCAGGTCGTTCGGGCCCGGCACCGGGGCCAGGCGGCCACGTCGTACGACGGAGCGTTCGTAGCTGTCCAGCGGGCGGGAGGACTCGAAGCTTCCCGCGGCGGCGAGGAGGCGAGCGCGGTAGTCCGTCACGGCCTCGACCACCTCGGCGAGGGACTCGCGCACGAGGTACTTCGTGCCGTCGACGAGCGTGATCACCGTGTCGGGCGTCTCGTCGACGCGCTCGATGAGATCGGGGTTGAGCGCGAAGGGCACCCCTGTCAAACGCGTGAGCGTGACCATCTGCGCACCATCCTTGTGCTTTGACGAACGGGGCCGTCCGTGGCTCCGCATGAGTCCTATCGGCCGGAGCCGGCCGGACCTGAGCGTTCCGGAACGACGCCGCGCCAGGTGCCGCGTGAGGTGCCGCGTGGGGTGCCGCGTGTGGTGCCGCATCAGGGCGAGCGCACCGGACCGCGCTATCGGTCCTGTCGGCCCTGTCGGCCCTGAAGACGGGTCAGCTCCGCGTAGTCCCCCACGCCCTGGACCGCCAGCCTGGTGAGCAGGACGCGGGTGTCCGGGACGAACGGCCAGACCGGGTCGGACAGGAGGGCGTCGAGCCGGGCGAGGCTCATCCACTCGCCCCACACCACCTCGGCGTCGACGTAGGTGACGGGGCCGTCCCACACCGTCTCGTAGCAGTGCTCGAGGCAACGGGTCTGCTCGTCCTCGTACCAGGAGGTCCCGAGCTTCCTCAGGTCGACGCCGCTGACCCCGAGCTCCTCCTCGAGCTCCCGCGCCGCCGAGGCGCCCGGCTCCTCGCCGTACTGCATCACTCCGCCCGCGGCGGCGTCGTGGAACCCCGGCGCCCAGTCCTTCTCCGGGGACCGGCGGTGGACGAAGATCTCGCCGGCCGGGTTCCGCACCAGCACTGCTGTCGCCGCGTGCGGCAGGTTTTCCCGACGTACGACGGAGCGGGGCGCCGACCCGGTGACGCGACCCCGTGCATCGACGAGGGCGACGAGCTCGGGCACGCGGCCATCGTTCCACGCACATCCGTGCTGCCCCCGATTGGCTATTGCGCGAACTCGGGACCGGACGAGGATGGGGAGGGTGCCCCGGACTGCCGTCGGCGAAGACAACCTTGGCCCGGTCCGCGGTGTGGTGCGGGGGCAGGAACCGGCGAAGGGATTCCGCCATGAACAAGGAAGAGATCGAGCGGCTCGACGACCAGGGCATCAAGGCCTGGTCGGACCACGACATCGACGCGTTTATCGGCATGTTGGCCGACAAGTTCGTCTGGCGCGACACCGGCCTGCCCGAGCCCGTGACCACCCGGGAGGGTATGCGCGAGATGATGCAGAGCTGGTTCAAGGCGTTCCCCGACATGCGGATCAGGACGCTCAGCCGCGTGGTCGGCGAGGACGCCGTGGCCGCCGAGATGGAGTTCACCGGCACCAACACGGGACCGCTGGAGATGGGCGGGGTTGAGATCCCGCCCACCGGCAAGAGCGTCAGGAACGCGGGCGCGTACTTCGTGCGGGTCAAGGACGGGAAGGTGACCGAGTTCAGCGCCCACCCCGACAACGCGGGGATGTTGATGCAGCTCGGCCTGATGCCGAGCGAGTCGACGACGCCCACGGCCTGACGAGCGGGGCACGGCAGTGGAGACGCAGCCGCGGCAGAACGGCCGGTGCTGAGGCCCGAAGAACCGACGCTGAGCGAGACCACGAGGTAGGGAGCGCATGGCTGGGATCGAGGCAGCGCTGGGGGACGGCGCGCTGGCATCGGTCCTCGACGAGTTCAGCGCCGCCTTCCACGCCCAGGACGCTGCCCGGCTGCGGGCGGTCTTCGCCGAGGACGAGGTCAGCTTCATCGCGTCCGAGGCGATCGTCCTGCACGACCGTGGCGAGCTCGAGCACTTCATCGACGCGTACACGGCCGGCGCCGCCTCGTTCTCGTTCGACTGGGACCGGCGTCGGGACGTCGTCGTCGGAGACGTCGGCTGGATCGTCGCGTTCGGCCACGAGACGGCGCATCTGGCCGATGGCGACGAGCGGTACCCCTTCCGCATGACGCTGCTGTGCCTGCGGAGCGATCGGGGGTGGCGCATCGCCCAGCTCCATGCCTCGACACCGGTTGCGTAGCGAGCCGACGCCGAGTCGGCGAGACCCTGCTCGCCGGCTGAGGTCCACGATCCGCCTCACACAACGGCAGTCCGCGCCGACTGCGTCACGACGCGGTCAGGAGGGCTCCCACAGCTCGATCCGATGGCCCTCGGGGTCGGTGACCCAGCCGAAACGACCGAGGCCCTCCATGTCCTCCGTCTCTTCGGCCACGTCCGCTCCCTTGGCGCGCAGCTGCGCGAGCAGGGCGTCCAGGTCGCGGACGCGGAAGTTGAGCATGGTCTGCTGGGCGCGGGACCCGAAGTAGTCGGTCTCGGACTCGAACGTCGCAAACACCGTCGGTCCGGCTTCCTGACGCCACACACCGTTCTCATCGGCGTCCAGGCCCAGGCAGTCGCGATACCAGGCACTGAGGGCCGCCGGGTCGGCGGCCCGGATGAAGTATCCACCGATTCCAAGCACTCGTTCCATGCATTCAACCTCCCACGGCGGTGACCAAGCGGGCGAGCACGCACCACCCTGTCCGCCCGGTCCCGGTCACGTCTGGTGTTCCGCTTGTCGGCCTCGGCGTCGGAGCACGTGCCCCGTGAACGCCGGCCGACCCGCCCAGGCAACGCTCCGTCGGTCCAGGGTCGCCACGAGGCCGCCACGGCCCCGCTTCGCGGCCAGCAGCAGCGTGGGAGCGCGTCGGAAACTGTTCTGCCGCCAGGACATGGCAGCCAACGCCAGCGCCCACACCTCACCCTCGCGCGACACGAGCAGGACCGACTGCCCGTTCGGCCCGCTCATCGGTAGGTCTTCGTACGCCGCGTCGACCACCAACCACTCGCGACGCAACGCAGCCCACGTCATCTGGAACGCGCGCAGGCCGGTGAACGAGCCCAGCAGCAGCGCAAGCAGGCCGGGCGTGATGACCAGGAAGGAGAGGAAGTACGGCACTCCCTGCTTCGCGCCGCCGTCGTCGTCGAGAAGCGAGCGAGCAGCAGTCACGAACGCTAACGCCAGCACGAACCACCCGACGGCGCGCAGCGAATAGAGCACGAGCGCGCGTCGCGTCGCGGAGTCCCTCCACGCGTTGCGACCCGGCGCCGGCGGCATGGGTCCGACCACATTCGCTCCTCTGGCAGTCGTTGGAACTACCTGCAGGGAGCGCATGTCCATGACCGCCGCGTGAGCGGGTCCCCCGAGCGTCCCTTGCTCGCCGGTGCGACGGCAGGCACAAGAATATCCCCACATTGCGGTCCGTGTCGTGGAAGCACGAACCTGGCCGGACTGCCTAGCCTGCGACGCATGACCGCACCCACGCCGTACCTCCATCTCCCCGGCACCGCTCGCGAGGCCCTGACCTTCTACGGGGGTGTCTTCGGCTGCGGTGTGCAGCTGTTCACCTTCGCCGAGTTCGACCGCACCGACGGCCCGGGTGACGCCATCGCCCATGGCGGCCTCGTCGAGGGGCCGGTCACGCTCTTCGCCTCGGACGTGGCCGGGGACGAACCGTCGCTGCGGTGCGAGGGCATGATGCTGTCCCTGCTCGGCACGGCCGCACCCGCGACCCTGCGCGGTTGGTTCTCCGCGCTCTCCGAGGGCGGCCGCGTCGTCGACGACCTGCAGAAGCGGCCCTGGGGCGACTCCGACGGGCAGGTCGTCGACCGGTACGGCGTCCAGTGGCTGATCGGGTTCCAGGGCGACTGAGCGACGAGCCCGGCCTCGTGCGGGCGGCCATGAACGGGTTGAGCCTGGATCAGGCGGAGCCTGCGGCAAGGGCCCGTGCCACGCGCGCCTCCAGCGCGTGGGGTAGCGCTGCACGCCGTTCGGCAGGTCTGCGGTCTGCCCGCTCAAGATGGCATCGAGCCCGAGCAGCATGATCGCCGCGAACGGATCGAACAGCTGGGGAGCGCCGGTCCCGAGCCCGACCACGACGACCTCGCGCCCGTACAAGGCCAGACCGGTGATCGCCGTGAAGGCGGGCCACGTCTCGACGCCGACGTGGTGACGGTTGTGGATCAGCTCCTTGAGCGCGATCCCGTTCCAGTCGAGCACCGGGAACGGGATCTCCAGTCCGTCGAGCCGGTGCAGCCCGGTGGTCGTCACCTCGAGCGCTCCGGTCGGCAGGTGGCCGGCAGCAGCAGCGGCGGCGATCAGGTCGCCGCCCATGTCGCACAGGCCATCAGATCGTGTCGGCCGTGATGTGCTGGCGGCAGGCCACGGTGCGACCGCTGAGTTGTCGCGGCCAGGAGCCCGAAACCGGAGGCCCGGAGAGCGCTGTTCGAACCACCGGGGTGCCCGTCGATGCCATAGTCGGCGCATGACGGCGTGGCGTGAGTTCGAGCGGGCCGAGCCGGAGTTCGCTCAGCGAGTGCGGGGGCTGTTCGACGCCCACCGGCACAAGACGATCGCCACGCTGCGCGCCGACGGGTCGCCACGGATCTCCGGGATCGAGGCGGCCTTCGAGGGCGGCGAGCTGACCTTCGGCTCGATGCCGAACGCCCGCAAGGGGGCAGACCTGAGTCGCGATCCCCGCTTCGCGCTGCACAGCCCCACGGTCGACCCCGTGGAGGGCAACGAGGCGGCGTGGCCGGGCGAGGCGAAGATCTCCGGGCGGGCGAACCACGTCGGACCGATCACGGAAGGGCCCGAGGGCGACCTCTTCCACGCAGACATCAGCGAGGTCGTGCACACCCACCTCGACGAGGCGGCCACCCGGCTCGTCGTCGAGTGGTGGACGCCGCGGCAGGGGCTGCGCCGGGTCGAGCGCGAGTAGCCCACGACCAGCTCGTCGGGTCGTCGCCCGGCACCCCTCGTCACCCGCCGTGACGTACCCCGCTCCTGACGCCGGAGCCGGTGCCCGGATGCGCAGACTCCGAGGCGGGTTCACGGCTCGCTTCCGTCAGGAGTGCTTCTCCGGGACCTCCGGCGCGGGCTGGACCGACCAGCTCGGCGGCTGGTCGGTTCCCGCGTCCTCGTCACGCTCCGCGTCGTCCGCCGTGGGGTGGACCTTGCCGGCCGCGTGGTGCACCGGCGCGTACACGGCGTACAGCTGCATGGGCTCGTCACCGATGTTGGTGACGTTGTGCCACGTGCCGGCCGGCACGAGGATCGCCCAGCCGTCCTCGACCTCCCGCTCGAAGTCCAGCTGGTCCTTCGCGGGACCCATCTGGACGCGGCCGCGCCCGGCGTCCAGGCGCAGGAACTGGTCGGTCTCCGGGTGCACCTCCAGCCCGACGTCCTCCCCGACCGGGATCGACATGAGGGTGAGCTGGAGGTACTTCCCAGACCACGCGACGGTGCGGTAGCTCGTGTTCTCGACCGTGGCGCTCTCCAGGTCGAAGCTCTGCGGGCCCGGCCCGATGTCCTCGATGGTCATGCGTCCCTCCGGTACGACGTCGGTCCGGGGGTGGACCGTCCGTTGCCGGACCACCCGCAATACTCTCAACGTACGTCTTCCGGGACCAGCTGGTGGGCGAGTTCGTCCGCCGCAGCTCATGGTGTGCCTCCCGGCGGGGACACCGGCGCCGTCGACGGTGGTTGCGCGGTGTCGATGGATGTTGTGCCGGTGGGTCAACCGGGAGCAGCCTGAGACGTCTGATCCTTTGTGGACGGCGCGAAGCAGGTCTCCGTGAAGCCAGCCGTGGTGGAACCCGGATGGTCAGGGCCGGCCGATGAGGTGTCGGCCCTCTTCCGGCTGCACCATCGCCGGCTCGTCGGGCTGGCGTCGCTCCTCGTCGACGACCGCCAGACCGCCGAGGACGTCGTACAGGACGCCTTCGCCGGCCTCTACCGCCGCTGGCGGCACCTGCGTGACCCTGACGCAGCGGTCGCGTACCTGAACCGGGCGGTCGTCAACGGAGGTCGCGACCAGGTGCGTCGCGGACACCGGGCCACCGCTGCCCGGGTGCGCATGGTTCCCGTCCCGGACGCGCTCCTGTCGGCCGAGCACGACGCCGTCGCGCACGACGAGGCCGATCGGCTCTGGAGGGCCGTGACACAGCTGCCGCGCCGCCAGCGGCAGGTCCTCGTGCTGCGCTACTACCTCGACCAGAGCGAGGCCGAGATCGCTGACACCCTCGAGGTGTCCCGCGGCTCGGTCAAGAGGCACGCGAGCCGTGGCATCGCTGCCCTCGCCCAGCACCTGGAGGCATGGTCATGACCACATCGGACCTGGAGCGCCGGCTGGCGGCTGTGCTCCACCAGCACGCGGAGGACGCGATGAACGACACGAACACCGAGGAGCAGCTCGAGACGCTGCTCATCGGCGCCGAACGAGACACCCGACGGCGCCGGCGAGGCTGGGCCGCAGGAGCACTGGTGGCGGCCGCCGCGACGGCCGCGGTGGTCGTCTGGGCTCCGGGCCTGGTCGGCGACGAGAAGGAGAGCGGGTCCAACGTCCTGTCGGCCGACGAGACGTACGGGGCGGAGCGGATCGCCACGCGGTTCGTCACGGCGTACGCGGCCTTCGACAGGCCCGAGGCAAGCGCCTACCTGGCCGACACGGTCGCCGGGTTCGACGGGTGGCGTCGCGACAACCGCTGGCTCGAGGCTGTGCGCTTCCGCATGCTGCTCGACCCGTGCCGGGCACAGGGCGCCAGCTCCCCCGAGGGCACCCGGGTGGTGTGCCCCTACGACTACGACTCCCTCCGCTCCGACGAGCTCGGCCGTGGCCCATTCACCGGCAGCCGGTTCTCCGTCACGGTGCGAGACGGTCAGATCGTGTCCGCGGGCCTGGGGTTCGAGTACGAGAACAACGGGTTCGCGGCACGGGTGTGGGAGCCCTTCGCCGCCTGGGTGTCCAAGGCACACCCCGAGGACGCTGCGGTCATGTACGCCGACTGGCCGTCGACGACCGCCCAGGCGCAGACACCCCGCTCCGACCGACTCTGGCGGCAGCGCACCCTGGAGTACGTGAAGGAGCAGAGGGCAGCGAACCTCGCGCCGGGCTGACGGGCTGACGACGCCTCGAGTGCTGCGCCGCCGCGGGCGCAGCACTCGGTCATGCGTCAGCGCTTGATGTTGACGAGCTCCTCGAGCACCTGGTCGGAGGTGGTCACCACGCGCGAGGTGGCCTGGAAACCACGCTGGGCCACGATCAGGTTGGTGAACTCCTGCGCGAGGTCGACGTTGGACATCTCCAGCGCACCGCCCACGAGGCTGCCCATCCGGCCCTGGCCGGGCGTGCCCAGCTGCACCAGGCCGGAGCTCGCGCTCTCCCGGAACGTGGTGTCACCGGCACGCTCGAGGCCCTCCGGGTTCGCGAAGTTCGCGAGCGCCACCTTGTACAGCGGCCGGATCTCCGGCGCCGTGTCGTACACGCCCGTGACCACGCCGTCGGTGCCGACCTTCAGCGAGCGCAGGCCGCTGGCGTCGTCGGTGAGGTCGGTGACGGTGATCGCCTCGGGTGTCGTGCCGTACGTCCCCGCCACGGCGTCGTACTTGTAGCCCATCACCTTGTCTCCGTCGAGCGAGACGAGGTTGCCCGCGCTGTCGAAGTTGAAGGCGCCGGCGCGGGTGTAGAGGCTCTCGCCGTTCCGGTCGGTGACGAAGAAGCCGTCGCCCTCGATCATCAGGTCGGTGGCGCGGCCGGTCATCTGCCGCGACCCCTGCGTGAAGTTGGTGGTCGTGCCACCGACCGAGACTCCGAGGCCGACCTGGATCGGGTTGGTGCCACCGCGCGTGCCCGCCGGAGCGCTACCGCTGGTCAGCATCTGGCTGAGGGTGTCCTGGAAGACGATGCCGCTGCCCTTGAAACCGGCGGTGTTCGCGTTGGCGATGTTGTTGCCGGTGACGTCGAGCATGGTCTGGTTGGTGCGGAGGCCGCTGATGGCCGAGAAGAGCGAGCGAAGCATGGGGGGTTCCTTTCGGGGTCCGGCCTCGGAGGCCGGGGGTTGGGGGGTGTTGGTCGGCGAGGCCGGGTCAGGTCTGCACGCCGGCGAGCTGGTCGAGGGACACGTCGTTCCCGTCCACCTCGAGGAGCGGGCCGGCAGGACCGAACCTCACCGACGAGACGGTGCCGCTCACCTCGACACCGTCGGTGCCGGTGTACGTGACGGTCCGACCGACCAGGCTGCTGGCGCCGAAGGCCATCTGGGCCGCGAACGCCTGCGTGGACTGGTCGGCGACCTGCTGGAGCTTCTCCAACGAGGTGAACTGCGCGGTCTGGGCGAGGAACTCCGACGAGTCCGTCGGGTTCATCGGGTCCTGGTTGCGCAGCTGGGCGACCATGAGCGTCAGGAACGCCTCCTGGTCAAGCTGTGAGGCCGCGGACACGGCGGCGCTCGCGCCTGCCGCTCCGGAGGTCGCCGGCGTCTGGGCCGACAGCGGGATGATCACGTTGCTCCTCCTAGAGGTCGAGGTCGAGTCGGGCGGTGGCGACACGGGTGGTCGCCGCCGCGGGTACGGACGAAGTGCGGGCAGACGCGAAGGCAGTCGAGTCACTGCTGCCCGGCGAGGGCCGGCCGCCGCGGCTGTCGCCACCGGGACCGGACTCCCCGCTCAGCGAGGTGCCTGAGTCAGTCGGGGACTGCTGTCCGGCCTGGCCGCCGTGGCCGCCTTGCTGCTGCGCCGAGGTCCAGGTGGCCGAGGCGGAAGGTACGACGGAGCCGGCGTGCGCGTGGTCGCGGACCACGAGCTGCCCCGTGGTCGCGCCGGTGAGCTCGAGCAGCGCGCGGAGCTGGGGCGACCCGTCGCGCAGGGCTTCCCGCGCGGCGGGCCCGGCGGAGAGGGTGACGTCGACGGTGTTGTTGCGCACGGTCAGCACGACCTTGACCTCGCCGAGGTCGGCGGGGTGCAGGCGCAGCATCAGCCGGTGCGTCCCGTCGCCGCGGCTGACCAGCCGGGTGACGTGGTCGAAGACCTGGGCGGTGACAGCGCTGCCTTGCGCCGCCTGGGTGCCTGCGGCAGCGGGGGCAGCAGCACCCGCGGCAGTGTGCACCGGGAGTGGTGCCCCCTGCTGGGATGCGGTGGCGGTGGGCGGGCCGGCCACACCCGCGGGGCCTGGCGTCTGGTTCTCCTCCTGCCCCGGTCCGGGCCGGTGAGCCGCAGACGCGGTGGGCGGCGCTCCCGTCGGGACGGCCGACGCGGTGGACCCGGTCACGGCGGCGGCGCCCCGCCCCGGCGCGGACGCGCGGTCCTCGCCCGAGGCGTAGCCAGGGTGCTGTGCGCCCTCGACAGAAGCAGCGCCGGGGTTCGCGGGGGCGCCTGCCTGCTGCGGCCGGGCGGCGGCGCCGGGGTCCGCGGGGGCGCCTGCGACGACCGTGGCCAGGTCTGCGGCGTCAGCGGCCGGTGCCGAGCCCTGCTCCACCGTGGGTGAGGACACCGGCTCTTCGGCCACCTCGCCGGGGCCGGCCGAGGACGGGGGCATGGCTCCGGTGACGGTCCCGCCTTCGGTGGCGTCTTCGGTGGCGTCTTCGGTGGCGTCTTCGGTGCCGGTCGTTCGGTGCCGGCCTCGGTGATGCCGGCGGTGGCCGCCGGGGGCACCTGGCCGGCACCGGGTCCGGACGCCGTACCCGGGACCGCGGCAGCGTCAGGCGACGCCGCGGCCGAGTCGGAAGGGGACTCGGTTCGCGAGCCGCTCTTCGCACCGTGAGCTCGCGCTGTCCTCTCATCGACCGTCCGAGGCGCCGTGTCGTGCGCCTGCTCGGCCGCGAGGTGGTGATCCACGAGCGCACCGAAGCCGCCGTCCGACGTGGGGCGCGACGAGCCTCCCCGGGCCGGCGCCGGGGTCGCAGGAGCGAGAGGCGAGATCGTCATGCGTGCTCCAGGGCTGCCTTGTGTGCCAGCACCGCCGGCACGTAGTGACGGGTCTCCGGGTACGGCGGGATGCCGCCGTAGCGGTGCACCGCACCGGGCCCGGCGTTGTAGGCGGCCAGGGCGAGGTCCACCCGGCCGAACTCCCCGATCAGGTCGCGGAGCAGGCGCGCGGCGCCGTCCACGGCCTGGGCGGGGTCGAAGGAGTTCCGCACTCCGAGGCCCGCCGCGGTCGAGGGCATCAGCTGCATGAGGCCCTGGGCGCCCGCGGGGCTCACGGCCTGCGCGCGGAAGCCCGACTCCTGCTTCGCCACCGCGGCCAGCAGGGTGGGGCTGACGCCGTACCTGCGGCCCGCGGACTCGAACAGCGACGCGTACGGCGTCCCGCTCCCGACCGCCGAGGCCGCCCCGACGACCCGGGCGGCGCCGGCGACGGCCGGCTCGGGCAGGACGCGCCGGATGGCGGTGGGGGTCTCGGGGACGTCGGCGACCCGGACGTCGAGGCCGGTGCGTGGCGCCTCGATCATCTTGCCGTTGCCGATGTAGATGCCGACGTGGTCGACGGGGCTGTCGAAGGCCAGGATGTCGCCGGGGCGCGCCTGGGCCATCCCGGCGACGGGGCGTCCGGCCTGGGCCTGGTCGCGCGAGACCCTCGGCAGGTCGATGCCGAACTGCTTGTAGACGAGCTGGACGAGCCCCGAGCAGTCGAGCCCCGTGGCCGGGTCGGTTCCACCCCAGACGTAGGGGACGCCCAGGTACTTCCGGGCGGCCGCGACCACGGCCTCTCCCTCGGAACCGCCGGCCGTGGCAGGGAGGACGGACGTGCCGGTCAGGCCGAGCGCGCCGACGAGCCCGGTGGCCCCGGACGCGGCGAGAGGTGCTCCAGCCGCCCCCGCCGGCATGAGCGCGTCCGCACCCTGCGCGGCCCCGAGGACCTGGGAGAAGCTCGCGCCCTGGGCGGACCCCGTGCCGCGCAGCAGGGGTGCCGGCGGCCAGCCTGGACAGCTCGGACTGGATCTGGCCGATCCGCGCGGTGACCTCGCCGACGCTCATGCCGTCACCTCCCTGGCGGAGGGTGCGGCCACCGGCCTGGCGCGCAGCCAGCCCTGGGTGGCCAGCTCGTCGAGGTCCCGTGCCTCACGACGTGCCTGCTCGGCGCGGCGCTCCGCGGCGCGACGCTCGAGGAGCATCTCGACGGTCCGCAGGTTCTGGCGGTCGCGGGCCCAGCGGCGGCGGGCCTCCTCGGCGACCGACGCGCTCCGGCGTACCTCGGCCTCCTTGCGGGCCAGCGACTCGGCGAGGGCGCCCGCGAGGACGGCGTGGGCGCGGAACTCCTCGCTCGTCCCGCAGCCGAACTCGGGCGCGGCCTCCAGTCGGGCGCGGGCCTCGTTCGCGTCGAGGCGGCGCTGCTCGGTCGCGGCGAGGGCCTGCTCGAGGCCCAGGCGGCTGTCACGCTCGCGGACCTCGCGCACCCGGCGCACAGCCATGAGGCCGCCGTCCTCGCGCGCGGTCATGACGCGCTCACGATCTGGCGGAGCGCGGCCCAGGTCTCCGGGAGCGGAGTGGGCGCGTCGACGGGCTGGCGCAGGAAGGCCTCGATGCGCGGCATGAGGGCGATCGCCAGGTCGGCGTCGGGGTCGCTGCCCGCGGCGTACGCGCCGATCTCGACCAGCTCGCGCACGTCGCGGTGGGCCGCGAGGAGCCGGCGCAGGCTGGTGGCGTCGGCCCGCTGGGTCTCGTCGGTGACGTGCGGACCGACGCGGGAGATCGACTCCAGCACGTCGATGCTCGGGAAGTGGCCGCTGGTCGCCAGGCGCCGCGACAGCACGACGTGCCCGTCGAGGATCGAACGGGCGGTGTCGCCGATCGGGTCCTGGAGGTCGTCGCCCTCGACGAGGACGGTGTAGAGGCCGGTGATGCTGCCGACCGCCGCGGGACCGGTCCGCTCGAGCAGCCGGGGCAGCAGCCCGAACACGCTCGGCGGGTAGCCCTTCGTCGTCGGCGGCTCGCCGGCCGACAGCCCGATCTCGCGCTGGGCCATGGCCACGCGGGTGAGGCTGTCCATCATCAGCAGCACGTCCTGGCCCGCGTCGCGGAACCACTCCGCGATCCGGGTGGCGACGAACGCCGCCCGCAGCCGTACGACGGGAGGCGCGTCCGACGTGGCGACCACGACCACCGACCGTGCGAGGCCCTCGGGCCCGAGGTCGTCCTCGATGAACTCGCGGACCTCGCGGCCACGTTCGCCCACGAGAGCGATCACCGAGACGGCGGCCTCCGTCCCGCGGGCGATCATCGAGAGCAGGGTCGACTTGCCGACGCCCGAGCCGGCCATGATGCTCATGCGCTGGCCGCGTCCGCACGGCACGAGAGCGTCGAGCGCTCGGACCCCGAGGCCGACCTGGGTGTCGATGCGGGAGCGGCTCAGGGCGGCAGGCGTGTCGTTGTCGACCGGCACCAGCGGAAGCCCGGTGAGCGGCGGGCCACCGTCGATGGGGCGCCCCAGCCCGTCGAGCACCCTCCCCTGCAGGGCCGCGCCGACCGGCACCGTCAGCGGGGCGCCGGTCGCCGCGACCGCGTCGCCGCGCCGCAGGCCGGTGGTCGCGCCCAGCGGCATGCACACCACACCGTCGGCGGTGTCCGCGACGACCTCGGCGGGAACGGTGCCGGCCGAGCCGCGGACCTCGACCATGTCGCCGACGGCCGCTTCGACGCCCCGGGCGAGCAGGTGCAGGCCCTTGAGCTCGACGAGCCGGCCGTGGCGCCGGGGCCGGGCGGCCTCGAGCGCGGCGTCGAGGCGGGTGGTCAGCAGGGTCCGGGTCATCGCTGGAGCACCTCCCGGACCCGGCCCAGGGCAGCCGCGATCGTCGCGTCCACCAGGGTGTCCTCGGTCTCGACCACGGCGTCGCCGCGCTGCAGCGTCGGGTCCTCGCGCACCACGACCGTGCGGCCGTCCAGGGTCGCCGGATCCAGGGTCATCCGGTCCTCCGGGTGCAGCCGCACGGTCGCGGGGATCGTGGGGTCGACCATCGCCAGGGCGCGTCGCAGCGCGTCCGCGCCCGGGTCGGTCGCCGTGGCCACCTCGCGGCCCAGGATCGCCTCCGTGAGCTCGAGCGCGACCTCGACGGTCCGGTCGGCCAGCGCCTCCAGCGCCTCGGTCATCCGGGCCCGCATCTGCTCGGCAGCGACCTCCAGGGCCGCGAGCGCGGAGGCGTGCTCGGCCTCGCGGCGGCCCCGCTCGACGTCCGCATCGCGGCGTACCGCCTCGGCCTCGGCTTCGGCGCGGGCCAGCGCCACGCGGCGCCCCTCGGCCCAGCCGGTGGCGTAGCCCTGCGCGCGGGCTGCCTGGTGGGAGCGCTGCGCGATCCCGCCCAGGACCGACTCGGTCACGGCATCGCCCAGGGACCCGCCGGTCCCCAGCCGGGTCCAGGCGCCCGTGCGCAGGTCGGAGACGTCGCCGGGCGACGTCACGGTCTCGGGCGGGAGGTCGCGGGCGACCACACCGTCACAGGACGTACTCCTCATCGGCGCCCCTCCTCACCGTGACCTCGCCGGACTCCTCGAGAGCCCGGATCATGCGGATGACCTTGGCCTGGGCCTCCTCGACCTGACGCAGGAGCACCGCACCGAGGAGGTCGACCTCGTCGATGAGGTTCTCCGCAGCGCGCTCGGACATGTTCGAGGTGACCTTGTTCCGGACCTCCTCGCCGACGCCCTTGAGGGCCATGGCGAGGTCGGCGGAGTCCACCTGACGCAGCACGAGCTGCATGTCCTTGTCGTCGAGCAGCAGGATGTCGTCGAACATGAACATCCGGCTCTTGACCTCTTCCGCGAGCTCGGGGTCGCGCTGCTCGAGGGCCTCGATGATGAGCCGCTCGGTGACCCGGTCGGAGCGGTTGATGATGTCGATCAGCGGCTCGAGGCCACCGACGGCGGAGAAGTCCACGGCCTGCAGCACCGACGAGGTCTTCCGCTCCAGAGCGGTCTCCAGGGACTTGAGCACCTCCGGCGACGTGCGGTCCATCACCGCGATCCGGTGCGCCACGTCAGCCTGCCGCTCGGGACCGAGCCCGGCGAGCACGATGGTCGCCCGGTCGCTGGGCATGTGCGCCAGGATCACGGCGATGACCTGCGGGTGCTCCCCCGAGATGAACGAGAGCAGCTGGCGCGGGTCGGCCCGGTGCAGGAACTGGAACGGCAGCTGCCGCGCCGAGGCGGCCAGGCGCTCCATGATCGAAGCGGCCCGCTCGCTCCCGAGGGACTCCTCGAGCAGCCCACGGGCGAAGTCCGGTCCGCCGTTGAGGATGTTCGCGCGAGCGGTCGCGAGCTCGTGGAACTCCTTGATCACCGCGTCGGTCTCGTCGGCGGCGAGCGACTCGAGGCGGGAGATCTCCGAGGAGACCGCCTCCACCTCGCTCTCGCGCAGGTGGCTCAGCACCTGAGCGGCCTTCTCCTGGCCGAGCTGCACCAGCAGGATCGCCGCCTTGCGGATCCCTGCCGTCTCTGTCGTGGTCGCAGTCATCGTCAGCCCCTGTTGTCCACGAGCCAGCCGCGCAGCAGCTGGGCGACCTCTTCGGGCTGCCGCTCGACCATCGCGGCGATCTCGTCACGGGCCGCGGCACGCAGGTTCGCCTGGCCCACCAGCACCGGGTCCAGCTCGCGCATCGGTGCCGGCGCGGGCACGGCCGGAACCATCTGCGTCTGGCCGATCGCCTCCTGGCGGCGGATCTGCTCGACGACGTAGCTCGTCGCCTCCTCGCGTGCGCGGCTCCGTCTGCGGCTGCGCATCCACGCGGCGAAGAACAGCCCCGCGACCACCAGGACGAGCGCCGCCGTCTTGAGGAGGTTCATCAGCGCGTCGCGGTCCTCGGCCTTCTTGGCCGCAGCGAGCTCCTTCGCGGCCGACTCCTCGGCGGTGCGGTCGAACGGCATGGAGGTGACCTCGACGGTGTCGCCGCGCTTGGCGTCGATGCCCATGGCCGAGGTGACCAGGGACTGGATCTCGGCCGGCGTCACCGCACCCGCCGCCGTCTCGTCGACGACGATGCCGACGTGCAGGCTGTCCACCGAGCCGGGCGCGGCCTCGCGCTGCTCGACGGTCTCCCCGACGGCGTTGTCGGAGGTGCGCTGCTCCTTGCGGTAGTTGGTGGCGTCGCCGTTGGCGCCGCGTCCGGCGTTCGGGTCGAGCTGGCCGTCCGGCCCCACGACGCCGCCCTGCCCCGGCGTACCCGGGGTGGTGTAGCTCTCGGTCATCGTCGTGTCGGAGAGCGGCACCGACTCCGGGTCGGAGAAGTAGCGCTTGGTGTGCGTGACGGTCTTGTCGAAGTTCAGGTCCGCGGTGACCTGGACCGCGGTGTTGCCGCTGCCGAGGACCTGGTCGAGCATCCCCTGCACGGAGTGGCTCATCTTCTCCTCGAACGCCTGCACCTGCTGGGAACGCGTGTCGGCTGCGGAGTCGAACGCGTCACCGGACGCGCTGAGCACCTTGCCGGTGGAGTCGGCGACCGTGACCTCCTTGGGGTCCAGCCCCTCGACGCTGGAGGCGACGAGGTGGACCACGGCCTGCACCTGCTCGGCCGCGAGCGTGGATCCGGGGCGGGTCTCGACGAGCACCGACGCGGTGGTCGGCTTCTGGTCCTCGGCGAACAGCTCGTGCTGGGGCAGCGCGAGGTGGACGACCGCGGCGTCGACGGCGTCCAGGGCCTCGATGGTGCTCTCGAGCTCGCCCTCCATCGCCCGCTTGTAGCCGGTCTGCTCCTGGAACTGCGACGTGGACAGGTCCTGCTTGTCGAGGATGTCGTAGCCCGAGGAGCCCGAGCTCGGAAGGCCTTCCCCGCTCAGCCGGATCCGGGTCGCGTAGACCTCTGCCCGCGGGACGAGGATCGTCGCGCCGCCGTCGGTGAGCTGGTACGACGTGCCCTCGGCGTCGAGGTCCTCGACGATCGCCGAGGCGTCGGCCGCCGCCACGTTCGTGAACAGCGGCGCGTACGACGGGGTCGCCGCCCACCGGAAGACGAAGAACGCCGCGAGGAGGATGGCGGCGCCACCGACCACGGCCACGGCCTTCTGCCCCGGGGTGAACGATGCGAAGGTGCGCTGGAGGGCCTGCAGGCGGCCCGCGATGTTGTCCCGCATCAGATCGGGATCCTCATGATCTCCTGGAACGCCTCGAGGGCCTTGTTCCGCACAGCGGTGGTCAGCTGGGTGCTCACGGACGCCTCGGTCGCGGCGATCGTGTAGTCGTGGATCTGCGTCAGGTCACCGGTGGCCGCTTGGACGGCGAGGGAGTCGGCGCGGTCCTGAAGTCCCTCGAGCCTCTCCAGCCCGGTGGACAGCATCGACGAGAAGTCCAGGCCGGGAGTCGCTCCGACGGGTGCGGTGGGTGCTGCCGCGCCGGTGAGGCCGGCGCCGGGGCTGACGTCCGGCGTGAGGTCGGGGGTGATGCTCGGCGGGGCGAACGGCACGAAGCCGGCGGCGCCGATGGCGGGGACGGTCATGCGTTGCGTCCGATCGAGAGCGCCGCGGAGTAGACGTCCTGGGCGTTGCGGACCACCGCGGTCTGGGCCTGGAATCCGCGCTGCGCCATGATCAGCTGCCCCATCTGGCTGGCCAGGTCGACGTCGGGCATGCGGACGTAGCCGTTCTCGTCGGCCAGCGGGTGCTCGGGGTCGTGCACGAGGCGACCTTCGGCATCGCCCAGGGCGATGCCCGAGACACGCACGCCGCCGTCCGGCACCGCCTCGGTCATCACCATCTGCGCCTGGAAGGCGGCCTCGTCGGTCCGCTTGGCGGTGTTGACGTTGGCGATGTTGTACGACAGCGCGTCGAGCCAGGTCTGGTGCGTGCCGAGGCCGCTGCGGGCGATGCCCAGCATGTCGAAGGCACCCATCACATGCCCCCGATCGCCGTGGTGACGAGGGAGTAGCGGTCGCCGACGGCCCGGGTGAGCAGCTGGTACTGGAAGCCCGCCTGCATCGCGGTCATCGTCTCGCCGGCGAGGTCGACGTTGTTGCCGTTGACTCCGGCCGATGCCGTCGAGAGGGCGGTGGCCGGTACGACGTCGCGCTCGGCGACCTCCCCGTCGGCCAGCGCGGAGCGCAGGGAGCTCTCGAAGTCGACCGTGGACGCCGTGAAGTTCGGCGTGTCCATGTTGGCGATGTTGTCGGCCGCCACGCGCTCGCGCAGGGCCAGACCGTCGAGCGCGCCGCTCAGCGCGGCCGCGACGGAGTCACCGGCAGAGACCAACATGCTCAGCTGCTCCTGGGAGTAGGCGGGCTGCCGGTCCGTCGGCGAAGTAGCGAGCGATCCCTGCTCGATGAGTGATTCGGCCGGTCGGTCACGACCTGAGGAGAAAAATCGGACATTTCGTCCGAGTGCAAGAACGGCCAGATCGCGCACATGTGAGCGATCGAGTCGCTGCGTGCACCTGGCCCGGACCACGACCGCGCACATGACGGTCCGGGCCCGGCGCCCGATCGAGGTCAGGCGGTGATGTCGAGGTAGACCGGCCGCGGCTCGTGCGTGGCCGTCGACATGCGCGAGGTCAGGGCGGCCTGGCGGCGCAGTCCCGCGGCGGCCTCGGCCGCAGCCCGCAGGACCTGCTGCTGCCGGTGGTGCAGGGCGAGGGCGCGGGTGCGCAGGTCGACCGGGATCGGCCCCTCCAGCGCCGGCGGGGCCCACGTGGCGACCGCCGTACCGGCCTCGGCCGCCTCGGCCGCCTCGCCGCGGAGCAGGCGCTCGGTCTCGTCGAGGGTCAGCTCGAGCTCGTCGAGCGCGGCCGCCCACGCCGAGGCCCAGTCGACCTCGGTGTCGTGGGCGGTCGTCGCCTGCATCGCGGTCAGCCGGCGGCGAGCGAGGTGAGCGCAGCCTCGCGCCACGCGTCGGCGAGCGGCGTCACGATCCCGAGGCAGGACTCGGTGACCGTGACGTCACGCTCGACGTTCGCCCGCACCAGCTCGGAGTGCAGGAAGCCGTAGATCGACGCGAGCTGCTGGGCACCCTCCCAGATGTCCAGTCGCAGCGACGATGCTCAGCTCCAGCACGATCTCCTGAGCGTGGAGCAGCTGCTGGCTCGGCGGCGGCGAAGTCACCGTCCCGCTGGGCCTCGGCGGCACGCTGGATGTCGAGGACGCAGCCGGTCGTAGAGCATGACCAGCAGGCGGGCGGGGCTCGCGGTGCTGACGCTCTGGCCGAGGTAGGCGGCGCGGGGGTTGTTCATCGTCGAGCTTCCTTACTGTCCGCTGCTCATCTTCGGCAGCGAGGCGATCTGTCCGGCGAGCCAGTTGCCCTGGCTCTGGAGCTTGCCGAGGGCGGACTCGAGGGCGGTGTACTGCCGCTGGAGCGTCGCCTGCCGGGTCTCCAGGCGGACGTCCCAGTCGGCGATGTCGTCCTCCATGCCCTTGATCGCCGACTGGCGGCTCTTGATCGCCAGGGTGAGCGTGCCGTCGATGGAGTCGCTGAAGGTCTTGCCGAGCGCCGCGAGCTTGTCGGCGAAGCCGGTGTCGGTGCCCGCTGGCCGGGTCCGTGCCGGCGATCAGGGCTCTGCGTCCTGGCCGGGTCGGCCGCGTAGGCGGCTCTTGAACTTCGCCTCGTCGAAGGTGAGCTTGCCGTACCGGTCGACCTGGATGCCGACGGTGGCCAGCGACTCGGTCGCCGTGCCGGACGGGCGTCACTGACCCGCTGGACACCGTCTCGAGCAGCTGGTTGCGCAGGCCGCGCATCGTGCTGTCGCCGGCGAGCAGGCCGCCCTTCTTCGTCGTCGCGTCGTACGCCGTGAGCGTCCCGATCTCGTCGAGGGCCGCGTTGACGGCGTCGACCATGCCCTTGACCGAGTCGGTCAGGGACGCCACGTCGCGCGCGACGGTGATCGGTCGCGGACGTGCCCTGGCGAGCCGGCCCCGAGCGTGACGTCCACGCCCGGCATCAGGTCGGTGATCGTGTTGGACGCCGAAGTCAGCGAGCCTGTCCGTTCGACCGTGATCGCGGCGTCCGCTCCTGCGCGCCGCGCTCGTGCCGCCCATGAACGCCATCGGATTCGCACGGGTCGCCGGGTCGCCGTCGTCGATGCGTGAAGCCGGAGTCTGCTCCGGTCGCTGGTCGAGGCGACCTGGAGCTGGTAGGTCGGCGTCGTGCCGTCCGTCGGCCGCACCGACCTTGACCAGCGTGGCCTTGAGCCTGTCGCGTCGGCGTTGATCGCGTCGGCGATGCTCTGCGAGCGTGCCGTCGCCGGTGTTGATGGTCTCGGCAGCCCGTCCGTCGTCGTAGGTGATCGGTAGGTCGACGCCGGCGGCCATGACCGTGTCGTCGGTGCCGTGACGCGCCGTGCGTCGTGTACGTGGCTGCGGCGCGCCGCGGCGAGCTGTCGACCGTGACAGCTCGACCGAGGTCGGCGCGTCGCGCCGGGGTCGGCGGTGACGGTGACCTTGTCGTTGGAGCTGGTGGCCGTCACGGCGCTCCAGCCGGTGGCCTTCGCGAGGTCGCCGGCCTTGGTGGCGATGCTCGCCAGCTTGGTGTTGAGCCCCTGCAGGGCGGTGACGACCTTCTGCTCCGTCGAGACCCTGCTCTTGAGCATGGTCTGCGGGCCGGGCCTCCAGCTGCATGAGCTGGCTGATGATCGTGGCCGTGTCGAGCCCGCTGACGAGGCCGCCGATGCTGGTGTTCGGCATCTGGTTCCTCCTGGACTCGATCTGCTACGGCCGGTTGGAGCCCGGCGGGAGCCGGTGGGTACCGGTCACCCGCTCCCGCCGGAGAGGCGTGGCGGCGGAGGCAGACTTGGCAGCTGCCCCCGCCGTCATGCGGTCAGCGATGAGGGGTCATCACTGGAGCAGGCGAAGCACGCCCTGCGGGGCCTGGTTCGCCTGAGCGAGCATCGCGGTGCCGGCCTGCGACAGGATCTGCGCGCGCGTGAAGTTCACCATCTCGGACGCCATGTCGGTGTCGCGGATCCGGCTCTCCGACGCGGACAGGTTCTCGACCGCGACGTTCAGCGTTGTTGATCGTGTGCTCGAACCGGTTCTGCGATGGCACCGAGCTCCGCGCGCTGCGATGGAGACCGTCGGTGATCGCGTGTCTGCACGCGGTGATCGCCGTCGGCGACGTCGACCGCGGTGGCCACGTCGCACGCGCCGGCGGTCGACCAGTCGGCTTGATGTCCGCCGTGACGGTCGAGCATGTCGATGGTGTCCGTCGCTGGCGTAGCCCGACCTGGAAGGTCTTGGCAGTAGGTGCCGTCGAGCAGCGCGTTGCCGTTGAACTTGGTGTTGTCCGTGATCCGGGTGATCTCGGTCGCAGCTCGGTCGAACTCGGTCTTGATGGCGGCCTGCGAGCTCGGTGTTGCTGCGTGCCGTTGTTGACTGCACCGCCAGGTCGCGCATGCGCTGCAGGATGGCGTGCGACCTCGGTCAGCGCACCCTCAGCGGTCTGCACGACGGAGATGCCGTCCTGAGCGTTGCGGACGCGCGACCTTGAGGCCGCCGACCTGCGAGCGCAGGCCCTCGGAGATGGCCAGGCCCGCAGCGTCGTCCGCCGCGCGGTTGATGCGGAAACCGCTGGACAGCTTCTCCAGCGACTTCGCCATCTGACCGTCGGTGACCGACAGGTTGCGGTACGAGTTCATCGCCGCGATGTTCTGGTTGATACGAAGACCCATGATTGATTCCTCCCTGAATTTCTTGGGTCGAACTGACGGTCCTTCCTTGGTCCGTCAGCCGGTCTGATCGGCCGCCTTCCGGGCGACCTGAGGGGTTAGGCCGTGCGAGTTTCCGCCGAGGCGGGAGCCAGCCGGGCCAGGTAGGAGCGGTGCGACGCCACCTCGGCGTAGTACGCCTCGCGGCGCCGTGCGGCACAGCCCTGGGGCCGCGTGGCGCCGCCCACGAGCTCCGGGTCGAGCGAGGTGTTGATCGCGTCGCGCATCAGCGAGACCGCCTCGGCCCGCAGCTGGGAGACCCGCGACTCGGTCACCCCGAGCTCGGCGGCGATCTCCGCCATCGGGCGCTCCCGGAAGAAGTAGCCCTCGACCACGACACGCAGCCGCTCCGGCAACGCCGCCACGGCGTCGTGGAGGTAGGCCATCCGCTCCCGCCGCTCGAGGACCGCCTCAGGGGTGAGCGTCCTCGCGGGCAGCAGGTCGTCGACGGTGCCTTCCTCGAACGCCTGGAGCGACATCACCGAGGCGCGCGAGACATCGCCGTGGTGGGCTGCGAGCTCGTCCGCCGAGATTCCGAGGTCCTCCGCCACCTCGGAGTCGGTCGGCGTGCGCCCGAGCTGCACGGCGAGCCGCTCGCGCGCCTCGTCGAGCTTGCGGGCTCTGCGACGTACCGAGCGGCTCGCCCAGTCCATGCTCCGAAGCTCGTCGAGGACGGCGCCGCGGATGCGTGCCGCGGCGTAGGACAGGAAGCCGGCGCCGCGCTGGTCGTCGTACGACTTGGCGGCATGGGCCAGGGCGGCGAGACCGGCCGAGGCCAGCTCGTCGCGTGAGACGTGCGCCGGGAGGCGCGTCAAGGTTTCGCGGACGATGTGGCCCACCAGGGGGATGCCCTGCTGAACCAGTGCTTCGTACTCGTCACGCGCCGGGGGGAGGTGCGTGTGGGGGGTCACATGGGGAAGTTTTGGGTCAAATCGGACATCTTTTCTTTACTTGCGCACACAACCACCCACCTGGAACTCAGATATCCCCCTTTGGGACTAGTCCCCCATACGGGGGATTAGTGAAGGAATGCCATTACTTGACGTCCCCGAAAGTCCCGGACCCTGTCCCCCGAAATTCGCCCGACCGCTAAGGAACGCCGCGAGGCGGCCGATTGCAGCGGGCAAGTCACGACGTCGGAGGGGAAGAGCAATGACGATGGAGGACCTGTCGTCCGTCCTCTGGCGGGAGCGCGAGCTGCTCGAGACGCTGCTGTTCAAGCTCGAGGTGGAGCAGCTGGTGCTGGCCACGGGTCGCACCCGCTGGCTGCCGACGGCCGCGCGCGAGATCGAGGAAGTCCTCGACGCCGTCCGGGAGACCGAGCTGCTGCGTGCCCTCGAGGCCGACCAGGTCGCGGCCGCCCTCGGGCTCGACCCGAACCCGAGCCTCCAGCAGATCGCGGACGCCAGCGAGGAGCCCTGGAAGAGCATCTGGCTCGACCACCGCGAGACGTTCGTGTCCGTGTCGGCCGAGATCTCCGCGCTGGCGGAGAACAACCGCGAGCTCCTCACCTCGGGCTACCAGGCCGCCCAGGCGGCGCTGCTGTCGATGCAGGAGACGCCCGGGCACGTACGCCGCCGACGGCAGCACCGTCACCGCCCGCCGCACCAGCCTCCTGGACAGGAGCATCTGACCATGAGCGGCACGTTCTCCTCACTCTCCGGCGCACTGTCCGCGCTGCGCTACAACCGGGTCGCCATGGACGTGGCGAGCGGCAACGTGGCGAACGCCGGCACCGAGGGGTACACCCGTCGCTCCGCCATCGCCCAGGCCGTGGGCGCCCCTGCGGTCCCGGCGCTCTGGTCGCGCTGGGACGGAAGCGCCGGCGGCGTGGAGGTCGGTGGCATCGCCCGGATGGCCGACCCGCTGCTGTCCGCACGCTCCCGCGCCGAGCACGCCGACCTCTCCTACCTGGACACCCGGTCGGCGTCGCTGGTGCGGTTCGAGAGCACGCTGGGCGAGCCGGGCGACAACGGCGTCGCCGCCGCGCTGTCGGCGTTCAAGCAGGCCTGGCACGACGTGGCGAACCAACCCGCCGACGAGGCGGCGCGCACCCAGCTGCTGGGCCGCGCCCAGACGCTCACCGCGGCCGATCTCCGCCCAGGGCCGCGCCGTCGCGACCGAGTGGTCCGACCAGCGCGCCCGGCTCGCCGCGGCCACCGACGAGGTCAACCAGGTCGCCGCCGACCTCGCGAAGCTCAACGAGGGGCTGCGGTCGGCGTACGTCACCGAGACCGACGCGACGAACCTGCTGGACCAGCGCGACCAGCTCACCCTGCGTCTCGCGCGAGCTCACCGGCGCCTCGGTGCGCACCAACCCCGACACCACCGTCGACCTGACCGTCGACGGAGTCCCGCTCGTCACCGGCAAGACCGCCTTCCAGCTCGTCGCCGCCGGCTCGCAGGACATGGCCGGTGCAGCTGCCTCGCCCGTGACCCTCACGCTGGGCGGGCAGCCGCTCCCGGCCTCGGGCGCCGGCCTCAAGGACGAGATCGGGGCGTCGTACGACCTGCTCACCCGGGACCTGCCCGCCCACCTGGCCAAGCTCGACGACTTCGTCGCGACGCTCGCGACCGAGACGAACGCGCAGCACACGGGCGGCGTCGACCTCGACGGGAACGCCGGCCAGGCCCTCTTCACCGGGTTCGACGGCGGCCGACCTCACCGTCGCGATCACCGACCCGAGAGCTGTTGCGGCTGCCCGCCCGGGCATGGGGGCTCTCGACGCCTCCAACGCCGAGGCGATGGCCTCCCTCGACCTGGGCGCCACGAAGTACCGCACCCTGGTCACGGGCCTCGGCGTCACGGTTGCCTCCGCGAAGCGCGTCGCCGAGAACCAGAGCGTGGTGACCGCGCAGGTGGACGCCAGCCGCGAGTCCGTCTCGGGCGTCAGCATCGACGAGGAGATGGTGAACCTGCTGGCCGCCCAGCGCGCCTACGAGGGCGCCTCCCGAGTCATCACGACGCTCGACTCGGTGCTCGACACCCTCATCAACAGGACGGGGCTGACCCGCTGATGAGCACCATCAGGATCACCCAGCGCCAGATCGTGGAGCGCTCGCTCACGGCGATGCAGACCAGCGCGGCTCGCGTCGCGCGGTCGCAGGAGCTGCTGTCCACCGGGCGTCTGATCAACCGCCCGTCGGACTCGCCCACCGGCACCAACACGGCCATGCGCCTGCGCGAGCAGCTCGCGGCCAACGCGCAGTACTCCCGCAACGCCTCCGACGGCCTGGCCTGGCTGGGGCGCACCGACAACACGCTCACCGGCATGATCGACTCCACTACGTCGTGCGCGCGAGCTGGTCCTCCAAGGCGCCTCGACCGGAAGCGTCGGTCCGCAGGCCCGCGAGGCCCTGGCTACGGAGATCGAGCAGATCCGCGACTCGGTGCTCTCGCTCGCCAACACCCAGCACCTCGGCCGCCCGCTGTTCGGCGGCACGACGGCGGGCAGCCAGGCCTACGACCCCGCCACCGGCGCGTACGTCGGGGAGCCGGCGCCGTCGCAGGTCAGCCGTACGGTCGGCGACGGGATCTCCGTCCGGATCAACACGACCGGTCCCGAGGCGTTCGACCTGAACGGCAACGACCTCTTCGGGATCCTCGCCGACGCCGCGGACCGCCTGCGCACGAACCCCGGACAGCTCTCGACGAGCCTCGACGACCTCGATGCCGTGATGAAGAAGATGACGACCGCCCTGGCCGACGTGGGCACTCGCTATGGTCGGGTCGAGTCCGCGCTGGCAGCAGTCGACAGCGCGACGCTGGACCTGCAGTCCAACCTCTCGGAGGTGGAGAACGTCGACATCGCCAAGGCGATCGTGGACCTCCAGCTGCACGAGGTGGCCTACCAGGGCGCCCTCGGTGCAACCGCCCGGGTGATCCAGCCGTCGCTGCTCGACTTCCTGCGCTGAGGACCACGATGACCACGATGCCGACCACTCTGGGGACCGCGACCATGCACGACACGACTGGCGACCTGGCGACCATCGAGGCCGGGGACATCCCCGTGCTGACCCTGGTGGGCCCGATGCTCGGCTTCCCGGACCACCACCGGTTCGGGCTGGCCCGGCTCGACGACGACGGGTCGGTGTGCGACCTGCGGTCCCTGGACGACGCGGAGCTGCGCTTCGTCGTCGTACCCCCGCACCTGTTCTTCCCCGACTACGCACCCGAGATCAGCGACGCGACCGCCGAGCTGCTGGAGGCGAAGTCGGCCGACGACCTGGTCGCGCTCGTCGTCGTGACGCTCGGCGCAGGGCTGCACGAGGCGACGGCGAACCTGCTGGCCCCGGTGGTGCTCAACCCCGGGCGACGTCTCGCCGCCCAGGTCGTCCTGGACGACGCGGACCTGCCGTTGGGCGCGCCGCTCGTCCCCGCGCACGCCGAGGACTGACCGAGAGGGCAGACTGACCCTCGGCTCGTCCGACCGCGACAGGAAGTGACCCCATGCTGGTGCTGAGCAGGCGCGTCGGTGACAGCGTCGTCATCGGCGACGACATCGTCGTGACCGTCCTGGAGATCCGTGGTGACGTCGTGCGGATCGGCATCGACGCCCCTCGTGAGGTCGCGGTCAGGCGGCAGGAGCTGCTCGAAGGGGTCGCCGACTCCAACCGGGCCGCCGCCTCCCCGTCGGCCGACGCCGTGAACGACCTCTCCCACCTGCTGCAAGGGCGACGGAACGGCCCGAACGGCGGCTGAGCGCGCGGCGGTCTAGACGGCAACATTCGGGGCGACTCGGACATCCTCCGCAGAGCGGCACGAACGGCCGCACCCTAGTAGTCCGAACGGGTGATGACCCTGGGGGCGCCGGAAGGTCATTCACGACGAGTTCCACAGTCTTGCCCGTTTTCCACTACGCATTCGCGCGCGAACAGGTCCAAGATGGACCCAGGCGATGCGGATCCGGGGGGGTCTGGGACCGGGTCGCCCAGCACCAAGGCGGTATCGAGCCGGCCAACTTTGGGGGTCATCGAACTCGTCTCGGCCGGGAACACCGGACGGCGGCGCCCGTACGGCGTTCCCGTGACCACCTTGGGGCCAAGGTGGGGGGACCACCGTGCCGGCCCCGGCAGGAGCCCAGCTCCACCGGGGCCGGACACGCCCCTCGCACATGCTTCGGTCGGCGCTCGTGAGCCTGCGGGCTTCCTCCCAACGAGCGGCGGCCGCTCGAGCAAGAAGCCCCCGCCGGATCCCGGCGGGGGCTTCCGTGTGCCCGCTGACCGACGCACCGGGGGCTGTCCGGCTCGCCCCGGTCTGGCAGTATCGGGGCGTGAGATTCCTGCTGTCCGTCGTCGCCGACGCCATCGCCCTCGCGGTGGCCGTGTGGCTCTTCGACGGCATCACCTTGACCAGCAAGGCGACCGAGGACCAGGTGATCACGCTGGCCCTCGTCGCGGTGATCCTCGGCCTCGTGAACGCCGTCGTCTCACCGCTGCTGAAGCTGCTGTCGCTGCCGTTCATCATCCTGACGCTCGGGCTCTTCCTCCTGGTGATCAACGCCCTGATGCTGCTGCTCACGAGCTGGATCGCCGGCGAGGTGGGACTCGGCTTCCACGTCGAGGGCTTCTGGACGGCACTCGGCGGCGCACTCGTCGTCACCATTGCCAGCTGGTTCATCGAGGCCGTGCTGTCGGACTGAGAGGCGAAGCGACATGACCACCGAGGCCCACCACCTCCTGCCCGCCCCGCGCGAGCGGCGCGGGCCGGCGTACCGGATCGCGGTGGTCTGTCTCGGCAACATCTGCCGCTCCCCCATGGGCGAGGTGGTCCTCAGCGAGAAGATCGCCCGCGCCGGGCTCGACGACCGCGTCGAGGTCGACAGCGCCGGCACGGGCGGCTGGCACGTCGGCGACCCGATGGACCGTCGCGCGGCAGCGGCCTTGGCGGCTGCCGGGTACGACGGCTCGCAGCACCGGGCGTCGCAGTTCGACCCCGGCTGGTACGACGAGTACGACCTCGTCCTGGCCATGGACGGCAGCAACCACGAGGACCTGACCGCCCTCGCGACCGACGGCGACGCGGCAGAGCGCCTGCGCATGTTCCGCGACTTCGACCCCCGGGCGACCAGCACCGACCGCGACGTCCCGGACCCCTACTACGGGGGCGACGACGGGTTCTCCTACGTCCTGGCCACCGTCGAGCGCACCAGCGAAGCGATCGTCGCCGCGCTGGAGCGGGAGCTGGGTGACCGCTGACGTGGCACGCATGGGCGCGATCGCGGGACGAGCCGAGGCACTCCTCGGCACGACAGTGGTGGCCACCACGCCGGTCGCCGGCGGGGACATCTGCACCTCGACGCGGCTCCGGCTGGCCGGCAGCGGATCGGCCCTGATCAAGACCCGGCCGCACGCCCCCGCCGACTTCTTCCCGAGCGAGGCGCGGGGCCTCGAGTGGCTCGGCGCCGCGGGAGGCGTCCCCGTCCCCGACGTGCTCGCCGCCGAGGCCGACTGCCTCATCCTCCGGTGGGTCGAGCCGGGACGACCCACCGGCGAAGCAGCCGAGAACTTGGGGCGGGGTCTTGCCGTCACCCACAAGGCAGGGGCGCCTGCGTTCGGCGGCGACGCCGACGGCTACATCGGGACCCTCCCGCTGCCGAACCGCACCGCTCCGACGTGGCCGGAGTTCTTCGCGACCCGGCGCATCCTGCCGTACCTCAAGCTCGCCCGGGACCGCAGCGCCGTCTCCCCCGACGACGCCGCCGACATCGAGTCCGTGGTCCGGCGCATCACCGACCTCGCCGGCCCCGACGAGCCGCCTGCCCGGATCCACGGCGACCTGTGGTCCGGGAACGTCCTGTGGGGCCAGGAGGGTCAGGTCTGGCTCGTCGACCCCGCGGCGTACGCCGGGCACCGCGAGACCGATCTCGCGATGCTCGCGCTGTTCGGGCTGCCACAGCTCGAACGCGTCCTGGACGCCTACCAGGAGCAGGCCCCTCTCGCGGACGGCTGGGAGGACCGCGTGGCGCTGCACCAGCTGTTCCCCCTCCTCGTGCACGCCTGCCTCTTCGGCGGCGGGTACGGCGCCCGCGCGGCCTCGGCCGCCCGCTCCCTGCTTTGACCCTCGTCGCCACACGCGCAGCACTTCTGCCGACTCGACACCGTTGCGCGCAGCACTTCTGCCGACTCGACACCGTTGCGCGCGGCACTTCTGCCGACTCGCCACCGTTGCGGGGAGTGCTGGCAAAAGGCCTGATGCCTGGCTTGTCCGCTTCCGGACGGTGCCACCCGTTGGCAGGCACTTCGAGTGTCTTCAGGACCGTCTCAGGTCGGGGTGGCAGTCTGGGGATCGTGGCCAGCGCTGACCCCAGGACGATGCCCCGCGTGCTCGTCGTCGACGACGAGAAGGCGGTGCGCGACTCCTTGCGCCGTTCGCTGGAGTTCAACGGGTACTCCGTGGCGCTGGCCGAGGACGGCGCTCAGGCGCTCGCGGCGATCGGGCAGAGCGCGCCCGACGCCCTCGTGATCGACGTGATGATGCCCCGCCTCGACGGGCTGGAGGCCACGCGTGCCCTGCGCGCTGCCGGGAACGACCTGCCGATCCTGGTCCTCACCGCCCGGGACTCGGTCGGCGACCGCGTCGAAGGGCTGGACGCCGGGGCGGACGACTACCTCACCAAGCCCTTTGCCCTCGAGGAGCTGCTGGCCCGGCTCCGCGCACTGCTGCGGCGCGTGCCCGTCGGTGTCGGCGCCGACGACACCGAGGCGGAGACACTGCGGTTCGCCGACCTGACCCTCAACCCCGTGACCCGGGAGGTACGCCGGGGCGAGCGCCCCATCGACCTGACCCGCACGGAGTTCAGCCTCCTGGAGATGTTCCTGCGCCGGCCGCGTCGGGTGCTCGACCGCTCGTTCATCCTCGAGGAGGTCTGGGGCTACGACTTCCCGACCACGGCCAACTCGCTCGAGGTCTACGTCGGCTACCTGCGCCGCAAGACCGAGGCCGAAAGTGAGCCGCGACTGATCCACACGGTCCGGGGCGTGGGATACGTGCTGCGGGAGGCCTGATGGGCCCGATCCGCTACCGCCGGTCGCTCGCCAGCCGGGTCATGCTGCTGGCGGGGATAGCCGTGGGCTTCTCGGTCGCGGTCGTCGCGCTGGCCGGCTTCGTGACGGTCCGCGCCCAGATGTACTCCTCGCTGGACCGGTCCCTCCTGGACCGCGCGAACCTGGCCGCCCAGAGCAACACCCTCAGCGCGCTGACCGGGCAGGGCGCCCCCTCCTGGATGCTCGGCGCCGCCGACGTCCGCATCGCGTTCATCAACGCCCGCGGGCGGATCGAAAGCGTGGACACCAGCGATGCCCGCGGCGACAGCATCCCCCTGGACCGGGACGAGATCGCGGTGGCCCGCGGGCAGGTGAAGGACTCGGTCCGCACGATCGCCACCGACGAGGGCCGCTACCGCGTCGTCGCCGTGCCCACCACCGATCCCGGGGTGGCGCTGGTCCTGGCTCAGTCGCTCAGACCCACCGAGGAGACACTCGAGCGCCTGGGCATCGTGCTCACCGTCTTCGGCGGCCTCGGCGTCCTCGGCGCCACGCTCGCCGGATGGGGAGTCGCCCGGAACGGCCTGCGTCCGGTACGTCGCCTCACCCGAGCCACCGAGGAGATCGCCCGCACCGAGCAGCTCGACCCGATCGAGGTCGAGGGCAACGACGAGATCGCCCGGCTGGCGTCGTCGTTCAACGCGATGCTCGCCGCCCTCTCCGCGTCCCGCGACCGGCAGCGCCAGCTCGTCGCCGACGCCGGCCACGAGCTGCGGACGCCCCTGACCTCCCTGCGCACGAACCTCGACCTGCTCGTCCAGGCCGACCGCAGCGGCGGTCTGTCGGACGAGGCCCGCGGCGAGCTGCTGTCCGACGTACGGTTCCAGATCGAGGAGCTGACCACCCTGATCGGCGACCTCGTGGAGCTCGCCCGGGACGAGGGCCGTCCGGTGACGCTGGAGCCGGTGGACCTCGCGGAGGTCGTGGACCGTGCGGTGGAGCGGGTCCGCAGGCGGGCCCCCGGCGTGGAGTTCCTGGTGCGCACCAAGCCGTGGTGGGTCGAGGGCGACGCGGCGGCGCTGGAGCGGGCGGCCACGAACCTGCTCGACAACGCCGCCAAGTGGAGCCCGCCTCTCGGGGCGGTGACGGTGGAGCTCGAGGAGGGCACCCTGCTCGTCGCGGACGAGGGTCCCGGGATCGACACCGACGACCTCCCCCACGTCTTCGACCGTTTCTACCGGGCGCGGGAGTCCCGGTCGATGCCCGGGTCCGGGCTGGGCCTGGCGATCGTGCGCCAGGTCGTCGAGCGGCACGGCGGGGCGGTCCACGCCGGGGTCTCACCGGCCGGGGGTGCCGCGTTCTGGCTGAGCGTCCCCGGTACGGCGGACGCGCCCGTCTAGCGGTGGCTCGGCCTGCCGCCACCCGCGGGCATGGGCGAATCGAGCCCGTCCGACCTCACAACCGCGTCGTAGCCGCCTCTCAGAGTCGTCTCAGGGAGGCGACGCATCCTGGAGGACATGAAGGACCAGCACCCCAGGAACGAGCACGAGAGCCCGGTCCCCGCAGGAGCTCCGGCCGGGGGCGGCCAGCCGCCGTACCCCGGCAACCAGCCGCAGCAGGGCCAGTGGACCCCGGCGCAGGGTGCTCCAGGACCGTCCACGCACCGCTACGGCAACGCCTCCGGCCACGGCGCCGGACCTGGCGCTGGGTACGACACCGCCCGCTACGACACCCGGGCCTGGGGCAGCGGCCCCGGCACCCCGGGCGGGCCTCCCTACTTCGGGGGGCCGGCACCGCAGGACTCCCCCCCTGCGGGCCGGCCCCACCGAACCTTCGGCGGCGGACTCGTCGCCGCGGTGCTCGCCGGTGCCCTGGTCGTCGGCGGTGCGGCGGGGCTCGGCGGCGCCGCGGTGTACGACGTCCTGAACGGTGAGTCGAGCACACCGACCAGCTCCGCGGTCGTCGCCACCAAGGACACCCCGGCCAAGGCCGGCTCGATCCAGGCGGTCGCCGGCACCGTGCTTCCCTCGGTGGTGAAGATCAACGTCCGCGGCGCCCAGGGCGCGGGCTCGGGGTCCGGCGTGATCCTCAGCTCCGACGGCGAGATCCTCACGAACTACCACGTGGTCGAGCTCGCCGGGAACGGCGGCGCGGTCTCCGTCAGCTTCGCCAACGGCAAGACGGTCCCGGCCAACATCGTGGGCACCGACCCCCTGACCGACCTCGCGATCATCAAGGCCGAGGGCGTGTCCGGGCTCAAGCCCGCGACGCTCGGCAAGTCCGGCAACCTCGACGTCGGTGAGCAGGTCGTGGCGATCGGCTCGCCGTTCGGCCTCGAGTCCACGGTCACCAGCGGGATCGTGTCCGCGCTGAACCGGCCGGTCTCGATCTCCGGCCAGGGCTCGATCGACACGGCGTACCCGGCGATCCAGACCGACGCGGCGATCAACCCCGGCAACTCCGGTGGCCCGCTGGTCAACATGCAGGGCCAGGTCGTGGGCATCAACTCCTCCATCCGCAGCGTCTCGAGCGCGACGAGCGGCGAGGCCGGCTCCATCGGGCTCGGCTTCGCGATCCCGCTCGACGAGGCGATGCCGATCGTCGACCAGCTGAAGAACGGCCAGACCCCCACCCACGCCCGCCTCGGCGTCTCGGTGACGGACGCGACCGGCGACAACGGCCTGGTCGCGGGCGCGGGTGTGGCCGACGTGTCGGCCGGCACCGCAGCCGAGCAGGCGGGCCTCAAGCGCGGCGACGTCGTGCTGAAGGTCGACGACGAACCCGTCCAGAACGCCACCTCGCTGGTGGCCACCGTCCGCGGACACCGCCCCGGCGACACGGTGACGCTGACCGTCGACCGCGGCGGCAAGCAGATCCAGGTTCAGGCGACGCTCGGGAGCGACAAGGGGTCACCGACCTCGTGACCTGACACGCTGCGCCGGTCCGTGCCGTCCAACCCCCACTGCCACGGACCGGCGCAGTGCTGTCCGGTCAGCCCGGGTGAGCCCTTTGGTCAGCCCAGGGCGCGGAGCAGCCGGGCCGCCTTCCAACGAGTCTCGTCGTACTCGCTGGCCGCGTCGGAGCGGACCGTGATGCCGCCCCCTGTGCCCAACGTGTACTGCCCGTCGCGGGCGACCAGCGTGCGGATCACCACGCCCAGGTCAGCCCGGCCGTCGCCGCCGATCCAGCCGAGCGCCCCGGCGTACACGCCGCGCGGGGTGGTCTCCACGTCGGCGATCACCTCCATCGTCCGCAGCTTCGGGGCGCCCGTCATCGACCCGGCCGGGAACAGCGCACGCAGGGCCTCCACTGTCCCGATGCCCTCGCGCAGGTGGCCGCGGACCGTCGAGACGAGCTGGTGCACGCTCGGGTAGGACTCGACCTCCATCAGCGTCGGGACCGTGACCGTCCCGGGCTCGCAGACCATCGAGAGGTCGTTGCGCAGCAGGTCGACGATCATCAGGTTCTCGGCGCGGTAGCGCGGGTCGGTCCGCAGCGCCTCCCGGTTCGCGGCGTCCTCGTCGAGGGTGGCGCCCCGCTCGGTCGTGCCCTTGATCGGACGGGTCTCCACCCAGCGGTGCCGGTCGATCGTCGCGAAGCGCTCCGGGCTGGAGCTCAGCACGCTCACCCCCTCGTGCTGGAGGTACGCGGCGTACGGCGCGGGATTGACCTGCCGCAGCCGGAGGTACGTCTCGACCGGGTCCGCGTCGGAGGCCACGCCCTCGCGGTAGGTCAGGTTCACCTCGTAGGTGTTGCCGAGGTGCAGCTGCTCCTGCACCTGCGCGAACCAGTCGTCGTAGGTCTCCCGGGTCACCGCGCTCGGCCCCGACGGTGCCTGGAACGACGGGGGCGCTACGCCCACCGGGTCGTGGTCGAAGACGAGCCGGCGGGTCGAGCGCATCCACACCGCGTCGGGCACGCCGCCCGCGGGGTCGACCAGGGCGGGAAGGTCGGGCCGGCAGGCGTAGCCGAACCAGCCGACCCAGCTGACCCGCGGGTCGCCCCCGTCGCGAGCCATCTCCTCGCCGAGCACCGCGAAGACGTCGTCGCCGACGAGGGTCCGCTCGTCGCCGCGCACCCGCCACACCTCGCGCCGGGCGGCGTCGTAGGTGAGCGACACGTCGTCGTCCTCGAGCCAGCCGAGGATCGACCGGCGCCCCGACCAGGCGCGCGAGCCGCCGCCGTCGAGCCAGAACATCCGCCGGTGGCGGCCGGCGAGCTCACGGAACGCCTCGACGGGGTCGGACCAGGTCATCGCAGCTCCAGGAAGTTCGCGACCATCGTCTGCCCGTGCTCGGTCAGGATCGACTCCGGGTGGAACTGCACGCCCCACAGGGGCAGCTCCCGGTGCGCCACCCCCATCACCACCGGCCCGGCTTCCGTGTCGCACCACGCCGTGGCCTGGAGTACGCCGGGGAGCGCGACCGCCGCGAGCGAGTGGTACCGCACCGCCCTGAACCGGTCCGGGACGCCCCGGAAGATGCCGCTCCCGTCATGGGAGACGACGGCCACCTCGCCGTGGGCGGGCGCCACCTGGCGCACGTGTCCGCCGTACACGCTCACCAGGCCCTGCATGCCGAGGCAGACGCCGAGGACGGGCACGGCGGGGTCGCGCAGGACGGCACGGCCGACGGAGAAGTCACGCTCGTCGTCGGGGTTGCCGGGACCGGGCGAGAGCACGATGTGGCTGGGGCGAAGGGCGAGCAGGGCCTCGCGGTCGGTCTCGTCGTGCTCGACCACGTCCGGGAGGACGCCGGTGACCGCGGCGACCAGGTGCACGAGGTTCCACGTGTAGGAGTCGTGGTGGTCGACCACCACAACCCGGGGGGTCACCTCAGGTGCTCCCGGCAGCGCGGGCCGCACGTGCGCCCTGGGGGCCGAGCAGGTCGAGCACGAGGTCGTGGATCAGCTCGTAGCCGTGCTCGGTGAGGATCGACTCGGCGTGGAACTGCACCCCGCGGAAGTGCCGGCCGGCGACCATGTGGATGTCACCGGACTCCGGGTCGGCGAGGACCTCGACGTCCTGCGGGGCGCCGTCGTGCCCGAGCCTGCCCACGAAGGTGTTGTAGAACCCGACGGTCTCCTCGCGGCCGGCGAGCGAGACCCGCGACTGGGTTCCCTGGAAGACGATGTCCTTGTAGGCGAGCGGGATGCCGAGGCGGCTGCACAGCACCTGGTGCCCGAGGCACACCGACAGGAACGGCTGGTCGGAGGCGAGCAGCTCGTCGACGGCGTGGGTGAACGCCGCGATCTTCGGGTGGTCGGCCTCTCGCGGGTCGCCGGGCCCGGGGCCGACGATGACGAGGTCGTGCCCGGAGAGGATCCCCGGCTCGTACTCGTCGTGGCGTACGACGGTGCTGGTCATGCCCATCGAGGCGAGCACGTGACGCAGCATGTTCACGAAGTCGTCCTCACCGTCGAGGATGACCGCGCTCCGGCCCTTGAGGTCCGGGTCCGGCGGCGACCCGCCCTGGTCGGTGAGCCAGAACTTGCTCAGCCGCTGGTTGCGGGAGTTCAGCGCGATGAGGACGTCCTCGTCCTGGGTCAGCTCGGCCACGCCGTCGGGGGCGGCGCCCGCCCCGGGCACCAGCCCGAACGCCGTGAGGATGCCGCCGGCCTTGGCGTGGGTCTCCGCCACCTCGGAGTCGGCCTTCGAGTCGCGCACGAGCGTGGCGCCGGCGGTGACCTTGAGCTTCCCGTCGGGGCTGACGTCGGCGGTGCGGATCACGATCGGTGAGTCCGCCGTCGCACGGCCCTCAGCGTCCCGGCCCAGGAGGGCGAGCGCCGAGCCGTAGTAGCCGCGGCCCTCCGTCTCGTACTGCTTGATGAGCCGGCAGGCGTTCTCCACCGGCGACCCGGTCACGGTGGCGGCGTACATGGTGTCGCGGAGCACCTCGCGGACGTCCTTGCTGGTGCGACCCGCGAGGAGGTACTCGGTGTGGACGAGGTGCGTCATCGGCTTGAGGAACGGCCCGAGCACCTGGCCGCCCTCGTTGCAGACGTCGCACATCATCTTCAGCTCCTCGTCGACGACCATGAAGAGCTCGTAGATCTCCTTCTCGTCGGCGAGGAAGTCCAGCAGCGCGTGCTTGCGCTCGTCGGGCTGGTCGTGGCCCTTGAGCCGGAAGGTGCCGCTGATCGGGTTCATCCGCACGTCGCCGCCGTGCACGCTGACGTGCCGCTCCGGGCTGGCGCCGACGAGGTAGCGCTCGCCGGTGAAGAAGCAGTAGGTCCAGTACGCCCCGCGCTCGGCCTCGAGCAGGCGCCGGAAGACGGTCAGCGCACGCCGTGCGTCCCAGTCGCGCAGCTGCGCCCGGTAGTGGCGGCCGACGACGAGGTTCGCGCCCTCGCCGTTGCCGATCTCGTCGCGGATGATCGCGTCCACGACCTCGGCGTACTCCGCGTCGGAGGTCTCGAAGCCGCCGCGGTCCTCGAACTCGACGGGCTCGTCGGGCAGCGCCTCCAGCATCTCGCCGAGCGGGACCTCGACCTCGGACTCGATCTCGACGACGGTGAGCGGCGCCCCGTCGTCGTGGGCCTCGAACCCCCGCTCGGTGACCTGGTGGAACGGGACGGCCAGGAGCCGGTCGAAGCGCCTCCCCTCTGGGGAGGGCCCCTCCTCGAGGGGCACGTCCAGCAGGCGCTCGACCTCGCTGCGCGAGCCGCCGACCAGGGTCACGGTCGCGGCATCGCGGAGCCGGATCGCCGCCCAGGCCTCGTGCCGCACCAGCGCGTCGATCGCCTGCGCTGCCGAGGTGGAGGTGGGTGTGCTCATGGTGGGGCAAACGCTACAACGGCTCGGTCCGCTACGTCGCCGCGTCCGGCACGGGTGGACACGTCCCGTCCCCCGCTGCTCCCGTCCCCGCTGCTCCCGGTGTCCCGGCGGGCGCGCGGTCCGGGCCGCGCCCGCGGTGACGTCGTCTGCGCACTCGTCGACGGTCTTGGGCCGGTCCCCTAGCGTGGTGGCGTGGGCACGCGGGGGCAGGACGACGGTGGGCGCGAGGTGCTCGCTCAGGGCTCCGGCGAGCCTCCCCGACGCCTTCCTCGAGCTTTGCTGATCGGGCTCGCCGTCGCACTGGTCGCCGGCGGCTACTACGTCACGTCCCGGCAGCAGGACACGCGAGAGCCGGACAGGCCCGCAGCCTCGCCGCCGGTCATCTCCACCCCGCCCGCGGCCACCGCCACGCGCACCCCGGCCAGGACAGCCCCCGCGACCGCGCCGGAACGCCGGGAGCTCGCCGGCGTGTGGCTCATCGACCGTGGCCCGTCCGTCTCGTGGCCGCGCAGGATGTGGCTGAAGTTCCGGCGCGACGGGACCTTCACCGTCGACCCCGGCCCCGCGCTGTTCACGGGAGAGCCGTGGGCGCGCGGCCGCTACCGTCTCGACGGACCCGACCTCGCCCTCCACGTCAAGAGCGGCCGGGCCTGCCGTCCCGGTGACAGCCTGAGGTGGAAGGTCGGCCTGACCCCGGACGACCGGCTGGTCACCGAGCACGTCACCGACAACCGTGGGCAGTGCCGCGTGACCCCCGGTGCCGTCTGGTCGGCGCGACCGCTCGCGGACCGGGACATCGGCCGGGTCGACGGGATCGGCTGACCGGCGCGACTGCCGGTCGCCCGCCGTACGCCGTACGTGCGACCTCTCGTCGACGGGCTGCGGCGCTCGCCCCGAGGTCTACCGTTGAGGGGTGGACACGCGGGACGCCGGCCACGGCGATCCCGAGGTGCTGGAGATCGGGCACGACCCCGGACCGCCTCGGCTCGCCCTCGTCGCGACGGTGGGTGCGCTGTTCCTGGGTCTGGGTGCGGCGCTCGGGGCGACCCTGGCATCCCCGGACTCCCCGCACCCGCCGGCCGGCCGGATCCTGCTCAGCGTCGGCGCAGTCACCGAGAACCCCGACCTGTTCGGGTCCTCGCGCTACCTGGCGTCGGTCCACAACCTCGGCGACAGCACGGTGACAGTCCGACACACGGCCCTCGAGGGCTGGGCACCGGACGGCAGCGTCCACGAGGCGATCGCGATCTCTCCCGGCGGCTGGCAGAGCGTGCCCCTGGCGGTGCTGCCTGCGTGCGACGGGCCGCCGCGCGACCTCCGTGCGGTGGTGGTGCGCGGGACGGTCGACGGCCGGGACTTCCAGCGGGTCCTGCCGGCGTACGACAGCGTGGACCCTCTGCTGCGCGACTGGGAGGTGCGCTGCTTCCCACCGGACGGCCGTCCGCCGACGCCTGGACAGCTCCTCGGAACGTGGCTGGTGCGAGCAGGCGAGTACCTGCCCGGCACGATCCTGGTGCGCTTCCTCGACGACGGGCGGTTGGTCGTCGACGACGGGACGAAGCAGTCGGTGCACGACAGCGAGCGCGTGGTCGGCCGATGGGTCCTCAACGGCTCGCGGATCGCCGTGGAGGCCGACACCGGCTCGCACTGCAGCCTGGGCAATCGTTGGCAGTGGGACGTCGAGGTCGACCGCGCCGACTGGCTGCACCTGCGCCACTCCGGGGGCGGACCCACTGCCTGCCGGCGCGACCTGGACCGGGTCTGGGTCGCCGAGCGCGTTGCCCCCTAGCCTCCACCCCGCCCGGCGTCACGCCGAGACGGTCACCATCCGCTGGGTCGCCCGGGTGAGCACGACGTAGAGCGTCGCCCGGCCCGTCTGCGACTCGGCCTCGATCTCGCCGGGTTCCACGACGATGATGCCGTCGAACTCGAGGCCCTTGGTGTCGAGGCCGGTGAGCACGGCGATGCGGGCGTCCGCCCCGCCGAAGCGGTCCTCGCCGAGCTCGTCCCAGGAGTCCAGCCACGCCTGGGCGGAGGTACGCCGTGCCGCGGGCACAACCACGCCGACCGTCCCCTCGACCGCGCCGGCCAGCTCGACCACCGCGGCCCGGACACCGGCCTCCAGGTCGTCGACCCGACGCTCCTCGGGCGGGAGCCCGGTCGTGCGGACCGCGTTGGGCAGGTCCGCGTCGAGGCCGACACGGTCGGCGTACGCAGCGGCGAAGTCGTAGATCTCCTTGCTGTTCCGGTAGTTGGTCGACAGGTGGAACTCGTGACGCGGCTTGTCCCCGAACGCCTCGTCGCGCGCCCGCGCCGCCTCCTCCGGAACCGGCCAGGACGACTGGGCCGGGTCACCGACGACCGTCCAGGTCGCGGTGCGACCGCGGCGGCCGACCATGCGCCACTGCATGGGCGTGAGGTCCTGCGCCTCGTCGACCAGGACGTGGGCGTACCCGTCGTCCTCGGTGCGGGTCGACGTCCGAGGTCCGGTGGCGAAGTCGCGGTCTGCGATCGTGGTGACCTCGTGGGTCTTCTCGTCCACCAGGTGCGCGAGCGGGTCCTCGTCCTCGTCGAGGTTCTCGGGGATGTCGCCGAGCTGGTAGCGCAGCTCGTCCAGCAGGGGCACGTCCTCGACGGACCAGTCGGGACCGCGACGTCCGGCACCACCGTCGTACGCACCGAGCGCCCAGGACTTCGACAGCAGCGCCCGGTCCTCCTGGGACACCACGCCCTCCCCGACGCGCGCGAGCAGCTCCGGGTCGGCGAGCCAGGGCAGCACCTGCGTGGCGTCGAGCGGCGGCCACCAGGCGCGCACGAAGTCGAGGAAGGCGGCGTTGTCCATCATCTCGTCGACGAACTGCTCGCGGCCGCGCTCACGACCACGCTCGCCGCGCACCTGCCGCCACATCAGGTCGATGAGCGCGTGGGCCGCGCGCGTGACCTGGCGGTTGCGCTTGCCGTTGCCGAGCAGCTGCCGGCGCAGCGTCGCGAGGTCGCGCTGACTGAGGACGATGTTCTCGTCGCGGTAGAAGACCCGGAACTCGGTCGGCGCACCGGGCACGGCCTGCCGGGCGGTACGCCGCATGAGCTCGGCCATCCGGGCGGACCCCTTCACGTCGGCGACGGCCGGGTCGTCGTGGCGAGCGCCGCGGATGCCGTCGACGACCTCGCCGAGCGAGCGCAGCGCGACGGCGGTCTCGCCGAGGGAGGGCAGCACGCGCTCGATGTAGCGCATGAAGACGCCCGACGGACCCACGACGAGCACGCCCCCGCCCTCGTAGCGGCGGCGGTCGCTGTAGAGCAGGAACGCCGCGCGGTGCAGCGCCACCACGGTCTTGCCCGTGCCCGGGCCACCGCCGATGAGCACGACGCCCTTGCCGGGGGCGCGGATAGCCTCGTCCTGCTCGGCCTGGATGGTCGCCACGATCGAGTGCATGGAGCGGTCGCGGGCCCGGGACAGCTGGGCCATCAGGGCGCCCTCGCCGACGACGGGCAGGTCCGCGGCGGCCGGTGACTCGGCGTCGAGCAGGTCGTCCTCGATGGCGGTCACCTGCTGCCCCTCACAGCGCAGCACCCTGCGGCGTACGACACCGCGGGGCTCGGCGGCGGTGGCCTGGTAGAACACGGCGGCCGCGGGTGCGCGCCAGTCGATGAGCAGCGAGTCGCGGTTCTCGTCGCGCAGGCCGATGCGTCCGACGTACCGGGGGGCCTCCTCCTGGTCGTCCAGGTCGATCCGCCCGAAGACGAGCCCCTCGTGCGCGGCGTTCAGCGTGGCCATGCGTTTGGCGGCCTGGTAGACCATCGCGTCGCGCTCCACGAGGCCGCCCTCGTGCCCGAGGCTGCCCCGGCCGTAGCCCTCTTTGGCAAGTGCCTCGGCTGCCTGGGCCGACTGCTCGAGCTGGAGATAGACGCGATCGACGAACTCCTGCTCGTGAGCGATCTCCCGCTCAGCGATCTCTGCGGACAACGTGAATCCACCGCTCCTCGACGTCTGGTGCGCTTTCCCGTCGCGGGAAAAACCAAGTCGTCCACTCTACCCCGGAGAGCGCTCGCTCTTGCGTGGTTTCCGCCTCAGTGAGCCGTGTGCGAGGAGCTGCGCGAATCGTTCCCTCTGGAGCCTTCGTCACAGTTCGGCACCCATTTGCCTACCGGTCCGTCGACCCCCGTGTCGCCGCTCTATGCTTCAGCGTCTTTGTCGCGTCGCACCCCAAGGGGCACTCATGACTCTCTCGCTCGGGCGAGCCCTGTCCACACTCGCACTGGCCGCCGGTCTCGCCGTCTCCACCGCCGGCACCGCTGCGGCCCAGACCTTCTCCGTCCGGGACGCCCACGGCGACGTCCTGGCCTACGACGCGAGCGGCGACGCCGAGACGGCCGGCACCCCGGCTCCTGGCGTCAAGAACGGCGACGTGTGGCGCACCGTCTTCAAGCACGCCGACCGCCGCGTCTCCGCGCGCATCAAGTTTGCCGACCTCCGGCGCAAGGGTGTGATGAGCGGCTACATCGTGCGCGTCGTCACGAACGAGAAGGTTCGCCGCGACGTCGTCATCTTCGCCGGGCCCCAGCAGTGGCGCGGCGAGGCCCAGATGTCGCGCCCGAACGGCAACCCCGTCGAGTGCGACGTCAAGCACGCGATCAACTACGACACCAACGTGATCACCCTCAGCTTCCCGAGGGGCTGCGTCAGCGACCCCCGTTGGGTCCGCATGGGCGCCGGGTCGTTCTGGATGGACGGCGCCATGGAGACGGCCTACCAGGACGACGCACAGCTCTCCGGCCGAGTCCGCGAGACCACGGTCAAGCTCTCGCCCCGCATCCGCCGCGGCTGACCCGAGGCGCTGACCGTCGTCACCGCCCGTGAAGGCGGTCAGCGTGACCGACTGCGCCCGCTACGAGCCGGCCCGCGACCGGACCGCCTCGTAGCGCTCGATGAAGCGGGCCGGCGGGACCTTCTCGATCACCCCGCCGAGCACATCGAGAGGCACCTGGTCGAGCCTCTTGAAGCGCACGCACGACTTGCCCATGTCCAGCTTCATGCCGCGCTCGGCGTACTGCTCCTTGAACCACTCGAGCTCGGGCTCCGAGCCGTAGAGCGCCATCAGGTAGATCGCCATGTGGTTCTTCTGGCTGGCGAGGGAGGCGATGGCGAGCGGCTGGCCGTTGTAGGTGTCCGGGTAGTCCTCGAGCGGGATGACCCAGCCGATCATCCCGTAGGTCATCGTCTCGACGTACCCCTCGGGCAGGTGCTCGTTGACCACGTCGCGCACGGCGGCGATGGCTTCACGGCGATCCTCGGGGAGCGCGGCGAGGTACTGCTCCACGGTGGTGGCATCGCTCTTCATGGCTCGAGTCTCACAGAGCCGGCCGACATCCGCGGGCCGCTTCAGTCCACCGGGAGGTACTGCCTGGCCACCGCACCCTTGCCTAGGTGCCGTTGGCCCGCCGTGGGTCGGGGCTACTTCTTCTTGTCGAGGAAGGCCCGCATCGCCTTCTTGGCCTCCTCGGACCCGAACAGCCGGGCCGACAGCTTCGACAGGTCGTCGCCGTGGCGGTCGATCCGCTCGACCAAGTCACGGCCGACGAGCTGCTTGGTCTCGCGCAGGCCCTGCGGGTTGCCCTTCGCGAGCGCCACGCAGACCTTGCGCACCTCGGTGTCGAGCTCGTCCTCGGGGAAGGCGCGCGTGACCAGACCCATCCGCTCGGCCTCCCGACCGTCGAAGACCTCGCCGGTGAGGAAGGTCAGCGCGGCCGACCGGTCGCTCATGCGCGGAAGGACGCTCAGCGAGATCGCCGCGGGCGTGAGCCCCAGGCGCACCTCGGTGAACGCGTACGTCGCGTCCTCGGCGCTCAGCGCGATGTCGGAGGCCGCGACGATCCCGATGCCGCCCGCACGGACGTTGCCGTGGAGGCGGGTCACGACCGGCTTGGACAGCGAGGCGATCCGGCGCTGCAGGTCGACCAGGACACCGGCCGCCTTCTCCATGCCGTCCTCGGCGGCCTCCGAGAGGTCCGCCCCCGAGCAGAAGGTGCGCCCCTCCGCCCGGATCACGACCAGCTTGACCTCGTCGTCGCCCTCGGCACGCTCGAGCCGCTCGAACAGCTCGCCCACCAGCTGGCGCGAGAGGGCGTTGCGGTTGTGCTGGGAGTCGAAGGTCAGCGTCGCGACGCTCTCCGCGACGTCGTAGTGGACGAGCTCGTCAGTCATCGTTGCCTTTCAGGCTCGGTGGACGGTCAGTACGACTTGGGCAGGCCCAGGGAGTGCATGCCCACGAAGTTCAGGATCATCTCGCGGGACACCGGGGCGATGCGACCGGCCCGGGCCGCGACCAGCAGGCCGGCGACGCCGTACTCCTGGGTGATGCCGTTGCCGCCGTGCGCCTGAACCGCCCGGTCAGCAGCGTCGCAGGCCGCCTCTGCCGCGGCGTACTTCGCCATGTTGGCCGCCTCACCGGCCGCCATGTCGTCGCCCGCGTCGACGAGCGCGGCAGCCTTCTGGGTCATCAGCCGGGCCAGCTCGATCTCGATCTTCGACTGCGCCAGCGGGTGCGCAAGGCCCTGGTGCGTGCCGATCGGCGCCCCGAAGACCTCGCGCTCCTTGACGTACGCGACTGCCTTGTCGAGGGCGTAGCGCGCCAGGCCCGTCGAGAACGAGGCGGCCATGATCCGCTCCGGGTTGAGCCCGGCGAACAGCTGCACCAGCCCGGCGTCCTCGTCGCCGACCAGGGCGTCGGCCGGCAGCTTCACGTCGTCGATGAAGACCTGGAACTGCTGCTCCGGGCTGACGATCTCCATCGGGATCGGCTTGTAGTCGAAGCCCTCCGCGTCGGTCGGCACCACGAACAGGCACGGCTTGAGCTTGCCCGTCTTCGCGTCCTCGGCGCGGGCGACCACCAGGACGTTGGCCGCCTCGTCGACTCCGGAGATGTAGATCTTGCGGCCGTTGAGCACCCAGCCGTCGCCGTCGCGGCGGGCCGTCGTGGTGATGTTGTGCGAGTTCGTGCCGGCGTCCGGCTCGGTGATCGCGAACGCCATCGTCTGGGTGCCGTCGCAGATGCCGGGGAGCCAGCGCTGCTTCTGCTCCTCGGTGCCGAACCGCGAGATCACGGTGCCGCAGATCGCCGGCGAGACGACCATCATCAGCAGCGGGCAGCCCTGGGCGGCGAGCTCCTCGCACACCGCGGCGATGTCGCCGATGCCGCCGCCACCTCCGCCGTACTGCTCGGGGATGTTGATGCCGAGGTAGCCGTTCTTCCCGATCGCCAGCCACAGGTCGGTGGTCTTCCCGCCGGTGCGGGCCTGCTCGACGAAGTACTCACGCCCGTACGTCGAGGCGAGCTTGGAGACCTCCCTGCGCAGGGCCTGGCGCTCCTCGGTCTCGGTGAACGCGATCTCAGTCATCGTTGTCTCCTTCTGCGCCGCCGTCGGCGTCGGTCTGCTGCTCGGTCGGGTCGGTGTCTGCTTGTACGACGGCCAGCACGGCTCCTGCCGCCACCTGCTGGCCCACCGTCACGGACAGGTCGGTCACGACCCCGTCGTGGGGCGCGAACACGGTGTGCTGCATCTTCATCGCCTCGAGCACCATCACCGGCTTCCCGGCTTCGACGTGCTCCCCGGTCGCGACCGCGATGCTCACCACCGAGCCGGGCATCGGTGCCAGCAGCGAGCCGGTGGCGACCTGGTCGGCGGGGTCGACGAAGCGCGGCAGCCGGGTGAGGGCGACGTGGCCGTGCACGGAGTCGACGTCCACGCGGTCACCGCGCACGCTGACCTCGAACGGGTGCGCGATGCCGTCGTGCTCGACGACCACCCGTCGGCCGCCGTCGGTCTCTTCCAGGCTGCTCGTGCGAGCGCCGTGGATCTCGTCGTGGAGGTCGGCGAAGCGGTAGCCGTCACGAACGGCACGCCAGCCGACCTTCACCTCGGCGCCCTCGACCTCGAAGACGGTCGTCTGCGGCGCGGACGGCGACGTTGCGCCAGCCGTTCGGGATCCGGCGCTGCACCCGGCGCCGGGCCGCCTCCTCCTCGGTGACCGCCACAGCGGCCGCGAAGAGCATCAGCCCCTGGTCCGTCACGGACCCCGGCATCGAGCGCTCCTGCATCGCGGACAGGTCCTGCTCGGCGAGGTAGTCGGTGCTCACCTCGCCGGCGACGAAGCCCTGATGGGTGAGCACCTCGACGAGCAGGTCGCGGTTGGTGCGTACGCCGTGGATGCGCGCTCGGCGGAGTGCCCCCGCCAGGCGACGCAGGGCCTCGTCACGCGTGGGAGCCCAGGCGACCACCTTCGCCAGCATGGCGTCGTAGTGGGTGCCCACCTCGGAGCCGGTCTCGAAGCCTGCGTCGAGGCGGATGCCCCAGGTCGGGGGGTTCTCGAACTCCGCTGCGACGTCGGGGATCTCGAACCTGGTGAGCCGGCCGCTCTGCGGCTGCCAGTCTCGCGCCGGGTCCTCGGCGTACAGCCGGACCTCGACTGCGTGCCCACGCCCGCCGGTCCCGCCACCAGCCGCAGCCTGGCGCGGCTCGAGCGAGGGGTCGAGCGCTCGCCCCTCCGCCACGGAGACCTGCAGGGCGACCAGGTCGAGACCGGTGACCAGCTCCGTGACCGGGTGCTCGACCTGGAGCCGGGTGTTCATCTCGAGGAACCAGAACCGGTCACCGGAGAGCAGGAACTCGACCGTTCCGGCGCCGACGTAGTCGATCGCCTCGGCTGCCTTGCGGGCCGCCTCGTGCAACGCCGTGCGCGTCTCGGCCGAGATTCGGGGCGCGGGCGTCTCCTCCACGACCTTCTGGTGCCGGCGCTGGATCGAGCAGTCACGCTCGCCGAGCACGACGACCCTGCCGTGCGTGTCGCCCACGACCTGGACCTCGACGTGGCGGCCCTGCTCGACGTACGGCTCGCAGAAGACCGTCGGGTCGCCGAACGCCGAGGCCGCCTCGTTCGCCGCCAGCTCGACCTGGTGCGACACCTCGTCGAGGGTGCGGACCACGCGCATGCCACGGCCACCACCGCCGGCGGAGGCCTTCACCAGCAGCGGAAGGTCGGCGTCGGTCACCGCCGCCGGGTCGATCTCCCCGAGCACCGGCACACCCGCGTCGCTCATCAGCTTCTTGGCCGCGACCTTGGACCCCATCGCGTCGATCGACTCGGGCGTCGGTCCGACCCAGGTCAGGCCGGCCTCGACGACCCGGCGGGCGAAGTCGGCGTTCTCGGACAGGAAGCCGTAGCCGGGGTGGACCGCGTCGGCCCCGGCCCGCTGGGCGGCCTCCACCACGAGGTCGCCGCGCAGGTACGTCTCCGCCGGGGTGTTCCCGGGCAGCCGCACGGTCATGTCGGCCTCGCGCACGAACGGCAGGTCCGCGTCCGCGTCGGAGAAGACGGCAACCGTCTCGATCCCGAGGGTGCGGCAGGTGCGGAAGACGCGGCGGGCGATCTCGCCGCGGTTCGCCACGAGCAGCCTTGTAAGGGTCATGACGGGCCTCCGAAGTCTCGGCGGCCGGAGGGACGCCCGCGAGGAGCGTCAACGGGCTTGGCCGCGGCGGTGTCGGCGCTTCGCCGTACCGGACAGGTGGGCAGGGAGCCGGGCGCGCCGACGGACCGACGCGCCGCCCCAGCGACGGCGGGCGTCACGCAGGCCGCCGGGCCTGCCAGCAGGACAGTCGAGATCATCGCGTTCACATCCTGAAGACGCCGAAGCGGTCGGTGCCCTCGTAGGGGGCCGTGTCGATCACGGACAGGGCGATGCCCAGGACGGTGCGGGTGTCGCGCGGGTCGATCACGCCGTCGTCGTACAGCCGCCCGGAGAGGAAGAACGGGAGCGACTCGGACTCGACCTGCTCCTCGACGTACTTCCGCAGGCCGGCGTCGGCCTCCTCGTCGTACACCTCGCCCTTCGCCTCGGCCGCGGCCCTCGCCACGATCGACAGCACACCGGCGAGCTGCTGGGGACCCATCACGGCCGACTTCGCCGAGGGCCAGGTGAACAGGAAGCGCGGGTCGTAGGCGCGGCCGCACATGCCGTAGTTCCCGGCGCCGTAGGAGGCGCCCATCATGATCGAGATGTGCGGCACGGTGGAGTTGCTGACCGCGTTGATCATGTGCGCGCCGTGCTTGATGATCCCGCCCTGCTCGTACTCCGCGCCGACCATGTAGCCGGTGGTGTTGTGCAGGAAGAGCAGGGGTACGTCGACCTGGTTGGCGAGCTGGATGAACTGCGCGGCCTTCTGGGCCTCCTCGCTGAACAGCACGCCCTGGGCGTTGGCGAGGATGCCGACCGGGTGCCCGTGCACCTTCGCCCAGCCGGTGACCAGGGACGGCCCGTAGAGCGGCTTGAACTCGTCGAAGGCGACCCCGTTGTCCTCGCTGACGCCGTCGCAGATCCGCTCGATCACCTCACGCGGGTCGAACGGCTCCTTCAGGTCGGTGGGGATCAGGTCGAGGAGCTCGTCGGCGTCCTTGTCCGGCTCGGCGTACGTCGGAGCCGGCGCCGGGCGCGCCTTGCGCCAGTTGAGCCGGGCGACGATGCGCCGGCCGATCCGGATCGCGTCCTGCTCGTCGACCGCGAGGTAGTCGGCCAGGCCGGAGGTGCGCGCGTGCATCTCGGCGCCGCCGAGGGACTCGTCGTCGGACTCCTCGCCGGTGGCCATCTTCACCAGCGGCGGACCGCCGAGGAAGACCTTCGCGCCCTCCTTGACCATCACCACGTAGTCGCTCATGCCCGGGACGTAGGCGCCGCCGGCGGTGGAGTTGCCGAAGACCAGCGCGATGGTCGGGGTCTTCGCGGCGCTCGCCTTCGTCAGCCCCCGGAACAGCTCGCCGCCGGGGATGAAGATCTCCTTCTGGCTGGGCAGGTCCGCGCCGCCGGACTCGACCAGGTTGACCGTCGGCAGGCGGTTCTCGCGGGCGATCTGGGCGGCGCGGAAGAGCTTCTTGACCGTCCACGGGTTGCTCGCGCCGCCGCGGACCGTGGGGTCGTTGGCGATCACCATGCACTCGACGCCCTCGATGACGCCGATGCCGGTGACGACCGAGGCGCCGACCTTGTAGTCCGACCCCCAGCCGGCCAGCGGGCTCAGCTCGAGGAAGGCCGATCCCTCGTCGAGGAGCAGCTCGATGCGCTCGCGGGCGAGGAGCTTGCCGCGCTTGCGGTGCCGTTCCACGTACTTGGCGCCCCCGCCCTCGACCGCCTTGGCGTGCTCGGCCTCGAGCTCGGCGAGCTTGTCCAGCATCGCCTCCCGCCGAGTCGGCAGAAGTGCCGCGCCGTCGCCCGCCGAGTCGGCAGAAGTGCCGCCCGGATCGGCGTCGAGTCGGCGCTCGTGCTGCTCGGTGCCGGGGCTCATGACCGCGACTCCGGCGTGTAGCCCAGCAGGCGGGCGGTCAGGTCGTTGAGCACTTCGGTGGCTCCTCCTCCGATTCCGAGGATCCGGGCGTCACGGTAGGCCCGCTCCACCTCGGTCCCGTGCATGTATCCGGTGCCGCCGTGGATCTGCACCGCCTGGTCCGTGACGAAGCTGCAGGCCTCCACCGCGACCGCCTTCGCCTGCAGCGCCTCGGCCAGAGGGTTCTCCCCGGCGACGAACCGGCGCGCCACCTCGCGGGTGTAGGTCCGCGCGACGTCGACCTTCCGATGCATCTCCACGAGCTTGTGCTGCACCACCTGGCGGGCGACCAGGGGCTTGCCGAACGTCTCGCGCTGCTTGGCGTAGTCGACGGTGAGCTCCAGGGCACGGGCTGCCGTGCCGTAGCCGTGCACCGCCAGCGCCAGCCGCTCGGTGACGAACTGCTGCGCGATGAGCGCGAACCCGCCGTTCTCCTCGCCCACGAGGTTCGCCACCGGGACACGTACGCCGGTGAAGGACAGCTCGGCGGTGTCGGAGCAGTGCCAGCCCATCTTGTCGAGGGAACGTGTCACGTCGAAGCCGGGCGTGCCCTTCTCGACGACCAGCAGGCTCACCCCGCCGTACCCGGGGCCGCCGGTGCGCACGGCCGTGGTCACGAAGTCGGCGCGGACCCCCGAGGTGATGAACGTCTTGGCGCCGTCGACGACGTAGTGGTCGCCGTCGCGGACGGCCCGCGTCGTGATGCCCGCGACGTCGGAGCCGCCTCCGGGCTCGGTGATCGCCAGCGACCCGATCGCCTCCCCCGCCAGCGTCGGGCGTACGAACCGGTCCACCAGGTCGTCGCTGCCGGCCACCACGATGTGCGGCAGCGCGATCCCGGAGGTGAACAGCGCCGCCAGCAGCCCCGAGCTCGCGCCAGCCTCGGCCATCGCCTCGGTCACCGCGAGCGAGTCGAGGAACGTTCCGCCGCTGCCGCCCTTCTCCTCCGGTACGCCGAGACCGAGGAACCCCTGCTTGGCGGCGGAGCGGTGCAGCTCGCGGGGCACCTCTCCGGCGTCCTCCCACTCCTGCAGGTGCGGGAGCACCTCCTTGCGCACGAACGTCCGCACGCTCTCACGCAGCGCCTCCTGCTCGGCGGTGAAGAAGCCGGTCCCGCCGCTCACAGCAGGTCCTCCGTGATGCTCACGTTGCGTGCGCGGATCCACTCGCCCAGCGCCTTCGCCTGCGGGTCGAACCGTGTCGACGCCGCCACGCCCTGGCCGAGCAGGCCGCGGATCACGACGTTCACCGCTCCGAGGTTCGGGAGCGGGTACACCTCGACGTCCAGCCCCTCGGCCTCCGGCAGGAGCTCCCGGACCTTGTCGGGGGTGATGATCTTCGTCAGCCAGGCGACGCGCTCCTCGGCGTACCGGCTGCGATCGACCCACAGACCGATGTTCGCGTCGCCGCCCTTGTCGCCGGAGCGTGCGTGGACGAAGGTGCCCAGCGGCAGCCGCCGGGTGACCGTGTCCTGCGGCGCCTGCTCGGCGATCTCCTCCGCGATCTCCGCGATCTCCGCGGTGGTGGCTGCGGTGGTGGCTGCGGACGGGCTGCTCAGCGGCATCGCCCCGCCCAACCGGCCTCGCTCCTCCGTCGCTCGGCTGCCAGGCCCATCCACGGTCGGGGCGACCCCGCTGCTCCGCCCGTCCTCAGACTCCGTCGCGCCGGTGCCCGCACTGTCCGGGCCGGCTTCCTCGAGCAGCCCGGACGGCGCCTCACCAGCGCTACCAGCGGCTGCCTCGACCGCAGAAGCCGGCCCACCCTCGATGACCTCGGAGGTGCCGTCGGCGTGGACGACGGTGTGCCGGACCGCGGCCCGGGCGACGTACTCGGGGCGGTAGACGCCGAACGGCGAGGCGGGCGTCGGCGGCGCGGTGAGGGTGAACCCCGGGTAGGACGCGAGCGCCAGCTCGACCGCGGCGGCGGTGAACCGCTTGCCCACCACGTCGGCGTCGGAGTCCTTCACCGAGCAGCGCAGCCGGCAGCTCGCCGCCTCCTCGGTGGCGGCGTCGTCCCGGTCGGTCCGCGCGAGGGACCACTCCACGGAGGCGGGTCGCGGCTTCGACAGCGCCGCCTCCATCTGCCGGCGTACCCAGTCGGCCTTGGCGTCGATGTCGAGGCCCACGAGGACGAACTCGAGGGAGTTGCGGAAGCCGCCGAGCTCGTTGACGCAGACCTTCAGCGTCTCCGGCGGGGCCACGCCGCGCACACCGGAGACCCGGACCCGGTCGTCGCCGTCGTCGGAGAGCTCGATGGTCTCCAGGCAGGCGGAGACGTCGGGGCCGAGGTAGGTGGACTCGCCGATCTCGTACACCAGCTGCGCGGTGACCGTGTCCTGCGTGACGACGCCGCCGGTGCCCGGGTGCTTGGTGATCACCGAGCTGCCGTCGGCGGAGATCTCTGCCAGCGGGAAGCCGAGCGGGCGCTCGTCGGGCTTGAAGGAGCCGAACCCGGAGAAGTTCCCACCCGTGGCCTGGGCTCCGCACTCGATGACGTGGCCGGCGACCATCGCGCCGGCGAGCTGGTCGTAGCTGTCCAGAGCCCAGCCGAAGTGGGCTGCCGCGGGGCCGACGACCAGCGAGGCGTCCGTGACGCGCCCGGTGACGACGACGTCCGCGCCCCGCCCGAGCGCCGCCGCGATGCCGAAACCGCCGAGGTAGGCGTTGGCCGTCAGGGCATTCTCGATGCCGAGCTCGCGGACCTGCGGCATCAGGTCGTCCCCCTGCACGTAGGCGATCCGCGGTTGCAGGCCCTGGGCCTTCGCGACCTCACGCAACCGGTCGGCGAGACCCGCGGGGTTGAGGCCGCCTGCGTTCGAGACGATCTTCACGCCCCGCTCGAGGGCCAGACCCAGGCACTCCTCGGCCTGCTTCACGAAGGTGCGGGCGTAGCCGAGCGTGGGGTCCTTCATCTTGTCCCGGCCCAGGATGAGCATGGTCAGCTCGGCGAGGTAGTCGCCCGTGAGGACGTCGAGCTCGCCGCCCTCGAGCATCTCCCGCATGGCCGAGAGCCGGTCGCCGTAGAAGCCGCTGCAGTTCCCGACGCGCAGCACGCCCTCCGTCGTACTCATGCGCTCTCCTCGGCCGGGCCCGAGCGCGACTCGCGCCCGGCACCGGACGGTCCGGCGAAGGCCTGGGCGATGTCCAGCCACCGGTCCGCGTCCGGGCCGGTCGCCACGAGGTCGAGGTCGTCGCGGTGGCGCCGCTGCGTGACCAGCAGACAGAAGTCGTACGCCGAGCCGCGGACCGACTGCGCGGCGTCCTCGGGCCCGAAGACCCAGGTCTCGCCGCTCGGCGAGGTCAGCTCAAGCCGGAACTCCTCCGCCGGGGGTTCGAGCTGGTGGACCGAGTAGGCGAAGTTCCGGGTGCGCACGCCGAGGTGTACGACGTTGCGGATCCGGTCGGTCGGGGTGGGCTCGACGCCGAGCGCCTCGTGCACGTCGAGGGAGTGCGCCCAGGTCTCCATGAAGCGGGCGGTGGCCATCGAGGTCGCGCTCATCGGCGGGCCGTACCAGGGCACCTTCTGGTCGGACGGGTACTCCGCGAGCGTCTTGGCCAGCGACTCCCGGGCGACACGCCACCGCTCGAGCAGGTCGGCCGGCTCCGCCTCCGCGCCCTCGGCGGCCTCGGCGTCGACGAACCCCTCGGGGTCGCTCATGGCCTGGAGGACCGTGGCGTCCCAGGCCTCCTTGTCGGTGGCCGCCTTCACGGCGGTCTCGTCCGTCCACGCCAGGTGGGCGATCTGGTGCGCCACGTCCCACCCTTCGGCGGGGGTGGGCGTGCGCCACCCGGCGTCGTCGAGCGGGGCGACGAGGCGGTCGAGACGATCCCCCTCGGCGGTGAGGTCGGCGAGCACGGCGGCGAGCCTGGCGTCCTGGGTCATGAGCGGTCCCTGTCCTGGCAACGGTGGCCTGTCATCGATTCTGCACGGCGTCGGGTAGTCGGCTGATCCGGTCGTCGAGCGTGCGGGCCCACTGGTCCAGGATCCGCCGCCGACGGGCGGTGTCGTCGGTGATGGTGTTGGCCAGTCCGAGCCCGCGGACCAGGTCGAGGGTCGCCTGGACCAGCTCGCGCATCCCCGGCTGGGACTCGTCGACCTCGAGCAGCTCGAGCGTGCGCCGGTGGATCTCCCGGCCGATCCGCTGCTCCAGCGGCGCCAGGCTCGCGAGCAGCTGCGGGTCGGTGCGCGCGGCGACCCAGAGCTCGAGGGCCGCGGTGAACACCGGGCTGGTGAAGTGCTCGGCGAGCATCTCCAGGACGGCGCGCGTGCGGCGTTGCCCGTTCGGCAGGTTCGTGGCCGCCTCGGCGAGCTCGCGCCCGCGTACCTCGCTCAGGTGCTCGACGGCGGCGAGCACGAGGTCGTTCTTCGTCGGGAAGTGGTGCAGCTGCGCTCCCCGGGAGACCCCGGCCCGCTTGGAGACGAGCGTGGTGCTGGTCCCGCTCCAGCCCTGCTCGACCAGGAGCTCGACGGTGGCCTCGAGCAGCCGCTGGCGCATCGCGCGGGTGCGCTCCTCCTGAGGCACGCGCGTCGCTGGCAGCGGTCGAGGGCATGGCGACATCCTTCACCCGCACTAACAAACAGTCAAGACTGACTGTTTGTGCGTCCGCGGGGCCGAGTCGGCAGAAGTGCCGCCCGATTCCACGCCGAGTCGGCAGAAGTGCCGCGCGGATCGGCGCCGAGTCGGCAGAAGTGCCGCTGGTGTCCGCGCCGAGTCGGCACATCGGCCGCGGATCTCGCGGCGCGCCCTTGCGCGTCGCGGGTCCGGCGAGCACAGAATGTCCCATGTTCCGCACTGCGACGGAGGACGACCTGCTCGCGCTGGCCGAGCTGGAACGCGAGGCCAACCTCGCCGCGCTAGGTCACGTGTTCCCGCCGACACGGCATCCGTTCCCGTTCGACGCCGTCCTCGCCCGATGGCGACTGGTCCTCGACGATCCGACGACCGACGTACTCGTCCAGGACGCCCCGGAGGGCAGAGGGCTCGCACTCTTCGCGGCGTACGACGACAGCACGCTCCGCCACCTCGCCGTGGACCCACGCCACTGGGGTGAGGGCCTCGCGACTGCCGCCATCGACACGGTCGTGCACATGATGGACCTGCGGGGTACGACGGCCGCGTCCCTCTGGGTGCTGGAGGCGAACCACCGGGCCCGCCGGCTGTACTCCTTCCTGGGCTGGCGCCCGACGTCGGAGACCCAAGAGACGCCCTGGCCGCCGCACCCGACTGAGATGAGGTATACGCGGCTGCTGGTGCAGTCGGAGCGCTGAGCGGCGGCACTTCTGCCGACTCGGCGTGGAATCGCGCGGCACTTCTGCCGACTCGACCCCGATCCGCGCGGCACTTCTGCCGACTCGACAGGAACAGGCAAACCTGCAGACGCGGCCGGAAGATCGGCGCAGACTGGACGGGCAACCGATCGCGCACCCACGGCGTGTACCGGTGCAGCACCACCCATCACGTCCGATCCGGGGGAACACAGAATGTCCACTCGCCGATCCGCCCGCCGCACCCTCACCGCCGTCGCCACCGCCCTCACGGGGCTCAGCCTGGGAGCGGCGACGCTGCCGGCCCAGGCCAACCCGGACCGCGTCTCGCCGAGCTCGCTGACGCGGGGGGCCGACCCGCAGATCCCGTACCTGGTTCGCAACACTCTCCACGACGGGGACCGCTCGATCACCGTCGCCCGCGCCCGGATGCACCTCGACCTGTGGACCACGTCCGGCGGATACGTCGTGTCGGACCTCGTCCGGAACCGGGGCCGCCGCTTCCGCATCACTGCCGTGGCCGCCGACGGGACGCGCAAGGTCATCGGTCGGCCGCACTGGGTGGACGGAAGCGCCGTGTCACCGCGGGGCACCAGGATGGCCTGGTCGAACGCACCGGACGACATCGACACCAAGCACGTGGTCTCGGTGGTGAACCCGAACACCGGCAGGGTGATCGCCCGCCGCGCGTTCACGCTCGCCCAGGTGGTGGCCGTGACGGACCGCCGGGTCCTGCTCACCCGGCCCGGGTACCGCCGCGACATCCGCACCTGGTGGTGGAACTACCGCCGGGACACGACCCGCAAGATCTCCGACCAGTACGCGATCCGTGCCGACAAGCGCCACAACAGGGTGGTGTTCGCGCCGGGCAGCGGATCGCCTGCTCGCTGCCACCGGGTCGCACCGCTGTCCCGCCCCGGTCGGACCCTGTGGCGCAGCTGCCGCATCACGCCGCACGCCTGGTCGCCCGACGGCAAGCGCGCCCTGTCCACCTGGATCTACTTCGACGCGCCGGGCACGGACCGCTGGGTGACGGTGAAGGCCCGCAACGGTGAGCGCGTCGGCCGCATCAACGGCCGCCTCGACTGGGGGGTGTCCTGGGAGGACGACGGGCACTTCCTCACCATGGCGCAGGGCGACGACGGCGCGACGGCGATCATCCGCTGCACGCCGACGGGGTCGTGCGAGCGCGCGAGCCGGATCTGGAACCGCGAGATCGACCCCGACCTCTACTACGTGAGTCCGCCGGTGCTGCTGTCGCACAACTGATATGGAGTGACCTCCTGTCAAGAGGCAGGGTGAGGCGCCCGTCCCGAGTGATCGGGGCGGGCGCCTCGTGCTTCGTCGTCTGGGTGACTGGTGAGCGTGTCGTTGGCGACGCGCGGTCATGCTGATATGCGCGGGTTGGTTACCGCAGGACGGTGCTTTCGGCAGGAGCGGGACCGCGTGTCTAGCGTCGAGCGTCGCACCCATGGGGTCATTGCTGACCAAGGTGAGGGTGCTGCTCATAGGTGTTTCGCGGGTCGCTCCACGCGCTGCCACCAGGTACGCTGGTCGACGAAGCAGATCGAGGGGTTCGGCTACTCCTCCATGACTGCCAGGGACCAGCACCAGCCGGCCAGCTCGCGGGCGATGGCGACGTTGGCGATGGTGTGGCGTCTTGCGACGCTCGATGAACTTGACCCACCGGTGGTGCAGGCGGCGGTTGCCCTCGTCGCCGCGGGTGCGGGCGGCTGCCGGCGCGAGCTCCCAGCGGTCGCGCATGGTCTTGCCGACGCTGGTAGCGGGCGCGGTGGTGCCAGGCGGCCTCGACCAGTAGTCGACGGACGTGGGTGTTGCCGGTCTTGGTGATCGAGCCCTGCACCCGGGAAGCACCGGAGGAGTGCTCGCTGGGGACCAGGCCGACGAAGGAGCCGATGGTGTTGCCGGTGAACCGGTGCCAGTCGCCGATCTCGACCGCGAGCGCGAACCCGGTCAGGGTGCTGATCCCGCGCAGGCAGCCCAGCCGGTGCACCAGCGGGGTGAACTCGGACTCGGCGGCCATCTGCTCGATCGCGGTATCGAGCCGGTCGCGTCGGGCCTTGACGGTCAGGACGTTCTCGTAGTCGGAGTCGAAGGTCAACCGGGTGGCGCTCGAGGTCAGCTGCGGTAGCGGCCTGGTGGCGCAGCCAGGCGTCGTGCTTGCCGGTCCAGGCGTCGCCGCCGTAGTAGACGATCGCCGTGGCGCAGCAGCAGCTTGGACAGCCGGTGCCGGGCTCGCATCAGATCGCCGCGGCAGTCCTCCCGGGCACGGACCAGGTCACGCGCGGCCTCCTGGTCGACCGTCGGGATCGGCGACCGGGGTGACCTCGTCGAGCCGCAACAGCCGGGCCAGGTGGATCGCGTCCTTGGCGTCGGTCTTGACCCGATCCCCCGACGGCTTCTGCAGTTTCGACGGCGCCGCGACCATGCACCGGATCCCCGCCGCGCTCAGGCTTCGGTACAGCCCGAACCCGGTCGGACCGGCCTCATAGGTCACCGCCACCGGACCGGGCAGGCCCTGCACCCAGGACCGGATGTGCTCGTGTGACGGGGTCAGCTTGGACTGGATCAGCTCGCCCGTGACGCCGTCGATCGCCGCAGCCGCGACCGATCGCGCGTGCACGTCGAGCCCAACGCTCGTACGCTCGGTGAACACCGGGGCCTCCCACAACTGTTGGATAGGCCGAGCAGGCCAGCCCCTGCTCGGTAACCCACGACCATTTGTGAGTGGGGCCCCGGCCTGCAACCCTCAGCAGCCCTGAGCGGTCACTCCATACCGTCTAGCCCCGGGGCGGCGCGCTACTTCTGCCGACTCGGCTCTCCTGTTGTTTTGTGGGTCAGTTCCGCCCGGCAGGCGGGGTGTGGCCACTGAGGGTGAGCATGAGCAGTCCGATCAGGCGTCGGGGTCGTGGATGCCGAAGGCGATCCGGTTGCGAAGCCGGATGCGGGTGTTCGCCGATTCGCTGATCGCGTTGGACAGGTCGTGCTCAATGCGGCGAGGATGGGACTCGTTGTCGGTGACGATGCGGCGAGGTCGACGAACTGCGGATCCGGCGCGGCGGCGGAGTCGCACCAGGTGTCAGAGCTTCGCCGACCTCGGCGGCGGGCAGCCGCGCACCGCGCGCAGGCCTTCCTTGAGCTGGTAGCGCGCCACAGCCTTGCGGTCTTGCTATCCACTCCAGCCGTTCGCGTTGGTGGATGGTGAGGTTCTCGGGTTCTTCCACAGCGCGTACCGGGAGCGGGTCAAGATCTTCAGCCGCTGGTTGCCGGTACCGCTCACCGACGTCGGCCGGGGGGCGCCCTCGGCCGCGTGCGTTGGCTCGGGCCAGTCTGCGGGTTTCGCGCCAGACCTCGAGCCGGACCTCGCCGAGGGCGTCGTTGGCCCACTTCACGACGTGGAAGGGGTCGACCACCCGGACCGCGGCGGGGCAGTTCCGGTCCGCCGCGGTGGCGATGTAGGGGCGCTGTCGGCGCTGATGTGGGTGATCTGGCGCAGCGGTGCGCCCGAGCGCGTCGAAGAAGCCTGACGGTTGCGGTGGTGTTGCCCTTCCCGACCCACACCAGCGAGCCGGTGTCGTGATCGACGACCGCGAGCACGTAGCGGTGGTTACGCCGCCACGACACCTCATCGATCCCGATCCGAGTCAGCCATCCAGCAGGTCGATGCGCCCGGCGATCTCTGCCCGACCCGCGTCAGGATCCCGTTCACGTGCGCCACGCCACCCGCATCAGCTCGCTCACCGCGCTCAGCGAGGTCTTCGTGACCAGCCACGCGACCTGGTCCTCGAACGCACCGGTGGTCCGGGCACGATGCCGAGCCCACGGCACATGCGCGACCACCACCCCGTGGGTCTTGCATCGCACCCGGGGCGCCGGAGCCTCCAGGTAGGCCTGCACCGTGCCCAGATCCAGTGCCCGCCAGCGACGGCGGCCCCGGCCGGCGTCATAGCCCGGCGAGGGCGCACGACACCGTCCACACCTGCCCCGGCGTCGAGCCCCAGGACGCACCGAGAACACCAGCTGCCCGGTCTCCTGGCCGAATCGAACGCCCTCGATGACCGTGTGCTCGATTCCGAGCAGAGCACGCCATAGGCTGAGTTCACGCACGCCGTTCTCCTGACCACCAGATTTCTGTTCTTCGACAGCTCAGAAACCTAGGCAGGGAACGGCGTGCGCTCCTCTACGGCGCGCTCAACACACCCACACAAACATCACAGTGCCCGACTCGGCGGGGAGCCGGGCCGCGCTAGTGCCGACTCGGCAGGAGTCCGCGGAGGCCTCGCAGCCCCTGCACGACCTGGCCGACGGGCGACCCAGACCTCCCCTGGGCACGGGCCCGCGACGCGCGCCGCTCCCGCTCGATCTCGGCGAGGTACTTGTGGAAGTCCACCTCGATGGTGTGCCGCTTCGAGGCGACGTACCGCTTGCGGATCGCGTCGTCGTACTCCTCGATCTGCTCCCGCATGTCGAGGTACGACGGCAGCTCGCCGGCACCGCTGACCAGGTCGCCGACCCACTCGGCCTGGGCCTCGGCGAGCGGCATGATCGCGCCGAGCGGCTGGATGAGCCCGACGAAGTACAGCCCGGGGTGCTCGGGGTCGACGACCCGGCGGTACAGGTCGACGTGGTTGTCCTCGGCGCGGACCACCCGCTCGTCGAAGAACGGGAACGTGACCTTGTAGCCGGTGCAGTACACGACGACGTCGACCTCGGCGACCGAGCCGTCCTCGAAGAACACCTTCGAGCCCTCGAACCGGTCGATGTTCGGCTTGATCGTGAGGTCGCCGTGCCCGAGGCGGGTGAGCAGGTCGTCGCTGACGGTGGGGTGCGCGTGGAGGACGGCGTGGTCGGGCTCGGGCAGTCCGTAGTCGGTGACCTTCCCCTGCGCGAGCCGCAGCATCGTCGCCATCGAGAGCTGCTGCACCTTCAGCGGCATCCGGGCGACGACGGAGTCGGTGAGGTGGTCGGTGGGGACGCCGAAGATGAACTTCGGGATGATGTGCGCCCCGCGACGCATCGCGAGGTAGGTCTCGGTCGACACCCGTGAGGACTCGACGGCGATGTCGCAGGCGGAGTTTCCGATGCCCAGCACGAGGACGCGCTTGCCCTCGAGGACGTCGGGGGTCTTGTAGTAGTGCGCGTGGATCTGCTCGCCCGGGAAGCTCTCGGCGCCCGGGAAGGACGGCTCGGGCCAGCGCGGGTCCCAGTGGTGGCCGTTCGCGACGATCACCTCGTCGTAGTGGTGCACCTCGGGCTCGTCGACGACGTCACCCTCGCGCGAGCGGACGGTCACGGCGTACCGCCGCTCCTCGCCGGTCAGCGGCTCGACCTTCACGACCTCGGTGCGGAACCGGATCCTGTCGCGGAACCCGAAGTGGTCGACGTAGGAGTCGAAGTACTTCGCGATCTGCCAGTGGTTCGGGTAGTCCGGCAGCTCCTCGGGCATCGGGAACGCCTTGTACTCCATGAGCTGCCGCGAGGTGTTGATGTGCAGCGAGCGGTACGCCGAGGACATCCCGTTGTCGTTCTGGTAGCGCCAGTTGCCGCCCACCTCGCTGCCGACCTCGTAGCAGTCGAAGTCGATCCCGCGATCCTGGAGCACCTGCGCCGCGGTGATCCCGGACGAGCCGGCTCCGATGATGCATACTCGTGCACTCATGTGTATGACCTTCCGCGTGAAGGTACATAGCGTGCCATATCCGGCCAGCCCTCCGGTCTAAGGTTCATCCCGTGCCCTTTCCCTCCCCACCATGGTCGCTCCACGGCCAGATGTGGCTCTCCCTGTTCCCGGTCCGGACCGGTACGCCGGAGCGCCGGCCCGGTCTGTACGGCGCCGCGTTCGTCGACTACGCCGAGGGGGGCGTGCTGTCCTACCGGGAGCTCCTGCTGGCCAGGCTCGTCCGCGACGGCGCGATGCCACGCGTCCACATCACCGACATCTGGGTGGACTCGGAGATGTCCCTCGAGGGCGGCCGGACGTTGTGGGCGATCCCCAAGGACCTGGCCGAGCTGCACGTCCGGCACCGCGGCGCGGGACCGGCCACCCGCGCATCCGGGGACGCGAACATCAACGGCTCCCCGATCGCCGCGGCGCGGTTCACCGGGGCGCGTGTCCCGTCGTTGCGCACGCCGTTCCGCTTCACGGTGAGCCAGGAGCGCGAGAACGGCTCGAGCGTCGTCACGCCCGTGCTCGGCACGTCCCGCAACCTCCCGGTCAGCGGGCGATGGGACTTCGGGGCCGACGGGCCCCTCGCGTGGCTGCACGGCCGTCGGCCGGTCGCGACGTTCCACCTGGGGGACTTCCGGCTCAGGTTCGGCTGACCCTGCCGATACTCCGTGAGCAACCTGCTGTCGTGGGGCATGCCCAAGAGCATCTTGCTCACGGACTACCCGGAACCCCCCGGGTCGCGCTCCCCGTCGGTGGCGGCCCGGCGGGCGGCGTCGCGGATCTCGAAGACCTCCGTCGCCAGGCCGCCGACCGCGCGCGCGATGTCGCGCACCGCGCCGGTGACGATCGTGGTGACCGCACCGACGGCGGTCGCGGTGGCCTCGACGGTGTCCTGGAGGGCGTCCTTGCGGATCTCGGCCTTGCTCAGGCGGTCGCGAGCGGAGCCGCGGGGCGGTTCGGCGTTCATGTCTGCCAGTGTCAGGCAGCCCGGGAGCCGGAGGTGGCCGCCGCTGCATCCTGAGACCGCACCTGGGCGACCAGCCGGCCGAGGCGGCGCGGGATGCCCACCACTCGGCCGGGCCCACGCTCGGGTCCACGACCGGAGTCCTGACCGGGTACGGCGAGGCTGCAGATCTTCCGGGCGACGCTGGCGACCTGCCGGTGCAGCGGCCCGGTGTTGTACTCCAGCCCGTACCTCTCGCAGATCTCGCGGACCTCGGGGGCGATCTGCCGGTAGCGCCGCGCGGGGATGTCGGGGAACAGGTGGTGCTCGATCTGGTGGGAGAGGTTCCCGGTCAGGACGTGGAAGAGCTCGCTGCCGGTGATGTTGGCCGAGCCGAGGAGCTGGCGGAGGTACCACTGGCCACGGGTCTCGTCCTCGGTCTCCTCCTCGGTGAAGGTGACGACCCCGCTGGGGAAGTGGCCGCAGAAGATGATCCCGAAGGTCCACACGTTGCGGACCAGGTTCGCGGTCACGTTCCCGACGAGCGTCGGCACGAACAGCGGACCGGTCAGGGCCGGGAAGAGCAGGTAGTCCTTGAGGGTCTGGTTGCGGACCTTGCGGATCATGCCGCGGTGCAGGTGCTTGGTGTCGGCCCAGGTGCGCTCCCCCGCGACGATGCGGTCGACCTCGAGGTCGTGCAGGAGCACCCCCCACTCGAAGAAGACCATGAGCAGGAACGCGTAGACCGGGTTGCCCAGGTAGTAGGGGCGCCACTGCTGGTCCTCGTCCATCCGGAGGATGCCGTAGCCGATGTCGCGGTCCTTGCCGAGGATGTTCGTGTAGGTGTGGTGGATGTAGTTGTGGGAGTACTTCCACTGCTCGCTCGGGCAGACGGTGTCCCACTCGTACATGCGCGAGTTCAGGCCGGGGTCGCCCATCCAGTCGTACTGGCCGTGCATGACGTTGTGGCCGATCTCCATGTTGTCGAGGATCTTCGACACGCTGAGCGCGGCCACGGCCAGCGGCCAGGTGGGGGGCAGGTAGAAGAGGGCTCGTCCGGCGACCTCGAAGGCACGCTGGGCCTTCACGACGTCGCGGATGTAGGTGGCGTCCTCCTCGCCGAGCCGGCTGACGAGACGCTGGCGGATGGCGTCCATCTCGGCGCCGAACGCCTCGAGCTGCTCGGGCGTGAGGGTGGGCTTCGGGTCACTCATGGTCAGGCTCCTTGAGTCGGTGCGTGGGGACTGCCGCGTCGGGCTAGAGCTCGACGACGCAGTCGCCGACGGGTTGGCTGACGCAGACCTGGACGTCCTCGTCGGGGAGGCTCGAGGTGGCCCCGGTGACGACGTTGCGGACGGTTCCTTCGGTCTTGCGTGAGGTGCAGGAGAAGCAGATGCCCATGCGGCAGCCGTACTCCGGGGTGAGGCCCAGGGCCTCGGCCTGCTCGAGCAGGGTGGCGCCGGAGTTCTCGGCGTCGCGGCCGGCTCGGGCGAAGCGGACGGTCCCCTCGGCATCGCCGGTGGCGGGCTGGAGGCTGGTGGTCTTGAAGTACTCGACCTTCAACGGACCGTCGTCGGGGTAGATCTCGCGGAGGCTCTCGATCAGGCCGGCCGGGCCGCACGCGTACGTCGCGGTGTCGCGGTGGTCGGGCGCGAGCCGCGCGAGCTCGTCGGCGGTGAGCCGGGCTCCGCCGCGGCGCGTGTGGACCACCACGACGTCGACGTTCGGCCGCCGGGCCAGCAGGCGCAGCTCGTCGTGGAAGATCGTCCGCTCCGGGCTCTGCGCGTAGTGCAGGAACGTGATGCGGCCGTCGTACCCCCGCTCGACGAGGGTGCGCAGCATCGACATCACCGGGGTGATGCCGGATCCGCCCGAGACCATCAGCAGCCGGTCCGGCAGCGCGTCGGGCAGCGTGAACTCGCCCTCCGCCTGCGAGAGGTGCAGGACCAGGCCCGGCCGGGCCACGTCGGCGAGGTACGCCGAGACGAGCCCTTCGTCGTGGGCGCGGACGGTGATCGTGAACGGCCCGTCGGACTCCGCGGAGCTGATCGAGAAGCAGCGGGTACGGCGTGCGCCGTCGAGCTCCACGCCCACCTGGACGAACTGTCCCGCGCGGAAGCCGCGCCAGGTGCTGGTGGGCTGGAGGCTGAGCGTGGTGACCGGCTCGGGGCCGTCGACCTCGCGCCGGACGTCGACGACGCGGGCGCGGACCTCCTCCGCTGCCCACATCGGGTTGACCAGCTCGAGGTAGCGGTCGACGGGGTGGGGTGAGGCGAGGGCTGCGACACCGCGGGAGCGGAGCAGCCGTTGGGTGAGGCTCATGACTCTCACCGCCTTTCAGTGAACATGCGTACACTGAAAACACTGAGTGACGCCGGTGCTGTTCGTCAACAGGCAGGGCGAGTGACCTGGAGCACGCGATGACGGCGCAACATCTGGGTCACCACTTGTTCACCGAGTCGTGACACGCCGATAGCATGGCCCCGTGGAGCCCACCGCGAGCGAGACCCGGCAGGAGCGCAAGGAGCGCACCCGCCAGTCGATCCTCGACGCGGCGCTCGACCTCGTGGAGGAGGAGGGTCTTGCCGCGCTCTCCCTGCGCCGGCTGACCCGGACGGTCGGCATCGTGCCGACCGCGTTCTACCGGCACTTCGCCTCGGTCGACGAGCTCGGCCTCGCCCTGGTCGACAGGTCGTTCGCGAGCCTGCGCCAGATGATCCGCGACGCCCGCCGGGGAGACCTCCGACTGAGCGGCGTGATCCGCGCTTCGGTGAAGATCCTCGTCCAGCACGTGCACTCGGACCGCGCCTACTTCCGGTTCATCGCCCGCGAGCGCTTCGGCGGCGTCCCCGCCGTACGCCGGGAGATCCGGCACGAGCTGGAGCTCTTCGAGCGCGAGCTGGCGACCGACCTCGCGCGGCTGCCCGGAATGGACGCCTGGAGCAGCGAGGACCTGCGGGTGATGGCGAACCTCATCGTCAACGCCATGGTGTCCACGGCCGAGGACATCCTCGACGCACCGCCAGGACGGCCCGAGGTGGAGCAGGAGATCGTGCGTACCGCGGAGAAGCAGCTGCGCCTCATCGTCGTCGGCGCGGCCAACTGGCGATCGACCTGAACCATCCACCATGGCCCGGACTCGTCATGGAGGTGAAGTCCTTCGACTCTGCCCGAACCGGACGAAAACGGTGCACTCTGGTTCCATGAGCAGCTTCTCGGGAGGCCGGTCGAACGGCTGGGCGTGGCGCACCCACGGTCGAAGACTCGTGGAGACGCTCCTCGTCATGGCAGTGTTCGTGGCCTGCGGCTCCGCCGCGTCACCGATGCCCAGCGGCTCAGACGCGGCGGGGCCGGTCGGCCTCTCGCCGGCTGCGGCGACGGACGAGACCCGTCCTCGACTCCAGGTCGGGCGCAACGCCTGGGTGGCCGTGTCGGTCGCCACCGTGTGGCGCAGCCCCGACTCCCCGCGCGAGGTGGATGCGCCCGCCCTCACGCGGCCGGTCCGGGTCACGGAGTGGCTCGCCGGGATGAGCACCTCGGAGCGTCGCAGCCTCGGGCACCGATCGGACACCCAGGCGCTGCTCGGCGACCGGGTCCGGGTGCTCGCGCTCCGACCCGGGTGGGCACGGGTCGTCGTCCCCTCCCAGCCGACCCCGTTGGACTCGCGCGGCTACCCCGGCTGGGTGCCGCGGCGCCAGCTCACCGCCGTACACCCCACGGCCTCTCGGCTCCGCGCCACCGTGCTGAACCGTGCCGCGTGGCTGCGCACCGACCGGGCCCACGGCAGGAGGCTGTTCCAGGTGAGCTTCGGGACCCGGCTGCCCGTCGTCGGCGAGACCGCCAAGGCCGTCCGGGTCGCGATGCCCACCGGAGTCGTCCGCCGGCTGGCCAAGGTGGCGGTCACCGTCCACGACCGGCGCGCCCCGGCCCTGCCCCCGACCCGGCGGAGCATCGTCCGCACGGCGAGGTCGTTCCTGGGGCTGGACTACCTGTGGGCGGGCACGTCCGGGTTCGGCTTCGACTGCTCCGGCCTGATGTGGCTGGACTACCGGGTCCACGGCATCACGATCCCGCGCGACGCCCTGCCCGAGTCGCGCGGCGGCACACCGGTGAGCAGCCCCCGGCGCGGCGACCTGCTCTTCTTCGCCACCGACGGCGTCGTGCACCACGTGGCGATGTACGTCGGTCGGGGCCGCATGGTGCACTCGCCGGGCACCGGCCAGAGCGTGGAGGTCATCCCCCTCGCGACGCCCGAGTACGCGTCGGAGTACGCCGGAGCCCGGCGCTACCTGCCCTGACCCGTGTGGGCACGGTCAGGCGGACGGGTCAGCCGGCGCTGTCAGGCAGAGTGTCAGGCGGTCTGCCAGAGCCCGACGACGTTGCCCTCGCTGTCCTTGAAGTACGCCGTCCAGCCCATCTCGCCGACGGCGGTCTTGTCCATGACCTTCGCGCCGCCCGCCGACTCGATCTTCGTCAGCGCGGCGTCGATGTCCTCCACGTCGACCACGACGTTGGGGACCGGGTTCATGTTCTCGCTGCGCTGGGCCATGCCGCCGTTGATGAAGCCCGACTCGCTCGGCCCCGTCTGCTGGTCCGTGGGTCCGGTCGTGACCATCACGTAGCTCAGCTCGGGCATCGGCATCATGTTCCAGTCGAAGGCCTCCTTGTAGAACGCCTGCGCCCGGTCGCCGTCGTCGTACGGAATCTCGAAATGCACGACGCGTCCGCTCATCCCCGTCACCTCTCTCGGCTCACCACCCCCGGTCAGGGGGCGCATGCGTTCTGGTCTACCTCCGGCTCGGCGCGACAGCAAGGCCCCGATCAGGCCATGACGCGCTCAGGTCCCACCGTCGTACGCTGCCCGCAGGACCGGAGGGGTGATGAGCGAGTCGGCCGTGGACCGGATGCTTGCCGCGGCGCGGGACGGCCTGGACCGGGTGGACCCGTCGGACCTGCCGCGCGAGCTGGAGAGCGGCGCCCTGGTGGTGGACATCCGCCCGGTCGAGCAGCGGGACCGTGACGGCATGCTGCCGGGGGCGCTGGTGATCGACCGGAACGTCCTGGAGTGGCGGCTGGACCCGACGTCGCCGCACCGCATCCCGGAGGCGACCGCGGACCGGCGCGTCATCGTGGTGTGCAACGAGGGGTACGGCTCCAGCCTCGCCGCGCGGAACCTGCGCGACCTCGGTGTCACCCGGGCGACCGACCTCGTCGGTGGCTTCCAGCGCTGGAAGCACGGGGGTACGGCGGGGAGCTGACCCGGCGGGGCCACCACGGCTCATCTGCGCGATGGTGGCCCCCGCCCGGCGCGGCGGCAGGCCGGAGCCGCGCATCTGCGCGACGAGTGCCCTAGCCGAGGAGCTTGCGGACCACCGGGAGCGGGAGGTTCCGCATCGCGACGCCCAGCGGAACCCAGGGCCAGGACGGGACGTGGGCGCGCGGCTTCTCCGCCTCCACCGCGTCGACGATGGCGTGGACCCCCTTGGCGGTGGAGACGATGAACGGGGCGTTCTTGACCTTCTCGTTCATCTCCGACCGGATGTAGCCCGGGTAGATGACGCTGACCTTGATCGGGGTCCCCATCAGCTCGGCGCGCAGCCCCTCGGCGAGGTGCGCGACCCCGGCCTTGGTGGCCCCGTAGGTGGTGACCGCCTTCGGCATGCCCCGCATCGCCGACATCGACGAGATCATCACCAGGTGGCCGGCGTTCTGGTCGCGGAAGATCTCCATGGCCGCCTCGGTCTGCGCGAGCGCCGCCACGAAGTTCGTCATCGCGGTCTGCTTGTTCGCGTCGTAGCGGCCGGTCCCGATCGGGGCGCCCTTGCCGAGGCCCGCGTTGATGACGATCCGGTCGAGCGTCCCGAAGTCCTTGCGGAAGGCCCGGAAGACCTCGAAGACCGCGTCGTCGTCGTTCACGTCGAGCGCGCGGATCTCGAACCGCTGGTCGGGGTGCTCGGCGTCCAGCTCGGCCTTGAGGTCCTCGAGCCGGTCGAGCCGGCGCGCGCAGAGGGCGAGGTCGTGTCCGCGGTCGGCGAACTGGCGGGCCATCTCCGCTCCCAGGCCGGAGCTGGCGCCGGTGATCAGGATGGTCTTGCGCGAGGTCGACATGGGGCGGGATTCCTTACCTGTAGGTGATGAAGCCGTCTCCGGCGGACTCGAGATGGCTGTGGTCGTTGAAGGTCACCATCGTGGCTCCCCGGCGGCCGACCACGACCTTGCTGACCGAGGAGTTGACGGTGACCGGGTTGAGCTGGGTCCACACCTGCGCGGACCCGCCGAGCAGGGAGGCCGCGACCCAGGAGATGGGACCGCCGGAGGTGAAGACCACCGCGGTCTGGTTGGGCTCCAGCCGGTCGACGGTACGCCGGAGGGCGGCGTCGACCCGGTCGCCGAAGGCCGTGAACGACTCGTCGTAGTCCTCGTCGTACTCGCCCCCGGTCCAGCGACGGGTGGCCTCCTCGAACCAGGCCTGGAACTCGGCCCGCGACATCTCCTCGCCCTCGCCGTACCGCGACGGGTGCATGGAGAGCATCTGGACGTGGTCGAACTCGTTCCACCCGTCGTCGGCGACGACCTCCGCTGCCCACCCCGCGGCAGCGGCCGCCCCCTCGGCGGTCTGCCGGTGCCGCTTCATGGCGCCGCGGAGGACCACGTCGGGACGGATGCCGCGTGCGGCGAGCGCCTCGCCGAGGACCTGCGACTGCTGCTCGCCGAGCGGGGACAGCACGTCGTAGTCGTCGGCTCCCCAGGAGGCCTGCCCGTGGCGGACCAGGAGGATCTGGCTCATCGGATCCGCTCCTTGCAGCGCTGCTCGAGGTACTGGACGGCCGGTCCGAAGATCGCGAAGGCCTCGTTGGTGGTCTGCCCGTGGTGGTAGCGGTAGTAGATCTGCTGGGCGATGACGGCCAGACGGAACAGCCCGAACACCTCGTAGAAGACCCACTGATCAGGCGTGACGGAGAGGCCCATCCGCCCGGTGTAGTGGTCGACGACCTCGGACCGGGTGAGCATCCCCGGCAGGTGGGTGGGCTGGCGCCGGAACTGCGCGAAGACCGGGTCGTCGTCGGCCTGGACCCAGTAGGCGAGGGCACCGCCGAGGTCCATCAGCGGGTCGCCGAGGGTGGCCATCTCCCAGTCCAGGACCCCCACGACCTGGAGGCTGTCGTCGAGGACGACGTTGTCGAGGCGGTAGTCGTTGTGGATCACGCAGGAGCCGACGTCCTCGGGCTGGTGGGCGTCCAGCCAGGACATGACGTCCTCGAAGTCGCCCACGTCCTCGGTGCGGGCCCGCCGGAACCGCTCGGACCAGCCGGCGACCTGGCGTCCGACGTACCCCCGGCCCTTGCCGAGGTCGTCCAGGCCGGCTGCCTCCGCGTCGACCGAGTGCAGCTCGACGAGACGGTCGAGCACGCCGGTGCACAGCGAGCGCACCTCCTGCTCGCTCAGCTCCATCCCGGAGGGCAGGTCGCGTCCCAGGATGGTCCCCTCGACCCGCTCCATCACGTAGAAGTCGGAGCCGAGCACGGCCTCGTCGTCGCAGAAGGCCACCATCCCCGGGACGTAGGGGTACGCCGGCCGCAGCCGCGACTGGATGGTGAACTCCCGGCCCATGTCGTGGGCGCCGCGCGCCTTCTGCCCGACCGGCGGTCGCCGCAGGATCAGGTCGCGCCCGGAGTAGCGCAGAAGGTAGGTGAGGTTGGAGGCACCCCCGGAGAACTGGCGCACGAGCGGCTCCCCGGCGAGGTCGGCGGCCAGGTCCGGGACCTGACGGCGCAGCCAGGTGTCCACCGCGGCCACGTCGAACGCGTCCTCCCGGCGTACCTCTGCCGAACCGGGCACGGGGCTGGGGTCCATGTCGCGACCCTAGCCGTGGGCTGGACCAGCGTCGGTCACTGCCCACGGTGCGGGCTTGCCCGGCCGATATGCTCGCAGCGTTCCGCCCTCCACCCCCTGGGAGTCCCCCTCATGAAGCGCGCGATCCTGTCTGCTCTCCTGGCCACCGGCCTGCTGCTGAGCGGCTGTGGCAACAACGAGGACGAGCAGGCGAAGTCGGAGATCTCCGACTACCTGGTGAAGCAGCAGGAGAACCAGCAGATGATGCAGCTCAAGCCCGAGGAGGCCGACTGCATCGCCAACGGCATGGTGGACGGCATCGGCGTGGACCAGCTCAAGGAGTACGGCTTCTTGAAGGACGACGGAACGGTCGACGAGAAGGCCGAGACGCCGAAGATGAACGAAGAGGACTCCAAGACCATGGTGAACTCGATGTTCGACTGCACCGACGTCATGGCGACCATGCGCGAGCAGCTCGCGCAGTCGCTGGGCAACCAGCCGCCCGCGGTCAAGGACTGCTTCAACGAGAAGCTCACCGAGGACGCCGTGCGCGGCATGCTGACAGCCACGTTCGAAGGCGACCAGGACAAGGCCGGTCAGGAGCTCCTCGCCCCCCTCATGGAGTGCACCGCGGCGGGCAGCGAGCAGCCCAAGAACTGACCGACCGGCGCTGCGCGAGCACGGCGGCGCTGCGCGGGTGGAGACTGCGGAGATGAGTGCCGCCGACGCCGTCGTCATCGGCAGCGGGCCCAACGGGCTCGTGGCCGCCAACCTGCTCGCCGACGCGGGCTGGGACGTGGTGGTCCTCGAGGCGCAGGACGTCGCCGGCGGTGCGGTGCACAGCGACCGTTCGGTCCACGAAGGGTTCGTGCACGACACGTTCAGCTCGTTCTACCCGCTGGCCGCGGTGTCACCGACGATCACGGGGCTGGGCCTGGAGCGGTTCGGCCTCTCCTGGAGCCACGCTCCCGCCGTCGTGGGCACACCGTTCGCGGACGGCACGTGGGCGCTGCTGCACCGTACGCCGGAGGCTACGGCCGCCGCACTCGACGAGCTCACCCCCGGCGACGGGGAGGCCTGGCTCGAGATGTGTCGGGGGTGGCAGCGGATCGGCGACCGGGTCGTCGAGGCTCTGCTCTCCCCGTTCCCGCCGGTCCGTGCAGGGCTCGGCACCCTGGCGGGCCTCCCCGCCGCGGGCGGCCTGTCCTTCGTGCGGATGCTGCTCTCCCCGGGCCGGTCCCTCGTCGAGCAGCGGTTCCGCGGCCCGGCGGCGAGGATGCTCGTCGCCGGCAACGCCGCGCACTCCGACATCCCCCTCGACGCCGCCGGGTCCGGGCTCATGGGCTGGGTGCTGGCGATGCTCGGCCAGCACGCTGGCTTCCCCGTGCCCGTCGGCGGCGCGGGGATGCTGGCCGGCGCGCTCGTCAGCAGGTTCGAGAAGCTCGGCGGCACGGTACGCACCGGGTGCCGGGTCACCGAGGTGGTCGTGCGCTCGGGGCGGGCGGTGGCGGTCCGCACGGAGCACGGCGACCTCGTCGAGGCGCGGCAGGCCGTGGTGGCCGACGTGTCGGCGCCCGCGCTGTACGGCGGACTGGTCGGCTGGGAGCACCTGCCGGCCCGGCTGAGGCGCCGGATGGCCGGCTTCGCGTGGGACCCCGGAACCGTGAAGGTGGACTGGGCGCTGGACGGGCCGGTCCCCTGGCGTGCCCGCCCGTCGGCCGCTCCCGGGACCGTGCACGTCGCCGACGACCTCGACGACCTGGTGCGCTCCGGCGCGCAGGTGTCCGCCCACACGGTCCCCGACCGCCCGTTCCTGCTCATGGGCCAGATGGCCGCGGCCGATCCCACCCGCGCCCCTGCGGGCGAGGAGTCCGCGTGGGCCTACACCCACGTCCCGCACGTGCCCCGGCACGACGCCGGACCCGACCGGATCGAGGGCCCCTGGGACCGGGATGCGGCCGAACGCGTGGCCGACCGGATGCAGGCCAGGATCGAGCAGCACGCACCCGGCTTCTCCGACCGCATCCTCGCCCGACGCGTCCTCGGCCCCCACGACCTCGAGGCCCGCGACGAGAACCTCGTGGGCGGCGCCCTCAACGGTGGCACCGCAGCACTCCGCCAGCAGCTGGTCCTGCGACCCGTCCCCGGCCTGGGCCGCGCCGAGACTCCCGTGAAGGGGCTCTACCTCGGCTCCGCGTCTGCCCACCCCGGCGGCGGGGTGCACGGCGCCTGCGGAGCCAACGCCGCCCGAGCGGCGCTCGCTCACCAGCGGGTACGCCGACTCGTCCCGACGTCTGCGAACAGGATCCGCCCATGACGCACCGGCCCGTCGTCTTCCTCCACATCGGCGCGATGAAGACCGGCACCACCTACCTCCAGCAGGTGCTGATCCAGAACACCGCGGAGCTGGCCGAGCACGGCTTCCTCTTCCCGGGCGAGACGTGGGCCGACCAGGTGCGCGCCGCCCACGACGTGGTCGGGCACCACCGCGAGCGAGGAGTCCGGGACCGCGCGACGGGCAGCTGGACCGCGATGCGCACCCAGATGCTCGCCTTCGACGGCGCCGCCTCGGTCTTCTCGGTGGAGTTCCTGAGCTTCGCGGGTCGACGGACGGCGCGCCGCATCGTCGAGGACCTCGCAGGCGCGGACGTGCACGTCGTGCTCACGGTGCGTGACACCTGCGCAGTGCTTCCCGGCCTGTGGCAGACCCACTGCGCCAACGGCGGCACGGCTTCGTGGCCGGCCTTCGCCCGGAGCGCCCGCCTCGGCGCCTGGGCGGGTCCTGGCGCGCCGGCCCTCGGCCAGGGGGCGCGGCTGTTCCGGCGCGCCCTCGACGTGCCCCGGATGCTCGACGGGTGGGGTGCCGCCGTACCCCCGGATCGGCTGCACGTCGTGACGGTTCCTCCCCCGGGACAGCCGAAGGAGCTGCTGTGGGAGCGGTTCGCGGGCGTGCTGGGCGTGGACCCGGCGGTCGCGAGCAAACCGCCGCAGGGGCACAACCCGTCGCTGGGCTACGCCTCGGCGGACCTGATGCGTCGGGTGAGCGCCGAGCTCGGCCGACTGCCACGGGAGCGCTACAACCCGACCCTCAAGCACCACCTCGCCGAGCAGGTGCTGGCCGACCGCGCCCGCGAGGAGGGCACGGCCGGGCTCGACGTCCGCACGCACGCCTTCGCGTCACGGTGGAACCGGCGCACCCGGGACGCGATCGAGGCCTCGGGCGCTCGTGTGGTGGGCTCGCTCGACGACCTCAGCGGAGCCACCCGGGCCGAGGACCTGCCCGAGGCCATCTCGGCTCCCGACCGCGGGGACCTCCTCGACGCCGCCGGGACCGCGTTGGACGGGATGGACCGGCTCGTCCGCCGCCGCAACGGTCGACTGCGCAAGCGGGGCGAGCCGGCGGTCGGTGTCCCGGGCCCGGCTGGAGCCGTCGTCGACGAGTCCGAGCACGACACTGAGGAGGCCGCGGACGGCGCGGACGGCGCCGACGGTGACGACCTCCCCGGCGAGACGCCCTCCCTGGCGCGACGCCGGTCCTGGGACACCGCGCCCGATCCCGTGGAGGCAGCCGTCGCCGACGTGGCCGACGCCTGCCGCCGGGCCATCGAGGCGCACTACCGGCTCCGCAGCCTCAAGGGCTGACCGTCGGGCTTCCGCCGTCGAGACCCCGCCTGCCCGTGCCGACCGCCAGCTGCCGCCCTCTGCCGACGTCGACCGGCGCCCTCAGCCGACGACGTCGACCGGCGCCCTCAGTCAGCGGCCTCAGCCGGCGTCTTCAGCCGGCGCCCTCAGCCGGCGTCTTCAGCCGGCGCCCTCAGCCGGCGATCCGGCCTCGCGGACGCTGCGCGACGCGGGTGCCGCCCAAGTCGGCCCGTTCTCCGGCCAGGTAGCCCGACCGGCCGCCGCTGCCGGAGAGGGTGCGGGTCCGCCCCTTGTCCAGCTGTGGGTACTCCCGCTCCATCGCGTCGAGCACGGCCACCGAACGGTCGGCGAGCACCAGGGCGACCGAACGACGCGGAGCGCTGGCGCCGGTCTCCGCCTCCTCGCCGGCCCGGTTCTCCGACTCCTCCAGCCGGCGCATCACCGCCGCGGTGAAGCCGGCAAGCCACGACCGGCGGTAGGCGGCGAGGTTCTCCCCGCGCGGCGCCCGCTCCCGGCGTACCTGCGTCGTCGCCTGGAGCAGGAGGCTGGTGTAGAGCACCTCGGCCCGGACGAGGTCGGACTCGAAGCCGAACAGGTGCATGGACAGCTCCTTCTCGCCGGCGACGTACCGCGTCCGCTGGACGACGCGGCAGCGCAGCGCGGTCGCCACCCCGCTGAGCAGGTTCGCCTTGTCCAGGGCGTACGGCGCCTCGAGCTGGACCACCCGGTCGCCCACGACGTCGGACTCGGGAACGCGCTCGGCGAGGAGGGCGCGGTCGATGCCGTAGGCCGCGACAAGCTCGGCCGCCTTGGCCGTGTAGGTCTCCGCCTCCTCGACCGTCGTTGCGGGGTCCTCGGCCTTCGCGAGGATCTTGCGGACCTTGGCGAGCACGGCGTCGCTGGAGCGGTCGGAGGCGGGGGGCCGGGCAGTCATCGGGGCACCTTCTTCGGTCGGGGCTTCGTCGAGGACGACCCTGACAGCGGCGACGGACAGAACCGGCGGGTCCGGCCGGGTTGTCCACAGCCCGCCACTGCGGCCACCGTCGGGCAGCTCAGCTGGCGACGGTGGTGATCACCCGCGAGCGGACCTCGGGCTGCTCCCACGCCCGGGCCACCTGGCTCAGCCGGAGCAGCGAGATCGCCAGCAAGGGTACGGCCAGAAGCACCGGCCACTCCCAGCCAGACGCGCGAGAAGCGGCCACGAACAGCATGCCGGTCGCGGTGGTGGCCAGGGCGAGGCGGGTGGAGTACCCGACCATGGTCAGCGGGGGTGCGGGAGTGGCGCGAGCGCTGCGCATGTCCACGGCGTACGGCCGCCGGACCGACCAGCGCATCGACCCGCTGACCACCTGCAGGGTGACCACGACGGCCGAGCACAGCAGCGCGGTCACCTCCGCCGCCGTCGGGACGCCTGCGCGCAGTGCCGCCAGCACGAGCGCGATGGCCGTGGCGAGCAGCAGCACCTCGACGAGGACCACCACCCGGGAGACGAACGCGACCCGGGGAGAGACCGGGAGGCTGTCGCGCCAGAGGCTCCCTCGGCCGTCCAGGCACCAGGCGTTCACGCCGAACAGCAGCGCACCTCCGGAGGCGACCAGGCCAGGAAGGACGTTGAGCATGTACCAGTCGAGCGCGCTGGCGAGCGCGACGAGGCCCGGCAGCAGCGCCAGCACCGCGAAACCCCGGCGCAGCGGCACCGCCCGCCACACGCCCGCGCGGTCGGTGCGCACCATCGCGACGAGGTCGGAGGCAGGGTTGGGGCGACGGGCATGGGTCGAGGTCTCCGCGCGCATCTCGTCACGGACCGGGGTGCGCGTCAGGTCGTGCGCGACGAACGCGCCCGTGACCAGCGCCAGGCAGGCCAGCACCAGCAGGAAGGCCACCCTCCACAGCCAGGCGAGCCAGAGGCCGTCGGAGCCGTAGATCGCGGCGAGCAGGACGTGGACCGTCGGCGAGCGGTCCAGCACCCCCACGAGGGTGTCGGTGACGATGAGCGTGGCCATGACGGCCACCAGGGCGACGACGAGGCCGCGGATTGCCCACACGCCGTGCCGGGTACGCCGCAGCCACTCCACCGCCCAGGCGACGAGCTGCGCGGTGGTGGTGGCCACGAGCAGCCAGGCCAGGACGGGGACCTGCGCCACGAGCAGCCGTTCCGGCCCTACGACGAACGCGGTCGCACCCAGCACCGCCCAGGTCTGGAGCAGCCAGGCGATGTTGAGGGGTGCCATCAGCAGGGAGCCGAGATGGTCGGTGGTCGGGCTGACCGGGAAGGCCACGCCGTGCTCACGCGGAAGCAGCTCGCGTCCGCCACCGGCGGCTGCCGCGGAGACGATCGAGATCAGCAGGACGCCGAGGTACGCCGTCGGCAGGAGCAGGGCGACCTCGTGGGAGTCCATGCCGCTGCCCAGCGCTCCGGGCGTCCCGTTCGCCCCGGGGAGGTAGGCGGGCGCCCAGGCGAAGCCCACGGTCAGCAGGACGATGAGCCCGAGGGCCGAGGAGGCGACGACCCGACGACGACCACGCGCGGCCGCCATCCGGAAGGACACCAGCGGCGCGACGTCACGCACCGCCTGCAGAGCGTCCGTGCGACGTCGGCGCCAGCAGACGCCCCAGGAGTCGACGGACTCAGTCGAGGAGCGCGCGGTAGGCACCCGCACCCTCCTCGCCGGCCATCTGGTGCGCGGGGACCGCGGCAACGGCGGTGCCTCCGCGGAGGACGATCGCGGCGTCGCAGGCCTGGACGGCCAGCTCGCGCAGGTGCGTCGAGACGATGACCGCGGCGCCACCGGAGCGCGCCTCGCCGATCACGTCCATGGTGGCCTCGACCCCGAGCGGGTCCACCCCGTCGAAGGGCTCGTCGAGCAGGAGCACGGCCGGCCGGTGGAACGCCGCGAGCACCACCGACATCCGGCGGCCCATGCCGTGGCTGAAACCGGCGGTGACCCGGTGCGCAGCCGCCCCGAGCTCGAAGCGCTCGAGCAGGTCCTGGGCGCGGTCCTCCCACCCTGCGGGCATCCGGCGCAGCCGGGCGGCGAGCTGGAGGTGCTCCCACGGCGTCGCCCTGGGCACCAGTCCGCCGACGTCGGGGCAGTACCCGGTCGCGCGCTTGGCGGCCAGCGGCTTCGCGCGGACATCCTGGCCGGCGACCTCGACGATGCCCGCAGTCGGCGGGACCACCCCGGCGAGGACGCGCATCGTCGTCGACTTGCCGGCACCGTTGCGCCCGAGGAGTGCCGTCGACTCTCCGCCGGCGACCCGGAGGTCGATGCCCCGCACGGCGTCGACCAGGCCGAAGCGCACCCAGAGGGCAGAGACGTCGACGAGGCTGGTCACGCGGCATTCTCCCCACATCAGCCGACAGAGGGCGGGGAATCCGCAGAAATCGCGCCCGTCGGCGCGACCCGGATCGCCAGGACCGCCATGTCGTCGGCCGGTGGCCCCGGCGCGAAGTCGCCCACCAGCCGGCCGATGCGCTCCGCGACCGCCTGCGCCGAGAGGCCGTCCGCTCCGGCAAGGTCGGCGCTCAGCCCGGCCTCCTCCAGCATCCGGTGGCCGTCGCGACGCTCCAGCACCCCGTCGGTGACGGTGACGAGCAGGTCGCCCTTGCCGAGCAGCAAGTCGTCGGTCTCGAAGTCGACCGCCTCCAGGACCCCGAGGAGTGGCTGTGGACGACCCACCTGTGTGGTCTCGCCGCCATGCCGTACGACGAAGGGCAGGGGATGTCCCGCGCTGACCATGCTCATGTGGATCCCGCCACCCGGAGCCGGCTCGAGCAGGCCGCACACCAGCGTGAGGAACCTGGCCCGCTCCCCCTCGTCGAGGATGGCGGTGTTGAGGCGCTCCAGCATCGGCGCCACCGGGAAGCCCGCGACGGCGAGCGCCCGGATGGTGTGCCGGGCCAGCCCGGTGACCGCCGCTGCCTCGGGGCCGCTGCCGCACACGTCCCCGACCGCGAAGCACCACCGGCCACCGCCCACGGGGAACAGGTCGTAGAAGTCGCCGCCCGCGACGGTCCGCTCGCCCGCCGCCTGGTACATCACGCCGACGTCGAAGAAGGGCGCGATCGGGATGGACGCGGGGAGCAGTCCTCTCTGCAGAGCCTCGCCGATCGCCCTGAGCTCGCCGTGCGCCCGGGCGTTGTCGAGCGCCATCGCCGCGCGACGCGCCATCGTCTCCGCGACGACGAGCGCCTCCCCGACCAGCGGGTCTCCTCCAGGCCTGCCCAGCGTCAGCACGCCGATCCGGCCGCCGCGCACGAGCAGCGGGAGGTTACGGACCTCCCCGAGCCGGCCGTCGCGCACCTCCGCGAACCGGTCCGGGGAAACCCCCTGCAGGACCTCCCGCAGCTCGGCTCCCCTGCGCTCGTCGCGGTGCCAGACCTGCTCGAGGACCGGGCGACCTCGGGGGTCGTCGAGGGACACCGCGCACCACGTCGCCAGGCGCGGCACCATGATCTGTGCGGTGATGGCCATCGTCATGGTCTGGTCCAGCGACCCCGCGAGCAGGTCCCCGGACTCCGCCAGGAAGGTGAGCCACCCGCGGCGCTCCTGCTCGGAGACCCGGAGCCGGGCGCGGTCGGCTGCGGGAGCGACGACGTTCGCGATCCGCTGCAGCAGGACCGCTTCCTCGTCGGAGAAGCCCGAGATCTGGTCGGTCCCGACCCCGAGCCCGCCGACCACGCGGCCCTCGATCACGACCGGGGCGACCAGCAGCGCGCGCAGCCCGCTCCCCGCCAGCCAGGGGACGTCGCCGTCGCCCAGGTCGGTCAGGGCGACGGGCAGATGCGGGTTGCCGGCGTCGGACACGCCCGGGGTCCCGCCCGCCAGCCGCAGGCCCCGGAGCCCGGCCCCGAGCCCGCTCACGGTCACGACCTCGAAGTCGTTCTCGACGTCGTGCGCGAGGAGCAGGTAGGCCGCCTGGCCCGAGAGCCGGTCGCGGGCACGCTCGACGACCAGGTCGAGGTAGGCCTGGACGCCGAGGCGGTTGAGGGCGTCCTCGCGAAGGCCCAGCGGGTCGTGCTCGCCCACGGGAGCGCGCTGCTCCGGCACCGGCCACTCCAGGAGCGCGCGTCTCGACAGAGGTGCCACGAGCAGCGTCGCCCCCTCACGAGGGGCCTCCGCGACCCGTGACACGAAGACCCGTGCGGGCGCGCCGTGCTTCCGGCGTACGGTGCACGCGCCCTGCCATCGCTGCCCCGCCCAGGCCGGCGCGTCGGGGCGGCCGTCTGCGCCGACGCCCTGGTCCAGACGTTCGACGAGCTCGCGTACAGGCCGGCCGAGGACCTCGTCGGGGTCCCACCCGAACATCCGGACGGCCGTCTCGTCCCACACGACGATCCGCCCGTCGACGGTGAGCTCGACGGTGGCCACGCCGGGGGCATAGATGTCGGTGGGCTCCCCCGTTCGCGGAGGGGTGGAGGTCAGCCCGACCGGCTCGCCGCGCTCCACACGCAGCCACACCCGCTTCGCGCCCGCCGAGTAGTCCACTCCCCAGGACCGGGCGATGACCGAGGCGATGAGCAGGCCACGCCCGTGCTCGGCGTCCGCGTCGGGGTTCTCGACGCCCAGGGGGAGGGCCCGGCTGGGGTGCAGGTCCTGGACCTCGAGACGTACCCCCCGCGCGTCCACGTCCAGGGCGACGCGGACGGGGGTTCCCGCGTGGACGACCGCGTTGGTGACCAGCTCGCTCGTGGCCAGCACCGTCTCGTCGGCGAGGTCGTCGGCCCCGCTCTCCTCGAGACTCTGGCGCACGAAACGGCGCGCCCGAGCCACGGACTGACCCTCCGGCGGGAACTGGCGTTGCGTGTGCATGGCTGCAGGGGAGACCTTCTGCTCGACTTCCCACTGTGCCCCCCACGTGTCATGGTGACAGACTGAGCGCGCGGGGGTTCGACCCGAGGAGACCGGGCATGGCTGCACGAAGAACCTCCCCCGCCCCCGACAAGCCCCGCCGTGCGAGCACGCCCCCGGAGCAGCGCCGGCCCACGAGCGTGGAAGAGATCGACGTCGTCGAGGCCGGCCGCCTGCTGCAGGCCATGGAGGCGATGCGGGACGGCAACTTCCGCAGGCGCCTCACGCCGGCCGGTGACGGGATCCTGGCGGAGCTGGCCGGCGTCTACAACGAGATCGCCGAGCGGCAGCAGCACCTGGCGGCCGAGCTGGGCAGGGTCCAGCGGGTCGTCGGCCGGGAGGGCCGCTACACCGAGCGACTGCACGAGGGCCTCGGCGAGGGGTCCTGGGCGAAGGCTGTCCAGTCCGCGAACGACCTCGTGGCCGACCTCGTCCGCCCCACCGGCGAGCTGACCAGGGTGGTCGCCGCGGTCTCCGAGGGCGACCTCACTCAGCGGATGGACGTCAGGGTCGACGGCCGCCAGCTCCGCGGCGACCCGCTCCGGCTGGCCCGCAGCGTCAACGGTCTCACCGAGCAGCTCTCCTCCTTCGCCGTGGAGGTCACGCGCGTGGCCAGGGAGGTGGGGACCGAGGGGCGGCTCGGCGGCCAGGCGGACGTCCACGGGGTCAAGGGGACATGGAAGGACCTCACCGAGTCGGTGAACTCGATGGCCGACAACCTGACGGCGCAGGTCCGCGACATCGCCCAGGTCACCACCGCCGTCGCCCGGGGCGACCTCAGCCAGAAGATCACCGTCGACGTCAAGGGCGAGCTCGCCGAGCTCAAGACCACCGTGAACACGATGGTCGACCAGCTCTCCGCCTTCGCCGCCCAGGTCACCCGCGTCGCCCGCGAGGTCGGCAGCGACGGGATCCTCGGCGGCCAGGCCGACGTGCCCGGGGTGGCCGGCACCTGGAAGGACCTCACCGACTCGGTCAACTCGATGGCCAGCAACCTCACCGGACAGGTCCGCAACATCGCCCAGGTCACCACCGCCGTCGCCCGGGGCGACCTCAGCCAGAAGATCACCGTCGACGTCAAGGGCGAGCTCGCCGAGCTCAAGACGACCGTGAACACGATGGTCGACCAGCTCTCCGCCTTCGCCGACGAGGTCACCCGCGTGGCCCGCGAGGTGGGCGAGGAGGGGCGCCTGGGCGGCCAGGCCGGCGTACCCGGCGTCTCCGGAACCTGGCGCGACCTGACCGACTCGGTCAACTTCATGGCGAGCACGCTCACCGCCCAGGTGCGCAACATCGCCGAGGTCACCACGGCGGTGGCTCGCGGCGACCTGACCCGGACCATCACCGTCGACGCGCGCGGGGAGATCCTCGAGCTGAAGACGACCGTCAACACGATGGTCGACCAGCTCTCCGCCTTCGCCGACGAGGTCACCCGCGTGGCCCGCGAGGTCGGCACCGAGGGCATCCTCGGCGGGCAGGCGCGCGTGCCCGGGGTGGCCGGCACGTGGCGCGACCTGACCGACTCGGTCAACTCCATGGCCAGCAACCTGACCAACCAGGTGCGCAGCATCGCGGCGGTGTCCACGTCCGTGGCCCGCGGCGACCTGAGCCAGAAGATCGCCATCGAGGCCCGTGGGGAGGTCGCCGCCCTCGCCGGGACGATCAACGCCATGGTGGACACCCTCCGGGCGTTCGCGGACGAGGTCACGCGCGTCGCCCGCGAGGTCGGCACCGAGGGCATCCTCGGCGGCCAGGCGCACGTGCGAGGCGTCGCCGGCACCTGGAAGGACCTGACGGAGTCCGTGAACTCGATGGCCGGGAACCTGACCAGCCAGGTGCGGAGCATCGCGCTGGTCACGACGGCGGTCGCGCACGGTGACCTCACCCAGAAGACGTACGTCGACGCGCGCGGGGAGATCCTCGAGCTGAAGACCACCGTGAACCGGATGGTCGACCAGCTGTCCTCCTTCGCCGACGAGGTCACCCGCGTCGCCCGCGAGGTCGGCACCGAGGGGAAGCTCGGGGGCCAGGCCGAGGTCGCCGACGTCTCGGGGACGTGGCGCAAGCTCACCGAGAACGTCAACCAGCTCGCCGGGACCCTGACCACGCAGCTGCGTGCCATCGCCGAGGTGTCCACGGCAGTGACCCAGGGGGACCTCAGCCAGGAGATCACGGTCCAGGCCCAGGGCGAGGTGGCCGACCTGAAGAACAACCTCAACCAGATGATCGACAACCTGCGCGAGACCACCCGCGCCAACCAGGAGCAGGACTGGCTGAAGACCAACCTGGCACGCTTCACGGGGCACATGCAGGGGGGCCGCGACCTCCTCGACGTCACCCGGCTCATCGTCACCGAGCTCACCCCTCTCGTCGGCGCCGCGCAGGGCTCGTTCTTCCTGCACGACAGCGGCGAGGGCGGGGAGGGCACGCTGCGCCGCATCTCGTCGTACGGCTACCGTCAGCGGCGCGCGGTCCCGAACGTGTTCGCGGTCGGCGAGGGGCTGGTCGGCCAGGCCGCCGCGGAGCGGGCGCCCATCCTCGTGGACGCACCGGCCGGCTACCTGCGGGTGGCCTCCGGCCTGGGCGAGGCCGCGCCGGCCTCCGTCCTGATCCTGCCCGTGCTGTTCGAGGACCAGGTTCTCGGCGTGGTCGAGCTGGCGACGTTCTCGTCGTTCAGCACGGTGCACCGGCAGTTCCTCGAGCAGCTCATGGAGATCATCGGCGTCTCCCTCAACGCCATCATCGCCAGCTCACGGACCCAGGAGCTCCTCGTCGAGTCCCAGCGGCTCGCCGGCGAGCTGCAGCAGAAGTCCGAGGAGCTGCAGAGCCAGCAGGGTGAGCTGCAGCAGACCAACGCCGAGCTCGAGGAGAAGGCGCGGCTGCTCGCTGCTCAGAACCGCGCCATCGAGATCAAGAACCTCGAGATCGAGGACGCCCGGCGCGGCCTGGAGGAGCGGGCGGAGCAGCTCGCCCTCTCCTCCCGGTACAAGTCGGAGTTCCTGGCGAACATGTCGCACGAGCTGCGGACACCGCTGAACTCCCTGCTGATCCTGGCCAAGCTCCTCTCGGAGAACGCCGAGGGCAACCTCAACCCACGCCAGGTGGAGTTCTCCCGGACCATCCACAGCGCCGGGACGGACCTGCTCCAGCTGATCAACGACATCCTCGACCTGTCCAAGGTGGAGGCCGGGAAGATGGACGTGCACCCGGCCGACGTCGCGGTCTCCGGGGTCGTCGAGTACGTCGAGGCGACCTTCCGCCCGCTCACGACGGAGAAGGACCTCGCCTTCGAGGTGGACGTCGAGCCCGACGTACCCCGGACGCTCCACACCGACCAGCACCGCCTCCAGCAGGTGCTGCGGAACCTGCTCTCCAACGCGGTGAAGTTCACCTCCTCCGGGCGGGTCACGCTCACGATCCGCGCCGCCACCGGGGAGACCTTCACGACGCCGGACCTCGCCGAGGCGGACCAGGTCGTCGCGTTCATGGTGACCGACACCGGGGTCGGCATCCCGCCTGCGCACCTGCGGGTCATCTTCGAGGCCTTCCAGCAGGCCGACGGCACCGTCAGCCGCAAGTTCGGGGGCACGGGGCTGGGGCTCTCGATCAGCCGCGAGATCGCACGCCTGCTCGGCGGCGAGATCCACGCCGAGAGCGAGCCCGGTCGGGGCAGCACGTTCACGCTCTACGTCCCGCTCCAGTACGCCGGGGAGCAGCCGGCACGGACCGCGCCGGCTCCCCTCGTGAAGCAGGCCGCCCACCCGGAGGACGCGGTCGCCGCGGGACCCGAGCAGCCAGGACGGATCAGCACCGCACGCTCCACGTCCGGGTCACCGGCCTCCGCGACCGTCGAGGACGACGCTCCCGACATCGTCCCCGAGGACCGGGTCCTGCTCGTGGCGCTGTCCCGGGTGCTGCTTCGCCGCTCCGCTGTGGAGCTCGGGAGGGCCCGAGGGTTCAAGGTCGTGGCGGCCGGACGGGCAGCCGCCGCCCGCGCGGCCGCCCGGAGGTACCGACCCGCGGGCATCGTCGTCGGCATGGACCTCGTCTCGGACGACGGGGTGTCGCTGCTCCGTGCCCTCAAGGCCGATCCCGAGACCCGACACGTCCCGACCGTGGCGGTGCACACGGACGCGGCGCGGGACGCCGTGCACGACGGTCGCCATGCCGGTGCACTGGCGATCGTCGAGGAACCGGTGACGCCGGAGAGCCTGTCGGTCGCCCTCGACGACCTGCGCGGCTACATCGAGCGGGACACCCGGTCGCTCCTCGTGGTCACCAGCGAGTCCGTCGAGGAGACCTCCGCGGTCGTGGCCCTCTTCGGCGCGGTGCCCGACGTCGACCTCCAGGTCGTCGGCAACGTCACCGCGGCGCTGACGGCGCTGGGTTCTCGCCGCTTCGACTGCGTCCTGGTCGACCTGAAGCTCACCGACGGAAGCGGGTTCGACCTGGTCAAGCGCATGCGTTCCCGGAAGGCGCTCCGCGGCATCCCGGTGGTGGTGAGCACCGGCCGGGACCTGACCGGGCGCGAGGAGTCCCGGCTGGCCCACTACGCGGAGACGCTCGTGGTGAAGTACACGTCGTCGGTCAGCGACCTCATCGACGAGGTGGCGCTCTTCCTGCACCGCTCCGACGTCGAGATGCCCGCGCAGCCCGCGACCGCGGGCGACCCCGCGGCGCGGGACATCCAGTGGTACGGCGGGAAGCGGATCCTGATCGTCGACGACGACGCCCGCAACGTGTTCGCGCTGGCCAGCGCCTTGGAGGGGCACGGCATCGACGTCGTCTACGCGGACAACGCCGAGGACGGACTCCAGGCGCTCGAACGCGACCCGGACATCGACCTCGTGCTCATGGACGTGATGATGCCCGGGATGGACGGGTACACGGCCATGCGCGAGATCCGCAAGGTGCCGGCCTTCCATGACCTGCCGGTCGTGGCGCTCACGGCCAAGGCCATGCCGACCGACCGGGACAACAGCCTCGCCGCCGGGGCGTCGGACTACGTGACCAAGCCCGTCGACGTCGACGACCTGCTCACCCGCTTCCGGACGTGGTGGTCGTGAGCGAGCAGGCGCGGATCCTGCTCGTCGACGACCGTCCCGAGAACCTCCTGGCGCTCGAGGCGATCCTGAGCGGGCTCAACCAGGTGCTGGTCCGCGCCTCGTCGGGCGAGGAGGCGCTGCGAGCGCTGCTCAAGGACGAGTTCGCCCTCATCCTCCTCGACGTCCAGATGCCGGGGATGGACGGCTTCGAGACCGCCACCCAGATCAAGGCGCGCTCGCTGACCAAGGACATCCCGATCATCTTCCTGACCGCGGAGGACACCGACGAGCACGACGCCTACCGGGGCTACGCAGCAGGTGGCGCCGACTACCTCACCAAGCCCTTCGACCCGTGGGTCCTGCGGGCCAAGGTCCAGGTGTTCGTGGACCTGTGGGTGGCCGGCAGTCGCCTCTCGGCCCAGGCGGCGTTCCTGCGGCGCCAGATCGATGACACCACCCCCGCGGTCGACGTGCTCGGCGAGCTGCGGGAGCGGCTGACCCTCGTCGACGAGGCGGTGCAGGAGGTGCGCCGTCGGCTGACGGAGGGGGACGGGTCGCCCGCGGAGTCGGTCACCCTCGTCGAGCGGAGGGTGGAGTCGATGCAGCAGGCGCTCGACGTGCTCGAGGAGAGCTCGCCGGTCGCGGGGCACACCCGGCGCGAGTTCGGCTGACCTGCGGGCGGGGCGGCCGGAGCTTTCACAAGGTCCCTGGTGAAAACGTCACTTCCCGCACGACATGTCGTACGGGAAGTGACGGTGTGGCCAGGTGAGTACGGCGGCGGCGCCGTCGTCAGGCGGGGAAGTGCTCGCCCTTCTCCGCCATCTCCACGAGGTACGCCGGGGGCTCGAACCGGTCGCCGTACACAGCGGCGAGCTGACGGGCCCGCTCGACGAACCCGCGGAGGCCGCCCTCGTAGCCCTGCATGAACTGGACGGCCCCGCCGGTGTTGGGCGGGAAGCCGATGCCCATGATCGACCCGATGTTCGCGGCCGCGGCGGACTCGATCACGCCCTCCTCGAAGCACTTGGCGGTCTCGAGGGCCTCGATGAACAGCAACCGGTCCTTGAGGTCGGCGAGCTCGGGCTGCTCCTCGGCCACGGGGAAGGTGTCGGAGAGGCCCTTCCACAGCCCGAGGCGCTTGCCCGCGTCGTCGTACTCGTAGAACCCGGCGCCCTTGAGCTTGCTGGGTCGGCCGATCTCGATCATCTGGGCGACGACCGCCTCGGCCGGGTGCGGCTCGTAGGTGCCGCCGGCGCTCTCGACCGCCGCCTTGGTGGCGTTGCGGATCTTGACGATCAGCTCCATGTTGAGCTCGTCGGTGATCTGCAGCGGGCCGACGGGGTAGCCGGCCTGGGTGGCGGCGCGCTCGACGGTCATCGGTCGCACGCCCTCGGCGAGCATCGCCAGACCCTCGTTGATCTGGGTCCCGATGACGCGCGAGGTGTAGAAGCCGCGGCTGTCGTTGACGACGATCGGGGTCTTCTTGATCTGCTGCACGACGTCGACGGCTTGGGCGACGGCCTTGTCGGAGGTCTTCTTGCCGCGGATGATCTCGACGAGCGGCATCTTGTCGACCGGCGAGAAGAAGTGCAGGCCGACGAAGTCGTCGGGGCGGTCGACGCCCTCGGCGAGGTCACTGATCGGCAGCGTGCTCGTGTTGGAGCACAGGAGCGCGTCGGGGTTGACCACCTCCAGGACCTCGGCGAAGACCTTGTTCTTCAGCTCGGGGTCCTCGAAGACCGCCTCGATGACCAGGTCGCAGCCCTTGAGGTCGGCGGCGTCGCCGGTCGGGGTGATCCGGGCGAGCACCTCGTCGGCCTTGTCGCGGGTCATCTTGCCGCGCTCGACCGCCTTGTCGAGGAGCTTGACGGAGTAGCCCTTGCCCTTCTCGGCGTTCTCGGTGCTGACGTCCTTGAGCACGACCTCCATGCCGGAGCGGGCGCAGGAGTAGGCGATGCCGGCGCCCATCATCCCGGCGCCGAGCACGGCCACCTTGGTGGCGGTGAACTTCTCGATCCCCTCGGGGCGCAACGACCCGGCGTTGATCGCCTGGAGGTCGAAGAAGAACGCCTGGATCATGTTCTTCGACGTACGGCCGGTGACGAGCTTGGTCAGGTAGCGCGACTCGATGCGCGAGGCGGTGTCGAAGTCGACCTGGGCTCCCTCGACGGCCGCCGACATGATCGCCTTCGGCGCCGGGTAGTCCGCGCCCTTGATCTGCTTGCGCAGGTTGGCCGGGAAGGCCGGGAGGACGGAGGCGATCTTCGGGTTCGACGGCGTGCCGCCGGGCATCTTGTAGCCGGGGCGGTCCCACGGCTGGCTCGCGGCGGCCGGGTCGTCCTGGTGGGCGAGGACCCACGCCTTGGCGGCGGGCACCAGCTCGTCCTGGGTCGCGACGACCTCGTCGACGAGGCCGTTCTCCTTCGCCTGCGCGGGCTTGAGCTTCGTGCCGGTGAGCAGGTAGCCCATGAGCGCGTCGGCCATGCCGAACATCCGGACCAGGCGGGTGACGCCTCCGCCACCGGGCAGCAGTCCCAGGGAGACCTCGGGCAGGCCGAGGTCGTAGCGGCCGTCGACCGCGATCCGGTGGTGGCAGGCCAGGGTGATCTCGAGCCCGCCGCCGAGCGCCGCGCCGTTGACGGCGGCCACGACGGGCTTGCCGAGCAGCTCGAGGCGGCGCAGGTCCGCCTTGATCCCCTCGACGGTCTCGAAGATCCGGGGAGCGTCCTCCGGCTGCGCCTGGACCATCATCCTCAGGTCGCCGCCGGCGAAGAAGGTCTTCTTCGCGCTGGTCACCACCACGCCGGTGATGTCGTCCTTCTCCTGCTCGAGCCGCGCGACGGCCTCGGCCATCGAGTCCTTGTACAGCTCGTTCATGGTGTTCGCGCTCTGCGTGGGGTCGTCCAGCGTGAGTACGACGATCCCGTCGCTGTCCTTCTCCCACCGCACGGCGCTCTGCTGGGCAGTCTCAGTCATGAAAGTCGTCCTTGGAGGTCTGTTGTCTCGACGTGATGGGTTGCGTCCGGGCCTGCCGGAGCCGTGCGGTCAGAGGCGCTCGACGACGGTGGCGACACCCATGCCGCCGCCGACGCAGAGCGTGGCGAGGCCGTAGCGCAGGTCGCGGCGCTCGAGCTCGTCGACGAGGGTGCCGAGGATCATCGCGCCGGTCGCGCCGAGCGGGTGACCCATGGCGATGGCGCCGCCGTTGACGTTGACCTTCTCGTGCGGGACGTCGAGGTCCTTCATGAAGCGCAGGACCACGGCCGCGAACGCCTCGTTCATCTCGAACAGGTCGATGTCGTCGACCTCGAGGCCGGCCTTGGCGAGCGCCTTGCGGGAGGCCGGCGCCGGGCCGGTCAGCATGATCGTCGGGTCCGCGCCGGAGACCGCGGTGGAGAGGATGCGGGCGCGGGGGGTCAGGCCGAGCTCGCTGGCCGACCTGCTCGGAGCCGATCGCCACCAGTGCCGCGCCGTCGACGATGCCCGACGAGTTGCCCGCGTGGTGGACGTGGTCGATCCGCTCCACCCAGTGGTACTTCTCCAGCGCCACCGCGTCGAAGCCACCCTGCGAGCCGATGTCGGCGAACGACGGCTTCAGCCCGGCCAGCGACTCCACGGTGGTGCCGGGGCGGATGAACTCGTCCTTGTCGAGGACGGTGATGCCGTTGAGGTCCCTGACCGGGACGACCGACCCGTCGAAGTAGCCGTTGGCCTGCGCCTTGGCCGCACGCGCCTGGGACTCGGCGGCGTAGGTGTCGGCGTCGGTGCGGGAGAACCCCTCGATGGTGGCGATCAGGTCCGCGCCGATGCCCTGGGGCACGAACGCGGTCTCGAACGCGGTGTCCGGGTCCATCGCCCACGCGCCGCCGTCGGAGCCCATCGGCACCCGCGACATCGACTCGACGCCGCCGGCGAGGATCAGGTCCTCGAAGCCGGAGCGCACGCGCGCGGCCGCCTGGTTCACGGCTTCCAGACCGGAGGCGCAGAAGCGGTTGAGCTGGACGCCCGCGACCGTCTCGGGGTAGCCGGCCTTCAGCGCCGCGGTCTTCGCGATGTCGGACCCCTGGTCGCCGATGGGCGTCACCACGCCGAGCACCACGTCGTCGACGCGCTCGGGGTCGAGGCCCGGGTTGCGCTCCTTCACCGCGTCGAGGAGGCCGACGACGAGGTCGATCGGCTTGACCTCGTGGAGTGAGCCGTTCTTCTTGCCCTTGCCTCGCGGAGTGCGGAGGGCGTCGTACACGAAAGCTTGAGGCACGTCAGCCTGGCTCATCTGTGAGTCCCAACTTCTCGGTGGCCGGAGGCCGACCCCGTGACAGACCGGGCCGGCGAGTGGAGATACCTGATTGTGACACTCATACTGTTAGCGTCCAACCGGGCCCAGGATGTGATCTACGTCGCTCGACCCGACCGCCCCGACCAGTCCCCACCGCGAGGTACGCCGCCGATGACGAACACGACCGAGGTCGTCGCAGACTTGATGACCCTGGACGAGCTCACGAGCCGCGTGGGGATGAGCGTCCGCAACGTGCGCTTCTACACCACCCGCGGACTCGTCCCGCCGCCCATCCGGCGCGGACGGTCCGGCTACTACTCCACCGACCACCTCGCCCGGCTCGAGCTGGTCCGCGAGCTCCAGGCGCACGGCTTCACGCTGTCGGCGATCGAGGGCTACATGGCACGGATCCCCGCCGACGCCACCCCCGAGACGATCGCCCTCCACCGCACGCTCCTCGCGCCCTGGATGGCCGACATGCCCGAGACGATCAGCCGCAAGGACCTCGAGCGGCGGGCCGGGCGGGTGCTCACCGACGACGAGATCGCCACCCTCAACGCCCTCGGGATCGTCTACCCGACGAAGCAGGGGCGGTTCGAGGTCGCCGTCGCCCACCTCTCCGTCGGCGTCGCCCTGCTCGACCTCGGCATGCCCTCGGAGGCGGCGATCGCGGCCCAGGACATCTTCACCGCGCACGGCCGGGCGATCGCCGACGAGCTCACCGAGCTGTTCACGAAGCAGGTGTGGCCGGCCTACAAGGAGCAGGGGGCCTCCCCCGAGCAGCTCCGCGAGCTCGTCGAGAAGTTCAAGCCCGTGACGGTCGCGGCCCTGGTCGCCGCCTACGAGGCCGCCGTGGACGAGACCAAGCGCGAGACGGTGGCCCGGCGCACCCGCTGACCGCCGAGTCGGCAGAAGTGCGGCGCCATACCCCGCCGAGTCGGCAGAAGTGCGGCGCAATACCCCGCCGAGTCGGCAGAAGTGCGGCGCAATACCCCGCCGAGTCGGCAGAAGTGCCGCGCGGGCGGCCCTCAGTCCAGCAGGAACCCCATCACCACTGCGGCGAACCCCTCCGGGTCGGTGAGGTACGCCAGGTGCCCCTGCCCCTCGAGCGTCCGGATCCGCGCGTCGGGCAGGGACGCGGCGACGACCTCCGGCTTCCCCTGGATGTCCGGCGGGCTCTCGCTGCCGACCAGCAGCAGGGCCGGTACGTCGATGCGTGCGGCGTCGCGCGGGTCGAATCCGACCTCACCGAACGCCCGGATCTCCCGCGGCACGGTGTGCACCGCAGCGACCCGGGCCTGCCAGGTCGGCGCCGCCTTCGCCCCCGCCAGCTCGTCCTCCGACACCTTCGCGACATCGCGGTAGAACATCTCCAGCGCCTGCTCGCGGCGCCCCTCCTCGATCAGGCTCTCGAGCCGCTCGAGAAGGCCGGGCGGGGTGGACCTGTCGGCGAGATCGGGCATCGGCCAGCCCTCGTAGAGCACGAGCCGTCGGATGTTGCGCGTCAGGGTCGCGGCACCGAAGGCGACGTTCCCGCCGTACGAGTGGCCCAGGAGGTCCACGGGCCCGCCCCACGCCTCGGCGACGGCGTCGACCACGGCAGCCACGTCGGCGTACTCACGGTCGAGGGAGTACGCCGCCGAGTCCCCGCTGTCACCCCGCCCGCGCCGGTCCAGGGCGTGCACCGCGACGTGCTCCTGCAGCAGGGACACCACCAGGCGGAAGGTGGAGTGCGCCGCCGTCGTGCCGTGCACGAACACCAGCGGCCTCCCGCGGCCGGACGCGAACACCGCGATGGGCGTTCCGTCCGGCGAGGTCACGTAGGTCCTGCTGATCTCCTCTGTCGTCGTCATGGCGACCTCCTCTCGGCTGAGGGGACCAGCGTCGTACCCAGGCGACCGGCCCCGCATCGGTAGCTCTACCCATCACCGAGGAGGTCGTTCTCGACGGCGAACAGCGTCGCGGCCGCCCGGCTGGAGGCGCCGATCTTGGTGTAGATGTGCTGCACGTGGTGCTCGGCCGTACGCCGTGAGACGACCAGCCGCGTCGCGATCTCGGCGTTGCTGCAGCCGTGGGCGAGAAGGCCGAGCACCTCGACCTCGCGGTCGGAGAGTCCACGAGGGCTGGTCCGCGGTGGTGACGGCGGTCGTCGACCGGCCGCCTCGAGCACGGCGTACGTCGTGTCCGCGTCGAGCGCGCCACGTCGTACGGCGTCCAGCATCTCCTCCTCCGCGCGGGCCGGCGACAGGCCGGACCGATGAGGACGGGCCGAGGTCATGCCCGCGTAGACGTCGGCGCAGGCCAGGAGGCGCGCCTGTGTCGAGAGGTCGTCGGCGCGGCAACCACGGTGGTAGCCGCTCCCGTCGAGGCGCTCGTGGTGGCGTCCCACGAGGGAGGCGAGCGGCGCCAGGACCGCCGACCCTGCCAGGATGCGCTCGGAGTGGTACGGGTGCAGCCGCACCTGCTCCCAATCGTCCATGCTCAACGGCCCCGGCTTGTCCCACAGCCGGCTGGAGACGGCGACCCTGCCCACGTCGTGGAGCAGGGCGGCCACGGCGAGGTCGTCCACCTCCTGGCCGTCGAGGCCGACGCGCGGCGCCGCCGACGTGGCCAGGGCGGCGACGGCCCGCGAGTGGCCGGTGAGCCACGGGCTCTTGAGGTCCGCGAGGTCGGCGAACACCTCCGCGACCGCCCGGAGGTCCGGCACGGACACCCACGGCTCCGGCTCGACCTCCAGGACAGCCTCCCGGGCGTCCACGTCCGCAAGCTCGTCGAACCACCCGTCGGCCTTGGCGGCGAAGTCCGACACCAGGACGGGGTCGAGCATGCCGCGGGCGCGCCCGCGCACCACACTCACCGCCAGGCCTGGTCCACCGATGCCGTCGAAGACAGCAGCAACACCGGCCAGGCGCGCGATCCGGGCGCTGAGTGGAATCGCGTTGCCGCTCAGCGCTCCGCCGCCGCCGGTGCGTCGCCACGTGTCGTACGCGTGCAGGAGCCCCTCCTGGACCGGGCCCGGGAGCCCCATCCGTCGAGCGGCCTCCCGTCCGACCTCGCACGCGACGGCCGTGTACTCGTCACCCCAGCGGCCGACCCTGGCGAGCGCCGTCAGCGCGACCCTGGCCCGCTCGCCGGGGGCGGCGCCGCTGGTCAGGGTGGGAAGGAAGGTGACGAACAGGTCGCGCGGGGACGTCGTGTCGGTGCGGCCCGCCGCGACGTTCACCGCGATCTCGTCCCTGAAGAGCGCGGCGGTCTCGTGGGCGAAGCCGACGCACCCGAGGTGCTGGAGAAGCGCGGTGTAGAAGGCGGCCCGCGACTCGTCGGCGGACAGGCCGATGGTGGACGCGAGCCGGGTCGCGAGGAAGCACGAGCGCAACGCGGTTCCGGCCTCGAGGCCGAAGCCGAGGTCGGCGAACCGGGACAGACCCGCCAGCAGGTCTGCCAGCCTGACAGCCGCCACGCCTCGACTCTAGGGCGGTGGGGCAGGTCGGTCCGCCCCTTCGGCGTACGGGGTCCCCCGGGCCTGCCTCTCGCGGCACTTCTGCCGACTCGGCGGGATCCAGCCGGCACTTCTGCCGACTCGGCGGGAGTCCGGCCGGCACTTCTGCCGACTCGGCGGGAGTCCGGCCGGCACTTCTGCCGACTCGGCGGGAATCCGGTGCGGGCTAGGCCTGGACGACGGCGCCCGACTCGATCAGCGCGTCGACGTCCTCGACCCCCCACGCCTCGAGGACGGCGCGGCTGAGCCCGCCGGGCACGCTCGGGCCGCTCGTCAGCGTCGCCTCCGTGCGGGAGAAGCGCGGCGCGGGTGCCGGCTGGAGCTGCCCGTCGCGGGTCACGTAGGTCCCCCGCGCCTTCAGGTGGGGGTGCTCTGCCGCCTCGGTGAGCGGCAGGATCGGCGTACAGCAGGCGTCCGTGCCGTCGAAGACCTCCGCCCACTCAGCCTGGGTGCGCTGCCGGAAGCGCGCCGCGATCGCGGAGCGCAGCTCGTCGTGGCGCCCGAAGTCGTAGCGGTCCGGCAGCTCGCCGGAGAGGCCGAGCCCCTTGACCAGCTCGTCGTAGAACTGCGGTTCCAGCGAACCGACCGCCATGTGCCGCCCGTCGGAGGTCTCGTACACGTCGTAGAACGGCATGCCCCCGTCGAGCAGGTTCACCGCGCGCTCCTCGCGCCAGCCGCCACCGGCGATCATGCTCGCGAGCATGGCGTTCAGGTGCGCCGACCCGTCGACGATGGCGGCGTCGACCACCTGCCCCTCCCCGCTCACGCGCGCCTCCAGGAGAGCGGCGAGCACCCCGATGACGAGGTACGTCGAGCCGCCCCCGAAGTCGCCGAGGAGGTTGGCGGGGAACTGCGGCTTCGACGGCGTCTGGCCGAGGCCGTGGAGGGAGCCGGAGATGCCGATGTAGTTCATGTCGTGGCCGGCGGTGTGCGCGAGGGGGCCGTCCTGCCCCCAGCCGGTCATCCGCCCGTAGACGAGCCGGGGGTTGCGGACATGGCACTGCTCGGGGCCGAGGCCGAGCCGCTCCGCGGCGCCCGGGCGCATGCCCTCGAGGAAGACGTCGGCCTTCTCCACGAGGCCGAGGACGGCGTCGACCGCCCGGGGGTCCTTGAGGTTCATCGCCACGCTCGGGCGCCCCCGGGTGAGCAGGTCGGTCTCACGGGAGCCCGCGCTCATCGCGCCGCCGGGCCGCTCGACGCGCACCACGTCGGCGCCGAGGTCGGCGAGCATCATCGCCGCGTGGGGGCCGGGCCCGATCCCGGCGAGCTCCACGACCTTGATGCCCCTGAGCGGGCCCGTCCCCTGTCCGAGTGCGTACGCATCAGCCATGCGCCGATTCTGACAGCGTGACTGTCAGGATCGCGAGCGACTGCCCGACAGCAGGGACACAAAGGTGTAGAGCATCCCGATGGCGGCGCCGACGAGGCCCACCCCGAGCACGATGCGGAACACCAGCGCCCAGTCGAACGTGGCGGCCCCGAAGTCGAAGGGGAAGACCCGCCACATCACGACCATCGCCGCGATCCCGACGCCCATGGTGACCAGGTCGCCGACGTTCTTGACCCAGGCAGGGTCGTCGACGAAGTACACGAGGTTCACCGCGACGCTCGCGATCACGGACGCGTTGACGAGGGCGAGCACCTCGACGAAGTCGGCGGAGAGGAACGGCACGACGTCCCACCCCGGCCAGACGTTGATCAGGTAGAGCAGAGCGAGGTTGAGCAGGACGGCTACGGCGTACCCGAACCTCCTCGAGGCGGCCGACGGGCGCCTCCGCGACGAGGGCCTCCTGGTGGTCATGGCGGAAGTCATCGAACAACTCCCTTCCGGTGAGGTTCCTAGCCTCACGCTAGGTCGACGCCTCCCGGCACAGGAGAGTCGAAGGTCACCGGATCGCAGTTCAGGCGGCCCCGTCACCCGCCCCGAGGTGACGCCAGCGGCAGCACCCGGGCCGAGGTACGCCGGGGCGGACGCCGGGGCGAGACGCCGGGCTAGCTCCCCTCCTGCTCCAGCTCCTCGAGCACCGCCTCCAGGGCCTCGATCGCGTCGCGCGCGTACTGGCGACCTTCCACGCTCAGACCGCCGTCGAGCTCCGCCCGCGACATCGCCGCCGACCCGCGGTAGTTGTCGGTCATGCGCGCGAGCCACTGGTCCTCGAAGGCGGGGCCGTCGAGCTCGGAGAGGTCCTGGAGGTCGACGCGCGTCAGCTCGCCGGGGTTGCCGTGGAAGTCGCCGGTGTGCGGCTTGATGCCCCAGCTCTGCGCCAGGTAGGCCAGCGCCTGCATCTGCTGGATCCGGGAGCGCCCGACCTCGGCGGCGAGCTCCCGGACGGTGCCGGAGACCTCCTTGCCGCCGACCATGTCCGCCATGTCGACGGCCTGCTGGTGCATGTTGAAGAGCTCGTGCGAGTAGGCCTCGTCGGTGGCGTTGTGCGGCAGGGGCGGTCCTGATCGGGGACCCGCCGGCATCTCGCCTGCCCGGACCTCCGTCTTCGTCGTACAGCCGGTTCCCAAGGCCAGGAGGAGTACGGCGACGAGCGCCAGCGGGCGCAGCGCTCTGCGCTTGAGGGCAGCGGCGCCCGTGTCGTGCTTCATGGGGACCCGTATACCCGCCCGCGACAGCGCTATCCCGCACTTGATCACATGTCGAGCAGGCGGGCCGGCGGATCGAGAGGTCGCTCGCGAGGTGGCAATCCCCACATGTGCAACTAGTTGCATAGGTGCCGCCGACGCGGCATGCTCGTGACCCATGGCCCTGGAGCACGCGATTCTGGTGTCCCTGCGGGAGCGACCCGCCGCGGGACTCGACCTCGCGCGCCGCTTCGACCGCTCCATCGGGTTCTTCTGGGGCGCCACCCACCAGCAGATCTACCGGGTGCTCGCGCGCATGGAGGCCGACTGCTGGGTGCGTTCGGCCGCCGTGGAGCAGCAGGGCCGTCCGGACAAGAAGGTCTACGAGGTCGCAGAAGCCGGAGCGGACGAGCTCGCCCGCTGGCTCGCCTCGCCGATGGCCGCCGAGAGGTTCCGCAGCGAGCTCACCGTCCGCCTGCGTGGCGCCTCGTACGGCGACCGCGCGGCCGTGCTCGACATCGTGCGCGACCAGCGCGCCGACCACGCCACGCGCCTGGCCCACTACGCCAACCTGGAGACCCGCGACTTCCCCGACCCGGAGAACCTCACCGGCCAGGAGCTCGACCAGTACCTCGTCCTCCGGGGCGGCATCCGCCTCGAGCGGTTCTGGGTCGAGTGGCTGACCGAGGTGCTCCAGGCCCACGAGGCCGCACCCGGGACCACCCACGACCTCCCCGACGCACCCGCGCACACCGCCCCTGCCCGACGTACCGAAGGACTCGCCGGATGACCGCCTACCCCCACCTGCTCGAGCCGATCACGATCGGCGGGACCACCCTGCGCAACCGCGTGGTGATGGGGTCCATGCACACCGGCCTCGAGGACCGCGCCAAGCACCTCCCCGAGCTCGCGGCGTACCTCGCCGAGCGGGCCCGCGGCGGGGCCGGGCTCATCGTGACCGGGGGCTACGCGCCGGACGTCCGCGGGTGGCTGCTGCCCTTCGGCTCGCTGATGAACCGCGGCCGGCAGGCGGACCGGCACCGCCAGGTCACCGACGCGGTCCACGCCGAGGGCGGAGCGATCGCGATGCAGATCCTGCACGCCGGGCGCTACGGGTACACCCCGATCAGCGTCTCCGCCTCCAACCGCAAGTCCCCGATCACCCCCTTCAAGCCGCACGCGCTGAGCAGCCGGGGCGTCGAGCGCACCATCGACCACTTCGTCCGCGCCGCCGGGCTGGCCCGCCGGGCCGGCTACGACGGCGTCGAGGTGATGGGCTCGGAGGGCTACCTCATCAACCAGTTCCTCTCCGGGCGCACCAACCAGCGCAGCGACGCCTGGGGAGGTACGCCGGAGAAGCGGATGCGCTTCCCCGTGGAGGTCGTGCGCCGGATCCGCGAGACGCTCGGCGACGACTTCCTGGTGATGTACCGGATCTCGCTGCTGGACCTGGTGCAGGAGGGGCAGACCTGGGACGAGGTCGTCGCCCTGGCGAAGGCCCTCGAGGAGGCCGGTGCCTCGGTGCTCAACACGGGCATCGGCTGGCACGAGGCCCGCGTCCCGACGATCCTCACGCAGGTGCCCCGCGCGGCCTGGACCTGGACGACGTCCCGGCTCAAGCCGGAGGTCGGCATCCCTGTCTGCGCATCCAACCGGATCAACACCCCCGAGGTCGCCGAGGGCATCCTGGCCGACGGCGGTGCCGACCTGGTGTCGATGGCGCGCCCCCTGCTGGCGGACCCCGACTTCGTGAACAAGGCTGCCGCCGGCCGTGCCGACGAGATCAACACCTGCATCGCCTGCAACCAGGCCTGCCTCGACCACGTCTTCGAGAACAAGCCCGCGACCTGCCTGGTGAACCCCCGGGCCGCCCGGGAGACGAAGCTGGTGCTGCTGCCCGTGCCGAAGCCCCGGGCGAAGAAGGTCGCCGTCGTGGGCGCCGGTCCGGCCGGTCTCTGCCGCGACAGTCTCCGCGGCCGAGTGCGGCCACGACGTGACCCTGTTCGAGGCATCGCCCCAGGTGGGCGGCCAGTTCCGCCTCGCGATGGCGATCCCGGGCAAGGAGGAGTTCGCCGAGACGCTGCGCTACTACACGCGCCGCATGGAGGTGCTGGGCGTCGACGTGCGACTCTCCACGCGTGCGACGCTCGAGGACCTGCGGGCCTTCGACGAGGTCGTGGTCGCCACCGGCGTCGTGCCGCGCATCCCCGAGGTCGAGGGCATCGACCACCCGAAGGTCGTCTCCTACGCGCAGGTCCTCGACGGCTCGGTGACCCCGGGCAAGCGGGTCGCCGTGATGGGCGCCGGCGGCATCGGGGTCGACGTGAGCCACTTCCTCACCCACGACCTCGACGAGTCGCTGGAGGAGTGGCTGGCGCACTGGGGCGTGGGCGACCCGGCGCTGCACGCGGGCGGGCTCGGCGAGAAGAAGGCGCGCACTCCCGCGCGCGAGGTGTACCTCCTGCAGCGCAAGACCTCGGCCATCGGCAAGGGCCTGGGGAAGACCTCCGGCTGGGCGCACCGCACGGTGCTCAAGGACTCCGGCGTACACCTCGTCCCCGGCGTCGCCTACGACCGCATCGACGACGCGGGCCTGCACGTGCGGGTCGGCGTCACCGACGACTCCCCCGGTGAGGCACAGGTGCTCGACGTCGACCACGTGGTGGTGTGCACCGGTCAGGAGTCCGAGCGCAGCCTGTTCGACGCGCTGGTCGAGGCAGGCGTCGAGGCCCACCTGATCGGTGGTGCGGACGTGGCTGCGGAGCTGGACGCGAAGCGCGCCATCCGGCAGGGGACGGAGACCGCCGCCGCCCTCTGAGGCCAACTGCTCCACCACCCCGCCGAGTCGGCAGAAACGCCGCCCCCCAGCCCGCCGAGTCGGCAGAAACGCCGCCCCCCAGCCCGCTGAGTCGGCAGAAACGCCGACTCGAGCCCCAGGAACCCCGCACTTCTGCCGACTCGGCGACAGGCGGGCGCACGGGACACCTCGCCGCCGGAAGGGCGGGAGGCGCTACCTTGTGCGCGTGACAGGACGCTCCCTGCTGGTGGTGCCCCTGGCGGGACTCGCGTCCGTCGTACCCCCGCTGGGCAGAGGCTCCGAGTCGCCGCACGTGCCGCTCGTCGAACCGTTCGCGGACCTGGCGCAGCTGGACGACGGGGTCCTCGCCGAGCTCGCCTCCTACTTCGCCGACGTGCTGCCGTTCCGGGTCCGGCTGGCCGACATCTCGCAGTTCCCGGGCGGCTCTCCGTACCTCGCGCTCGACCCCAGCGCCCCGTTCCGACACCTCAGCCAGGGCGTGCTGCGCCTGTTCCCCGAGCTGCCGCGGCGGCGGGACACCCTCGACCTCGTCCCGCACCTCGACGTCGACCTCGGACCCGGTGAGTCCCTCGAGCAGCTGCAGAGCCAGCTCGACCCCTGGCTGCCCGTCGAGACGCTCGCCCGCGAGGCGGCGCTGTGGTGGCGCGAGGACGGCGACGACGGCGTTCGTGTCCTGGCCGCGTTCCCGTTCGGCACCAGCGCCGCCTGACGACGTACGCCGACCAGCTCCTGAGACGGGCTGACCGACGCCTGAGACGGGCCGCCCTCCCGAAAACGATCGGGTCGCAGCGCGGCAACGATTGGGCCCGGATGTCGGATTTCTGCGTTGCAGGACGACATTCATGTTGTAGGTGCGCTAGCAGATGAAGTTGTGAAAAGTGTGAACAACACGCCGTAGCCGCTTCTAGGCTCCTGGGCGACGGGCCGAAAAATCCCCTTCGCCCCCGGAGGGTCGGTTCGTCTCTCGCACCCATCAGTGGTCGCACCTCGACGCGACGAGAACACCCCTCTGGAACTCCTCATGCACCTCTCTGTCCGGCGCACCCTGCGCGCCTTCGCACTGGCCCTGGCCCTGACCCTCGGGGTCAGCGGTCTCGCTGTCATGAGCCCTGTCGGCGCCATGCCGATCGAGGGCTTCCCCAGCTACCAACCGCAGAAGACCTGCAGCCCCAAGGCGAAGTCCGGGACGCTGATGCTGCAGAAGCACCTGCTGAGCAGGTACCAGGGCTCCGGCTCCCTCGGCATCTCCCGGACCTGCAGCGCCTCCGGCACCTCCGAGCACAAGGAGGGCCGCGCCTTCGACTGGGCGCTGAACGTGAAGTCCAAGCGTGACCGGGGCTACGCCCGCAACTTCCTGCACCGGCTGATGGCCACCGACAAGGCCGGACACCGCAAGGCGCTGGCGCGCCGCATGGGCATCATGTACCTGATCTGGAACGACCACATCTGGTCGGCCTCGAAGAACTACCGCAAGAGCCAGTACCTGCACCCGGCCTGCAAGCGCGTCCGCGGCTGCTCGAAGACGCTGCGCCACCGCAACCACATGCACATCTCCCTCACGTGGCGGGGCGCGCGCGCCAAGACCAGCTGGTACGTCCACCACCGCAGCGGCGCCAAGAAGTCCGCCAAGCCCAAGAAGACCCACCCCTCGAAGCCGAAGGCGACATCCAAGCCGACGAAGAAGCGGCAGCAGAAGGCCAAGGCGAAGGCCGCGAAGAAGCGCAAGCTGAAGGCAGCGGAGGCCCGTAAGCATCGCGCCGCGAAGAAGCGCGCAGCGAAGAGGCGTGCCGCGAAGAAGAAGGCGGCCGCCGCCCGGCGCAAGGCGCAGCGCAAGCTGCCCGACGGGATCCTCGACCTCCGCCGCCGCCCCTACCGCAAGATCCGGGTCCCCGCGGACGGCACGACGGTCGAGACGAAGTTCAAGCTTCGTGAGGGCGTGACCTACTCCCTCACCGCCGCGGGCCTGTACACCTTCGGGAACCCGAACCAGGTCGCCGACGCGGCCTGCTCCTGGTCCGGCAGCGAGGACGCCTGGGTCACCGCGCCGTCGCGCCGCACCAAGCGTCGTCACGGCCGACTGGCCCTCGCGGTGAACGGGTCGATGCCCTTCACGGACGCCTGCCGCCGGTCGCACACCTACCGCACGGAGATCACGCCGACCCGCGACCGGACCCTGCGCCTGCGCGTCGCCCTGCGACACCCGGCCTCCGCCGGCCGCATCACGGTGGTCGTGGGCCGCAAGCGTGCCAAGCGCGCCACGATCGCCGAGGCTCTCCCGACGTACCCGGACCTCACACCGGCACCCGAGCCCACGCAGAGCAACCCCAAGGGCTTCGGGCTGGTCGCCGAGACCGTCGACGTTCCCGCTTCGGGCCGGGGTACCTACACCGTGGGCAGCCTGTCCCCCGACGCCACCTACCGGCTGACCGTGGGCGGCGTGGTCCGCCTGGGCAAGGGCGTGCTCTCCGACGGACAGTGCGTCGAGGTGCGGGGCAGCTGGTACCGCAAGGCCTCCATCGACCCGCGGGTGCCGCAGCAGGACCACGGCAACCTCTACGTCAACGGCGTCCCGTTCAGCGGCAGGGCGACCGGAGGCTCGAGGTGCGGCGGAAGCCACAGCACCAAGTTCACCCCCGACTCGAAGGGCCGCCTGCGCCTCGACCTCTGGGACCCGCTGGACCGCAGCGACAACCGCGGCGAGCTCCAGGTGAAGGTGCAGCGGCTGACGGCGATCCCGACCCCGACCGCGCCCCATCCTCTCCGGCCCCGGAAGTGGACGGCCTGGCAGCAGCCGCGCGACTGGTTCGAGATGAACTCACGCGACAAGGACGGGACGCTGTCGACGATCAAGCTGCGCAAGGGGGTGCCCGCGCAGATCTTCGTCCGCGGGAAGTTCACCAGCGGCGGCCGCCCCGCCGACGCCTCCTGCGTGAAGACGTCCTCCGGGTGGGTGCAGGCCGATCCCGACGTGGTGGGCCAGGACCCGCTCAACGTGTGGGTCGACGACCAGGCCGTCACCTGGCGCGCTCTGGGGCCCGCCGCCGGCTGCTCGTCGGACTACCGGTACACCGCGAGGTTCACCCCGGCGAAGAGCGGCCGGGTCCGGGTCAGCGTCTTCGACCTCGACCACCGCGACAACAAGGGCGAGCTCACGGTGACCGTCCTGCGCGAGGCCCGCTGACATCCGGCCCGCCCGGCGAGACCGCCGGGCGGGCCCGTCGGCAAGCACGCTGGGTTCCCGCCGTCTCGGGACGGCGGGCGGCTCCGGTCTGGAGCCGGTCGACGGCCTTCAGGTCAGCGCCGCCATGAGCGGCGGCAGCACGAACAGCATCGTCATGGACCACGCGACGTGGGTGAGGATCGGCGCGAGCACGCCTCCGGTCACCCGACGCTGGAGCCCGACGAGCACACCCAGGACGGTGGCGGCGAAGACCAGCATCAGGTTGCCGGTGGCGACGGTGACGAGCGCGTAGACCGCGGTGGAGATCAGCACCGGGTAGTGCACCCCGATCGCGGCGTACAGCGCCCCCCGGAAGAAGACCTCCTCGGTGATCCCGTTGACCAGCGTGATCAAGGCGATCACCGGCAGCGAGCCGTAGCGGGCGTGGTCGAGGACCTCGTCGACGCTCGACTGCAGCAGCGGCACCCGGGCGACGACCAGCGCACCGACCATGAAGACCGCCGCGAGCGCCAGGCCGATCAGGATCGGCTCGACCACCGGCCGGCGCAGCACCGACCCGACCCGGATCTTCCCCAGGTGGAGAGGACCGGAGAGCCACGCGCCGACCGCCCAGGTCGCCGCGAGCGCGAAGGTGAACGCGTAGAACGCCGGGTCGCCCGGCTCCGTCGCCAGCGACAGGCCGAGGAGGGTGGCCCCGGCCACCAGCGTCAGCGCGACCACGACGCGGCGTCGCCGGAACATGTGGTCCGGCTGCCGGTGGTCCCGCTCGACCGGCGAGACCAGCGAGGCGTCGACGAAGCGGCTCAGCCAGCTCACAAGGCGCCCTGTGCCCGCAGCCGGGTGGCGAGCGCCTCCCGCACCATGTCGTCGTACCCCATGGGCTCGAAGGGCACCACCTCACGGATGGAGTAGTCGGTGACCACCACCTCGGTGTCCATCGACTCGATCAGCGTGCGTCCGGTGCGGGCGTCGACGTCGGTGACCAGCGACAGCCACAGCGAGGACAGCTGCGGCGTCAGCACGGGTACGACGACCACCGGTACGTCGCGGCCGTTCTGGATCTTCGAGGCGCGGCGCAGCATCTCGCGGTAGGTCAGCACCTCCTGGCCGCCGATCTCGAAGACCCGGCCCAGGGCGTCGGGGTGGTCCAGGACGCCGACGAGGTACCGCACGACGTCCCGCAGCGCGATCGGCTGGGTCTTCGTCCCCACCCACTGGGGCGCCACCATCGCCGGGAGGTTCTTCACCAGCTGGCGGGTGATCTCCCAGGAGATGCCGCCGTGGCCGACGACGATCGCCGCCCGGAGCACGGTGACGGGGACCCCCGCCTCACCCAGGAGCCCCTCGACCTGACGGCGCGAGCGCAGGTGCGGAGACAGCGAGCTGTCGTCCTCGCCGAGTCCGCCGAGGTAGACGATCTGCCGCACACCGGCCTGGGCGGCGGCCTCCCCGAACGCCCGGGCGGCGTCGGCGTCCTTGCGCACGAAGTCCTTGGCGTCGAGCGAGTGCACCAGGTAGTACGCGGCGTCCACCCCGTCCAGCGCCTTCTCCAGGCTCCGGGGGTCCGCGACGTCACCTGCGACGGGCTCGCCGGCACCTTCGTAGTCGTCGGGACGCCGGGTCATCGCCCGGACCGTGTGCCCCTCCTCGAGCAGGGCGGGCGTGAGCTTCGAGCCGACGAACCCGGTCGCGCCGGTGACGAGGACGGTCAGGGGCATGAGGCACCTCGCTGTCGTTCCGGCGCCGGACCGCCCGGTCGCCGCTCTGGGATCCAGAGTGCCCGAGTCGGTCAACCGCACGCGTACGCCGCGGCGCGCCGGCCGGGCTGCCGGGCACGGCTCCGGGGCTGGTCACGGGGCCGATCACGGGGAGGCTGTGCTCGGGACCCGGGCCCGGCGACGCTCCCACTCCGCGCTCCCCAGGAGAACGGCTCCGGTGAGGACACCTCCTGCGAGGACGTCGACCACGTAGTGCTCGGCGAAGTAGACGAGGGCCAGCCCCATGAGGACCGGGTACAGCAGGAGCAGCCACCGCCAAGGACCGCGCAGCCGACCGATTCCGTAGACGGCGACGAAAATCGCCACGGCGGCGTGCAGCGACGGCATCGCCGCCACCTGGTTGCTGAGGGCCGACACCTGCTGGTGGATGCCGACCTCGCCGAGGTCCCACCAGCCGCGACTGGTGATCCGGTCGACGTTCGAGGAGATGAAGCCGTTCTCCTCCGCCATCCACGGCGGCGCCATCGGATAGGTCACGTAGACGACCAGGGCCACGAGGTTGAGCCCGAGGTAGCGGCGCATGTACGCGACCCAGCCGGCCCGGTCACGGACCCACAGGACCGCCGCGACCACGAACGGCAGGAAGAAGAACGAGTAGTAGACCGTCGTGAGCGCCACGTCGTACCACTGCGGAGCGCTGGTGCGGTCGCACGGGAGACCGCACAGGTGTGCCTGGAGGTACTCCGTCGGCAGCCACCCGCCGAAGAGCGCCCGGTCGGCGCGGATCGGTTCGATCACGTGCACGGTGGCCCCGAGCTCGTCGGCCATGCCGCGGCTGTACAGGTAGAGCGTCATCACCGCCAGGACCGGCCACCAGTCCCGCGGGAACGCCAGGTGTGAGCGCCACGGGGCCCGCACGTTCCAGGCGATGGCGGCCAGCCAGATCCACAGGAAGCCGGTCAGTGTCTGCTTCGGCAGCCCGACGTAGACGCTCCACGTGCCCAGCGCAGCCGCGTAGACGAGCATGCTGACGACCCGCACCCGCCGCGACGTCGCGGTGCCGCGCGGCGGGGCGTTCGTCACCGCCGGTTCTCGGCGATCGTGCGGGCGTACCACCCGTAGGAGTCCTTGGGGGTGCGCAGCTGGGTGTCGTAGTCGACGTGGACGAGCCCGAAACGCTTGGTGTACCCCTCCGCCCACTCGAAGTTGTCCACCAGGCTCCAGGTGAAGTACCCGCGCACGTCCACGCCCGCCGCGATCGCCTCGCCCACGGCGTTCAGGTGGCCGTCGAGGTAGTCGATCCGGCGCTCGTCCGCGACCCGTCCCGTGGCGTCGGGCGCGTCGTCGTAGGCGCAGCCGTTCTCGGTGACCACGACCGGCGGGAGCTTGTCGCCGTACTCGTCGTGCATCGTGACCAGCAGGTCGCGCAGGCCCTCGGGCACGACCGGCCAGCCGAAGTCCGTCAGCGGGTACCCCTCGACCGGGAGCATCACGAACGGCAGGGCCTCCCCGGCGATCGGGCTGTCCTCCGGCACCGGCGTGGAGGTGCCGGCGATCCGGGTCGGGTTGTAGTAGTTCACGCCGTAGAAGTCGAGCGGTGCGGCGATCGCGGGCAGGTCGTCCTCGGCCGGTCCGGGCATCAGCTCCGCGAACCCCTCGGGGTAGGTCCCCCGGAGCATCGGGTCGGAGAAGAGCCGGTTCCACAGCGCGGCGTACCCGGCCGCGGCCTCCTTGTCCTCGGGGCTGTCCGTGGCCGCCACCACCGGCGTGTGGTTGTTGGCCGTGCCGATGCTGCTCGCGCCCGTGGACCGCAGGGCCGCCGCGGCCAGGCCGTGCCCGAGGAGAAGGTGGTGGGCCGCAGGCAGAGCGGCGAACATCAGCCGCTTGCCCGGCGCGTGCAGGCCGAGCGCGTAGCCGAGCATGGTGACCACGTTGGGCTCGTTGACAGGGATCCAGTGCGCCACCCGGTCGCCGAGCCGGTCCCCCACGAGGGCGGCGTAGTCGGCGAACCTCTCCGACGTCTCCCGGTTCAGCCAGCCGCCGTCGGCCTCGAGCGCCTGCGGAAGGTCCCAGTGGAACAGCGTCGCCATCGGCGCGATCCCCGCCCCGAGCAGCTCGTCGACCAGCCGGTCGTAGAACGCGAGCCCTCGAGCGTTGGCGGCGCCCCGGCCGTCGGGCTGGACCCGCGGCCAGGCGATCGAGAACCGGTACCCGTCGAGGCCGAGCCCCTTCATCAGCGCGACGTCCTCGGCGTACCGGTGGTAGTGGTCGCACGCCACCGCCCCGCTGCTTCCGTCGACGATCCGCCCGGGCTCGTCGCAGAACGTGTCCCACACGCTGCGACCGCGCCCGTCCTCGTCCACGGCGCCCTCGATCTGGTACGCCGCCGTGCTCGCCCCGAACCAGAAGCCCTCCGGCAGGTGCGGGTACCGCCTCGTCTGCTCCATCCTGTCAGCGTGGCACGCTCCGCCGAGTCGGCGCGAGAGCCCGGGCGACCCGGCCGAGTCGGCAGAAGCGCCGCCCGAAACCGCGCCGACTCGGCAGAAGCGCCGCCCGAAACCGCGCCGACTCGGCAGAAGTGCCGCGAAACCTTGACCGGGATCGGCCCCGGGCGGCAGGTTCTGTCCATGACCGAGACCGACGGCGCGACCTTCTTCGAGGGCTCCGAGGCATGGCGCGACTGGCTGGAGGAGCACCACGGCACCGAGACCGAGCTGTGGCTCGGCTTCTGGAAGAAGCACACCGGCCACGCCGGGCTCACGTACGACGAGGCGGTCGAGCACGCACTCTGCTTCGGCTGGATCGACGGCGTCCTCAACCGGATCGACGACCGGAGCCACCGGATCCGGTTCACGCCCCGCAAGAAGGGGAGCAACTGGAGCCGGGTGAACGTCGAGAAGGTCGCCGACCTCGAGCAGCGGGGGCTGATGACCGAGGCCGGCCGGGCCGCCCACGAGGCAGGCCGCACGGACACCCGCGGCAGCTACGGGTACCGGACCACGGACGACGTCGACCTCGCCCCCGAGTACGTCGCGCAGCTCGCCGCGTCACCGGCCGCCCAGGAGTGGTTCGAGTCGCGCTCGGCGACCTACCAGAGGTCGGTCCGGCGCTGGGTGATGTCGGGCAAGCAGCAGGAGACCCGCGACCGCCGGATGGCCCAGCTCGTCTCCGACTCGGAGGCAGGACGCCTGGTCAAGCCGTTCCGCTACGGCCGGAACACCGACGACGCCTGAGTGGTTGGCCACGGCATGAGCACGCTGCAGACCCCCGGGATCGACGTACGACGCTCGGCCGACCGGTTCACGACCGAGATCGGGTGGCTCGACTCGAAGCACTCGTTCTCCTTCGGCGACCACTACGACCCTCGCAACGTCGGCCACGGCCTGCTCCTGGTCAACAACGACGACGTCGTCCGGGCCGGGACCGGCTTCGAGACCCACCCGCACCGCGACATGGAGATCGTGACCTGGGTGATGCGCGGCAGCCTGGTGCACCAGGACTCCACGGGGCACGCGGGGATCATCTACCCGGGCCTGGCCCAGCGGATGAGCGCCGGCACGGGCATCCTGCACTCGGAGAAGAACGACGCCTGGCGGCTCGCGCCGGAGCAGGGCGAGCACGACGAGCCGGTGCACTTCGTGCAGATGTGGGTGCTGCCGGACGAGCCCGGGACCACCCCCGGCTACGAGCAGCTCGAGATCGACGACGAGCTCATGCGCGGCGGGCTGGTCCCGGTCGCCTCGGGGATGCCCGCGCACGACGGCCAGGCCGCGATCCGGATCAGGAACCGGAACGCCGCCCTGCACGCTGCCCGCCTAGGTCCCGGGGCGAGCGTCGCCCTGCCGGACGCGCCGTACGTGCACCTGTTCGTCCCCCGCGGCACCGTGGACCTCGAGGGTGCGGGGCCGCTCGAGGAGGGCGACGCCGTACGGTTCACGGCCACCGGCGGGAACCGGGTCACCGCCACGGGCGAGGGCGCGGAGATCCTGGTGTGGGAGATGCACGCCTCGGCGTTCCGCTGACCTCGCGGCTCCCGCCTTCCCCATGGACCCCGCACTTCCCTGTCGGAACCTCCCCCTTCAGGGCCCGCTCAGGAGGAGAAGAAGGAGTCGTTCATCCGCGGGTCGGGGGTGAACGGTACGACGGCGAGGTGCATGCCCGTCTTGGCGTAGCGCTGTTCCTCGACCCTGGCCACCACGTCGTTCGCGCGGGCGCACTGGCTCGCGGACAGGTAGAACGCGAAGAGGCGCAGCCGCTCGCGGGCGGCGTAGAAGCTCTCGAGGTTCACGTCGCCGGAGGCACCGATCGTCTCGAGGTCGAACAGCGCCTGCTCGACGTCCTCGGGGCGGACCCGCGGCGCGAGCTCGGGGTGTACGTCGATCATCCCGTCGTCGCTGACGATCACGATCAGGCAGGGCGCGGAGGACGCGGCGGTGTAGCGGACCGCGGAGTTGTAGCGCGCCCCTCGTCCCGGGTCGCCGACGCCGGTCGCGATCCCGTCGAGGATGACGCCGACGGCGTGGCAGGTGCCGTCCGGTGTCAGCAGGACCGCGCCGTCGATCCGGGTCAGGGAGCGGAGCATCCGGCTGCCGATCATCTGCGGATCGATGGCGAGGGCCTGCGGCGCGAGGCGCTGGGCCTCCTGGGCCGCGGCGGTGGTGACCACGAGCATCGTGCCCTTGCCCTCGCTGACCGCGGTCTGGGCGAGCCTCCAGATCGCGCGGATGTCGGCGTCGTCGATGTCGGCGAAGACGCGCCGCATCGAGTCCACGAACAGCGAGGGCGACATCCGCGGCCGGGGCAGCTGCGGGTGGCCGTTGGCGACACGGAGCAGGTGCTCGTTGTGGTGGGACATCATCCACACGCCCTGCTCGACGATGGAGAAGCGGAAGAGGTCCTCGGTGCTGCCGTCGTACTCCTCGGAGATGGCACCGAGACCGTAGATGGTGGTGCCGTCGATCAGCAGGCCGAGCCGGTGGTCGCTGATCTCGAGGAGCTTGCGGAACTGGAGCCGCTCGCGCACCGAGATCGGGGCGCGGAGCCGGATCGCGACGTCCACGTGCGGGTGGCCGTCGGTGGCGAGGATGACGGTGCCGGAGCCGGCCCTTCCCTCGTAGGCGGTGGAGGCCAGCGCCTCGAAGGAGTCGAAGAGGCCCTTGGCCAGCGTCTCGCCGGCGATCACGGCCGTGGAGAAGACGAGGTGGTTGGCCGAGCGGCGGACGGCGTCGGTCGGTACGTCGTCCTCGATGGGCGAGATGGAGCGCGGCGGCTTGGCCGCGAGGAGCGCGTGGGTGGCGGTGCGGAGGAGCTCGCGGACGATGCCGTGCGACAGCGAGACCGTGAGGGGGACGTCCCCGACCTCCGTCGCCTCGAGGCGGGGCAGGGCGTCGAGCGCGTCGGTGTCCACCGAGATCACGGGGTGCACCTGGTAGTCCCCGACCGTGGCGGACTGGCCGACGAAGAAGGTCCGTCCCTGGCCCGCCGTGGCACGCCCCATGGCGTCCTCGACGGCGGCCGCGCGGGCTGCGTCGCGGTGGAACTCGTGCCGTGCGCGCCGCATCTCGTCCGTGGCGAACTCCTGCTGGTGGACCGGCGACTCCTCGTAGCGCCGCTTCGCGTCGAGGGCGACCTCGGCGAAGTCGTCGGCGGTGAAGGCCGGGTCGAGACCGTCACGAGCCTCGAGGGCGAGGCGTCCGGTGTCCTCCGACCCCTCGGCGAAGCCGACGACGTAGGCCTCGGGCCACAGGATCGCCCCGATCTGGTCGAGCGCCCGGTCGGTGGCGCCGTCGAGCGAGATGCGGAACTGCTGCTGGTAGCCCCACATGCTCTGGTCGAGGTGCGGGTCGGGCATGGGCGGGGTCCCTCGGAGATCGTTCGGGCGGACGATCCGGTGGTGCCCGCGGCAGGGGAGAACAAACACGGGCATCTTGCCCCGATCCCACGATCGCAATCCTGGACCGGACCGGCACCGCCCGAACGCCGTCGGGCCTGGGGACCTTCGTCCCTTCAGGGCACCGCACCGCAGGGGGAGTCTGGAAGACACACCACCATGCGCGAAGGGAGAGATCCACCATGGCCACCCTTGCCAAGAAGACCTCGAGCCCGATGGCCGAGATGCTCGACTGGCTGGAGTCCAACTCGCCCCTGAACCTCCACGGCGTCGGCCTGGCGCCGTACGTCCGCGTCGAGGACTTCATCGACGACGACTCGTACGTCGTACGCGCCGAGATTCCCGGCATCGACCCCGAGAAGGACGTCGAGGTCAGCGTCGAGAACGACGTGCTCGTCATCCGCGGCGAGCGTCGCGAGGAGACCAAGGAGAAGAACCGCCGCGAGTTCCACTACGGCTCGTTCCGGCGGACTCTTGGGCTGCCGCGGGGCGTGGACCCGGACAAGGTCACGGCGTCCTACACCGACGGCGTCCTCGAGGTCCGGGTACCGGTCGCGTCCGTGGAGGCACCGAGCGTGCGCATCCCGATCCAGCGCAGCGAGTGAGGAGGGGGCCGTGCACGCATCAGTCGGTGACCACCTCCACGTGAGCGGGACCCACGTCGCAGACCACGAGCGGGACGCGGAGATCCTCGAGGTCCGCGGCAAGGAAGGGACACCGCCGTACCTGGTCCGCTGGTCCGACACGGGCCACGAGGCGCTCGTCTTCCCTGGGCCCGACGCGACGATCCGATCGGCCGACGCCCCGGCCGGCAGCCCGGAGCCTCCTGCCTGAACCGGTCCGCGATGACCACGACCGCCGCGGGCCGGGCACCCGAGGCGCGGCGGCCGGGCGGTGAGGTCCGCCCGCGTCAGCTCCGCAGACGGGCCTTCTCGTGGGTGATGTCCTCGATGTCCTCGGCCGCGGCGTGCAGCAGCCGGTGGGCCAGGTCGGAGAGGGCTCGCGCGGTCGCGAGCTCGTCGCCGATCTCCGGGACGTCGCGGTCGCTGGGGTTCAGCCGGGCGGTGCCGGTGCCGGTGAGGGTGACGTCCTCGCCGGAACGGAGGCGGGCCTCCGCGTGGGTCTGCCCTTCGTGCTCACCGAGGTAGATGTCGACGTGCCAGGTCTTCGTGGTCTCCATGTCTTCCATTGCGGCACGGGGCGGGCAGGCCCGTCAGGGGCGAAGGTCCCCGATCCGCAGCACCGCCGCGCCATGCACGCGGTCGGCTGCGAGGTCGTCGAGCGCCACGTCGGCCCGGTCGAGGTCGTACGGCGTGACGGTCGCGGTCACCCCCAGCCGCGGAGCGAGCCGGAGGAGCTCCTCGCCGTCGGCGCGCGTGTTGGAGGTGACGCTGGTCAGGGTGCGCTCGCGGAAGAGGTGCCGCTGGTACTCGAGCCCCGGTACGTCGGAGAGGTGGATGCCCGCGACGGAGAGGGTGCCGCCCCTGTCGAGGGCCTCGAGCGCGGGAGGCACGAGGTCGCCGACGGGCGCGAAGCAGATCGCGGAGTCCAGCAGGACCGGCGGCTCGTCGTAGGCCGCACCCGCGCTGGCCGCGCCGAGGCTCAGGGCGAGCTCCCGGGCGGCGGGGTCGCGGGTCAGGACGTGCAGCTCGGCGCCTTGCGCGAGGGCGATCTGGGCGGTGATGTGGGCGCTGGCCCCGAAGCCGTAGATGCCGAGCCGCCCTCCGGGCGGGAGGTTGGCCCGTCGCAGCGCCCGGTAGCCGATGATGCCGGCGCACAGCAGCGGGGCGGCCTGCTCGTCGGGCAGGTCCGCGGGTACGTCGTACGCGAAGGCTGCGGGAACGAGCACGTACTCCGCGTAGCCGCCGTCCTCGTCCCAGCCTGTGTAGCGGGACTCGGGGCAGAGGTTCTCCTCCCCACGGCGGCACCAGGCGCACTCGCCGCAGGTGTGGCGCAGCCAGGCGACCCCGACCCGGTCACCCTCCGCGAAGCGGGCCACGCCGGGACCGACGCCGGCGACGGTCCCCACGACCTCGTGGCCGGGGACGACGGGGACGCGGTGCGGCGCAAGCTCGCCGTCGCGGACGTGCAGGTCGGTCCGGCACACCCCGCAGACCGACACGGCGACGAGGACCTCGCCCGGGCCGGGCGTGGGCACTGGGCGCTCGGCCGGGTGCAACGTCCCGTCGCCGGAGGTCTCCCAGGCCCGCATGACCCTCACCGTACGACGGCCACCGTGCACGCGGCGTGGTGCAGGACCGACTGGCTGACCGAGCCGAGCAGCAGTCCGGCGAAGGCGCCGAGCCCCCGGGACCCGACGACGACGAGTGCCGCGGACCGGGCCGCGTCGGCGAGGGCGCGGTGGGGCGCGACAGGGATCGCCTCGGTGGTGACCTTCACGTCGGGGTACTGGTCGGCGAACCCGGCCAGCGCCTCGGACAGGATCCGCTCGGCCGAACGGATCTCCTCCACCAGACCTTCTCCGCCGTGACCGTAACCGGTGTTCCGCCAGGCGTGGATCGCGGTGAGCTGCGCGTTCGTGCGGCTGGCATGGTCGAAGGCGAGCTCGAGCGCCTTGCGGCTGCCCGTGGAGCCGTCCACGCCGACCACGACGCGGTCCGTCTCGGGCTGGTGCGGCGGACGGGCGACCACGACCGGGCAGGACGCGTGCCGGCTGACGTGCTGGCTCACCGAGCCCAGCACCACCCCGCTGAGGACGCTGTGACCGCGGGCGCCGACCACCACCGCGGAGGCCTTGGCCGAGGCGTCGACCAACGCCTGGGTGGCCGGCAGGGGCGAGAGCTCGAGCTCGACCTCGCGGGACCGGGCTCCGGCCAGGCGGTCCCGCGCGTCCGACTCGAGCTGGGCCATCTTCGCGGCGTGCCAGTCGCTGGTGGCCTCGAGCACCTGGGTCGCGTCGACCTCGGAGATGAGGACCCGCAGGGCCCTGCCCTGCCCGGCGGCGAGCGCGTCTGCCCAGTCGAGGGCCAGCTCGCTGTCCGCGGAGCCGTCGTAGCCGACGACGACCTCGCCTGCTCGTGTGTTCATGATCCACATCGTCGTGCGCCGATCACCGGGCGTCGTAGTGCCACTGGTCCCGTGTCCGGCTGACGGATGTCATCGCCCCCGGACCGACGCCGGGACCATCCCCCGAGTGGAGCACCGGGTGACTGACCCTGCTGTGCGCTGGACCGGTGACGTTGGGCTCTGGGCGGCCGGTCGGTACGACGGCGACACTGGAAGTCGGCACCGCTGGGGGCGCCTTGTCGAGGGGAGGCGGCCATGACCGCCAGGACTGCCATGGCCACCGAACAGTCTCGCCGGAGAAAGCGGGGACGGGTCCGGGCACGCGCCCGTCGGCGTGCTTTCCGCTGGAGCGGAGCGCTTCTCGTCGCGGCCCTCCTGGTGACGCTCGGCCCGGCGGGCACCGGACAGGCGTCGACGGCCTCGTCGAGCGCGGCTCACCTAGCCGCTGCAGGCTCACTCACCGCCCCCTTCTCCCGCGAGGTCGTGCGCCCGGGGGCGGTGGACGCCAGTCCGTACGAGATCGCGCACGTCTACGAGCTGCAGCGCCGACTCCAGCGGGTCGGCCTCTTCAACGTCACTCCGACCGGGTACTACGGGCCGATCACCAAGCGGGCCGTGCTGCGGTTCAAGAAGCGCAACCACCTCGGGGCCAACGGCGTGGTGGGCGCGAAGATGTGGCGGAAGCTGATACGCCAGAGTGTGCGCGGACGGGGCGTGGTCCCGGCGGCGTGCAAGGGCGCCGGCTGGCACGCCTGCTACGACCGGTGGCGGCACCAGGTGAACCTGTACCACCGCGGCACCCTCCTCAACTCCTGGCTGGTCCGTGGCGGCAGCTCCTCCACGCCCACCCGGACCGGGAGCCACGTCGTCTACTACCGCGACATCGACCACGTCAGCAGCAGGTTCGACGACGCGCCGATGCCCTACTCGCAGTTCTTCGACGGCGGGCAGGCGCTGCACGGGTCGCGACTGATGATGGACCCCTACGTCGGGCACAGCCACGGCTGCGTGAACTTCTGGACCGAGGACGCCCGCCAGCTGTGGCGGCTCACCGCGGACAAGCGCCTCCACGTACACGTCTACGGCGCCTGGAACTGACTCGACTCCGTGACCGGATCGTTCCGCTCCGTGTCCGGAAGGAGTCTGGACCGAAGGCAGCGCAGGCCGCAGTCTGGACACATGAGAACAGCACTCCTCGTCATCGACGTCCAAGAGTCCTTCCGCGAGCTCCCCACCTGGTCCGACATCTCCACCCCTGACATCGGCCAGCGCATCGAGAAGCTCGTCGCCCAAGCGCGTGAGCGTGGCGACGAGGTGATCTGGGTGCTCCACGAGGAGCCAGGGTCCGGCGGCGTCTTCGACCCCGAGCTCGGCTTCGTCCGGCTGCTTCCTGGCCTCGAGCCGGGTCCCGGCGAGCACGTCGTACGCAAGACCAGCCACAACGCCTTCACCACCACGAACCTCGCGCAGCACCTGACCAGCCGCGCCGTCACGGAGGTCGTGGTCACCGGCATCCGCACCGAGCAGTGCTGCGAGACCACCGCCCGCGTGGCCAGCGACCTCGGGTACGACGTGCGGTTCGTCCTCGACGCGACCGCCACCCAGCCGCTCGCCAAGTGGGACGGCAGCGGGACCCTCACGACGGCCGAGGTCATGGAGCGCACGGCAAGCGCACTCCAGGGGCGGTTCGCCGAGGTGGTCACGGTGGAGCAGGTGCTGGCATCCTGACCGGATCATGAACAGGAACATCCTCACGTGAGCGGGTCCGGCCCGGGACGGGCCCGCACCGTCGTCTTCGTCCTCGCCCCCGGCCTCCACCTGCTCGACCTCGCCGGTCCGGCGCAGGTCTTCTCCTCGGCGAGCGACCACGGCGCGCCGTACTCGCTGGCCTACGTGGGCGACGAGGAGACCGTGGCGACCCACCAGGGCGTCCCGCTGCACGCAGCCCGCCAGTGGCCCGACCTGGGCGCCGACGACCTCGTCGTCGTGCCGGGCTGGCGCATCGGCGACGGGCCACCGCCGATGCCGCTGTCACGGGACATGCTCGGGCGCATCGCCGACCACCACGAGCGCGGCGGCCGCGTGGTGAGCGTGTGCGCGGGAGCGTTCGCCCTGGCCCGAGCGGGACTGCTCGACGGAAGGCGGGCCACCACCCACCACGACGTGCAGGGAGACCTCGCGCGGCACCACCCGCGGGTCCACGTCGTCGAGGACGTGCTGTACGTCGGCGACGACCGCGTCTACACCTCAGCCGGCATCGCCAGCGGCATCGACCTCGCCCTGCACCTGGTGGCCCTCGACCACCGGCCCGCCGTCGCCGCCCGCGTGGCCCGGACGATGGTGGTCTACGCGCGCCGCAACGGGTCGGCCACCCAGGCGAGCGCGATGCTCCGCCACCGCGACCACCTCGCCGACGTCGTGCACCGCGCGCAGGACGTGATCGACGCCGAGTTCCGGAGGGCCCTGCCCCTCGGGGAGCTCGCCTCGTCCGTCGGGGTCAGCGAGCGAACCCTGACCCGCTCCTTCAAGGAGGCCACCGGGACGACGCCGCTGCGGTACCAGCAGGAGCTGCGCGTCGAGCGGGCCGCCCACCTGGTCGAGCAGGGCTGGACCCACGAGTCCGCCGCCCGCGAGGTCGGCTTCGGCGACGCCCGGATGCTGCGCAGGCTCCGTCACGCCGTCAGCGACTGACCGGTAGGTTTCGCTTCAGCGCCGACAGGTCATCTTCCGACGAACTGACGCGTCCTTCCGCCCACATAGACGCAGGTGGAAGGCCCTCCACGGTAGAGTGTCGCGACACGCCAGCGATCGCCGCGCATCGGGAGCTCGTGCACGACATAGCCGCGCCCTGAAGACTGCCGGATCGGGTGTCCGACGCTCGCGAGGGAGGAGTTGCGGGCCAGAGGGGGCTTTACGTTCAACCGGTCCGGGGTGCTCATTCCCACCCTGGCGATCTCTGCGTGGATTCCGGAGAAGACCGTGATAGGCCAGACGTCCAGCGGTCAACCGCCACCCTGGCCCCGTGCGGCCCCTGGGGACCGCAGGCGATCGAGAGTTCCTACTCGCCGAGGTCGAACGATTCCAGCGCCCGGGCCACCAAGTCGGGCTGCATGCGGCCAGTATCGGCGCTCAGTTCCCCCCGTCGCTGGCTGGCACCGCCGGTTGCCCCCCGCCCTCGCGCAGGGCGACGATGCGGGCGCGGCGGTAGTTGAACAAACCGCCGAGCAGGAACAGGACGCTGCCGATGACGTACTGACCTGCGAGGAAGGCATCGACAGTGCGTTGATCGGCGGCGCTCTGCAGAGTGAACAGGTACGGGATGGATGCGACCACGAACAGCATCGACCCCGTCACGAAGGTGATGGCCGTGAGGTTCATAAGTTGGAGGGTCCGCATGTTCGCTGCCCGGATAACCTCGAGAACGTTGATCACCGCCCCGAAGACGAACAGCAGGCCGCCGATGATGAAGGTCCAGGAGCCGGCCGCGTACCACCCGACTGCATTCAGGAAGAAGACGCTGCCAGCGGCGAACAGCACGCTGCCCACCAGGTAGCTGAGCGCGGCCCATGCCTCGTACCGGTCCCAGATGGTGAGTTTGCGCTGGAGCGTGGCCCGGTGGCGGACCACTTCGAGCAGGTCATGGGCCGTGACCGCTATGTACATCAGGGATGCGAAGAAGAAGACCCAGGCCCCGCGGTCGGACACGCTCTCGGGCTCCGGGAAGAACAGCACGCTGCCCCAGACGAACATCACCCCACCGGCGAGGTAGACAGTGGTGTTGATGGTCTCCCACGTGAGGTTGTCGCGCCCACCCGGGTGCGGGCTGCCCAGGGCGTGCCTTCTCGGTCGGTTGACAAACAAGTGGGGCACGGGCGACAACCTATCACCGGCCAAACACGCGTTCCCGCAGGTCAACCCGTCATCCCGTGCCCGCACCCGACACCACAACTGCGGAACGCCGGCACTACCCGCATCAGCGCTTGTCGAGTCTTGGATCCTGCAACGACTCGACCGAGAACGCTCCGCGTGACCTGCCCCACTTCGCCGCGACGGCGGCCGTGTCTTACCGCTGACCGAGCTCCTACCAGATCAGCGGAGCTGCGGGCCTTGTGAGGCTTCACCTTTGCGCAGGGATTCGGCGAAGTCGTGGGCCCAATGACCAATCAGCAGCGCCTCACTGCGCGTCGCCTCCTCACCAGCGCCGGGTACACCCAGCATCTGCGCCAACATCCCCTCGCCCGGGTAGACCTTCTGCAGCAGGTCCGCATAGTCCTCCGCACTCGCCTCGGCCATGCCGGTGTGCTGGATCAGCAGCCGGATGTCGGGCCGGTCCTTGCGGCGGGAGGCGACCAACTTCATCGCCAAGACATGTTCGGCCGGCGCGACGTGCACGGTCAGTCCGGGTCTGGTCGGGCGGACTCGAGCCCAGGCCGGCTGAGGCGGAACCCACCCGGCGGCGTTGCTGTTCAACCACTCTTCGGGAAGTCCGTGCTTGGCGGCCATCGCGCGAGCTTCTTCGGTTCCCGCCTGGTGGCTGACAACAGCGTCGATGTCGAGAGTCAGACCTTCGCGGCCGTACCCGAGCGCCATGGCGGCGCCGCCGACGAGGTAGACACTGCCGCGATCCCACGCGCGCACAACCGTTCGTCGAGCTCGTCGAGGAGCCCCCGCATCTGGGCGCATCGAGTTCGAGGGGTGCCCGTGGCCCCGCCCTCACGCGGTGACCAGGTCCTTCTCGGCGATATAGATGTTGCGATCAGCAAGCCACGCAGGCGTCTGAGCTTTGATCTCGGCGCCGGTCAGGCGCGGGGTGTCCAGCACCCACTCGGTGTTCAGACGTGCCGAATCGGTCCAGCGCGGCGGCCGAAGGCCAGCCTCGTCGAACTCGTGGCTGACGAACGCCGCTGCCAGCGCCCTCCAGCGGCTTTCGATGGCGGGGGGTTGTGCCTCCCAGGCCCCGGCAAGATCCCTGTGACGACGCAAGATGTCGCGAAGCCGGTCACGAAGCTCGAGCGTGAGTGCGTAGGTCCAATCCTCATCGCCACGCTTGACTGCCCTGCGAAGAGAGTCGAAGGCGTCGATCGAGGTAGGGATGCCGTCGCGTCGCGCCCGACACAGCGCGTCTGCGATCCGCTCGGCACGCAGCATGAAGGACGCCGACGGTGCGGTCTGCCCGGAGCGGTAGGCGGAGAACCGGGACGGCGAGGTGCCCAAGGCGTGCGCGAACTGCCTAAGCGACAGCCCGCTCTTCCTGAGAGCGTCATTGAGACGGTCGATGACCGCCTGCGCATCCTGATCCATCACGGCTCGATTCTAGAAAGTGTTCTCTGATCTGACAACACCTGTAGCTGTGAAGGATGCCAGGCGGTCACGGACATGCACCCGCGGTCCCTGGTCCCCTCGGTGCGTCACACCGCCGCCAGTCGACTATTCATGCGGCGACACAGGCACCCGTGCCGGCTGACTGGTCAGCAGCAGAATGGGATCGAGAATGAGATCGTCATGGCGCGGAGAGTGGTGTGAGCCGAATGTCGTCGACCATTGAACTGGCATACCCCTTCGAGGGCCGCTGGCTGACCCAGAACAGTCCCGCGAATCGAGTGCCCAGTCACGGCACCGCCCTGTTCGCCACGGGCTTCGCGATCGACTTCGTCCCAGTCGACGAGGCAGGGCGCACGGCACCGATCACGTTCGGGTCGCTTCTGCGCCCCGAACCCGCGGAGCGCTTTCCTGGCTTCGGGCGCCGCATCCTCGCGCCTGTCCAAGGCGTCGTTGTCGGCGTGCATCACACGGCACCTGATCACCAGGCCTTCCGTGGGCTCCCGTCGGTTGGCTATGCCCTCACCCAGCACCGCCGGGCAGCCGCGGGTTGGGTGGCGTTGGCCGGCAACCACGTGCTCATCGAAACGCATGACGGCCCGGTGGTCGCGGTGTGCCACCTACAGCGCGGCAGCGCCCAGGTGCAGGTTGGTCAAAGCCTTCGGGTGGGCGAGACGCTGGGGCGTTGCGGCAACTCAGGCAACAGCACCGAACCGCATGTCCACCTACAGGCCATCGACCGCTTGGACGTGCTACACGCCTCCGCTGTGCCCATCACCTTCGGCGGCCGCCTGCCCCGCAACGGCGAGATCATCGACGCGGTGTAGCACAACGCTCCCACCGTGGCCAACGCTAGCGCCTCGCCGTGCGTCTTACCGCCGCGTCCGACTCATCCCCTTGCGAGCGCTGGTTCGGCTCGAACACCACCAACGGCGTGCCCTCCTCGATCGTGTTGTCGATGGAGATGATGTTCTCCCGCACGTCGATCTACTGCCATCACGGTCCGTGTCTGGGCGTGGTGCGTCCCTCCGCCGTGAGGAGGGCAGTGCCTTTGGCGACTGCCATGGGGCCGTTTGCACCCCTGCCGCCCAGAACACGCAGTGCCGGCCGATCTTCACGCGGAACGCGCTCCGGCTGGATCCCGCACCGGCACGCTCCCCGTCCCATCCGAATCCGAGTTCGGACCCCGCCTCGACGTGGGGCGGGGAGGACGCGTCACCGGCTGTCAGCCGTCGGACACTTCGAGCACGAGCTTGCCTTGGCTTTCGCCGGCGGCGAGTCGGGCGAATGCTGCGGTGGCATCGCGGAGTGGGTACACGTGGTCGATCCTCGGCGTGACGGCGCCCTGGGCGACGAGGGCGGTCACCGCCTCGAGCTCGGCTCGCGACTGGGGGACGACCAGCACGCCGACTCTCTTACCGGTGGCACGTCCCACCAGCGGGCCGGCGACCGCGGTGCCCAGCAGGACCCTGGCGAGGCCGCCCACCATCGCGTACCTCCCGCCGCTCCGCAGGGCGCGGTGCACGCGGAACGGCGAGCGACGGGCCACGAGATCCACGATCAGGTCGAAGCTGTCGCGCTCGTCGGCCCAGTCCTCGGTGGCGAAGTCGATCGTGCGGTCGGCCCCGACCTCACGCAGGAAGTCGCCCTTGTCGGCTCTGTCGACCGCCGTTACCTCGGCCCCGGCATGCTTGGCCATTGCGACAACGAACACACCGCCGGCGCCGCCCGCGCCGTTGACCAGAACCCGATCTCCCGGCCGGACATCGGCGGTCGCCCTGCGCGCGATGCCGCCCGCCTGCGGGATCGTCGAGGCCTCCGCGAACGACAGCCAGTCGGGCTTGTGGGCCAACAGCTTGGGTCGCGTGCAGACGAGGTCGGCAAGTCCGCCACGGTATCCGGCCAGCTCGCCGAACAGCTCGTCCCCCACGGCGTACTCCGTGACCGCGCTGCCGACCGCGGCGACGACGCCTGCGACGTCGGATCCGGGCACAGGGTGCCGCGGTCGGCGCAGGCCGTTGGACCACCGCGCGTACGCGGGACGTCCCGCCAGGTTCTCACGGTCCGAGCCGTTCAAGGAGACCGCACGCACTCGCAGCAGAACCTCGTTGTCGGCGGGGACGGGCTCCGGGAGCTCGCCCAACCGGAGGACGTCCGGATGGCCGTACCTGTCCTGGATGACAGCTTGCATCGGGACCCCTGTCTGCGACCGACGCCGCTCGCTCGCACCGATGCTACGGGACTGGAGCAGCCGCTTCCCGTAGACCCGGACTGGCGCGGGAAGGGCTTGGCCCTTGGGGTGCGACATTCCGCCGCAGTCGACCGCGGCCGTTGGAGACGGCAGAAGCGCTGCCCCCTGTGCTCACGCCTTTCCGGTCGAACCGTTCCTTGCGCCCACCGCTCTGAGGCCGATCCCCACAACGGCGCCCGTGACCACAGCCGCCTTCCCTGCCTCAGCGCCGGCGCGTTTCAACTGCTGCGGGTCGCGGATGGCCTCACTCCAGGGGACGACGTCGAGCTCTTCCCGGCCGGATTCGATGCCCAGCGGTTCGTGGAACTCCTCGATCGCGGCTGCGGTGGTGTTGAGGTTGTCGACGACCGCGCGTGCGGCCCTCACATGGAGCAGGATGCTCTCGTTGACGATTCCTCCGGTGGCATCCAACTGCTTCATCAAGCTCGTCGTCCGCTCGAGTACCGCTTCCCGGCGCTGACGGCGGGTTTCCGCCAGCCCCAGACGGTGGCCGTCCAGGTGCTGCGGGGCCGTCGCGAGTACGTAGTCGAGCTCAACGATCGCGAACTGGTCTTGGAGTTCGAAGCAGCGTCCGAGGATCGCGAGCTGGACCGCGACCTGCTGCTCGATCTCCTGCGTCGTCTTCTTCAACTCCCCGGTCTTGCGCTTGCCCTCGACCTTCTCGGCGAGAGCACCGAGCGCGAGGAGCGCCGCGCTTTGCACCTCGTGCACCGTCTCGCTCGTCGCGCTGACCTTCGACCACAGGGTCTCCGGATCGCCGCCTCGCTCGCGCAGGATCATCGCTTCCTCGATCGTCGCAGCAGCGCCGTGCAGCTTGGCGAGCACCGCGTCGCGCTGGGCCCGACGGACGTCGTCGAGCTTCTCGTCCATCCGGACCAGGAGCGCTTTGAGGTCGTTGGCTTCGGCCTGCTGGGCGAGCTGGGTCATCAGCCCGCCGAGACCCGACAGCACCGCGGGGTTCGTCAGGAGTGCGCCGGGGCCGTCCTCGGCCTGGAGCCACCCGCCGATCTTTCCGGGTACACCGAGCATGATGTGGCTGATGCCCTCGGTGTCAGTCTTCATCAGCCCGCCGGCTTCCCTGATGCGCTCGACCGACTCAGGCGTGAGCTTCAGGTAGAAGGCTGACCTCTCGGCGACCTCGGACGCGATTTCGGCGAGTTCGGCTCCGGTCCGCATCACGTTTCTGAGCCTCGCCAAGGAGATGCGGCTGGCGTCCGGCAGCAGCCCGGTCTGGCTCAGGAAGCGCTCGACAGCTGACTGGTCGCCGACGACCACCAGCCCGTCTCGATCGCTGACCAGCTCGATTTCATCAGCCAATGTCAGTCCCTTTCACGGCTCGCCGCCCAAGGTATCCGGAGCTCACGACAGCTCGTTCCAGAAGTCCCTGACTGTCGCTGTCAGGACCGGGCTCCCCGCGAAGGTCGCTCGCGCACTACGAAGGCGTTCCTTTGGGTCGCGTGGAGGGCGCAATACGGCTTCGGCGCAGGGAAGGCGTCCTGTGGCGAACACGCGCCCCTGATCGTCGCGGTACACCGCCTCCGGCTCCTGTGAACCGGCCGCCTGGTGGGTCCGGTTGCCGAGACCCCCGCGACAAATTGGCCGCGGGTGCGCAGCCCGCTGACCTGTTCTGCCGGCGCGCCACTTCGCCGCGAAGCGGCCGTTGTCCGGGGCCGAGCACGCCCCGGACGCCACAGTGCTCGTGGTCACCCGAAGTAGCCTTCTGCATGTAATTATTTGCCTATGCTCCATAGGTAACGCACCATGGAGGGATGGAGCGCCTCACCGAGACCGAGGTGCGCGCGAGCTTGGTGAACGCCACCAAGGGCAAGATCGCACGCATGAACCTCCCGCCCGACCTCGACCAGCGGCCGTGGGCGGAACTCGACTTGCTCGGCTGGGTTGATCCCAAGGCGCCACTCAGCGGCTACCTCGTCGTGCCCATGTCCGAGCGGGGACCGGTGGGCGTGCAACTCCAGCGCGCCGGTGGAGGTGGGACCCGCCGAGCCCGGATGTGCTCGTTGTGCGCCACGACGCACAGCGGTCAGGGCGTCGCGCTCATGGTCGCCCCGCGTGCGGGCCGTTCCGGTCGTGCCGGCAACACCGTCGGACTCCAGATGTGCTCCTCGCTGGCCTGTGCGGACTACGCCCGCGGCGCCCGGATGTCCCCGAGTGCGACCGCGGTGCACGAGACGCTGACGGTCGAGGAACGTCGGGTTCGGCTGCGCCGCAACGTGCTCGCCTTCGTCGAGCGGGTGCTCGAGCAGTGACAGGACGGACGCCGTGCCGCGCGCAGGGCTGAACGCCCAGGTGCTCACCTTGTCGGCGGCCGAACTGGCCGACGAGGAGGGGCTGGCCGGGGTCACGCTGGCAGCGCTCGCCCGGCGCTTCCACGTCAGAGCCCCCAGCCTGTACGCGCACATCTCCAGCAGCCGGGGCCTGAAGCAGCGGGTCGCGGTGCTGGCGCTGGCCGAGACGGCCGACCGGGTCGGTGAGGCGGTCGCTGGCCGCAGCGGCCGCGATGCCCTCGATGCCCTCGGGCGCGCCTACCGCGACTACGCCGCCGCCCACCCGGGCCGCCACCAGGCCACCATCTTGCCGCTGGACGACGATGTAGCTCGCGCCAGCGCCGCCCCACGCCACACCCAGCTCGCTCGCGCGGTGCTGCGCTCCTACGCCCTGGCCGAGCCTGAGGAGACCCACGCTGTCCGGCTGCTGGGCGCGACGGTGCGCGGTTGGACCGATCTCGAGCTGGCCGGCGGGTTCGCCCGCAGCGAGCCGAACGCCGAAGTCTCCTGGCAACGCGCCGTCGACGGCCTCGACCAGATGTTCACGGCCTGGGCGTCCTCAACGTGACCACCCGCTGACCGGCTCGGTGGCCACGGGAAGCGACCAGTGAGGGCAGTCAGGTGCTTCGAGGTCAACCAAGCCCAAGGCAGCAGGGCGAGTTCGAACCGTGCCTCATACCGCCGCGTGCGCCGGCGCTGGTCGTCTCACTTGATGGTCGCCGCGGGCTCATCAGCAGTCGGCCCGGCCGGTCGAGTGATCTGAGAGCCTTCCGTTGTGGAAACCAGGGCTGCGGACACGATGGCCTGGCTGCTCGCGGCGGAGGAGCCGTCGGTGCGGTACCTGACCCGTCGCGATCTGCTGGGAGACGAGTCGGCGCCCGACCGGGCAGCCGTCACGGCCGGGCCGTGGGTGTCGGCGCTGCTTGCCGGGCAGCATGAGGACGGCGGGTTCGGAGGCGACCCGTACCGCAAGTGGACCGGCGCGCATTGGCGGTTGGTCTCGTTGGCCGAGCTCGCGGCGCCGCGCGAGCGACCCGCGCGTCGCAGCCGCCGCTGAGCATGTCCTGACCTGGATCGTCGACGAGATGAGACACCCACCACGGGTGGTCCATGGGCTGCCGCGTCCACATGCCAGCATCCATGGCAACGTGCTGGGCGCGTGCACGCGGCTGGGACTCGCGGACGATGAACGCACCCGACGACTTGCCGAGGCCATCATCTCCTGGCAGTGGCCGGACGGCGGCTGGAACTGCGACAGCGGGGCCGACGGGCACCGGTCGTCGTTCCACGAGTCGCTGCGCACAGCGTGGGGTCTGCAGGAGTACGCCGCGGCCACCGGTCACGCCGGTGCCCGCGACGCCTCAGAGCGGACCGTTGAGCTGTTCCTCCAGCATCGGGTGTTCCGGCGTGGCGGCACGGGCAAGCCGATCAACGACCGTTGGCTGTCGATGCCCTACCCGTCGTACTGGCACTACGACGTGCTCTCCGCTCTGGTCGTCATCGCACGCGGGGACCGTTGCACCGACCCCCGGGCGTCCGATGCCTTGGACCTGCTCGAGAAGAAGCGCCGACCGGACGGAAGATGGAACGCGCAAGCACAGTGGTGGCACAAGCCCGGCAGCAAGAACACCCCGGAGGTCGTCGACTGGGGTGGCGCCGGCAAACCCAACCTGATGGTGACGCTGAACGCGTTGCGTGTCCTTGCCGCGGCCGGACGCGTGAACCTCAGCCAGTGACGCTCGAGGGCTCAGAGCCCCGACTGGCGCGTACTTCTGCGGGACCCTGCAAGTGCTGGCATCTGGGTTCGCAGCCGCGCCCATCCTCGGCGATGCGCTCGGCCGGTAGGGGTCAAGCGCCGGGCTCGGCGGTGTCACGCGGCTCGAGGATGACAACGGCGGTCTCGGTTGGCCGCCGAGCGGCGAAGTCGTCGAGGTTCTTGTCGATCTCGGCCCAGCGGGCCCATAGCCGCGCGCGCTCTTCGCCCTTTGCGCGGCGCGCCCGGACCGCTCGTGCTCCGTCGCGGGTCTGGGCGATGGCGTCCGGATGATCCTGCAGGTTCAGCCACCACGCGGGTTCGGCCGGACCCCATCCGTTCATCGCCATCGTGACCAGGTTGCGACCGTCCTCGAAGTAGCCGATGACGACCTGTCGTGGCATCCCACTGCGTCGGCCCGTCGTGGTGAGCCACAGCGTCCCCCACCCGCCCGGCTTCGGCCTCCACAAACCGAACCGGCCGCGCGTCGCGCGCAAGAGCGCGCGATGGCCATGCCAGAAGGCCACAATGAACCAGCGCGGCTGAAGCCGTGCACGCCGTCCACGCCCCACCGCTGCTCGCGCCTCACGATCACTGGACATGACCACAGCGTGGCGCTTCGGGACGGGCCCTGCCAGGGCCAGAAGTCCGAAGAGTCGCGGACCGACGCCGGTCGTCCTCCTTCCTGTCCAACAGCACGCGGAGGAGGTACGAGGGAGCTGGATTCACCTCCTTGCGGTCACAGGGGCACAAGAACTGCGTGATGACTCGCACGATCGCGCCCGCCTGATCGCGTTGCTCACGGCGTACGGGCAACCCCGCTCCACCAGAAGTTGCGTCATACCCCGCCAGCCGCCCACGTCACAGGACGTCGCGCAGGCGGTTCTCGAGGAACCGGCGGATGGCTGGCTCCGTCGTGAGCGAGATCGCGCGCTCGTAGGCGACGGCTGCATCCTGCGGCCGGCCGGCGTCCGCGAGCAGCTGCGCTCGCGTCGCCCACGCCGGCTGGAAGCTCGCGATGAGCGGGTCCTGGTCACGCTCCAGCAGGGCGATCCCGGTCTCCGGCCCGTCCACACGCGCTCGGGCGGCAGCCTGCGCGACGCGGGCCCCGAGCGTGGGCGCGACCTTGGTCAGCGCTTCGGTGAGTCGGAGGATGCCCGCCCAGTCGACGCTGCCGGTGAGACGTCGTACGGCGTGGGCGGCCTGGAGAGCGGCCTCCAGCTGGAAGCGGCCGATCGGCTCGTCCCTCCGTGCGCGGATCTCCGTTGCTCGTTGCGCCAAGCGCTCGGCGTCCGCGATGAGCTCGGTGTCCCAGCGCCTCACGTCCTGCTCCTCCAGAGGAACGAACACGCCGTCGACCTCACGCGCGCCCGCCCGCGAGGCGGCGAACGAGATCAGGGACGCGAGGCCGCACGCCTCCGCGTCGTCGAGCAGCGAGGCGAGCAGCACCGCGAGGTAGCGGGACTCGTCGGCCAGGGACGTGCGCTCCTGCGCGCCGGACACCTGCCACTCGATGGCGTAGGCCCCGTAGATCGCCTCGAGCACGGCGTCGCGACGGCGCGGCAGGTCCGTGCGCGTGGGTACGGCGAACGGGATGCCGGCGTCGCGGATCCGGCGCTTCGCGCGGACGAGCCGCTGAGCCATGGTCGGTCGCGGCAGGGCGAAGGCTGTGGCGATCCGGGCGGCGTCGATTCCGAGCACCGTGTTCAGCATCAGCGGCGTGCGGATCGCGCGGTCGATCGCCGGGTGGGCGCAGACGAACAGCAGCTCCAGCCGCTTGTCGGGGATCGCGTCGGGGTCGACGGCCGTGAGGACGGCCAGCCCTCGGTCGTCGGGATCCAACGACACCGACGTACGCGCGGCCGCCGAACCCACCGCGTCGCGGAGCCGGTTGCGGGCGACGGTCAGCAGCCATCCCTCGGGGTTGTCCGGGACTCCCGACGTCGGCCAGCTTCTCAGCGCCCGTTCGAACGCGTCCGCCAGCACGTCTTCGGCGAGGGCGAGGTCGCGCGTGCCGGCCGCCAGCAGGGCGACGAGACGCCCGTAGCTGGTGCGGGCGATCTCCGCCGCCCGCTCCGCCACGTCCGTCGTACCGTCCATCACGCCCCTGGGAACGTCCAGTCCGTCCAGGCTCCGTCCACGAACCGTGTCGCGGTCGGGCGGATCTCGACGTCGCCATAGCTCGCGGACGGTGCCCTCTCGGCCCAGGCGATCGCCGCGTCCAGGTCGGGTACGTCGATCACGAAGGTGCCGCCGAGCTGCTCCTTCGTGTCCGCGAACGGGCCGTCCTGGACGAGCAGCTCGCCGCTCTTGCGGCTGATCGTCGTCGTCGCCGAGCTCGGGGCGAGCACCTCCGCCGACAGCAGCACACCGGCGTCGTCGAGGGCCTTGGCATACGCGTCGAACGCCGCCATCCCCTCGTTGAGGGCCTCCTCACCGAGCTGCTCGGCGGTCATCTCTGGATAGTGCAGCAGCAGTGTGTAACGCATGGGTTCATCCTCCTCGTGTTGGAACCTTCGAGGGGATGACGATCGAGAAGCGCGCCGATCGACAGTCCCGCGCAATCCGTCTTCGCTCCGGGCACGGCGAGCCACGCTGCCTGCGGCGCCGCCGCTCGCGTGTGATTCCGCAGCCGCGCCGTGTCCGTTCGCGTAGACAACGTCGTCCTGCACCCACAGGCCACCGCCATACGTCTCGGACCCGGATGCCTCGTAGCCTGTCGGAAACCACCTCCGGATGCCTCGGACGCATCGGCGGTACAGGCGCTCAGCGGGACGAGGGTAATGAGGGGTGCAGTGGGTCGCGGCAAGGCGGATCGGGACCATTCAGTCCTCCGCGCCGACGCTGGCGAGCGGCCCGGGTAGCAGCCAGTTCTGCTCGCCGGAGGCAACGGTGTGGCACTCGCCGGCGGAGATGCGGCACACGAGCAGGTCGCCGATCGGTGCACCCTTGACGCCGCCCTGTTCCACCAGCGCGAGCTGGTCGTCATCAAGCCACTGGAACACGGACAGCGTCTCGCCTTCGTACCGGTCCGGGACGCTGACGCGCAGGCGTTGCCCGTCGCTGCTAGGAAGACCGGCCCCTGCGCGCCCAGTCCGTCCGTGCCGAGCTCAAGCCGGGAGTCGACGACATTGACGTCCTCGGCCGAGTCCGTCGAGCGGGGTGATCGGGTTGGCGAGACGCAGGCCGTTCAGTGGCAACCGGGCGACCACTGCCCGGACCTCGACGTCGTAGATCACGACGTCGTCGCCGTCCAGCCAGACCAGGAGTGATCCAACCTCGCCGGAGGTGAGCATCCCTACCCCACGTGCGATCTCAACCGGATCGTTGTCCCCGTCGGTGAAGAACAGGCGGTTGTCAGCCGGCCGCCCGTCGTCGCTGGTGAGGATCGCCAGGCTGTCGTCGAACACGAAGAGGCCATCGGCATCCTCCGCGGTCTCGATGACCCGGTCGCCGTAGTGGATGGTCGCGCCCAGGCCATAGGTGAGAGCTCGAGCCCACCGTCAGCACCACTGCCACTACGGTGCCGGCCACGGCCACGAGGCCACGGCGCCTGACGCTCCGCTCTCCTTGGGCGATCAGGTCGTGGAGGTTGAGGTCGGGGCTGCCGGCAGCGTCGGCGCGCTCGCTGAGCAGGTCCCGGAGCATCCCGTTCATGGCGTCCTCCCCTGGTCGGTGGTGGTGAAGAGTGCGACGTCCGGGCCCATCCGGTCGCGGAGCCGGCTCAGGCCGGCCGACGCCTGACTCTTGACCGCTCCGACCGAGCACCCCATGGCCTCAGCGGTCTGCGCCTCGGAGAGGTCGAGGTAGTAGCGGAGCACGATGGCCGCGCGCTGTCGGGGTGGCAGCAGGTGCAGCTGGGCCCACAGTGCGTCGCGAGTGGCGAGCTCGTCGACGCGGTCGGCCACTCCGAGATCCGGCACTGCATCGACCGGGCGCTCGTGGAAGGAACGACGGCGCCGCCACGAGATAGCGAGCGAACCCGATCGTGCCGTGACGAGCTCGGAGTACGCCGCGACATCCCGCCGATGCCCCTCTGCCATAGCTCCCCCTCGATCGGGTGACGAGTGGCTGGGTGGCCAGCTCCTACCAGTATCGACGCATCCAGCCCGGCCAAAGGTTCGGCCGACCCCGATGCGCGCGGACTGACGTGCGCCTTTCCGCCGCCAGTCGGCGTGTGCACGCAGCCGTCGTCGCAATGACGAGGCTGCGACCCCGCGGGGCATCTCGCAGCGCTGATGGTCGCGAGGCCGGCGAGCCTCAGGCTCCCACGATGCGGAACTCGTTCCCGTCCGGGTCGGCCAACTCGACGCCCTCGTCGGCGTCCGCGAGGCGGGACGCCCCGAGCGATGTCAGCCTCGCGATCTCGGTCTCGAGGTCGTCGGCGGCCAGGTCGAACCGTTGGCGGTTCCACCCCTGCTTGGGAGCCACAGGCGGCCCGCCCCACGCCAGTTTGGTGCCGCCGGCCGGCGACTGGATCGCGGTCTCCTGGTCCTGATTCCACACCAGCGACCACTCGAGAACCTCGTGCCAGAAGACCCCGACCGCTCGAGAACCGTCGCAGGCGACCTCGCCGAGTGGACCGCAGCCGGCGAGGAAGCCGTTGCCCGCCTCGATGACGCAGAACTCGTTGTCACCCGGATCGCTCAGCACGACGTGCCCCTCCTCGGGCAGCTGGCCGACATCGAGGTGGCATCCGCCGATGCTCAGGGCCTTCTCGACCGTGGCCCGCTGCGCCTCCGGACTGGCGCTGGTGAGGTGCAGATGCAGTCGGTTGAGCCCGACCTTCTGGGTGGACGCCGCCACGAAGCGCAGCCCGACCTGCCTCTCGTCCCCCGGGAGCAGCACGCCGCCGACCTCGTCGACGACCTCTCGTCCGAGCAGCTCAGCCCAGAACCGGGCCACTGCTGTCGGCTCCCGGGCGTCGAAGGCAACTGCTACGAGACGTGTGGGCACCTTCTGCACGCTAGACGCGACTCGGCGCGCGGGCACCTGGTTTCTTGCGTGCAGTCGACTGCTCCCCGGCGGCTCCGCACCGACCCGCCGTGACTCGAGCTCCTCGAGCCCGCGTCAAGCCACCGCTATCAACTCCGGGGGTCCGATCGTCCACGCCGACCAGTCCGGACCAGCTCCAGCGATCGTCGGCGTATCGGGCCGGGTGATCCAGGAGTCTGTGGGACCCCGCTGCGTCACCGGGCATCGTCGATGGACCGCCTTCGAGCGCCCCGTGGGAAGCCCTTGGGTGGTTATCGTGGGGGACGAGGAGGAACCATGACTGATCACGACGAAGCCGTCTCCGTTCTCTCCCGCGCGCTGGACCAGGCCGGCGACGTGCTCGCCGCGGTACACGCGGACCAGCTCGCGCAGCCGACGCCGTGTGGTGACTGGAATGTCGGGCAGCTGATCGGCCATCTCGTGAGTGCGCCGGTGCGCTTCTTGGAGATGGCACGGGGCGCGCAACCCGACTGGTCGGCGGGACCGCGTCCGGTCGTCAGCAACTGGGTGGCCGACTTCCGGTCCAACGCCGACGACCTGATCCAGCATTGGCGCCAGGCCGGCGACGCGGTAGACGTCGGACAGGTGGACTGGCAGACCGCGGAGATCGCCGTGCACACCTGGGACGTGGCTCGAGCAACGGGCCAGTCGCCCGCTCTGCTGCCGGAGGTGGCCGAGCGCGGGCTGGCGTTCATGTCCGCGATGCTGACGCCGGGCAACCGCGGGAAGGTGTTTGCGCCGTCGGTGCCCGTGGCCGACGGCGCACCCATCTACGACCGTCTGGCGGCGTTCGCCGGGCGTGACCCCGAGCGCCACCCGGAGGTACCTGGACCGTCACCGGCGTGATGACGACAACCGTCCACGCCTGACGGCCGGAAGAACCGGTGAGCTCAGTCCGCGCCGGGCTCGTCCGTGGTGCCGCGCTGTTCCAGCAGCCCGCGCACCGACGAAGGGACCGGAAGATCCGACGCCCACGGCGCCGGCACCGGCTCGTCCAGAACGCGCCGAACAGGCACCAGCCCGCTCCAAGCACCTGGGTCGGCGCCCGCCTCCTCAGGCGTGGCCGGCCAGTCGCCGGCGACCTTGAGAAGCCAGTGTCCTTCGGCGATGGGAAGTGACAGCACGTGAGTGGCGGCCAGCTCCTTGCGACTCGGACGCCGCACCTCGTCGATCCGTCCGGGAATGATCACGTTGCTGAACAGGTCGAGCGCGGCCTCCCGGTCGTCGACCGGGCTGAGCCGTCCGCGGATCGTGGCAGAACGGTAGTTGACCGACGACTCGAAGGTCGTCGGCGCAACCACGAGCGCATCCACGGTGAACACCGTCAGTACGGCGGGAGCTCCGGCCGCGACGTGTCGAAGCGCTCCCGCGCCGGTCGAACCATGCAGCAGGACGCGGTCCCCGTCCCGGGCGTACAACATCGGAACGGCGAGTGGCTCGCCGTCCACCGCGCAGCACAGCACCCCCGCCCACTGCGAGTCGAGCAAGGCGTCCAAGGCCGTGCGGTCCGGCACGCCGAGCTCCGGAAAGCGATTCAGCGCGGTCATGAATCGGCCTCGGTCGATCCGGGGGCGGCGTGGAGCATCACGACCTCATCGTGGCACTTCCCCGCTGCGGTCGCTGATTCGTGACGCCTCGATCGCCCAGGTTTGCATGCGGACCATCGAGAGCCGCCCGCTCAAGCTCAGAGACTCTGTACGCGACCTCGCCCAGCTTGACCAGTCAGTCGACGCTTGGGGCGGTGGTTCCGGAGATCGGCTCAGCGTCCTGCGCGTGGTCTCTCTGCCCCATCGGCGTTGGATACGTCGAGGAGCTCGGCCACGGCCACTCGTTCGATCCACTCGGCGTACTCAGCGGACGTCCAGCCGTGCTGGCGGACGAGGGTGCGGTAGACCGCGGGGTCCATCAGCACCAGTGCGGCGGCTGCGGCGCGCTCGGAGGTGAGTCCCGGTCGCAGGCCCCCGATCTCAGCGAGATGGGCGACGAAGGCGTCCGCGCCCCCGAGCCGGTTGCGTTCCGATGTGGCGTGCACCTCCGCGGCTTCCGGGTCCGCGTCGGCAGCGATGGCGAGAACGTCGGCCAGCGGCGCCGCCCGCTCCTCCAGCTCGGCGACGAACCGTGCCCAGCGGGCTACCAGTGCGCGGGGATCGGTCATGCGCTCCATCTCCGCGATAACCGGGCGTTCCGACATCGGCACCGGTTCGTCGTCACCCACGAAGGCCCAGTCCAGGGCGGTCTTCAGGAGAGCCGCCTTTCCGCCGACCGAGGTGAACACCGTCTTGCGGCTCACACCCGCACGCGCAGCCACGGCATCGATGGTGGTCCGCGACCACCCCAGCTCGACGAACAGCTCACGGGCAGCGTCGACGACCGCGCGTCGGGTCGCCCGCGCCTGCTCCGCACGGAGCGTCGACCTGTATGGACGTCGCGCCTGGGACATCTTGACACCTCATCATCTTGGGGTGACTCTCGGTGTAATCAAGTCATTCACAGTGTAGCGGAGGACGGCCATGCGGACACTCATCGTGGGATCCGGCCCGACGGGGCTGCTGCTCGGAGCCGCCCTCGCACGTCGCGGACACGAAGTCACCTCGGTGGACCGAGACCCCGGCCCGAACGGCGGCGCCTGGGTCCGTCGTGGCGTCATGCAGTTCGATCACGCGCACGGCTTCCGACCTCAGGTGCCGATGGTCCTCCGGACGGAATGGCCGGAGGCCCTCGACAGCTGGCTTTCCCTTGGCGCTCAGCCCGTCGAGGTGCCGAACCCCGTGGCGTCGCGTCCGGTACAGGTCGTGCGATCGCGTCGGTCGACCTTCGAGCGAGCACTTCGCCTCGCAGCCAGGAAGCAGCCCGGCCTCACGTTGCACACGGGGCACGTCGACGAACTCGTCGTCGACCGCGGACGAGTCACCGGCGCGCGGGTCGACGGATCCTTCGTCGACGCCGACCTGGTCGTGGACGCCGCGGGTCGAGCCGGGCGCCTCCGCAGGTCGAGCGCGCTGAGCGGCGATCCCGACCTGGACGGAGACTGCGGCCTCGCGTACGTCGACCGCACGTACCGACTGCGCGACGGAGCGGAGCCGGGCCCTTTGATGAGCCCGATCGCGAACATCGCCGACTTCGACGGCTACCAGTGCCTGGTCTTCCTGCACGAGTCCGGGCACTTCTCGGTGGTGCTCGTGCGCCCCACCCGAGATCCAGAGCTCAAGGCACTGCGGTTCGAGGCCGCCTTCGACGCCGCCTGCCAAGCCATCCCGGCACTCTCCGAGTGGACCGACCCGGCCCGCGCACACCCCACCTCGGGGGTGCTCATCGGCGGGGCCTTGCGCAACGTCTACCGCCGACAGGTCGGCACACCGGGACTCGTCGCAGTAGGGGACTCGGTCGCGACGACGACCCCGACCAGAGGACGTGGGATCGCCATGGCCTGCATGCAGGTGGCCGCGCTCCTGGCGCTCCTGGACGGGGGCGCGGACCCTGTGACCTTGTCCGAACCGTTCGGCGCCTGGTGCGACCGTCACATCGAACCGTGGGTGGCCGACCACATCGCGATCGATGGCGGGACGGTTCGGCGCTGGCAGGGGGAAGACCTCGACCTGAGCGGCCCACTGACCTCCGACCTCATCGCCGCGGCAGTCGAGGCCGACCCTCGAATCGGAGATTACGCAGCAGGCTACTTTGCGATGACCGCGCTGCCCGAAACGCTCGGGCCCGCCGAGCCATGGGCGCGGGCGGTCTACCAGGACGGCTGGCGACCGGCCTACGCACCAGGCCCGACGCGCGACGAGCTCGTCGAAATCATCCGGAGCGCCGCGCCGGCCGCGTGACCGCCACTCGCGCTCGACTGGAACGTCAGGTCAGGCGAGCACCCGGAGCGCGGACGGGCGTACCGAAGCAGTGACCGGCAGCGGCCCGAGCTGCTCCCCGTCGCCGTAGGCCAGGATCGGGTTGCTCGCGGAGATCGAGACCTCGCGGCCACGGAGCACCACCACCTCGTCGAGGTCGACGTGCGTGCCGTCGTACAGCTTCGGCATCGACCGGATCAGCTGGCGCTTCGAGGCAGCGCGGATCACCACCACCTCGAGCACCCCGTCGTCGAGTAACGCCCCGGGCGCGATGTGCATGCCGGAGCCGTAGTAGCCGGAGTTGGCCACCACGACCGTGAACGCGTCGAAGCGGTGCGCCTCGCCGTCCACCACCACGTCGTACGCCGAGGGGCGGAACTGCAGCACGGAGCGGACCGCGGCGTAGGGGTACTGCACCGATCGCGGGAGGCGGTGGGCACGGTCCACGAGCTCGGAGGCGAGCGAGTCGACCCCGGCGTACACGCTGCCCACGACCGTCCGGCCGTCCACGTCGATCACGTCGACCCGGCGTGGCTCGGCCTTCATCAGCGTGCCGGCGACCTCGTCGGGGGTGCCCCCGATGCCGAGCTGGCGGGCGAAGTCGTTGCCGCGACCGCTGGGCACGATGCCGAGCACGCCGTCGGCGTCGACGACCGAGCCAGCGAGCGAGGCCACCATCCCGTCCCCACCCACCGCGACCACCACGTCGTCACGGGCGACGGCCTCGGCGACCAGCTCCTGGCAGGCCAGCGGGCCGGGGCTGTAGGTCACGTCGACCCGGCAGCCCGCGTCGCGCAGGATGCGTGCCACCGGCACGACCGCGGCAGGGGCCGCCCCGCCGCCGGAGGCAGGGTTGACGAGGAAGGTGAACGACCGGGTCACGGGATCAGGACCCCCGGGTTGAGGACGCCGGCGGGGTCGATCCGCTCCTTCACGGCCTGGAGCATCTCGACGCCGACCTGGCCCACCTCCTGGACGAACCAGGGCTGGTGGTCGCGGCCGACCGCGTGGTGGTGGGTGATCGTCGCGCCGGCCGCGATCATCGCGTCGGAGGCGGCAGCCTTGGCCGCGGCCCACTGGTCGAGCCCGTCCCCGACCTGCTTGGCCGCGACGGTGAAGTAGAGGGACGCCCCGGTCTCGTAGACGTGGGAGATGTGGCAGAGCACGATCGGGTCGGTCCCCTGCTCCGACAGCGACCGCTCCAGGGCGGCCCGCACCCCGTCGTACAGCGCGGGAAGGTTCGACCAGAAGGTCGCGGTCTCGAGCGTCTCGACCAGCACGCCGACGTCGAGGAGCGCGTCGCGCAGGTAGGGCCCGTGGAACCTCCCCTGCGCCCAGGCATCGCCACCCTGCTCTCCGAGCGGGCGTCCCCCCAGGTCGGTCAGCCTGCCCGTCACCAGGGCGCGGGTGCGCTCGACGTACTCGGCGGTGCCTTCGTAGCCGGCGATCATCAGGCAGCCACCGGCGTTCTCGCCGCCCACCTCGTCGGGCTTGGCGAGGTTGATCGAGGTCTCGGACTCGTCGGAGAGCCGGAGCACGGTCGGCGCGATGCGCTCCTGGGTCAGCGTGCGCAGGGCGGTCGCTCCCTCGACGAAGCTGTCGAAGCGCCAGGTGTCGTAGACCTTCACGGCGGGGACCGGGCGCACCCGGACGGTGACGGAGGTGATCACACCGAAGGCGCCCTCCGAGCCGAGGACGAGCTGGCGCAGGTCGGGGCCGGCGGCGTTGGCCGGGGAGCTGCCGAGCTCGATCGTGCCGATCGGGGTGGCCATGCGCAGGCCCATGACGAGGGAGTCGAAGCGCCCGAAGCCCGACGAGGCCTGACCGCTGGACCGGGTGGCCGCGAAGCCGCCGATGGTGGCGTACTCGAAGGACTGCGGGTAGTGGCCGAGGGTCATCCCGTGCTCGGCGAGCAGCGCCTCGGCCTCCGGGCCGAGCAGGCCGGCCTGGAGCTCTGCGGTGTGGGAGACCGGGTCGACGGAGACGAGCCGCTTCAGCCGCGAGAGGTCGAGGGCGACGACTCCGGCGAACCCGTCGCGGCGCGCGGCCAGCCCGCCTACGACGGAGGTGCCGCCACCGAAGGGCACCAGCGCCACGCCGTGCCGCCCGCACCAGGAGACCACGCGCTGGACCTCGTCGTGGTCGGCCGGGAGCACGACCACATCGGGGGCGTCGGAGCCGTCCCCGTGGCGGATCTTGAGCAGGTCCGGGGTGGACTTGCCGCGGGTGTGGCGCACGCGCGTCTCGTGGTCGGTCCGCACGTGGTCGCCGCCGACGAGGTCGCGGAGGGCGTCGAGCTGCTCGGCGGCGAGGCCGGGCTCGGGAAGCTTCACCGCGTCCAGGTCGACCGTCGCCTGCTCGTCGGTGCCGAACACCGCGTCGATGAGGGCAGCGGCGGCTTCGGGCAGCGCCGACGCGTGGCCCGGGTCGCCCCAGCGGGACCAGTGCATGGGAGTCGTCATGCGTTACAGTGTGACACATGCCGTCTATTCGTAACACCGAGCGGTCCGAGGACCGGTACCTCGACGCCGCCCGCGCGTGCATCCTCGCCACCGGCTGGAAGCGCACGACGCTGACCGACGTGGCGCGGCGCGCCGAGGTGTCGCGGATGACCATCTACCGCACCTGGCCGGACATGCAGACCCTGCTCGCCGACCTGATGACCCGCGAGTGGGGCGGCGTCGTCGCCGAGGTCGCCGGGGTCGCCCCGGACGGGTCGCCGCTGGAGCGGCTGAGCCGCGGGGTGAGCCGGACCGTGGCCGCGCTCCGGGCCAACGACCTGCTCCGCAAGATCGTCGAGGTCGACCCGGAGCTGCTGCTGCCCTACCTGCTCCAGCGCCGCGGCCGGTCCCAGGACAACATCCTGGCCCTCCTCGAGCCGATCGTCGCCGAGGGCCAGGCCGACGGGTCCGTGCGCTCCGGCGACCCCGGGCTCATCGCGCGCAGCATCCTGCTCGCCGCCCACGGCTTCACGCTCTCCGCCGAGACCATGACCGACGAGACCCGCACCGTCGAGGCGTACGACGAGGAGCTGCGGGTCCTTCTCGAGAGGTACCTCGCCCCATGACCAGCCCTCCCCCGAGCCACGGTTCCACCACCGGGTCCACCACCGGGCCCGCCACCGCCCTCTCCGCCGCACGCCGTACCCGTGAGCTCGCGCAGAGCACCGACGGCCGCACGGTCGACCTGCTCGTCGTCGGGCTCGGCGTCACCGGCGCCGGGGTCGCCCTCGACGCGGCCGCGCGAGGTCTCGACGTGGTCGCCGTCGATGCGCACGACCTCGCCTTCGGTACCTCCCGCTGGAGCTCCAAGCTGGTGCACGGCGGACTGCGCTACCTCGCCAACGGGCAGGTCGGCGTCGCCCACGAGAGCGCCGTCGAGCGCGGGATCCTGATGACCCGGACCGCCCCGCACCTGACACGCGCGCTGCCGATGCTGACCCCCCTGATGCCGATGGTCTCGCGCCGCCAGGGAGCGATGTTCGCCGCGGGCCTGCGCGCCGGCGACCTGCTCCGGGCCGCGGCGGGCACGTCCGCGCGCGTCCTGCCGCACCCGCGCCGCCTCACCGAGGCCGAGACGCTGACCATGGCGCCTGCCCTGCGCAGCCGCGGACTGCGAGGCGGGCTGCTCGCCTGGGACGGCCAGCTCGAGGACGACGCGCGGCTCGTCGTCTCCCTGGCCCGCACCGCCGCCGGGCACGGCGCCCGGATCCTCACCCGCACCCGCGTGCTCTCCCTGAGCGGCGAGGGGGCGGAGGTCCGCGACGAGCTCACCGGCGAGGTCTCGACCATCCGCGCCCGCACCGTCGTCAACGCCGCCGGGGTCTGGGCCGGCGACCTCGTCCCCGAAGTCACCCTGCGACCGTCCCGCGGCACCCACCTCGTCCTCCCCGGAACAGCGCTGCCGGGGCTCTCGGTCGCCGTCACCGCCCCCGTCCCCGGTGAGAGCAGCCGCTTCGTGATGGTGCTCCCCCAGCCCGACGGCCGCGTGTACGTCGGGCTCACCGACGAGCCCGCCCCCGGCCCCGTCCCCGACGTGCCCGAGCCGACCGAGAGCGAGATCGGCTTCCTGCTCGACGTGGTCGGCGCCGTCTTCGAGCGCCCGCTCCACCGCGAGAACGTCGTGGGCGCCTTCGCCGGGCTCCGCCCCCTGCTGCACTCCGAGGGGCGCACCGCCGACCTGTCCCGCAAGCACGCCGTGCTCACCTCCGCCACCGGGGTGGTGACCGTCGTGGGCGGCAAGCTCACCACCTACCGCAAGATGGCCGAGGACGCCGTCGACGCAGCGGTCGCTGGAGGCGGGCTCGTCGCAGCCGACTGCCGGACGCGGAACCTCCCCCTGGTCGGCGCCGCTCCGCGAGACTCACTCGCCGCGGTCGAAGGCCCCGACCGACTCGTACGTCGTTACGGCACGGAGGCGCTCCAGGTGCTCGCCGCCGCCTCCGCCCTGGTCGAGGACCCGCTCCGCCCCGTCGCTCCCGGCTCGCCCGTGACCTACGCCGAGATGCTCTGGGCGGTAACCCACGAGGGCGCCCTCGACGTGGACGACCTGCTCGACCGGCGTACCCGGATCGGGCTCGTGGACGAGGACCGCGCCTCCGCCGTACCCGCGGCCCAGGAGGCGCTCCACCTCGCCGGCGTACCGACTCCCGCCTAGCGCCGAGGCGGCAGAAGCGCCGCCTCCCCCACCGCCGAGTCGGCAGAAGTGCCGCCTCCCACACCGTCGAGTCGGCAGAAGTGCCGCGGCATTACTGCCGACTCGACCCCCAAACGCGCCGCACTACTGCCGACTCGGCGGTCAGCGGGACAGGACGTACACCGCGGCGCCGGCGCGGAGGTTCGCCGCGCGGGACGACCGCATCGGCGCGGCCTTCTCGTCGAGGAGGATCCGCTGCTCGACCACGAGCCCGAGGTCCGCGTAGAGCGCCTCGAGGTCGGCCAGCGTCGAGAGGTGGATGTTCGGGGTCTCGTGCCAGGGGTGCGGGAGCTCACGGGACACGGGCATCCGGCCGCGGAGCATCAGGCCGAACCGGTGCCGCCACAACCCGAAGTTGGGGACCGAGACGATGCAGCGGCGCCCGACCCGGCTGATCTCGCGCAGCACCTCGCCGGGGCGCCGGGTGGCCTGGAGGGTCTGCGACATGACCACCACGTCGTAGGCGTTGTCGGCGAACTCGTCGAGCTGCTCGTCGAGGTCCACCTCGATCACGGGTACGCCGCGCGCGATGGCCGCGACCACGGCGTCGGGGTCGATCTCCACGCCCGTGCCGGAGCAGCCGTGCTCGTGCACGAGGTGGGCGAGCAGGTCACCGTCGCCGCAGCCGATGTCGAGCACACGGGAGCTGTCCGGGACCAGCCCGGCAACCACCTCGAGGTCGGGGCGTCCCGGCACGTGCACCCGCTCGCCACCCCCGTGCTCGCGCCGCCCGTCGGCGTTGAGGAAGGCGCTGACCGTCTCGTGGTAGCCGGGTACGACGAGGAGGAACGAGTCGTGCCCCCACGCCGACCGGATCTCGCGGAACGTCACCGAGGCCCCCGCGTGCTCGAGGGTCCGCACGATGCGGCGGGAGTGGGTGGTGTCGAAGCGCCAGTCGGTGTCGAAGGAGACCACGAGGAACCGCGTACCGCCGGCGGCGATCCGTGCTGCCGCCCCGGGGTCGGCGAACGGGTCGAAGTAGTCCATCGACCGGGTCAGGTAGAGGTAGGACAGCGCGTCGAACCGGTCCAGGAAGACCGACCCCTGGTGGTTGAGGTAGCTCTCCACCTGGAAGTCGATGCCGAGGCCCATCCGGCTTCCCGGGGGCTCCTCCCCCTGCAGGCGCCGCCCGAACTTCTCGGTCATCGCCTCCTCGGAGAGGTAGGTGATGTGCGCCATCATCCGGGCGATGGAGAGGCCGAGGTGCGGCGCCCGGTCCGTCCCGACGTACGCACCGTCCTGGAAGTCGGGGTCCCGCATGATCGCCTCGCGAGCGACGGCCGAGAAGGCGATGTTCTGGGCCGTGAGCCGCGAGGAGGCGGCCACGAGGACGGCGTTCTCGACCTGCTCGGGGGCGTCGAGCGTCCACTGGAGCACCTGCATGCCGCCGAGCGAACCGCCCACCGCCGCGTGGAGGCGCTCGACGCCGAGGTGCTCGAGCAGCCGCCGGTGGACGGTCACGAAGTCGCTCATCTGCAGCAGCGGGAAGTCGAGGCCGTAGGGCTTCCCGGTCTCCGGGTTCGTGGAGAGCGGTCCGGTCGTGCCCTGGCACCCGCCGAGGAGGTTCGGGCAGACGACGAAGAACTGGTCGGTGTCCAGGGGCTTGCCGGGCCCGATCAGGCTGTCCCACCAGCCCGGCTTCGCGGCGTCGTCGTGGTACCCGGCCGCGTGCGCGTCACCGGTCAGGGCGTGGCAGACGAAGACCACGTTGTCGCGCTCGGGCGACAGCTCGCCGTACGTCTCGTAGGCGACCTCCACCGGCCCGAGCTCGCGCCCGCTCGCCAGGACCAAAGGGTCCTGCTCGGTGTAGAGCAGGACATGTTCGGTGGTGGTCCGCCCGACCGACGAAGGTGGCGTACGCGGCGCGGTCACGCCCATCACGGTCTCCCTCGTCCTCGCAGCGGTCAGGTCGCGTTGCGAGGGTAGCCCCGGGCCGGATAGCGACCATCCGGCGTCTTGCATCCCGGTCCCAGCGGACGGCGTGGCGGACGGGTGGCGGTACGGGACGCGGGTCGGTCGCCGGGCCGCCCGGACCGGGGCCAGGGACCTACGGCGGTCCGGTCCGGGACCTCGTGCCGTGGGTTCGTCGGGCCCTGGCGGGCGAACGTGGGTGGTGGGACGGTCGTCCCCCAGCAGTCCCGGCGCACGGCGACGCGGAGTCGAGTCTCGTGTGGCGCCTGGCGCCGGGGCTGCAGCGGCCGGGTGTGCCACAGGCCCGATTGTGTCGAGCGCGCCCCCGGCCGCCCCGTGCGCGGGGGGGTCAGCGCAGGGCGACCGTCAGCAGGAACGCCGAGTCCGTGTGAGCGTGCACGGAGTGTCGCTGCGGCGGAACCGGCACCAGCTCACCGGGTTCGATGACCCACTCCAGCTCTCCCGCACGAAGACTCACCCGCCCGCGCACGACCTGGAGGGTCGCTGCCGGTGGTGAGTCGTGCTCGCTCATCTCGGCGCCCTCCCGCAGCGCCACCACGACCGCTCGCATGACGGTTCCGGACACGATCGTCTTCGCCGCGCGTCCCGCGGGGTGGTTGGGGAGGTCGGCGATCAGGCCGTCCGCGAGGTCGGAGAGCTCGACCAGGCCGGATCTCTCGTGCGACTCGTGGCCGTGCGGCCGTCCGTCGTGCTGGTCGTGGCCGTGGTCGACCATGTCGTCCTTCGGTGTCATCGGGCTCTCCGCCCTCCGTTCCGCGGCGAGTGACTGTCGGGCTGAGCGTCGTGCCGGCTGAGATCGACGATAGCCGCTGCGCAGCTCAGCCGTTCCGACGAAGGCACCACACCAGCAGCCGATTGCCGCGACAGGGCCCTGGCGCGGACGTCCTCGTCGCTGCAGAACCCGGTGCGACGGCGTTTGAGGCAGAGGAGTCCGAGGAGCCGACCCTCTCCGTCGACGACCGCCAGACGGCGCTCGTCGCGGTCGACGAGCATCTGGCGGCTCTCCTCCGCGGAGGCAGATGGCGCGACCGTTCGACCCGCGAGTCGGGCCCACGGCAGGGCAGGTTCACAGTCGTCGGCGCCGATGAGGTCCGTCCGCACGACGGTCCCGCGCAGGACGCCGACTTCGGTGAGCAGCACCAGGTGGACGTGGTCGTCCAGGAAGGCCGCGCGAACAGCGCCGACCGAGGTGTCGCACGACATCGTCTTCGGCCTCCCGACCATCACCTCGGCGACCGTCCGATCCCGGAGAGACTCGACCTCCAGGGCCGGTCCACCCTCAGGTTGCATACCGTGGCTCATCGACGCTCCGACCCCTCGGCGACGCGGTCCACGAGCGAGAGCGAGGGACGGTCGGCATTGACCGCGAGGAAGCTCGGTGACTCCCCATGCGCCCTCTCGACGAGCTCCCAGCCTGTTGCTCCGAGCGTCACCACGGAGACCGGGAAGATACCGAGGTCCTCGCGTTCGATGTGCGCGGCAAGCTCGTCGAAGAGCTGCGTCAGCCGCTGCTCGAAGTCGGGGGCGGCGGCGTCCAGGCCGCCGATGGCGGCGTCGAGCGCGCCGTCGCGGTCACCGGACGCGAGCGCGACGCGCACTCGTTCCGCCTCGTCGAGGAGCGCAACGTGCTCCTCCATGAGCTCCCCGATCGGGGCGACCCCCTTGCACCCGCAGTACTCGCACATCGCGTGTCTCCTCCGGCTCAGCCGACCCGGTCCCAGCCCCGCCGGGGCTGGTGGCTGCCGAGCTGCTCGTCGTCCCTGCTGCGGTAGACGATGTAGGGCCGCGTGAGGTAGCCCAGCGGCGCGCTGAACACGTGCACCAGACGGGTGAAGGGCCAGAGCGCGAACAGGCCGAAGGCGACCAGTGCGTGCAGCTGGAAGCCCAGCGGCGCGTCGGCCATCAGGGCGGCGTCGGGCTGGAAGGCCAGGAAGGACCGGTACCAGACCGAGACGCCCTCGCGGTAGTTGTACTCCCCGCCCAGCGTCAGGATCGAGCCCGCGATGGTGTTCCACATGCCCAGGACGATCACCACCGCGAGGAAGGCGTACATGACCTTGTCCATGACCGTGGTCGCCGAGAACACCGGGCCCACGGTGCGGCGACGGTAGATCAGGATCGCCATGCCGACCACCGTCATCACGCCGGCGATGAGACCGCCGACGACCGCCACGAGGTGGTAGGTCTCGTTGCTGATCCCCACCGCGTCGGTCCACGACTCCGGCACCAGCAGGCCGACGACGTGGCCGCCGACGACCCCGAGCATGCCGAAGTGGAACAGCGGCGACCCGAGCCGCAGCAGCCGGTCCTCGTAGAGCTGCGAGGACCGCGTGGTCCAGCCGAACTTGTCGTACCGGTACCGCCAGAAGTGGCCGACCACGAACGTGGCAAGGCAGAGGTAGGGGAAGATCACCCAGAGGAAGATGTCCATCAGCGGGCTCCTGGGAACGAAGGCATGGGCAGCGGCTCCGGGCCGGCGGGCGCGGGGAAGGCCGGGGAACCGGGGTCGGCAGGACCGGGGTCGAAGCCCGGGGTCGCGTACGGCGTGAGGCCGACCTCCTCCTCGGGCGGCCCCTCGGCGGCGAGCTTGCGGACGGCCTCCACCTCGTCCCCGCGCAGCGGCGGCAGGGTCGCCGCGACCGCCTCCACCGCGCCCGCCCACGACGAGCCGTTGTCACGCAGCGACATGCGCAGCAGCTCGAGACCTGCCCGATGGTCCAGGAGCAGGCCCCAGCCGAGCCGCTGGTCGACCGTCGCGGCGTACTCCAGGACGACACAGAGGTGGTCGGGCAGCTCTCCCCCGTGGTCGGACTCGGCGTCGAGGACGAAGCCGGAACGAAGGTAGGTCTGCTTGAACCGCAGCAGCGCCACGCCGCGCTTCCGGGTGTCCCCGTGCGCGAAGTAGGTCAGGAACAGGCTGTTGCGGCGGCGTGTGTCGAAGGTCTCGACGTAGTCCGCCTGCAGCTCGGTCAGCGGCGTCCCTTCCAGGTGTACGACGACCGCGCGGATCGAGTCGCCGACGCCCGCCGGGAGCTGGTGGGACGCGGCCCGGATCAGGTCCAGCCGACCCAGCAGCTCCTCGTCGGGGTAGCCGAGGAGCAGGGAGGCCGACTGCCAGGCGACGGCCAGCTGGTCGGGCTGCAGCTTGGGTCGGGGGTGCTTGCGGCTCACTGCTCGTCCTTCGGGGGGAAGAGGCCTTGCGGGGCGCCCTTGCCGTCCCAGTTGAGCAGGTTGACCCGCCCCGACTTGTCGGCCGGCGCGGCCATGCTGTCCGCGGTCTGCCGGTCCTTCAGCATCTGGAAGTTCTCGACCGCCAGCGGTGTCAGGCCCCCCGAGCCTTCGCCGAAGATCTCCGGGTTCCCACCGCCGTACTCGGAGACCGCGCACTCGGTGGCGAGCTCCTCGAGGGAGTGGGCCTGCTCGGCGTGGGCGGGCGGGATGACGTAGCGCTCGTCGTACTTGGCGATGGCGAGGAGGCGGTACATGTCGTACATCTCCTCCTCCGTCATCCCGACCGACTCGGGGATCGAGGCGTCGGGCTCGCGACCCATGTTGATGTCGCGCATGTAGGAGCGCATCGCGGCCAGCTTCTTGAGCACCCCGTCGACGGGTTCGACGTCACCGGCGGTGAACAGCTCGGCGAGGTACTCGATCGGGATGCGCAGGGCGTCGATCGCGGCGAACAGGTTGCCCTTGTCCTCGGCGTCCTCGCCGGTGTCCTTCACGACGTCGACGACGGGCGAGAGCGGCGGGATGTACCAGACCATCGGCATGGTGCGGTACTCCGGGTGCAGCGGCAGGGCGACCTTGAACCGGTTGATCAGGGCGTGGATCGGCGAGCGCTGCGCGGCCTCGATCCAGTCGCGCGGGATGCCGGCCCGCTCGGCCTCGGCGATCACCGACGGGTCGTTCGGGTCGAGGAAGACCTCTCGCTGCGCCTCGTAGAGCCCGTTCTCGTCGGGGGTGGAGGCCGCCTCGAGCACCTTGTCGGCGTCGTACAGCATCAGTCCGATGTAGCGCAGCCGCCCGACGCAGGTCTCGGAGCAGACCGTCGGCAGACCGACCTCGATCCGCGGGAAGCAGAACGTGCACTTCTCCGCCTTGCCGGTGCGGTGGTTGAAGTAGACCTTCTTGTAGGGGCAGCCCGAGACGCACATGCGCCAGCCGCGGCAGCGGTCCTGGTCGACGAGGACGATGCCGTCCTCCTCGCGCTTGTAGATCGCGCCGCTCGGGCACGACGCCGCGCAGGACGGGTTGAGACAGTGCTCGCAGATCCGGGGCAGGTAGAACATGAACGTCTGCTCGAACTCGAACTTCACCTTGTCCGCGATCTTCTGCAGCATCGGGTCGTGCTTCTCGGTGGCTTTCGAGCCGCCGAGGTTGTCGTCCCAGTTCGAGGACCACTCGATCTTCATGTCCTTGCCCGACAGCAGCGACTTCGGCCGGGCGACCGGCGTGTGCTCCTGCGCAGGGGCGTCGGTGAGCGTGGCGTAGTCGTAGGTCCACGGCTCGTAGTAGTCCTTGATGGACGGCATCTTCGGGTTGGAGAAGATCGTGGCGAGCTTCTTGAGCCGGCCGCCGCCCTTGAGCTTGAGCCGGCCGCGCTTGTTCAGCTCCCAGCCGCCCTTCCAGGTCTCCTGGTCCTCGTAGGTGCGGGGGTACCCCTGGCCGGGGCGGGTCTCGACGTTGTTGAACCAGACGTACTCCGTGCCGGTGCGGTTGGTCCACGCCTGCTTGCAGGTGACCGAGCAGGTGTGGCAGCCGATGCACTTGTCGAGGTTCATCACCATCGCCATCTGGGCCATCGGTCTCATCGGGTCACTCCGTTCCGGTGCATCAGTACTGGACCTCCTGGGAGCGCTTGCGGATGACGGTGACCTCGTCTCGCTGGTTCCCGGTGGGACCCAGGTAGTTGAAGGCGAAGGCCAGCTGGGCGTAGCCGCCGATCACGTGGCTGGGCTTGACCAGGATCCGCGTCAGCGAGTTGTGGATGCCGCCGCGCTTGCCCGACGTCTCGGCGAGGGGTACGTCGATGAGCCGGTCCTGCGCGTGGTGCATGTAGACCGTGCCCTCGGGCATCCGGTGGGAGACGATCGCGCGGGCCACGACCACGCCGTTGCGGTTGACCGCCTCGATCCAGTCGTTGTCCTCGACCCCGACCTTGGCGGCGTCCTTGTCGCTCATCCAGATCGTCTGGCCGCCGCGCGAGAGCGAGAGCATGAACAGGTTGTCCTGGTACTCCGAGTGGATCGACCACTTGTTGTGCGGGGTCAGGTATCTGACCGTCACGCTCTGCCCGCCATCGAGCTCGCCGGTCGAGCCGATCTCCGGCTCGCTGAACAGCGCACCCATGTTGAGCGGTGGCCGGTAGACCGGCAGCTGCTCGCCCAGCTCGGTGATCCAGTCGTGGTCGAGGTAGAAGTGCTGGCGGCCGGTCAGGGTGTGCCAGGGCTTGAGCCGCTCGACGTTGATCGTGAACGGCGAGTAGCGGCGGCCACCCGTCTCGGAGCCGGACCATTCCGGTGAGGTGATCACCGGGACCGGCGCGGCCTGGGTGTCGGCGAAGGTGATCTGCTTCCCCTCGTGCTCGGCCGCGAGGTCGTGCAGCTGCGTGCCGGTGCGCTTCTCCAGGGTCTTGAAGCCCTGCGTGGCGAGGTGGCCGTTGGTCGTGCCCGACAGGGCGAGGATCGCCTCGGCCGCGTGGATGTCGCGCTTCAGCGAGGGTCGCCCGTCGGCCGGGCCGCCACGCACGGAGCCGTTCTTCCCGCGGAGGTAGTCGATCGAGGCGGACACGTCGTAGGTGATGCCCTTGGTCGTCGTACCGAGCTTGTCGAGGAGCGGGCCGAGGGCCTCCATCTGGGCGCCGACCGCGGTGTAGTCGCGCTCGACCTCGACGATCTTCGGCATGGTCACGCCGGGGACCGGCTCGCACTCGCCGTGCTTCCAGTCCCTCACCACGCCGTGCGGGTTGGCCATCGCGTCAGGGGTGTCGTGCAGCAGCGGGACCGCGACGACGTCCTTGCGGGTGTCGAGATGGCCGGCGGCGAGCTCGCTGAACTTCGTCGCGATGACCTGCCAGGCGTCCCAGTCGGTGCGGGTCTGCCACGGCGGTGCGATGGCAGGGTTGAACGAGTGCACGAACGGGTGCATGTCGGTGGTGTTGAGGTCGTGCTTCTCGTACCAGGTGGCCGCCGGCAGGACGACGTCGCTGAAGATCGTGGTGCTGGTCTGCCGGAAGTCCAGGGTGAGCAGCAGGTCGAGCTTCCCCTCGGGCGCGTCCTCGTGCCACTCGACCTCCCCCGGGCGCTGGTCCTCGCCCGCCTCGGTCGCGCGGAGCGACGAGTCGGTGCCGAGGAGGTGCTTGAGGAAGTACTCGTTGCCCTTGGCCGAGGACCCGAGGAGGTTGGCCCGCCAGATCGAGAGGATCCGCGGGAAGTTCTCGGGTGCGTCCGGGTCCTCCGCCGCGAAGCGCAGGTCGCCCGACTTCAGCTTGTCCACGACGTACTCGGCGACCGGGCGCCCCTGGGCAGCGGCCTCGTCGGCGAGGTCGAGCGGGTTGCGGTCGAACGTCGGGTAGGAGGGCATCCAGCCCATGCGCGCGCTCTTGGCGATCACGTCGGCGGTGCTCATGCCCTCGAAGGCGCCGTTGCCGGTCTTGGCGGCGAGGACGTCGGCGGAGAAGTGGTCGTAGCGGAACTGGTCCGTGTGCAGGTACCAGTACGCCGTGTGGATCATCTGCCGCGGCGGGCGCTTCCAGTCGAGCCCGAACGCGAGCTGCGCCCACCCGGTGATCGGGCGGCACTTCTCCTGGCCGACGTAGTGCGCCCAGCCGCCGCCGTTCACGCCCTGGCAGCCGGTGAGCGTGGTCAGCGCGAGGAAGCTCCGGTAGATCGTGTCGGAGTGGAACCAGTGGTTCGTGCCCGCGCCCATGAGGATCATGGAGCGGCCCTTCGACTCCTCGGCGTTCTGCGCGAGCTCCCGGGCGATACGCGCGGCCGCCGACGCGGGGACGCCGGTGATGCCCTCCTGCCAGGCCGGGGTGTACGGCGCAGCAGCGTCGTCGTACCCGTCCGCCCACTCGCCCGGCAGCCCTTCGCGGCCCACGCCGTACTGGGCGAGCATCAGGTCGAAGACCGTGGTGACGAGGTGGCCGCCGATGCGTCGGACCGGGACGCCGCGCTGGAGCGACCCGCCCTCGCCGTCGACGTTGTCGAACCGCGGGAGCTCCACCGGCACGCTGTCGTGCGTGGTGTCGATCAGGCTCAGCTTGGGGTCGACGCCCTCGAGGTCGAGGTTCCACCGGCCGGCGCCGGTCTCGCCGAAGCGGTGCCCGAGCGACCCGTTGGGGACGACCGGCTCGTCGGTGCGCGCGTCGACCATGACGGTCTTGAAGTGGGCGTTCTCCTCGTGCTCGTGCGAGGGGAGGTCGGCGGCGGTGAGGAACTTCCCGGGCCGGTAGCCCTCGCCCGCCTCCTCGAGCGTCACGAGGTACGGGAGGTCGGTGTACTTCTTCGTGTAGTCGGCGAAGTAGGGCGTCTGCCGCTCGAGGAAGAACTCCTTGAGGATCACGTGCCCCATCGACAGGGCCAGCGCCCCGTCCGTGCCGGGGACGGGGGCGAGCCACTCGTCGGCGAACTTCACGTTGTCTGCGTAGTCGGGGGCGACCACGACCACCTTCTGGCCGCGGTAGCGGGCCTCGGTCATCCAGTGCGCGTCAGGGGTGCGGGTCACGGGGACGTTGGAGCCCCACATGACGAGGTAGCCGGCGTCCCACCAGTCGCCGGACTCCGGTACGTCGGTCTGGTCGCCGAACACCTGGGGCGAGGCGACGGGCAGGTCGGCGTACCAGTCGTAGAAGGAGAGCATCGAGCCGCCGACCAGCGAGGTGAACCGCGCGCCCGAGGCGTGGGAGACCATCGACATCGCGGGGATCGGCGAGAAGCCGGCCACCCGGTCGGGGCCCCACTTCTTGATGGTGTGCACGTAGGCGGCGGCGACCATCTCGGTCACCTCCTCCCAGGAGGCGCGCACGAGGCCGCCCTTGCCGCGCTGGGACTTGTAGCGCTTCGCCCGGGCAGGGTTGTCCACGACGTGCGCCCAGGCGGCGACCGGGTCACCGTGCTGGGCGAGGCCCTCGCGGTACATCTGGAGCAGCACCCCGCGGACGTAGGGGTAACGCACCCGGGTGGGCGAGTAGGTGTACCAGGAGAAGGCCGCACCGCGAGGGCACCCCCGGGGCTCGTACTCCGGCTTGTCGGGACCCACCGACGGGTAGTCGGTCTGCTGGGTCTCCCAGGTGATGATCCCGTCCTTGACGTACACCTTCCACGAGCACGACCCCGTGCAGTTCACCCCGTGCGTCGACCGGACCACCTTGTCGTGGCTCCAGCGGTCCCGGTAGAAGGCGTCCGCGCCTCGCCCGCCCTTGCGATGGAGGCTCCGCAGGTCCGGTGAGACCTCTGCCTTGGTGAAGAAGCGGCGGGAGCGCACGAGCGCCTCGGTCAGCCCTCCGTCCATGCCCACGTCCTGCTTCGCCTCGCTCGTCCCCTCGGGATGGACGTCGGTGCTCAAGTAGATCCCTCGCTGTCCCGTGCCTGGTTCCGGTTCCTACGGCGGTAGTAGATCGGGGCAACGGTCACCGTGGCCAGGGACCTACGTCCCTTATCGGCGGACTCGCGACCTACGACCATGGATGGCGTTGTCTTTACTTTGCGACCCACACAACCAGACCGGAGGGACGATGTCAGCCATCGCGAGCGAGGAGCTGCCGCCGAGCAGTCGGTCGGCCGAGCCGGCCACAGACGTCGAGACCACCGGCGCCACGGAGGCAGCAGTCCGATGACGACGACCCCGACCACGGACGGCCGCAGCGGCAAGGAGTGGCTGCAGTCCTGGGACCCCGAGAACGAGCAGACCTGGGACAAGGCGCTCGCCTGGCGCACGCTCTCGATCACCACCTTCACGCTGACGCTGGCGTTCGCGGCGTGGTTCATCGCCAGCGCGCTCGCTCCCAAGCTCACCAACCTCGGCTTCGACCTCACCAACAACCAGCTCTACTGGCTGGTCGCCATGCCCGGCCTCTCCGCCGGCCTGCTGCGGCTCACGTGGATGGTCCTCCCGCCCATCCTCGGCACCCGCAAGCTCGTCGCCCTGACGACCTTGCTCCTGCTGATCCCCCTCCTCGGATGGGGTGCCGCCGTGCAGAACCCCGACACGCCCTTCGCCTGGCTGCTGACGCTGTCGTTCCTCTCCGGCATCGGTGGTGGCGCGTTCTCCGGGTTCATGCCGAGCACGTCCTACTTCTTCCCCCGCCGCCTCCAGGGGACGGCACTCGGCATCCAGGCCGGCATCGGCAACTTCGGTGTCTCGCTCGTGCAGTTCGTGACGCCCTGGGTCATCGGCTTCGCGATGGTCGGCTTCCTCGGGGCGGCGCAGACCGAGACCTTCCCCGGCCGCGAGCCGCGCGAGGTCTGGTACCAGAACGCCGCCTACGTCTACATCCCGTTCGTCCTCGTCGGGGCGGTCCTGGCGTGGACGATGCTCAAGAGCGTCCCGATCAAGGCCAACATCCGCCAGCAGTTCGACATCTTCGGCAACCAGGACACCTGGTGGATGACGCTGCTCTACATCATGACGTTCGGCACCTTCGCGGGCCTCTCCGGCCAGTTCGGCCTGCTGATCAAGAACCTGTACGGCGGCGGCAACAGTGAGATCGCCCGTATCCTCTCGGACGGCACCACCCAGGTGCTTCTCGACGGATACTCGATCCCGGACCCGGTCAAGTTCGCCTTCCTCGGTCCGCTCATCGGCGCGGGCGCTCGGGTCGCCTTCAGCCCGCTCACCGACCGGTACGGCGGAGCCAGGTGGACGCTGGTCAGCGGGATCGGGATCCTGCTCTCCGTCGCCTACACGAGCATGCAGCTGTCCCCGGACGTGGCCGGCGGCGCCGCCGCGGTCGAGGCGGAGTTCCACAGGTTCCTCGCGGGAATGCTGGCGATCTTCCTCTTCACCGGGATCGGCAACGCCTCGACGTTCAAGCAGATGCCGATGATCTTCGAGCGCCGCCAGGCAGGCGGTGTGATCGGGTGGACGGCCGCCATCGCCGCCTTCGGGCCCTTCTTCTTCGGGGCCGGGCTCACCGTCATGAAGCCGGAGTACTTCTACTACATCGGCGTGGCCTTCGCGGTGATGTGCATCGCCATCACGTGGATGCGCTACGCCCGCCCCGGAGCACCCAAGCCGTCCTGACCCTCGTCCCGGCAGTCAGACGCCGAGGCTCGCCACGACCTCCGCCCCGGGGAGCTCGGCCAGGTCGGCTCCGGGGAGGAGCAGCTTGGACCGGCGTACGCCGCTGCCGATGACGGCCACCTCGAGGTCGAGGACCGAGGCGTCGACGAGGAGCCGCCAGTCGGCGGGCAGGCCGACCGGGGTGATCCCGCCGTACTCCATCCCGGTCTCCTCCACGGCCCGGTCCATGGGCAGGAACGACGCCTTGCGCACGTCCAGCGTCTTCTTCACCAGGCTGTTCACGTCCGCGCGGGTGTCGGCACGGACCACGCAGGCGGCCACGCGCTCCTCGCCCGCGCGCCGCCCGGAGACCACGACGCAGTTGGCACTGGCGGACAGCGGGAGGTCGTAGGCCTCGGTCAGGGCCGCGGTGTCGGCGAGGTCGGGGTCGATCTCGGTGACGGCGACCCGGCCGGCCGGCGGCCAGGACCGCAGGGCGGCGGCGACCGGCTCGGCGACGAGCTCGAGGTTCTCCCGGGCGGGCAGGGACTGGAGGCTTCCGAGGCTGGGGAGGGTCACGCCACCACCCTAGAGGCTCGACGATTCACGGAAATGTCGTCGTTTCGCCTCCTTTCCTGCCCGTTTCCGGGGTTAAGGTGCGAAGGATCTCTGTCTCGGGGGACGGACGCCCACGCACGGCTCGGTGTCGTGGCAGGGCGTACGTCGGAGCACCTCCCCCTGCAGAGCCCGCCCACTGCGGCCGGCTGCTCGAACCGACGGGCCCTCGACCGCCTCACCACCTGGGAGACCCCCTTGTCCGACGTATCCACCCGCGGACGTGCGAGGGCGGTGATCGCCGCAGCGAGCCTCGCCGTCGTGGCGAGCCCGCTCGCACTCGTCCCCGCAGCCGACGCAGCCACCGGCACCCACCTCGTGATCAGCGAGGTGTACGGCGGAGGCGGCAACACCGGCGCGCCGTACTCCAACGACTTCGTCGAGCTGTACAACCCGACCGACACGGCGATCAGCGTCGACGGGATGTCGGTGCAGTACCGCAGCGCGTCCGGAACCTCCGTCCAGGTGACCGGTCTGTCCGGCTCCGTCGCCGCAGGCGGCCACTACCTCGTCCAGGAGGCGGCCGGTTCCACGGTCACGGACAAGCCGCTGCCGGCCGCCGACGCTGAAGGCACCATCCCGATGTCGGCCGGCAACGGTGTGGTCCTGCTCGTCCCGAGCACGACGCCGTTCACGGCCAGCGGTGACCTGGCGGGCCACGAGGGCCTCGTCGACATGGTCGGCTACGGCAGCACGCCGACCTCGTACGAGACGGTCAGAACCGGCGTGGCGCTGAACAACAGCACGGCAGCGACCCGGGACGCGAGCGGCGGCGACACCGACAACAACGCCGACGACTTCGACGAGACCGCTCCGGCACCGCAGAACAGCGAGAGCGGTGGCGGCGGCGACCCGGAGGAGCCGCCGGCCCCGCCGACGGTGACCATCGAGGAGATCCAGGGCACGGGTGAGACCAGCCCCCTCGAGGGCCGGACCGTCACGACCCGCGGCGTGGTGACCGCGAGCTACCCGACGGGCGGCTTCCGCGGCCTCTACGTCCAGACGCCCGACACCGGCGGCGACGTGGACCCGGCGACGCACGAGGCGTCGGACGCGCTCTTCGTCTACCTGGGCGGAGCGGCGGCATCGTCGTACCCGGAGAACGGCGCGTACGTCGAGATCACCGGCGAGGTCAGCGAGTTCGGCGGCCTGACCGAGCTCAACCCGTCCTCCGACGGACTGACGGTCCTCGACGAGCCTGTGGTCGCCCCGAAGCCGGCGCAGGTCGACTACCCGGGCACCGACGCCGGTCGGGAGTCCCTCGAGGGCATGCTGCTGGCGCCGCAGGGCGACTGGACGGTGTCCGACAACTACGCGCTCAACCAGTACGCCGAGATCGGTCTGGCCCGCGGCACGGAGCCGCTGCGCCAGCCCACCGACGTGGCCCGTCCCGGTACGCCGGAGGCGGACGCCGTCGCGGCCGAGAACGCCGCACGGGCGGTGACGCTGGACGACGGCGCCTCGACCAACTTCTTCTCCTCCTCCAACCAGGACGTGCCGCTGCCCTACCTCACCCCGGACCACCCGGTCCGTGTCGGTGCGGCGGTCACGTTCACGTCGCCGGTCGTGCTCGACTACCGCTACAGCGCCTGGCGGTTCCAGCCCACCTCCCAGCTCACCGCGGACAACGCGGGGATCGTGCAGCCGGCGACCTTCGCGAACACCCGCACCTCCTCTCCTGAGGACGTGGGCGGCGCGTTGAAGATCGCCAGCTTCAACGTCCTCAACTACTTCATCGAGACCGGTGAGGAGTACGAGGCCGACGGCGGCTCGTGCAGCTACTACACCGACCGCGACGGGAACCGGATCACCGTCCGCAGCTGCAACGGCGAAGGCCCCCGCGGCGCCGCGAACGACGAGAACCTCGCCCGCCAGCAGGCCAAGATCGTCGAGGCGATCAACGCGATGGACGCCGACGTGCTCTCCCTGGAGGAGATCGAGAACTCCGCGAAGTACGCCGGGCCGGACCGACGTGACGACGCCCTCGCGGACCTGGTGACGGCGCTCAACGCCGACGCCGGCGCCCCTGTGTGGGACTACGTCCGCTCGCCGCAGGAGCGACCCGCCGTGGAGGACGAGGACGTCATCCGCACCGCGTTCATCTACCACCGTGCAGCCGTGGAGCCGGTCGGTGCGTCGCGGATCCTGATCGGGTCCGAGGCGTTCCACAACGCCCGCAAGCCCCTCGCCCAGGTGTTCCGGGCGACGGGCAAGGTGTCGCACCGGCCGTTCCTGGTCGTGGTGAACCACCTCAAGTCCAAGGGCTCGGGCGTCGACGACGGCACCGGTCAGGGCAACGCCAACCCCGACCGGGTGGCGCAGGCCCACGACCTCGTGGACTTCGTCGCGCAGGTTCAGGAGGACACCGAGGTCGAGCAGGTCTTCCTGACCGGTGACTTCAACGCCTACACGCAGGAGGACCCGATGCAGGTCCTCTACGACGCCGGCTACACCGACATCGGCAGCGCGATGACGGACGAGTCGACGTACCTCTTCGACGGTCTCGTGGGCTCGCTCGACCACGTCCTCGCGAACCCGAAGGCGCTGCGCCGCGTGACGGGTGCGGACGTGTGGAACATCAACTCCGTCGAGCCGGTGGCGCTGGAGTACAGCCGCTACCACTACAACGCGACGGACTTCTACGAGGTCTCGCCGTACCGCTCCAGCGACCACGACCCGCTCGTCGTGGGCTACGACCCGTCCGCGCCGAGCGGCCAGGTCAAGGCGTCCGCGGTTCCGGCCGGCTCGAGCAGGTAACCGTCACGGCCGGTGGCGGGGTCGACGCCTCGACGCCGGCCGCGTGAACGACGAGGGGTGGTCCCGGGTCTCCCGGGGCCGCCCCTTCTGCGTCCAGGTGCCGGACCTGCAGGACTCCCGAGCCTCAGCCCGGGTCCGGCCCGACCACCTCGTCGTCGTGCGACTCCGTGACCTCCTGCCGCAGGCGCAGCCCGAGCAGGGACGCGCCCAGCAGCGTCACGCCGGCGACGAGGAGCACCCAGGCGGTGCCGAGCGCGCCCTCGGTCCAGTCGTAGACGGCCTCCGGCACGGCCAGCGTCACCCCGACCACGCCGATGGCGAGGTAGGGCCAGGCGTGCCGGGCGACGTACACCCCGAAGCCGCCGAGGGCGACCAGGAAGGTGAGCAGGTAGCCGACCCAGGCCTGGTCCGAGCCGACCGGGATCTGCGCACCGATCAGCGCGAAGGCCGCGCCGACGAGCCGTCCGACCATGACCTCGCGCCAGAAGCCGGTCTCGGCGAGCGCCAGCCAGGCCAGGCCGAGCGCCAGGAAGAGCAGTCCCGTGGGGACGGCCTCGACGTCACCGACCGAGTCGAGCGTGAACGGAATGGCGAACGCCGCCCCCGCGGCCACGCCCACCTGGCCGAGCACTGTCGGGGCGAGTGCGTACCCGACACCACACACCAGGATGAACGTCGCGCTGCCCGCGAGCCCGATCAGCGGCCCCTGGGTCATCTCGGTCCCGCGACGCTGGATGACGTCGGCGAGCCCGACGACGACGGCCGAGGTCCCCGCCGCGGCCCCGGCGGTGAAGAGGACGCTGGCCAGGCGCTGCCGGACCGGTTGTACGCCGGAGCGCAGGGTTGCCAGCCCGCCACCGGTGAGGCCGACCGTCACGGCGGCGACCACCAGCAGCACGCCGATGCCGGCGAGGAGGCCGACCTGCTGGGGCACCGACAGGCTCTCCCACCGGTCGGCGACGAAGAAGACCCCGGCCGCCACCACGAGGGCCCCGCCCACGTAGCCGGCGAGCTCGGAGAGCCGACGCCGCATGGTCGCAGGCTCGAAGGCGTGCCCGGCGAGCACCCCGTCCACCACGTCGATCACCTCGTCGTGACGCGAAACATCCACCAGGCCACGGCCCTCCAGGGCTGTGACAACAAGAGCGGACCTGCGGTCGTGCACCTTGCGCGGTGCCATCGACGTGGTCATGACGCCAACCTCCTCCGGCCGAGCACGAGCCGGGCCTCCACCACGATGGTCCCGCGCCGGCAGGCGGGCCGTCAGGGGCGTTGTACCTAGGTACGTACTCAAATCGCCCGGTCCGGGGCGGATTCTCTCAGAGCAGGACGCTTGGGTCCGGAGGTACGTCGACGGCGTGCTCGCGCAGCACGTCGAGCGGCACCACGTCGAGGGCGCGCTCGTGGGTCGCGGCCAGGACCACGGGGGCGGCCACCCCGTCCTGGTGCGCCTGGAGCCAGCGCACCGCGACCACGCACCAGCGGTCTCCGGGCGCGAGTCCGGGGAACTGCCACTGGGGCCTGGGTGTCATCAGGTCGTTGCCCACCGAGGCCTGGTGGGCGAGGAACTCACGGGTCATCACCGCGCAGACGCTGTGGCTGCCGGCGTCCTCGGGTCCGGTGCGGCACCGGCCGTCACGGTAGAACCCGGTGACCGGGTCGATCCCGCAGGGCTCGAGATGCTCTCCCAGGACGTTGCGCTCCTGCTCCGGCTGATGGGCGGGGTCGCCAGTCATGAAGCCACTGTCTCACGCCGCGCTCGAGGCACGGCGAGGCTGAACGTGGTGCAGGGCTCGTCGACGAGCCGGAGATGACCCCCGAGCGACTCGGCGATCTCCGTGGCCGTGTCGATCCCCCGATGACCCTCCACCGCGGAGTCCTTGAGGCCCTGCGCGGCGTGCCCGTGGGCTCCCTCGTCCGAGACCCGGACCTCGGCGTACCCCGGCGTCTCCGACACGCTGACGGTGATCGTGCCCTCGCCGTGCGCGACCGCGTTGGCGATGAGCGCGTCCACGACCTGGATCAGCGAGCCCGCGGGAAGCCGGACCGCGACGATCGCGTCGCACGAGGAGACGATCCTGCGTCCTCGGGTGACCCGGCTCCGCCACCGCGAGGCGGCGTCGTGCACGAGGGCTGACAGGTCGATGTCGACGCTGGCCCCCATGCGGTTCTCCCGGCTGGCGTCGAGCATGCCGGCGACGGCGTTGCTGAGCCGCTCGAGCTGGACGAGCGCACCGGAGACGCTCTCGACCACGTCGGGCGGCGTCCTCGGGGAGAGCACCAGGTCCTCGAGCTCGAGGCGGGTGGCCGTGATCGGGGTGCGCAGCTCGTGGGAGGCGTGCGCGGCGAAGTCACGCTCCCGCCGCACGAGCAGGTCGAGGTCCTGCGCGCTCGCGCGCAGGACCCGGGCCACCGCGTCGGCCTCGGGAACCCGGTACCTCGGGACCTCGACCCCGAAGTCACCCCGGCCGATCCGCTCCGCCACGCCGGCGAGCTCGCGGAAGGGCTGTGCCAGGCGGCGCGCCAGCACGAACGCGGCGACGGCCGCCGCCACGGCGAGCCCCAGGCCCAGCAGCACCAGCGGCAGGAGAGCATCGGCGACCCGCGCGTCCACCACCGTCGCGTCGAGGGTGAGCGTCACCTGCCCGCCGCCCTCCACGGGACGGGTCACGGTCAGGCCCTCGTGCCCATGACCCGCGTCGGCGGACGGCCCGCCGGCCTCGACCCGCCTGCCGCGGGGATCGACGTACACGACCTCCTCGCCCCGGTGGAGCAGGCCAACGAGCTGGTCGCCCGTGACGCTCGTCCGGTCCCCGCCCAGCAGCGCGGCCATGGTGGCGGCGGTGCGCTCGAGGTTCCGCTCCTCCTGAGCATGGACCAGCTCGGAGGTCGCGTGGCCGCGGACGAACATCACCACGCCCACGACGGCGAGCATCAGGGCGACGAGAGAGAGGAGCAGGCGATCACGCATCGTCGGCGACGTCTTCCAGGCGGAAGCCGACGCCCCGGACGGTCACCACCCTCGCGGGGGCGCTGCTGTCCTCCAGCTTCTGGCGCAGCCGTCCGACGGTGACGTCGAGGGTCTTGGTCGAGCCGTACCAGTTGCTGTCCCAGACCTCGTCCATCAGTCGGTCACGCGTCACCACGGCACCGCGGTCCTCGGACAGGAGCGCGAGGACGTCGAACTCCTTCGTGGTGAGCGCGACCTCGTCCTCGCCGGCGAAGACCCTGCGGGCGTGCGTGTCGATCCGCAGGCCACCGTCCTCGCCGACGCTCTCGTCGGCCACCTGCTGGGCTGCCGCGCGGCGCAGCAGGGCGCGGGTGCGGGCGAGGAGCTCGGCGAGACCGAACGGCTTGGACATGTAGTCGTCCGCCCCCACGTCGAGCCCGACCACGCGGTCCAGCTCGCCGCCGCGCGCGGTGAGGATCAGCACGCCTCCGTCGTACCCGCCCGCGCGGACCTGGCGGCAGACCTCCAACCCGTCGATGTCGGGGAGACCGAGATCGAGGATCATCAGGTCGACGCTGCCTGCGAGTGCCTTCGCCACCGCCGTGGAGCCCTCGCTGACGCGTTCCACCTCGTAGCCTTCACGCCCGAGGGTACGCACCAGCGGCATTGCGATTCCTTCGTCGTCCTCGACGATGAGCACCGTGGCCATGGTCAGAGAGCATAAGGGTGGTCCGGTGCCTGCTCCGGGTGGCGACGCCGCGCGTCGAGCATGAGAAAAGCGAGGACGACCGCCGCGAAGCCGCCCACCACGACGAGGTCGACCGGGTCGAGGTGCGCGAGCCGCCCCGCTCCGGGCAGGCCCGCAGCGGCCTGGAGCAGGGCCACGGTGAGCGTGGCGCCCGCTGACAGCGCGGCCGCCCCGCGGACGCAGAGCGTGGCCCGGGACCAGAGCACGGAGCCGGAGAGGATCGCGAGCGCGGCGAAGCTCGCGCCGAGCACGCCGACGTAGAAGGCGGCTGCGGTGGCGGCTGGAAGCACCCAGACGAGGGCGACGCCGTGAAGAAGGGACGAGGCAGCGGCGAGCCGCGACAGATGCGTCGGCGAGGTCTCGCCTCGGGTGCCCGACATGAACCCGGCCGTGGTCACCGGATGCTCCAGACCGTGATGGTCTGGGAGTTGGAGCTCCGCAGCCACTGCCGGACCCTCGCGGCGGCGAGGTTCCCACGCTCCTGGGAGGTGAGCGCGGGGCGTCCGGTCGTGTTCATGTCAGGCACCTACGAGATCTTTCCTCCAGCAGGGCCGCCTCCCGCCCGTGACGGCCCTGCCGGACTTCCAACTCCCCCCGGAGCTTGTGTCTCAACACTAGGAGCGGTCCTGCCACGCGCGGGCAACGCGGACGACACGTCATCTCCACACTTGGGTAACAGTGGACGTTGGCCCTGGACGTCGGCCGGGACGCGGGCCCCGAAGCCACCCTGAAGGAGAACCGTTGCCCGACCCCCGGACCGGACCTGCATGACCGGCGACCTCGTGTACCTGCTCGGGGGCGCGGCGCTCCTGCTCGCCGTGATCCTCCCGAACGCGCTGCGGCGGGCGGCCGTCTCGGCGCCGATCGTGCTGCTCGTCGTGGGCGCGCTGATGGGACTGCTCCCCCTGCCCGAGGGGACCGACCTCACGCCGATGGGCAACCGCGCCTTCGTGGAGCACCTGACCGAGTTCACGGTGATCATCGCCCTCATGGGCGTCGGGCTCGCGCTCGACCGTCCGCTCGACCTGCGACGTCTCTCCAGCTGGCGCAAGTGGGGCGCGACCTGGCGCCTCCTCGGGATCGCCATGCCGCTGTGCATCGCGGGGGTCGCGCTCGTCGGGTGGTGGGTGGTGGGCCTCGCGCCGGCCGCCGCACTGCTCCTCGGTGCCGTCCTCGCCCCGACCGACCCGGTCCTCGCCTCCGACGTCCAGGTGGAGGGGCCGACCCTGCTCGACGCGGAGTCGCCCGACGAGATCGACGAGAGCGACGAGGTGCGGTTCGCCCTCACCTCCGAGGCGGGGCTCAACGACGGCCTCGCCTTCCCCTTCGTGTACGCCGCGATCTTCCTGGCCTCCCTCGGTCCCGTCACGGAGTGGGGCGTGCGCTGGCTTTCCTGGGAGCTCTTGGGGAAGGCAGCCGTGGGAGTGGCGCTCGGCCTCGTCGTCGGCTGGGTGCTCGCCAAGGGTGCCTTCCGGGCACCGGCGCGCTCACTGCGCCTCGCCGAGACCGGAGAGCCGCTCCTGGCGCTGGCCGCGGTGCTGCTCTCCTACGGGCTCGCCGAGGTCGCCGGCGGCTACGGCTTCCTGGCCGTCTTCACCTGCGCCATGACGCTCCGGTCCGCCGAGCGTGGCCACGAGTACCACGCCCACATGCACGAGATCGTCGAGCGCCTCGAGCGGCTGCTGACCCTCGTCGTCCTGCTCCTGCTCGGCATCTCCATGACCAACGGCATCCTGCGCTCGCTGCCGTGGCAGTCGGTGCTGCTCGCCGTGCTGCTCGTGCTCGTGATCCGCCCCCTGGCGGGCTGGGCCGCCCTCGGCGTACGGCGCTCCACGTGCCGCGTCGGCGACCACGTGCTCAGCTCGACGGACCGGCTGGCCGTCGCGTTCTTCGGCGTGCGCGGGGTCGGGTCGCTGTACTACCTGGCCTACGCCACCGGCCAGGCGGAGTTCCACGACCCGCACCTGCTGTGGTCGACGGTGACCTTCACGATCGCGCTGTCCGTGCTCGTGCACGGGATCGCCGCGACCCCGGTGATGCGCTGGCTGGAAAGATCCCGGGACCTCTAGCCGGCCGGCGGTCCGGCGCTACGCGAACAGCCGGGCGAGCTGCACGACGAGGACCACCACACCCAAGAGCCTGCGGACGGGGCTCGCGCCCCGGACCAGCTCGTCCAGCGCCCACACGACGAGCGCGCCCCGTCCGGCGGCCGCGACGGTCGCGGCATGATCCGGCGCCAGAGCTCCCGTCCATCCGACGACGACCGTCGCCATCCAGACCAGCAGGGCCGGGTTCGGCCACTGGCCGACGACGACCCGTCCGTTCCCGTCCTCGACCCACCAGCGCGGCGAGAGGACGCGGGCTGACGAAGGGGCTTCGTTCTTCGGGGGCGACGGCACGTCGGCGACTGTAGCCGGGGGTTCCCAGGAGAGGACCCGGGACCGGACGGTCCGCCGCCGTCAGAGCACCTGGTCGCCGTACATCTCGCCGAGCGGATCCGCGATGAGCTCGATGCGCGCGCCGTCCGGGTCGGTGAAGTAGACCGAGACGCCGCTGTGGATCACGTGCTCGACCCCCTCCGCCTCGAAGCGGTCGACGATCTCGCGCCAGCGCGACGGCTCCATCGAGATCGCGACGTGGTGCAGCCCGCCGAGCACCTCGGCGTACGGACCGACGTCGAGGCCGGGGAAGTCGAAGAAGGCCAGCAGGTTCTGGTTGCCGATGTCGAAGAAGAAGTGCGAGGACCCCGGGTAGTCGCGGTTCTCGATCAGCTCGGTCAGCGGGAAGCCGAGCAGCCCCTGGTAGAAGCCGATGGTCCGCTCGACGTCGCTGCTGATCAGGGCCGTGTGGTGCAGGCCGCGGGCCGTCGACGCGGGACGCTCGGCTGCGGGCTTCAGGTGTGCGGCGCGAATCCGGGCCCGCTCGGCCTCGATCGCGGCCAGGTCGGTTGCTGTCATGTCCTCATCATCGACGATCGGACAAACCCCGAAGTCGACTTGCCGCGAACCCGCGCGACAACCGCCTCCGGCTTCACTACCGTCGGAGGGAGACGCGCCAGCGGCTCGAACGAAGCCTGAGAGGCACTCACCATGAACGACCCGACGCAGAACCCACGCCCGGACGAAGGCTCGGACCAGCCGCCGTACGGCGACCAGGGCGCGACTCCGCCGCCACCGCCTCCTTCGTCCGAAGGACAGGGAAGCTACGGGACCCAGCCGCCGCCTCCGGGCGGGTACCAGCAGCCCGGATCGATGCCGCCTCCCGGTGGGTGGCAGCAGCCCGGCGCCATGCCGCCGCCTCCGCCCTCCCAGACCGGCGGAGTGGGCCAGCCCGCCGACCTGCTGCCCCGCTTCGTCGCGAGGCTGCTCGACTTCATCCTGCTCGGGTTCGTCAACGCCATCCTGGTCAGCTTCCTGGTCGTCGGCGTGATCATGGGGACCAACGCCGGCAACGTGGGCGGCTGGACCTTCGACACCGGCACCACGTGGGCCGCCGGTGCGGTCTCGTCGCTCGTCAGCGCGGCGATCGCGCTCGGCTACTTCTCCCTCATGGAGGCCAAGCGGGGCCAGACACTCGGCAAGATGGTCATGCGCCTGGAGACTCGCGGCCCTGCCGGTGGCCACCCCACGATGGAGCAGGCGGTCAAGCGCAACGCCTGGACGGCCATCGGGGTCCTCGGGATCATCCCGTTCCTCGGGGTCCTCAGCGGGTTCCTGAGCCTCGCCGCGATCATCACCATCGCGGTGACGATCTCCAACAACAAGACGAACCGGCACGGCTGGCACGACGACTTCGCAGGCGGCACCACGGTCTTCCGGATCGGCTGATCCCGAACCGCCCACTTACGACGGCGCTCGACGAGCCGCGGCCCACCCTCCAGGGGTCAGGGCCGCGGCTTGTTCTTCGCGCGTGGCTTCTTCTTGCCGGGACGCTCGGCGGTCGCGCCGTCCCGGCCGGACGAGCCGCGGTCGCCGGCCCGCTTCTTGTCGTACGACGTCCGCGGCGCCGCGCCCGCCCCGCCGTCCGCGCTCAGCTCGATGAGCTTGCCGGAGATGCGGGTGCGCTCCAGCGCCGCGAACGTCTCGGGCGGCAGGTCGGCCGGCAGCTCGACGTACGAGTGGTCGCCGCGGATGTCGATGTGGCCGAAGTCGTCGCGCCCGAGGCCGCCCTCGTTGGCGATGGCCCCGACGATCTGGCGCGGCTCCACCTTGTGGCGCTTGCCGACCGCGATCCGGTACGTCGCGAAGGACACGTCGGTACGGCGCGCCCGCGGCTCCCGGCGTCGCGGGCCGCGGTCGTCGTCACGGCGGCGCCCCTTGTCGTGGTCCCAGGCACCCCGCTTCTCGCGCTTGCCGTCGAAGACGCGCTGGGGCTCCGGCTCGGGCTCCATGAGCAGCGGCTTCCCGTCCTGGGCCATCACCGCGAGGGCGGCGGCGATGTCGGCGGCGGGGACGTCGTGCTCCTGCTCGTACTCGGTGACCAGGTCGCGGAAGAAGGCGATCTTGTCCGAGGCGAGGATCTCGGTGATCGAGTCGGTGAACCGGGCGACCCGGGTCTCGTTGACGTCCTCGATCGAGGGCAGCGGCATCTGCGTCACGGGTTGGCGGGTGGCGCGCTCGATCGCCTTGAGCAGGTGCCGCTCCCGCGGAGTCACGAACGACAGCGCGTCGCCGGTGCGTCCCGCGCGGCCGGTGCGCCCGATGCGGTGCACGTAGGACTCGGTGTCGGTGGGGATGTCGTAGTTGACGACGTGGCTGATCCGCTCGACGTCGAGGCCCCGGGCGGCGACGTCGGTGGCGACGAGGATGTCGAGCCGGCCGTCGCGCAGCTGGTCGATGGTGCGCTCGCGCTGGGTCTGCGGCACGTCGCCGTTGATGGCGGTTGCCGAGAAGCCGCGCGCCCGGAGCCGCTCGGCGAGGACCTCGGTGCCCTGCTTGGTGCGGGCGAAGACGATCATCCCCTCGAAGTTCTCCACCTCGAGGATCCGGGTGAGGGCGTCCATCTTCTGCGGGTGCGCGACCTGGAGGTAGCGCTGGGTGATGTTGGCCGCGGTCGTGGTCTTGTTCTTGACCGTGATCTCGACGTGGTCGGTGAGGTACTTCTTCGAGATCCGGCGGATCTGCGGCGGCATCGTCGCGGAGAAGAGCGCGACGTGCTTGTCGTCCGGGGTGTCCGCGAGGATCGTCTCGACGTCCTCCTGGAAGCCCATCTTGAGCATCTCGTCGGCCTCGTCGAGCACCAGGAAACGCAGCTCGGTCAGGTCGAGGGTGCCCTTCTGCAGGTGGTCCATGATCCGGCCGGGCGTCCCGACGATCACGTGCACGCCCCGGCGCAGCGCGGAGAGCTGGACGCCGTACGCCTGGCCGCCGTAGACCGGGAGCACGTGCAGACCGGGCAGGTGCGCGGCGTACCGCTCGAAGGCCTCGGAGACCTGGAGCGCGAGCTCACGCGTGGGCGCGAGGACGAGCGCCTGCGGCGTCTTCTGCTTCAGGTCGATCTGACTGAGGATCGGCAGGGCGAACGCGGCGGTCTTGCCGGTGCCGGTCTGCGCGAGCCCGACGACGTGCCGCCCCTCGAGCAGCGCCGGGATGGTGGCGGCCTGGATCGGGGAAGGCGACTCGTACCCGACGTCCTTGAGGGCCCGGAGCACCCGCTTGTCCATGCCGAGGTCGTCGAACGTCGGCGGGGTCTCGGGCGCGACGGACTCGGACGGGGTCTCAGGGGAAGGCATCCCGCAAGGCTACCCGTGTGCGCGCGGTCACCTGACCGCGAGGATCACCGCCGAACACCGGCGGTGATCCTGGTTCCACGTGGAACCAGGAAGCGCCGGTCGCGCGGCCGCGTCAGGATGCCGCCGCGCCTGCCCGCCTGCGCAGCACCACGACCGACCTGCCGGTGACCGGGAACTCGTCACCGGGACGGAAAACCGGGGCGTCGTCGAAGACGGAGACGATGCCGATCTGGTCGTCGCTGGTGTCGAGCGTGACCGTCCACCCGTCGTCGGACAGTCCGTCGGGGATCCGGAACGGGAGCGACTCGTGGTAGGCGTTGTAGGCCACCAGGAACGAGTCGCCCACGACGGGCTCGCCGCGCGGATCAGGCTCCTGGATCGCCTCCCCGTTGAGGAAGACCAGCATCGACAGCGCGTGGCTCTCGCTCCAGTCGTGGTCGGTCATCCGGTCGCCGGTGTGCTTGAACCAGCCGATCTCCGGGCGCCCGGCGGCGTCGGTCGACCTGCCCAGGAAGCGTCGCCGGCGGAACACCGGCTGCTCGTGGCGCAGCGCGACCACCCGCCGGGTGAAGGCGAGCAGCTTCTCCTGCCACTCCTCGAGCTTCCAGTCCACCCAGGCGATCTCGTTGTCCTGGCAGTAGACGTTGTTGTTGCCGCGCTGGCTTCGGCCGAGCTCGTCGCCGTGGGCGACCATCGGGACGCCCTGGGAGAGAAGAAGCGTCACCAGGAAGTTGCGGTGCTGGCGGGCACGGAGCTCCAGGACCTCCGGGTCGTCGGTCTCGCCCTCGACCCCGCAGTTCCAGGAGCGGTTGTGGCTCTCGCCGTCCGCCCCACCCTCGCCGTTGGCCTCGTTGTGCTTGTCGTTGTAGGAGACCAGGTCGCGCAGCGTGAACCCGTCGTGGGCGGTCACGAAGTTGACCGAGGCGATCGGCTTGCGCCCGGACTGCTCGTAGAGGTCCGCAGAGCCGCTGATGCGCATCGCGAGCTCGCCGAGGGTGGAGGGCTCGCCCCTCCAGAAGTCGCGCACCGTGTCGCGGTACTTGCCGTTCCACTCGGTCCACAGCGGCGGGAAGCCGCCGACCTGGTAGCCGCCGTCTCCGACGTCCCACGGCTCGGCGATCAGCTTCACCTGGCTCACGATCGGGTCCTGCTGGACCAGGTCGAAGAACGCCGAGAGCCGATCGACCTCGTGGAACTGCCGGGCCAGCGACGAGGCGAGGTCGAAGCGGAAGCCGTCGACGTGCATCTCGGTCACCCAGTAGCGCAGCGAGTCCATGATCAGCTGCAGGACGTGCGGGTGCCGCATGAGCAGGCTGTTGCCGGTGCCGGTGGTGTCGAAGTAGTAGGACTTGTCGTCGTCGACGAGCCGGTAGTAGGCGTTGTTGTCGATCCCGCGGAAGCACAGCGTCGGGCCCTGGTGGTTGCCCTCGGCCGTGTGGTTGTAGACCACGTCGAGGATCACCTCGATGCCCGCCGCGTGCAGGGCCTTCACCATCGCCTTGAACTCCTGCACCTGCTGGCCGCGCTGGCCGCCGGCGGAGTAGGCGTTGTGCGGGGCGAAGAAGCCGATCGTGTTGTAGCCCCAGTAGTTCGCCAGGCCCTTGTGCAGCAGGTGGGTGTCCTGGACGAACTGGTGCACCGGCATCAGCTCGATCGCCGTCACGCCCAGCGAGGTGAGGTGGTCGATCATCGCCGGGTGGGCGATCGCGGCGTACGTGCCCCGGATGGACTCCGGGATGCCGGGGTGGGTCTGGGTCAGGCCCTTGACGTGGGCCTCGTAGACGACCGACTCGTGGTACTCCCGCTCCGGGTGACGGTCGTTGCCCCAGTCGAAGAACGGGTTCACGACCACGGAGAGCATCGTGTGGCCGATGCTGTCGTCGTCGTTGCGCTCCTCGGGGTCCTCGAAGCGGTAGGAGAAGAGCGACTCGTCCCCGTCGACCTGCCCCTCGATCGCCTTGGCGTAGGGGTCGAGCAGGAGCTTGGCGGGGTTGCAACGGTGTCCGCTGTCCGGGTCGTAGGGGCCGTGGACGCGGAAGCCGTACCTCTGCCCCGGGTGGACACCCGGGAGGTAGACGTGGTGCACGAACCCGTCGGTCTCGGGCATGTCGACGCGGGTCTCGGCGCCGCGCTCGCCGATCAGGCAGAGCTCCACGCGGTCGGCGACCTCGCTGAACAGCGCGAAGTTCGTGCCGCTGCCGTCGTACGTCGCGCCGAGCGGGTACGACCGGCCGGGCCAGATCTGCATGAAGGTGCTCTCCTCACGGGCAGGGGTGCAGGCACGACAGTAGCCACCGGGCCCGCATGGCGGCGATCCCGGTGCGGCCCGGTCGTCCCGGGTGAAGCCTGGGCCGACCGGGCACGAGGCGTACCCAAGTGCGGCAGACTCGTAACCTCCACGACGCCGAAGGAGACACCGTGGTCCCGACCGCACCCAGCACCACGCCCGGCACGGGCACCGGACACCACTCCGGCGCCCACGCGCGCCCCGACGCCGACCCGTCCGCGGCCCCCGAGGCAGGGACGCGGTCGACGCATGCCCACCGCGCCGCGACGTCGCGGGCCGATGCCGACCTCAGCGCGGCCGACCGCGAGGTCCTCGGGGAGATCGCGCAGCGGGTGCTGTGGCTGTCGACGCGGATCGTGGACGCCGCCAACCGCGAGCGCGAGACCGCCGACGGGGTGAAGGTCGGTGGCCACCAGGCGTCCAGCGCCAGCCTCGTCGCGGTGATGACCGCCCTGTGGTTCGCGCACCTCGACGCGCCGGACCGGGTGAGCGTGAAGCCGCACGCGTCCCCGGCCTTCCACGCGATCCAGTACCTGCTGGGCAACCTCGACCGCTCCTACCTGACCCGGCTCCGCGAGGCCGGGGGGCTGCAGTCCTACCCCTCGCGCACCAAGGACCCCGACCCGGTCGACTTCTCGACGGGGTCCGTCGGCCTCGGCGCCGCCGCCCCGCTGTTCGCGGCGGTCACCCGCAGGTACGTCGACGCGCACTTCGGTCCCCGCCCCGCCACGCGCTTCGTGGCGCTCCTCGGTGACGCCGAGCTCGACGAGGGCAACGTGTGGGAGGCCATCGCCGACCCGGCCACGCAGGGGCTCGGCAACGTGATGTGGGTCGTCGACTTCAACCGGCAGTCCCTCGACCGGGTCGTGCCGGGCATCCGCATCCAGCAGTGGAGCCAGCAGTTCCGCGCGGCCGGCTGGCACGTCGTCGAGGTCAAGTACGGCCCCCGCCTCCGCGAGGCCTACGCGAAGCCGGACGGCCACCGCCTCGAGGAGTGGATCGACGAGATGCCGAACGAGCGGTACCAGTCGCTCTTCGGCATGGAGCCGGCGGCGCTCCGGGAGCGCTTCCTGGACGGCGCCTCCTCGGTGGTGCGCGAGTTCTGCGACGCGTACGACGACGAGGAGCTCGCCGCCCTGGTCACCGACCTCGGCGGGCACGACTTCGGGGCGCTCCTCGACGCCTTCCGCCAGTGCGACGAGGAGACCGACCGCCCGAGCGTGGTCTTCGCCTACACGATCAAGGGCTGGGGGCTGCCGATCGCCGGCAACCCGCGCAACCACTCCGCGCTTCTCACCGGGCCCCAGGTCGACGACCTGCGCAGCGCCTCCGACCTGACCCCCGAGACGGAGTGGGACCGTCTGGACCCGACGACACCCGCGGGCCAGTGGGCGAACGTGCGCGCCGAGCACCTGGTGCGGATCCCGGTGCCCGCCCGGAAGCCGCCCCAGGTGCCGTCGAGCACCGATCTGCGATCCAGCAAGCCCACCTCCACGCAGGAGGCCTTCGGTCGGATCCTGGTCAGCCTCTCCCGCGACGAGGAGGTCGCGCCCCTGCTGGTGACCACCGCCCCCGACGTGGCGACCTCGACGAACCTGGCCGGCTTCATCAACCGGACGGGCGTCTTCGCGCCGACCCAGCGCCCGGTGTGGAGCGACGAGGGCGCGCTCAAGTGGGTCGAGGGCCCCGACGGGCAGCACATCGAGCTCGGCATCAGCGAGATGAACCTCTTCCTGCTGCTTGGCCAGCTCGGGCTGTCCGGGGACCTCTCCGACCAGCAGCTCCTCCCCGTCGGGACCCTCTACGACCCGTTCGTGCTGCGGGGCCTCGACGCCTTCGTGTACTCCGCGTACTCCGGTGCCCGCTTCGTCGTCGCCGGTACGCCGTCCGGCGTCACCCTGGCGCCGGAGGGCGGCGCCCACCAGTCCACGATCACCCCCTCGGTCGGGCTGGAGCTGCCCAACGTGACATTGCTCGAGCCTGCCTACGCGGTCGCGCTGGACTGGCTGCTCTGCGCCGCCCTCGGCCAGATCGCCGACCCCGGCAAGCCCGACGCGCTCGGGACCGTCGAGGACGGCTCCTACTACTTCCGGCTCACCACCCGGCCGCTCGACCAGGGCCCGTTCGAGTGGGCCCGCGCGCGGGTCGGCGACGCGACGCTGCGCCGGCAGGTGCTCGCCGGTGCCTACCGGCTCGTGGAGGCCGAAGCCGACGAGGGGGCGCCCGTGGTGCAGATCGCCGCCTCCGGGGCGGTCATGCCCGAGGCGCTCGCCGCGGCCGGCGAGCTGGAGGACGAGGGCGTCCGCGCGCACGTCGTGGACGTGACGTCGCTGGACCGGCTCTACTCCGCCTGGCAGCGGACGCTGCGCCAGGGCATCCGGACCGCCACCACACCGTCGATCCCCGGGGCGCTGCATGCCGCGTTCGACATGACGGCGCCGCTCGTGACCGTCCACGACGCCTCGTCGCACACGATGGCCTGGCTCGGCACCGCCCTCGGCGTACCGTCGGTGAGCCTGGGCGTCGACTCGTTCGGGCAGTCCGGGAGCGTGGCGGACCTGTACGAGATGCACGACCTGTCCGCCGGGTCGATCGTCAACGGAGCCCTGACAGCCCTCGCGCTCCGACGCTGACGCGGGCCTCCTCGCCGCCCGGCCTCGGCCTCGACGCGGCCGGGCGGCCCACCTGCCCCTGCCGACCGACCGCTCGAGGGTCCCGTCGATTCGGTGTCGCAGGGCCTTCCACGTGGGGACTTTCGCCCCCTGCCGCAGAGGGGTGTCCGGTTTGACCCTTGTGTCACAAGGTTTTCAAACCACAAGGAGTGACTTCTCATGATGAAACGACTGCGGACCCTCGGCGTCGTTCTCGCTGTCCTTGGCCTGGGGTTCCTGGTCGCCGGGGGCGTCGCCTTCGTCAAGGTCCAGGAGGGCTACGGATCCCTCCAGTCCTTCAGCAAGGCCCAGAACGTCGAGCTCAGCTACGACGAGAACGGACAGCTCACCGACCACGGTGACGTCGAGTCCGCCAAGCAGATCATGACCCTGCTGAAGGACGACTGGAACTACCCGGTCGTCGAGTCCGACCTGGACCCGAACGACCCGCTCGTGAACACCGCGACCGAGTACATGTTCCAGATGGCGACGATCAACCACCACATCCTCGACGGCACCCAGACGATCGTCCTGGACGAGGACACCGAGTACAACGGCAAGACCTACAAGGCCGGCACCCCCATCGAGTTCAACGTCGACGGCCGCTACTGGACCGACTTCAACCGCGAGATCCCCGTCGAGGCAGCGGCTCGTGAGATGGCCTGGAGCCCGACCGCGCACGGTCTGATCGGCGAGCTCGGTGTCGGCACCGTGACGGCCTCGGCCCTCCAGCTCGGCCTCGCGGTCTCCGGCATCCTCGCCGGCCTCGGCTTCACCATCCTCCTCGCCGGCCTGGGTCTCTTCTGGGCCAGCAAGGGCAAGGCCGACCGGGTCTCCCAGCCGACAGCGGCGCGGACCGCGGAGGCGGTGGCGGTCTGAGCGAGAGAGCCTGATCCCGGTCGAGAGGCGGGGCGACCTGAACGGGTCGCCCCGCTTCTTGCGTCTCCTGGACCTTGGGGTACGCCGGGGAGCCGAGCATCCGTTGCGCGCGGGCGGCTCCGCCTCTTCGGGCTATGTCCCCTCCTGCCGGACGGTCCTAGCGTCAGGAGCAGGATCACCGAGAGACGAGGTGGGAAGGATGGCCGACCGGAAAGACGCCGAGCTGATCGTGCAGCTGTTGCAGTGGGGAACCGCGATGGGTCTGGAGGAGGCGACGCACGCGGTGTTCGCCGACGCCTTCGACCCCCAGACGGCCTCCGCGGAGGACGAGCTCGTCAGCCGGGTCCTCAACTACGGGGAGTCCATCGGGACACTGACCAAGAACGGCCTCCTCGACACCGAGCTCGTCCTGGACCTGTGGTGGGTGTCGGGCCTCTGGGTGCGCGTCGGACCGGCCGCGCTGAAGCTGCGCGAGAAGCACGGCGTCCCCGAGCTGTACGAGAACTTCGAGGCGCTCGCCCGGAAGCAGGACTGAGCGCTCGCGGTGAGGCGCCGCGCGCCTGGCCTGCGACCTACCGTGCCGCTGTGGACCCTCGGCCACTCCGACCGCACCGCCCACCACGTGCAATCGCCCTGGTCAGCCGCAGGCGCTCATGGGCGTCGCTTGCCGCGGCGGTCCTCCGGGAACTGCGGCAGCAGCTGGGTCTCCGCGTCCTCCACCGGTTCTGCCGCGGCGGCTGCCTCCGACGTAGGAGCCGTGTCCTGGCCGGCACTGCGCTGCGGCGAGTGCTGACGCGACTGGCGCAGCATGCGGACCTGTCGCCGGATCCGTTCGTCGAGGTCGAGCTCTCCCTGCAGCCGCTTAACGGTCGAGAGCACCGCGGCATGCAGCTCGAGCTGCTCGGACCGGGCTCCACCGGCGACCAACGTCTCGTCCAGGCGGCTCCGTGCCTCCCGGAGACCGTCGAGTGCGTCCCGCAAGGTCCGCACGTTCGCGGCGCTCATCTGCTGACCCGGTACAGCCTCGTCCCGCACCAGCTGTCCGAAGGCGTCGATCCCGTCGGCCATCTCGCGCAGGCACTGGGCAACACCCCGCAGCACGTCGTCGGCGCCCTCGTCCTCGAGCCACGACGCCTCGCGGGTCGCGTCCTTCAACGACCGGAACATCCCGCGAATGGCGATCGCGGAGTGCTCGAGCGACTCGAGCCCCTGCCGAAGGCCCGGCCCCACGTCCGGCGTACCGACAGCGCGGACGTTCAGCCGTCGTCCCTGCTCGGCTCGCAGCAGGGCGGCGCCGACCTGGGGGATGTCGTGGGTGATCCGCCGCGCCTCCCCCAGCCAGTTGCCGGCCAGCGCCGACAGGTCGTGCCCCTCCTCGACCGCCGCGGTCAGCTCGTCGGCGGCGCGGTTCAGCAGGTCGCTGACCGAGTCGGCCAGCCCGTCGATGGCCCGGCCGGCGTCGCCGCTCGCGACCCTCGGCGGGAAGACCAGGTTCGTGGCGATTCCCACCGCGGCTCCGACCAGGGTCTCGGCGAGACGCTGCCACGCGGCGGACTCGGCCGCGAGGCTCCCCACCCCGAGCACGAGCATGCCGCTGATCGCGACCTCGACGAGGTTGTTGCGCAGGCGCAGGACCTGCCCGATCGTGATGGCGGTGAAGATCAGCAGGCCGAGGCTCCACCACTGCAGGGGTACCCCGACGGAGAACGCCACCGCCAGGGAGACTCCGGAGACGACTGCCAGCACCCGGTCGAGCCCCGCCGTCAGCAGGGACACCGGGGTGACCTGGACGACCAGCATCGCCGTCAGCGGCGCCAGTAGCGGCTGTGTCCCGGGGAAGAACAGGGTGCCCACGACGTAGCTGGCCGTCGCGGCCACCGTGACGCGCAGCGACCACTGCAGAGCCGCGGGCCCGTCGTTGCGGAGCCTGCTCAGCTCTTGGGTGAACCGTCCTCGCCACCAGTCGCGCATCACCTCATCTTCCTCGATCCCGACCCCTCACCCCAAGGGCGTCGCCGCAGCAGCTGGGGCCGGGTCGAAGGTGCACGACGTCCCATCAGAACCAGAGCGCGGGCGTGGTGCACATGAGCGCGACCAGCAGGTACGCCGGGGGCGACATGCCTGTCGTGACCGCCTTCACATGCTGTGTCGGATGAGGCCGACGTGCCAGGCTCAGCCCATGAATCGCTCGGCGGGCCTCCGGGTCCTTCTCGCACTGGCTGCAGCGACGCTGGCGGTGGCGGCGACCTGGTTGAGCTTCGACAACCCCGACATCGACGGCACCAGCAGGGGCGACGACTACACGTGCCTCGCGCCCTGGGACACGGTGCTCAACGGCGCCGACAACTTCCCCGGCGGCGAACCTCCGCCCGACGGTGAGCAGATCGCCGCGCGTTGCCGGCAAGCCGGGAAGGAGCGCTTCGAGATCGCACTCGTAGCAGGAGCCGCTGCCATCGTCCTGCTGGTCCTCGCTCCGGCGCTGCCCTTGCGTCGAGCCCGCAGCGGTGTCCCTCCCGGGTGAGGCCGCTTCCGCACCGGCGTTCTGGTGACGCTGCGTAGCAGCTTAGCCGTGAGCCATGTCGACGAACCGCGAGTAGTGACCCTGGAAGGCGACCACGACGTCGCGCGTCGGACCGTTTCGGTGCTTGGCCACGATCAGGTCCGCCTCGCCTGGCCGCGTCGACTCCTTCTCGTAGGCGTCCTCGCGGTGCAGCAGGATCACCATGTCGGCGTCCTGCTCGATCGAATTATGGATAGGCATTCCGTTAGCCACAAAGTTATGCACTCCGAGGACAGTGGCGTCGTACACCTCTTGCTCGCCTAGGTGCTCGATATCCGCGATCTCGTCCCACAGCACGTCGTTCGTGGCCACGACCTCGAGGTCGGCGTCACCCAGCACCGTCGCCACCTTCGCCAGCCGCTGACGACTCGGAGCGCGCTTCCAGGTCGACGAGCCTCCGAACGCAGTGCCCATCGCGGCTGTGAACTGCCGGTGCGTCATGCCCTGGTCGGCGAGGATCTCCTTCACCCGGTCCCAGATCTCGACGGGGACGGTGTCGATGTTCGGGTTGCCCTCCACGCCGCGCAGGTGCTCCGTCAGCCGTTCGGCCGTCGTACCGCGGCTTCCGTGCACCCCCACGTCCTCGCAGAAACGAAGCTGGTTCTCCGCGCCCACGATGTCGAGCTGGTAGCAGTCTCGGTAGCCGGACTTGCGGGTCTTCTTGATCCGAGTGAAGACGTTGAACCGAAGGAGCAACCGCGCAACGTCGTCGACCAGCCGGCGGCTGGTGGAGGCGTAGTAGACCCGGCTAGCGCCGTTCGCGCCCAGGTAGACGCTGCCGTCGGTCGCCCACAGGTTGCGCAGGAACAGCCCGACCTGCTCCTTGGGTAGCGAGAACACCCAGTCCGGAACGAACTTCTCATGGCTCCTGAGCCCGAACAGGCCCATCTCGTCGAGCCAGGCGGCGACCGGGTTCCGCTTGCCGTGGGTGAGCCGGTACGGCGCCGGAAGCCTCAGAGTCGTGACGCGCGCGGCAGCGTACTCGTCCCGGACGGCCTTGATCCCGAACAGCTTGCGTGCCGCGGTGGCCACGGTCATCAGGTTCGCCTCGTCGACGCTCGCGTACCTGATCGGCTGGCGGCGCACGAAGGAGCCGTCGCCGATGAGGTGGGCGAGGAGCGCGACCTCCTCGTCGTCGCGCTCGCGGATCTCCAGCGGCGGCGGCACGTGGCGGACAGAGCCGATGCGGCTACCTTCGGCGAGCTCCGCCAGCGGCTTCCAGCCGTCGAGGGTGAGGAACGGGTGGTTGGCCGTCGCCTTGATCTCACGCCCTGAGGTCAGCCGCACCCGGTAGACGTCCTTCACCCCGCTCGGGAAGGCATGCGTCATGGTGCGAGGGACGAGCTTCAGACGGTCGTCGAGCGCCCAGATCGGGATGTCCTTGGCACCGGCCGCCATCAGCTCACCGATCGTGATCTCGGCGTTCGTGTCGGCGCGCATGATCCGCGTGTCGGCGGTAACGCAGCCCGACTCGCGAAGGTCGCTCATCATCGGCCGCTTGTCCGAGCGCTGCTCGGGACCACGGTTGAGCTGCGACAGAGCGATGATCGGGACGTCGATCTCCTTGGCGAGAAGCTTGATCTGCCGGGAGAACTCCGAGACCTCGAGCTGGCGGGACTCCACCTTCTTGCCCGAGCTCATCAGCTGGAGGTAGTCGATGACGATCAGCCGCAGGTCGTGACGCTGCTTGAGCCGCCGCGCCTTCGCCCGGATCTCCATCATCGTCATGTTCGGCGAGTCGTCGATGAACAGCGGCGCTGACGAGACCTCGCCCATCTTGCGCGCCAGCTTCGACCAGTCGTCGTCGCCCATGTGGCCGTTGCGCATGTGGTTGAGCGGGATCTTCCCCTCGGCCGAGAGCATGCGCATCGTGATCTCGTTGCGCGTCATCTCCAGCGAGAAGATCACGCTCGCGAGGTTGTGGTGGATCGACGCCGACCGGCAGAAGTCGAGGGCCAGAGTCGAGTTGTGTGTGGGGATCCCGGATTCGCCGGCGAGGTACAGGTGGTCCGGGTTGTCCACCTGGACGCAGCGCACGGGCACGCTGGTGCAGGCGCGAACCTCGGTCACCTTGACCAGTCCACCGTCCGGGAGGTCGATGGTGGTCACCTCATCCGATGCGAACAAGGTCGCAGTGGTTCGAATGCGCAACCGGGTCTCCCCAGGCTGGCGGACAGCCCACTGGTGCTCGGCGTCCGCGACGATGACCGAGCCGTCGGAGAACTCGACCTCGTAGCAAGGGCGGCCCTCCATGACCTCGGTGGCAGCCACCACCCGCGTGGGGCGTCCGTCGCCGTCGTACAGGAGATCGCCGACCTCGACCTCGCCCATGGTGGTCCACCCCGTGGGTGTAGGCAGGGGCGTGTCCAGGGCCAGCGCCTTGCCCATGGCAGGTCGGGCGGCGACGATGATCATCTGGCCGCCGTGGAGGCCGTTCGTGAGCTCGTCGAGGTCGGCGAAGCCGGTGGGCACACCGACCATCTGGCCGTCCCGGTTGGAGATCGCCTCGATCTCGTCGAGGGTCGCCTCCATGATCTCGCTCAGGGGGGCGTAGTCCTCGGCGGTGCGCTTGTCGGTGACGCCGTACACCTCGGCCTGCGCGCGGTCCACGAGGTCGTCGACCTCGCCCTCGCCGCCGTAGCCCCACTGCACGATCCGCGTGCCTGCGTCGACGAGTCGCCGCAGGATCGCCTTCTCGCGGACGATCTCGGCGTAGTAGCCGGCGTTCGCCGCGATCGGGACGCTGGCCGAGAGCGTGTGGAGGTACGGCGCGCCGCCGATCCGGCCGAGCTCGCCCCTCTTCTGGAGCTCGGAGGCGACCGTCACGGGGTCGGCAGGCTCACCGCGGCCATAGAGGTCGACGATGGCGTCGAAGATCGCCTCGTGGGCCGGCCGGTAGAAGTCGGTGCCACGGACCGCCTCGACCACATCGGCGATGGCGTCCTTGGACAGCAGCATCGAGCCGATGACGCTCTGCTCGGCGTCGTTGTCCTGGGGCGGGGTGCGATCGCCGCCACCGCCGCTCCCGCCGCCGTACTCCTCGCCGGGGTCGGGGGCGGTCCAGCCGCCGTCGAGCGCCGATCCAGCCCCGTGCGGGAACTCCGCAATGCTCACGGATGGAACCTCTTCCTGGTGACTTGTCGCCCGATTCGACCCACGTCGTGACCATACGGGGGGTCACCCCCGAGAGCCGCCGAGCCGCCGTCCCGAGAGGCGGGACAGCTGCTGGCTACACGTCCGCGCGAGGCTTGACCGTACGCTGTCGCGAACCCCTGGGAACAGCCCGTTATCCACAGGCTCTGGGGATAACCGGTGGATAGGTGTGGAACTCGCCGACGTTGCTGTGCACAGACTGTTCAACACCCTGTGGATAACAAGCGGGGCTAGACCAGGCGCAAGCCTCTGACCTGCACAAACGTCTGTCCACGGCCTGTGGGAAAGAGAAAGTCCAGCAACTTTCCGTTCACCTGAATGTCCCGGTCTGGCCGTCCTGGGAACTTGTCGACATTTGACCGGTTAGCAGTGATTCCCACAGGCAGGGGCTAGTTACACACAGGCCCCGAACGCACTAGTCATGTAAGAGACACAAGACACTTTGCTTCGTACTCGACTAGGGTGGAAACGTGACCGTCCCCAAGAACCGCCTCGGTCGGGGCCCGGTGCCTTCCGGTGCCTCGGACGGGCGCCGGGACGAGGCGCACCCGCGGACGCACGACCGGGAGATCCTCCGACTCGCCGGCCCGGCGTTCCTGGCTCTGGTTGCCGAGCCGCTCTTCCTCCTGGCCGACGCCGCCATCGTCGGTCACCTCGGAACGGCCGAGCTGGCCGGACTCGGGATCGCCGGCGCCGTGATCCAGACCGCGGTGGGCCTGTGCATCTTCCTCGCCTACGGCACGACCGCCTCCGTGGCTCGTCGGCTTGGTGCCGGTGACACACGAGGGGCCCTTGCGCAGGGCATCGACGGGATCTGGCTCGCGGTGCTCATCGGGGTCGTCACGACGGCGGCCGGAAGTGCGCTCACGAGACCACTCGTCGGCCTCTTCGGAGCGGACCCCGACGTCACCGCGCAGGCCACGTCGTACCTCGCGTGGGCCTGGCTCGGGGTCACACCTCTGCTGGTCGTCCTCGCTGCCACCGGAATCCTGCGCGGCTTGCAGGACACCCGCACGCCCTTGTACGCCGCGGTCGGCGGCAACGTCCTCAACGTGGTCCTGAACGTCGTGCTCGTCTACGGGCTCGACCTCGGCATCGCGGGATCCGCCATCGGCACCGACATCGCGCAGGTCGCGATGGCCGCCCTGCTGGGGGTGGTCGTGGTCCGAGCGGCGCTCCGCGAAGGAGCCCCCCTGAAGCCGGACCTTCCCGGTGTCGGCAGGGCAGCGCACGCCGGCAGCCCCCTCGTGATCCGGACGCTGACCCTCCGCGCCTCCCTGCTGGTGATGACCTACTCCGCGGCGGCCCTCGGCGCGACCGCCCTGGCGACGCACCAGCTCGCCGCCACGATCTGGACGTTCCTGGCGTTCGTGCTCGACGCCATCGCCATCGCCGCCCAAGCCATCACCGGCCGCTACCTCGGCGCCGGGGACCTGGGCGCGACCCGCGCGGTCACCCGGCGGATGATCCAGTGGGGACTGGTCTCCGGGGTGGTCACCGGCGTCGCGCTCGCCCTGACCGCCCCCTTGCTCGGCCCGCTGTTCACCGAGGACCCTGCTGTCCACGGCATGCTCTGGCCGGTCCTGGTGGTGGCTGCGCTGTTCCAGCCGGTCGCCGGACTCGTGTTCGTGCTCGACGGGGTCCTCATCGGTGCGGGCGACGGCCGGTACCTCGCCTGGGGCGGCCTCGTCGTGCTCGCGGTCTTCGCTCCGGTCGCGCTGGTGGTGTCGGCCGCGGTGGGGACCGGCGGTCTGCCGTGGCTGTGGACGGTCTTCGGCCTGGCGTTCATGGGCAGCCGCGCCGTCGTGCTCGTCCACCGCGCCCGCGGCACCCGGTGGATGACCACGGGCGCCGGCACTCCCTGACTCTCGCATAGGGTTCCGGCCATGCCCGCTAGTCCTCACCCCATGGCTGCCCTGCAGAAGGTCGCCATGGGGCTGGTGATCGTGCTCGTCGACCCGATCCTCGGCGGGTACGACGCCCTGCCGGACGTCCTGGGCTGGGCGCTCGTCCTGTTCGGACTGGCCGGCCTCCGGGGCAGGATCACGACCTCCGCGCTGGTCCCCCTGGCAGTCCTCGCCGGCCTGGTCTCGGTGCCGGGCATCCGCCCCAGCGTCTTCGAGGGCCTCCCCGAGAGCGCTGGGTGGGCGCTGAGCCTGCCTCAGATCGCCTTCTCCTACGTCCTGTGCAACGTGCTCGCAGAGCACGCCGCTCCGCCCCTCGACAGCCGATTCCGGGTGTTGCGCTGGGTGTTCGTCGTGGTGGGGCTCGGCCCCGTCCTCGTGTACGGCGGAGGCATCGACGTACTCCTGGCACCCCTCGCGCTCCTCGCCGTGGGGGCCGGGTTGTACCTCGTGTACCTGCTGTTCCGCGCCTCGCTCGAGATGGCGGCCTCCGACGTACCGCCTCAGACAGGGTCGACCGACGACTAGGCCGAGCATGCAGAAGGGCCGTCTCCCCGAGGGGAGACGGCCCTTCCGGCGTCGTGCGTGATGCTCCGCCAGATCAGGCGGAGACCACGTTGAGGTTGACGACCGCCTCGACCTCGTCGTGCACCTTCACGGTCACCTGGTGCGAGCCCAGGGACTTGATCGGGTTGCCGACCAGGATCTTGCGCTTGTCGACCGTCTTCTCACCGATGGTGCTGGTGATCGCCTCGGCGATGTCGTTGACCGTGACGGCGCCGAAGAGGCGGCCGCCGTCGCCGGCGCGGACCGACAGGTTGACGGCCTGGCCCTCGAGCTTGTTCTTGATCTCCTGCGCGTGCGTGAGGTCGCGGACCTCACGGCTCTTGCGCGCAGCCTTGATCGACTCGATCTGCTTCTCGCCGCCGCGGGTCCAGCGAATGCCGAGGCCACGCGGGACGAGGTAGTTGCGGCCGTAGCCGTCACGGACCTCGACCACGTCACCGGGGGCGCCGAGGCCGTCGACCTCCTGAGTCAGGATGAGCTTCATCGTGCAAACCCCTCTCAGCGAGCCGTGGACGTGTAGGGAAGGAGGGCAACCTCGCGGGCGTTCTTGACCGCCGTGGCCACGTCGCGCTGGTGCTGGACGCAGTTGCCGGTCACCCGACGCGCGCGGATCTTGCCGCGGTCGGAGATGAACTTGCGAAGCAGGGTGGTGTCCTTGTAGTCGACGTAGGACACCTTCTCCTTGCAGAACTGGCAAACCTTCTTCTTCGGCTTGCGGAGTACTGGCTTGGCCATTGTGGTGCTCACATTTCTCTCGAGCCCGGCTCTCGCCGGAATGGTCAGATGTGGTGGACCGGCCCGTCGGTGACGCGGATGCGTCCTCGGCGGACCGTGGGATCAGAACGGAGGCTCGTCGCCGGCGCCCACGCCGGGGGTGGCCCACGGGTCGTTGCCGCCCTGGCCGCCGCCCTGCTGGCCGCCCCAGCCACCGCCGCCACCGGCGCCGCCGCCCTGCGGAGCACCCCAGCCGCCGCCCTGGCCGCCCTGCTGGGCGCCCTGGTTGCCGCCGGTGGCCCACGGGTCGTCGCCGCCGCCGCTGAAGCCGCCGCCCTGGCCGCCACCCTGACGGGTGGTCTTGGTGACCTTGGCGGTGGCGTACTTCAGGCTGGGGCCGACCTCGTCGACGTCGATCTCGAAGACGGTGCGCTTCTCGCCCTCACGGGTCTCGAAGGAGCGGGCCTTCAGCCGACCGGAGACGATCACCCGCATGCCGCGCTGCAGCGACTCGGCGGCGTTCTCGGCCGCCTGACGCCAGACCGAGCAGTTGAGGAAGAGGGCTTCGCCGTCCTTCCACTCGTTGGTCTGCTTGTCGAACGTGCGGGGCGTGGACGCGACCGTGAAGTTCGCGACCGCCGCACCGGACGGGGTGAAGCGCAGCTCCGGGTCGGCAGTCAAGTTGCCGACGACGGTGATGGGGGTTTCGCCTGCCATGTCAGGCCTCCAGTCTCGATGTCTGTCGATGATGTCCGACGAGAGTGACCGGGGGAATCGGTCGGGTCACGCGATGTTCTGATCCAGACGCCCCGGGTGGGGCGACGTGGTCGTCAGCGAACGTCGGGACGAATGACCTTAGTGCGCAGCACCGACTCGTTCAGCGAAAGCTGACGGTCGAGCTCCTTCACCGTGGCCGGCTCGGCCTGCAGCTCGATGACGGTGTAGATGCCCTCGGCGTTCTTGTCGATCTCGTAGGCGAGACGACGACGTCCCCAGACATCGACCTTCTCCACCGTTCCGCCGTCCTTCTTGACGACGTTGTTGAGGTACTGATCCAGCGAAGGCGCAACGGTGCGCTCTTCGAGGTCGGGGTCGAGGATGACCATCACTTCATAGGCACGCAAAGCGGTCTCCACCTCCTTCGGACTCAGGCGGCCACGGCATCTCCGTGGCAGGAGGGCTTGCGTCCGTCGTACCCGCCCGCGGTCCTCGATCCGAACCGTCGACGGCTGCGACGTACCGACGGCCCGACGCCCACTCATGTCCTGGGGTCGAGCCGATCGACGGTTCAGGGTATCAGCGTGCACACCGGCCGCAGAAATCGTCGTCCACAGCCCTCCACCTGCCCGTCGGCGGCCTGCCGGGAAGCTGTCGGGAGCGCGTCCTAGGCTGGCTCCATGCCCGACGAGCACACCCCCGATGTCCAGCCCCCTGCCCCGGTCACCGCAGCCACCCTGCGGATCGGCGCGCACGTCGAGCAGGAGGACCCCGTCGGCGAGGCCGTCGCGCGCGGCGCCTCGCTCAGCCAGTTCTTCCTGGGCGACCCACAGGGGTACAAGGGCCCCGAGATCCGGTACGCCGGAGGCGCGGAGGCGCTCAGGGCGGCGGCCGAGGAGGCCGGGATCGACCTGTACGTCCACGCGCCGTACATCATCAACGTGGCCACCACGAACAACCGGATCCGGATCCCCAGCCGCAAGCTGCTCCAGCAGCACATGGACGCCGCCGCCTCGATCGGGGCGCAGGGGCTGATCGTGCACGGGGGCCACGTCAACAAGGACGACGACCCGGAGAAGGGCTTCGACAACTGGCGCAAGGCGGTCGAGGCGACCGACATCAAGGTCCCGCTCCTGATCGAGAACACCGCCGGCGGCACCAACGCGATGACCCGCTACCTCGACCGCATCGGCAGGGTCTGGGACGCGATCGGCAGCGCGGAGGGTTCCGAGCAGGTCGGCTTCTGCCTCGACACCTGCCACGCCCACGCCGGCGGCAACGACCTCGCCACGATCGTGGAGAAGGTGCGAGCGATCACCGGGCGCATCGATCTGGTGCACGCCAACGACAGCCGGGACGCCTTCGACTCCGGCGCCGACCGGCACACCAGCTACGGGAGCGGCCAGATCGACCCCGAGGAGCTCGCCGGTGTGATCCGTGACGCGGGCGCTCCGGTGGTCGCGGAGACGCCTGGGGGCGTCGACGAGCACAAGGCCGACTTCGCCTGGCTACGGGAAAGGCTCGGCTGACCCTCACCAGTCGGTCGCCTGGCCATCACCCAGCCATGGCCGGCCGTCGCCGGGCCGTCGCCGGGCCGTCGCCCCGATGCCACCCATTAGGCTCGGCGGGTGACTTCCCCCAGCCTGACCGTCCGCACCATCACCTCCGAGGAGCACCTGGACTTCATCCGCAAGCAGCGGTCCGCCAGCTTCCTCCAGACTCCGGCTTGGGCCGCGGTCAAGAGCGAGTGGCGTGCCGAGTCGCTGGGCTGGTTCTCCGGGGCCACGCCCGGTGAGCAGGAGCTGGTCGGGGTGGCTCTGGTCCTCTACCGGCAGCTGCCCAAGGTGAGGCGCTTCCTCGCCTACGTCCCCGAGGGCCCGGTCATCGACTGGGAGGCCGGCGACCTCGACCGGTGGCTCGCCCCGATGACTCTCCACCTGTCCAAGCAGGGTGCGTTCGGTGTCCGGATGGGTCCCCCGGTCGTGACCCGCCGTTGGGAGGCAGCCGACGTGAAGAAGGGCGTCGCCGACGACGACATCGCCCGCCTCACCGAGCTGCCGCCGACCGAGCGCTCCCAGACGGGTGCGGGCGTCCTGTCCCAGCTGCGCGAGCTCGGCTGGCGTCCGCAGGCCGCGGAGGGTGGGTTTGCCGCGGGGCAGCCGCAGTTCAACTTCCAGATCCCGCTCACCGGCCGCACCGAGGACGAGGTCCTCAAGGGCATGAACCAGCAGTGGCGCCGCAACATCAAGAAGGCCGCGAAGGCCGGTGTCGAGGTCACCCGGGTCAGCCAGGACGACCTCGACAGGGGGCTCGAGGAGTTCCACGACCTCTACAAGCACACCGCGGAGCGGGACGGCTTCACCCCGCGGCCCATCTCCTACTTCCGCACGATGTTCGAGGCGCTGCTGGCCGAGGAGCCCGACCGGATCCGGCTCTACCTGGCGCGCCACGAGGGCGACCTGGTGGCCGCCACCATCTGGGTTCGGGTCGGCGGGCACACCTGGTACTCCTACGGCGCCTCGTCCACCGAGAAGCGCGACGTCCGGGGCTCGAACGCAGCACAATGGGCCATGATCCAGGACTCGTTGGCGGCGGGAGCAGACGTCTACGACCTCCGCGGCATCACCGACACGCTCGACTCGGACGACCCGCACGTGGGCCTGATCCAGTTCAAGGTCGGCACGGGCGGCGAGGCAGTGGAGTACGCCGGGGAGTGGGACCTGCCGCTGAGCCCGCTGCTCTACAAGGCGTTCGACCTGTACATGAAGCGGCGGGGCTGAGGGGGAACGACGATGTCGTTGAGTCTGTACGTCGACGGTGACCGCTGGCGCAAGCACCTGCACGGGCTCCTCGAGAGCCACCCGGGCCTGGTCCCGGTCATCAAGGGCAACGGGTACGGCTTCGGCAACGCCCGCCTCGCCCGCAAGGCCGACTGGCTGGGCGTGGACACCGTCGCGGTCGGCACCTACGACGAGGTCGAGGACGCGAGCACCCGCTTCGACGGGTCGATCCTGGTCCTGACCCCGTGGCGCCCCTTCGAGCAGCGGGTCGTGTACGACGAGCGCGTCATCCACACCGTCGGTCGGGCCGAGGACCTGAAGGAGCTCGCGGCCCGTGACGACCGGCCGCGGGTCGTCCTGGAGCGGATGACCTCGATGCGCCGCCACGGCTTCTCCGCGCGCGAGCTGCGCGAGGCATCGGCATCGGTGGACTCCGGGGTCCGCGTGGAGGGCGCCGCCCTGCACATGCCGATGGCGCAGGGCAGCCACCTGCCGGAGGTCGAGCGCCTGATGACCGACGTCGTGGCCGCGGGGCTGCCCTCCAGCACGGTGTTCGTCTCCCACCTCACCGACCGCGAGATGGCGAGGCTGCAGGCGTCGTACCCCGACTACGAGATCCGTCCGCGCATCGGCACGAAGCTGTGGCTCGGGGACCGCGGCGCCCTGACGGTGCGGGCGGCCGTGCTCGACGCCCACCCGGTGGAGCGCGGCGACGTGTTCGGCTACCGCGGCCGCAGCGCGCCGAAGGCCGGGACGATCCTGGTCGTCTCCGGCGGCACCGCACACGGCATCGGCCTCGAGGCCCCGCACGCTGCCGACAGCCTGGTCCAACGTGCCGCGTCGCTCGCCCGGGGAGGCCTGGAGGCGGCAGGGTTCGTGCAGTCGCCGTTCAGCGTCGGCGGCAAGCGGCGGCTCTTCGCCGAGCCCCCGCACATGCAGGCGTCGATGCTCTTCCTGCCCCACGGCGCTCCGGTGCCCGCGGTCGGCGACGAGATCGACGTACGCGTGCGGTTCACCACGACGAGCTTCGACCGCACCGTCGTCAGCTGACTCCGGTGGTCCGGTGCCGCCCGGCCGGGACGGTCGCGGCCGGCCCTTCTCCCCGCGCCTCCGCACGTGCCTGCTCCGGCAACGGCTCCTGCGGCACCGGGTCACGCCAGGGCTGCAGCACGTCGCGGACGATCATCACCACGAGGTACAGCTCGGCGGCCACCCGGACGAGGACCCCGAACCAGTAGAACCGGTCCGGAGCCCCGGACACGCTGGGGGCGGTGAACTCGCCGAGGTAGAGCCACACGGCCGCGAAGTAGAAGATCTCGCCGGCCTGCCAGATCAGCAGGTCCCGCCACCGCGGCCGGGCCAGCACCGCCAGGGGCAGCAGCCACAGGACGTACTGCGGCGAGTAGACCTTGTTCACCAGCAGGAACCCGGCTACGACCAGGAACGCCAGCTGCGCCACGCGCGGGGTGCGCGGCGCCAGCATCCCCAGCACGAGGACGGCCAGGCACACGAGGCCGAAGAAGACCCACGAGACCAGGTTGATCGTGCCGGGCGTCACCGTGTGGCCGGCCTGCTGCCACACCAGCCACAGGGACCCGAGGTCGGCGCCGCGGTCGGAGTTGAAGGTCCAGAACACCTTCCACTCGTCGAACCCGTAGAGCATGACGGGGACGTTGACGAGCAGCCAGGCGCCCAGTGCCGCCAGCGTCATCACCCAGAACGTGCGGAGCCTGCGGTTGCGCAGGCAGACCACGAAGACCGCGCCCAGAAGGAAGAGCGGATAGAGCTTGGTGGCCGTGCCGAGCCCGATCATCAACCCGGCCATCACCGACCTGCCCCGGGCCCACGCCCAGAACGCACCCGCGACCATCGCGACCGCGAGGATGTCCCAGTTGATCAGCCCCGACAGCACGAGGGCCGGTGAGGCGGCGAGCAGCATCGCGTCCCACGGCCTGCCCCGCTGCGCTCCCGCCAGGAACCAGGCGCCCATGAGCAGCACCGCGCCGAGCAGGAGTGCGGTCACGATGAAGTACAGCCCCGCCTCGGCGCCGACTCCCGGCGCGGAGTACACCCGGTCCACGGGCATCGCGTGCCGCGCCTCGAGGTCGGCGTCACCCACCGTCGCCTGCGTCAGGACGGCGGCACCGTAGGCGAACCAGCCGATCACCACGGGGTACTCCAGGACCTGGTAGCGGCCCTGGGTGTCGGAGAAGGGCACCTCGCGCTCGGCGAACCCGCGTCCGACGTACAGGTAAGGCACGTCGGAGTAGCACATCTGGCCGTAGCGGACCTCGGTGTCGGTCCAGTTCGTCGCCACGCACGGCGTCTTCTGGAGCATGCCGAGGGCGAAGGCCACGGCCGTCACGGCGAGGATCACCCGCAGGGGCGTCCACCACGGGTGGGGCGCGGCGTGCTCACCGACAGGCCCCCCGATGACCTCGCTCGCTGCCGTGACCATCGGGTCGTCGAGAGATGGCCGCGCCCCCGTGCTCATGCGTCAGCCGCCCCAGCCGCCGCCACCGTTGCCGCCCCCGCCCCCGCCACCGTTGCCGTTTCCGGGACCGTCGGTGGGTGAGGGTGACGACGTGTCGCCGCCGGGCGGCGGCAGGATCGGCGTCGGGGAGGGCGACTCCGACGGCGGCGGGCTCTCCTGGCCGGGCGGGGTCGGCTTGACCTTCTCCGTCGGCGTCGGCGAGGGCGTCGGCGACGGGGTGGGGGTCGGCGTCGGCGTCGGGGTCGGCGAGGGGGTGTACGTCGGGGTCGGCGACCCGTTCACGTAGTCCACCTCGGGGAAGTCCTCGCACTCCTGGCCGGCGAGCGCCTTCTGCATGAACGTGGTCCACGTCCTTGCGGGATAGCCGGCGCCGAAGAAGTCGGTGGTGCCTCCCACGCCGTCGAGGTTCTCCGTGCCGGAGTCGCCCTTGACGTACATCACCGACGCGGAGAGCTTCGGCGTGTAGCCCGAGAACCAGGCCGACGTCACGCCGGGCGTGTCGGGCCGCAGGTTCGCCGTACCCGTCTTGCCGGCCGCGGGGCAGCCGAGCTCCTGGGCGGTGACGCCGGTGCCGGACTTGACGACCTGCTGCTGGGCGTAGACGACGTTGGAGTTCACGTCCTCCGGGAAGGCCCGCTTCTCCTTGCGGTCGTGGGCGTAGAGCGACTTGCCGTTGGCGTCGGTGACCTTCTTGATCACGAACCAGTCGTCGTGGACGCCCTGGTTGGCGAAGGTCGCGTAGGCGTCCGCCAGGTCGACGGGCCGGACGTCGGCCGTGCCGAGCGTGATCGTCGGGTCGGGCTTCATGCCCGGCGCGTTGCGCGGGATGCCGGCGGCGACAGCGGCGTCGATGACCTGCTGGGGACCGTTCTTCATGCTCGTGGTCAGGTCGATGTAGGCGGTGTTGATGGACTTCTCGGTCGCCTTGATCATGTTGACCGGACCGAAGGTCTCGCCGGCCTCGTTGTGGACCTCGCGACCGTCGGGGAACTCGTAGACGTCGCCCTCGAAGGTGTCGAAGAGGCTGAAGTCGTTCATCAGACCCGCCGCGAGAGCGAACGGCTTGAACGTCGAGCCGGGCTGGCGGCCGGTGAGGGCCCAGTTCCGCTGGTTCTTGACGTAGTCGGGACCGCCGTACATGGCCTTCAGCTCGCCGGTGCCGGGCTCGACCGCCGCGAGCCCGATGTTCACGCCCTTGGCGTTCTCTCGGGGGCGCTCCTCCTTGACCGCCTGGACGGCTGCACGCTGCATCTTCTTCGAGAAGGTGGTGGTGACCTGGAGGCCGCCGCCCTCGATCTCGGCGTCGGTGAAGTCGAGGTCCCGGAGCTCGGACTTGACCAGGCTGAGCAGGAAGCCCTTGGGGCCGCCGAGGCTGTCCTCGACCTTGACCTTGGGGAACTTGGGGAGTCGCTGCGCCGCCTTCTCGGCAACCTGGGCGTCGATGGCGTGCATCTCGCCCATGCCCTTGAGGACGTAGCGGTAGCGGTTGTAGAGCCGCTCCTTCGCGTCCTTGCCCTCGGCCGGGTCGAAGTAGCCGGGGGCGTTGAGCACCGACGCGAGCACGGCCCCCTCACGCACCGAGAGGTCCTTGGCGTCCTTCTCGAAGTACGCCTGGGCGGCCGCCTGCACGCCGTACGCGCCGCGACCGAAGTAGATGGTGTTCAGGTAGCCCTGGAGGATCTCTTCCTTGGAGCGCTCGTTGTGCACCTTGAGCGAGAGGAAGGCCTCCTTGATCTTTCGCGTGTAGGTCCGCTCCTGGGAGAGGTAGAGCACCTTCACGTACTGCTGGGTGATCGTGGAGGCACCCTGCGTCGACCCGCTGGTCGCGTTGCTGAACGCCGCCCGCAGGATGCCCCGCGGGTCGAGTCCGCGGTCCTCCCAGAAGGTGCGGTTCTCCGCTGCGATGACCGCGTCCTGCACGTGCTGCGGCACCTCGGCCAGCGGGATGCTCTGGCGGTTCTGCGTGGCGAACTGCCCGATCTCGGACTTGCCGTTCTCGTAGTAGATGAAGCTCGTCTGCGCCTGGAAGTCCTCGTTGGGGTCGGGGATGTCCGTGGCGGCGTACACGTAGGCGAACCCGAGAGCTCCGAGGACCATGCCGGTGAAGCCGACGATGGCGGTCCACTTCGCGATGCGTCGGCCGAGGCTCCGCTGGTTCTTCTTCGGCGCCTTCTTGTCGCCGGGTCGGCGACGACCGCCTGCGGGCGTGCCGCCGTTGCGCTGTGCACTCAAGAGTTCGTCTCCGGAACAGGGGGCAGGGAGGGACTGCTGTAGAGCAGAGTACGTGGACGCCCGGTAGAGGGCGAAAAGGGTGAGATGCGCGTCACGGCGGTCCGTACCGGCGGCGCGTCCTGGGGGTCTGGTGGCACTCGCTCGATATATCGCTACGATAGGTTCTTCCGTAGTAATCATTCCCTTGACGAGAGAGGGCGAAACACGTGGCACGGCGTGGAGACAGCCTCGAGCTGGCAGTTCTCGGACTGCTGCACGAGTCACCCATGCACGGCTACGAGCTGCGCAAGCAGCTCAACGCGGTCCTCGGATGGGGCCGCCTCCTCTCCTACGGCTCGCTGTACCCCGCGTTGAAGCGGATGCTGAAGGCCGGGTGGATCGCCGAGCAGCGTGGCCCGGCGTCCGGTACGACGACGGCGAACGGGTCCGTCGGAGTGGGCCGCAGGCAGCGGATCGTCTACGAGCTCACCGAGGCGGGCGAGGCCCGGTTCACCGAGCTCATGGGCCAGGCGGGCCCCGCCGCGTGGGAGGACGACAACTTCGACGTGCGGTTCGCGTTCTTCAGCCGCACGGACATGGAGATCCGGCTGCGGATCCTCGAGGGCCGTCGGACGCGGCTCGAGGAGCGTCTCGAACGGGTCCAGTCCCAGCTCGAGCGGACGCGCAAGCAGATGGACCGCTACGCGATGGAGCTCCAGCGCCACGGCGTGGAGTCGGTCGAGCGGGAGGTCCGCTGGCTCTCGGACCTCATCGCGGAGGAGCGCCGTGCAGGACAGAAGAGCCCACTGGACAACCAACCGACAGAAAACGCATAAGCAAGTGAGGAGAGCCCGATGGGTTCGGTACGTGTAGCAATCGTGGGGGTCGGCAACTGCGCGACCTCCCTGATCCAAGGCGTGGAGTACTACAGGGACGCAGACCCCGCCGGCTCCGTGCCGGGACTCATGCACGTCACGTTCGGTGAGTACCACGTCTCGGACGTCGAGTTCGTCGCCGCCTTCGACGTCGACGCCAAGAAGGTCGGCTTCGACCTCTCCGACGCGATCAACAACTCCGAGAACAACACCATCAAGATCACCGACGTGCCCCCGACGGGCGTGACGGTGCAGCGTGGCCACACGCTCGACGGGCTCGGCAAGTACTACCGCGAGACCATCGACGAGTCCGACACGGACCCGGTCGACGTGGTCTCCGTCCTCAAGGAGACCGGGGCCGACGTCCTGGTCTGCTACCTGCCCGTGGGCTCCGAGGAGGCCGCGAAGTTCTACGCCCAGTGCGCGCTCGACGCCGGCGTCGCCTTCGTGAACGCACTCCCCGTGTTCATCGCCTCCGACCCGGTCTGGGCCAAGAAGTTCGAGGACGCCGGCGTCGCGATCATCGGCGACGACATCAAGTCCCAGGTCGGCGCGACCATCACCCATCGTGTGATGGCCAAGCTGTTCGAGGACCGCGGCGTCGTGCTGGACCGGACGTACCAGCTCAACGTCGGCGGCAACATGGACTTCAAGAACATGCTCGAGCGCGACCGCCTCGAGTCGAAGAAGATCTCCAAGACCCAGGCCGTGACCTCGAACCTCAACCACGACCTCGGCGCCCGCAACGTGCACATCGGCCCCTCGGACTACGTCCAGTGGCTCGACGACCGCAAGTGGGCCTACGTCCGCCTCGAGGGCCGCGCCTTCGGCGACGTGCCTCTCAACATGGAGTACAAGCTCGAGGTGTGGGACTCCCCCAACAGCGCCGGGATCATCATCGACGCGATCCGCGCCGCGAAGATCGCGAAGGACCGCGGCATCGGCGGGCCGATCCTGTCCGCGTCGTCGTACCTCATGAAGTCCCCGCCGGTGCAGCGCCGGGACGAGGAAGGCCGCGCCAGCGTCGAGGCGTTCATCCGTGGCGAGGTCGAGCGCTGACCCCAGCGCCACCGGCTCTCTGATCGAGCCGCACCAAGCAAACGGGGGCCCGGGACCTGTCCTGGGCCCCCGTCCTCGTGTAAGACGGGGGGACCGGCCTCATTCCGCTGGGCGTCCAGGCGCCGAGCACGGTGGCCATCGCCCGGAAGGAGCCCACGGCTTGACGACGTGGCGTCACCTGACCCATCTCCTGCGCGGGAGGTGGTTCCGAAGACTGTTCGCCGTCCGGGTGACGAGCCAGTTCGCCGACGGGTTCTTCCAGGTCGCGCTCGCGTCGTACGTCATCTTCTCCCCCGAGCGGCAGCCCTCCCCGGCGGCGATCGCCGGCACCCTCGCGGTGGTGCTGCTCCCGTTCAGCATCCTGGGGCCCTTCGTCGGCGTCTTCCTGGACCGGTGGTCGCGTCGCCAGATCCTCGCGCTGTCCAACGCGGTCCGGGTGGTCCTCGTGGCGCTGATCGCCCTCGGCGTCGCCTCCGACCTCACCGGACCGCCGCTCTACGCGCTGATCCTCGCCGCACTGTCGGTGAACCGGTTCCTGCTCGCCGGCCTCTCGGCGTCGCTGCCGCACGTGGTGGACCCTCCCGACCTCATCATGGCCAACGCCGTCACCCCGACGAGCGGCACGCTCGCGGCACTGGCCGGGTTCGCCGTCGGGTCGGCCGACCGTTTCCTCGTCGAGCAGATGGGCGGCCTCGACAGCGACGTCGCGGTCCTGCTCACCGCGGCGGTGGTCTACGCCGTGGCGGCGCTGTTGGCGCTCCGCATCCCCCGGCCGCTCCTCGGCCCGACCTACGACCCTTCCCGCCCCGCGGTGCGCGAGGCGGCACGGCACGTCGCCCGCGGGCTCGTCGACGGGCTCGTCCACCTCTCCCACCGTCGCCCGGCGGCCGACTCGCTGGCAGCCGTGGGCTCCCAGCGCTTCTTCTTCGGGATGTCGACGGTCATGCTCATCCTGCTCTACCGCAACTACTTCAACCCGCCCGACGAGGTCGACGCGGCCTTCAACGGTCTGGCGATCGCGGTCGTGGTGAGCGGTGCCGGCTTCATCAGCGCCGCCTTCGTCACGCCCTTCGTCACGGACCGGATCACCCTGCGCGCGTGGATCCTCATCCTGCTCGGCATTGCGGCGTTCACCCAGGTGATGCCCGGGGTGTTCTTCACCGAGACGGCGCTGCTGGTGTCGTCGTACTTCCTCGGCTTCGCCGCCCAGGGGATCAAGATCTGCGTGGACACGCTCGTCCAGGCGTCGATCGACGACGCCTTCCGGGGGCGGGTCTTCTCCCTCTACGACGTGATCTTCAACGTCGCTTTCGTCGCCGCTGCGGCGGTCGCGGCCGTCCTGCTGCCGCTGTCCGGCCGCTCGTACGGCGTACTGGTGACGATCTCGCTGGGCTACGTCGCCACCGCCGTCGCCTACGCCCGGGTGTCGCGGCGGCACTCGGCCGCCGCGACCGTGTACCGCGTGGACCGGCCCGACGCCGTCTGAGGCTCAGGAGTCGCGGCAGCAGGTCGACTGGGCTGTCCCGTCGACGTGGACGTTCAGGCGGCCCGCGGCAGCGCCGCCTCGACGAGCGCACGCGCCGCGCGCTTCGCGGCATCCGGGGCGGCAGGGTCCGCGGCAAGCGCTCCGTCGGCCAGTCCCCCGTCGAGCAGGAGGGTCAGGGATCGAGCGAGCGCGTCCGGGTCGGTCGCCCCGGCGCGACGTGCCAGGTCGCGCACCCACGCGAGCACGCTCTCCTTGTGCGTCACCGTGCGCTCGTGCACGGGCGTTCCCGGCAGGCTCTCGGCGGCGGCGTTGATGAAGCCGCAGCCGCGGTACCCGTCGCGTCGGCACGCCGTACGGAGAGCGTCGAAGAGCCCCACCAGCTGGGCGGCGGGATCTGGGCCGGCAGCCTCGGCCGCGGCATGCAGCTGCGCGGTCCAGACGTCGTCGACCCGGTCGAGGTAGGCCAGGACCAGCTCGTCCTTCGACGGGAAGTGCTTGTAGAAGGTCGCCTTGGCCACTCCGGACTCGGCGATGATCAGGTCGACCCCCACGGCCTTGATGCCCCGGGCGTAGAAGAGCCGGAAGGCCGTGTCGAGGATGCGGTCGTGCGCGGGTGTCGGAGCCACCTCTTGATACTAGACAGACCTGTCTGTTAATGTCCACGTCAGCAGACAGACCTGTCTGCCTACCTACCTTCCGGAGGAACCACATGAACATCGCAGTCCTCGGCACCGGCATGGTCGGGCAGGCCGTAGCCGGCCGCCTGCACGAGCTCGGCCACGCCGTCGTCGTCGGCACCCGCGACCCCGACGGGACCCTGGCCCGCACCGAGCCCGACGGCATGGGCAACCCGCCCTTCTCGGTGTGGCACGAGGGGCACCCCGACGTCCGGCTCGCCACGTTCGCCGAGGCCGCCGCCGGCGCCAAGGTCGTGGTCAACGCGACCTCCGGCGCTGGCACCCTCGAGGTGCTCCGCCTGGCAGGCGAGGAGAACCTCGCCGGAAAGGTGCTCGTCGACATCGCGAACCCCCTCGACTTCTCGAACGGCTTCCCGCCCACCCTCTTCGTCAAGGACACCGACTCGCTCGGGGAGCAGGTCCAGCGCGCGTTCCCGACGACCAAGGTGGTCAAGACCCTCAACACCATGAACGCCCACCTCATGGTCGAGCCGAAGCAGCTCGCCGACGGTGACCACTCGGTCTTCGTCTCCGGCGACGACGAGCAGGCGAAGCAGACCGTGGTCGAGCTGCTCATCTCGATGGGACACACGGACGTCATCGATCTCGGTGACATCAGCACCGCGCGCGGCACCGAGATGCTGCTGCCGATCTGGCTCCGCCTGATGGGCAGGCTCGGCACCCCGGCGTTCAACGTCAAGGTCGTACGTTGAGATGACCGGAGCCGGCTCCGTGCACGACCCGTGCGTGCTGGTCCTCGGGAGCGCCGGCGGGATCCGATCCGAAGAAGCGAAGGAGCAGCCATGAGGCTCGGAGTGCACCTGGTGAGCTTCACCCTCCCGGACGGCCCGGCGTCGATCGGACCCACGATCGCCGCAGTGGGAAGGGCGAGCGAGGAGGCCGGGATCGACAACCTCTCGTTCATGGACCACTACTTCCAGCTCGAGTTCTTCGCCGGCCCGGACCAGCCGATGCTCGAGGGGTACACCGCGCTCGGCTTCCTCGCGGCGCACACCTCGTCGGTGCAGCTCCAGCTCCTGATGAGCGGCGTGACCTACCGGCACCCCGGACTGCTCGCCAAGATCGTGTCGACGCTCGACGTGCTCTCCGGTGGTCGAGCCGCCCTGGGCGTCGGAGCCGCGTGGTACGAGCGCGAGCACCGGGGCCTCGGGGTCCCTTTCCCGCCGCTCGCGGAGCGCTTCGAACGACTGGAGGAGACCCTCCAGATCGTGCGCCAGATGTGGAGCGACGACACCGGGCCCTTCGACGGCAGGCACTACCAGCTCGCGGAGACGATCAACTCGCCCCAGCCGCTCCGGAGACCGCACCCACCGATCATGGTCGGTGGTGGCGGCGAGCGTAAGACGCTCCGGCTCGTCGCGAAGTACGCCGACGCCTGCAACGTCTTCGCCGGGCGCGGCGCTGGACCGGACCAGGTCGCGCACAAGCTCGCCGTGCTGCGCAAGTGGTGCGACCGGGAGGGACGCCCGTACGACGACATCCGCCGGACCGTGCTCTACACCGGTTCCTCGCTCGCGGAGCCGGCCCGGGCCGGGGCCTTCCTCGAGGAGATGCGCGCGCTGGCCGACCTCGGCGTCGACGAGGTGCACGTCATGCCGATGCAGGGTGACCCGGTCGGCTTCGTGCGCGACCTCGGCACCCACGTCGTACCCCGGCTCTCGCAGATCTGACAGGGGGCTGCTCGCGACCGCGTGACAGTGCCACTCCCGGCTCGGCGCCCGACGGCCCGACGCCGCCTGAGGCTCAGGACTCGCGGGCCGCCCACCAGGCGAGCAGCGCGGCGCGGGCCTCGTCCACGTCCATCGGCCCCTGGTCCATCCGCAGGTCCATGAGGAACTTGTAGGCCTGCCCCACCTCCGGCCCCGGGCCGATGCCCAGGATCTCCATGATCTGGTTGCCGTCCAGGTCGGGCCGGATCGAGGCGAGCTCCTCCTGCTCCTCCAGGCGGGCGATCCGCACCTCGAGGTCGTCGTAGGTACGACGCAGGCGCTCGGCCTTGCGCTTGTTGCGGGTCGTGCAGTCGGCCCGGGTGAGGATGTGCAGCCGCTCGAGCTGGTCCCCGGCGTCCCGGACGTACCGGCGTACCGCCGAGTCGGTCCACTCGCCGGAGCCGTAACCGTGGAAGCGCAGGTGCAGCTCGACCAGCTTCGAGACGGCGTCGATCTCGTCGTTGGAGAACCGCAGCGCCTTCATCCGCTTCCGCGTGATCTTCGCGCCCACGACGTCGTGGTGGTGGAAGGTCACCGTGCCGTCGCCGACGAACCGGCGGGTGCGCGGCTTGCCCACGTCGTGCATCAGCGCCGCGAACCGGGCGACGAAGTCGGGGCCCTCGCCGAGCCGGTGCTCGAGGTCCATGGTCTGCTCGAGGACGGTGAGCGTGTGCTCGTAGACGTCCTTGTGCCGGTGGTGCTCGTCGCTCTCGAGGGCCAGGGCCGGGAGCTCGGGCAGGACGTGGTCGGCGAGCCCGGTCTCTGCCATGAGGGCGAGGCCCTTGCGCGGGTGCGGCGCGCACACCAGCTTCACGAGCTCGTCGCGCACCCGCTCCGCGGACACGATCTCGATCCGGCCGGCCATGGCCGTCATCGCCGCCACCACCTCGGGGGCGACCGAGAAGCCGAGCTGCGCCGCGAACCGGGCCGCGCGCATCATGCGCAGCGGGTCGTCGGAGAAGGAGTCCTCAGGACGGCCCGGTGTGCGCAGCACCTGGTGGGCGAGGTCGACCACCCCGCCGAAGGGGTCCTCGAACTCCCGGCCCGGCAGCGTGATCGCCATGGCGTTGACGGTGAAGTCCCGCCGGCCGAGGTCGCCCTCGAGCGTGTCGCCGTAGTCGACGCTGGGCTTGCGGGAGTCCGGGTCGTACTCCTCCGAGCGGTACGTCGTGATCTCCACCTGCCACGGGCCGCGGCGGCACCCGATCGTGCCGAAGGCGCGGCCCAGGTCCCAGATGGCGTCGGCCCAGCCCTTGAGCAGCCGCTCGGTCACCTCCGGACGGGCGGAGGTGGTGAAGTCGAGGTCGTTCTGCAGCCGCCCGAGGAACGCGTCGCGGACCGGTCCGCCGACGAGGGCGATCTGCTCGCCGGCCTCGGAGAACCGGGCCCCGAGCTCGTCGATGACAGGGGCGATGCGCAGCATCTCGCGGACCGCGGTCTGCTGGACCTCGCTCATGCGCACGGGGGTCTGGGGCTGGTCGGGCACGGGAGACCACTGTAGTTGCACCCTGCGGGCGCGAAGCGGGCGACCGTTAGCATCGTCGCCGTGACTCCCCTCGCCGCTGCACGCCCTCACACGCGCAGGCCGGCGGGGTTCACGCGCTCGACGTCGGTCGCCGTCCTGGCGATCCTCCTGTCGTCCCTGCTCAGCCCGCTGGTCGTGGCACCCCCGGCGTCCGCGTCCCCCACCCGGCCCGCGGCAGCCGCGGCCGACCGCGCCAGCGACACCGGGGACACCCCGCTGGCGGTGTCCATGAGCTCGATCTCGCCCTCGACCGTGCCCAGTCGCGGGAAGCTCACGGTGTCCGGCGAGATCACCAACCGCTCCGAGAGCACCTGGACCGACCTGCGGGTGTACATGCTGATGTCGTCGACGCCGATGACCACCTCCGACGAGGTCGCCGAGGCGAACGCGAGCGCCCCCGAGTCGGAGGTCGGTGCCCGCATCACCACCCCGGGGCTCTACCAGCAGGTCCCGGACCTCGAGCCGGGCGAGAGCACCTTCTACTCCCTGGCGGTGCCCCGCAAGGCACTCCCCGTGACCGGTCCCGGGGTCTACTGGCTCGGCGTACACGTCCTCGGCACCAACGAGGAGGGCCGTCTCGACGGGGCGGACGGGCGCGCGCGGACCTTCATCACCTCGATGCCGGAGCGTGGCCCCAAGGCGACGCTGTCCGTGGTGGTCCCGCTGCGCGCGTCGGTCCGGCGTACGGCGGACGGTCGGGTCGCCGCCGTACCCAAGTGGAGCCGCCGGCTCGCCACCGACGGCCGCCTCGGGCGCCTGCTCGACTTCACCGAGACCGCCTCCGACGTACCCGTGACCTGGCTGGCCGACCCCGCCGTCCTGGACGCCGTACGCTCCCTGTCCGAGGGCAACCCCGGGTTCGACCTGTCCCCGACGGACTCCGGGGACGGCGCGGAGTCGTCGCCGCCGCCGAGCGAGACCCCCGGCCCGGTCGACGAGGAGTCGGCAGGCGACGGCGAGTCCGACGAGTTCGACGAGCTGGCCGCCGACGCGGAGCTGGCAAAGCAGTGGCTCTCCGGCTTCTCGACGTCCGCCGCCACCCAGGCCGTGCTGGCGCTCCCCTACGGGGACGTCGACGCGGCGACGATGTTCCGGGGCGACTTCGAGGCCGCCTACTCCCGAGCGGACGAGGTCGGCGGCACGTTCATGGACGAGATCGGTGTGAACGCCTCCCCGGTCGTCGCCCCCCAGAACGGCCTCTTCCCCAACGCCGGCCTGAGCAACCTCGACCCTGGCCGGACGTTGCTGCTGTCGGAGCGAGCGGCGTCGACCGACGCCTCGAAGATCCGGCTGAGCCAGGGCACGCAGGCCGTGCTGACCAGCGACGTGGCCAGCATCGGCGGCCCGGCGCCGACGTCCCCCCGCGCCGCCCTCGCGCTCCGTCAGCGGATCCTCGCCGAGGCGGCGGTCCACGGCCTCACCGGGCCGAAGCGCCAGCCTCTGGTGGTGCAGCTCCCCAACAAGTGGAACCCGGGCAACCGGTGGCGCTCCGCGGGCTTCTTCGACGGGCTGGACGTGCCCTGGCTGCGCACGGTGGACCTGCCCTTCGCGTTGGCCACCAGCAACGCCGAGAACTACGACGACCGGCTCACCTACTCGGCTGCTGCCCGACGGCGGGAGCTCCCTGAGGGGAACGTCGAGGCCTCCGAGGACCTCGACTCCGCCGGGTCCGTCCTGGCCGAGCTGCTCTCCCGCAACGACAGCATCGACAACCAGATGGGCCGGGCGGCGATGCTGGGGTCGTCCACCAACGCGCGTCGGAAGCCGCTCCTCGCGCAGGCGATGACGCGCCGGATCACCGCCTCGGTACGCCGGGTCCTCGACGGGGTGTACGTCGAGGGGTCGCCCCTGGTCACCATGTCCAGTGAGGCAGGGAACTTCCAGGTCACGGTCGTCAACACGCTCGACCAGCCGGTCACGGTCGGGATCGACATCCAGACCGGCAGCGAAGCGCTCAAGATCAAGGCCCCCGAGATGGTCTCCCTCGGCCCGGGCCAGCGCGCCTCGGTGCGCCTGTCGGTCACGTCGGCCGGCACGGGCGTCCACTCCGTCCTGGTCAGCCCGACGACCGAGGACGGGCGACCCCTCGGTCGTTCGACGACCATCAAGGTGCGCAGCAGCCAGGTCGGCTTCGTGATCTGGATCATCATGGCCACCGGCGGGGTCGTGTTCGTCGCGGCCCTCGGCACCCGCATCCGTCGCCGGCTCCGGAGCCGGCGCCAGGCAGAGCAACCACAGGTGGAGGACGTCCCGACGTGACCGAGCCCAACCCCACGGGCCCCACCCGCCCGGACGCCTCGTCCGACCAGGACCGCGAGGTCGAGAGCCGGAGCATCCTGTCCTCCAGCGCCGTGATGGCGGCCGGGACGGTCGTCTCGCGAGCCAGCGGCTTCGTCCGGGGTGCGCTGCTGGCGGCCGCGCTCGGCGCCTTCCTGCACGCCGACGTGTTCAACATCGCGAACACGATCCCGAACATGCTCTACATCCTGCTGGCGGGTGGCGTCGTCAACGCGGTGCTCGTGCCCCAGCTGGTGCGGGCGATGAAGAACGACGAGGACCGCGGCGAGGCCTACACCAACCGGATCATCACGCTCGCGGGGCTCTTCCTGTTCGTGGTGACGGTCCTGATGGTGGTGGCCGCGCCGCTGCTGATGCGGCTCTTCCTGTCGCCGAAGTACTTCACTCCCGAGCTCAGCGCGCAGCTGGAGTCGGTGATCGACTTCGCGCGGTACTGCCTGCCGCAGGTGTTCTTCTACGGGATGTTCGTGCTCGTCGGGCAGGTGCTCAACGCACGGGGGCGCTTCGGCCCGATGATGTGGGCACCGATCGCCAACAACGTGATCTCGGTCGCGGTGCTCGTGACCTACCTGCTGGTCTTCGGGCCGGCGAAGGACCTGTTCGGCGGCTACACGGCTCAGCAGGAGCTGCTCCTCGGGCTGGGCTCGACGCTCGGGATCGCGGTCCAGTTCCTGGTGCTGCTGCCGTACCTGAAGAAGTCCGGCTTCCTCTACCGGCCCCGGTTCGACTTCCGCGGCACGGGCCTCGGGCACACGCTCCGCCTGGGCGTGTGGACCGTGCTCTTCGTGGTCGTGAACCAGGTCGCCTACACCGTGGTCGTCCGCCTCGCCTCCGGCGGAAGCGCCAGCCAGCTCGGCGGTGGGGACCCCGGCACGGGCTACACCATCTACTCGCAGTCGTTCCTGCTGGTGATGGTCCCGCACTCCGTGGTCACGGTGTCCCTGGCGACGGCGGTGCTGCCCCGGCTGTCCGCTCATGCCGCTGAGAACCGGCTCAGGGAGGTGGGCGCCAGCCTCGCCTCGACGCTGCGGACCACGCTCGCGCTGATCATCCCCTTCGCCATGCTGCTGCCGCTGCTGGCGCTGGACCTGGCGAACGTCGTCTACGGCTGGCTGGCCGCGTCGGACGCCTACCCCGACTACGCGCTCCCCCTGTCGCTGTTCGGCGTGGGCATCGTCTTCTTCACCGTGCACTTCCTGATGCTTCGCGGGTTCTACTCCCTGGAGCGCACCCGAACGGTGTTCTGGATCCAGTGCGTCATCGCCGCCACGAACATCGCGCTGGCGGTGCTGATCACCCGGGCCGTGGTCGCGTCCGAGGTGGCGTCGGGGCTGGTGGGCGCCTACATCGGCGCGTACGCCGTGGGTGCTGCCCTGTCCTACGGGCTGCTCAGCCGCAGCCTCGGCGGCCTGGAGACGGGCGTGAACCTGCGCTTCCTGGGCAGGCTGCTTGTCGCCGGGGGCGTCGCGGCCGGGCTGACCTGGGCGCTGCGCTGGGGGGTGACCGAGGTGTGGGCGACGAGCGACGGCAAGGTGCGGTCGCTGGTGCTTCTGGTGCTGCTCTCTGTCGTGGACGCGGGTCTGTTCCTGCTTCTCGCCCGCGCCTTGAGGATCCGTGAGGTGACCAGTGTTGTTCAGATGGTCACATCGAGGCTGGGTCGGAGTCGTCCGTCCTAGCATGTAGTTTCACTAGGAACGACGAGGAACGAGGAGCGAGGAGGGTCGTGACCGACAAGCCGATCGGGCATGGGACTGTCCTCGCGGGACGTTTCCGCCTCGAGGACCTCGTCCAGGAGACCGACGGAGCCAGCTTCTGGCGTGCCATCGACCAGACCCTTGCGCGGAACGTCGCGGTCAACGTCCTCGAGACCTCCGACCCCCGCTCCGACGCGCTGCTGGTCGCTGCGCGCACGTCGGCGACCATCACGGAGGGCCACTTCCTCCGGGTGCTCGACGCCGCGCAGGAGGACGGCGTGGTGTACGTCGTCCACGAGTGGGGCACCGGCATGTCGCTGGACAGGATGCTCGCCGAGGGGCCTCTCTCGGCCCGTCGCGCGGCCTGGCTCGTCAAGGAGGTCGCGGACGCGATCACGGTCGCGCACAGCCACGGCATCGCCCACGGCCGGCTGGTCCCCGAGAACGTCATGGTCACCGACACCGGCTCGGTGAAGCTGATCGGCTTCGTGGTCGACGCCGTCCTCCACGGCCGGAGCCAGTCGGCGACGCAGGACGGTCGGACCCTCAGCGACCACGAGTCCGACGTCTACAACCTCGCAGGGCTGCTCTACGCCTCGCTCGTCGCCAGGTGGCCCTGCACCCAGGACAGCCTCCTCCCCGAGGCTCCGCGTGCCCACGACCGCACCATGCGACCGCGCCAGGTGCGGGCCGGCGTCCCACGCGAGCTCGACGCGGTCTGCGACCGGGTCCTGAACCCCGCCGCGCCGCACGAGTCGCTGGAGACCGCCCACGACATCAGCGCCGCCCTGAGCGACTTCATCGGTGACCCGACGGCCGCGCCGGTGCACGAGCCCACGGCGGTCATCGACCGTGACGAGCTCGCCTCCTTCGAAGCCGCCCCCGAGTCCGCGCCCACGACGGAGGGCGGCGCGAGGTCAGGATCCGGTGCGGCCGGTGCTGCCGCTGCCGCCGGGGCGGGAGCGGCCGTCGGCGGGGCTCACGCCGCGGCTGCCCCGGACGAGGTCGGTTCCACCCCGGGCCGGACGGACGAGGAGACCCGCGAGTCCCGGCCCGCCTCCGACGCACCTGCGGCGCGTGCGGGCGACCCGGACGCCACCCAGGCCTCGGCCCCGGCCTTCGAGGACGAGCCTAAAGGCAGGAGCCGACGCTCCGCGCCCCCTCCGCCGCCACCACTGCCCGAGCCCGAGCCCAAGCCGCTCTTCGCACCGGGCCCGCCACGCGCGACCGCCGAGCGGTACCCGACGAGCGGCGGCGGAGCCACCACCGGTCCGTCCCCTGCCTTCGGCTCGTCCCACGGGACGGGCTCGCTGCCGCCGGTCTGGGGCCCGGACTCCGACCGGGACGTCGAGGACGAGGGCGACTGGCCGCGCCGGGACGCCGGCCGCGACTGGCTCAAGCTCGCCGCGGCCCTCGGGGTCTTCGCCATCCTGGTGATGGCCGTGATCTTCGCGTTCAACCTGGGGCGAGACTCCGGAGGTGGTGGGGCCCCGGAGGCGGATGAGTCCCCGTCCTCCGGCGAGAGCCAGTCGGCAACCGGTCCGCTCTCGATCACCGCGGTCAGCGACCTGGACCCGCCGCCGAGCGGGAACGGCGAGGAGAACGGCGAGCTCGCGCCGCTGGCGATCGACGGAGACCCCTCGACGGCCTGGCAGACCATGACGTACTACGGGAACCCGAAGTTCGGGCTCCTCAAGGACGGCGTCGGCCTGGTCCTGGACCTCGGCGGGGAGAAGGCCGTCTCCGACGTCCAGGTCACGCTCCAGGGTGGCGCCACCGGGCTCGAGATCCTGGCGGCACCCTCGGGCAGCGGGAAGCCTGCCGACGTCGACAGCCTGCAGAAGGTTGCCGCGTCCAACGGCGCGCAGGGTCGCACCGACCTGCCGTTGAACAAGTCGGTGACCACCCGGTACCTCGTCGTGTGGCTGACCTCGCTGCCTCCCGGTTCCGGGGGCTTCAAGGGCTACGTGTCCGAGATCGTCGTGAAGGGCTGAGCCGTGACGGGGGTCTCGGTCGACGGCGGTCAGGCTCCCGGAGAACGGGACCGCGACCGCGGCGCGCACGGTGACGGGGACGACCAAGACGACCGGGCACTCCTCGCGGCGCACCTCGCCGGCGACCCCGAGGCCTTCGGAGCGCTCTTCCGCCGCCACCGCGACCGGCTGTGGGCGGTCGCGCTGCGCACCGTGGCGGACCGCGAGGAGGCGGCCGACGCTCTCCAGGACGCGATGATCTCCGCCTTCCGCCGCGCCGAGGCGTACCGCGGCGATGCGGCGGTGACCACCTGGCTGCACCGCATCGTCGTCAACGCCTGCCTGGACCGGATCCGGCGGCGCAAGGTCCGGGCTGCCGAACCGTTGCCCGACGACCTCGAGGAGTACGCCGGGCGCGCGGCCGTCGCCACGAGCACGGCCCACGGGCCGGGCCCGTCACGGGCCACCGCTGACCCGGCCGAGGCGCTGCTCGACGGGGAGCAGCGCGCGCTGGTGCGCCGGGCGCTCGACCAGCTCCCTCCGGAGCAACGGGCGGCGCTGGTGCTTGTCGACATGCAGGGGTACTCCGTGCAGGAAGCGGCGGAGATCCTGGAGTGCGCTCCGGGGACCGTCAAGAGCCGGTGCTCCCGGGGACGGACCCGGCTCGCCCCGCTCCTCGCGGGCCTGCGATCCGCGGAACCGGATGAGGCTTCCGGCCGTCCAAGCACACAGAGGTCGAGCAGCCCCGCGGGAGGAGGTGAGCAGTCATGAGCAGGGACGACGTGGACGGCCCTGAGGGCCGGGACGTCCCGGGCCCGGACGAGCAGGCGCAGGCCCCCTTGGGCGCGGATGCACGGGACCGGGACGCACGGGACCGTGATCCTGTCGAGCAGGACGCGGCTGAGGAGCACGTCCGGAGCCTTCTCGCGGCCGCGGCCGAACCTGCGGACGAGCAGATCCCGGAGGACGTGGCCGCCCGCCTCGACGACGTACTCACCGGGCTGGTCTCCGACCGCACGAACTCGCCCGCCGCGAGTGACTCAGTCTCACCGCTGCCTGACGGTGCACCCACGCCATCCGCGGGCGAAGACGAGCCGCAGGCCGACTCCCCGACCGGCGCCAACGTCGGTCGAGGCCCGGGCACCGTCAGCGACCTGGCCGCACGACGCCGCCGCCGGTGGTTCCAGGGGCTCGCGGCAGCGGCGGCCGTGTCCGTCGTGGGCGTGGGGTTCGGCACCCTGCTCGGCGACACCGGCAGCGGGTCCGCGAGTCTGGGCTCCAACGCGGTCACTGCGGAGAGCGCCGGGGGCGAAGCGGCCGACAGCGCGGGCGGTGCCGACCAGGGTGCTGCCGGAGGTGCCGTGCCCGAGGTCGCGCCGCGCTCCCAGACTCCCCGCCCGGACAAGCGGCTCTCTCTCACCAAGCATCCTCTGCGCCTGCGGACCAGCTCGCTCACGGTGGACGTCCAGCGCATCGAGGACTTCTCGCTCGCGGCACCCGTGGCCGGAACCCGGGCTGCGCTCGGGCAGGCCTGCGTCCAGCCTCGGACCCGGGCCGGTGACGAATGGCTCCCGGTCCGCCTCGATGGACAGCCGGGCGTGCTGGTGCTTCGCGCCCCCGCCGGCGGCCGACGTACGGCCGAGGTGTACACCTGTGACGAACCGGACGACCCCGCAGCGGAGGTCACCGTCGACGCGCGTTGACCGAACCGGGACAGAGGCGCGGAAACGGGCACCGACACGGCACACCCCAGGGGGTGTCGGGAATTCCACGCACCTAGGATCTGTTGTGCCCCCGGAAGCCAGCGACCCCAACCACACAGGAGCACGAGTCACCATGGCGGACCAGGCCGTACGCAACGTCATCATCGTCGGATCCGGCCCGGCCGGGTACACAGCTGCCGTGTACGCCGCGCGGGCCAACCTCGAGCCTCTGGTGTTCGAGGGATCTGTGACGGCCGGTGGTGCGCTGATGAACACCACCGAGGTGGAGAACTTCCCCGGCTTCCGTGACGGGATCATGGGACCCGAGCTGATGGACAACATGCGTGCGCAGGCCGAGCGCTTCGGCGCGGAGCTGGTCGCGGACGACGTGACCTCGGTCGACCTCACCGGCGCGGTGAAGGTCGTCACCGACTCCGCCGGCACCGAGCACCGCGCGCACGCCGTGATTCTCGCCACCGGGTCCGGCTACCGCAAGCTCGGACTCGACAACGAGGAGCGGCTCTCCGGCCACGGCGTCTCCTGGTGCGCCACCTGCGACGGCTTCTTCTTCCGCGACCAGCACATCGCGGTCGTGGGCGGCGGCGACTCGGCCGTCGAGGAGGCGACCTTCCTGTCCCGGTTCGCGAGCAAGGTGACGCTCGTGCACCGGCGCGACGAGCTCCGGGCCTCCAAGATCATGCAGGACCGGGCCTTCGCCGACCCGAAGATCGAGTTCGCCTGGAACTCCGAGGTCGCGGCCGTCAACGGCGACGAGAAGCTGACCGGGGTCACCCTCCTCGACACCGTGACCGGCGAGAAGCGCGAGCTCGACGTGACCGGGCTGTTCATCGCGATCGGCCACGACCCCCGCTCGGAGCTGCTGAAGGACCAGGTGCGGCTCGACGAGGACGGCTACGTCCTGGTGGAGCAGCCGTCGACGCGGACCAACCTCCCCGGCGTCTTCGCCTGTGGCGACCTGGTGGACCACCACTACCGTCAGGCCGTCACGGCTGCCGGCACCGGCTGCGCGGCTGCCCTCGACGCCGAGCGCTTCCTCGCCGATCTCGAGCACGCCGCGAAGACGAGCTCGTCGGCCATGGCGACCGAGATGCTGACCGAGCAGGTCCAGACCGCCGGCGCCTGATCCCGCGCCTGACTCCTGGGCGTCCCCCGCCACAGGGCGGGTCGCCGGACCAATGCCGGGCATTGTCCGTGGACGCCTGTTTACTGCACACTTGAAAACCGATCGACCAAGAAGGAGCCACTTGTGGCCGACATCCATGCCGTGACCGACGCCGACTTCGAGACCGAGGTCCTCAAGGCAGACAAGCCTGTGCTGGTGGACTTCTGGGCCGAGTGGTGCGGTCCGTGCCGTCAGGTCTCCCCGATCCTCGAGGAGATCAACAAGGAGCACGGCGAGAAGCTCGGGTTCAGGAAGATGAACGTCGACGAGAATCCCGTCACCCCGGCCACCTACCGGGTCACCGGGATCCCCACGCTGAACGTGTACCAGAACGGCGAGGTCGTGAAGCAGATCGTGGGCGCGAAGCCGAAGGCTGCGCTGCTCAACGAGCTGAGCGAGTTCATCGCCTGAGCGTGACCTCTGACTGAAAGGGGGCCGGCCGTCCTCCCAAGGGCCGGCCCCCTTTCTCTGTTCCACCGCAACCGGCCGCTCGGGAGGAGCACCGTGACCCACACCCCGCGTCACCAACGGCTGTTTCGTGTGGGTGACTCCGGCGAGCCCGTCGCCGACATCCGCAGCCGCCTCGCCGGCCTCGGGCTGCTCCGCACCTCCTCCGGTACGCCGGAGCACGCGGCCGGGTTCGACGCCGACGTCGACCATGCCGTGCGGACCTTCCAGCAGGAGCGCGGGCTGACCGTCGACGGCGTCGTCGGACCGCAGACCTACCGGGTCCTCGACGAGGCGAGCTGGGACCTCGGCGACCGCCTCCTGACCTTCGTGCCCGGCAGCATGATGAGCGGGGACGACGTCCTCACCCTCCAGCAACGCCTGCTCGACCTCGGCTTCCACGTCGGCCGAGCCGACGGCATCTACGGTCCGCAGACCGCCGAGGGCGTCCAGGACTTCCAGCGCAACATCGGCGTGCCCACCGACGGGACGTGCGGCCCCGCGACGCTCAAGGCGCTCACGCGGCTCGCCCCACGGGTCCAGGGGGGTGAACCCAACGCGCTCCGTGCGGAGGAGCTCATCCGCGAGGCCGGACCGCGCCTGTCCGGCAAGGTCGTGGTCGTCGACGCCGCCGAGTGCCGGGTGCCCGACCCGGAGCTGGCCGGCCATGCCGCCGCGATCATCGAGGACCTCGCCAGCAGGGTCGAGGGCCGGTTGAGCGCCACCGGCGTCCAGGCCTACCTCACGCACCGGCGCGAGTCGGGGGACGGCCCGCCCCCGACCGAGGCGGAGCGTGCGGACTTCGCGAACCGCACACGCGCCGACATCTGTGTCTCCCTGCACGTCGACGCCGCCGCCAACCCGGGAGCGTGCGGGGTCGCCACGTACTTCTACGGTCTCGACGCCCGCGGGGTCCGCTCCACTGCGGGGGAACGGTTCGCCGGCCTCGTGCAGCGCGAGATCGTGGCACGGACCGACCTGGTCGACCTGCGCTCCCACACCAAGACGTGGGACCTGCTTCGCGGGACTCGCATGCCCGCCGTACGCATCGACGTCGGGTACATCACCAACCCCGGCGACGCCGCGCGGCTCTCCGACCCCGCCTTCCGGGACGTGGTGGCCGAGTCCGTGGTGATCGCGGTGCAGCGGATGTACCTCTCCCCGGAGACCGACTCGAAGACCGGGGTGCTGCGGCTGTCGGAGCTGCGAGAGGCTGTCCGGCACGCCTCACCGCCCCGCTGAGTCGTCGCCCGGTCGAGTCGTCGCGACGGCGGCTCCCTGGTTCACCGCTCGTGCCGGTTCAGCGCTCGTGTCCGTCGAGCGCTCGTTCCCGTTTCAGCCCTCGTGTCTGTTGAGGCCACCGCGATGGTCCGGGACAGGAGCGACACCCCGCGGCCGCACCGCCTTGAGCAGCCTCTCCAGCGCCTGCTCGACCTCCTCGCGCCAGGTCAGCACCGAGCGCATGTCCATGCGCAGCCGTGGGTAGCGCGGATGGTTGCGATGCGTCTTGAACCCGACCCGCAGCCAGAAGTCCGCCGGCACCACGCAGCCGTTGAGCTCCCCGTCCGCCCGGGCGAGCCGGTCCCCGAACACCTCGATCGCCCGGATGCCGCCGCGGTCGAGCACGTCCTTCACCACCGACTGGACGAGGATCCGCCCCAGACCACCCCCGACGTACTCCGGGCGGACCACCAGGGAGGACAGCAGCACAGCGTCCTCGCTCACGGGCGCGGTCGGGAAGGAGTCGGCTCCCGGGAAGAAGCCCGGGGGCGCGTAGAGCGCGTAGCCGGCGGGCTCGTCCTCGACGTACACCAGCCGGCCGCAGGAGCCCCACTCGAGGAGCGCCCGGGATACCCACGCCTCCTTCTCGCAGGCCTGCTCACCGGCCTCCGTCGCCCGCTCCCGGCGTACCGGGTCGAGCTCCCAGAACAGGCACGAGCGGCAGGGCGCGGGCAGGTCGTCGACGTTGTCGAGAGTCAGCCGGGCAATCCTTCTCCCGCTCGATCCCATGTCGTGACCCCCATGGTGAGGTTCCAGCCGCGATGATTCATCCTAGTAGTTCACCGACGGGAGCAGGGATGCCTGGAAGCGGTTCGGAAGAACGCAAGGACGTACGCCGCAGCTCGACACGCCTCGACAGCTACGTCGACCGCTACGCTGCCCGCACGCAGGGGATGACGGCGTCCGAGATCCGAGCCCTGTTCTCCGTGGCCAGCCGCCCCGAGGTGGTCTCCCTCGCCGGGGGCATGCCCAACATCTCCGGCCTCCCGCTCGACGTCGTCGGCAACGCCATCAACGACCTCGTGCACACCAACGGCACCGTCGCGATGCAGTACGGCTCCGGCCAGGGCGACCCCGGGCTGCGCGAGCAGATCTGTGACGTCATGCGGCTCGAGGGCATCGAGGCGCACCCCGACGACGTGGTCGTGACCGTCGGGTCCCAGCAGGCTGTCGACCTGGTCACCCGGATCTTCTGCGACCCCGGCGACGTCGTCATCTGCGAGGCTCCGTCGTACGTCGGAGCGCTCGGCGTCTTCAAGGCGTTCGAGTGCGACGTCGTCCACGCCGAGATGGACGACAAGGGCCTCGTCCCCGAGGCGCTAAGACAGGCGATCGCGGCGACCCGCGCGGCCGGCAAGACCATCAAGTTCCTCTACACGATCCCGAACTACCACAACCCCGCCGGCGTCTCCCTCGCCACGGAACGCCGTGCCGAGATCCTCGAGATCTGCCGCGAGGCCGACATCCTGGTGCTCGAGGACAACCCGTACGGCCTGCTCGGCTTCGACGACGAGCCCTACCGGGCGCTCCGGGCCGACGAGGCGGAGGGCGTGATCTACCTCGGGTCGTTCTCGAAGACCTTCGCCCCCGGCTTCCGGGTGGGCTGGGTCCTCGCGCCTCACGCCGTACGCGAGAAGCTCGTGCTCGCCCAGGAGTCGGCGACCCTCTGCCCGCCCTCGTTCTCCCAGCTCGCGGTCTCGGCGTACCTGTCGAACCATGACTGGCTGCGCCAGGTGAAGGAGTTCCGGGAGATGTACCGGGAGCGCCGCGACGCGATGATCGGCGCGCTCGACGACATGATGCCGGCCGCGAGCCGCTGGAACGTCCCCGACGGCGGGTTCTACGTCTGGCTCACCCTGCCCGAGGGCCTCGACGCCAAGGCGATGCTGCCGCGGGCCGTGACCGCCCGGGTCGCCTTCGTCCCCGGCACCGCCTTCTTCGCCGACGGCTTCGGTGCCCAGAGCATGCGGCTCTCGTACTGCTACCCGACGCCGGAGCGGATCCGCGAGGGCGTCCGGCGCCTCGTCGGCGTGGTCGAGGAGGAGATGGAGCTCCGCAAGACGTTCGGGACCCCCGCCCATCCCCCCTTGCGCCGCGGGTACGAAGCACCCAACACCGACCTCACCTGATCAGGAGCCGCACCTATGGACGCAGTCGACGGTCGCATCGTGGTGCTTGCGGGGGGCCTCTCCCATGAGCGCGACGTCTCCCTACGGTCCGGGCGTCGGGTTGCCGAGGCACTGCGCGACACCGGGGTCGAGGTCGACGAGCGCGACGTCGACGCGACGCTCCTCCCCTCGCTCCGCGAGGAACCACCAGCCTGCGTCATCCCCCTCCTGCACGGGGAGACGGGCGAGGACGGCGCGCTCCGGGAGGTGCTGGAGCTGGTCGGGGTCCCGTACGTCGGCTCCGAGCCCGCCGCGTGCCGCGCGGCGTTCGACAAGCCGGTGGCGAAGTCGGTGGTCGCCGCCCGTGGCATCAACACCCCGGCCGGCGTGGCGCTGCCCCACGAGACCTTCCGGGAGCTCGGGGCGGCGGCGGTCATGGACGCGATCGTCTCCTCCATCGGGCTCCCTCTCATCGTCAAGCCCGCCAAGGGCGGCTCGGCGCTCGGCTGCACGGTCGTCCGGGAGGCGGGAGACCTGCCCGGAGCCATGGTCGACGCCTTCGCGTACGGCGACACCGCTTTGGTCGAACCGCTGATCGTGGGCCAGGAGGTGGCGGTGGCAGTCGTCGACACCGGTGAGGGCCCCCGCGCGCTGCCGGTGGTCTCGATCCATCCGGACGGGGGCGTCTACGACTACACCGCGCGCTACACCGCCGGAAGCACCGAGTTCGTCGTGCCGGCGAAGCTGGACGGCGATGTCGCCGACGAGTGCGCCAGAGTCGCGGTCCTCGCCCACGAAGCCCTCGGTCTGCGCGACCTCTCGCGTTCGGACCTGATGGTCGACGCGGACGGAGCCGTCTGGTTCCTCGAGGTCAACGTCGCGCCGGGCCTGACCGAGACGTCCACGGTCCCTCTGTCGGTCGAGGCCGCCGGTCTCGAGCTCGGGGAGCTCGTCGGGAACCTCGTCCGGTCTGCCGTCGCGCGCGGCGCGGGCGCCTGAGGCCGGCCGATGCGCGACATCACCTACCCGCCGATCATCGTCACGGCAAAGGCTGCCTTCAAGGCCCTCGGCCTGCGGTTCCAGATGAGCGGAACCGAGCACGTCCCCCGGACCGGGCCTGCCCTGCTCGCCGTCAACCACGTCTCCTACGTCGACTTCATCTTCGGCGGGCTCGCCGCCAACCCCTCGAAGCGGCTGGTCCGGTTCATGGCGAAGAAGGAGCTGTTCGACCACCGGTTCAGCGGTCCGCTGATGCGCTCGCTCCACCACATCGAGGTCGACCGCGGTGAGGGCGCTGGGTCGTACCAGGAAGGTCTGCGGTACCTCGGCATGGGCGAGGTCGTCGGGATCTTCCCCGAGGCGACCATCTCTCGCAGCCTCGAGATCAAGGAGCTCAAGACCGGCGCGGTGCGTCTCGCCGCCGAAGCCGGGGTGCCTCTCATCCCGGTGGTGCTGTGGGGTACCCAGCGCATGCTCACCAAGGATCACCCGCGCGACTTCTCCCGCGGCAAGACCATCGCGATCTCCGTCGGCGAACCGCTCCACCCGTCCGGGGCGAGTCCCGCGGCCGAGACCGCAGAGCTCCGGGCGGCGATGAGCGCGCTCCTCGACCGGACGATCCGGTCCTACCCAGCGGATGAGCAGCCACCTGGGTCGTGGTGGCTGCCTGCCCGGTACGGCGGTAGCGCTCCCACGCTGGAGCAGGCGAAGCAGCTGGACCAGGAGGAGCGCCGGCGACGTGCAGAGCGGAAGGCCCGTCGGGCAGCCGAAGCGGCGGGCAGGGCCGGCGAGTCGGACGAGGACTCCCCGCGCGGCTCCTGAGGCTCGTTCGCCGCTTCGCGCCGCTCCGGCCGGCTACGCCGGGGGCGAACACGGTGGCCCCGACCGTGGCGTGGTGGTCTGCTGTCGTCCATGAACTCGACGACGAGCATCTTGGTCCTCGGAGGTACCGCGTGGCTCGGTGGAGCGATCGCCGCCGCGGCTGTCGACGCGGGCCATGACGTCACCTGCCTCGCACGCGGGCAGTCCGGGGACGTCCCGTCCGGAGTCACCTTGGTCAGGTCGGACCGATGGGCCCGGGCGGCGTACGACGAGGTGGCGGAACGGACCTGGGACGCCGTCGTCGATGTCAGCTGGCAGCCCGAGCTCGTGCGGTCGGCCCTGGCTGCGCTGTCTTCTCGTGCCCGGCACTGGATCTACGTTTCCTCCGTCTCCGTGTACGCCGACCACTCCAGTCCCGACGCGGACGAGACCGCGCCGCTGGTCGATCCCTGGCTCGGTTCCGGCGAGGCGACCCTCGCCGAGTACGGAGGCGCGAAGGTTTCATGTGAAACCGAGTGCCGTGATCAGGTCCCGGACGACCGAATCCTCGTGGCCCGCCCCGGGCTCATCGTCGGTCACGGTGACCGGAGTGATCGGTTCGGCTACTGGCCCGCCCGGTTCGCGCGCGCCGCTGCTGAGGACGAGATCCTGGCTCCTCCTCTGGACTCGTCGGTCCAGGTCATCGACGTCGACGACCTTGCGGCGTGGATCGTGTCCGCAGCCGGTCGCGGACTCGCGGGGACCTTCGACGCCATCGGCGACACCCATGACTTCGCGGCGGTGGCGAACGCTTGCGTGGAGGCCTCGGGACTGCGTCCCCGGATCGTCAGTCCCGGGGACGAGTGGCTCACGAGCGAGGACGTCGAGCCGTGGGCGGGTCCGGAGTCGATGCCCCTGTGGCTCCCCTCGTCGCACGCCGGGATGTCGTCCCGGTCCGGTCGTCGCGGGCGCGCAGCGGGGTTGGGCGCAAGGCCCCTGGAGAAGTCGGTCGAGTCGGCGTTGCGTTGGGAACGGGAGCTGGGGTTCGCGCGGGTCCGCAAGGCCGGGCTGAGCCCAGGGCGAGAGGCCGAGCTCCTCAACCGGTGGCACGCGGGCGAGTCAGCCGGGAAGGAGTGACCGGCCCCCGGACCGCCGGCCGGTGTGGCGACTTACAAATTTGTCGACAAAGCGATTTATCGTTTAGTTGCTGTCGTTCTGGCGGCGTGTCACTCTCTCACGCGGGGAGCGGGAGCCTCGCCCGACGTGGAGCACACCAGCCCCCGGACCGCTCCCCGGGCAACCCACGAGCGTTCCCACGAGGGAGGATCGCCTCCAGCGAGGAGGCGAGCGCCGCAAACCTTGAACTGACGGACCTCGGTAGGGTCGCAACGCTGCCCCCTGCCCGGTGCCGATTGAACACAGCCTCCCGCCCCACAGCGGGCCCCCGTGCCGAATGACCAGCGCCCCGCGCGCCCCCGCGCCGATTGACACCAGCGCCGATAGACGGAAGGCCGGCAGGCCGAGCGAGGTCCGAGGCGCGACTGGATAGCGCGCTAGGGCTGCGCTCGAGGTAGGCGGCGTGAAGTCCCGTGGAGCCACGGCGGGCTCATTGCCGCCGAAGGTGGACGTGACAGCAAAAGCTCCAGGCGTGCAGCCAACCACCCGATCACGCACCGAGGCTGCGTTGTTCCACGTGGAACAATGCAGCCTCGGTGTACGTCTCGCCGGCTAGAGCAGCCTTTCGTTCTTCTTCGGGTCGAGGATGTCGACGATGCGCTCCAGGTCGGGGATCGACGCGAACTCCACGGTGATCCGACCCTTGCTCTTGCCCAGAGCCACCTTCACCCGTGTCTCGAGCCGATCGGACAGCCGGCCCGCGAGGTCGTCGAGACCCGGCGCATGGGGCTTCCGGGGCCGGGGACGCGGCTTGTTCTCCTCGCCCAGATCGCCGACCGCCACGATCTCCTCGAGCCCGCGCACCGAGATTCCTTCGGAGATGACCCTGGCCGCCAGACGGTCCTGGGTTTCAGGGTTCGTAACAGCCAGGAGCGCTCTGGCGTGTCCCGCGGACAGGACACCGGCAGCGACCCGTCGTTGAACAGGCGGAGACAGACGCAGCAGTCGCAGCGTGTTGCTGATCTGCGGTCGGCTGCGCCCGATGCGCCCCGCCAGCTCCTCGTGCGTACAGCCGAAGTCGTCGAGGAGCTGCTGGTAGGCCGCAGCCTCCTCGAGCGGGTTGAGCTGGGAGCGGTGAAGGTTCTCCAGCAGCGCGTCCCGGAGCATCGCGTCGTCGCTCGTCTCTCGGACGATCGCCGGGATCGTGCTGAGTCCCGCCTCCTGGGTGGCTCGCCAGCGACGCTCACCCATGATGAGCTCGAAGCGCCCCTCGTCCACCCGCCGGACCACGACGGGCTGGAGGAGCCCGATCTCCTTGACGGAGTGGACGAGCTCGGCGAGCTCCTCCTCGTCGAAGACCTGGCGCGGCTGGCGCGGGTTGGGCGTGATTGCGGTGACGTCGAGCTCGGCGAAGTACGCGCCGTCGACCGGTGCTAGCCCCTCAGGGACGACGCGCTCAGCCTCGGGTTCGTCGCTCGAGGAACTCCCCGCGTTGCCAGGCGTCGCAGCGCCGCCGGAGGCTGTGTCGGAGGGAGTGTCCGTGCTCGAGGTGCCTTCTCCAGCCACGCCCGTGGGAGCGGTCGGACCGTGCGGCTCGGCGAGCGCCTCCCCAGCCGCTGTCTCGTCATTCGTGACCTTCGGATCAGCGCCCTGCTGCCCATCGCCTTCCGGTGCGCTCGTTGCCGGCGGTGCCGTGGGGATGAGCGAGCCGAGGCCGCGCCCCAGGCCTCTACGCTGGCCGGTCCGGTGCTGACTCATGACTGAACTCCCTTGAGTGCCATTTCGCGCGCTGCTTCGAGGTAGCTGAGGGCTCCCGGCGACCCGGGGTCATAGGTCATGACCGTCTGGCCGTAGCTCGGCGCCTCGGAGATCCGCACTGAACGTGGAATCGCCGTCCGCAGGACCTGCTCCCCGAAGTGGCTGCGCACTTCCTCGGCAACCCCGGCCGAGAGACGAGTACGCGCGTCGTACATGGTGAGCAGGATGGTCGAGATGCTCAACCCCGGGTTCAAGTGGGCCTTCACCATCTCCACGGTCTCGAGCAACTGGCCGAGACCTTCGAGCGCGTAGTACTCCGCCTGGATCGGGATCATCATCTCGTCGCACGCCACCAGCGCGTTGAGCGTGAGCAGACCGAGAGAAGGCGGGCAGTCGATCAGGACGTAGTCGAACCGGTCCTCCCCCTCCGAGGTCACCGGCGCGTAGGCGTGGATCGCCTTTCGGAGCCTGCTCTCACGCGCCACCATCGACACGAGATCGATCTCGGCTCCAGCCAGGTCGATCGTGGCCGGCACAACGAAGAGACCGTCGACCTCCGGGTTCTCCTGGACGACCTCGTCCAGCGGCACGCCATCGACCAGCGCGTCGTACGTCGAGGGGGTCCCCCGGTGGTGGTCGATCGAAAGCGCCGTCGACGCGTTGCCCTGCGGGTCCAGATCGATTACCAGGACGCGGAGACCGTGCTGCGCGAGCGAGGCGGCCATGTTCACCGTCGAGGTGGTCTTGCCTACGCCGCCCTTCTGGTTCGCCACCACCATGATCCGGGGCTTCGCCGGCCTCGGCAGGGGATCGTTGAGGCGCCGCCCTTCGTTCACCAGCAGCGAGTGCGCAACCGAGCGGGCCATCGGTGTGGAGTCATCCGCGAGAGCCAGCGACCCAGCGGCGATGTCAGCGGCGGTTCGCACGGTCGGAGCTCCGGCGGCCGGGTAGGTCCCGTAGCTCGACCCATCCGTCGGCGGCTGCTCAGTCACGAAGTTCTCCTCATTGGTCGTCCCTCTTGGTGCATCAGGGTCGGTTTCACGTGAAACGGGATCCGATTCCGCGTGATCCGATGAGCTCTTCACCGAAGCACCGGAGCCCATCGTTTCACGTGAAACGCCCATTTCTCCGACAGCAGAGCCGGGGTGTGGATGAATCTGTGGATTCTGTGGGTATCCCCTGCCACTACCGCCTGAAACGCCCTCAAATCGGGCAAGGTTTTCCACCGCACCGGTCAAGTCCAGTGGGGGTAGACCCTCGTCGGTATCCACCGCAGCCCCTTCGCGCGGGGGTGTGGCCGGGGTGGAGGGTGCCACTACTTCAGCCCGTCCGTGAGTGCCGGACGACGCGTTGCGCCGCGCTCCCCGCGGCCGCCCCGTCGACGGGTCGACGTCCGGCCAGCCGAGCCCGTCCTCAGCGGTGTCTTCCAGCGGACCGGGCCAGCCCAGCCCTGCAGCGCTCTGACCTCCAGAGCTCTCGCGCACACGAGAGTCGTCCTCGGTGGGGGGTACTTGGGGAAACACCGCTCATCGATCCCTTCTCGATCGGGAACGCGCCTTGCGAGCCTTCTGTTCGCGGGCCTGGGGGGCCGAACTGGACAAACCTAACCGCGAAGGGGACGCTGCCTCGACGCGCACGACGAGTGTCGGGCGCTCGACCAGTCCTTGGCCATACTCCTCGACGGCCACACGGCCTGCCCCGACCTTCCGCAGAGCCTTGCTCGCGGCGTCGATCTCTTCACGTACCGACGACCCCTTCATCGCGACCAGCTCTCCGCCCTTTCGCACCAAGGGCATCGACCAGCCCAGCAGACGGTCCAAGGGCGCCACCGCTCGTGAGGTCACGACGGCGAAGTCGCGAGTCCCATGAACCTCCTCAGCGCGAGCCCGCAGGACCTCGACGTTGGGGAGCTCCAGCTCCGCTACCGCCTCCTCCAGGAAGGTCGTCCTTCGCAGAAGGGGCTCGACCAAGGTGATCTGCAGGTCCGGCCGAACGATCGCGAGAACGACACCCGGCAGCCCGGCTCCGGATCCTACGTCGCAGACGTCGCGGTCCGGCCCGATGGCCGCGGCCAGCAGCCCGCAGTTGATGAGGTGGCGGTCCCAGAGACGCGGGACCTCGCGCGGCCCTATGAGTCCGCGCAGGACTCCCTCCCGCGCCAGGATCTCCGCGAACTGCTCTGCCTTGGGAAGCGCATGCGAAAACACCCCCACCGCCGTCTCCGGCGCCGGGGGTGTTTCACGTGAAACAGGCTCGCTCACTGGGGAGCGTCTCCCTTCACCCACAACGTCATGAGGGCAGCACCACGACAAACCGTCGCGGCTCCACACCCTCCGACTCGGACTTCAGGCCGGCGGCGGCGACCGCGTCGTGGACGACCTTGCGCTCGAAGGGAGACATCGGATCCAGCTCCACGGCGTCCCCGGACTCCTTGACATCCGAGATGGTCTCGGCGGCGAGCTTCTCCAGCTCCTGGCGCCTCTTCGCTCGGTAGCCACTGATGTCGAGCATCAGCCGAGACCGCTCGCCCGTCTCGCGGTAGACCGCGAGACGCACCAGCTCCTGGAGGGACTCGAGAACCTCGCCCTTGCGACCGACGAGCTGGTTCAGGTCGGCGCCGACGATCGAAACGGACGCACGGTCACCCTCCACGTCCATGTCGATGTCGCCATCGAGGTCGGCGATGTCGAGGAGGTCCTCGAGGTAGTCAGCGGCGATCTCGCCTTCCTGCTCGAGGAGCTCGATGCGGCTCGGGGTCTTCTCGTCCTGGTCCGCGGTGGTGTCGTTGTTCGCGGTTTCCGGCGTCTCGTCGCTCACGCGTACTCCTTGTTCTGATGCCAAAGTCGGATGTGGCTCTGCGCCTGATCAGGACTGGCCGGGACTGCTGCCCGGCTGGTTTCCCTGGCCCGGGGCGTTCTTGGGCCCGCTCTTGCGCTTGCTCCGCGGCTGCTTCTTCGGCTGCTGTCGCGGCGCCGGCTTGGGCTGCTCCGTCTCCACAGCCGTCACCTCACCCTCGACCGTGCCGGCGGTGCCCACCGGGTGCCCCTTCCGGGCCGCCTTCGCCGCGTCACGCTCAGCCTTGGCCTTCGCTGCGGGCGTTCCCGGAGCGGGGTTGTTGCGGATCACGTAGAACTGCTGACCCATGGTCCACAGGTTCGAGGTCGTCCAGTACATCAGCACGCCGATCGGGAACGCGATACCACCGACCGCAAAGACGAGCGGAAGGACGTAGAGCAGCATCTTCTGCTGCTGGGCGTACGGACCGGACATCGCGTCGGCGGGCATGTTCTTGCTCATCAGCTGGCGCTGAGTCAGGAACGTCGTGGACGTCATCGCGACCACGAGGAACAGCGCCAGGATGCGCACGCTCATCTCGCCGGTGGAGACGAAGGTGTCGGACAGTCGAGCGCCAAGGAGGGTCGCCTCCCCGAACTGACGAGCCTGCTCCGCGGTCAGGACGCCCTTCGGCACCTCGTTCGCCGCGTTGGACAGGAGCCTGAACAGTGCCAGGAAGATGGGCATCTGCAGAAGGATCGGCAGGCACGAGGCGAAGGGGTTCGTCCCCGTCTCCTTGTAGAGCGCCATCGTCTCCTGCGCCAGGCGCTCACGGTCGTGGCCGTACTTCTTCTGCAGCTCCTTCACCTTCGGCTGCAGCAGCTGCATGTTGCGGCTGGACTTGATCTGCTTGACGAAGAGCGGGATCAGCGCAGCGCGGATGACCAGGGTCAGGCCCACGATCGACAAGGCCCAGGCCCAGCCGGAGCCGGGGCCGAAGATGCTGCCGAACAGGGCGTGGAAGCCCGAGAGAACAACAGAGGTGATCCAGTACAGCGGCGCCATGATGAAGCTGCCGATTGCACCGAGGAAGTCGAACACTCAGGCTCCTAGAGTCTGGTCGGTGGGTGTTTCGGAGTGGTCCTTGCGAGTGCCTGGCACCGGGTCGTACCCGCCCGCCGACCAGGGGTGACAGCGCGCGAGCCGACGTACGGCGTACCAGGTGCCGCGGATGCTGCCGTGAACCGTCACCGCCTCGAGCGCGTAGGCAGAGCACGACGGGTGGTAGCGGCAGACCTGCCCGTACAGCGGACTGATGAGGAACCTGTAGGCCCTCAGCAGCGCGATGAGGACGTACTTCACGAGCCCCCGCCCCCTGCCTCGAGCGCTCCCTGCCCTGCGCCCGAGGCTCCCCGGTCGGCAGCGCTCCGCAGCACGCGCGTCAGCGCCTGGTCAAAGGAGCCGCTCAGCGAACCGTACGACGCGACTGCTGCCGCGGGGAGTGCCCGGACCACGAGCACAGCAGAACCCGGGAGCAGGGAAACCCGCTCCCGGGTGATGTGTCGCAGACGTCGCTGGACGAGGTTTCGCGTCACGGCGTTCCCCACGGCTTTGCTGACCACGAACCCGATCTCGGGATGCTCCACCCCGGTGTTCACATCGAGGTGGAGAACCAGCGTTCGGGTGCCGGCTCTGCGTCCGCGACGCACCGTCCGGGAGAAGAGCCGACTCGAGGTGAGCCGGTTCACCCGGTTCAACATGGGGCGCCTGCGCCCGAGCAGCTCCGGGTCAAAGCACGAGGGGAGCGCTCAGGCGGCCAGACGGTTGCGGCCCTTGCGACGACGCGATGCCAAGATCGCGCGGCCGGCACGGGTACGCATCCGCAGACGGAAACCGTGCGTCTTGTGACGGCGGCGGTTGTTCGGCTGGAACGTACGCTTGCTCACGGGTAGATCTCCGGTGGTTGGGGTGGAACGAGTCACTGGGCTCGAACCGGGGTCTGACGGCGGGTGCTGTGCATGCCTGTCGGCTGGCACCGCCCGCCCACGGTCTGCTCGGGACTCCGAACGGAGCGGACGAGCCTTCCGTGGACATGCGGCACCGGTCGACACCGGTTCGACCGCCCAACGGTACGCGGCTGCAGACGAGAGGGTCAAACCGAGTCTCCGGCACCAACCCTGTGGAAGCGCCCACGTGCTCCACCGTGGCACCCTAGTATCCCTGTGGACAACCGGTTGATCCACAGGGACAGCGATTGTTAGCGTCACCGGGCTTCGCGGCTCCCTGCGGTCGGCTTCTCCACGACATTTCACAGGCCCCCACGACTTTCGGCCGGGCCTGTGTAAACCGGCGCTGACCTGCAGAAACAGAGCCGGGTCACCTCGAAGCACACCGGTTTCCCCAGCCTTTACCCATAGCCGTGTTGCGCATTGCACACCCTGTGGACAAAGGTGTGGACTCCGGCCGCGGCGGGCATCCGCCGGCCGTGGCGGCGTCCGTGACGTGTGGATCACGTTCGGTTCCTGGCTCGCACACCACGACGTTCGAGCGTCAGCGGGGGCCTGCTTGTTGGCTGTGACACTGCGATAGGAGTGGAAAACCCTGTGGACGACGAGATGAACCGCACCGGCGAGCCTCAGGGGCGAGCGAGCAACGGGTCGAGCGGGGGAAGCAGCAGCCACGACCTGGCGACCGTGTGGGCCATGCTCATCGACGACCTGCCGCCCAACCAGAGGGCATGGCTGGCGGCCAGTCGGCCGGTGACCATCCACGAGAACACCGCGATCATCGCGGTCGCCGACGAGTTCACCCGCAACCAGCTCGAGGGGCGGCTCCGTACGCGCCTCGAGGACTCGCTCACCGAGTCGCTCGGCCAGCATGTGCGCATCGCCGTGACCGTGGACCCCGACCTCGACCATGCTCCGGTGCCTCGTCCCCAGCGCGACGACGACTCCGGCTCGACGGACAACAGCCTGCAGCAGGACTACGGCCGCACCTTCGAGAACGAGTCGACCTCTCGACAGCAGCCCTACGGCCGTTCCTCGTTCGAGCGCGAGACCCCTGCGCCGAGCAACGACGGCGACGACACATCGATCAGTTCACAAATCGATTTGTCGACAAATCCCCTGGACGTGCCCACGCCGCTCCCACCCGGCGCGGGACGATCCACCGCGTCCGCGTCGTCCGGGAACGTGCTCGAGACGCGACTCAACCCCAAGTACATCTTCGAGAGCTTCGTCATCGGGTCGTCCAACCGCTTCGCCCACGCAGCCGCGGTGGCCGTCGCCGAGGCGCCGGGCAAGGCGTACAACCCGCTGCTCATCTACGGCGACTCGGGACTGGGCAAGACCCACCTGCTCCACGCGATCGGTCACTACGTACGCAGCCTGTTCAACGGCGCGCGCGTGCGTTACGTCTCGACCGAGGAGTTCACCAACGAGTTCATCAACGCGATCCGTGACGACAAGGCGGCGACCTTCCAGCGGCGCTACCGCGATGTGGACGTCCTGCTGATCGACGACATCCAGTTCTTGGAGGGGAAGATCCAGACGCAGGAGGAGTTCTTCCACACCTTCAACACCCTCCACAACGCGAACAAGCAGATCGTGATCACCTCCGACCGGGCACCCAAGCGCCTGGTCGCCCTCGAGGACCGGCTGCGCAACCGGTTCGAGTGGGGCCTGATCACCGACGTCCAGCCGCCGGACCTCGAGACGAGGATCGCGATCCTCCGCAAGAAGGCCGCGCTCGAGAGGATGACCGCGCCGCCGGACGTGCTGGAGTTCATCGCCAGCAAGATCCAGACGAACATCCGCGAGCTCGAGGGTGCGCTGATCCGGGTCACCGCCTTCGCCAGCCTCAACCGCCAGCCGGTCGACCTGACCCTGGCGGAGATCGTGCTCAAGGACCTGATCCCCGAAGGTGGGGAGCCCGAGATCACGGCGGCGCTGATCATCGCGCAGACCGCGGCGTACTTCGGCCTCTCCATCGACGACCTCTGCGGATCGAGTCGTAGCCGCGTCCTCGTCACCGCCCGGCAGATCGCGATGTACCTGTGCCGTGAGCTCACCGACCTGTCCCTGCCGAAGATCGGCCAGCAGTTCGGAGGCCGGGACCACACCACGGTCATGCACGCGGACAAGAAGATCCGCCAGCTGCTCGCCGAGCGACGCAGCGTCTACAACCAGGTGACCGAGCTGACGAACCGCATCAAGCAGCAGGCACGTCAGCCCTGACACCCGGCCGAGAGCCGGAGACGCCCGTACGCCGGCCGGTCCCCATCAGGGGGGCCGGCCGGCTTTCGCATTCTGACGTCTCGCCACGGCGGACTGGTCCACCAGGACCTCACGCCACGACGTCCGCGACCGAGGCCGAGGCCGCCCGAGCTCGGAGTCACGAACTCAGCGACATTCGAACCCAGCCGCCCGAACCTGTCGGTCGAGCTCGGGGCGCTCCGGCGTCGTCACGACACAGAACTGCCTCTCCCGAAGGTGGCAGCCACAGATCACACGACCCCGTCGCGGGCCCTTCAGGGAGCCCGGGCCCGAGGCCTCGAACCTGGGGAGACGGATGTGGAGACAGGCACTTTCGTCGGGGACGACCTGTGGAGAAGTTGTGGTTCGCTCGTGAACCACAACTTTCCGTTCACATGGAACTTGTAGTTCTCCCAAGCCTGTCCACATGGCCTGCGGACGACGAAATGCGGGCTGACCTGCGACATCGCGACTTCTCCACAGTTTCCACCGTTGCTACGAAGACGATGAGACGAATGACAACTCCTCACCCGGGAAACTCACTGGGCCCCCTTCCTGGGGACAAACCCTCGAAAACCTGTCATTCGACCTCTCCCGGTCGAACCCACCCAGACTCCTCGGACCGGGTCAGGCGACCCCGTCCCGGTACCAGTCCGGACGCCGGAACGGCCGGGTCCGACCACTGCTCGAGTCCACCCCGGTGAAGTGCTTGTCGGTCGTCGCTGATGAGATACCGAACTACACCTGCCGAGGACCCGCTCCTCATGGCAGGATTCACTCCCGCACACGGCTGACCTCAGCAACGGACCCCATGGAGGCGAACACCTGTGAAGTTCCGCGTCGAGCGCGATGTCCTTGCCGACGCCGTCGCCTGGGCCGCTCGCAGCCTTCCGGTCCGCCCGAGCGTCCCGGTGCTCGCCGGCCTGCTCATCGAGACCAGCTCCGAGAGTGACGGCCTGGTTCTCTCCACCTTCGACTACGAGACCTCGGCGCGGGCGACGATCCCCGCGGACGTCTCGGACGAGGGGCGCGCTCTCGTCTCCGGCCGGCTCCTGGCCGACATCTGCCGCAGCCTGCCGAACAAGCCGGTCGAGATGACTATCGACGGTGCGAAGGTCTCGCTGACCTGCGGCTCCGCGCGCTTCAGCCTCCAGACCATGCCGGTCGAGGAGTACCCGACGCTTCCCGACATGCCCGCCTCCGCCGGCACAGTCTCGAGCGAGCGGTTCGCCGCCGCTGTCAGCCAGGCCGTGGTCGCCGCCGGGCGCGACGACATGCTGCCGGTGCTGACGGGTGTCCGGATCGAGATCGAGGGCGAGAGCATCTCCCTGCTCGCCACCGACCGGTTCCGCCTCTCGCACCGCGAGCTCGGCTGGGAGCCGGCTTCGACCGACGCGTCGGCCGCTGCACTGGTCCCGGCGAAGGTGCTCGCGGACACCGCGAAGTCGCTCACCGCCGGCAAGCAGGTCACGATCGCGCTCGCCGCGGGGGCTTCGGGTGAAGGCATCATCGGCTTCGAGGGCGCAGCCGGCGGCGGTGTCCGCCGTACGACGACCCGGCTCCTCGACGGGGAGTTCCCCAAGGTGCGGACCCTGTTCCCCAACGAGCACCTCACCATCGCCCGGGTCGACAAGGCCTCTCTGATCGAGTCGGTCAAGCGCGTCTCGCTCGTCGCGGAGCGCAACACCGCCGTCCAGCTCGCCTTCAGCGACGGGGTGCTCACCCTCGACGCCGGCAGCGGCGACGAGGCCCAGGCGTCGGAGTCGATCGAGGCGTCGGTGCAGGGTGACGACATCACGACCGGGTTCAACCCGCAGTTCCTGCTCGACGGGCTCACCGCCATCGAGGCGCCCGTGGTCGAGCTGGCGTTCACGCAGGCTTCCAAGCCCGCGGTGATGGCCGGTGTCCCGGCGCCGGACGGCGAGGCAGACCTGGACTTCCGCTACCTGCTGATGCCGCGCCGCCTGCTCTCCTGACGCTCCCTGCGAGCACGAACCCCGCCTGGAGCCGTAGGTAGCCTGGGCGGGACGGATGACAGCAACGTCAGGAGAGGACCCACACATGGAGCTCGGACTCATCGGTCTCGGGAAGATGGGCGGCAACATGCGTGAGCGGTTGCGCCGTGCCGGCCACACCGTGGTCGGCTACGACAGCAACCCCGACGTGCGGGACGTCGACAGCCTCGAGGCGATGGTGGAGGCGCTCCCCACGCCGAAGGTGGTCTGGGTCATGGTCCCGGCCGGCGACCCCACCCGCGAGACGGTGCGACAGCTCGCCGACCTGCTCGGCGAGGGTGACGTGGTCGTCGACGGCGGGAACTCCCGCTGGACCGACGACCAGGTGCACGCCGAGCTGCTCGCGAAGCAGGGCGTCGGCTTCGTCGACTGCGGTGTCTCCGGCGGTGTCTGGGGTCTCGAGAACGGCTACGCGCTCATGGCCGGTGGGTCGGCCGAGGACGTGGCGAAGGTCCAGCCGGCCTTCGACGCGCTCAAGCCCCCCGGTGACTTCGGCTGGGTCCACGCAGGCAAGGTGGGCGCGGGCCACTTCTCGAAGATGGTCCACAACGGCATCGAGTACGCCGTCATGCAGTCCTACGCCGAAGGCTGGGAGCTGCTGAACAAGGTCGACATGGTCGACAACACGACCGAGGTCTTCCGCTCGTGGCGCGAGGGCACGGTCATCCGCTCGTGGCTGCTCGACCTGCTTGTGGCCGCGCTGGACGACGACACGGACCTGGCGGGGATCCGCGGGTACGCCGAGGACTCCGGCGAGGGCCGGTGGACGGTCGAGGCCGCCATCGAGAACGCCGTCCCCATGCCCGCGATCGCGGCCGCCCTGTTCGCGCGGTTCTCCTCGCGGCAGGACGACAGCCCGGCGATGAAGGCCGTGGCGGCGATGCGGAACCAGTTCGGCGGTCACGCAGTGAAGACCGACGCTCCCCCGAGAGCCGACGCAGGACCCGACACGCAGAGCGACCCAGGTCCCGCAGCGGCGGAGAGCTAAGGCACCGGTGCACGTCGCTCACCTGTCCCTGCACGACTTCCGCTCGTACGCCGACGTCGACGTCCCGCTCGGCCCGGGCGTGACCGCCTTCATCGGTCGCAACGGTCAGGGCAAGACCAACCTCGTGGAGGCGGTCGACTACCTCGCCCGGCTCAGCTCGCACCGCGTCTCCAGCGATGCCCCGCTGGTGCGTCACGGCAGTGACCAGGCCGTGGTCCGCGCGCTCGTGGTCCGCGACGAGCGGCAGGCGCTGCTCGAGGTCGAGGTGAACCCGGGGCGCTCGAACCGGGCCAGGATCAACAAGTCGCCTCTCCCCCGGTCGCGCGAGCTGATCGGCATGGTCCGCACCGTGCTGTTCTCGCCCGAGGACCTCGCCCTGGTGAAGGGCGACCCTTCGGACCGGCGCCGGTTCCTCGACGACCTGCTGGTCCTCCGTGCGCCGAGGTACGCCGGGGTGCGCTCGGACTACGACCGGGTGCTGCGTCAGCGCAACTCCCTGCTCAAGACGGCGGGCGCCGCCCGGCGCAGCGGGGGCGGAGGCAGCCGTGCCGAGTCGGCGCTGTCGACGCTCGGCGTCTGGGACGACCACCTCGCCCGCACCGGCGCCGAGCTGCTCGCCGCGCGGCTGGCGCTCGTCGAGGAGCTCAAGCCGCTCGTCGGCACGGCGTACGAAGCGGTCGCTCGGGGCGCCACCCGCTCCGACGCCGCGATCTCCTACCGGGCGTCCTTCGAGCTGCCCGGACCGATCGCCTCGGTGGCGGAGGCACCGGCCGGGTCTCCCGCCGGTTCCGCGCTTGGACCGGCGCCCGGTTCCGCGCCTGGATCGGCGCTGGGTCCACGCCTGGACCGGCGGCTGGGTCCACGGAACCGTCCGAGCCGCACCCCGTGACGTTGCCGTCGCGCGAGGACCTCGCCAAGGCGATCACCGCCGAGGTGGAGCGCCGGCGGTCCGACGAGCTCGACCGCGGCGTGTCCCTGGTGGGTCCGCACCGCGACGAGCTCACCCTCATGCTCGGCCCCATGCCGGTCAAGGGGTACGCCAGCCACGGTGAGTCCTGGTCGTTCGCCCTCGCCCTGCGCCTCGCGTCCTACGAGCTGCTGCGCTCGGTGGGCGACGACCCGATCCTGATCCTCGACGACGTGTTCGCCGAGCTGGACACCGAGCGCCGCTCCCGCCTGGCCGAGATGGTCGCGGACGCCGAGCAGGTGCTGGTCACCGCGGCAGTTCCCGGTGACGTTCCCGAGGCCCTCGACGGGGTGCGGATCAACGTGGCCGAGGGGGGCGTCAGCCGTGCCGGGTGAGGAGCCGGACCGCGAGCAAGTGCTGCCTGACCCTGCCGGACCGGGCGTCGACCCAGCCGACCCAGCCGCAGATCCCGCCGCTGGCCCGGTGACTGACGCGGACGTCGACTCCCCGACGGATGCGGCGTCGACGTCCCACGACGAGACGGGTCTGGACCTGGCCCGGACGATCGCCCGCTCCCTCGCCGGCTCGAACCGATCGGTACGTCGTACCTCGCGCCGGCCGGGCAGCCGCCCCCGCCGCGCGGACCCGAAGTCCTCGGGCGCCTACCCCGACGACCGCGACCCGCAGCCCCTCGACAGCACCATCGGCCGACTCGTCTCCGAGCAGGGATGGGGTACCGAGGTGCGGGTGCACGGGGTGTTCTCGCGCTGGAACCTCCTGGTCGGACCCGAGGTCGCGCAACACTGCCGACCCGAGTCGTTCGCGGACGGGAAGCTCGTGGTGCGCACGGACTCGACGGCCTGGGCGACGCAGATGCGGATGCTCGCGCCGACGGTGGTGCGGCGGCTCAACCAGGAGCTCGGTGACGGGACGGTCACCCTGATCGACGTGCTCGGTCCGCACGGTCCGTCCTGGCGCAAGGGTCCACGATCGGTCCGCGACGGGCGCGGACCGCGCGACACCTACGGCTGAGAGCAGGACGGCTCCCAAGGCCTTTTCGGCGGCACCGACCACGTATGGGGACCCGGCTCTCCCCCTGCTCGGCGCTCTCGGAGGCGGTTCCGGGCCGTGAGTAGGCCCTCCTGAGCCAGCAGACCCCCTTTCGCTGGGGGTGGACACGCGGAAATCGGGCCGTTGCGGGGTACACTGAGCGTTGGGTCGTCACCCCGTCCGGGGTCGGCCTTCGTCATGTCATCCGCCGTTCGCGCCCGGCCCGCACGTGCTGGGTCGCGACCATGCGGCCTGAGGGATCTAAGAGGTCTACTTCGTGGCTCCAGAAGACAGCTCGACGCCGTCGCCCTCCGAGGTGGCCGAGACGGCCGCCGCACTCGCTCCGAAGGGTGAGGGACATGCGGTCGAGGAGGGGAAGTACGACGCCTCCGCGATCCAGGTCCTCGAGGGTCTCGAAGCGGTGCGCAAGCGCCCCGGTATGTACATCGGCTCCACCGGTGAGCGCGGCCTGCACCACCTCGTGTGGGAGATCGTCGACAACTCGGTCGACGAGGCGCTCGCCGGGCACTGCGACAGGATCGAGCTGACCCTGCTCGCCGACGGCGCGGTGCGGGTCTCCGACAACGGTCGCGGCATCCCGACGGACACCGCACCCGGGCAGGAGATGCCCGCGGTCACGATGGCGCTGACCATGCTGCACGCCGGCGGCAAGTTCGGCGGCGGAGGCTACAAGGTCTCCGGTGGTCTGCACGGTGTGGGCGTCTCGGTCGTGAACGCGCTCTCGTCGACGCTCCAGGTCGACGTCCGCAACCGCGGCCACCACTGGCGCCAGACCTTCACCATCGGTGTCCCCGACGGACCGCTCGAGCAGCTCGAGCCCACGGACGAGACCGGTACGACGGTCACCTTCTGGGCGAGCGAGGACATCTTCGAGACCACGACGTACTCGCTGGAGACCATCACCACGCGCATCCGCGAGTACGCCTTCCTCAACAAGGGCCTCGAGATCGTCGTGCGCGACGAGCGCCCCCAGTCCGAGGCGATCGCCGAGGCCGTGGCGGACGGCACCATCGAGGCGGGCGCCGACCAGGCCACGTCCGACAAGATCCACGCGGCCGAGGGCGGCGCGCTCGAGCAGCGGTTCAAGTACGACCGCGGCCTCGTCGACTACGTCGAGCACCTCAACCGGCGCAAGGACGCGGCGCACCCGACGGTCATCGACTTCGAGGCGGAGACCAACGAGAACGGCATGAGCGTCGAGATCGCCATGCAGTGGAACACCACGTTCAACGAGTCGGTGCACACCTTCGCCAACACGATCAACACCCACGAGGGTGGCACCCACGAGGAGGGCTTCCGTGCGGCTCTCACCTCGCTGGTGAACCGCTGGGGTGAGGACTGGGGCCTGGTCAAGAAGCCCGAGGACCGCGTCTCCGGCGACGACGTCCGCGAGGGCCTCACCGCGATCATCTCGATCAAGCTCGGCGAACCCCAGTTCGAGGGCCAGACCAAGACCAAGCTCGGCAACACCGAGGCCAAGGGCTTCGTCCAGAAGGTCGTCAACGAGCAGTTCGGCGAGTGGCTCGAGAGGAACCCGAACGAGGGCAAGGACATCGTCCGCAAGGCGCAGGCCGCTGCCTCGGCGCGCATGGCCGCCCGCAAGGCCCGCGACCTCGCCCGCAGCCGCAAGGGTCTGCTCGGTGGCGGCGGCCTCCCCGGCAAGCTGGCCGACTGCCAGTCCACGAACCCGGCCGAGTGCGAGATCTTCGTCGTCGAGGGTGACTCGGCGGGCGGCTCCGCGAAGGGCGGGCGCGACCCGCGCACCCAGGCGATCCTGCCGATCCGCGGAAAGATCCTGAACGTCGAGAAGGCCCGCCTGGACAAGGTCCTCGCCAACAACGAGGTCCAGGCGATCATCTCCGCGCTCGGAACCGGCATCCACGAAGAGTTCGACATCGACAAGCTGCGGTACCACAAGATCGTGATGATGGCCGACGCCGACGTCGACGGTCACCACATCCGCACGCTGCTGCTGACGCTCCTGTTCCGGTTCATGAAGCCGCTGATCGAGCACGGCTACGTCTACCTCGCGCAGCCGCCGCTGTACCGCCTGCGCTGGAACAAGCCGCACGAGCACGAGTTCGTCTACTCCGATGCCGAGCGCGACGCCCTCACCAAGGCCGGGGTCGAGCAGGGCAAGAAGCTGCCCAAGGACAACGCGATCCAGCGGTACAAGGGTCTGGGTGAGATGAACCCCGACGAGCTCTGGGACACCACGCTCGACCCGGACAACCGGCTTCTCCTGCAGGTCACGCTCGAGGACGCCGCGCAGGCCGACGAGATGTTCTCGGTGCTCATGGGAGAGGACGTCGAGCAGCGCCGCAGCTTCATCCAGCGGAACGCCAAGGACGTGCGCTTCCTTGACATCTGATTCCTGGTGTCTGCTCGGGCCCGGCGGTCTCCCGGACGACGCACCTCGTCGCTGGGGCGGCGCGTCGGCTGCGCCGCCGCGGCCAAGCCCCTTGACGCTCCTTCGGTGCGTCGTCCGTCCGACCGCCTCGCGTCGGGCGGGGCCGGGAACCCGAGCCAGCAGCCCGCACGACGACTTCGCAGCACTCAACTGAAGGAAACTGACGCGTGACTGACAACACGACTGAGAACCCCGGTCCCGGCGGGCGGATCGAGCCTGTCGAGCTCCAGGTGGAGATGCAGCGTTCGTACATCGACTACGCGATGACCGTCATCGTGGGTCGTGCGCTGCCCGACGTCCGGGACGGCCTGAAGCCGGTGCACCGCCGCGTCCTGTACGCCATGTACGACGGCGGCTACCGACCCGACCGGGGCTTCTCCAAGTGCGCCCGCGTCGTCGGTGAGGTCATGGGTCAGTACCACCCGCACGGCGACTCGGCGATCTACGACACCCTCGTCCGCCTCGCGCAGCCGTGGGTCATGCGCGCTCCCCTCGTCGACAGCCAGGGCAACTTCGGCTCGCCGGGCAACGACCCCGCCGCCGCCATGCGGTACACCGAGTGCAAGATGGCGCCGCTGGCCATGGAGATGGTGCGCGACATCGACGAGGAGACCGTCGACTTCACGCCCAACTACGACGGCCGCTCCTCGGAGCCGGTGATCCTGCCGGCCCGCTTCCCGAACCTGCTGGTGAACGGCTCGGCCGGCATCGCGGTCGGCATGGCCACCAACATCCCCCCGCACAACCTGCGCGAGATCAACGAGGGCGTGCAGTGGGCGCTGCAGAACCCCGAGGCCTCGCGGGAGGAGCTGCTCGAGGCGCTTCTGGCCCGGATCAAGGGGCCCGACTTCCCCATGGGCGCGCTCATCGTGGGCACCCAGGGCATCGAGCAGATGTACCGCACCGGTCGCGGGTCGGTGACCATGCGGGCGGTCGTCGACATCGACGAGGACTCCCGTGGCCGGACGATGCTCTCCATCACCGAGCTCCCGTACCAGGTCAACCCGGACAACCTCGCGCTGAAGATCGCCGAGCTTGCCGACAACGGCAAGATCCAGGGCATCGCGGACGTCCGCGACGACTCCTCCTCCCGCACCGGCCAGCGACTCGTGGTCGTGCTCAAGCGTGACGCCGTCGCCCGCGTGGTGCTGAACAACCTGTTCAAGCACACCGAGCTGCAGACCAACTTCGGCGCCAACATGCTCGCCCTGGTCGACGGCGTGCCGCGCACGCTGACGCTCGACCAGTTCATCTCGCACTGGATCACCCACCAGATCGAGGTCATCCAGCGGCGCACCAGGTTCCGGCTGCGCCGTGCCGAGGAGCAGGCCCACATCTACCGCGGCCTGGTCAAGGCGCTCGACATGCTGGACGAGGTCATCGCGCTCATCCGTCGCAGCCCCGACGTGGAGGAGGCGCGCCACGGTCTGATGGCGCTGCTGGAGATCGACGAGCTCCAGGCCCAGGCCATCCTCGACATGCAGCTGCGCCGCCTCGCGGCCCTCGAGCGGCAGAAGATCATGGACCGTCTCGGCGAGCTCGAGGCCGAGATCGCCGACCTCGAGGACATCCTGGCCAGCGAGGTCCGGCAGCGCCAGATCGTCTCCGACGAGCTGACCGCGATCGTGGAGAAGTTCGGCAACGAACGCCGCAGCCAGATCATCCCCGCCGACGGCGACCTGTCGATGGAGGACCTGATCCCCGACGAGGACCTCGTCGTGACGATCACCCGGGGCGGCTACGCCAAGCGCACTCGTGCGGACCTGTACCGGACCCAGAAGCGGGGCGGGAAGGGCGTGCGCGGAGCGGCGCTGAAGGGCGACGACGTCGTCGAGCACTTCATGGCGACCAGCAACCACAACTGGCTGCTCTTCTTCACCTCGGCCGGCCGTGTCTACCGGACGAAGGCCTACAACCTTCCCGAGGCGAACCGTGACGCCAAGGGTGGCCACGTGGCCGGGCTGCTCTCGTTCCAGCCGGACGAGGAGATCGCCCAGGTCCTCGCCATCCGCGACTACGACCAGGCGCCGTACCTCGTCCTCGCGACGCGCAACGGACTGGTGAAGAAGACGTCGCTCTCCGACTACAACAGCCCTCGGCAGGCCGGCGTCATCGCGATCAACTTCCGCGACGACGGCGACGAGCTGATCGGCGCCGAGCTGGTCGGGTCCGAGGACGACATCCTGCTGGTCTCCAAGAAGGGGCAGGCGATCCGCTTCCGCGCGGACGACTCCCAGCTGCGGCCCATGGGCCGGGCGACCTCCGGCGTGACGGGCATGAAGTTCCGCTCCGGTGACGAGCTGCTCTCCATGTCGGTGATCCGCGCGGAGCAGGTCGCCGCCGAGGAGGCCGCCGACACCGAGGCCGGTGGCGCGGAGGCCTCGCCCGAGGTCAAGGAGCAGTACGTCTTCACGATGACCGACGGCGGCTACGCCAAGCGCACGCGGATCTCGGAGTACCGCCTGCAGTCCCGCGGCGGCCTCGGCATCAAGGCGATGCAGCTCAACGGCGACCGCGGCAACCTGGTCGGCGCCTTCATCGTCGAGGAGGGCGACGAGGTCCTGTCGGTGACCAGCTCCGGACTCGTGGTCCGGAGCCCCATCAACGAGGAGTTCCGCCCGAAGGGCCGCTCGACCATGGGTGTGACCTTCGTCAAGCTCCGCAACAGCGACACGGTCTCCGTGGTGGCGCGTAGCGTGGAGCGTGCCGCGGAGATCGAGGAGGCCGCCGACGAGGCGGAGGCCGCTGCCGACGAGCTGGCCGACGACGCTCAGAACGACTCTTCGGTGGCCGATGACCAGGAGAGTGCGACAATCGATGAGGGCGGTGCCGCGGCGCCGTCGCCAGACGAGCCCGAAGCCGACCCTGCTGACTCACCTGATGAGGAGTCCTGATGGCCGACCGTCGTACCGACGAGACCCCCTTGGCGCCTCGCCGATCCCTGGCCGGATCGAGCGAGGGCCAGAGCCGGACGACCGCCGAGAAGCAGTCGGGGAGCGATCAGCAGCAGCGCTCCGGCAGCAGCAGCAACCAGCAGAACGGTTCCGGAAACGCCCAGCAGCAGCGCGCAGGCAGCACGCCGCAGGCTCGGACCGACCAGCAGGCTCGGACCGGCAGCGACCAGAAGTCCGGCGGCACCGGTGAGCAGCGCTCGAGCACGACCACCGAGGCTCGCACTCCGTTGGCGGGCCGGGTGAACGAGAAGTTGTCCGGAGCGGTCACGGCCGCGACCGAGACCGTCCGCAAGGCGAAGGAGTCGCGCTCCGACGAGCGCAAGCCGGGTACGACGACGACCACGGCCGGCCGTCCCGCGAGCCGTCCGTCGGGAGGGAGCTCCCGGCCGCGCACCCGCAAGGCGCGTCTGCGGATGACGCATGTCGACCCCTGGTCGGTCATGAAGACCGCGTTCCTGCTCTCGATCGCACTGGGCATCGTCACCGTGATCGCCGTGGCGATGGTCTGGTCGGTTCTCGGCGCAGCCGGCGTGTGGGACTCGATCAACCAGACCGTCCAGGAGGTCATCGGCGGGCAGGACGGGTCGGCGTTCGACGTGGAGAACTACGTCGGTGCGAGCCGCGTGCTCGGGTTCACCATGATCGTGGCGGTCGTGGACGTGGTCCTGATCACCGCGATCGCCACCCTCGGCGCCTTCCTCTACAACCTCGCAGCCACCCTGCTCGGCGGCATCGAGGTCACGCTGGCCGAGGAGGAGCACTGAGGGATCACCTCGTTCGGTGAGTGAGGCCCCGGCTGTGGTCGGACTCGGTTTGGGGCGCACCCGCCGCATGGGGTAATCTTCCGGCGCGATGCCGCACGCGGTGTCGCGCAGCGGGCCTATAGCTCAGACGGTTAGAGCGCTTCCCTGATAAGGAAGAGGTCACTGGTTCAAGTCCAGTTAGGCCCACCCACCAGCTTCACATCGCTCGCACCCGCGACCCGAAGGGGAACCCCATGAAGAAGCTCGTTCTCATCGCCCTCGCAGCAGTCGCGGCCGTCGTCGCGAGCAAGAAGGTCAAGGCCGGCCAGCAGGAGCAGGCCCTGTGGGCCGAGGCCACCGACAGCGTCAAGAAGGCCTGACCTTCCTCCTCCGGGGGCCATGGCGCAATTGGTAGCGCACCTGCTTTGCAAGCAGGGGGTTAGGGGTTCGAGTCCCCTTGGCTCCACCACATCTCCGACGCCTCTGTTCCACGTGGAACAGAGGCGCTCGCGTTTCCGGCACGACACTCGCTCGACCGCCGTGCGGACGCTCGAAGGACCGTTGCCTGCGCGCCAGGACGGATCGCGTGCCTCCGGGCCTCACCTTTGGGCGGCCGCGGCCGCGGGGTAGGCAGGACGCACCAGCCGCGGTTGGTCATCCTGTGCCGGTGACGAGCCGCTGGCCGCAGGCTTAGTGTCGAAGGATCCGTGGTCTCCACAGCCCACCCGACACCCAGGAGGGGGCACCCATGTCCTCGACAGCTCCCCACCCGACCATCACGGAGCACGAGCTCGAGCAGTGCAGACGCGCCAACGAGACGGGGCGACCACCCGTCGTCTTCGTGCACGGGCTCTGGCTGCTTCCGAGCAGCTGGGACCGGTGGGCGTCCCTGTTCGAGGAGAACGGCTACACGACGCTCACGCCCGGGTGGCCCGACGACCCGGACGACGGTCGAGGAGGCGCAGGCGCATCCCGAGGTGTTCGCGGGCAAGTCGGTCGGCCAGGTGGCGGACCACTTCGAGGAGATCATCCGCGGGCTCGACACGAAGCCGGCGATCGTGGGCCACTCCTTCGGCGGGCTGCTCACCCAGATCCTCGCGGGCCGTGGGCTTGGCGCGGCCTCGGTCGCCATCGACCCCGCGCCCTTCCGTGGCGTCCTGCCGCTGCCGATCTCGTCGCTGAAGTCGGCCTTCCCGGTGCTGGGGAACCCCGCCAACCGCAGCCGCGCCGTACCGCTCACCTACGACCAGTTCCGCTTCGCCTTCGCGAACGCCGTGAGCGAGGAGGAGGCGAGGCAGCTCTACGACACGTACTCGGTGCCCACCTCCGGTCGCCCGCTCTTCCAGGCGGCCACCGCCAACCTCAACCCGTGGACCGAGGTCAAGGTCGACACCGGCAACCCGGACCGCGGGCCGATGCTCATCCTCTCCGGCGAGCTGGACAACACCGTGCCCTGGTCGATCGCGAACGCCTCCTACAAGCGCCAGCGGGACAACGCCGGCGTGACCGAGATCGTCGAGATGAAGGGCCGGGGGCACGCACTGACCATCGACAGCGGGTGGCGCGAGGTGGCCGACACTGCGCTTGCCTTCGTCCAGCGGTTCCTCCCCTCCGATGCCGCCGAGACCTGAGCGGGGACCGACTGCCCTCCGGCCCACCACCAGACCTCGACCTCCGGCTCAACCACTCGCACACCGTTCGGCCAGACCCGTGAACGCCGTCATGCTCCGTTGGCTGACCACGTCACCGCCCTGCCGGTCGTGGATGCTTGCGCACGAGTGTGCGATCGGCGGCGCGACAGGTCGCTCCGGAGCAGTCGAGGAGCCGGTCCAGCAGGCGGTGCAGCCGATCGAGGGTGGCGGGCGCTGTGTCGCCGTACCGGTTGACCAGCTGCTGCGGGTCGCGCCGGTTGTCGTAGAGCTCGGGCGAGCGCCGTGGGTGTTCCACGTACGTGTATCGATCCGTACGCACGGCATGGAAGGAGGGGAGGCCGAGCTCGGGCGGGTGCCGGTACTCGAACTTCCAGTCGGGGTCGCGGGAGCGGACGGTCGTGTTCCGCTGGTAGTCGCTGAGGACGGCACGCCGCCATGACGGCGGAGGGCGACCGTCGAGCAGGGGCACGAGGGAGCGCCCGTCGACGAAGCCGGGAGGAGCCGCCCCGGCCAGCGCGGCGAACGTGGGAGCCAGGTCGATGGTCGAGGTCATCGAACGCACCGTCCTACCCTGCGGCACACCGGGTCCCCGCACGATCATCGGCACCCGTATGTCGGTCTCGAAGGCTGTGCGCTTCCCTGCGAACAGCCGGTGCTGACCCAGGTGGTAGCCGTTGTCCGAGGTGAAGAAGACGTAGGTGTCGGACAGTCGGTGGGTGTCCCGCAGCGCGGCGAGCAGGCGCACGACGAGGTCCTGAACGGCCAGCACGGACCTGATGCGCCGGCGGTAGGCCCAGTCGACGGTCGCGACTTGCGAGGGTGTCAGCCGGGACAGCATCCGGAGCCACCGCGAGGCTCGCGACATGTCGACCTGGTTGAATGCCGGCCCGCGCGGCGCACGCAGTTGGGGCACCGACCCCCGGTACCGAGGCGCCACGGCCGCCGGGCCGTGCGGGCTGTACACCGAGAGGTAGAGGAACAGCGGGGCCGTGCTGTGTCTCTCCGCCCTGACGAAGGCCGCCGCCTTGCGTGCGAGAACGTCGACCCCGTAGTCGGACGCCCGGTGACCGTGCCGGGTGCGCCGCCCGTTGTCGACCATGTGGTAGCCGAACTGTCGGTAGGCCGCGTCGCCGTAGGCAGCGTGCCAGTCGTTCCAACCTGGTGGCACGTGCGTCGCGCGGCCCGGGAGGGGGTATCCGTTGAGGTACTTGCCGTAGAAGCCCGTGCGGTACCCGGCATTCTGGAGCCAGGTGGCCACGGTGGAGCGCTCCTCACTTCTGGCCATGAACTGCCGGTATCCCCCGTGCGCCCCGACGTTGCCGGAGACGTGGTGGTTGGTCACGTACTGACCGCGCAAGATCGACACCCGCGAGGGGCAGCAGAGCGGGTCCGAGACATAGAAGTGGCGAAACGACATGCCCCGCGCCGTGAGGGTACGGCGCAGCACCGGCAGGTCCGCCATCGACGCGGTGTCGAGGTCGTCGGCGAGGACCAGGACGATGTTGGGCCGGCGGCTCGCTGCGGACACGGTCGCGTGGGAGGGCCGGTCGAGGTGGCACCCGCCCACGAGCGACACGACGAGCGCGCTCGTCGCCAGGAACAGGAAGGCGAGTCGGGGGCCCGCGCGGGCTGGCCTGAAGCGCGTGCTCATCCCCGGCTACCGCTCCTGGTCGTCCAGCCAGCCGCCGTGGTGCTGGGCCGCCCAGGAACGGCGCACCCGCCCGAGCACCATGCCGTGCAGTGCGTGGTTGGTCGCCGGGTTGAGCGCGGCCATGAAGACATGAGTGCCGACCAGCGTCATCGCGACGACGACGGCAATCGCGTGGGGACCGCCGGCGTCGTCTCCGCCGGCCGACAGTGCCCGGATGCCGGTGAAGACGACGACAGCGACGGCAGCCGTCAGCGCCCAGGCAAGAGCCTTCTGCCCGGGGTTGAACATGCCGTAGTCGCTACGCCTTACCCGGTGGGATCGCGTGTGCAGGTGGTCGCGGACCCAGACGACGTCGCGGCGGTCGAAGAGGAAGAGCCTCCAGGTCGCCCGGAGCAGCGCCTTGGTGTCGCCGAGGACCAGAGCGACGAGCAGGCCGACACCGATCAGCGCCACCGCCCCCCAGTGCACCCGCAGCAGCGTGCCCGACTCCGCATCGTCGCCGAGGCCCAGGCCGGTGAGGAGCGCGGTCGCCACCATGAGCACCGTCCACCAGTGGGCGAACCGCTCGGTCGCGCCGAATCGGCGGACCCATTCCGTGCCGGTCGTTGCTCTCGCGGGCGGCCCAGCCGTGGTCACCATGTGCCCGTTCATCGTGCGTCGCCTCCGTCCAGAAGACCTCCACCCCCTCGACTTCATGAGAACTCCGCAGTCGCGCCGGGCGCAGAGGCCAACGTCCCTGGTCGTATGACGAGCGTCCCGCGTGGCTCGTCGCCTCAGGACAGGACCAGGCGTTGTCGCGGCGGGTCCCCGAGCCCGACGGCGGTTCGACGATGGCCGACGCTTCCCGCACCTCCCGACGAAGTCTGGGCATGGCTCGTGCAGACCCGCCGCCAGTTCCACAACCTCCGGACGCGGGTCTGCGGCGGCGGCCTGAGGCGGCCGGGCGCCGCCGAGGGCTCAGCCGGCGGTGTACTCCACGACGTGCTCCCGCCCCCTGCCGTACGGCGTGAGCACCGCGACGCGTACCTGGTCGCGCCGCCCCGCCGTACGCCGGAGCACCCACCCGTCGCCGTCGACGGGGACGCGATCCTCGAAGCCGGGGCCGGAGACGACGAACGCCTCGGCGTACGGGTGGGGTGTGCTCAACCGCAGTCGCGGCTCCTCGAGCGACCCACCCACCCCCACCGCGACCTCGTCGAGGTCGGGGTAGGCGCCTCGGGGGTCGCGGAGCAGGCGCTCCGTGGTCGAGCAACGAGATGTTCTGGAAGACGGGGGCGTAGGTCGTGCCCCAGGCGAACCCGGTGGTCTTCGCGCCGGCGAAGTAGGTCCACCACCGGTCGGCCCCCTCGTACCTCTGCCCGTCGGTGAGCCGCACCATCCGGGGGCGGGGGCGCTCCGTCCGCGTACCGGTCGAGGAGCTCGGGCAGGGCGAGCGGTCGGTCGTCCTCGTCGGCCCAGTAGGCGCCGTTCTGCCCGTCGAGGAGCACCCACTGCCGGAGGTCGTCGATCCAGGCCTCGGAGACGACGTGGCCGCGGCCGACGCCGACGTGGTGGTCGGCCTGGCGCAGGTGCAGGCGCCTGGCGGGGATGCCCCGGGCGTTGAGGCTCTGGCTCAGCACGATGGAGTACTCGACACAGGCGAACCGCTCGCCGGCGGCGACCCTGCGGAGGACCTCGACGGCGTCGGGCGCCTCGACGTGGTCGTTCGCGTGCTCCCACCGATGGTGCACCCAGGCCAGCAGCGCGGCGGCCGTAGCCCAGGAGGTCGGCTCGAGAGGCGGGAGCAGGTCGCGGAGGAGCTCCTCCCGGTCGGCGGGGATCGCGTCGTAGGTGAGGGGGTGGTGCGGCTCAGGGGCCGGCCAGTGGAGGAGCTCGAGCGTCGGGGGCGGGGCGGACCGCATCCGCTCACGCAGCGCCTGCCAGCCGGGGTGGGAACCGAAAAGCTTGTCGAGCGTGCCCTCGAACAGCGCCGGTTGGCAGAACCCGCCCGCGACGGCCTCGTCGAGCAGGTCCCAAGCGTCGTCCCTGCCCGCCCTCGCCGCGGCGACCGCAGCGGAGGGTGCCCACAGGTGTGCCCAGAGCGCCCGGTCCTGACGCAGCTCCGCGGTCAGGTCGAGCAGAGCGCTGTCGTCGCCGCTTCGGACGCACTCCTCGGCCCGGAGCCGCAGGTGGGCCAGGTTGCGGGGCGTGGTGACCTGGCCGTACGGGGTCTGCTCGGGGGCGGTCTTCTCGACTTCGGGCACGGGGAATTCCTACACCGACGCGGGCGGCGCGGAGCGTGGGACATGCCGGAGGCTCAGGGACGCAGGTGCTGGTCGAAGAAGGCGACGATGCGCCGGCGCGCGTCGACCGCGGAGGGCTCGTGGTACGCCGTGTGCGCGAAACGTCCCGCCACGGCGGCCCAGCGGGGCATCTCGTCCCCGTGGTCGTTGAGGAACGAGTGGCCTGCTTCGTCGTACACCTTCACGTCGTGCTCGATGCCGTGGGCGGTGAGCACGCGGGCGAGTCGTTGCGGGTGCTTGCGCAGCGACCGGTCCTTCCCGCCGAAGCTGGCCACGACGGGGCAGGCGTCCGCGAGCAGGTCGTCGGCGTCCTTCGGGACCCCGCCGTAGTTGACGCTGGAGGCGTCGTACCGCCCGGTCCCGGCGAGCAGCACCGCGAACCCGCCGCCGAGGCAGAAGCCGATGACCCCGACCCGGCCGTTGCAGTCGGCGTGGTCGGCGAGCCAGGTCCGCGCGCTCTCCAGCTCGTCGAACGGACGGCCGTTGCGGGAGGCGGCGGCGCGCATCGTGCTGACCACGCAGCGTGGTCGGGAGCCCCAGTGGAACAGGTCGGGGGCGAGCGCCAGGAAGCCGGCCGAGGCGAGCCAGTCCGCCTGGTGGCGTAGGTCGGTGGTCATGCCGAGCGCGTCGTGGACGACCAGGACCCCCGGCCAGGGCGGTGTCCCCGAGGGGATCGCCAGGTAGGCGGGCACCGGGTCGGATCCGGGCTGGGAGACCTGCACGGTCGTCATCTGGCCCCGCCTCCCCCGGACTTCAGCCGCTCACGCGCTCGCGACGAGCAGGACCCGGGTGCCGCCCTCCGGGCGGTCGGACACGAAGATGTCCTCGCACAGCTGGCGAGCGACCCAGAGGCCCTGCTGCTCCTGTCCGTAGGGGTAGGCGAACCCCGCGATCGGGTCGAGGCCGCCCGGCCCGTCGTCGGTGACCTGGCAGGTCAGCCTCCGACGCTCCACCCACACCTCCAGCTGCACGCTCGAGAGGCCGTGCTCGAGACCGTTGCTGAGCACCTCGTTCACTGCGGCGACGAAGTCGTCGACCACCCCTCCGAAGAGGCGCGAGGACGAGATGACGTCGCGCAGCAGGCGCCGCGCTCCGGAAAGGTCATGGCGGCTGTCGAGGATGGTCATGAGGGTGGGTGGCGACGCCGGCGTCTCGGGTACGGCGGCCAGCGGGTGGGACCGGAACTCGGTCGGGCTCAGGTACGTCGGGCTCTCGACCCGCTCCTCCGGAGCCGTGATGTGCGGGTGAGAGGCCTTGGCAGCGTCGATGGTGCTGGCCGGCAGGGCGCTGACGTCGTACGTGCACAGGCCATGGAACGAGTACGGACCCAGCACCTCGTTGACCAGGGACTCGTAGCGTGCCCAGGCGGCATGGCCGCCGTCGTCCGCCCCCAGGGGCACGGTGCCGGTGGCCCAGAGGTCGATCGGGCGCCGGCTCTCCTCCAGCTTGCGCTGGTAGGCGAACAGAGTGCGCGTCGGAGTCAGGTAGAGGTCCTGGTCCAGGCCGTACTCCAGCCGCGGATGAGAGCCCAGGGCCCGCTGCAGAAGGGCGACGCGCTCCTCGCTGCTGTGCACCAGGACGTGTCCACCTGACTCGAGCCCCTGCTCCACGAAGGCACGGGTGCCCTGCACGAGCCACGCGTCCTCGCCCTCGTGCAGGAGCAGGTCGTGGCTGTACTCGCCCGCGGCGATCGACGTGGAGGTCGTTGTCACTGGTCACTCACCTCGAATCCGGTGACCGCGTCCACGCGGAGCAGGCGCAGCACCGACGCGACCACCCCCCGTGCTCGTTGCAGTCGCACGGTGCCTCCCACGATGCGGTGCGAGGCCGTGCCGGTCAGGAACGCTCGCGCCCCGGCGACGTCCAGGAAGTCGAGGTCCGCGAGATCGATCGCCAGGATCCCCTGCTCGGCCCGCGTCGCGGCGGCGGCCGTCAAGGCGCTCCGCAGGGTCCTCTCGTTGGCGATGTCCACCGAGCCCGCCACGGCGACCCCGCCCTTCGCGGGGGTGACGCGCAGGAACGCCTCACGCACACCGGCCGCGTGCATCGCGCACGCGGTCTCGATCGTGGCTCGCGGCAGGTGGGCTGGGTACTGGCACAGCACGGAGACCGGCCGCTCCTGGCACAGGCGGTCGGTTGCCCATTCCACGTCCCCGTGCTCGCGGGGGGTCATCACCCCCCAGGCGGTCTCCGCGGCCCCCGACCAGCGGACCGTCGGGTAACCCGCGGCGAGGGCTTCGTCCACCTTGGCGTCCTGCCAACCGGCGTCGTAGGTCTGCTCGGTGGCCGTGAAGACCTCGAGCTGCCCGCGCTTCAGCGCGTCCGCCGCGGGTACGTCGCACGCGGCCAGCATCCCGAGCAGCGTCTGGCGGGCGTGCTCGAACGGAGGCTCGACGTAGAGCACCTTCGCGTCCGAGTCGAGGCTGTGCCGGACCCAGGACGCCACCCCGGCTCTGCGCTGCTCCTCGCTGTTGTGCACCAGCAGGACGTGACCGCACCAGTCGGATGGGTACTCGGTGTAGCACCGCATCCTCCGAGGTTACCGCTGTGTGCGCGACAGCGTGAGTCTCTTCGTTCGCCGTACCGGACTCGCGACGTACAGCGGGCCGACAGGCGGCCGGCACCGACAGAGGCGCAGTAGCCGGGCCGGCTCAGGACGACTCGCTCGCGTGGAGGGCGCGGACGGTCGGGGAGGTCTCGACCTGGTTCGGCTCCGGGTAGGTGCGGAGCACGCGGTCCGCCGTACCGGCGGTCGTCACGGTGAACCAGTAGTGCTCGTTCTTGTAGTGGTGCAGCCGGTGGTTGCGCCAGACGGAGCGGAACGCCTTGGACCGGGGCCGGTAGTCGCTGTGCACCAGGTAGTGGCTCCACTCGTAGCCGAAGCCGAGCGCCGTGACCGAGACCAGGAAGGTCAGGCCGAGCCCGTCGCGCGGGAAGACCAGGAAGGCGACCAGGACGTACGCCGGCAGCAGCCAGGCGAGCACCTGCCACGGGATGAAGACCAGCGGGATGTCGCGCGGGTCGGCGTGGTGGGCGCGGTGCTTGCGGGCCAGCAGGGTGTCGAGCTCGACGGGGCCGAGGCTGCGGGGTCGCCAGTGCAGGATGCACACGTGGATCGTCCACTCCACGAACGGGAAGGACGCGAGCATCAGCAGGGGCACCAGGGCGTCGGTCCACGCGTAGTCACCGACGACCAGCCGGGCGACGACGCCGAAGGTCAGCGCGGTGCCGATCATCCAGGGCGAGGGGTGCCGCAGGAACGACCGCCAGGCGTCTCCGAGTGACACAGAGGTACGCCGGGCGCCGGTGATCCGGCGTTCGTCGGCGGCGAGCCGCTCCTGGGCGAGCTGCTCGATCTCGGGCGAGGGACGGGTCATCAGGCTTCCTCCAGGTCGTGGATGGCGGAGATCAGGCTGTCGGTGGCGGGCTGCAGGAGGTCGGTGGCCGCCGCCCGCGCGGCCTCGGGGTCGTGCGCCACGACGGCCGCCCGCACGGCGCGGTAGGCGTCGACCCGGCTGACCTCGGCCTGCATGAGGACCGCGAGGGCCTCGACGGCCGGCTCGTAGGCCGCGCGGAGGCTGTTGAACATCAGCCGGAACACGACGCTGTCGGCGCCGTCGACGACGTGGTCCCAGAACGTGAGGGCGACCCGCTGCCGGGCGACCGGGTCCTCGTCGGCCTCGAGGAGCTCGATGGCGTCGGCGAGGGCTTCGTGCAGCGGCTCGCTCCCCCGCTCTGCGGCGAGCGCCGCCACCTCGGGGGCGATGGCGAGCCGGGCCTCGAGGATGCTCCGGGCGACCGAGACGTCGAGCTCGTCGTTGCGCACGAGGAGGCGCGGGAGGAGGTCGAGCCCGGCCGAGCGGCGGAACTCGCGGACCGTGGTGGCACCGCCGTGCCGCACCTCGACGAGCCGGGCCTGGGTCATCCGCTGGAGGGCTTCCCGGACGGCCGGCCGCGACACCCCGAGCACCTCGGAGAGCCGCCGCTCGCTGGGGAGGCTGTCGCCGGGGGCGAGCTCACCGTCGACGACGTCGGACAGGATCTGGTCGAAGACCTCGTCGGGGACGAGGCGGCGCGACACGGGTCTGAGGGCCATGGGAGTGACAGTGGCGCGGCTCACATCAGGTGGTCAAGTGGTCAGACCAGTATCCGAGACGTCGGGACCCCCGAGTCGATAGTCCGTGAGCAAGTGGTCGTGGATCCGGACCCACGACGACAAGGTGCTCACGGAGTACCGGGATCGGGGCCCCGGGTACCCTGGACGGCGTGCGGAGGGTGCTCGGTGTGCTGGTGTCCCCCCGACTCCTCCCCCTCCACCTGCTCGGCGTCGCCGCCACGGTCGCCGCCGTTCTCCTGGGGATGTGGCAGCTGAGCGCGTGGCAGGCCCACCGCGAGGCCGCCGCCCTCGACCTCTCCTCCCTCCCGCCCGTAGCCGTCCAGCAGGTCATCGGCCCCGACGAGCCGTTCCCGTCGGCGGCGGTGGGCAGGCCCGTCGAGCTGAGCGGGACCTGGCTGCCCGGGTCCACCTTCTACGTCACCGACCGCGACCTCGACGGCCACCGGGGGTACTGGGCGGTGACGCCGGTGGCCGTGTGCGACGACCCCGCGGCCTGCGCCACGAGCTCCGCGCTCCTCGTCGTACGCGGGTGGACCGCCGAGCCCGGACCAGGCGCCGCCACCGCCCGATGGCCGCGTCAGGCTGACCGGCTGGCTCCAGCCCCCCGAGGGCAGCGGCATCCCCGACCCGGACCCCGCGGACGACCGGCTCCCCGAGGTGCGCATCGCCGACGCGATCCAGCGGGTCGACCAGGATCTCTACGGCGCCTTCCTCGTCGCCGAGCGCGCCGCCCCCGGCAGCGGCCTCGCCGGCCTCGACCCGGTCACGCCCGCGTCCCTGCCCGACCCCGGCTCCGGCGAGGGCCTGCGGAACCTCCTCTACGGCCTCCAGTGGTTCGTGTTCGGGGCCTTCGCGCTCTTCGTGTGGTGGCGGTGGGCGCGGGACGAGGTCGTGCGGGCCCGAGAGGAGTCCGAGCCGCGGCTCGACACACCCTCTGAGGTACCGTCGAAGCCGTGAAGTCCCTGCTCACGCCGTACCGCGTCATGGCCAACATCGTCGGCGTCCTGCTGATCATCCTGGTGCTCATCGGGCTGCCCCTGCACTACGGGCACGTCGTCAACGAGGGCCTGTTCCCCGAAGGCGGAGCGGCCGAGACCCTGGGCGCCAACATCTCGCAGTACCTCGGCGTCGCCCACGGCTGGCTCTACATGATCTTCCTGGTCGTGGCCTTCATGCTGTCCCGCCGCGCGAGGTGGGACCTGGGCTTCACCGCCGTGACGCTGCTCGCCGGCACGGTCCCGATCCTGTCGTTCTGGGCCGAGCACCGCGCCACCGCCGACGTCCGTCGCCGGATCGCAGCGGAGGAGGCCGGGCAGGGCGTGGGCGCGGGTGCCCAGGCGAGCGGCCAGGCGACCGGCCAGGCGACCGGCCAGGCGACCGGCCAGGTGACCGGACCGGACGCCGGTCAGGCAGGCTCCTCGGCCGAGCCCACCCAGGGCTGAGCCCATGAACCGCACCGCCTTCGTACTCGGGGGCGGCGGCGTGCTCGGAGCCGTCGAGGTCGGCATGCTCCGGGCCCTCGCCGAGGCCGACATCAAGCCCGACATCGTCCTGGGCACGTCCGTCGGAGCCCTGAACGGAGCACTCCTCGCCGCCGACCCCGGCCCCGGAGTCATCGACCGGCTCACAGCCCTCTGGGAGAGCGCGGCTGCCGGCAAGGAGGTGTACGGCGACGGTGCGGTCCGCCAGGTGACCCGGGCCGTGCGCACCGGCACGCACCTGCACTCCGCGAAGCCGTTGCGGGCCCGCCTCGAGCAGGAGCTCGGTGACCTCACCTTCGACCAGCTCGCCATCGAGTTCCAGTGCTGCGCCGCCAGCATCGAGCGGGCCGCCGAGCACTGGTTCACCGACGGGCGGGTGGTCGACGCGGTCGTGGCCTCCGCCGCCGTGCCCGGGCTGCTCCGCCCCGCCCGGGTCGGCGACGAGCACTTCCTCGACGGCGGGATCGTGAACTCCATCCCGGTCGGACGCGCCGTCGACGTCGGCGCGGACCGGATCTTCGTGCTCCAGGTGGGCCGGATCGACCGCCCGCTCCAGCCGCCACGGAAGCCCTGGGAGGTCGCCCGCGTCTCCTTCGAGATCGCCAGGCGCCACCGCTTCCACCGCGAGATGGCCGCGCTGCCGGACGGCGTGACCGCTCACGTGCTCCCGACCGGCGGCGGTTCGTCCCGGGACGACTCGCTGCTGGCCTACCGTGACTTCAAGGCCGTGATGCGGCGCATAGACGCGGCGTACGAGGCGACGGCGGTGTACCTGGCCTACCTGGAGGAGGGGGAATGAGCCGACTCGTCCAGCGCGTCATCCTGGCACCGGCCGTGATCGCGCTGACCGTCGTGCTCCTCTCCACGATTCCGCTGTGGCTGCTGCTCGCGGCACTCCTGTCCCCTGTCGTGCCCGGGCGGCTGCGTCCGCTGCGCATCCTGTGGGTGCTGATGCTGCACCTGCTGCTCGAGAGCGTGATCCTCGTCGAGCTCTTCGGGCTCTGGATCGCCTCGGGCTTCGGCTGGTTCATCAGGAGGCCGTTCTTCGAGCGGATCCACTACGACATCGCGCAGGCCTACCTCGTGGTCTTCTTCCGGGAGGCCCGACGGGTCCTGCGGCTGAAGATCCTGACCGAGGGGCCGGCCCCGGACGCCTTCCCCGGCCACCCCTTGCTGGTGTGCTCCCGGCACGCGGGTCCCGGCGACTCCTTCACGCTGATGTACGCGCTGATGCACTGGTACCGACGCGAGCCGCGCGTGGTCCTCAAGGACACCCTCGCCTGGGACCCCGCGGTAGGCATCCTGCTGCACCGCGTGCCCAGCCGGTTCGTCTCCCCGGCGAAGAAGGGCGACCCGCCCGACAAGCTCGAGCGTGAGGTGGGCGAGCTCGCGCGTGGCCTCGACGACAACGACGCCTTCGTGATCTTCCCGGAGGGCGGCAACTTCACCCCCGAACGGCGCCAGCGGGCCATCGACAAGCTCCGGCGACTCGGCCTGGAGAGCATGGCCCGCCGCGCGGAGAGGATGCAGAACGTGCTGGCGCCCCGCCCGGGGGGTTTCCTCGCCGCCCTCGACGCGGCTCCCGAGGCGGACGTGGTCCTCGTCGCCCACACCGGACTCGACCACATGGTGACGATCACCGACGTGTGGCGCGAGCTGCCGATGGACAAGCAGCTCATCATGCGCTGGTGGCGGGTCCCTCGCGACGAGATCCCGCAGGGGCGCGACGAGCGCATCGACTGGCTCTTCTCCTGGTGGGAGCAGATCGACCGCTGGGTCGACGAGCACCGGCCCGTCGACCTGCCGCCGCGACGCGTGGCCCGGCCGGGGCCTGCCCGGACGTAGAAGGGCCCGGACGTAGACCGGCTCGGACGTAGACCGGCTCGGACGTAGAACGTCCCGGCCACCCAGGGGGTGACCGGGACGTCTTCCCAGGCGAAAGCCTGAGGTGTCAGCTCTTGTCGTCGTCGACCTTGACCTCTTCGGCCGGCTTGTCGGGCGTGGTCGCCTTGTGCGGCTTCTCCGCCGCGTCCGAGGCCGCCTCGTCCGGTCCGGCAGCGCCCTCGTCATCCGCCTCATGTGCCTTCGCAGCGGCGGCAGCGGCCGCCGTACCCATCGGGGTGTCGTCCACCGGCGGCTCGGTCGTGCCCACGCCGGGCGAGGAGAACGACGGCGTCGTGTTCGTGGACGCCGGGGTCGGCGTGTACGACGACTGCCATGCGGTGCTGGCCTGACGGTCCGACATCCGCTTGGCCGCGTACGCCGCGGCGCCGCCGAGGCCGAGCAGGAGGAGGAAGTTGCGGAACTTGTGGGTCTTCTTCTGCTGCGGCGCCTCGAGCTCGCCCTTGATGGCCGCCGCGGTCGCGTGACCGCGCTTCGAGGCCTCCTCGCGCCACTCCTCGGTGGCCTCCGAGGCGGCGGCGACGGCAGCGGTGACGACCGGCAGGACCTCCTCGTTGAACCGGGCACGGGCCTGGTCGACCATCGGCGAGGCCTTCTCCCGCGCCTCCGCGACGTACGGACCGGCCTTCTCGCGGGCCTCCGTGAGGTACGGGTCGGCCTTCTTGCGCGCCTCCGCGAGGTACGGGCCCGCCTTCTCGCGGGCCTCCGTGACGTAGGGGTCGGCCTTCTTGCGGGCCTCGGCGACGTACGGCGCGGCCTTCTCGCGGGCGCTCTCGACGTGGGGAGCCAGACGGTCCATGACCTCGCCCGCCTGCTCGCGCATCTTCTGCGGCTTCGTCTTCGTCTTCGACTTCAGCATCGTCGAGGGGTCCTCTCTTCGTGGTCGTCAACCCAGGTCATGCCCGCTACAGGCCCGATCATGCCGTGTACAAGAGTCGAATCAAACCCTGCACGCGGCCCGTCGCCCGTCCTGTCAAGGTCTGGCCGGTTCCCGTCAAGGGTCCGGCCGATCGCGCCTTGGCGGGCGTGGGAGGATCGGGAGGCATCGAGACGAGAACCAACCGAAAGGCTGACGCCATGGCGGACGACCTGTGGGCAACCCTGAAGACCAACAAGGGCGACATCGTCGTCCACCTGTTCCCGAACCACGCTCCGAAGACGGTCGAGAACTTCGTCGGCCTTGCTGAGGGCACCCAGGAGTACACCGACCCCAAGTCGGGCCAGAAGACGACCGGGCGGTTCTACGACGGCCTCGGCTTCCACCGGGTCATCGACGGGTTCATGATCCAGGGCGGCTGCCCGCTCGGCACCGGCACCGGCGGTCCCGGCTACACCTTCAAGGACGAGTTCCACCCCGAGCTCACCTTCGACAAGCCCTACCTGCTCGCCATGGCCAACGCCGGCCCGGGCACCAACGGCTCACAGTTCTTCGTCACCGTCGGCGAGACGCCCTGGCTGAACAACCGCCACACCATCTTCGGTGAGGTCGAGGACAGCCAGAGCCAGGCGGTCGTCGACGCCATCGCCACGACCAAGACCGGTCCCGGCGACAAGCCGGTCGACCCCGTCGTCGTCGAGACCGTCGAGATCGAGCGCCGCTGAGCCTCGTTCCCGGAAGCCCCTCCTGCACATGAGCACCGAGACCGCCCCGTACTGCTACCGGCACCCCGACCGGGAGACCCACATCCGCTGCCAGCGCTGTGGGCGTCCGATCTGCCCGGACTGCATGAACCAGGCGGCCGTCGGCTTCCAGTGCCCGTCGTGCGTGCAGGAGGGGCGCAAGTCCACCCGGCAGGGCGTGGGCCGGTACGGCGGACGCCCGTCGGCCGACCCCTCCCTGACCTCGAAGATCCTCATCGGGATCAACGCCGCCGTCTGGCTGCTCATCACGGCGACGGGCGGAGGGTCGAGCACGTGGGTGGACCGCCTGGCCCTCGTCCCGGCGGACACGGCCGTGCGCATGCCCGACGGCACCGTCCAGATCCTCCACGGAGTCGCCGACGGAGCCTGGTGGCAGCTGGCGACCTCGATGTTCACCCACGTGCAGCTGATGCACATCGGCTTCAACATGCTCGCGCTGTGGTTCCTCGGCCCGCAGCTCGAGGCCGTGGTGGGGCGTGCCAGGTTCCTCACCATCTACCTGCTGTCGGGGCTCGTCGGCAGTGCCTTCGTCTACTGGCTCGCGCCCGCGTACTCCTTCACGCTCGGCGCCTCCGGAGCCATCTTCGGCCTCATGGGTGCCCTCCTGGTCGTCGCGATCAAGCTGCGCGCCGACTACAGCCAGATCCTGGTCTGGCTCGGCCTCAACGCCCTGATCACCTTCTTCGGACGCGGCTTCATCTCCTGGCAGGGCCACCTCGGCGGCCTCGTCGGCGGTGTCCTCATCGCCCTGGTCATCGTCTACAGCCCGCGCGACAACCGGCCCCTGTGGCAAGGTCTCGGGCTCGGGCTGATCGGCCTGACGGTCCTGGTCGCCTTCGTCACCAGGACGCTCGCCCTCGCGTGACCCTGCCGAGTCGGCAGAAGTGCGGCGCGGGTTCCTGTCGAGTCGGCAGAAGTGCGGCGCGGGTTCCTGTCGAGTCGGCAGAAGTGCGGCGCGGGTTCCTGCCGAGTCGGCAGAAGTGCGCGTGTTCGGCGTACCCGCTCGTCGCCTTCAGCGGGGACGTGCGGCGGACGACCGGGGACAGGCCGTGTCTGCCGTCCTCCTCGCCGTACGCCGCGAGCGCTCAGGCCCCGGCGCGTCCGCCGTCGATGCGGCGCCATCTCGCGCAGCGCTTCTGCCGACTCGGCCCCATCTCGCGCAGCGCTTCTGCCGACTCGGCCCGATCCTGCGCGGCACTTCTGCCGACTCGGCGGGCGCTGTGGAACTCGATGTTTCGCTCACGGTGAACAGGGGTAAGGACCACGGAACAGCGCCGGAGACCAGGCCACTTGTCCACACTGGGGATAAGTCCTGTGGATGAATGACACCGGTGTCATTCCGGTGCCTGCCCTGCCCCAGGGCCCTTCTCTGAGCCTGAATCAGGCCTGGTTTCCGCCGGGGCCGCGCCTTCCCCAGGATGCGACACAGCCCCTGGCTACCTGTGTACAGGCAGCGCAGGGGCTGTGGATAACTCGTCGGCGGCTGGGGGTTACTCCCAGCGGGTCGCGAACACGAAGCCGACCGCCATGAAGCCGATGCCCACCAGCAGGTTGTAGGCGTCGAGGTCCTGCAGGAGCGGGATCTGGGTCGGCTGGCCCGCCATGTAGTACACGACGATCCAGATCAGCCCGATGCCGAAGCAGCCGAGCATCCCGATCACCACGCCCCGTCCACGACCCAGGGGCGTGCCCGGGTTGGCGAAGAGCGAGAGGCCGGTGAAGATCAGGCCGAAGCCGATGAGGAAGTTCCAGCGGCCGAGGTCACCCATCCACGTGAGCGTCTCCCCGTCCTGGGCGACGTTGATGTAGACGGCCATCCACGCGATACCGAGCACCACCAGCGCAGCGGCGATGACCGTGCGTATGAGCGAGAACCCGGTGCCCGTGTCCGGGCCCGGGCGCCCACCGGCGGAACCGGCTGCACCTCCGTGGGGGCGGGCCTTGCTGCGGCTCGAGTTGGACACCTGAACTCCTTGGTTGCGCGCGGTCAGCGGATGCTTGAGACGTCCGCTAGCGTAGTCGGCGAGATTCTTCCCCACGAGGCGCACCTCGACGCCTCCGACGACAAACAGAGCCATGAGCCATTCCACACGTACCAGGCGCCCCGCCCTGCTCACCCGTGAGACCTGGGCGCGCCGCATCGCGGCTGCCCGGAGGGTCCGGTCGCGGACCTACCGCAACCGCGGCCTGGCCTGGCGCGTGCTCGGGCCGGCGGTGTTCGTCGCGGCAGGCGCGCTCTTCGTGACCAGCGCCGTCAGCTCCGACGGCACCCAGCTGCGGGCGGGCCGTTACGGCGACCTCTCGACCGTCGTGAGCCAGGCGACCGAGGAGGTCGACAACCTGCGCGCCCGGCGCAACGAGCTGAGCGAGGAGATCGACGACCTCAGCAAGAGCCTGCGCGACAACCGGGTGGCGAAGGCGCAGGACGAGGCGGCCACGCTGGAGGTCCCGGCCGGCCTGGCGGCGATGAGCGGCCCCGGGCTGACCGTGACGCTCGACGACGCGCCGTCGGAGACGATCGCAGGCTCCGACCTCGACCCGAACCTCCTGGTCGTCCACCAGCAGGACATCCAGGCCGTGGTCAACGCCATGTGGGCCGGAGGAGCCGAGGGAATGACCATCCAGGGGCAGCGGGTCATCTCCACCACGGGCATCAAGTGTGTCGGGAACACCGTGGTCCTCCACGGGATCCCCTACTCCCCGCCGTACGTCATCAGCAGCGTGGGCGATCCGGCTTCGATGCTGACGGCGATCAACGAGAGCCCGTACATCGACATCTACCTGCAGTACGTCGAGCAGTACCAGCTGGGCTGGGACGTGCTCCCCCACGCCGAGGTGAAGCTCCCCGCGTACGACGGCCCGCTCGAGCTCGACTACGCCAGGCCCGCCGGCGAGGACCAGGCGAGATCGGACGACAGCGGCCTGTGACCCGCAGCCCCGCTGCGCAACTCACCCCTGACCCGCTGACCAACTCACCCCCTGACCCGCTGAGACACAGCAAGGCCTCCGAGACGACACGCCCCCGACACAGCACGGCCCCCGATCGCACCAGGGCGACGGGGGCCGGTGGCTGCTCCGCGCCTGACCTCAGGGCGTGGACGAGTTCGAGCTCGCGCCGCCGAAGGGTGGCGTCGACGACTCTGTCGGTGACGGCGACTCGGTGGGGGTCGGCGTCGGCGTCGGCGTCGGGGTGGGGGTCGGGGTCGGCGTGGGCGTCGGCTCCTCGTAGTCGGAGACGACGATCGTCACGGTCGACCCGGACTTCTGGGTGCTGCCGCCCTCGGGGGACTGCGAGAGGACGATCCCCTTCTCGGCCCGTGTCTGGCTGTCGTAGGTGACGTTGACGTTGAAGCCCGCGTCCTCGATGGCCTGGCGGGCCTGCGACTCCTGCATCCCCACGACGCTCGGGACCTCCTCGGGTCCGGCGGAGTAGAAGACGGTGACGACCGTGTCGATGGCGACGCGCGTGGCCGGGCGCGGGTTGGTGTTGATGACCGTGCCCTCGTCCCGGTCGGAGTTCCGGCGGACCATCTTCACCTGCAGCTTGGCCTTCTCGAGCTCGGCGCGGGCCGCGTCCTTGTCCTCGCCCAGGACGTCGGGGACCACGACCGACGGCGTGCCGGACGAGATCATCACGTCGACCGCGCCGCCCTCCTCGAGGAAGTCCCCGGGCTGGGGGTCCTGGGAGATGATCCGGTTCTTCGGCACGTCCGCGGATGCGTTCCGCTCCACGTCGCCGAGGGTGAGCCCACTGTCCTCCAGTGCGCGCTCCGCCTGTGCCCGGGTCATGTTGAGGACGCTGGGTACGGACTTCTCCGTCGGAGCCGAGTTGAAGAGCATGGGTCCCAGCACGGCGGCGGCGACGATCAGGGCGAGCACGCCGAGGCCGAGCAGCACGAACGGCCACTTCTTGCGCTTCTCGTCCTCGTCCTCGTCGGAGTCGCCGCGGAAGACCGACGTCGTCTCTCCCGCGGACTCTTCCTGCGGCAGGAAGGTGGTCGCGCCCGCGGCACCGGCAGCGGCCACGGCGGGGGCGACGACCGGCTTCCCGGCGAGGTACCGCTCGATGTCGGCCCGCATGGCGGCGGCGCTCTGGTAGCGGTCCTCGACGGGCTTGGCGAGGGACTTCATGACGATGGCGTCGACCTCGGGCGGGAGGTCGGGGTCGATGGTCGACGGCGGAGCCGCCGGCTCACGGACGTGCTGGTACGCCACCGAGACAGGGCTCTCGCCGACGAACGGCGGCCGGCCGGTGAGCAGCTCGTACAGGAGGCAGCCGGTGGAGTAGACGTCGCTGCGGGAGTCCACGGTCTCGCCGCGCGCCTGCTCGGGTGAGAGGTACTGCGCGGTTCCGACCACGGCCGCGGTCTGGGTCATCGTGGACGAGGAGTCGGCCACCGCGCGGGCGATGCCGAAGTCCATGACCTTCACGTCGCCGGCCGGGGTGAGCATGACGTTCGCGGGCTTGATGTCGCGGTGGATGATGCCGGCGCGGTGGCTGTAGTCGAGGGCGGCCAGGACGCCCGAGGTGATCTCGAGGGCGCGCTCGGGGAGGATCTTGCGGCCCTCGCGCAGGATGTCGCGCAGGGTCCGGCCCGCGACGTACTCCATGACGATGTAGGGCTGGGGGACGTCGGTGCCGTCGGTCGACATCTCCTCGCCGGTGTCGTAGACGGCCACGATGGCGGGGTGGTTGAGCGAGGCGGCGGACTGCGCCTCCCGGCGGAAACGTGCCTGGAAGGTCGGGTCGCTCGCGAGGTCGGTGCGCAGGCGCTTGACCGCGACGATCCGGCCGAGGCGTACGTCGTTGCCCTTGCGGACCTCGGCCATGCCCCCGCGGCCCAGCATCTCGCCGAGCTCGTACCGGTCCCCCACCCGGTGCGGTTGTGCTCCGGTGCTCATCAGTCGTCGTGGCCCTTCTTCTTGCCCTTGTCGTGCCCCTTGCCGTGGTCCTCCTTGGGAGGCTTGTACTCCTCCCAGACCTGGAGAGTGATCGTGCTCCCCGGCTCCACCAGCCCGCTCGGGCTCACGTCCGCGACCGTGTCCTTGGCCTGGTCGTACGACGTCGCGGGGACCTTCTCCTCCTCCACCTGGAGGCCGAGCCCCTCGAGCTCGTCCTTGGCGTCCTTGTGGTCCCGACCGAGGTACGCCGCCTTGTTCACCCGGACCCGGTCGTCGGGCTTCTTGGACGGCTTCTTCGACGGCGACGCCGAGGGGCTCTCCGACGGGCTCTCCGACGCGCCGGGGGAGGACGACGGCCCGGCGGCCGCGGCCGGCTCGGGAGAGCCGTTGCCCGCGACCGCAGCGGTGACCAGGACCACCAGCAGCACCGCGGCGGCGGCCGCCGCCCAGGGCCACCACGGCGGGAGCGTACGGCGACGACGGCGCCGGGGCCCGTCGTCGTACGGGCCGGCCATCGTGGTGGGCTCGGCACCGGGGACCGCGTCGAGCACCTGCGTCGTCCCGGCATCGGGCGCCGCTCCGACGGCCGCGGCCCCTCCGGCGAGGCCGAGCCCGGGGACCTCACCACCGCGCAGTGCCCGCCCGAGCTCCTCGGCGGACGCGAAGCGCTGGGACGGGTCCTTGGCGAGGGACCTCTCGACGATGGCGCGCATGCGTGCCGGGACGTCCTCGCTCAGCGGGGGGACGTCCTCGCGGATGTGCGCGAGCGCGACCTGGATGGGGGTGTCGCGGTCGAAGGGCCGACGACCGGCAAGGCACTCGAACAGGACGACGCCGAGCGCGTAGATGTCGCTGGCCTCGGTGGCCGACTTCCCCTCGGCCTGCTCCGGGGAGATGTAGTGCGGGGTGCCGACGATCTGGCCGGTCTGGGTGATCGCCGCCCCGGTCCCGGCGCGGGCGATGCCGAAGTCGGTGATCTTGACCGTGCCGTCCGGCGTCACCAGGAGGTTCGCGGGCTTGACGTCACGGTGCACGATGCCGAGCGCGTGGGCGGCCGCGATCGCGTCGCAGGCCTGCGCGACGAGGTCCGCAGCACGGTCCGGAGGCATCGCGTCGCCGCGTCGCAGGAGTGCGGACAGGGGCTCGCCCGGGACCAGCTCCATGACCAGGAACGGTCGGGTGCCCGAGCCGTCGGCGTCCTGGAGCTCCCCGAAGTCGAAGACCGATGCCACGTTGGGGTGCACGAGCGCGGCGGCGTGACGGGCCTCGGCCTCGAACCTGGCGCGGAACGTGGGGTCGTCGGCGTACTCGTGCTTGAGCACCTTCACGGCGACCTCGCGGTCGAGGACGGTGTCCTGGGCTCGCCAGACCTCTCCCATGCCGCCGGTCGCGATCCGGCTGTCCAGCCGGTAGCGGGCGGTCGCGTCGTTCGTGGTCACGGGTTGATCACCGCCTCCATCACGCGCTTGGCGATGGGGGCGGCGAGGCCGCTGCCGGAGATGGCGTCCCGCTCGACGCCGGCGTCCTCGACGAGCACCGCGACGGCGACCTTCGGGTTGTCGGCCGGCGCGAAGGAGACGAACCAGGCGTAGGGGTTGCGGTCGACCGAGCTCTGGGCGGTGCCGGTCTTGCCGGCGACCTTGATGCCGGGGATCTGCGCGGTGGTGCCGGTGCCGCCGTCGACGACCTCGATCATCATCTGGGTCAGGTCCCGGGCCACCGACGAGCTGACCGCGCTGCGGTAGGGCTCGGGGTTGGCCTTGTCGAGCACGTCGAGGTTGGGCGAGCGGACCTCGTCGACGAGGTAGGGCTTCATCACGGTGCCGCCGTTGGCGATGCCGGCGGTGACCATCGCCATCTGCAGCGGCGTCGCTGCGACGTCGAACTGGCCGATCGCCGAGAGCGCGGTCTGCGGCTCGTCCGGGTCGGCCGGGAAGCGGCTGACCGCCTGGTCGTTGAGGTCGTCGAGGTACTCGTCGCCGAAGCCGAACTTCTGGGCCTGCTCGCGCAGGGCGTCGTCGCCGAGCTGGAGCCCCAGCCAGCCGAACGCGACGTTGCAGGAGACCTGCAGCGCCTGCGTGAGCGTGATCTTGTCCCCGCCACAGCTCATGCCGTTCTCGTTGGGCAGGTCGGTGTCGGTCAGCGGGAGGTCGAGGCTGGTGCCACCGGGCACCTTCGAGCTCGGGGTGTACTGCCCGCTCGAGAGGGCCGCGGCCGCGGTGACCAGCTTGAACGTCGAGCCCGGGGGGAAGATCTCCTGCACGCCGCGGTTGAGCATCGGGCGGGCCGGGTCCTCGTTCAGCTGCTTCCACGCCTTGGGGAGCGCGGAGAGGTTGTGCGAGGCGAGCCGGTTCGGGTCGTAGCTCGGCGAGGAGACCATCGACAGGATGGCCCCCGTGGACGGGTCGAGCGCGACCACCGCGCCCTTGATGCCGTCGCCGCCGAGCGCCTGCAGGCCGTCGTACGCCGCCGTCTGCGCCTTGGGGTCGATCGTGAGGCTGACGTCGCCGCCCTTGGGCTGGCTGTTGCCGAACATGTCCACGACCCGGTTCACGAACAGTCGCGGGTCGCTTCCGGAGAGGATGTCGTTCTGGGTGAGCTCCACGGCGTTGCGGCCGTAGGTGTAGGAGTAGTACCCGGTCAGGTGGGCGTACTTCTTGGGCTCGGGGTAGCGGCGCTGGAACTTGAACTCGTCGTTGGTGGGCTTGCTCTCCGCCACGGACCTGCCGTGCACGAGGATGGCACCCCGCTCGCGTGAGAACTCCGCGTCGCGGACCCGCTTGTTGTCGTTGCGGGAGTTCAGCTCGTCGGCGCGGATGTACTGGAGGTACGTCGAGTTGACCATCAGCGACAGGAAGAGCACGAGACACCCGATCGCCATGGTGCGGATCGGCTTGTTCATCGCACCATCACCACCTGGGTCGCGTCGTCGTCCGTCGGCGCGGACAGGTCGGGCAGGGGCCTTCGTGCCTGGTCCGAGATCCGGAGCAGGAGCGCGATGATCGCCCAGTTGGCCACGAGCGAGGAGCCTCCGTAGGAGAGGAAGGGTGTGGTCAGGCCGGTCAGCGGGATGAGCTTGGTGACGCCGCCGACGACGACGAACACCTGGAGCGCGAAGACGACGGCGAGACCCGTCGCGACCAGCTTGCCGAACGCGTCACGGCACACCAGGGCGGTGCGCAGGCCGCGCTCGACGATCAGGCCGTACATCAGGATGACCGCCATGACGCCCGTGAGCCCGAGCTCCTCGCCCAGTGCCGCGACGATGAAGTCGGAGTAGGAGAACGGGATCAGGGTGGGGTCGCCCTGCCCGAGTCCCCGGCCCACGAGGCCGCCCCACGCCTGGCCGTACATGCCCTGGACGATCTGGTAGCTGTCGTACTTGCTCCCGAACGGGTCCAGCCAGGCGCCCACACGTGCCTGCACGTGCGCGAACACCAGGTAGCCGAAGTAGGCGCCCACGGCGAACAGGGTGCCGCCCACGACGAGCCACCCCGGGCGCTCGGTGGCGACGTAGAGCATCACCAGGAACAGGCCGAAGAACAGCAGCGAGGAGCCCAGGTCCTTCTGGAGGACCAGGATCGCGAGGCTGACCAGCCACATCACCAGGATCGGGCCCAGGTCGCGGCCGCGAGGCAGGTCGATCCCGGCCACGCGACGGCCGGCCAGAGCGAGGGCGTCGCGGTGCAGGACGAGGTAGCCGGCGAAGAAGACCACCAGCAGCACCTTCGCGACCTCGCCGGGCTGGAAGCTCATCGGACCGATGTTGATCCAGATCCGGGCGCCGTGGATCTCCGTGCCGAGCACCGGCAGCAGGGGCATGAGCAGCAGCACGATCGCGGCGAGCCCGGCGGTGTAGGTGAACGCCTGCAGCCTCCGGTGGTCGCGCAGGAGCATCAGCACGGCCACGAAGAGGAGGACCCCGAGCGTCATCCAGATCAGCTGGCTGCGCGCGAAGGTCTGCGCGTCCTCGTTGCGGGAGAGCTCGGCCAGGTCGATCCGGTGGATCATCGCCAGGCCCAGGCCGTTGAGGGCGGCCACGACGGGAAGCAGCACCGGGTCGGCGTACGGCGCGGTGAAGCGGACCACGACGTGGCAGCCGACGACCAGCAGAGCGAGCCAGCCGCCGTACCCGATCATGTCGGCGGGGATCGTGCCTTCGACGCCCAGGCCGACGGCGGCGTACGCCCCCAGCCCGACCAGCAGGCTCAGGACGATCAGGAACAGCTCGGCACCTCGGCGGCGCCGGTGGGTGAACCCGGTCAACGGGTTGCCGGCCATCAGGGGCTCACCTCGACACAGTCGGGAGGCGCGATCGTGGGGGTGGGAATCGGGGAGGGCGAGGGGCTGGGCTTCGCCGTCTTCGAGGAACCCGCCTTCTGGGTGTCCTTGGCGCCGCTCTTGGGGCTCTCCTTCGCCTTGGGCGACGCGGAGGGGCTGGGCGAGGGCTCCGGGGTCGGGCACGGCCGCGCCAGGCCGCCGATGTTCGTCACGATCCGGTGGGCGTCCTCGAGGTCCTCGGCGCTGATGCCCTCCCGGACCTGGGCGGCGCGGTAGTCGGGGAGCGCGGCGAGCGTGATGTCGGAGGTCTCGTGCAGCTGCGACAGGGTCATCCCGGGCAGGTCCGCCTGGATGCCCTTGTAGATCGCGACGTGCTCCTTCGAGACCGCGACGTAGAACTGCTGCTGGCTCCACGAGTAGGCGGCGCTGGCAGCCAGGGCCAGGAGCGCCGCCACGCCGGCCAGGAGGGCGATCCGGCGCAGCCACACGAACCGGCGGGGCGGCCGCGGGGCGTACCTGAGCTCCTCGGGGTCGACCGGCTCGTCCTCGTCACCGGGGACGGGCTCCAGCTCGCCCGTGTCGCCGCTGCGGTGTCCGCGGAAGAAGCTCTTCGAGGCGGCGCCGGCCTTGCGGGGCTGCTCGGCGGCGGCACCCACGACCATCGGCCCGGTGCTCGCCGCGGCCGACGTCTCCTCGTCCGTCGGGGCGTCGGCGGCCACCACGTCCGCCACCACGCAGGTCACGTTGTCGGAGCTGCCGGCGTCGAGGGAGGCCCGCACCAGCTCGACCACGGCGTAGTCGACGGTGCCCGTCCCGAGGATGTCGGCGAGCCGGTTGTTGTCGAGCACACCGGAGCAGCCGTCGCTGCACAGCAGCAGGCGGTCGCCGGGGACCAGCTCGATGGTGAACAGGTCCGGGTCCGTCTCGTGCACACCGTCGACCGCCCTGAGGATCAGGTTGCGGTGCGGGTGCGACCGCGACTCCTCCTCGGTGATCCGGCCCTCGTCGATGAGGCTCTGCACGAAGGTGTGGTCCTTGGTCAGCTGGGAGAGCTCCCCGTCGCGGAGGAGGTACCCGCGGCTGTCGCCGACGTGGCCGATGCCCACCCGGCTGCCGTCGAAGAGCGCCGCGGTGACCGTCGTGCTCGTCCCCTCGAGCTCGGGGTCCTCGTCGACCAGCTCCGCGAGCCGGTCGTGCGCCCGGTGGATCGCTCCCGCCAGGGCCTCCAGGGGGTCGTCGGTCGGCGGTGTGTCGAGGCGGCGCAGGATCTGTACGGCGGTGGACGACGCGACGTCTCCACGCGCGGCACCGCCCACCCCGTCGGCGATGACGAGGAGGTTCTCGCCGGCGAAGCCGGAGTCCTGGTTGTCCTTGCGGACGCGCCCCACGTCGGAGAGGGCCGCGTAGCGCAGGCGCAGGTTCGGTTCAGTCGTCGAGGTCACCGGCGGGCTACTTCCTCAGCTCCAGGGTGGTCTTGCCGATGCGGATCTGCGACCCGAGCTGGAGAGTGGTGGGCTGGCTGAGCCGCTGGGACCCGAGGTAGGTGCCGTTGGTCGACCCGAGGTCCTCCACGAACCACTGGTCGCCCGATGCCGCGATGCGGGCGTGTCGGGTGGAGACGTAGTCGTCGTCCAGGCGGATGGCCGCGTCGCTGCCGCGGCCGATGAGCAGCGGGGCCTCGTCCAGGGAGGCCGTCTCGCCCGCGTTGGCGCCTTCGACGATCGCCACGTGGGTCGGCGCGCCGCGGGGGCGCTTCGCGGGCTTGGGGCGGCTCTTCGCGGCCCGGCGCTGCTCCTTCCGCTCGGCACGCGGCGCCTGGTCGATCCGGGCTCCGAACATGTCGGAGCGGATCACCGAGATCGCCGAGAGCACGAAGATCCACAGGATCGCCAGGTAGGCGAACCGGATCAGCATCAGGGTCAGCTCAGACATCCGACTGGTTCTCCTGGGACCTGACGAGGTGAAGGGTCATGGAGGTGTTGCCGATCTTCACCACGCCGCCGTCGTCGAGCTGGGCCTGCTGGACGCGGTGTCCGTTGACCAGCATGCCGTTGGTCGAGCCGAGGTCGATGATCGTGACCGTCGGGGCGGGGCTTCCGGGCATGACCCGGATCTCGGCGTGCCGGCGCGAGACGCCCGGGTCGTCGATGCGCAGGTCGGCGTCCACTCCCCGGCCGATGACGAGGCCCGGAGCCTCGAGGGGGTGGCGCATGCCGTTGACCTCGAGGACCGCGTTGGCCCGGCGTACCGCGGTGTCGGTGACGCTGGCGCCACCCGCGGGCGTCACCCGCGCCTCCGCGGCGCTGCGCACACGGAACATGCCGGTGCCGAGCTCGTCGACGCGGTCGAACTCGATGCCGACCGGTCCGGTGAAGACGTAGGACTGCTCGTCGGCGTGCTCGCGGAGCATCTCGGCGAGCTCCTGGGCGAGCGTCGAGGCGTACGGCACGAGGCGCTCGTGGTCGGCCGGGGAGAGCTCGACGTGGAAGCTGTTGGGCACCAGACGCCGGTTGCGCGACAGGATCTGTGCGGAGTTGTCCACCTCACGCTGGAGCGCGGCGGCGATCTCCACCGGCTGAACCTCACTGCGGAAGGCGCGGGCGAACGCTCCGGAGACCATCTGCTCCAGGCGGTTCTCGAACTTCTGAAGAACTCCCATGACGCCTCCTCTCTCGCCTGTCGGGTGTGCGTACAACACATAGTGTTGCGCGCACAGGTCAGCCGCGGACACGCGCCTGTCGTGGCGGGCCCACGGAGTCGTTATGCCCACCTGCCGTTGTCGTGAACCCGCAATTGTGCAGGAAGACGGCTCCTGTGACACATCCGACTGCCGGGCATCGTAGCGGGCGCGACCCCCGTCGAGCGGCCCGGTTTGGGCGCGGTCGCTGCCGTGGGATACCCTTGCCGGGCTTCAAGCGCGAGTGGCGGAATAGGCAGACGCGCACGGTTCAGGTCCGTGTGCCCGAAAGGGCGTGGGGGTTCAACTCCCCCCTCGCGCACCACCGGTCAGGAAGAGGCCGGGCACCCATCAGGTGCCCGGCCTTTTTTCATGTCCGGGACCCGTCGGCCCGGCGCATCGGGGGAGCGCCGGGCCGCCGAGGGGGCGCGGCGGCCGGACACCTGACCGCTCAGACGACCAGGAAGACGCGGCGGCCGGACGCAGGCCACCGCAGCAGCGCGGTGAAGTCGCCGAGCGCCTTGATGATGACCTGCATCCGACGGGGCGCCTCAGCCGTCGAGGAGTGCCCGCGAGCGACGCCTCTTGCGCTCACCCTCCCGATCCCCGAGGGTGCGGTTGTTGCCGGTCGCGCGTCTTGCGCCGGTGGGACAGGAGGAGGACAGGTGCCAGGTCCGACGTACGAATCCATCCGTGTCGAGCGGGACGGGCCCGTGACCACGGTGGTCCTCGCGCGGCCGGAGCGCCGCAACGCCGTCGACGGGCCCATGGCGCGGGAGCTCGCCTCGGCGTTCGCGGACTTCGACGCGGACCCGGAGGCCGCGGTCGCGGTGCTGTACGGCGAGGGCGGCCACTTCTGCTCGGGCGCGGACCTGAAGGGCATCGGGACCGACCGGAGCAACACGGTCGCGCCCGGCGGGGACGGCCCGATGGGGCCCACGCGCATGGTGCTGTCGAAGCCTGTCGTCGCCGCGGTCGAGGGGTACGCCGTGGCCGGCGGCCTCGAGCTCGCCGCCTGGTGCGACCTGCGGGTGGCCGCCGAGGACGCGGTCTTCGGCGTGTTCTGCCGCCGTTGGGGCGTCCCGCTCGTCGACGGTGGCACGGTGCGGCTGCCGCGGCTGATCGGCACGAGCCGGGCGATGGACATGATCCTCACCGGCCGTCCCGTCGCCGCCGACGAGGCCCGGGAGATGGGGCTGGTGAACCGGGTCGTGCCCGCGGGTGAGGTGCGGGCTGCCGCGGAAGGGCTCGCCCGTGAGCTGAGCGGCTTCCCGCAGACGTGCCTGCGCAACGACCGGCGCTCGGTGATCCACCAGGAAGGCAGGGACGAGACGGACGCGCTGGCGTTCGAGCTGACCGCCGGGCTCGAGTCGCTCTCCGCCGATGCTGCGACCGGCGCCCAGCGGTTCGCGGGCGGGGCGGGGCGGCACGGCACGTTCGGGGGCTGAGGCCCGAGCGCGCCGCGGACCGGGGTGCCTCGCGCAGCACGTCGCTACGGCGCGGTGGGTCCCTGCCTCGCCGCGCGGCGCACCGTCAGCCGGTGGGCGGCGAGCCCGAACAGCACGCCGAGCCCGTTGGTGGCCCAGTGCATGCCGGCGCTCGCCAGCGCGCTCCCGCTCCTGCGTCGCAGGTCGCCCATGACGAGGCCGCCGAGGGCGGTGAAGGCGACGGTGCCGGCCACGACCCGGGTCCTGCCCCCCGCGGGGTCCTGTGCGGGGTCGGGGCGGGGGCCGGCAGTGGTCGTGTCGGTGGTCCCGGCGCCGGCCCGCTCGTTGGCGAAGCGCAGCGACGGGAGCACGTGCCACAGCCCGAACAGCGCCGAAGTGACCACGAGGGCGGCCGGCGTACCCCCACGTCGCTCGAGCAGGCCCCAGAGGACCGACCGGAACGCGACCTCCTCGAGGAGCACCGTGCCCACCGGGATGACCACGAGCGCGGTCGCGAGGGCCTCGTGCACCGGCAGCTGGTAGCGCGCGTCGATGAACGCCGGGCGGGTCGCCGGCATGAGCACACCGACCAGGTAGACGGTGGCCACCGCGGCGATCGTCCCCACTGCCCACCTCGCGCCGCGGCCCAGCTCGTCCCGACCGAGGCCGAGCTGGGCCCAGGTCAGACCGCTGCGGCGGGCGTGCGCGAGCAGGAGCAGCGTCGCGGTTCCTCCGACCCAGGCGCCGGAGGAGGGCGCGAGGTGCCGGACCACGTTGAGGACGCCGAGGCCCGCGACCACCGCCAGGGTGTCGCGCTCTGCCGCGCCGGCGATCCGGGGAGCCCACCCCGCCGCCGGGCGTCCGGCGACCGGGCGAAGGCTGCGCCGTACCGGTCGGAGTCCGCTCCTCACCCTGCCAGTGTGGCTCCGCCCTGCGCGTTCGCCCAGGTCCTGATCCTCGGACGGCAGTCCGAGTGGCTGCTTCGGCGGCTACCCGGCGGCTGTCCGGCGGCTGTCCGGGGGCTACTCGGCGGGAAGCTGCTCGGCCGGCAGTCGCCCGGTCCGCACGGCCTCCGACGCCTCGGCGTAGTCACGGTCGTTCAGGTCGGCGTACGCCTCCGCGAAGCGGGCCAGCGCCTTCGGGAACGTCGCTTCGTCACCGAGGTACGCCGAGATGGCGACCGCGTCGCCGGAGCGGGCATGGGCTCGCGCGAGGGTCCAGGCGCACAGCTCGCCGTACTTCTGCATGACCTCGGGCGACATCGTTTCCACGATCGCGGAGCCCTTCTGGTCGCGCAGCTGGCGTATGTAGAAGTCCCGCGAAACGCCGTCGATGCCCTCGACCCGCTCCCAGCCGAGGAAGATGTCGCTGGCGGCCTGCATGATGCGCTGCCCGGTCACCACCCGCTGGCCCTCGTTGGCGGGTCGACGCCGGCCGGTCTGCCGCTTCGGGACGTACGGCGCGAGCACGGACGCCTGTGCCTCCTTCACCTGGAGGAGCAACGGGTCGCCGTCGTCCCGCCCCTCGAGGAGGACCACCCAGCACCTCGTCCCGACGCTGCCCACACCCACGACCTTCCGGGCGATGTCGACGAAGCCGTACTTGTTCAGCAGCAGCTGCCGGTCCGGCGACAGGGTCCGGCCGTAGCGGTCGACGATCTCGTGGACCCGGCCGGTCAGCTCCTCGCGCTCGTGGTCCGGCAGGAGGTCGTGGAGACGTACGACGAGCGGCGGGTCCGGCTTGAACTGGCGATGGCCGTCCACGACCTCGGTCAGCTTGCTCAACGCCTTGAGGTTGTCGCGTCCCCTCGCCTTGGCGACGGTCTTGGCCAAGGCCTTCCTCCGCTTCTTGGGCACCTGCGCCCCCAGGAGCTGACGCAGCTCCTCCACGTCTGCATTGAGGTACCAGACCTCGAGCTCCCGCATGGTGGCGAACCGGGCCATGGCCTGCTGGTAGCGCTCGACGCCGGCGCGGACCACCTTGCGGTTCTCCTTCTTGTCGAAACCGTTCTGCCGACCGGCGATGGTCAGGCTCGCGGCCAGCCGCTTCAGGTCCCACTCCCACGGACCGGGCAGCGTCTCGTCGAAGTCGTTGACGTCGAAGAGCAGGCGCCTCTCGGGCGAGGCGAAGAGCCCGAAGTTCGACAGATGGGCGTCGCCGCAGAGCTGCACCGTCAGGCCGGTGTCGGGTGTCTGGGCGAGGTCCCGCGACATGATCGCGGCGCCACCACGGAAGAACGCGAACGGGGAGCTGACCATGCGGGCGTGGCGCACCGGGACGAGCTCCGCGACCCGCGAGGTGGCCTGCTCCTGCAGCACGGCCACCGGGTCGGGCCGGTCGGGTGGGACGAGGAGCTCGGCGTGCTCACCGGGCGGAAGCGCGTCCCGTGCCTCGATTCCACGGTTGGCCCGCTCGGCGACCGTCGGGTGAGCGTGGCCGACGCCGCGTGGTGCGCCGTCGCCGCGTTGGCGCGGGACCGTCGGCGAGGTGGTGCGCGAGGTCGTGGACGTGGCACTTCCGGAGGTCTTGGCGTCCTTCATGCCCCCACGTTCGTGGCTGCGGCGGCCGCCGGGCCTCATCCCGGCAGGATGAACGGTCGCCGGCGCCTGGAGGTGCCGAGGGCGTCGTGCCCCCCGGCCGGGGCTCGGCGCTGTGGTCGGCGGAGTGGTTGGTGCGGCGGTTGGCGCTGTGGTCGGCGGAGTGGCTGGCGGGGTGGGTGCACCGACTCGTGGGGGTGCGGGGACAGCCGGGGAATACCGGGCAGGGTTCCCGGGGTTGTCGCCGTACGTGACAGCCGAGACCACCAGGGTCGCCGTAGGACTCCGGAGCGAGCGTGGCCCGGTGCTTCTGTCGGTGATGCTGTGCACCGCGCTCGTCGCCATCGACGCGACCATCCTCGCGGCCGCTGTGCCGGCGATCGTGACGGACCTCGGCGGCTTCAGCCAGTTCCCGTGGCTGTTCTCGATCTACCTGCTCGCGCAGGCGGTGTCGGTGCCGATCTACGGCAAGCTCGCCGACTCGCTGGGCAGCAAGCCGGTGATGGTGTTCGGTGTCGCCACCTTCCTGGTCGGCTCCGTCCTCTGCGGCGTCGCCTGGTCGATGCCTCTGCTCATCGCCGCGCGGGCGGTCCAGGGACTCGGCGCGGGCGCGATCCTGCCCATGGCGATGACGATCGTCGGCGACATCTACACCGTCGAGGAGCGAGCCCGGGTCCAGGGCTTCATCGCCAGCGTGTGGGGCATGGCCTCCATCGTGGGGCCGACCCTGGGCGGCGTCTTCTCGGAGTACCTCTCCTGGCGCTGGATCTTCTTCGTCAACCTCCCTATCGGCGGGCTGGCTGCCTGGATGCTCATCCGTCAGTTCCGGGAGCAGGTCACCCGGCGCCGGCACCGGATCGACTACCTCGGTGCGGTCCTGCTCACTGTCGGCGCGTCACTGCTGATCCTGGCTCTCCTGCAGGGCGGACACGCCTGGGCGTGGGGCTCGGGCACCAGCATCGGGCTCTTCGTGGTCAGTGCGGCGCTCCTGGTGGCGTTCCCGTTCGTGGAGCGCCGGGCCGCGGAGCCGATCCTGCCGACGTGGGTCTTCGCGCGCCGCATCCTGGTAGGCGCCAACGGCGTCGCGCTCCTCGTCGGCGCGGTCCTGATCGGGCTCACGTCGTACATCCCGACCTTCGCCCAGGGCGTCCTCGGCTTCGGCGCCGTGGTCGCAGGCTTCGCGCTCGCCGCGATGACCATCGGCTGGCCGATCGCCGCCGCCACGGCCGGGCGGATCTACATGCGGCTGGGCTTCCGCGACACCTCGCTGATCGGTGTGGTCTTCATCGTCCTCGGCGGCCTTCTGCTCATGACGGTCGGACAGGACAGCAGCTTCTGGCAGGTGGCGCTGTACACGTTCGTCGTGGGCCTCGGTCTCGGGTACACCGCCAGCCCGACGCTGGTCGCGGTGCAGTCGTCCGTCGACTGGCAGCGACGTGGCGTCGTCACCGGGACGAACATGTTCGCCCGGTCGGTCGGCAGCGCGGTCGGCGCCGCCGTCTTCGGGGCGATCGCCAACGCCTCCCTGGCGCGACAGTTCCAGGAGGCGCCCTCAGGCGTCGAGGGCCGACTGCCCACGACCGCCGACGACGCGGCCCTGGTGCTGGACCCGAACTCCGGGGTCGCCCCTGTCGTGCGAGAGTTCGTGCGCTCGGCATTGAGTACCGCCACGCACCACGTCTTCGTCGGCGTCGCCGTGCTCGCGGCGCTCATGCTCGTAGCCGTGCTGGTGATGCCGCGGCGGGTCCAGCAGGTCGAGCCCGGTCAATCGGTCCTGGCCGACTGACCTGGCCGACTGACCTGGCCGACTGACCTGGCCGGCTGACCCGCCGCCTCCGCGCGTAACCCCGCGGGGTCCAGTTGCGTTGAGGGGTCATCGTCTCGACGTCGAAGGACCAGCACATGCCTGCACTTCGCAAGCCGTCCGTGGTCGCCGCGCTCACCAGCGCGGCGCTCTTCGCCACCTCGCTCAGCGGCATGCCCGGAGCGGCCGCCGCGGCCGCCCCGGCTGGTGCCCCAGCCGCGGCTTTCGCGGCCGGACTCGCGTCCAGCGCCGTGGACACCGCGGACCTACCGGGTCTCTCCAGGCTTCGCGCCGGGGGTACGCCGACAGGACGCGCGATCGCCACCTTCGACGCCGTGCCCACCGCCAGCCAGATCGCTCGACTTGAGGCGCTCGGCCTCGCGGTGCAGCCGATGCAGCAACTTCCCCTCGCCCTGGTCGCGGGCCCGGTCGCCGCCATGCAGCGCGCGGTGACGAACGGCGCCGCGAACGACGTGTACCCCGACGAGAAGGTCGAGCTGCTCGACACCGAGTCGTCGGACACGATGGGCGCGGCGAGCCTGCGTGCGAAGGGGCTGACCGGCAAGGGCGTCACCGTCGGCGTCGTCGACTCCGGTTGTGACGCGACCCAGCCCGACCTGGCCGACCGGGTCACCCACAACGTGTCGCTGGTCAGCGGCGAGTACGCCAACCTGCCTGCCGACTCGTCCACCACCCTCGTCGTACCGATGGACCAGGGGCCCTACAGCAACACCGACCTCGGCAGCGGCCACGGCACGCACGTCGCGGGCATCATCGCCGCTGACTCGTCCTCGGTCTCCGACGGAAGCCGGTTCGGTGTCGCTCCCGACGCGCACCTGGCCTGCTTCGCGATCGGCGCGGTGCTCTTCACGACCGCTGTGGTGACCGCCTACGACTACATGCTCGACCAGCCGAACATGCTCGGCATCGACGTGGTCAACAACTCCTGGGGCAACAGCTACCGCCAGTTCGACCCCCGCGACCCGGTCGCCGTCGCGACCCGCGAGGTCGCGCGGCAGGGCGCGACGGTGGTGTTCGCCGCGGGCAACTCCGGCTCGGAGCACGCCCAGATGAGCCTCAACCCGTTCTCGCAGTCGCCCTGGGTGATCTCGGTCGCCGCGGGGTCCCTCGACCGGCATCGGGGCGGCTTCTCGTCCAACGGCCTCATCCATGACAACTCCCGGCCCGTGGGGATCACGGCAGGCGGGCACTCGACGTTCTGGGACGACCGGATCGGCGTGGTCCACCCCGACGTGACCGCACCAGGCGTCTCGATCTCGTCCACCTGCGACAGCACGGGCACCGTCGTCGGCCCCTGCCCGCCCGGGGAGAACACCTCGGCTTCCGGCACGTCGATGGCCTCGCCGCACATCGCCGGTGCCGCGGCCGTGCTCAAGCAGGCCCAGCCCCGACTGACGCCCCGCCAGGTCCGGCTCGCGCTCCAGGCGACCGCCACCCGGGTCAAGGCGGACAAGGACCCGAAGCGCTCGCTGCCGTTCTGGCAGGTCGGCTACGGCTATGTGAACCTCGACCGAGCGGTCGACCTGGTTCGCGGTCGCGGTTGGCGCAAGGACCTCTCCCGCGCCGCTGCTCGCGCCGACCGGCGGGTTCGCCGGGCCGACGGGTTCGCCGTACGTCGTGCCGACTTCTGGACCTATGACGCGCCCCGCGTGACGTTCGGTGGGTCCGACAGTCACACGTACCGGGTCCACGTCCGCCGGGGGGTCGACGCACTCAAGATCACCCTTGCCCATCCCTCGCTCGCCTCGGTGGGCGCCAACCTGACCAGCTACACCGTCACGGTGCGCAACCCGAAGGGGAAGGTCATCGGGACGACGACGGAGTCGATGACGGCTGGCTCGGGCACGGCAGTGGCGTTCATCCGGCTCCGCAAGAGCGGGTCCGGCCCGGGGCGGTACACCTTCTCGGTCTCCGGCGAGTACGCCGCCTCGGACCCGGACACCCTCGACAGCGACTCGGTCCTCGGTCGCATGGTCACTCTCCACGTCGCGCAGGTGGCGCGGGACTGAGACGACCGATCGGCCTGGTTCACGCCGATGCGAAGGCGCTGAGGCTCGGGGTCGACGGGCGCGGGTCGTCGGAGACCTCTGAGTCGGCCGGACGCGGGACGGCTATTGGCGTCTGTTGAAGCGCACCCGCCCGTCGGGCAGCCGCGTCTTGACGAAGCCGTCGTCATGGGCGAGGCGGTGATGGTGGAAGCAGAGCAGCCGCCCCTGAGCCAGGTCGGTCGGTCCGCCCTCGGACCAGGGCAAGTCGTGGTGGGCCTCGCACCATGAGGGTGGGCGGTCGCAGCCCACGGCCGTGCATCCCGTGTCGCGCGTGGCCATGGCGATGCGCTGGTGCCGGTCGTAGAGGCGACGCTCCCGGCCGATGTCGAGCGGGACGGAGTCGCCGCCGAGCACCACCGGAATGATCCGAGCCTCGCACGCGAGACGGCGTGCCTCGGAGGCGGAGATGCGGGTGCCGTCGTCGAGAACGGCTGCTCCGATCCCCCGGAGCAGGAGGTCGTGGTCGATGGTGACCACGACGGTGGCGTCACCACCCGCGGTGACAGGAAGTCGATCCTTCGGCAGCCGCTCGAGGAGGTCGCAGAAGGCCTGACCGAGCACGGTCGGGTAGGGCCGCTTCCGCCCGCTCTCGGGGTCGAACCGCTCCTTCCCGACGCGGCGAGGCGCGGCCAGAGACTCCAGCGCCTTCCGCAGGATCGCGGCGTGCAGGTCGGGGATCTTGAAGGTTCCCGAGTGGGTGCCGTCGCCGTTGTCGCGCATCGCGAAGCGGGTGTGCTCTCGCGCCCGGCGCTCCTCTTCCTCGAGCTTCCGGCCCTCGCGCTCGTCGGCGGCGTCTGGGTCGAGCACGTCGAAGATGCGGCGGCCCAGGATGCGCAAGGTCCGCGCGTCCACGTGTGCCGCCTGCTCGACGAGGTGGCTCTCGGCCCGCTCACGCCAGACCGGGCCCACGTCGTCGGGCAGCTGGTCGACGCAGGAGACGATGGCGCGCGCCTGGTCGACGTTCAGCCGACCGTCCCTCAAGGCCTGCCGGGTCGACTCGAAGCGTGCGTCGAGAGCTTGGGCCAGTCGGACGTCGGCGCCGGTGTGGGCCCGGGTCTGCCGGGTCGTGCGCGACAGCCAGGCGGCGGTCGACGAGGCGCCGGTGTCGTCGCCCACCCTGGCGCGGTCCGCCTCGGCGAGCACGCGAAGCCTCAGCTCCGAGATCTTCGACTCGACACGGTCCAGCTCGACGAGCGTGCGGCGCTGGTCGTCCGGGCTCATCGACCAGGCGGGAGCATCGGCTACGCAAACGATGGCGTCCAGGACGGCGTTGGTGAACCGGGAGATCGGATGCTCCCTCGTCACCTCGTCGTCGTGGTCCACCGGCGTACTCATGACTCGAACCTATGTTCGATTGGATCATTTGTGGGAGTGGCCTGGTCGCCTTGTTGAGTGGTCTCTGACGTCAACTGCTGTGGACGATTCCTGGCCAGGGTGCCTCATCGGCGACGGGAGGTTTGGTCGTTCCCTCACCGGATACCACTGAGTGATCGTTCAACAGTCGACGCGAAGGAGCCCCATGACCACGCCTGTGAACGTCGCCGTCATCTACTACTCGTCGACCGGCACCACGCACGGAATGGCCGAGCGGCTGAGCCAGAGCGCCGAGAAGGCCGGAGCCGACGTCCGCCTGCGCAGGGTGGCCGAGCTCGCCCCGGACGAGGTCGTGCGCTCGATGGATGCGTGGGCCCAGCACCTCGAGGAGACCCAGGACGTCCCCGTGGCCACACCCGACGACGTGGTGTGGGCCGACGTCGTGCTCCTGGGGTCGCCGACCCGCTTCGGCAACGTCGCAAGCCAGCTCAAGCAGTTCCTCGACACCCTCGGCCCGCAGTGGGGCGAGGGCCTGCTCGCCGACAAGGTCTACGCCGGATTCACGTCCTCGAAGACCACGCACGGCGGCCAGGAGTCGACCCTGCTCGCGCTCTACAACACGATCCATCACTTCGGTGGGCTGGTCGTCTCCCCGGGCTACACCGACCCGGTGAAGTTCGCCGACGGCAACCCGTACGGCGTGGGGCACGTGACAGGTCCCGACGGCGAGGACCTCGGCTCTCGCGAGCTCGACGCTCTCGACCACATGGCCGAGCGTGCCGTCGACGTGGCGCGGAGGCTCAAGGCCGGCGACGCGACCTGACCGAACCAGGCGCCCGAGGGTCAGGCAGCGCAGTCGTCCTTCCCCGTGGGTCCGCCCGCGCCGGCCGCCCAACCGCTCCTCCTCGCCCGTAGCGCCAGACCCGCGAGCGCAGCGGCGGGAACGCCCACCGCGGGCTGAAGCGGGTTCAGGCCGAGGAACGGGATCTGCACCCCCAGCTCGAGAGCGAGCAGCGCGCTCGCGCTGAGCACGGCATCGGGGGCGCGAGGCGACCGCCGCCACGCGAGCCAGGCCGCGGCCCCCGCGGGAGCGGCCGCTGTCGCGAAGAGCCACAGTCCCGGGAGCCTCCAGGTGCGCAGCCCGAGCGGCTTCAGGACGGCCACGTCCGGCGTGAAGGTGTCCGTCAGCAGCTGCCACGTGCCCGCGACGGCGCCGGCGCAGATGAGCGACTCGGCAGCGACGAATACGCCGCGGAAGGGATAGAGGGGCGCGGCCTCAGTGACCGGAGCGGACCCCGTGGCCTCCGCTGCCGCCGCCGCGGCCGCAGCACCCGCCGTGGGCAGCGCCGTCGCACCCGCCGTGGGCTGCGCCGTCGCACCCGCCGAGGGCAGAACGGCGGCTGCACGGGTCGGGTCGGGGCTCATGGTGGGTCACCTCGGTCCCAGCAGAGCAGCACCCCGCCTCCGGCGTACAGAGCCGTTCGTCCCCTCGCGGACCCGGCCTGACGGTGTGGCTGCGCCGATCCGGGGCACTGTCGGGGGCATGACCGACCTTCGCCCCGGAGTCCTGTTCGACGTCGACGGCACGCTGCTCGACACCAACTACCTGCACGCCCTGGCCTGGTGGCAGGGGCTGCACGACGCCGGGCACAGCGGCGTCCCCATGGCCTCGATCCACCGCGCGATCGGCATCGCGAGCGAGGGGCTGGTGGAGCACCTGATCGGTCGTGCCGACGACGCGGCCGTCGAGGCCCACTCCCAGCGCTACGAGGCGCTGCGCGACCAGGTCAGCGCCCTGCCCGGCGCGGCCGACCTCGTGGCGCACTGTGCGGAGCAGGGTCTGGTCCCGGTGCTGGCGACCAGCGGCAAGGAGAAGGACCTCGAGTGGATGCTCCCGGCCATCGGGGCCGAGGACAGCCTCGCCGGCGTCACCACGTCCTCGGACGTCGAGGCGGGCAAGCCGGCTCCCGACCTGATCGGCGCCGCGGTGGAGAACCACCACCTCGACCCGAAGCGGTCGGCCGTCGTCGGGGACACCGTCTGGGACGTCAAGGCGGCGGCCCGCGCAGGTCTGCCCTGTGTCGCGGTCACCACGGGCGGTATCTCCGAGGCAGAGCTGCGTGAGGCCGGCGCGGTCGAGGTGTACGCCGGAGCAGCGGACCTGCTGGAGCGGTTCGACGCGTCCCTGCTGGGCCGCCTCCTCAGCTGACCTGCCCGGGGCCGAATCCGGGGCCGACTCCAGGATCGACTCCGGGGCCGGCCCCTGGGCTGACCCTGCTCTCAGGGTGACCCTGGAGGCCACGCGAGGCGCAGCCGACGAGAGACCGCCGCCCCGCCGCGAAGGTCAGAGCAGGCCGTGCGCCACCAGCTCCTGATCGGTCATCAACCGTGAGCGCAGCAGGAAGCGGACACCTTCGGGGGCCTCGAGCGAGAAGCCGGCTCCCCTGCCCGGGACCACGTCGATGGTCAGGTGGGTGTGCTTCCAGTACTCGTACTGCGCCTTGGACATCCACACCGGGACGACCGAGTCCAACCCCTCGACCTCCAGGTCGCCGAGGTGGACGTCGGCGTCGCCGGTGAGGAACTCGCCCTGCGGGTAGCACATGGGCGAGCTTCCGTCGCAGCAGCCGCCGGACTGGTGGAACATCACAGGGCCGTGCCCCTCGGCGAGGCGGCGGAGAAGGTCCGCCGCCTCGCCGGTGACGTCCACGCGGGACGGGGTGGGTGCGAGCATCAGAAGAAGCCCAGGGCGTCGGGCGAGTAGGACACCAGCAGGTTCTTGGTCTGCTGGTAGTGGTCGAGCATCATCTTGTGGTTCTCGCGGCCGATGCCCGACTGCTTGTAGCCACCGAAGGCGGCGTGTGCCGGGTACTGGTGGTAGCAGTTCGTCCACACCCGTCCGGCCTTGATGCCGCGCCCCATCCGGTAGGCCTGGGCGCCGTCCCGCGACCAGACGCCGGCACCGAGCCCGTACAGGGTGTCGTTGGCGGTCTTGAGCGCGTCGGCCTCCTCGTCGAACCCGGTCAGGGCCAGGACGGGACCGAAGATCTCCTCCTGGAAGATCCGCATCGCGTTGTGGCCCTCGAAGACGGTGGGCTGCACGTAGTACCCCTCCGCGAGGTCGCCCTCGAGCACGGCCCGCTCGCCGCCGGTGAGCACCTTCGCGCCCTCCTGCTTGCCGATGTCGAGGTAGGACAGGATCTTCTCGAGCTGGTCGTTGGAGGCCTGGGCGCCCATCATGGTCTCGGTGTCGAGCGGGTTGCCCTGCTTGATCTTCTCCACCCGTGCGATGGCGTCCGGCACGAAGTCGCTGTAGATGGACGACTGCACGAGGGCCCGCGACGGGCAGGTGCACACCTCGCCCTGGTTCAGCGCGAACATCGTGAAGCCCTCGAGCGCCTTGTCGTAGAAGGCGTCGCGCTGGGCGGCCACGTCCTCGAAGAAGATGTTCGGGCTCTTGCCGCCGAGCTCCAGTGTCACCGGGATGATGTTCTGGCTGGCGTACTGCATGATCAGCCGGCCCGTCGTGGTCTCTCCGGTGAAGGCCACCTTGGCGACCCGTGAGGAGGAGGCCAGCGGCTTCCCCGCCTCGACGCCGAAGCCGTTGACCACGTTGAGGACGCCCGCGGGCAGCAGGTCGGCGATCAGCTCGACCACCTTGAGGATCGACCAGGGCGTCTGCTCGGCAGGCTTGAGGACAACTGCGTTGCCGGCTGCGAGGGCAGGGGCGAGCTTCCAGGTCGCCATCAGGATCGGGAAGTTCCACGGGATGATCTGCGCGACCACGCCGAGCGGCTCGTGGAAGTGGTAGGCGACGGTGTTCTCGTCGATCTCGCTGCTCGTGCCCTCCTGTCCGCGCAGCACCCCGGCGAAGTAGCGGAAGTGGTCGACGGCCAGGGGCAGGTCGGCGGCGAGGGTCTCGCGCACGGCCTTGCCGTTCTCCCAGCTCTCGGCGACGGCGAGCATCTCGAGGTTCTGCTCGAGGCGGTCGGCGATCCGCAGCAGGATGTTGGACCGCTCGGTCGTCGAGGTGCGGCCCCAGGCGTCCGCGGCCGCGTGGGCGGCGTCGAGCGCCTTCTCGATGTCCTCGGCCGTGCCGCGGCCCACCTCGGTGAAGGGCTTGCCGTTGACCGGGGAGATGTTCTCGAACCAGCCGCCCTTGACGGGGTCGACCCACTCGCCGCCGATGAAGTGGCCGTAGCGGCTCTCGACGGACACGAGAGACTCGGAGGTTCCTGGCGGTGCGTAGACGGTCATGGTGGCTCCAGACGGTGAGCGGTGAGTGATGACCGTCACACGGTAGGAAGCGCGACGTTGCACACACGTTGCAGCGACGTTGCATCCGGTCCGGTGCGACCCGGGATGGCGTCGCGCCTGGTGGCCCTTGGCCCAAGGCCCGGGTGCCTCGGTTGGTCGGGGTGGTCGGCAAGGGGCGCGGTGGCCCAGTGGCCCGTGGAGCGGTGGCTCGGCGCGAACGGTCGGCGCGTCCGCCGTACGTCGGGGTCAGCTGCCGAGCTCGCGGTCGAGCCGCGCGATCTGGTTGCGCACCAGCGGCATCATCGGCGACGTCGGGCCGAGCGCCACCGCCTGCGCCTGCCACACCTCGTAGTCGTCGGTCCCCCACGACGAGCGGGTCCACGTCGACATCAGGTCGGCCTTGCCGCTGTGCAGCACCCCGTGCCGCAGCGCGTTCTCGACGTCCTCGCGCAGCCGGACCACGCCGGGTGCGGTCGAGCGGGGCAGGAGCGGCCCCCGGTAGGCCCGCAGCGCACCGGCCACGTCGCCGGCCGCCAGGTGCGCCTCGACCGCGAGCCAGTCGGCGGTGAGCTCGGCGACCAGGCGGTACGGCCGTGAGGCCAGCAGCTCCTCGCCGAGGAGGTGGCGCAGCCGGTTGAGCTCCGCCCGCAGCGTCGAGGCGCTGTTGTCCTCCTCGTAGAGCAGCACGGCCAGCTCGTCCCCCGACAGCCCCCGTGGCGCGGACGCCAGCAGCAGCAGGATCTCGCTGTGGCGCGGGCTGAGCCGCAGCCGCGACAGGTTGCCGCGCCCGTCGTCGACGGTCAGCAGCGACTCGCGCCGTCCCAGCGCCTCCAGGGTCACCGCGAGGCCGCCGCCGGTACGGCGTACCTGCTCGCCGTTGCGGGACAGGAGGGCCCGCGCGATCTCGGCCTCCGCCATCCGCGCGGCCGCCCGGACCATCGCCATCGTCTGGGGCACCACGATCTGGTCGCCCCCGGTGATGTCGAGGACGCCCAGCAGCTCGTTCGACTGCGGGTCGTGGATGGGCGTCGCGGCACAGCTCCACCGCTGCACCGAGCGGCGGAAGTGCTCGGCGCCGATGACGCTGACCGGCTCGTCGAGGGTGAGGGCCATCCCAGGAGCGTTCGTGCCGGCCAGCCGCTCGTCCCAGTTGCTCCCTTCGACGAAGCCGATGGACTCCGCCCGCCGGAGCGTCTGCGGCGCGCCGCACACCCACAGCAGCTGGCCCGAGGAGTCCGAGACGGCCATGACCGAGTCGCAGTCGCGCGCCGCCCGCCCCAGGACGTCGTCGAGCAGCGGGAAGACCTGTGCCAGTGGGTGCGCCTCGCGGTAGTCGCGCAGCGTGTCCACGGGCAGCGTGATCGGCGCGTCGACGGCGTCGGCCTGGACGCCGGCGGCCGCGGACCGGTACCAGGACTCGGCGACCTGGGAGCGCATCCCGGGGGTGGGCATGGCCCCAGTGAACCCCGAGGTGACGGGTTTCACCAGGGAAGGCCTGCCTCCGGCGACCGGTGGCCGGCGCTCGACCGATCCGGGACGAAGGGCGGGATCCTGGGCCGGGGAGGGCTCGGGCTGGCCCGCGCGGGCTACCCCGGCGCCCCCACATCGGCCCGACTTCGACCAGGATGTCTCACCACTTGTGGGGATCTTTCGAATAGTCACTCTTCGACGGGAACGGCCCGACCCGCCCGGCCCTATTCTCGTGAGGCTGGGCGCATCCCGCGCCCTCGAAGGGGGTTGCTGCGATGAGAACTGCCTATCGGTGGCTGGCCTGGCTGATCGGGATCGAGGTCGTGGTCCAGGCGGCGTTCATGGTCTACGCGATCGCGGGTCTCGGGATCTACGTCGACCAGGACGGCGGCGTCCTGGACAAGGCCGCATTCGAGAGCGAGGAGTCGCTCTTCCCGGAGATGGTGGGCTTCTTCGTCCATGGCACGAACGGGATGATGATCATCCCGGCCCTGGCGCTGATCCTGCTGATCGTCTCCTTCTTCGCCAAGGTGCCCGGCGGCGTGATGTGGGCCGGCCTGGTGCTGCTGGCGGTCGTGGTCCAGGTGACGCTCGGCCTCTTCGGCCACGAGGTCGCCATCCTCGGCATGCTGCACGGGATCAACGCACTGATCCTGTTCTCGTTGGCCGTCTACACCGGCGTACGCGCCCGTGAGGGGCGTGGGACGCCTTCCGTCTCGACGGAGGCAGGCGAGCCCGAGCGCGTCTGAGTCGTCGGTCGGTTCCCTCTAGTCGCGGGGCGGGGTCATGAGCAGTCGGGTCCGTCTGCTCCTGGCCTGCCTCGCGACGGCCGCGCTCGTCGTACCGCTCGGCTGGATGTGGTGGTCGAGCCTCGTCCCGGACGAGTACTCCGTGATGGACATGGGCTACCCCGAGCTCGGGGGCGGCCCTGGTCTCGCCCTGGCGGCGGGAGGCCACCACCACGCGGCGGGCCACGGCGACGGGGCGGCCCACGGTGACGCGGTGGGCATCGACACCCTCGTGGAGCAGTCCACACGAGCTCCCGACGTACGGCTCGAACTCACCGCCCGGCAGGAGCGCTTCACGCTCGGCTCGGGTCGTGAGGTGGAGGGCTACACCCTCAACGGTTCGTCCCCGGGACCCACGCTGCGAGCGGTGCAGGGCGACCTCGTGGAGGTACACCTGACCAACGCGAACATCCCGGACGGGATCACCCTGCACTGGCACGGCATCGACGTGCCGAACGCCGAGGACGGGGTCGCGGGAGTCACCCAGGACGCCGTCGCCGAGGGCGAGAGCCACACCTACCGCTTCGTCGCCGGCCAGGCCGGCACCTACTGGTACCACTCCCACCAGGTCTCGCACGTGCAGGTGCGGCAGGGCCTGTTCGGGGCGGTGGTCGTCGAGCCGGCGCCCGGGCGGGCGAGCGCTGCGTCAGCCGGGAGCGATGTCGACGTGGAGGCGGTCGTGCACATGTACGACGGTCAGCGGACCGTCAACGGGAAGGTCGGCGACGTCGTCGTCCCGGCAAAGCCTGGCACCGTCGCTCGCGTCCGCCTGGTCAACACGGACAACGGCCCGATGACGACCTGGGTCAGCGGCGCGGACTACCGGGTGCTCGCGGTGGACGGCACGGACCTCAACGACCCCCGCGTCGTCGCCGACAAGGGGCTCGTCGTGACGGCGGGCGCCCGCGCCGACCTCGAGGTCGTGGTGCCGGAGGGAGGTGCGCGCGTCGAGCTGGGCGGCAACGCGATCGTCCTCGGCTCCCAGGCGAGCGCCGTGGCGCCGGAGACGCAGCCGACCACGTTCGTGGACCTCCTCACCTACGGCAGCCCCGCGCCCACCGGCATCGACCCGTCCCGGGCGGACCGCCGGTTCGACTACGACATCGGGCGCCGGCCGGGCTTCCACGACGGGATGCCCGGGATCTGGTGGACCATCAACGGGCACCTGTGGCCCGACGTCCCGATGTACACCGTCCGCACCGGTGACGTGGCGACGATGCGGATCGTCAACCACAGCGGCGAGGTCCACCCGATGCACCTGCACGGCCACCACGCTCTCGTGGTGAGCCGGGACGGCGTGCCGTCGACGGGCAGCCCGTGGTGGGTGGACTCGCTCAACGTCCGGGACGGGGAGAGCTACGTGATCGCGTTCAAGGCCGACAACCCCGGCGTCTGGATGGACCACTGCCACAACCTCCCGCACGCGACGGAGGGACTGGTCGCCCACCTGATGTACGAGGGCTACACGACGCCGTTCAAGGTCGGCGGCCCCCTCGACAACCAGCCGGAGTGACCCCCAGGCACCCGGGGTGACCCCGGGTGACCCAGCCCGGCCCCGGTGACACAGCGCGGCCCGGACCCCGCGAGGCGGAGCCCGGGCCGTCGAGGTCCGGTCGTGCTCAGCGGCGGCCGGCCTCCTCGAGCTCCCGCTCGCCGGCGGCGACCTCGGCCTCCGCCTGGTCGGCGGGTACGTCGTCCCCGACCATCGTGGCCTCGTCGAACGGCTCCTCGCCGGCGAGCACTCGGCCCATGCGCTCGCGGTCGAGCCCGCCGGTCCACGAGCCGACCAGCACGGTGGCGACCGAGTTGCCGGCGAAGTTCGTCAGGGCGCGGGCCTCGGACATGAACCGGTCGATGCCGACGATGAGCCCGACCCCGTCGAGCAGCTCGGGTCGGTGCGAGGCCAGCCCGCCGGCCAGGGTGGCGAGCCCGGCGCCCGTGACCCCGGCAGCGCCCTTGGAGGCGATGACCATGAAGACCAGCAACGAGATCTGCTCCGAGACGCTCAGCGGGTCGCCCATGGCGGAGGCGATGAAGAGCGACGCCATCGTCAGGTAGATCGCCGTGCCGTCGAGGTTGAACGAGTAGCCGGTCGGGACCACGACGCCGACGGTCGGGCGGTCGACGCCGGCATGCTCCATCTTCGCGATCAGCCGCGGGAGGGCCGACTCCGACGACGAGGTCGACAGGATCAGCAGGAACTCGCGGCCCAGGTAGCGGAAGAGCGAGAAGATGTTGACGCCGGTGGCGAGCCTCAGCAGGCTGCCCAGGACCACGAACACGAACACGATGCAGGTCGCGTAGAAGCCCAGCATGATCACCGCCAGGCTCTTCAGGGCGTCCACACCGGTCTCGCCGACCACCGCGGCGATCGCGCCGAACGCGCCCACGGGGGCGGCCCACATGATCATGGCGAGCACGCGGAAGACCACGCGCTGGAGGTGCTCGACCCCGCGCAGCACCGGCTCGCCCTGGCGACCCATCAGCTGGACGGCGAAGCCCACGAGCAGCGCGACCAGGAGCGTCTGGAGGATCTCGCCCGAGGTGAGGGAGGAGAACAGCGACGTCGGGATGATGCCGATCAGGAAGTCGGTCGTGGACTCGCCGCCCCCCGCCTGCTCCTGGCCGCTCTTCGCCAGCTCCTCGCTCAGGTGCAGCCCCGAGCCGGGGTGGAGCACGTTGCCGACCACGAGGCCGATGCCGAGGGCCACCGTGGACATCACCAGGAAGTAGCCCAGCGCCAGGCCGCCGACCTTGCCGACGCTGGCGGCGTTCCGCACGGAGCCGACGCCGAGCACGATCGTGCAGAAGATGACCGGCTGGATCATCATCTTGATCAGGGCCACGAAGGCCGACCCCAGCGGCTTGAGCTCGACGGCCACGCCGGGGGCGAGGAACCCGACGGCGACGCCGAGCAGGACGGCTGCGATCACCGCGAGGTAGAGGTAGTGGGTACGGTCCTTGCTGGACGCCGTGGTTCTCGGCGCCGGTTCTGCCGCGCTCATCGGGGTGCCTCCGGTCTAGACAGGACTGTCGGCCCGCCTTTGTACCCCAGCGAGGGCGTGGAACTCCCGCGCAGGTCCACGGATCAAGACACCGGGGCAGCGGTCAGCTCGCGGCCGACTCCAGGGCGTCCGGCGTCGGCAGCACCTCGAAACGGTCGAACGGCCAGACGATCGCCCAGACCTTGCCGACCACGTCGTCGACCGGGACCGTCCCTCGGCCGGGGTCGCTCATGTGGAACCGGGAGTCCTGGCTGTTGGAGCGGTTGTCCCCCATCACCCAGATCGCGTCGTCGGGGACCTTGACGTCGAACTGCTTGGTCGAGGGGACCGTCCCCTTGGGGAGGTACGAGCGCTCCTCGAGCGGCTCACCGTCGACGGTGATGCGGCCCCGCCTGTCGCAGCAGACGACCTCCTCACCGGGCAGGCCGACCACCCGCTTCACGAGGTGACCACCCTCGGGGTAGAGGCCCATCACCGACAGCACGTCCTGGAAGCCGGTGGGCTCGGGGGTGGCCCCCAGCCAGCCGCCCGGGTCCTTGAAGACCACGACATCGCCGCGTTCGACGGTGCCGTCCCACAGCGACATCTTCTCGACGAGGATCCGGTCGTTCTCGATGAGCGTGGGGTGCATGGAGGCCGAGGGCACGAAGAACATCTGGACGAAGAAGGCCTTGACCACGATGGAGGCAGCCAGCGCGAGGACGAGGAGGAGCAAGGTCTCCTGCCACCAGCTCATGCGCTTGCGCCGACCCCGGTGACCTGCCATGCCGGGAACCATACCGGGGCCACGAGGGGCGCCGGTGCGGGTCAGGCAGGCGTGCCGGGGCCGCCCATGTCGGGCATCCCCTCGATCTTCGCGCCGGCCCCACCGTCCCCGGATCCGTCGGTGCCGTCCTCGTCGTCGGGGTCCTTCGCCAGCGGGTTGTCGTCGGAGGGTCGGAGGTCGTCGGGGAGCTCCTCGTCGGAGATCAGCCCGGTCTCCGGCTTCTCGTGGCTCGGCCGCTCGTGCTCGGCCAGGTCCCGCTCTGCGTCGGGGCGCTCCTCGGGCCCGGGGGCGGACCTGTCCTGGGATGCGTTCATGCCCTGGGGTACCCACGACAGGCGGAACCACGCCCGGGAGCCACGCGCCGGGAGCCACGCGCCGGAGCCGCGCCCGGGAGCCACGCGCCGGAGCCGCGCCCGACCCGCCGTACCCGTCCGGACGTGCGCACCCCCCCGCCCGGACGTGTGCGCCCCCGCCCGGACGTCCGCGCCCCCGCCCGGACGTGCGCGTGGCCCCCGGCCGGAGCCGGGGGCCACACGCAGGGACCGAGGAGGTCACATCGACGGCATCAGCACCGAGTCGATGAGGTAGACGGTCGCGTTGGCCGTCTTGACGCCGCCGCAGATGACGTTGGCGTCGTTGACCATGAGGTTGTCGCCCGAACCGGTCACCTTCACGGTCTCGCCCTCGACCGTGGTCTGCTCGCCGGTGATGTCCGACGGGGAGATCTGGCCGGGAACGACGTGGTAGGTGAGCACCGAGGTCAGGGTGTCGGCGTTCTTGGGCTTCGTCAGGGAGTTCACGGTCGCCTCCGGAAGCTTCGCGAACGCGTCGTCCACGGGGGCGAAGACGGTGAACTCGTCACCGTTGAGGGTGTCGACCAGGTCGACCTTCGGGTTGAGCTGGCCGGAGACCGCCTTGACCAGCGTGGTCAGCAGCGGGTTGTTGCTGGCAGCCACCGCGACGGGGTCCTGGGCCATGCCCTCGACCGACCCGGCGCCGTCCGGCACCTGCTCCGCGTAGTCGGCGCAGCCGGGACCCACCAGGTCGGCAGCGGGATCGGCCGAGTCCTCCATGGCCTCACCGGACTGGTCGTCCATCGGGGTCTGCTCGGCGGAGGCGTTCGTGGAGTCCTCGTTCGTACCCTCGTCGGCCCCACAGGCGGCCGTCATCGTCAGGGCGGAGGCTGCCGCGATGGCGATCGCGACCTTTCTGATGGAGCGCATGATGCTGTCCCTTTCGGTTGGGTCGTGCGTTCGTTCAGTGAGGCGAGCCGGCGTTCCGCCTTGTTTCATGGGGTGTTCGGCGTCCGTTGTGACCCGGATTGGTCTTTGTGGCATGCGTTTTCCTGACCCGAATGTGGCCTGGTACGCCGTCCGCGGTCGGTCCTACTGTCGGAGGCATGGCAGGGGGCGAGCCCACCTTCTCCCCGTCCACGCGCCCGATGCTCCTGGCGGTGGACCCGGATCCGGATGCCCTCGACCGCATCGAGGGTGAGCTCGAGCGGAGCTTCGGCGGCGACTACCGCGTCCGCGGTGAGCTGACCGCCGAGGACGCGCTGCACGCCCTGGACCGGGCCCACGAGCTCGGCCAGCGGGTGGCGGTCGTCCTCGTCGACGCCGACCTGCCGGCCGAGGAGCGAAGCGGGGTCCTGAACGAGGCCAGGTCGCTGCACCCCGACGCGCGACGCGCCCTGCTCATCGACTGGGGAGCCTGGGCGGAGCGGGAGAAGGCGGCCGCGATCCTGACCGCGATGGCCGTGGGCGACATCAGCTACTACGTGCTCAAGCCGTGGGTGCGCCGGGACGAGCTGTTCCACCGGACGGTGGCCGAGTTCGTCACCGAGTGGTCGCGCAGCGACACCGAGAACCTCCGCGAGGTGGTCGTCGTCTCGGCGATGGCGACCCCACGCGGGCACACGATCCGCAGCCTCCTCTGGCGCAACGGCATCCCAAGCTCCTTCCGCGACGCCGAGTCGGCACAGGGCGACGCAGTGCTGCGCGGGCTCGGGGAGGAGCTCGCCGCCGGTGAGGTGCTCGTGTGGATGCCGGCGCTGCGGAACAAGGTGCTGCGCAACCCGACGGACACCGACATCGCCGAGGCGTGGGGCGTCCACACGAACCTGACCAGCGAGGACCGCGACTTCGACCTCCTGGTCGTGGGGGCGGGGCCGGCCGGGCTGGCGAGCGCGGTCTACGGGTCGTCGGAGGGCCTGCGCACGCTGGTGGTGGAGCGCGAGTCCATCGGCGGCCAGGCGGGCAGCAGCTCGCTGATCCGGAACTACCTGGGCTTCTCCCGCGGCATCAGCGGGTCGGAGCTCGCGCAGCGCGGCTACCAGCAGGCGTGGGTCTTCGGGGCGCACTTCGTGCTCATGCGCGAGGTCGCCAGGCTGGAGCGGCGGGGCGACCGGTTCGTGGCGGAGATCTCCGGCGTGGGCGAGGTGACGGCCCGGGCGGTGGTGCTGTCCTCGGGTGTGTCCTACCGGCGCCTCGGCGTGCCCGAGCTGGAGGCCCTGGTCGGTGCCGGCGTCTACTACGGCGCCAGCGTGTCCGAGGCGCATGCGCTCGAGGGGCTGCACGCCGTGGTGGTCGGTGGCGGGAACTCCGCGGGCCAGGCGGTCCAGCACCTCGCCCGGTACTGCGCGCGGGTGACCCTCGTCGTACGGGGGGAGACGCTCGCCGAGAGCATGTCGAGCTACCTCGTGGACGTCATCGCCGCGAGCGACGTCATCGACGTACGCCACTCCAGCGAGGTCGTGGGTGGCTCGGGCGAGGGCCGGCTCCGGGCCGTCACCGTACGGAGCCGGGTGACCGGCGCCGAGGAGGAGCTCCGCGCGGACGGCCTCTTCGTGATGATCGGCGCGGAGCCGCGCACGGAGTGGCTGCCGCCCCTGGCGCGGGACTCCCACGGCTTCGTGCTCACCGGTGCAGCGGCGCTCGAGGCGGACGCGGCCGGGGATGCGGGCAGCGGGGCTGCGACCGTGCGCGGGCGGCAGCCCTACGAGAGCTCGGTGCCGGGCCTGTTCGCCGTCGGCGACGTCCGGAGCGGGTCCGTCAAGCGGGTGGCCTCCGCGGTCGGCGAGGGCTCCGTCGTGGTCGCCCAGGTGCACGAGCACCTGAAGGTGCGTGATGGCTGACCGCTCCGTCGCGGCCGTCCCGCGCGACTTGTCGCCCGGCGCCGTGGCCGCGGGTGCTGTCGCCCTGCTGCTGCCGCTCGCCGGGTTCCTCCTGCTGATGGGCGTGCCCACCCTGGACGTGCACTGGGAGCACCACCCCTCGCACTTCTGGCTGGTGCTGGGCACGGGGGCTCTGAGCGCCGTGCTCGCCTGGGCCACCGGCACGGCCGCGGTGCGCCGCGGGGACGCCCGGGTGCTGCTGGTCTCGCTGGCGTTCCTGTCCTCGGCCGGCTTCCTCGGCCTGCACGCGCTCGCCACCCCGGGCGTCCTGCTCGAGGACTCCAACGCGGGGTTCGTCGTGGCGACCCCGGTGGGCATCGCGATCGGGTCGGCGTTCGCGGCGCTCTCGGGGCTGGACCTGTCCGGCGAGCGTGCGGTCGACGCCGTCAGGTACGGGCGCTGGGCGCGCCGGGTCCTGCTGGCGCTGATGGTCGCGTGGGCGGTCGCGTCGCTGACAGGAGTGCCGCCCCTGGGCGGTGAGGCGGTCCCGGAACGGGCGAGCGGCGTGCTGGCGGCGCTCGCCCTCCCCGCCATCGCGCTGTACGCCGTGGCCGCGGTCCGGTACGGCCTGCTCTGGGTAGCCCGGCCGTCCCTGATGCTGCTGAGCATGCTCGCGGCGTTCGTGCTGCTCGCCGAGGCGATGGTCGCCGTCGTGTTCGCCCGGAACTGGGCGCTGTCGTGGTGGGAGTGGCACCTGCTCCTGCTGGCCGCCTACCTGCTCGTCGCCGGCGGGGCCCGGGCACAGTGGCACGAGGAGCGGTTCTCGCCCCTGTACCTCCCCGACACGACCTCGGGGACGCGCGAGATGAGCGTCCTCTTCGCCGACCTGCAGGGGTTCACCACCTTCTCCGAGCAGCACCCGCCCACCGAGGTGACCGCGATGCTCAACGCCTACTTCGACGTGGCGGTGCCGCCTGTCGTCCGTCAGCACGGCGGCGACGTGGACCGGATCATCGGCGACGCCCTGATGGTCACCTTCAACAAGCGGGGCGACCAGCCCGACCACGCCCGCCGGGCAGCCGCTGCCGGCCTCGCGCTCCAGAAGGCGACGGCGGCGGTGAAGGAGGCGCACCCGGAGTGGCCGCGCTTCCGGGTCGGCATCGACAGCGGGCCCGTCGCGGTCAGCCTGCTGGGCACCGAGGGCGGGCGCACCCACACCGTCATCGGCGACACCGTCAACACCGCGTCCCGCATCGAGGGCAGGGCGCCCGTGGGCGGCGTCGCCATCGGTCCGGGCACCAAGCGGCTGCTCCCGGCGGCCCGCACCGAGCCGATCGGGGCGCTCGAGCTCAAGGGCAAGAGCGAGCCGATCGAGGTGCACCGCCTGCTGGCCCTGGAGTAGCCGCCTCAGCCGGTGACGGTCACGTTCACCTTGTGCCACCCCGTTGCCCCGTCGGGGGCGATCGAGGCGCGCTCGGCCGTCTGGGTGGAGCCCGTGGCGTCGGTGGCCCGGACCTCCAGGACGTGGTTGCCCGGTGTCGCCTCCCAGTCCCACACCCACTGGCGCCAGGTGTCGACGTTGTCCTGGTCCGCGAGCCGCGCCCGCTGCCACGGTCCCTCGTCGACCCGGACCTCGACGGTGTCGATGCCGCGGTCCTGCGACCAGGCGACGCCCGCGACGGGCGTCCGCCCGGGCTTCACGCGGGCGAACGACCGCGGCACGTCGATGCGCGAGGAGGTCTTGATCGGGGCCTGGGCGGCGTACCCCCGCGAGGTCCAGTACGCCGTGAAGTCCGCGAAGCGCGTGACCTCCAGGTCCACGAGCCACTTGGTCGCCGACACGTACCCGTAGAGGCCGGGGGTGACCATGCGGACCGGGAAGCCGTGCTCGAGGGGCAGCGGCTCGCCGTTCATCGCGACGGCGAGGATCGCGTCCCGGCCGTCGTCGTCCAGCACGTCCAGCGGCGTCCCGGCCGTGAAGTCGTCGGCGCTCGTGGACTTCACCGCGTCCGCGCCGGGCTTCACCCCGGCCTCGCGCAGGAGGTCGCGGACCGGGACGCCGATCCAGGTCGCGTTCCCGGCGTACTCCCCGCCGACGGGGTTCGACACGCAGGTCATCGTGATGCGGCGCTCGACGAGCCGGCGCGAGACCAGGTCCTCGAAGGAGAGGTCGAGCTCGCGCTCCACCATGCCGTGCACCCGCAGGCGCCAGGTGTCGACCGGTACGTCGGGGACGCGGAGCGCGGTGTCCACGCGGTAGAAGTCGCGGTTGGACGTCAGGTACGGCGTGATGCCCGGGACGTCGAGGGTCATGCTCCCGGCGAGCTCAGGGGCGGCCGAGGTCGGCGTGGGTACGGCGAGGCCGGCGCGCGCCGCGGCGGCCTCGGGTCCGCCGTACACGCGGGCGATGGCACCTCCTCCGGCCGCGACCGCCCCGACGACCAGCACGCTCCGCAGGAAGGACCTCCGGTCGAAGTCGTCCGGCAGGTCGTCCCCCGGGACGCCGCTCGACGCTGTCACGCGCCCGGCCGGCCGGACCCGCTCGGAGCGAGGCCGCTGCGGAGGTGCCTCGGCTCCGGGAGCCCCCGCGCTCCCCGGACCGGGCCGGCTCGACGGCTCGGACCTGGAGCGGTCGGAGCAGCAGCGCCAGGGCGACCGTTCCGGCGAGGACCAGGCCCAGGACGGGGAGGAGTCGCAGCAGCGGGCCGGCCGTGGACGCCCGGTCGGTGAGCGCAGCCGCCGCGGCCACCGCGCTGAGCCCGAGGAACGCGCCGACCGCACGACGCGGGCGGGTCGCACCCACGACGCCGGCCAGGACCGCGAGCGCGGCGACCGTGACCACGACCCCGGTGACGAGCACCGGCTTGTCGGCGCTCCCGAAGGTCTCGATCGCCCACTCCTTCACCGGGCGAGGTGCGGCGTCCACGGCACGGTTCGCGACGGAGAGCAGGGGCGAGGTCACGCCCGTGAGGAGGGCGGCCACCGCCTCGGAGACGGCCACTGCGGCCGCGCCGGCGAGCAGCCCCGCGAGGCCCCCGGCGACCCGGGGCGCGAGGAGGGGATGCGTCCTGACCTTCCGTCTCGTACCCATGCCCTGCGGTTCGGCGCGGTGCCCGTCCGGGATGGGTCGCTCTGGCCCCTTCGTCCGGGTCGGCACGTCCTGCGGCGTGCCGGGGGCCTGCTGCGCAGGGGCGGTCGACGCCGTCCCGGCCGCCGAGACCCCGGCGTACCGCGGGGGTGGCGCCGCGACATACTCGGGGCACACCCGATCTGCTGAGGAGCTTGCATGCGCGCTGTCCAGGTGGTCCGGCTCGAGGGCCCCTCCGGGGTCGACCTCGTCGAGGTGCCCGAGCCCACGGCCGGGGAGGGCCAGGTGCTCGTCGACGTCCGTGCGGTGGGCGTCAGCTTCCCCGACCTGCTGCTCTCCGCCGGGCAGTACCAGCTCAAGCCCGAGACGCCGTTCCAGCTCGGCGTCGACTTCGCCGGCGTGGTCCGCGAGGCGCCCGAGGGCTCCGGCTTCTCCGCCGGGGACCGGGTCGCCTGCGTCCTGCCGTACGGCGGCGGCGCGGACGTCGTGGCGCTCGGCCCCGACAGCGTGTTCCCGCTGCCCGACGCGATGAGCTTCGAGCAGGGCGCGGCGCTCCCGATGAACTACCTGACGGCGCAGTTCGCGCTCGCCACCCGCGGCCACCTCCAGCAGGGCGAGACCGTCCTCGTCCACGGCGCCGCCGGCGGCGTCGGCACCGCGACCATCCAGGTGGCGAAGGGGTACGGCGCGCGGGTGATCGCCGTGGTGTCGACCGAGGAGAAGGCCCAGGTGGCGAGGGCGGCCGGGGCCGACGAGGCCGTCCTCGTCGACGGGTTCCTCGCCGCCGTGAAGGAGCTGACCGGCGGCAAGGGCGTGGACGTCGTCCTCGACGTCGTGGGCGGCGACCTGATGACCGACTCGCTGCGCGCCCTCGCGCCGCTCGGCAGGCTGCTCGTCGTCGGGTTCACCGCCGGAGCGATCCCGGAGGTCAAGGTGAACCGCCTGCTGCTGAACAACATCGACGTCCGCGGCGTCGGCTGGGGCGCCCACGCGATGGTGCGACCCGGCTTCATGCGCCGACAGTGGGACGAGCTGGTGCCGATGATGGAGTCGGGCACGATCGCCCCGCCGATCGGCACGACGTACCCCGTCGAGGACGTGCGCACGGCCCTGACGGACATGGCCGAGCGGCGGGCCACCGGCAAGCTCGTGCTCACCCTGGGCTGACGCCCGGGCGGGGGTCAGGCCTGGCCGTCGGCGTACTCCGGGTGCCGCTCCACGAAGTCCCTGATGAACGGGCACTTGATCCGGTACGCCATGCCACGGGCCCGGACGTCGTCGAGCACGCCGCGGGCCAGCGTGGACCCCACGCCCTGCCCCTCGAAGGCGTCGTCGACCTCGGTGTGCAGGAAGATCCGCAGGTCGCCGCGGTCGTGGTACTCCGCGAAGCCGGCCACGACGCCTGACTCGGTGGACGCCTCGTAGCGACGCTTCTCCGGGTTGTCCTGGATCGTCACCTCTGCGGTCTCGCTCATGCCTCCGTTCTACCCGAGGCCCGCAAGACCACGCGGTACGACGTGCGCCCCCGGGCCCGGGCTAGCCCCGACGGGAATGACTATTGCCCCCGAGGCTGCCTCGGAGAAACGTGAGAGGACCGGTGGCGCCAGCGGGGCGCCGCCTCCGCCCGAAAGGGGTAGATCGTGTACGCACGCTCCACCATGCTCACCGCACGCCCGGGCTCCCTCGACGGAGGCATCGCCTACTTCCGCGACGAGGTGATGCCGGCTCTCCGAGGGATCGACGGCTTCGTGGGCGCCTCCCTGATCGCCGACCGCGACAGCGGACTGTGCATCGTCACCGCTTCCTACGACTCCGCGGAAGCTCTTGCCGCCAGCGCGGACCGGGTCATGGCGTTGCGCGAGCGCGCCGCCTCCGTCTTCGGCTCCGACTCCACCGAGGTCGAGGAGTGGGAGGTGGCCGTGATGCACCGTGACCACCGGGCCGGCGACGCCGCCTGCGTCCGGACCACCTGGAGCAAGGTCGACCCTGCCGACGGGGACCGCGCCATCGACCTCTGGAAGCACGGCGTGCTGCCGGCGGTCGAGCAGCTGCCCGGGTTCTGCAGCGCCAGCCTCCTGGTGAACCGCGAGACGGGTCGCGGGGTCAGCACGGTCGCCTTCGACAGTCGCGAGGCGATGGAGGACAGCCGGGCCGCCGCCGAGGCGATCCGGGCGCGGTCCGCGGGCGAGGCCGGCGCCGAGGTGCTCTCCGTACGCGAGCTCGAGCTGGTCCACGCCCACCTCGACGTTCCCGAGATGGTCTGAGCAGACGCAGCGACCGTGGGCGGGGCGTCCTCCGGGGCACCCCGTCCACAGGCACACCCCCGAACCTCCTGCCTCGCCACCGACCCAGGGCTAGGGTGGGCCGGGTGACGATCCTCGACGACGCCCGCGACGGCATGAACCCCGAAATCCGCCCCCAGGACGACCTCTTCGGCCATGTGAACGGCGCCTGGCTGGACACCGCGGAGATCCCCTCCGACCGGTCCGCCTGGGGTCCGTTCGTCAAGCTGGCCGACCAGTCCGAGGAGCGGGTCCGCGAGATCATCGAGGACGCGGCCGCCGGCCGGATCGCCGGTGAGAACGGCACGAAGATCGGCGACCTCTTCGCCAGCTTCATGGACGAGGAGCGCATCGAGGCGCTGGGCGTCCAGCCGATCACCGACATGCTCGCCGACGCCGCCAAGGTCGCCGACACGACGGAGCTGCTCCACTTCGTCGGTGAGCTCGAGCGCCTCGGCGGGTCCGGTCTCTTCGGCAGCTACGTCGACACCGACGACCGCAACTCCGAGCGCTACCTCCTCAACGTCCTCCAGGGCGGCCTCGGGCTCCCGGACGAGTCGTACTACCGCGAGGACAAGTTCGCCGAGATCCGCGACAAGTACCTCGCCCACATGACCCGGATGTTCGCGCTCGTCGACCGCGCCGACGCCGAGCAGGCCGCCCGCACCGTCCTCGACGTCGAGACCCGGCTCGCTGCCGGCCACTGGGAGCGCGCCGACACCCGTGACGTCATCAAGACCTACAACCTCACCTCCCGCGACGAGCTCACCGCGCTCGCGCCCAACGTCGACTGGGACTCCTGGGTCCGCGGGCTCGGCGCGACCGAGGTCGTGCTCGACGAGACGGTGGTCCGTCAGCCGAGCTACCTCCAGCACCTCTCGACCGCGCTCGTGGAGATCCCGGTCGAGCAGTGGCGCGAGTGGCTCGCGGCCCGCGTCATCCGCCGCGCCTCGGCGTACCTCCCCTCGGCGTTCGTCGAGGAGAACTTCGACTTCTACGGCCGCACCCTCAACGGCACGCCCGAGCTGCGGGCCCGCTGGAAGCGCGGCGTCTCCCTGGTCGAGGGGGCGCTCGGCGAGGCCGTCGGCGAGGAGTACGTCGCGCGGCACTTCCCGCCGACCTCCAAGGCGCTCATGGACGAGCTCGTGGCCAACCTGATCGAGGCCTACCGCCGCAACATCGCCACGCTCGACTGGATGGGTGAGGAGACCAAGGAGCGGGCGTTCGCGAAGCTCGAGACCTTCAACCCGAAGATCGGCTACCCGAAGAAGTTCCGCGACTACTCCGCGCTCGAGGTCCGCAGCGACGACCTGATGTTCAACGTCGAGGCTGCCGCTGCCTTCGAGACCGACCGTGAGCTGAACAAGATCGGCTCCCCGGTCGACCGCGACGAGTGGTTCATGCTCCCCCAGACGGTCAACGCCTACTACAACCCGGGCACCAACGAGATCTGCTTCCCGGCGGGCATCCTGCAGAAGCCGTTCTTCGACCCCGAGGCGGACGCGGCCGAGAACTACGGCGGCATCGGTGCGGTCATCGGCCACGAGATCGGTCACGGCTTCGACGACCAGGGTTCGCAGTACGACGGGCTCGGCAACCTCAACGAGTGGTGGACCGAGGCCGACCGTGCGGCGTTCCAGGAGCGCGCGGACAAGCTCATCGAGCAGTACAACGCCTTCGAGCCCCGCGACCTCCCCGGCGAGAACGTCAACGGAGCCCTCACCGTCGGCGAGAACATCGGCGACCTCGGCGGACTCACCATCGCCCACAAGGCATACCTGATCAGCCTCGGCGACCAGCAGGTTCCCGAGGAGGACGGCCTCACCGGGTCCCAGCGGGTCTTCCTGAACTGGGCGCACGTGTGGCGCACCAAGCGCCGCAAGGAGCAGGCTCAGCAGTTCCTCACCATCGACCCGCACAGCCCGGCGGAGTTCCGCGCCAACATCGTGCGCAACCTCGACGAGTTCCACGAGGCGTTCGGCACCGCGCCGGGGGACGGCCTGTGGCTCGACCCGGAAGAGCGCGTCCGGATCTGGTGAGGCCGGACGGCCGGGCGACCTAGACTTGAGGCTCCGGTCTCGACGCGACCAGCGGCGCGCAGGGGGGTGGCGATGACAGTACGTCGGACGTACGCGTCACCCCTGCGACGCCGGGTCGCCCTGGCCGCCGTACCCCTCCTGCTGACGCCGCTCGCGGCCTGCGCCGACAAGACCGTGACCGCCGACGCGAAACCACTCTCGGGCGAGGCCTCGACCGGTGCCTCCGAGCCCGAGTCCTCGCCCCCGGCCTCCGACCCCGCGGGCGAGGCGAGCAGCGACCCGTCGGCGAGCTCCCGGCCGGGCAGCGAGAGCGGAAGCGGCAAGGGCGGCAAAGCGGGCAGCGAGAAGCCCGGCAAGCCCGGTGAGGTCGAGGGCGGTGGCTTCGCCCGCTCCGTCCCGGGCAGCGACGCGCCCGACCGGAAGGTCGACGTCGGCCCGCAGTACACCGTGAGCCAGGGGCTCGACGTCAAGGAGATCGAGCGGCTGGTCAAGGCCGTCGAGCGGATCGCCAAGGCACAGGCCTCCGGCGCGCCGCTGGTGGAGGGCGGGTCCCTCGCCGCGGCGGTGGGGACGTTCAGCTACCGCTGGTACGACGACGGGACGGTGCGACCCGACCCGGCGTGGGTGTCCGCGAACATCCGCACCGAGTCCGTCCCGATCCTCGGCGCCGTCACAGGACACCGGGTGATGCTCCCGCAGCTGCGTGGAGCCCTGCGCGAGGTGGTGGCGCGCGGTCTCGCCGACAGGATCCACCCCGGCGAGTTCGGCGGCTGCTACGTCCCGCGGTTCATCGCCCACGACCCCAGCAAGGGTCTGTCCCTGCACACCTGGGGCATCGCCGTGGACATCAACGTGCCCGGCAACCAGCGCGGAACGGTCGGCCAGATGGACCGTCAGGTCGTCGGGATCTTCAAGCGGTGGGGCTTCGCCTGGGGCGGCGACTGGTCCTACACCGACCCGATGCACTTCGAGCTCGCCCGGATCGTCCGGGCGCGCTGACCTCCCGGCCCTCGCGCGGCTCCGTTCCGAACGCAGACCGGGAGGGGCTGGGCACAAGCGTTCGGAACGGATCGGCCGGCCGGGCCTGGCGGCACGCGTCTCCCGGCGCCGCGGCTGGTGCCGCATGAAGCAAGATGGTCGGCGGCAGGGCCTCGACGCGACCGACTTGCTTCACGCGAGGCACGTCGGGGTGCCCGCCAGGCGTCAGAGGAGGTTCTCGACGGCCTCGACGAGGCGCGAGTCGTCCGGCTCGACCCCGGGGCTGAACCGGGCCACCACGGAGCCGGACCCGTCGACGAGGAACTTCTCGAAGTTCCACTGGATGTCTCCGGTGCGCCCCTGCTCGTCCGCGGTCCCCACGAGCTCGGCGTAGACCGCGTGCCGGCCGTCCCCGTTGACCTCCACCTTCTCCGTCATCGGGAACGTCACGCCGTAGGTCGCCGAGCAGAACTCCGCGATCTCCTCCGACGTACCCGGCTCCTGGGCGCCGAACTGGTTGCACGGGAGACCCACGACGGTGAACCCGCGCTCGGCGTACTTCCCATGCAGCTGCTCGAGGCCGGTGTACTGGGGCGTGAGTCCGCACCGGGAGGCGACGTTGACCAGCAGCGCGGGCGTGCCGCCGGTGATCTCGCCGAGCGTCGCGGGCGTGCCGTCCAGGCGTGCGAGGGGGGTGTCGAGAAGGCTCATGCCGCGAGGGTAGCGAGGCCGGAAAGTACGGCGGAAAGTACGGCGGCCCCTCCCGACTGCGGGAGCGGTCTGCGGGCTCACTCGTCCAGGGTCGCCCGGATCCGGGCGAGGACCATCGCCAGGGGCGGCCAGGCGGAGCGTCCTCGACGGACCACCGCGTAGGCGCGGAGCCGGACCTCCGGGTCGTCCAGCGGCAACGTCACCACCCCCGCTCGGGTCGGCTGGTCGGCGGGCAGCAGGCCCACGCAGAGCCCGGCCGCGATGAGGTCCTGCACCAGCTCCAGGCTGTCGACGCGGTGGCTGACCCGCGGCTCGAAGCCGGCCATGGACCCGATCGTCCGCACCACGTCCGCGTCGGCGGTGTTGCGGGAGTTGACGACCCAGTCCCGGTCGGCGAAGCGTGCGAAGACCTGCCGGGCGTCGCCGGAGACCCCTGTCTCCCTCGCCGGCACCCCGAGACTCCACCGGGTCGTCCACAGGGGCGTCGACTCCAGGGTCATGTCGAAGTCGGCCGGGGCCAGGTCGTAGTCGTAGGTGAGCGCGAGGTCGACGTCGTCGGTCCTGAGCAGGGCGTAGGCCTCCCCCGGCTCGTGCTCGTGGATGAGCATGCGTACCGATGGATGCGTCCGCGCGACCTCGTCCATCACGGGCATCAACGTCCGGCGCACGGCGGTCTCGAACCCGGCCACCCGGACGGTGCCCGCGGGCTCGGAGCCGGGGTCGAGGTCGAGCCGGGCGGCCTCCACCGCGGCGAGGATCGTCACGGCGTGCTCGGCGAGCCGGCGCCCAGCGGGGGTGAGGCGCACCCGTCGGCCGTCCGGCTCCACCAGCGCAGTCCCCGCCTCGCGGGCCAGTGCCGCGATCTGCTGCGACACCGTCGAGGTGGTGGTCCCCATCTCCTCCGCGACCTCGCGCATCGACCCGAGCCGTGACAGCTCGAGCAGCACGGTGAGGCGGCGGGTCTCCATCCACAGGATTGTCCACTGATTGTGGACAATCTGTCCATTACTCTCACGTGGACGCGAACGGTCGTGTCGTGGCGTACTGGATGGCATGAGCACGACACGTCAGCGGAGCGCGCAGCAGGTCCCCGTCCCCGGCCACCACCAGCACACCCACCCGTACGCCGCCCAGCAGGCGGCCGGGTCGTCGTCCGCGGTCCCCGAGCAGCGGGCCGGGTCGGAGCGCGGGGTCGCCACGGAGGCGGCGTCCGCTCGGACGAGCGCGCGGGCCGGGGTGTCGATGGCCGTGGCCTCGATGTTCGCCGTGCAGCTCGGGGTCGCCGCCGCGGTAGGGCTCTTCGACGAGGTGGGCCCCCTCGGCGCCGCCTGGCTGCGGCTGGCCTGGGCCGGCGTGATCATGCTGGTGGTGCTGCGCCCGCGCCCGTCCACGTTCACGCGCTCGTCGTTCGGGGCCAGCGTCGCGCTCGGGGTCGTCACCGCCGGGGTGACGCTGCTGTTCATGGGGGCCATCGAGCGACTGCCGATGGGGACGGCCAGCGCGCTGGAGTTCCTCGGTCCGTTGGGCGTGGCCGTGCTCCGCAGCCACGGTCGTGGCCGGCTTTTCGCAGCCCTGGCCGCACTGGGCGTCCTGTTCCTCACCCAGCCATGGCACGGCGAGACCGACCTGGTCGGCGTCGCCCTCGCCCTGGGCGCCGCGGCGTGCTGGGCCTCCTACATCCTGCTCACCCAGCGGGTCGGCGACCAGGTCACCGGGGTCCAGGGGCTCGCGGTCTCCATGCCGGTCGCAGGCCTGGTCGCCACCGCCGTCGCGGGACCGACCGTGCTTCCTCTCCTGACCTGGGACGTCGTCCTCGCCGGTCTGGGGCTGGCGCTCCTGCTGCCGGTCATCCCGTTCACCCTCGAGCTGCTCGCGCTACGCCGGCTCAACACCGGGGCCTTCGGCACGCTGATGGCGCTCGAACCGGCGTTCGCGACGATCATCGGCCTGGTCGTGCTCGGCCAGGTGCCCGGGCTGCTCCCCCTCGTCGGAATCGTGTGCGTGATCGTCGCCGGGATCGGCGCTGAGCGCACCGGCGCGCGTCAGCGTTCTCCCGTGGAGGCGGCCGAAGCGGGCGCCTGACGGTCCCCGACTCCGGGCCATCCGGCCGCCGGGGCCGGTGCCGCCACGGTGAAGGCCTGCCCGGTGGCCTCGTTCGCCTCGACGGACGACGGACCCGCCCACCGGTTCGTGACGACGAGCAGGGTGCGACCGTCGGCGCCGCCGAGCATGCACGCGAAGGCCCCCCGGTCGAAGCCGACCGTCTCGAGCACCTCCCCGCCCTCGCGCACACGTACGCAGCGCTGGTGCGGCACGTCGGCGTACCAGGCGCAGCCCTCGGCGTCGAGGCAGATCCCGTCCGGTGCGGCGTCACCCAGGTCGGCCCAGACCCGCCGTCCGGAGAGCGTCCCGTCGCCGGCCACGTCGTACGCCGTGAGGCAGTGGCCGTACGACTCGGCGACGACCAGCGTCCCGTTGTCCGGGGTGACGGCCATGCCGTTGGGGAAGGCCAGGCCGTCCGCGACCAGCGACACCTCCCCGTCGGGACGCGCGAGCACGATGCTCCCGGGCGCGAACTCGCCACCGGGGAAGTCGAATCCGATGGTGTTCACGTAGGCGTTCCCGCGGCCGTCGACGACGATGTCGTTCCACGGGGTCGTCGCGACGGGGGCCAGGTCGGCGTGGGTGACGAGCGTGCCGTCGGCCTCACGGCGTACCAGCCTCGCTTCCTGCGAGAAGACCAGGAGCAGGCGTCCGGCGGGCAGGAAGTCGAAGCACAGCGGGAACGACGGCAGCGCCGCGACCACCTCGTGGCGCCCCTCCGGGTCGAGGGTCACGACGTGGTGCGCTGCCCAGTCCGAGACCCACCAGCGCCCGTCGTGCCAGCGCGGTGACTCCGGGAAGTGGAACCCCTCGGTCAGCATCCTCGGTGCCTGCATCGCGGACCTCCGTCGCGCTCGTCGCCTGCTCGTCCACTCTGACCCGGCGGCACCCGGGAAGTCATCGCTGCACCGGTCGCAGACACCGTCCCGAGCGCCTAGGTTGGCCCCATGAGCGACGCGCGCCTCGACGAGCTGGCCGACGCCCTGCCGCCCGGGGTGGTGACCACCGAGCCCGCGACGTTGGAGAACTACCGCTTCGACTGGTCCCGGGACCAGGACGCAGGCACGCCCCTCGCGGTCGTGCGTGCCGAGAACGCCGAGCAGGTGCAGGCCGCGGTTCGCTGGGCCGCGAGGCACCGGGTCCCGGTCGTCCCACGCGGTGCGGGCAGCGGCCTCTCGGGCGGGTCGAGCGCTGTGGACGGCGGGATCGTCCTGAGCCTGGAGCGGATGCGCTCGGTCGAGATCGACACTGCCACCCGGGTCGCCGTCGTGGAGCCGGGGGCGCTGAACGTCGAGGTGAAGGCCGCTGCTGCCGAGCACGGGCTCTGGTACCCGCCCGACCCGTCGTCGTTCGAGATCTGCTCCATCGGCGGCAACGTCGCCACCAACGCCGGTGGCCTGTGCTGCGTGAAGTACGGCGTGACCACCGACTACGTGCTGGGCCTCGACGTGGTGCTCGCCGACGGCACCCTCGTGACCCTGGGCGGCAAGCGGATCAAGGACGTCGCCGGGCTGTCGCTGCTCAAGCTGTTCGTGGGCAGCGAGGGCACGCTCGGCGTCGTCACGCGCGCCGATCCTGCGGCTGATCCCCGCGCAGGGAGCCCGGTCCACGCTGGTCGCGACCTTCCCGACGGTCGACGCCGCAGCGCGGGCGGTCGTGACCGTGGGGCAGACCCTGCGGCCGTCGATGATGGAGCTGATGGACCAGGCGTCGGTCAACGCCGTCGAGGACTTCAAGCCGATGGGCCTCGACCGGTCGGCCGGCGCGCTTCTGGTCGCCCAGTCCGACGCCCCCGCCACCGCGCGGTCCGCCGAGATCGAGGTGATGCGCTCGGCCTGCGAGGGCGCGGGTGCCACCGAGGTCTTCGTGACCGACGAGGCCGAGGAGGGCGAGATGTTCGTGGCCGCCCGCCGGATGGCGTTCCCCGCGATCGAGGCGCGCGGGTCGCTCCTGCTGGAGGACGTCGGCGCGCCGGTGCCGCTGCTGCCGGACCTGTTGGCCCGGGTCGCGGAGATCGCCGAGAAGTACGACGTGGAGATCCCGGTGGTGGCTCACGCCGGGGACGGCAACACCCACCCGATCATCGTCTTCGACCCGACCGACGAGGCCGGGGCGGCGCGTGCCCGCGAGGCGTTCGGGGAGGTGATGGCCGCGGCGATCTCCCTGGGCGGCACGATCACCGGGGAGCACGGCGTGGGTCGCACCAAGCGGGCCGCGCTGCCGGACCAGCTCGGCCCCGAGGTGATGGCGCTCTCCAGGAAGGTGAAGGACGCGCTCGACCCCGAGGGGATCCTCAACCCGGGCGCGGTTCTGTAGGTTCGGGACCATGGCTGACACCCACGCGATCGTCGAGCGCCACCTCTTCGGGCCTGGCCCGTCGAACCCGTACCCGGAGGCCACCGCCGCCCTCGGCCTGCCGCTGCTCGGCCACCTCGATCCCGAGTTCCTCCGGATCATGGACGAGACCTGCGACCGGCCTCCGCGCAGTCTGGGGTACGTCGAGCCGGCGCACCCTGCCGCTGTCCGCGACCGGGTCGGCCGGGATGGAGGCGTCCTTCGTCAACACCGTCGGCGAGGGCGACGTCGTCGTGGTCGCTGTCAACGGCCTCTTCGGGCAGCGGATGTGTGACGTCGCCGCCCGCTGCGGAGCCGAGGTCGTGCCGGTCGAGCACGAGTGGGGCACGCCCGTCGACGTGGAGCGGGTCGTCGAGGCGCACCCGAGCCCGAAGGTCATCGCAGCCGTCCACGCCGAGACCTCCACCGGTGTCCGCTCCGACATCGCCGCGCTCGGTGCGGCCCGTGACGCGCAGCGCCCGGACGCGCTGCTCCTCGTCGACGCGGTCACCTCGATCGGCGGCATCGAGCTGCGCGCCGACGACTGGGGCGTCGACGTGGGCTACGCCGGGACGCAGAAGTGCCTGGGCGTCGCACCGGGGCTCGCGCCGTTCACGATCAACGACCGCGCCTTCGAGCGCCGGGTCGAGAAGCCGCAGTCGTGGTACCTCGACCTGGGGCTGCTCGGCGGCTACGTCGGCGAGGCCGAGGGCAAGGGCGGGCGGACCTACCACCACACCGCGCCCACCGCGATGGTCGCGAGCCTCCACGCCGGGCTGGGTCGGATCCTCGACGAGGGCCTCGAGAGCGTCTGGGCCCGCCACGCCGAGGCCGGGCAGGCGCTGCATCAGGGCCTGCAGGAGATGGGGCTCGAGCTGTTCGCCGCCGAGGGCCACCGCCTGCCCGAGCTGACCACGGTCCGGGTGCCCGAGGGAGTCGACTCGGCCGCCGTACGCCGCTACCTGCTGGAGCGGCACGACCTGGAGATCGGCGCCGGTGCCGGGGAGTTCGCGAGCACGGTGTGGAGGATCGGGCTCATGGGCCACAACGCCCGGCCCGACAACGTGCTGCTGGTCCTCGCCGCGCTGCAGGACGCGCTCAAGAACGCCGGCTGACGTCCCCCTCGACCCACCCCTGTCACCGGGGGCGCGCCCGCCGCCGACGCCGGGTAGTCCGTGAGCAAAGTGTCGTCGTCGCGGTCTTGCGACAGCGGTTTGCTCACGGAGTGCCGAGCGGGCAGACGCTTAGGCAGGCGGCTCAGCCGCTGGCCAGCCCCAGCGCGCCGAGCGCCATCTGCTCGAGCATCGCGCGCATCTCGCCCTCCGACACCAGCGCGCTGTGGGGCGTGGAGTTGAGCAGCCCGAACACCGCGTGCGCCATGGCACGGGCGCGCTCGGCGCTCAGGTCGCGGTGGACCTCGCGCAGCTGGTCGACCCAGAGCTCGACGTACCGCCGCTGCAGGTCGCGGACCCGCTCCCGAGCCTCCTCGGGCAGGGAGGCCCAGTCGCGGTCCTGCACGATGATCAGCGCCTTGTTGCCGATCGCGAAGTCGATGTGCCAGTCCACCAGGGCGTGCAGCGCCTCCCGCGGCCCCTCGGCCTCGCGCACCCGCTCCCGGCCGACGGCGAGGAGCTCCTCGCTGATCGAGACCAGCATCTCGGCGAGCATCGCGTCCTTGGACGGGAAGTGCCGGTAGAGCGCCGGGCCGGAGATCCCGCACGCCGCGCCGAGGTCCGCCACCGAGACGCCGTGGAAGCCGCGCTCGGCGAAGAGCCCGGCGGCGGTCGCGAGGATCTGCTCACGGCGGCTGCTCATGTCGTCACGATAGAGCACCGCGGTTAGCGATCGTTCACTTCACGCCGCGAGCGGGGTCGGCCAGGACGCCGCGGCGCACGTGAGCAGTTCCTGCCCCTCCAGGCATGCTCCCGGGGGCTGAAACCGCGCACGTGTCCGGCTCCGGCCGGGAGCGACGCGTGAAACCCCGCGGCTCGGGGCACCACACGGGTGCACGGGGGCCGGAACAGTGACGAGTGGCGAGAGGTGGGACGCAAGGGCATGCCCCGACGGGTCTTCGTGAACGGCAGCATCTTCGACGGCAGGAGACACCACCCCGGGACGGCGGTCGTCACGGACGACGACCGGATCGTCTTCGTGGGCCCCCAGCATGAGGCCCGGGAGGCCGCCGGTGCGGGAGCCGAGGAGGTCGACCTCGCGGGCGGGCTGCTCGCCCCGGGCTTCCAGGACGCCCACCTCCACCCGATGATCGGCGGGCTGGAGCGGTCTCGGTGCGACCTGTCGGCATGCACGACCCGCGAGGACTACTTCGACGCGATCAAGCACCACGCCGCGAACAGCCCGGGCGACGGGTGGTTCCGGGGCGGCGGGTGGTCGCTGGCGGACTTCTCCGGGCAGGCGCCCTCGGTCGCCGACCTCGACGCGCTGGTCCCCGACCGCCCGGCCTTCCTGCCCAGCAACGACCACCACGACGCCTGGGTCAACACGAAGGCGCTCGAGATCGCCGGCGTCACCGGCGAGACCCCGGACCCACCCGACGGGTGGATGCTCCGCGGTGAGGACGGCAACCTCGAGGGCACGCTGCGCGAGGCGGCGATGGCGCTCGTCGGCGACCACGTCACCACGACGCGGGAGGAGTACGCCGACGCGCTGCGTGACGCCCAGTCCTTCCTGCACAGCCACGGCATCACCGGCTGGCACGACGCCCTCCTCGGCGGGTACGCCGGGATCGACGACCCGACGCAGGCCTACCGCGACCTGCTGTCCTCCGGCGAGCTCGTCAGCCGGGTCCGGGGCGCCCTGTGGTGGGACCGGCACCGCGGCGTGGAGCAGGTGGAGGAGCTCGTCGCGCGCCGGGAGGAGCTCGCCCGGCACGGCCTCGACACCGGCGCGGTGAAGATGATGGCGGACGGGATCTCCGAGACCGGGACCGCGGCGCTCACCGAGCCCTACCTCGACCTGTCGTCCTGCCCCTGCGGCGTGCACGGGCTGTCGTTCCTGAGCAAGGAGCAGTTCCAGGAGGCTGTCGCGGCAGCCGATGCCGCCGGTTTCCAGGTGCACGTGCACGCGATCGGCGACAAGGCCGTGCACGACGCCCTCGACGCGGTCGAGCACGCCCGGCGTACCAACGGGATGAACGACCTGCGCCACCAGATCGCGCACCTCCAGCTCGTCCGGCCCGAGGACCGGCCCCGCTTCCGGAGGCTCGGCGTGGTGGCGAACCTCCAGGGTCTGTGGGCGAACGCCCAGACGCCCGCGGTGACGCTCCTCGAGCCGCACCTCGACGAGGAGCGCCGCACGTGGCAGTACCCCTTCGCCGACATCGTCGCCGCCGGCGCCGCCACGGCGGGAGGGAGCGACTGGCCGGTGAACACGCCGAGCCCGATCGACGCGATCCACGCCCTGGTGAACCGTCGGCCGCCCGGCGCGGACTCCACGACGCGGGCGCTCGTCCCGGGACAGGCGATGACCCTGGAGCAGGCGTTCGCGACGTACACCAGCGGCACGGCGTACGTGAACCACCGCGAGGACACCGGCAACCTCCAGGTGGGGACGCGCGCGGACCTCGTGGTCCTGGACCGGGACCCCTTCGCGCACCCCGCGGAGGAGATCGGGGAGGCGTCGGTGGTCGCGACCTACCTCGACGGGGAGGCGGTCTACACCGCCTGAGCCGGGGCGGCGGCGTCCCCGGTGGACTCCCTTGTTAACGATCGCTAACATCGGCGTGGTCGACACGGAGGTGAGTAGTGGGCGCGACAGAGATGCGGACGCTGGTCGAGGAGCTGCGCGAGCGGCAGGCGCGGGCGCGGCAGGGCGGGTCCGAGGCGGCTCGTGAGAAGCACATCGGCCGCGGCAAGCTCCTCGCGCGCGAGCGCGTGGACCGGCTGCTCGACCCGGGGAGCCCGTTCCTGGAGCTGAGCCCGCTCGCCGCCACCGGGATGTACGACGACGCGGTCCCCTCGGCCGGGATCGTCACCGGCATCGGCCGGGTCAGCGGCCGCGAGTGCGTGATCGTCGCCAACGACGCCACCGTCAAGGGCGGCACCTACTACCCCGTCACCGTGAAGAAGCACCTGCGGGCGCAGGAGGTCGCACGGGCCAACAAGCTGCCCTGCATCTACCTCGTCGACTCGGGCGGTGCGTTCCTGCCGATGCAGGACGAGGTGTTCCCCGACAAGGAGCACTTCGGCCGGATCTTCTTCAACCAGGCCAACCTCTCCGCCGAGGGCATCCCGCAGGTCGCGGCCGTCATGGGCTCCTGCACCGCCGGCGGCGCCTACGTCCCCGCGATGTCCGACGAGTCGGTCATCGTCAAGGATCAGGGCACGATCTTCCTGGGCGGCCCGCCGCTGGTGAAGGCCGCCACCGGCGAGGTCGTCACCGCGGAGGACCTCGGCGGCGGCGACGTCCACGCCCGCAAGTCCGGCGTCGTGGACCACCTCGCCGCCGACGACGCCGAGGCGCTCGCCATCGTCCGCTCCATCGTCGCCACCTTCGAGCGGGTCGGACCCGGTGGGAGCGCTGGGCTGGGCGCGCCGCCGACGGCCCATCCAGCCTCGCTCGTTCCTCGCTCGGCGGCCAGTCCCATCCACGGTCCTTCGACGGCGCGCCCCGCCCAGCGCGGCCACCTGTGCCAGGCAGCCGCCCGAGGAGCCCGTCGAGGACCCCGAGGGTCTGTACGACGTGGTGCCGACCGACTCGCGCACGCCGTATGACGTGCGCGAGGTGATCAGCCGGATCGTCGACGGGTCCCGGTTCCACGAGTTCAAGGCGCTGTACGGCGAGACCCTGGTGTGCGGCTTCGCGCGGGTCTGGGGCTACCCGGTCGGGATCGTCGCCAACAACGGCATCCTCTTCAGCGAGTCCAGCCTCAAGGGCGCCCACTTCATCGAGCTGTGCAACCAGCGCGGCATCCCGCTGGTCTTCCTGCAGAACATCACCGGGTTCATGGTCGGCAAGGAGTACGAGAACGGCGGCATCGCCCGCGACGGCGCCAAGCTCGTCACCGCGGTCGCCTGCTCCGTCGTACCCAAGTTCACCGTGGTGATCGGCGGCTCGTTCGGGGCCGGCAACTACGGCATGTGCGGGCGTGCCTACGACCCGCGCTTCCTGTGGATGTGGCCCAACGCCCGGATCTCCGTCATGGGTGGTGAGCAGGCCGCGTCCGTGCTCGCGACGGTGCGCCGCGACGGCATCGAGGGCAAGGGCGGCGAGTGGTCCGCCGAGGACGAGGAGTCGTTCAAGGCCCCGATCCGCGACCAGTACGAGGAGCAGGGCTCGCCGTACTACTCCACCGCCCGGCTCTGGGACGACGGCGTCATCGACCCGGTCGACACCCGCCGCGTGCTGGGCATGGGCCTCGCCGCCTCCGCCAACGCCCCGATCCCCGCGCCGTCGTACGGCGTCTTCCGGATGTGAGACGCAAGCGATGACCACGAACCCCAAGCCGATCTCCACGCTGCTCGTCGCCAACCGCGGCGAGATCGCGCTGCGCATCATCAAGGCGGCCCGGGAGCGGGGCCTGCGGACGGTCGCGGTGTACTCCGACGCCGACCGCGGCGCCCCCCACGTGCGCGCCGCCGACGCGGCGGTCCGCATCGGGCCCACCGCCGCCTCGCAGTCCTACCTGAACATCGACGCGATCATCGACGCCGCCCGCAGGACCGGCGCCGACGCGGTCCACCCCGGCTACGGCTTCCTCTCCGAGCGCGCGCCCTTCGCCCGTGCCGTGGTGGAGGCCGGGCTGACCTTCGTCGGTCCCAGCGCCGACGTGATGGACAAGATGGGCCGCAAGGACATCGCCCGGGACGTGGCCATCGCGGCCGGCGTGCCCGTCGTACCCTCCGCGGAGCTGCGCGGCGACGAGGTGGACGCCTCGACCATCGCCCCCGGGGCGGAGCCCCGAAGCTGGCAGGGTCCACTGCTCGTGAAGGCCGCGGCCGGCGGTGGTGGCAAGGGCATGCGCATCGTCCGCGACCCCGCCGACTTCTCCGACGCACTGGCCGCCGCGAAGCGCGAGGCCGCGAGCGCCTTCGGCGACGACACCATCCTCGTCGAGCGGTACGTCGAGCACGGCCGCCACGTCGAGGTGCAGGTGCTCGCCGACACCCACGGCACCGTCCTCCACCTCTTCGAGCGCGACTGCTCGACGCAGCGCCGCCACCAGAAGGTCCTGGAGGAGGCCCCGGCCCCGACGATCTCCGACGAGGTGCGGCGCGTGCTGACCGAGTCCGCGGTCGCGCTCTCCCGGGAGGTCGGCTACGTCAACGCCGGCACCGTGGAGTTCCTGGTCGCCGGCGAGGAGGTGTTCTTCCTGGAGATGAACACGCGCCTCCAGGTCGAGCACCCCGTCACCGAGCTGGTGACCGGCCTCGACCTCGTGCAGCTCCAGCTCCTGGTCGCCGCCGGCGAGCCGCTCCCGCTCACCCAGGACGACATCCGGCTCGACGGGCACGCGATCGAGGCCCGGGTGTACGCCGAGGACGCCTTCAACGGCTTCCTCCCGCAGGCCGGCGTCGCCGAGCAGGTCCGCTGGTCGCCGCGGGCGCGCATCGACGCCGCGCTCGAGTCCGGGCAGGTCGTCTCCTCCTCCTACGACCCGATGCTCGGCAAGGTCATCGTCCACGGGCCGACCCGTGAGGCCGCCCGCCGTGCGCTGGTCACCGCCCTCGACGACACCGCGATCCTGGGTCTGACCACGAACCTCGGCTTCCTCCGCGGCCTCGCTGACTCCGACGCGTTCCGCGACTGCGCCATCGACACCGCCTACCTCGACACGCACCCGGACGTGGTCCGCCCCGAGGGTCTCCAGGAGTCCGCCGTCCTCGCCGCCTGGGCCGTGGCCACCTCGCCCGGATCCGCCGGTGGCGACTACTCCCCCTTCGGCGTACGCGACGGCTGGCGGTCCGCCGGGCCCGCGGCGCCCACCCCCGTCGAGCTGGTCGTCGACGGCGAGACCTCGGTGTACTCCGTCGACCCCACCGGCTCCGTCACCTCCGGCGACCGGACCTGGACGGTCCATGCGATTGCCACCGAGCCGGGCGTCGTCCGGCTGGAGATCGACGACCTCGTCCACGAAGGTGCGGTGCGGATCGGCGCCCACGCCGTCGACGTCGCGCACCGCGGAAGCACCCACGTCTTCGAGCGCCCCGACGCCTTCGGGCCGGGCGCCCACCACGCCGTCTCCGACGGCACGGTGTCCGCACCGATGCCGGGCACGGTGCTCAGCGTGAGCGTCGAGGCGGGCCAGGAGGTTGCGGAGGGCGAGACACTCGGCGTCATGGAGGCGATGAAGATGGAGCTCGCCCTCAAGGCGCCGATGGCCGGGACCGTCACGGAGGTCGGCGCCGCCACCGGGGACCAGGTGGCCCTCGGTGCGACGCTGTTCGTGGTCGAGCCGAAGGAGTGAGCATGCGCAAGCCGCAGGTGGTCCGGGACCCGAGCCTCCCCGAGCGCGTGACGATCTACGAGGTCGGTCCGCGCGACGGGCTGCAGAACGAGTCCGCCGTCGTGCCGGTCGAGGTGAAGGCGGAGTTCATCCGCCGCCTCGTCGACGCCGGCCTGCCGATCGTGGAGGCGACCAGCTTCGTCCACCCCAAGTGGGTTCCCCAGCTCGCCGACGCCGCCGACCTGCTCGACCTGCTCGACGACCTCGACGGGTTCGACCCGCGGGCGGTGCCGATGCCCGTCCTGGTGCCGAACGAACGCGGCCTGGACCGCGCGATCGAGAAGGGCGTGCAGCACATCGCGATCTTCGGCAGCGCCACCGAGACCTTCGCGCAGCGGAACCTCAACCGCAGCCTGGACGAGCAGTTCGCGATGTTCGAGCCGACCGTCCAGCGGGCACGCGACGCGGGGATGGACGTGCGCGCGTACGTCTCGATGTGCTTCGGCGACCCGTGGGAGGGCGACGTGCCCGTCGACCAGGTGGTCGCGGTCGGGAAGCGGCTCTTCGACCTCGGCGCCTCCCAGCTCTCGCTGGGCGACACCATCGGGGTCGGCACGCCGGGGCACGTGACCGCACTGCTGGAGGCGTTCAACGGCGCGGGGCTCGGCAACGGCCGGCTCGCCATGCACTTCCACGACACCTACGGGCAGGCGCTGTCGAACACGCAGGCCGCCCTGCGCGCGGGCGTGACCACCTTCGACGCCTCGACCGGCGGCCTCGGCGGGTGCCCGTACGCCGAGAGCGCCACCGGCAACCTCGCCACCGAGGACCTGGTGTGGATGCTCGACGGTCTGGGCATCGAGACCGGGGTCGACCTGGAGAAGCTCGTGACCACCAGCGTGTGGATGGCCGAGCAGCTCGGACGGCCCAGCCCCTCGCGCGTCGTCACCGCCCTGGCAGGCGGCTGACCACCGCCACGGGGCCTGGGGCACAATTCCTGCATGAGTCGTGTCGTCTACCTCCACATCGGGGCCCCCAAGACGGGGACGACGTACCTCCAGGACCGGCTGGCCGCGAACCACGACTCCCTCGCCGAGCACGACGTCCACTTCCCGCGCGGCCCGCTCGGCCGGGACCCCGGCCACACGCACTTCCGGGCAGCGCTCGACCTTCTCGAGGCGGACTGGGGAGGCCCGGCGGGGCACGCTGAGGGCTACTGGGACGCCCTGATGCGCAAGGTGCGCCGGACGCAGGGGGCCGTGGTCATCAGCCACGAGATCCTCGCCGCCGCGCCCCGCGACAAGGTCGCCAAGGCGATGCACGATCTCGAGGGCAGCGACGTCCACGTGGTCTTCTCCGCGCGGGACCTCGCGCGCCAGCTGCCCGCGTTCTGGCAGGAGAGCATCAAGCAGGGCCGTCGCTGGACGTTCAAGCAGTTCCTGGCCACCGCGCAGGAGAACGACGACCTCTGGTTCTGGAGGTCGCAGTGCCTCCCCAGGGTCCTCGGCCGCTGGAGCGCCGGGCTCGAGCCGGACCACGTGCACCTGGTCACCGTGCCGCAGTCGGGAGGCGCGCCCGACGAGCTGTGGCACAGGTTCTGCACCGCCTTCGGCCTCGACCCCGCGTGGGCGCCCAGCGACAGTGAGCGGGTCAACCCCTCGATGGGGATCGCCGAGACCGCCCTGATCCGCCGGCTGAACCGCCGCCTCGTCAAGGAGGGGCTGAGCGAGGAGCACCACGCGACCCTGGTGCGGGAGATGCTCGTGCACCGGAACCTCGCCCACCGCCAGGGCGCCAAGGCGACCCTCCCGCCCCACCTCTACCCGTGGGCCACGGAGATCAGCGAGACCTGGATCGAGTGGGCTGAAGGGTCGGGGATCGACATCGTCGGCGACGTCGACGACCTCCGCCCCGTGCCGCCGCCGGAAGGTTCCACGTGGACCGACCCGGACAACCCGAACCAGGGAAAGATGATCGCCGCCGCCCTTGACGCCCTCGTCGCGATGACCGCGGAGGCAGCGAACCGGCCCGACCCGAACGAGCAGCTGAGTGCTCGCATGGGCCGGGCCGCGAAACGCCTGCGCGGCACCTGAGTCAGTTCAGGTCGAACTTGATCAGGGTCTTGTCGTCGCTCAGGAACTTGACGTGGACCTCGCCACCGGCCCCGGAGTAGCGGCCGGTGCCGCCGGTGACTGCCAGCGTCGCCTCATCGGGACCGGACTCCTCGGTCGTGCTGAAGTCGACCACGCCCTGGATGGTCAGGTCGCCGTCGCGGAACGACGCGGTGACCAGGCACTGCTGGGTTCCCTCGGACGAGGTCAGGTACGTCGTCGTGCACTGCCCGTTCAGCACCCCGACATTGCGGCTGTGGCGGCCGTGCCGGTCGCGGCGGCCGTCGTCGTGGTGCCTCTTGAGGCGGTACACCTTGTCGTGGAAGACGAAGTAGTCCCCCAGGCTCGGGCCCGTGTCCCCGACGTCGATGTCCTTGAACTGCTCGGTGACCGAGAGGAACTGGTAGCCGTCCCACCCGTCACGGTGGTCGCGGCCATCGTCACGGTTGTGCGCGTTGGCCGACGTGAGCATGAAGCTGCTTGCGATGAGAGCTACTGCCATTGCGAGGATGACACTGATTCTTCGCATGCAAACTCTCCCCCTTCACGAAATGGTTGGGTTTCCCGTGATGACGTCGTCGCGGAGTGACCCCACAAGGGCACCATCGCCAAACGGCCATCACAATGACGACTTCGGGGATGGCACCTGCGGGCCTGCCCCCATGGACTAGTGCCCGGTCGCAGACCCCGTGAAAGGGACGTAAAACGCCGCCGCTCGGATCAGCGAATGGTCCGGCCGAGCAGTTCCCGGTCTGCGTACCGGCCGACCTTCCAGGTCGCGAAGCCGTCGGCGCCGGCGCCGAAAACACCCCCGACGACGGGAACCCGACGCGCGACATGCGTGGCCACCCGCTTGCCGGCCACCTTCGAGAGGAGCTCGGCGGCGACCTCGGCCGCGACGAGCCTGTTGAGCTGGGGGTCATGGGCGGGGGCGGTGGCGATCGCCATGGGCGGGGCAGGGATCTTCCGCTTCTTGACCAGCGCGCGGACCGCGTCGTCGCCGAGCATGCAGACCAGCACGGCGTTGCGCACCCGCGGGTCGGTGAGGTCGTAGCCGCGCAGATGGGCGATACCCGCGACCATCCGCGCCTGGAGCATGGCGAGACCCGCGACGTTGGCCGGGATCGTGAAAGCTGCGGTCACCACGCCGCCGAGGTTGGTCACGAAGCCCTGCGCCCCGGCGTACCGGACGTGGTTCTCGATGACCTCGTGGATCGCGGCGTCGACGTCGCCGCCCTGCTCCTCGAGCTGCTTGTCCGCGGCGTACGCCGCACCCGGCAGCGGCCCGACGCCGTTGATGGCGCGGGAGAGCGCCTCGTGCACGAATCCGGCCGTCAGGTCGGGCGCCACCCGGCCCACGTGCGGGGCGACCGCCTTGCCCAAGGAGCCACCGATGCTCATCTGTCCTCCTGTGCCCGGCGGTGCGCCGGGTTCGTCCGCCTCCAGCCTACGGGGGTCCCGTACCCGCCCCGGCGCCTCGGCAGTCGTCGGCGGTCGACGGGCACCACTGTGACAGGCCCCCGTGGGGCCGGTGACACGATGGGCCCCGTGCCGACCGAACCGCCGCCGACAGGATGGGTCTTCCCCGAGTCTCTCCACGACATCGACGACGAGGTCGTGGGGGTCGGTGCCGACCTGGACCCCTCGACGCTGCTCTCGGCGTACCGGCACGGGCTCTTCCCGATGCCCGGAAACCCGGAGATGCCCATGCTCTGGTGGTCACCCGACCCGCGGGGGATCCTGCCGCTCGACGGGCTGAAGGTCTCGCGCTCCCTCCGGGCATCGGCACGCCGGATGGAGGTGCGCGTCGACACCGCGTTCGACCAGGTGATCCGCGCCTGCGCCGACCCGTCGCGGGACTCCGGCTGGATCGACGAGGACATCATCGCCGCCTACACCGAGCTGCACGAGCTCGGTTGGGTGCACTCGGTGGAGACCTGGCAGGACGGGGAGCTCGTCGGGGGCCTCTACGGCGTCGCGATCGGCGGGCTGTTCGCGGGCGAGTCGATGTTCCACCGGACGACCGACGCGTCCAAGGTGGCGCTGGTGGGCCTGGTCGACGTGCTGCGGGACGAGTACGCCGACCGTCGGCTGCTGGACGTGCAGTGGTCGACGCCGCACCTCTGCACGCTGGGCGTGGTGGACGTCCCTCGTCAGCACTACCTCGACCTGCTGCACGACGCGCTCGACGTACCTCTGCCCCGCGCCTTCTGCTGAGCAGCTACCCGACTCAGGGCTGAGTCGCCGGCCGGTCCGGCGGGGCCGCAACTGGGCAAGGGCGACAGCTTTCCGGCCCCGAAACCCGTCGTCCGTGCCCACTTCCGCAGGGGCGACGCGTGCCGACGTGCCGGCTACTTGAGCAGGCGCGACATCCGCCGGTCGGCGAGGAGCTTGCCGCCGGTCTGGCAGGTCGGGCAGTACTGCAGCGAGGAGTCGGCGAAGGAGACCTCCCGCACCGTGTCGCCGCACACCGGGCACTTCTGCCCCTTGCGCCCGTGGACGGCCAGGTGCGACTTCTTCTCGCCCTTGAGCTCCGAGGCCGCGAGCCCCCGGGAGCGCTCGACGGCGTCCCCCAGGACGGTCCGGATCGCGTCGTACAGGATCTCGAGCTCGTCGTCGTCGACGCTGGAGGCGGGCTTGAACGGCGACATCCGGGCGGCGTGCAGGAGCTCGTCGGAGTAGGCGTTCCCGATCCCTGCGACGACGCCCTGGTTGCGCAGGACGCCCTTGAGCTGGGCGCGGCCGGCGTCGACGAGGATGCCGCGCAGGGTCTCGCGGGTGAAGTCCTCCGACAGCGGGTCGGGCCCGAGCCGTGCGATGCCGGGTACGTCGGAGGGCTCGCGTACGACGTAGACGGCGAGCCGCTTCTGGGTCCCGGCCTCCGTGATGTCGAGACCGGACCCGTCGTCGAGAACGACCCGGGCGGCGATCGGGGACTTGTTGCTCGGCTTCGGGGGCAGCTTGGGGACCTCGTCACGCCACCGGATCCACCCGGCGCGGGACAGGTGGACCACCAGGTGCAGTCCGGACGCCTCGACGTCGAGGAACTTGCCGTGCCGGGTCACGTCGTCGACGAGTGCGCCCTGCAGGGCGCTGAGCGGCGGGTCGAAGGTCTTGAGGGCGCTGAACGCCGCGATGTCGACGCGCGCGATCGCCCGGTCGTGGAGCCGGGTGCGCAGGTCGACGGCGAGGGCCTCGACCTCGGGAAGCTCGGGCACCTCGTCAGCATAGGCACCGCAGCGCCCTTCCCGGCCCAGGCCGGACTCACGCTTCGGGCAAAACAACGGTCAAACCGCTGACAGGTCCGTCGCAGGTTGCGAAGAATGTCCGCCGTGCGCAGTCCGTCATCGATTCCAGCATCGCTCGAGGTCTTCCTCGACGCCCGCGGCGACGACCGAGCCCTGCGGGTCACCTGGCACGCCGAGGCGGCGGTCGTGGTCTTCTCGCAGTGGCGCGCCGGCGTGTGCGCCGGGACCTTCCGACTGCCCATCGCGGACGCCCCGGCGCTGATCGCGATGCTGCGCGGGAGCCTGGAGGACGCCTACGACGATGCCCGCGGAGCGCTCTACGCCCCGACAGCGGGCGACGCCCCTCCGCCGTACGACGAGGCGTGCGTGACGTTCGACGAGACCGACGCGTTCAACCGGCCCGGGACGTTCCTCGGCGGCTTCCATGCCCTCGAGGACGAGGCCGGCTGACCGGCGCCGCAGCAGCCGCTTGCCGGGGGCCTGCCGCGCCGGTGCCCGCTTCACAGGGGCCGCTCGCCCGTGACCAGGAACCACGCGCTGAGCGCGAGGAACACGACGAGCCCGGCGCTGCCGATCCCGAGTGCCAGCCGCGCGACGAACCGCAGCTGTGGCGTGTGGTCGACGTCGCCGGAGCGGTAGGCGAGCATCCTGAGGGACCCGACCGGGAGCAGCAGGAGCGCGACGATGCCGCCGGTCGCCCAGACGAGCACGACACCACTCATGAGACGACTCTAGATCGCCCTAGGACTCGCTAGCGAAATCTACGGTTTGAGCAATAGGTGGGGATACAGTCCCAGCGTGGACCCCGTGAGGAACCCCTACGCCCCTGGAGCCGGTCAGCGGCCTCCCGAGCTCGCCGGCCGTGACCGCGAGCTCCGCCAGTTCGAGGTGACCCTGGAGCGGGTCGCGGCCGGCCGGCCCGAGCGCTCGATGGTCCTGTCGGGGCTGCGTGGCGTCGGCAAGACGGTGCTGCTCAACGCTCTGCGCAGTCTCGCGGTGAAGCGGGCGTGGGGCACCGGCAAGATCGAGGCGCGTCCCGACCAGTCCCTCAGGCTGCCCGTCGCCCAGGCTGTCCACGCCGCCGTGCGCGAGGTCGCACACCGGCACCGCGACCCCGAGCGGGTCGACGCCGTCGCGGGGGTCCTCAAGTCGTTCGCGCTGCGGACCGGTCTCAACGACCGCAAGGGCGTGCGCTGGCAGCCCGCCTCGATCGGCGCCGACGTCGCCGCCGCCAAGGGCCGCGCGGACTCGGGCGACCTCGAGCTGGACCTGATCGAGCTGTTCACCGACGTGGCCGACCTCGCGGGGGACCTCGGCGTCGGGATCGGGATCTTCATCGACGAGATGCAGGACATCCAGCCGCCCGAGCTCGGAGCACTGTGCGGCGCGGTGCACGAGATCAGCCAGCAAGGCGCACCGCTCGTCGTCGTCGGCGCGGGCCTGCCGCACCTCCCGGTCGCGCTGGCGGCGAGCAAGTCGTACGCCGAGCGCCTCTTCCGGTACGTCGTGGTGGACCGGCTGCCCCGGGAGATGGCCGACCGGGCCCTCCTCGTGCCGGCCGGCACCGAGGACGTCGACTACGAGCCCGACGCCCTCGACGAGCTGTACCTCCTCACCGACGGCTACCCCTACTTCGTCCAGGCCTACGGCAAGGTGACCTGGGACGTCGCCGTCGAGTCGCCGATCCGGATCACCGACGTGCACGAGGCCGCCCCCGAGGCGGAGGGCGAGCTCGCGGTGGGGTTCTTCGGGGCGCGCTACGACCGCGCGACGCCCGCCGAGCGGGACTACATGCGCGCCATGGCCGAGCTGGGGGCCGACTGCAACGACAAGGCCGTGACCACGGCACAGGTCGCCGACGCGCTGAGCCGGAAGCCGCAGAGCCTCTCACCGGCCCGCGACGGCCTGATCAAGAAGGGCCTCGTGTACTCCTCCGAGCGCGGCAGCGTCGCGTTCACGGTGCCGCACTTCGGGAAGTTCCTGAGGGCCCAGAACCTCTGACGTGTCGCGCCCTCCGTGTCGACCGGAGCCGTAGATGTCACCATGGCGGCATGCACAGCAGCGGGGTCCCGCAGGTGGTGGCGCACCGCGGATCGAGCCTGGTGAACGCCGAGCACACGCTGGGCGCCTACATCGCCGCCCTCGACGAGGGGGCGGAAGGGCTCGAGGCCGACGTACGCCTCACCGCCGACGGCCACCTGGTCTGCGTCCACGACCGGCGGATCGACCGGACGGCGAACGGTCGCGGCGTGGTCTCCACGATGGAGCTCGCCCAGCTCCACGAGCTCGACTTCGCGTCGTGGAAGAACCCGTGGGGCGAGCTCGACGACGAGACCCCCGAGAACGACCCCGAGCGTGGACGCGTTCTCACCCTCCAGCGGCTGCTCGAGGCGGTCGCGGACTACGACCGGCCGGTGGACCTGGCGATCGAGACCAAGCACCCGACCCGCTACACCGGACTCGTGGAGCGAGCGCTCGTCGAGCAGCTCGACACGTTCGGGTGGGCCGGCAAGGGCTCGCCGGCGCGGGTGATGAGCTTCTCCTACGTGGCGCTGAAGCGGGTGAAGAAGCTGGCGCCCGAACTGGACGTGGTGATGCTGGTCGACAAGCTCTACACCTGGCAGGTCACGCGCAACCTGGTGGGCGAGGACTGGATCGCCGGACCGGGCATCGACCTGCTGCGCGAGAACCCGAGGTTCCGGGAGCGTCTGACCCGCAGCGGGCGGCGGATCCACGTGTGGACCCCCAACACGCCGGAGGAGCTCGACCTGTGTGTCGACACGGGTGTGGAGGCGATCATCACCGACACGCCGGGAGCGGCTCTGCGACACCTCAGGGGTGTTCGGTAGACGATTGCTGCCGTTGTGTTTGGGTTGTCCGCTGTTGGGGCAGCCTCCGGCAAGAGAGCATTGCAGGAAAGGGGGTCGCGCGTGGTGACACGCTCCGCGCGCCAGGAGCATGCACCGGTGACGGTGCGTGTGCCTTTTGCTGCGTCCTCGGTCGCGGTGGCGCGCACGCAGCTCCGGGTCTGGATGAAGGCGGAGGGATGCCCCTCCGAAGTCATCGACGACGGGCGCGTCGTCATCTCCGAGCTGGTCGGCAACTCCGTCCGCCACGCGAAGCCGCTCTCGGACGGCACGATCCTGATCACCTGGGGTCGCGGGCCGAAGGGCATCCGCATCTCCGTCACCGACGGCGGCAGTACGTCGAGGCCGCGCCGCGTCGAGGCGCCCACGTCGGCCGTGTCCGGTCGAGGCATGGCGATCGTCGAGGCGCTGGCCAAGGAGTGGTGGGCCGACACCAGCCGCACCCGGTGCACCATCCACGCGCTGCTCTCCACCTGACCGGACACCCTTCCCGGGCGCGCCCGCGCCCTCAAGTAGCCTTCCCGGCATGGGTAAGAAGTCGCGCCTCAAGGCCAGGGCCGAAGCAACCACCAGTCCCGGCGAGGTCGGGCCGCGCCAGCCGTGCCCGTGCGGTTCGGGGAAGCGGTACAAGGCCTGCCACGGCAGCCCCTCGGGCGCAGGCCAGACGTTCGTGAGCCGACCGTTCGAGGGTCTGGCGAGCGAGTGCGACCTCATCGCCCTGCGTGAGCTGGTCCCCGCGGCCACGGCTCCGCTGCGCCTCGCCGACGACGTCGACACGGACAGGTCCGTGCAGCTGTGCACGCTGCTGCCGATGGCGGCACCCGCGCTGGTCCGCGAGGACGGCACCGTGTGGCTCGCGCTCCAGGTGCAGCACCAGTTCGGCGACCCGAGCCGCGACCTGGGCGCGGTGCTCCTGAAGGCCCTCGAGGCCGAGCCGGGCTCCATGGTCGGGCTCACCGAGCAGCCCGGTGACGGGCCGCGGCTGCAGGACCTCCTCGCCGACGAGCCCCTCGACATCACGGTCCACGACGGCTTCGAGTTCTGGATCGCCGACATGGACGACGACAACGGCGCCCTCAGTGCCTCGCTGGAGTCCGCCAACGCCGCTGCCAACCCGACCGAGAAGCTGAGCTCGGTGGAGGCCGCGTACTGGACGAACGTCGGTACGAAGGAGCACCTGCGCTGGGTCATGCCCCACGACGAGGAGAAGCTCCTCTCCGCCCTGGCCCGGCTGCACGTCCAGGGCAAGGACGTGATCGCCGACGGCGCCCGCCTGGTCGGCATGTTCCGCGTGCACGGCGTGCTCGTCCCGGTGTGGGACCTGCCGGTCGGCACGGGGGCCGAGGTCCTCGAGGAGCCGGCGGCGAAGTTCGCCCGGGAGCTCGACGAGGCGCTGGGGAACGACGAGCCGCTGACTGCCGAGGAGCGGGCCGCCCGCTCGGGTCTGGCCAACCGTCAGCTGACCATCCGCTGAGCGGCCTGACTAGACCTTCTGGGCTATTTGGTTGTGGCCTGGCTCATATTCGCTTCAACAAGTTGTCCTGGGGTCCCTAGGGCCGTATCTTGGTACTTGCCCGGTCGTTGTTGTATCCCCCGTCAGCAACGGCCGGGTTTTTCATGCCCTCACGCGGGCAATCGCCCCGGGGCTCCGCGACCGCCCCGCACCGGTGCGAAACTGCCCGCATGACGTCGACTCCGGATCCTGACGTGGCCGCCGTGATCGCGCTCGAGCGCCGGCTGCTCGACGCCCAGGTGCGCAGCTCCGCCGAGTCCCTCGACGCCTTGCTGGACCCGGAGCTACGCGAGGTCGGAGCCTCGGGCCGCATCTGGGACCGCGAGAGCATCATCCGGTCCCTCACCGCTGAGGAAACCTCGACGGAGCGGATCCGGGACGAGGGCATGGAGGGTCGGCGCCTGGCCGAGGACCTGGTCCTCTTGAGCTATCTGTCCGACGCCGCGGGTCGCCGCGCGCATCGCACCTCCCTGTGGCGGCACGACGGGTCAGGCTGGCGGCTGCTGCACCACCAGGGGACGCTGGTGGGGTGACCCTCGCGGGCGCCTCACCGCCAGGTGGTGATCTCGGTCCACGTGCGGCCGTCGTCCGAGGAGATGACGACGCCCCGCGGCGTCATGACCAGGATCCGGTTGCCGACGACGGTCGGCTCGTGGGCCCAGGCCAGCTGTGGTGGTGCCAGGTCCGCCGACGCGTCGGACTCGTGGACGAGGTCGAAGTGGCCGTTGAAGACGCTCTCCGCTCGCCAGATGACCGTCTCGTGGTAGGGGTCGGTGGTCGATGCGCCTGCGGTCCAGTGGGTCCGCAGAGCCACGACGGCTCCACCAGGAGTACCGACCATCACGTCGAGCTGCCTCGCCGACGGGGCGACGGGGGCAGCGCGCGTGACGACCCGCGCGGCCGGCCGCGGCTCGAAGAGCTCTACGGTGGACTGGCCGGCTCTCTTGACGAAGAACAGCGGGCGGCCCGTCGGAGAGCTCCACACTGTGTCTCGGGCGTCCCCGACGTGGTCGGCCAGGAAGCGACGGTGCCGTCCCCCCTCGTTCTCCCACCAGGCGAAGGTCGGCTGAGCCGTGGTGTCGGTCCCCCACGCCTGCTCTCCCGAGGTCGGCAGCGTGACCGACCCGACCCACCGAGCGGGCCACTCGTACGCCGTGGCCGACTCAGGATCCAAGGCACACCAGGGGTACTCGTGCGCGGGGTTCACGGTGGTGACGTCGCCCCATGCCGCCGGGCGGTGGGCCGGGAAGCACCGGTACCACCGCCGTGGGTCGTCGGGGGCGAGCCGCGCAGCCACCCGGTCCACCCGTTGGACGGAGCCGTCGGTGCGCACCAGCCACTCGCCGGGCCGCTGGGTGTCGACGACGAGGAACGTGTCGTCGGTCGGGCTCTCGACCCGTGGGCCGCGCAGCTCGCCCACGACGGCCAGCACCCGAGATCGAGGGACGGGGCTGGCGAGGTACGTGATGTCCTCGTAGCCGTTGGTGGTCAGCGCCAGCGCAGACCTGGTGTCCGCGGTGCCGTCCGGTCGTGCGCATCCCGCGCAGCCGGACTCCCAGAGCGCGAGCCGTACGTCGGGATCGCCGACCGACGTCGCGGCGACGACCAGACGGCTGGCGTCGGCGGTCACGATCCCCTCCGGTGTCGTTCGCCCCGGCAGGGGCCGGTCGACCGGAGGGGCCGAACGGTCCAACCTGTCGGTCAGTGCCGTCCCACCGCCGGCGAGGAGGGCGACAGCGACCCCGGCCGCGAGGACGGTCAGGATGGTGCGCCGCCGACGTCGCCGGGCGGTGGACACGATGGCGTCGAGGGGTGGCTGCCGGACCAGGTCGGCGGCCCGGCGCAGGTCGTCCAGCTCATGCATGGCGGGGCTCCTCGCTCTCTCGCAGGAGCTCGGCCAGTCGGCCGCGGCCCCGGGAGAGCCGGGACTTCACGGTCCCCTCGGGGATGCCCAGCTCGTCGGCGATCTCCCGGACGCCCAGGTCCGCAAGATGGTGCAGCACGACGACCTGGCGCTGGTCGGGGTCGAGCTCGGCGAGGGCGGTCACGACCGCGACGTGGTCGGACATGACGAGCAGGTCGGTCTGCGGTCCGGGGGCGGAAGCCCGGTACTTCCTCGCCACCGCGCTGTGCCGCCATCCGCTGCGCAGCCGGTTCAGCGCGACCGTGCGGACCCAGGCCTCGGGGTTGTCGACCTCAGCCAGCTCTCGACGTTTGCGTACCGCGGTGACGAAGGCCTCCTGCACGGCATCCTCGGCGTCGGCCAGGTCGCCGCAGATCGCGAAGAGCTGCACGACCAGCCGCCGGTACGCCGCGGCGTACAGCTCGTCCAGGTCGGCCGTGGCTCGCACGCTCCACCTCCCTCGGCCTTCCCTTCGACACTCTCCTCGGACTCCCCCGCTGAGACGAAGCCCCAGAGCGGGTCTCGGTTCCCGCCGCCTCGAGATCGGTCGAGCCAGGACCGCGTGGACCAGACCATTCGGAGCAACCTGACTCGTAGGATCGCGGCATGCCTGCGGACACCGATCGCTCGCACCAGGCCATCGCGGCGGCCGACGCGCTCGGCCTCGCCTACGAGGTGACGAGGCACGGTCCCGTGCGCTCGCTCGAGGAGGCGGCAGCGGCCCGGGGCGTCGAGCCGTCGGCGATCGTGAAGACGCTGGTGGTCCGCGTGACCGACGACGACTACCGGTTCGTGCTCGTCCCCGGCGACCGGGAGATCGCCTGGCCGAAGCTGCGGGCGCTGCTCGGGGTCAACCGGCTGTCGATGCCCGACGCGGAGACCGCTCGGCAGGTGACCGGCTACGTGCGCGGCACCATCACCCCGCTCGGCAGCACGACGGCCTGGCCGGTCGTCGCGGACGCGAGCATGAGCGGCGCCGTCTCGCTCGGGGGCGGAGCCCATGGCGTCGCGCTCACCGTCGACGCCGCCGAGGTCGTTGCGGCGCTTGGCGCCGAGGTCGCCGACGTCACCGAGCCCGCCGGCTGACGCCGTACGGGACCATCAGTCGAGGTCGCCCACAGCCACGGCCTCCGCCTCCTCGGTCGAGCCGTGAGCCGGTGCCGTGACGGCCCCGCTCTCGACGTACCGACGGCCTCCGGCGAGGACGATCACGGCGACGAGCACCACGCCCGCGCCCATCCAGAACGGGGCGTGGACGCTGACGTTCTCGCCGAGCTTGGCGGCCAGCCAGGGTGCGACGGCCCCGCCGGAGAAGCGGACGAAGGAGTACGCCGAGGAGGCGACCGGCCGCTCGACCGGGGCCGCTCCCATGACTGCTTCGGTGATGAGCGTGTTGTTGATGCCCAGGAACGCGCCGGCGACGATGATGCCGACGATCAGCAGGGTCTTGCTCTCGGTGAAGAGCGCCATCGCGGCCAGGTCGGCGGAGAAGAGCGCCAGCGAACCGATCACGGTGGGGACCGTGCCGAAGCGCCGCTGCAGCCAGGGCGCTGTGACCACCGAGGTGAACGCGAGCAGCAGGCCCCACCCGAAGAAGATCCACCCGACCTGGGAGGCGGTCATGTCGAGGGGGAAGGGCGCGAACGCGAGCAGCGTGAAGAAGCCCATGTTGTAGAACAGCGCGGTCACCGCGATGGTGAGCAGCCCGGGGTAGCGAAGCGCCCGGAACGGGTCGGCGAGCGAGGTCTTGCGCGGCGCCGGCGGCGTCTTGGGGAGGAAGAAGGCGGTGGCGACCAGGGCGATCGTCATCAGCGTGGCCACGCCGAAGAAGGGCCCGCGCCACGAAAGCGAGCCGAGCTGGCCGCCGACGATGGGGCCCGTGGCGATCCCGAGACCGAGTGCGGCCTCGAAGAGGATGATCGACTGCGCCACCGAGCCGCTCGCCGCGGAGACGATCGTGGCGAGGGCGGTGGCGATGAACAGCGCGTTGCCGAGGCCCCAGCCGGCACGGAAGCCGACGATCGCGCTGACCGAGTCCGATGCCCCGGCGAGGGCGGAGAAGACGATGATCAGCGCCAGCCCGGCGAGCAGGGTGCGCTTCGCTCCGATCCGGCTGGAGATCACGCCGGTGATCAGCATGGCCACGCCCATCACCGCCATGTAGCTGGTGAACAGCAGCGAGACCTGGCTGGGGCTGGCGTCGAGCTCGTCGGCGATCGGCTTGAGGATGGGGTCGACGAGTCCGATGCCCATGAAGGCGATGACGCAGGCGAACGCCACCGCCCACACGGCGCGTGGCTGGCGCAGGATCGACTGGCCGGCCTCTGCGGTCGGGACTGTGGTCGTGGTGGAGGTGGTCACTGGTCTCCTTGGTCGTGGAGGAGGTTCTCGAGGAGGGAGACGGCCGCGGCGAGGTCGTCGAGGTCGTGGTCCGGGTCGGTGTCGAGGCGCTCGGCGACGACGGCCCCGATGTGCCGGCGCGCCTGCGCGAGCACCTCGGTGCCTGCCGGTGTGAGCTCCACGAGTGAGGCCCGGGCGTCGGCGGGGTTCGGTGTCTTGGTGGCCCAGCCCCGGTCGACGAGACCCTGCACGGCCGCGGACATCGTCGGTTGGGAGCAGCGGTCGGCCTGGGCCAGCCGGCTCACCCCTGCGCTCCCGAACTCGTCGATCTGCGCGAGCAGACGCAGCGTCGCCGCGGGGATGTCCGGGGCGGCCGCCCGGCTCATGGCGCGGCCGAGGCGCCCGGCGTACGTGACCAGCCGTGCGCTCAGGGTGACCACGTCGGTGGAGGCTGATGCTTGGCTCACCCAAGCAATATTAGATAGGCAACCTATGCATATCCACGGCTCGGCGCGTGACCTCTCCCACGTCCGGAGCCGGCCCGCTTCGAGCTCGACCACGAGCCCGCGAAGGTGTGGCGGCACGAGGTGGTCGAGCCCGGCCACGCCGAGGGGTACGACGGGATCGTCAACCACTACTACCTGGTGCGCACGGCCCGGTTCACGCCGCGCGGCGTCTCAGCGACGAGGAGCTCGCGATCGACTCGGGACACGCGGTGATCTGCCCGTTCTGGAGCGTGACCTCTGCGACGCTGGCGACGTGGAGCTCCACTTCGCAGGCAGGGTGATCGAGTGGCGCGGCCCGTCGCCGTACTACTTCGTCCCCGTGCCGGACGAGGAGGCCGCCGACATCCGTGAGGTGGCGGCGATCGCCACCTACGGCTGGGGTGTCATCCCGGTCCGGGCCCGGATCGGGGGGCTCTCCTTCGAGACGTCGCTCTTCCCCAAGGAGGGCGGCTACCTGCTCCCGCTCAAGGACGCCGTGCGCAAGCCGCACCGCCTCACGGCCGGGGACGACGTGACGGTGGCGATGACGATCCGCCTCGAGACCTAGCCGGGGCGGGCGGCCCGCTACAGCGGGTCGCGGGTGATCGGGCAGGACATGCAGCGCGGGCCGCCGCGACCGGACCCGAGCTCGGACCCGGCGATCTTGACGACCTCGATGCCGGCCTCCTCGAGGCGGCTGTTGGTCTCCACGTTGCGCTCGTAGGCCACGGCGACGCGCGGCGCGATGGCGAGCGTGTTGTTGCCGTCGTCCCACTGCTCGCGCTCGGCCGTGACCGGGTCCAGGCCGGTGTCGATCTGGTGGAGCGTGTCGATGCTCATCGCCTTCGCGGCGGCCACCAGGAACGGCTCCGGCTCGGTCACGTCGAGGACCAGGTCGTTGTCGGCCCTCCCGTTGCGGTCGCGGACGGTGACGGTGTACGCCCGCAGGTGGTCCGCGACGTTCGGGTACATCACGATCTTGTCGACGTCGACCATCGTGCAGACGGTGTCGAGGTGCATCGTGGCGCGCTCCTGCGCGATGGGGACGGCCAGAACGGTCCGGGCCAGGTCGTCGGCGAAGAGCTGGCGGGCCAGCCGCTCGGCGCCGGCCGGGGTGGTGCGCTCACCGACGCCCACGGCGACCACGCCGGGCGCGAGCAGCAGGACGTCACCGCCCTCGACGTGCTCCTTCTCCCACCCGTGGATCTTCGGGGTGCCCTCGAAGCGCGGGTGGTCGCGGTAGATGAGCTCGGTCAGCTGGGTCTCGCGCTCGCGCGCCGGCATCGCCAGGGAGGTGATCGCGACCCGGTCCCGGACCCAGACGCTGGAGTCGCGGGTGAACAGCAGGTTCGGCAGCGGGTCGATGAGGAAGTCGTCGCTGGCCAGCAGGCTGGTGACCAGCCCGAAGCCGCCACGGACCTCGTCGTTGCGGACCCCCGCGGTGAGGAACGCCGCGAGCTGCTCCGGGGTCTGGTCGGAGAGCGCCTCGCTGAGGTACTGCCGCAGCGTCTCGCCGAGGTGCAGGCTCGACATCGCGCCGGCGATGGCGTGCTCGCGGGCCACCGGCTGCTGCAGCGTCTCCACGAGGAGGTCGGTCAGGTAGAGGACCTCGACGTCCCGGTCGCGCAGCGCCTGGGCGAAGGCGTCGTGCTCCTCCTGGGCGCGGCTGACCCACGGGATGCCGTCGAAGAGGAGCTTGTCGTTGTTGCGCGGGGTGAGTCGCTTCAGCTCGGGGCCGGGGCGGTGCAGCATCACCGTCCGCAGGCGTCCGACCTCGCTGTCGGCGCCGTGCGTGCGCTCCGCGTCCGTCGCGGTGGTGTTCTTGCTGCTCCCGTGGTTCGTCATGAGGCGAGCGTATCCCGCACGGGGGCCGCCGTGGGGCCTGCCCGCCGAGCCTCGAGCCAGGTCAGGCGAGGAGCTCGTAGAGCGTCAGCCCGGCCAGCAGCAGGCACACCCCGGCGCCGATGTAGTGCAGCAGGGACAGCTTCATGTACCGCAGCAGCACCCGCCCGGCGATCACGGCGAGGCCGGAGACCACCAGCAGGGCGCCCCAGGCCCCCACGAAGACGCTGAGCGGCTCCTTGTACTTGGCCACCAGGCTGATCGTGAGCAGCTGGGACAGGTCGCCCCACTCGGCCGCGAAGAGCACCAGGAACGAGGCGCCGATCGCGCGGACGCCGGTCCGGGCCGTGCTGGACTTCGCGGTGTACTCCTCCTCGGCCTCGATCTCCTCCCGCTCGGCTCCCGGTGCCGACCGGACCAGCACGACCGCGCCGAGCAGGAAGATCACCAGCGCCACGCTGTGGATCAGGGTGTCCGGGAGGAGCGTGGCGAAGTGCCCGGCGGTCACCGCGACGATCGTCTGGACGAGGAAGGCCAGTCCCACGCCGATCCAGACCCAGAGCCCGCGGTAGCGCGTGGAGAGCACCAGTGCGGCGATGAACGTCTTGTCGGGGAGCTCCACGACGAAGATCGCTGCGAAGGTCAGGGCGACGACGGCGAGGTCCATGGGGTACGGCGGGTCCTTCTGTTCGGAGGGTGGTGCGCTCGGTCCGGGTCAGCGATGCCGGAGGGTCTGGGCCTGGGCGATGGCCGCGGCCAGCACCTCCTTGAGGGGACGCCCGGTCGCCTCGGCCACGGTCGCGAGGTCGTCGTACTCCGGCTGGGCGTTGACGACGACCCCGTCGTGGAGGGCGAGCTTCACGTGCACCTGGTGCCCGTCCACGTCGACCGTACGCATCTCGCGGTCGAGGGCGTGCTTGCCGATGCCGATCTCGCGCACGCCGATGCTCGAGGTCTGCCGGAAGATCTCGGCCCGCACCGCCGCCGCCCGGTCGCCCGCGACCAGGGCGTGCAGCGTGTGTGCGGGGCGGCCCTTCTTCATCACGATCGGGCTGAGCCACGCGTCCGAGGCGCCGGCGTCGAGCAGTCGCGCGATCACGTGCGGCCACAGCCGCGGGTCGAGGTCGTCGACGTTGGTCTCGATCAGGAGTGGCTGGTGCGTGCCGTGGGGCGCGCCGACGCGGGAGGCGTGGGCGTCGGCCGCGCTGCCCACGAAGAGGCGCAGCACGTTGGCGTGCCCGTCCGGGTCGCGTCCGCCTGCTCCCACGCCGACGGCCTCGACGGCCATGGGCGGCTGGGGCCCGAAACCTGTCGCGTTGGCGGTGAGGAGCGCGGCGCCGGTCGGGGTGCACAGCTCCATCTCCGGGGCGGACGGCCCTCCGGCGTACGACGGCCGCCCCCGCAGCAGCGCGGCCACGGCCGGAGGCGGCACGGGCATCGAGCCGTGGGCGCCCCGGACGAACCCGGACCCCACGGCGACCGGGGAGACGACGAGCCGGTCGAGCCGGAGGTGCTCGAGGCCCGCGCAGACACCGACCACGTCGGCGATCGCGTCGAGAGCCCCGACCTCGTGGAAGTGCACCTCGTCGGGTGTGGTCCCGTGCACCTCCGCCTCGGCGACGGCGAGCCGCTCGAACGTCGCGTACGCCCGGCGACGGACCCCCTCGGCCAGGTCGGCCCGCTCCAGGAGGGCCGCGACGTCGCGCCAGGTGCGGTGGGTGGTGCTGTCGGCGACCTCGACGTGGCAGCGGGTGGCGGCGAAGCCGTTGCGGGTGACCCGCTCGGGGCGCAGCGCGACGTGCTCGGGGGCGACCGCCTCGACCGCCGCGGAGATCACCTCCACCGGGACGCCTGCCCCCACGAGGGCGCCGAGCAGCATGTCGCCGCTCGCGCCCGAGGAGGCGTCGACCCAGCCGGTCACGGGTGCGTCGACGGAGTGGCTCACCGGGCCGCCCGGGCGACTCGTGCTGCGAAGACGCCCGCCCCGAAGCCGTTGTCGATGTTGACCACGGTGACCCCGGGTGCACACGAGTTGAGCATGCCGAGCAGGGCCGCGACCCCGCCGAACGAGGCGCCGTAGCCGACGCTGGTGGGGACCGCGACCAGCGGCACCCCGGTCAGCCCGCCGACCACGCTGGGCAGGGCGCCCTCCATGCCGGCCACCACCACGAGGCAGTTGGCGGTGGCGAGGTCGTCGCGGGCGGCCAGGACCCGGTGCAGGCCGGCGACACCCACGTCGTTGACCGTCCTCACCCCGGCGCCGTAGACCCGGGCCGTGAGGGCCGCCTCCGCGGCGACCGGTGCGTCCGACGTACCCGCGGAGACGACGGCGACCGTCCCCTGCGGCTGCGGCATCGGCCCGAGGGTGACCGCGCGAGCCACCTCGTCGAGCACCGCGTCGGGGACCTTGGCCAGCACCGCCTCGACCACGGGGTCGGACAGCCGCGTCGCCAGCACCGCGCGGTCGGGGTGCGCCTCGTGCAGGGCCAGCAGGATCTCCACCACCTGGGCGGGGGTCTTGCCCGCGCCGTACACGACCTCGGGGTCACCGGTGCGTGCCGCCCGGTCGGTGTCGAGTCGGGCGTAGCCGAGGTCGGAGATCCGGCCGTCGGCAGGCTCGTCCGGGCGCTGGTCGGTCATGCGCCCGAATGTATCTCCCCTACAGTTGTCGGGTGCCGCCACCACCGCCGGGGGTACCCCCCGCCCGCTACGCCTACCTCGGTCCCGAGGGGACCTTCACCGAGCAGGCGCTGCGCTCGCTGCCCGCCGCGGCCCGCGCCGAGCTCCAGCCGTACGCGACCGTCACGCTCGCGCTGGACGCCGTGCGCTCCGGCGAGGCCGACAGCGCGGTCGTCCCGATCGAGAACTCCGTCGAGGGGTCGGTCCCGGTCACGCTCGACGAGCTCGCCACCGGCGAGGCGCTGATGATCACCCGAGAGATGACGGTGCCGATCGCGTTCTCCCTGCTCGCGCGGCACGGCACGGACCCGGCGGACATCAAGGTCGTCGCCACCCACCCGCACGCCGCCGCGCAGACCCGTCGCTGGCGGGCGCTCCACCTCCCTGACGCCGAGCTGGTGCACGCGAGCTCCACCGCCGCAGCCGCAGCCGCCGTCGCCGATCCTGCCTCGACCTGGGACGCGGCGATCTCGGCTCCCGTCGCGGCCGACCACTACCGCCTCGCCGTCCTGGCCAACGGCATCGGCGACAACCCCGACGCGCTCACCCGCTTCGTGCTCGTCTCGCGCCCCGGCGTACCCCCGCCGCGCACCGGTCGGGACAAGACCTCGCTGGTGGCGTTCATGAAGGACGACCACCCGGGCGCGCTGCTGGAGATCCTCGAGCAGCTCACGATGCGCGGGGTGAACATGACCCGCATCGAGTCCCGCCCCACCGGGGCCGCCCTCGGCAACTACTGCTTCTCCATCGACTGCGAGGGACACGTCGACGACGCCCGGGTCGGGGAGGCGCTGATGGGCCTGCGACGTGTCTGCGCGGACGTCCGGTTCCTCGGCTCCTACGAGCGCCACGACGGGGTCGCGCCCACCGTGCGACGAGGCACCTCGGACGCCGAGTTTCGCGACGCCGCCGCCTGGCTCGCGCGCCTACGCCACGGGGACTGACTGCCGGACTACGCTCAGCCGCGATGAACGGAATCCTGATCCTGCCGCTGGTAGCCCTCGTGGTGCTCGCCTCGGTGGTCGCTCTCGTCGTGTCGCTGGTCGCGCTCAGCCGTTCGAGTGCCGGCAACGCCCGGCGCGCGGATGTCCGGCGCCGCGCCGCCGACCTGCCCACCGACGTCGAGGGCCTGCGCGGCCGAGGTGCAGGCGCTGCGCATGGAGGCCGCCCAGGCCCTGCGGCACCTCGCGGTCGTCCGCTACGACGCGTTCGGCGACATGGGCGGACACCTGTCCTGGTCCATGGCGCTCCTCGACGACGGTGGCGACGGGGTGGTGCTGACCTCCATCCACGGGCGGAGCGAGGCGCGGACCTACGCCAAGAACATCACCGACTGGAGCTGCGAGCACGCCCTCTCGCCCGAGGAGGAGGAGGCGGTCCGCTTCGCCAAGGCCGCGGTCTGACGACCCGCGGCTGCGGTCAGCGGTTGGCCTCCGCGATGGCTGCCTCCACCGTGCGGTGCACGCCGGCATAGGTGGCGTTGCCGTCTCCGGCGTCGCGGAACTCCAGCCGCCACCCGGTCACGACCGCGGTGATGCGCCAGACGCGGCCGCCCTCCGCCTCGCCCGTGTACACGCCCGAGTTCTCGTCGAACAGCACGCGTCCGGCGAGGGACCGACCGTTTCGCGGCCTGCCGCCATCGGGACGTCCCTCCGAGGTCACCACCACGTCCGCCTCCCCACCGCTCGAAGAGGAATCCGGTATGGAGGCCTGATGAGCTGGTGTCCTACCCGAGAGTACTCCAGCGCGACCCCTCGGGCGGACGAGCGCGGAAACCCCGCTCAGCCTTCGTCATAGGCACGCTGGAGCTCGGCGATGTCGAGCTTCTTCATGCCGAGCATCGCCTTGAACGCCGCCCCGACCTTCGCGGGCTCGGACCCGGTCGCGATGTCGATCCACTGCTTCGGGACGATCTGCCACGACAGTCCGTACCTGTCCTTCAGCCAGCCGCACTGGACCTCCTGCCCGCCGTCGGCGGTGAGAGCGTCCCAGAGCCGGTCCACCTCCTCCTGCCCGTCGCAGCGGACCTCGAAGGAGACCGCCTCGGTGAACCGGAACTGCGGCCCGCCGTTGATCGCGACGTACTCCTGGCCGAGCAGCTCGAAGCTCACCAGCATCGTCGTGCCCGGCTCACCCGGGCCTGCGTCGCCGTACGGGACGACCTGCAGGATGCGCGAGTCGTCGAAGAGGGAGGCGTAGAACGTCACCGCCTCCTCGGCCTCGGTGTCGAACCAGAGGTTCGGGACTATCTTCTCCATGAGGTGCTCCTTCTCGGGTGCCTTGCTTGGTCCGTGCTGGTGGAGACCTCCCGAGAGGGCGCAACTCATCGCACGCAGGGGCCGCCCGGTGTCACGTGCAGGTCGCGCGCAGTCACGTCCAGGGCCACCGTGGCGAGGGTGGCGTGCTGGAGGACGGGGTCCATGCTCCGGTCCGGGTGCGCGCAGACTCCGCCGACCTCGGCGTGGTGGTGCATCGCCGCGACCACGTCGTCCGGTGCCGCGGGCGGTCGCTTGCCGAGTGCCTGGAGGAGCTTCGCGCGCCGGATCCCGCTGCCCGGCCCGACGGACGCCGCGAGGCAGCCGGGGGCACCCTCGTCGGACACGAAGTGGTTGGTCCGCACCAGGAGACCGTCCTCGGGTCGCGCGACGCCGGGCCCGCCGGGGAAGAGCTCGATCGAGGCAGCGCCACCCCGGTCGTCCACCACCGTGAGCGACGTCGAGGCGGACGTGCTCACGGCGCGGGTCTGCGACACGGCGTCGTCGAGGTCCGCCGCCGTGTCGAGGATCTGTCGGCTCAGCAGGTGCACCGGGAACCCGACGCCCTTGTCCTCGGTGAGCGCGTCGTCGGCGTGGCGCAGGAAGTTGAGCATCACGCCGACCCCGCGCGAGCTGACGCCGATCTTGCCGAGCACGCCGTACTCCGTGACGGTGCGTACGACGGTGCCGTCCGGGTGCGGGATCGTCCACACGAACCAGTCGCCGGCCATCGCGTCGTACCAGTCCCAGGTCTGGACGGCGACCGGCGACCGGCCCTCGGGGAGGGCGACCACGGTGGAGCACTCGTCCGACCCGCCCGTGGGGTCGGCGACCGCGAGCAGCTCGGTCCGGGCGTTGAGCATCGCGACCTCCCGCACCGGGAGCCCGGCGCCCTCGGCGATGCCGGCGATCTCCGCCGCAGCGGCGGGGGCCAGCTCGCCGATCGTCGCCCACGCGCGCTCGGCCCAGAGGTCCACGTCGAAGGGCCGGGTCGCCCGCGCCGCGAAGAGCCGCCGGTAGGCCGCGACCGTCCTGGCGATGTCGGTGCCGTGGCGGACGCCGAGCTCGTGCCCCCGGTCGGCCGGCTCGAGGGTGGATGAGGTGAACGTCCGCGGCGTCGTCACGTGGCCACCGTAGCGCCGCGGAACGTCACGTCGAGGCGCCGAGCGCGCACCTGCGCTGATGTGGCCCTCTGCGGGCGCACGACCAGGGCCGAAAGGGCTCACATGAGCGATCCGCGCCCGACGAGGGTCAGCGGGGCACGCGCACCAGCAGCCGGCCGTGGATACACTCCGCGCGCAGCTCCCGGCCGGGCCCGACCGAGTCGCCGTCGAGCTGGCGGGCGGTGTCGTGGGACGCGCGCACGACGACCTTCTTGCCGGTGATCCGGTTCAGCTGCTCGTCGACCCGTCGGCGCCTGCTCAGCACCCGCCACACCAAGGGGATCCAGCTCAGGAACCGGCGCGGGGACAGGATGACCACGTCCAGCACGCCGTCGTCGATGGTCGCGTCGGGGAGCAGCGGGATGCCCGCGGTGAGGTAGCCGACGTTCCCCACGACCACGGTGAGCGCGCGGTGCTTGGTGAACGGGCCGTCGTCGACCGAGATCTCCACCCGGAACGACGGGGAGCGCAGGTGCCGGATGCCGGAGACGAAGTAGGCGAGCCAGCCGATCCGCGCCTTCGTCGCGTCGTCGGCGCCCTCCATGATCGCGGCGTCGAAGCCCATGCCGCCCATCACCATGAAGTGCTGGTCGTCCTCGATGCCGTCGCCGTCGACCTTGACCAGGTCGATCGCCCGGTCCTGACCGTTCAGCGCGACGTCGACGGCCGCCTGGAGGTAGAGCGGGATGTCGAGGTTGCGGGCGAGCAGGTTGCCGGTGCCGGCCGGGACCACCCCGACGGGGATGCCGGTGCCGGCGAGCTCGGCGCAGACCGTGCGGACCGTGCCGTCGCCGCCGCACACGACCACCAGCTCGGCGCCGTCGATCGCCGCGGACTCGGCCATCGACCGGCCCGGGTCCTCGACGGTGGTCTCGTACCACGACGGCGCGCCCCACCCGGAGCGGTCGGCCTGCTCCTCGACCATCGCCTTGAACGCCGCGACGTCGTCGACCTTGATCGGGTTGAGCACGACCGCGAGCTGCTTCGTCTGCGGCACGGGGCTCGGCAGCGCCTCGACGACCTGCCGCCGCGGCGCGGGGTCGTAGAGCACCATGCCGAGCAGCACCCAGAAGAACCCCACGGAGTAGCCGGCGACGACGTCCGACAGGTTGTGCACCCCGAGCAGGATCCGGTCGGCGCCGACGAGCACCACCAGGAACGCCCAGAGCACGACCAGCGCGCGCCGCAGGCTCTTGCGGCGTACGAACAGCAGGGTGAGCACGATGGCGACGCCCATCGCCGACGCGACGCCCGAGGAGTGCCCGGACGGGAAGGAGTAGGAGTCCAGCGTCTCGACCGGGTCCTGCCACACCGGGCGGTCGCGCTCGAAGAGGCGCTTGAGGGAGTACGTCGTCAGCGAGGCCGCGAGCATCACGCCGCCGGACCACACGGCAGCCCGGACATGGCCCCGCGTCAGGAGCAGACCCACGAGCACGACCGTGGCGACAGTGAGGGGGACCGTGCCGAAGGCCAGCTGGATCGCCTCGAGCACCTGCTGCGCCAGCGGGTGGGACAGCGTCCACGCCTGGGGACCGGTGCCGACAGAGCGGTCGAGGTCGATGAGCGGCTGCCACGCCGAGTGCACCATCACCGAGAGCGCGGCGAGCACCGCCAGGCAGGCAGCAGCGCCGATGAGCAGGCGGGGCCTGCTGAGGGTGCGAACGGGCACGACGCTCCAGTCTCGTGGTGGTGCGGGCAGCGGTCAGTCGTCAAGTATGACGACCGTGACGATTACCCCCACACGGCACGCGGGAAGCGCGTCCCCGGCGTGACCTGAGCCTCGCCGGGCGGGGCCGGTGGGCCGGGTCCCACGGGTCGCCGAAATGATGTGGATGCGGCAGATATCCTCGTGAGGTGATCGATCCTCGAGTGCTCCGTGACGACCCTGACCGCGTGCGCGAAGGACAGGCCAAGCGCGGCCTGTCCCCGGACGTGGTCGACCAGGCCCTCGCCGCCGACGAGCGTCGTCGATCGTCCATCGCCGAGTTCGAGCGCCTCCGCGCCGAGCAGAAGCAGCTCGGGAAGCTCATCCCGCGGGCCGAGGGCGACGAGAAGGCCGAGCTGCTCGCCCGCACCAAGACCCTCTCCGCCGCGGTCAAGGAGGCCGAGTCCGCGCAGGGCGAGGCCGAGCAGGCCTTCCGCGAGCTGCTCATGGCGATCCCGAACGTCGCCGCCCCCGAGGCCCCGGCCGGCGGTGAGGACGACTTCGTCGTGCTCGAGCACGTCGGCACGCCGCGGGACTTCGAGGCGGAGGGCTTCGAGCCCAAGGACCACGTCGAGCTCGGCCGCATCCTCGGCGCCATCGACGTCGAGCGCGGCGCGAAGGTCTCCGGCGCCCGCTTCTACTACCTCACCGGTGCCGGCGCCGACCTCGAGCTGGCCCTGGTCAACATGGCGATGGACCAGGCGCGCCAGGCCGGCTTCACGACGATGATCCCGCCCGCGCTGGTCAAGCCGCGGGCGATGGAGGGCACCGGGTTCCTCGGTCAGGCCGCCGACGACGTGTACACGATCGAGGGCGACGACCTGTACCTCGTCGGTACGTCGGAGGTGCCGCTCGCGGCGTACCACTCCGAGGAGATCCTCGACGCGGGGTCGTTGCCGCTGCGCTACGTCGCGTTCAGCCCGTGCTACCGCAAGGAGGCAGGCTCCTACGGCAAGGACACCCGCGGGATCATCCGGGTGCACTGGTTCGACAAGGTGGAGATGTTCTCGTACACGACCGTCGAGGAGAGCTTCGACGAGCACCAGCGGCTGCTGGGCTGGGAGAAGGAGTGGCTCGAGAAGCTCGAGCTTGCCTACCGGGTCATCGACACCGCGGCCGGCGACCTCGGCCTGTCGGCGCAGCGGAAGTTCGACTGCGAGGCGTGGATCCCGACCCAGGACAAGTACCGGGAGCTGACCTCCACCTCGAACTGCACCGACTTCCAGGCCCGGCGCCTCGACGTACGGGCCCGCTTCGAGGACGGCGTGAAGCCGGTCGCGACCCTCAACGGCACGCTCGTGGCCATCCCGCGGACGATCGTGGCGATCCTGGAGACCCATCAGCAGGCCGACGGGTCGGTCCGGGTGCCGAAGGCGCTGCAGCCCTACCTCCAGGGCCGCGAAGTGCTGGAACCGGTCGCCAAGTGAGCTTCCAACCCAGGCTGGTCGCCCTCGACATCGACGGGACGCTCCTGATCCCGCACCCCGAGAACGGCTTCAGCGACGACGAGGTGACCCCGGCGGTCCGCGCGGCGATCGACCGGGCGCACGCGGCGGGCGCGCACATCGTGCTGGCCAGCGGACGCGCTCCCCTCGGGATGAGCCAGGTGCTGCAGCACCTCGACATGCCGCGCGAGGTCGGGACGCCCGTCCTGGGGGTGGCCTCCAACGGCGCGGTGACGTTCTCGTTCCCGCCGTTGAAGGTGGTCAGCGAGGTCACCTTCGACGCCCGTGACGCGGTCCTGGCCGTCCTCGAGCACGTCCCGGCCGCCGCGGTCGCCATCGAGGAGCACGGCGTCGGCTACCGGGTGAACCGGCACTTCCCCCGCGGCGAGCTCGACGGGGAGATGATCCTGACCCCGATCGAGGAGATGATCGCCAAGGAGGTCAGCCGTGTGATCATCCGCGACCCGGACTCCACCTCCGAGGACTTCGTCTCGCTAGCGGCGAAGCTCGGCCTCCAGGGCACCAACTACTTCATCGGGTGGACCGCCTGGCTCGACCTCGCGCCGGAGGGGATCTCCAAGGCCAGCGGCCTCGCCGAGGTCGCCGACCGGCTCGGCATCGACCGGTCGGACGTGCTCGCCATCGGTGACGGACGCAACGACATCGAGATGCTCGAGTGGGCAGGCCGCGGGGTGGCGATGGGCCAGGCCCCGGACGAGGTCAAGGAGATCGCCGACGCCGTGACGGCGAGCGTCAACGAGGACGGCTGCGCGCTCGAGCTCGACCACTGGTTCTGATAGTTACGGTCTCGTTACCGGCCGCCTGAGCGATCCCTCCTAGGGTCTTGCGGGAACTTTTGTCCTGCTACGGGGGATTCATCCATGCTCGTCGGCCGCCCGGCCCGCTCTGTCCGCTTTCTCTCCGCTCTCGCCACCACCCTGGCGCTGGTGCTCAGCGGACTCGTCATCACCTCGCCGACGGCCGCCGCGGCCGACTGCACGCCCATGACCGACGCCGACCTGGCGTTCGGTGCCCCGCGCCACAGCTCGAACTTCGAGAGCGACCCCCTCTGTCTCGAGCTCGACGAGGCACCTGGCACGGTCGTGCAGGTCTATGTGGACTCCGACGGGCCCACCTCCGGGCTCGTCGTCACCGTGGTCGACTCCGCCGGCGACGCCCTGTGCGCGGCTGAGGCCCGCAAGGCGGTCGACTGCAGGCTCTCCGGCACCGGACCCTTTCGTGTCCAGGCGGAACACAACACGTGGGGGCCGTGGAGCTACGAGGTCGGGGTACGCCGCATCACCGACCCGGTGGGCTGCTCCACGCTCGAGACTTCGGCATTCGGTGACCCCGGAGAAGAGGTGACGACGGCGCCGCTCGAGGCCGGGAGCGGGGACTGTCGTCTCGTCGGCCTCGAGGCGTCGCCGGTACTGGTCAACGAGACCGGGCGGACCGCCTGGACGCTGTACGACGAGGACGGCTCGAAGATCTGCTCCCGGCAGAATCCGATCTGCGACGTGACCTCGAGCGGGCGGAAGGTCCTCGTCCATCCCTCGCTGTACGCCGGCGAGTCGACCTTCACGACCGCTGTCGTGCCACTGAAGTCGAGCACGGAAGGCTGCGGTCCCCAGCTGTCGACGAGCTGGTCCGAGCCCGCGACGAGGCTCACGCTGAGCAGCCTTGTCCAGGTGGACTGCCGCCCCCTTGACGCATCGCCGGGTGACCGGATCCTGGGGCGCTCGTCGCAGAGGTTCGGCGGATCGAGCGAGTTCGTCGTCCTGGACGACACCGGAGACGAGGTGTGCGAGCGGTCTGAGGGGTACGGCGGATGCGTCCTGAGCGCCGACGGGCCCTACCGGATCATCAGCTACCCCGTGAACGCGACGAGCTGGACCGACTACACCGTGAGCGCCCGCAACCTGACGACGCTGGAGGGGTGCCCGACGATCGCGGTGGCGGACTTCGGCACCGAGCCGGACGACCACTACCCCGGCGCGTCCTGCCGGCAGTTCGAGGTCCAGTCGGCCGGGAGGCACTGGGTGGCTCCGAGGGTGCAGAGACGACTCTTCACCGCGGACGGGCGCGAGGAGCCGTGTGATTCCGACGAGCGCAACGTCTGCGACCTCGAGGCGGGACGGCACGTTCTCGCGGCCACCTACGCGGACTCCGACTTCGTCACCCCGCTCCACGACCTGACCGACGAGACAGGCTGTCGTGAGGGCGCGGACACGCTTTCCACACGGCTGAGTGGGACGAGGCTGGAGGAGGGCTACGGCTGCTGGCTCCTTCCGAGCCCGTCCGGCTCGACCATCTCGGCCGTGCGCCCGCTCAGCGAACACTTCCCGCACCTGCAGTACTTCGACGCCACGGGCAAGCCGCAGTGCAGCTACACGTACCTGTCCGCCGTCGCGACCCGCTGCGCGCTCGACGGTGTGCCGCCCTTCCGTGCCCTGGTCTCGCCGGGCAGCGGGGACTACCGCTTCGCCTTCATGCGGCTCGACGACCCGCAGGGCTGCACCGAGCTCAGCCCCGGGGCTTTCGACACGCTGGAGGGCGTGGACCTCACGCTCGACGCGGACGTCTTCGCGCGCTGCCTGGTGGTGCCGGAGGGCGACTTCACCGGACAAGAGCTGTTCGCGTTCGACCGGCGCTCCGGCTCGGACGAGGCGACCCTGTTCGTCACCGGCGCCGGGCGGTCCGACCCTCCCTGCCTGACCGATCCGGGCGCCCGTGGGGTCGTACGGTGCAACCCCGACCGTGGGCTCCCGGCGCCGAACGGCCACACGGTCCTCCTCCAGAGCACCGGGCTGTCGGACAGCTCCTACCGCGTGGTCCGGCGACAGCTGGGTGCGAAGGCATCGTGCACGCCGGTGGCGTCGACCCGGATCGGCGGGCCGGCCACCAGCGGGACAACCGGGGACTTCCTCGACATGGACTGCTACGCCGTCGAGGCAGACCCCGGAGACACCGTCCAGGTCAACCTGCACACGTCCACCTCGGGCGGACGCGGTGCCATCTCCGCCTACGACGCCGACGGCCACTGGGTGTGCAGCGGTCCCGAGCAGTGCTGGCTCGACGAGAAGTCGTGGTACCAGGTCGTCGTGGGCAACCGGGACGCCGGTGCGATGGCCGGCGACTACGACCTCCAGTCCATGCTGGTGAAGTCGGCCTCCGGCCTGCCGCTCGACGACTGCGTCGACTACGACGACTACAGCACCGGCTTCGGTCCGCTGGAGGCGACGTTGGACAGCGAGTCCTCGAGCGTCTGCGTGACCGTGCCTGACGACGGCCACGACACCTACGGTTTCGAGGTCGAGAACACCGGCGGTGGGGACTCGCTGCCCCTTCACCTGTTCGGCACGATGGGGCCCTGGATCAGCTCGTACGGGGAGGGGTGCGACTCGTCCCCGGACGCCTTCGAGTGCTCCGGGTTCGCCGGCATCGTGGACGATCAGTACTACGACCGGGGCATGCTGGTCCTCTACCGGTCCGACGGTCCCGACGAGCAGCCCTTCCGGCTGACCGCCTTCTGCGCGAGCGGCAGCGACTGCGGCGACATCTTCCGCGTGACGGGGGCCTCGTCCATGACGGCTCCCGCCGAGACCCGGACCACCGTCACGCTCCACGGCGGTCGGCTCTACCAGGGGCTCGACTACAAGCTCGTGCGTGACGGCCACGAGGACGTGGTGGGCACCCCGGTCGCGGGTGACGAGCACGACCGGGAGGTCGAGTTCGACCTGGCGGGGGTGGAACCGGGCGAGTGGCGGCTGAAGGTGGTCAGCTCGGCGTACGGCACGGAGAGCCCGGGGGCGTTCGTCGTGACGCAGCCGCACCTGGACTCGACGGAGCCCCCGGAGATCCGCGGGGACATGCGGGTCGACGACCGGGTCCATGCCTACGAGGGAGCGTGGTCGGCGGAGCCGGACTCGTTCACCTACCAGTGGCAGGTCAACGGCAGGAACATCGACTGGGCGACGCACCGGTCGCTGCGGCTGCGCCCGTGGATGCGGGACGACCTGGTCACCGTGACGGTCACCGCGCACAAGGACGGGTACGTCGACGCGACCGCCGCCTCGATCTGGCGCCGCGTGTACCCGGCCTGGCCGCCGCAGAACCACGTACGGCCACGGGTCAAGGGGATCAAGCACGTCGGGCACTGGGTCCGGGCCACCCACGGCACGTGGAGCCCGAAGCCACGGCGGTTCCTCTACCGGTGGTACCTCGACGGCCGACGGCTGAGGCACCAGAACCATCGACGGCTGTTCCTCCGCAGGTGGATGCGGGGGGACCGGATCCAGGTCAAGGTGCTCGCCCGTCGACCGGGCTACCTGCAGGGCACCGCCTGGAGCCGCCGGTGGCTCGTGCGTAGGTGACGCGGGCTAGCCTGACGGCATGCCCGCCGCCTCGTCCGCCCGGCAGATCCGTCTCGTCGCCACCGACCTCGACGGGACGCTGCTGCACAGCGACGGCACCGTCACCTCCCGCACCCGGAAGGTGCTGACCGCGGTCGAGGAGCTCGGCGTCACCGTCGTGTTCGTGACCGGTCGGCCGATCCGCTGGATGGACCACCTGTGGGAGCACGTCGGTGGCCACGGGCTGGCGGTCGTCTCCAACGGCGGCATCCTGTACGACGTGCACTCGCGCACGGTGCGGATGGCGCGGACGATCCCCCACGACGTGGGGCTCGAGACGGCGAAGCTCCTGCGCGACGCGGTGCCCGGGACGGCCTTCGCGTTGGAGGGCCTCGACGGCTACGGCCGGGAGCCGGGCTTCATGCCTCGGCACACGCCGCCCCCGGACCTGCGCGAGGGGCCGCTCGAGGAGATCCTCGACGAGCACACGGTGAAGCTGCTCGCCCGTCACGAGGAGCTGGACCCCGAGGAGTTCTGGGCCGTGGTCGAGTCGCACGTCGGCCACCTCGTGACCACCACCTGGTCGTCCGGGGACGCCTTGGTGGAGATGAGCGCCGCCGGGGTGAGCAAGGCCAGCACGCTGGAGCTCGTGTGCGAGGACCGCGGCATCGAGGCCTCCCAGGTGCTCGCTTTCGGCGACATGCCCAACGACCTGCCGATGCTGCAGTGGGCGGGCACGTCGTACGCCATGGCCAACGCGCACCCGGCGGTCCGCGAGGTCGCCGGGCACGTCGCGCCCTCGCACGACGAGGACGGGGTCGCGTCGGTGCTGGCGGAGATCTTCGACCTGTGACCGGGGCCGGTCAGCCGGCCAGGGACCCCGCGAAGATCTGCCAGGCCAGCGCGGACTTGGCGACCAGGCTGAGCACCAGGTACCCCTTCTCGCCGAACGCGTAGCTGCGCCACGGCCCGACGCCGCGGTACTGCAGCCACTGGTTGAGCGCGAAGCTGCTGAAGAAGACGAACAGCGAGACGAAGATCCCGTAGACGAAGCCGGGGACGGTCTCCGAGCCGAGCAGGTTCACCGCGACCGCGACCCAGGGGGCCGCGCCGACCAGGCTGCCGAACCAGAACGGCACCATGGTGGTCCGTTCGCGTCCGGGCGGGTTCATCGACTCCTGGAGCCAGCCGAACAGGATCATCGCGACGTTCGCGCCGATGATGCCGATCACCGCGGCGATCCCGGTGATGCCGGTGTAGAAGGCGATCAGGACGATCATCAGCGTGGCACTGAAGGAGTACTCCACCCAGCGGAAGCGGTTGATCCCGTCGGAGAGACCCGACTCGTAGCGGCGGAGGAGAACGGTCGAGGTGAGCAGGTGGTCGAGCGCCGCCATGCCCAGGAAGGCTGCCACCGCGAACCCGATCCGCACGTCGAAGAGCTCCTCCGGTGCGGCGGGGGTGGAGCCCGGAGGACCTGTAGGGAACGAGGCGGTCACAGCGATGCTGAACCCGCCGGCGAGGGCGAGGACGGCCACCGCCTGGAGTGCGTGCAGCAGCGTCAGTCCGAGGTTCCACCGACGCAGGGACCTCAGGCTCCTGTCGTCGACCCCGGTGGCGGTCACCTGGCGCGAGTCAGCCTCGATGCTCATGCCGGCCCCTTCCGGTAGGACAGCCCGATTCCTGAGGATACGGCGGCGCTCACGACCTTGTCGGAGGACCGGTCGAGTCCGACCCGCGCGTTTCCCTTCCGCAATCGCACAATCCGCGTCAGACTCCTGCAAAGACGTGATCCAGATCACGGAGGGGCCATGCCGGAACAAGACGCAGTAGCAGCAACTCGCGCGGCGCTCACCTCGCTCGCGGCCGCGGTGCTGAAGGTCCGCAACGAGTACGGCGACACCATCGGTGTGCGCCGGCTGACCGCGGACGTGGACCGGGTGCTCGAGGACCTCGACCACCTGGGCAGCCCGCAGCGCACGAGCCGACCGCCGGTGGCGCCGGAGGAGAAGATCCCGATCCCCGACGAGCCGTACGACGAGGGCATGTGGCACGACGCCCAGTCCGAGGCGCAGCACGCCCAGTAGGGCGAGACGACGAGCAGCAGTCGCGAGAAGGGGGAATGGATGTCGTCGACGGGCGTGCGGAGCAGCGGCCGCGTGGAGATCGGTGAGCGGACGCTACGGCAGGACCGTTGGTGGCTACCGCCGCTCGTGACCTTCGTGGTCTTCAGCGCGTTCGTCGTCTACGCGACGTGGCGGGCCTTCTCGGGCGTGCACTACTACTCCGCGCCGTACCTCTCGCCGTTCTACTCGCCCTGCATGGGGCAGCAGTGCGTCGAGGGCTCGGCAGACTTCGGGCGCCCGTTCGGCTTCTGGCCCTGGTCGCCGGCGCTGATCATCCTGGTCATCCCGCTGGGCTTCCGGATGACCTGCTACTACTACCGCAAGGCCTACTACCGGGCCTTCTGGCTCTCCCCGCCGGCGTGCGGGGTCGCGGAGCCGCACACGAAGTACACCGGCGAGCGGCGGTTCCCGCTCATTCTCCAGAACGGTCACCGCTGGGCCCTGATCGCCTCGGCCGTCATCGCGCTGGTGCTGACCTACGACGTGGTCCTGGCCTTCCGAGACGCCGACGGCGAGTGGGGGCACATGGGGCTCGGCACGGTGGTGCTCGGCGTCAACGCGGCGCTCATCTGGCTCTACACGCTCTCCTGCCACTCCTGCCGCCACCTGATCGGCGGTCGGCTGCGGCACTTCTCCAAGCACCCGGTGCGCTACCGGATGTGGACGGCGGTGTCCCGGCTGAACCGGGACCACCCGAAGTACGCGTGGCTCTCGCTGTTCTCGGTGGCGCTCGCCGACCTGTACGTCTACCTGCTGTCCACCGGTGCCATCACCGACGTGAGGTTCTTCTGAATGCCTGACTCCACCCGACACCCGATGACGGGCAATCGCATGGACCCCGGCACCGACGCCGGCTACGAGACCCACCACTACGACGTCGTGGTGATCGGGGCCGGCGGTGCGGGCCTGCGCGCCGCGATCGCCGCCCACGACGCGGGCGCCGAGGTGGCGCTGGTGTGCAAGTCCCTGCTCGGCAAGGCGCACACCGTGATGGCCGAGGGCGGGATCGCCGCAGCCATGGGCAACCTGTACGCCGAGGACGGCTGGCAGGTGCACTTCCGCGACACCATGCGCGGCGGGAAGATGCTCAACAACTGGCGGATGGCCCAGCTGCACGCCCAGGAGGCCCCGGACCGGGTGCTCGAGCTCGAGGAGTGGGGCGCGCTCTTCGACCGGACGCCCGACGGCCTGATCTCCCAGCGCGACTTCGGCGGCCACAAGTACGCCCGGCTCGCCCACGTCGGCGACCGCACCGGCCTGGAGATGATCCGCACCCTCCAGCAGCGGGCCGTCGCGCTCGGCATCGACGTGTTCATGGAGTGCACGGTCACCGACATCTTCACCGAGCAGGCGAAGGGCGCGCGGCCGCGGGTCAGCGGCGCCTTCGCCTACTGGCGCGAGACCGGCCGGTTCGTGGTCTTCCGGGCGCCCTCGGTCGTCCTGGCGACCGGCGGGATCGGCAAGTCCTACCAGGTCACGTCCAACTCCTGGGAGTACACCGGCGACGGGCACGCCCTGGCGCTCCGGGCCGGAGCGAGCCTGATCAACATGGAGTTCGTCCAGTTCCACCCGACCGGGATGGTCTGGCCCCCGTCGGTGAAGGGCATCCTCGTGACCGAGTCGGTGCGCGGCGACGGCGGCGTGCTGAAGAACTCCGAGGGCGAGCGGTTCATGTTCGACTACATCCCGGAGTTCTTCAAGGCCGAGACCGCCGACACGGTGGAGGAGGCCGAGGGGTGGTACACCGACAAGAAGAACCACCGGCGCCCGCCCGAGCTGCTGCCCCGCGACGAGGTGGCGCGCGCCATCAACTCCGAGATCAAGGCAGGCCGCGGGTCACCGCACGGCGGGGTGTTCCTCGACATCGCCTCGCGGCGCGACCCGGAGTTCATCCGCCGGCGGCTGCCGTCCATGTACCACCAGTTCAAGGAGCTCGCCGACGTCGACATCACCGCCGAGCCCATGGAGGTGGGCCCGACCTGTCACTACGTGATGGGCGGGGTCGAGGTGAACGCCGACACCGAGGAGTCCCTGGTCGAGGGCCTGTACGCCGCGGGCGAGGTCGCCGGCGGCATGCACGGCTCGAACCGGCTCGGCGGCAACTCCCTCTCCGACCTGCTCGTGTTCGGACGCCGAGCCGGCCACAACGCGGCGTACCACGCGCAGCGCACCAACGCCCGGCGGCCGAAGCTGCCCGCCGACGACGTGCGCGCCGCAGCCGCACGGGCGCTCGCGCCGTTCGAGGAGGAGGGCGGGGAGAACCCGTACACCATCCAGAAGGACCTCCAGGACGTCATGCAGCGCCTGGTCGGCATCATCCGCAAGGCCCAGGAGCTGCGCGAGGCGCTCGTGGAGATCGAGCAGCTCAAGGAGCGCGCCAAGCACCTCACCGTCGAGGGGCACCGGCAGTACAACCCGGGCTGGCACCTCGCGCTCGACCTGACGAACATGCTCGTCGTCTCCGAGTGCATCGCCCGCGCGGCCCTGGAGCGGGAGGAGTCGCGCGGTGGTCACACCCGCGACGACTACCCCAAGCCCGACCCGGAGTGGGGCGCGAAGAACCTCGTCCTCACCCTGCCCGGCGACGTCCTCGACACGGCGATCGACATCCGGCAGCAGCCGATCCCGGTCATGCCCGAGGAGCTGAAGGTCTTCTTCGAGGAGGCCACGCCACGGACAGACGAAGCCGGCCAGAAGAGCGGAGCGGTCTGATGGGCTACGACCTGAGCCTGCGGGTGTGGCGCGGCGACGCCGACGGCGGCGCGATCGGCGAGTACGTCGTACCGGTCGAGGAGGGCGAGGTCGTCCTCGACGCGATCCACCGGCTCCAGGCGACGCAGGCCGGTGACCTGGCGGTGCGCTGGAACTGCAAGGCCGGCAAGTGCGGCTCGTGCAGCGCGGAGATCAACGGGCGCCCCCGGCTGATGTGCATGACACGGCTGTCGGACTTCGCCGAGGACGAGCCGATCACGGTGACCCCGATGCGCACCTTCCCGGTCATCCGCGACCTGGTCACCGACGTCTCGTTCAACTACGAGAAGGCCAAGGAGCTCCCCGCCTTCGCGCCCACGCCTCCCGACCCGGACGGCAAGCGCCGGATGATGCAGACCGACGTGGAGCGCGGCCAGGAGTTCCGCAAGTGCATCGAGTGCTTCCTCTGCCAGAACGTCTGCCACGTGGTCCGCGACCACGACGAGAACAAGCCCGCGTACGCCGGCCCCCGGTTCTTCCTCCGGTACGCCGAGCTCGACATGCACCCGCTCGACACCCACGACCGTCGCGAGCTCGCCCAGGGCGCCGCGGGCCTCGGCATGTGCAACATCACCAAGTGCTGCACCGAGGTCTGTCCCGAAGGCATCAAGATCACCGACAACGGGATCATCCCGATGAAGGAACGTGTCGTGGACCGGAAGTACGACCCGGTCGTCTGGCTGGGCTCCAAGATCTTCCGCCGCGACAAGCGCGAGGAGGTGTGAGGTGGTCGAGCTGCTCACCCAGGAGGAGGTCGACCGGGCCCTGGCGCGCGAGCTGCCGGAGTGGCGGCAGGAGGGCGACAGCATCACCCGCTCGGTGCAGGCGTCGACGTTCATGGACGGCATCCGCCTGGTGCAGCAGGTAGCCGAGGTCGCCGAGGACCTCGACCACCACCCCGACATCGACATCCGCTGGACCACCGTGACGTTCGCGCTCTCCACCCACTCCGTCGGCGGCCTGACCGCCAAGGACCTCCGGCTCGCCGCGGACATCGACCACCTCGTCCGCTGAGCCCCGTCCCCTGCTCGCCGTGTGGAGACGTGCGGTGCGGGTACGACGTACGCGAACGTGCGTCGCACCGGACGGAGGAGACCGCATGTCGAGCAAGGACAGCCAGGGGTCGTACGTCGCGTCGGGCGAGTTCGACCGCGACACCGACTACATCCCCACCCGGATCACCGCGGACGGCCGTGACGGCTACCCCGTCGAGCCCGGGCGCTACCGGCTCGTCGTCTCGCGCGCCTGCCCCTGGGCGAACCGGGCCATCATCGTGCGGCGCCTTCTCGGACTCCAGGACGTGCTGAGCATGGGCGTCTGCGGGCCGACCCACGACGAGCGGAGCTGGACCTTCGACCTCGACCCCGGCGGGGTGGACCCGGTGCTCGGCATCGAGCGCCTCCAGGACGCCTACCTCGCGCGCTTCCCGGCGTACGACAAGGGGATCACCGTGCCGGCGATGGTGGAGGTCGCAAGCGGTGAGGTCGTCACCAACGACTTCCCGCAGCTGACGCTCGACCTGTCGACCGAGTGGCGCGAGCACCACCGCGAGGGTGCCCCGGACCTCTACCCGGAGCCGTTGCGCGCGGAGATGGACGAGGTCATGGAGCGGGTCTACACCGAGGTCAACAACGGGGTGTACCGCTGCGGCTTCGCCGGCTCACAGCGGGCGTACGAGCGCGGCTACGACCGGCTCTTCGCAGCGCTCGACTGGCTGGAGGAGCGGCTCGCCGACCGCCGGTACCTGATGGGCGAGACGATCACCGAGGCCGACGTGCGCCTGTTCACGACGCTGGCGCGGTTCGACTCGGTCTACCACAACCACTTCAAGTGCAACCGGAACAAGCTCAGCGAGATGCCGGTGCTGTGGCCCTACGCCCGCGACCTCTTCCAGACCCCCGGGTTCGGCGACACGATCGACTTCGACCACGTCAAGCGGCACTACTTCCTCGTGCACCGCGACATCAACCCGACCGGAGTCGTCCCGCAGGGGCCCGACCTCTCGGGCTGGCTCACGCCGCACGGGCGCGAGGAGCTCGGCGGGAGCCCGTTCGGCGACGGCACGCCGCCCCCGCCGCCCGAGGACGACGAGAGCGTCCCCGACGCCCACACCCCGCTCGCCGACGCGGCATAGCGGCCCTGCTGGCGAAAAACCCGCGCAGAATGTCCCCTTCGGTGCACACTGCCCTATGCCCGCAGAGAGCTTCGACGACGTCCTGGTCGTCAATCCGTCACAGGTCCGCCCGGTCGCCCCGGCGGAGGTGGCTCAGGCCGAGCTCGATCTCGGCGTGCGCCTGCCGTCCGGCTACGCCGACTACGTGCAGCGACTCGGTGCAGGGGCCCTCGGGCACTTCGTCCGCGTCCACGTCCCCGGGAAGCTGCCCGCCCTGACGCGCGAGTGGCGGGAGCGGGTCTCGGAGTACTGGTTCTGGGACACCGCGGAGGCAGGTGTGGCGCCCGAGGCGCTCCAGGAGCGCGGTGTCCTCGTGGCCGACTCCTTCGACGGGGACGAGCTGTGCTGCGACCCCGCCGAGCCGGACGCGCTGTTCGTGCTTCCGCGCAGCGAGGACGTCGCGCATCGCGTGGACGGCGGACTGCTCGCCGCCCTGGACTGGATGCTGTCCGGCGCGCTCAACCCCTGGACAGAGGGCTGGACGTTCGAGGCGTGGACCGATCGCGCCGAGGTGATGAGGTCGTTCCCCGCGGGCCCCGGGCTCGCCGAGGCCACGCGCGCGGTCGCCGGGCTCGGCCTGCATTCCCACCTGGTGGACCTCGGCGAGCGGAAGACCTTCTTCCTGCCGGACACCGGCGCCCGCCTGTCGCTGTACCAGCTCGCCGGCGAGGACCTGGCGATGGACCTGACCTGTGACCAGGACTCGGGTCCCGAGGTGGTCGACCGCTTCGTCTCCATGCTCGAGCGAGGGTGAGGGCCGCGCTCCGCGGCGCCCCACTGCACTGACCGGCGGCGAGACCCCTCGTCAGAGGTACATGCCGCCGCCGCGGCCCTGGTGCTTCTCGTCCTGACCCTGAGCCTGCTGCCCGGAGCCCTGCATGGCCTCCGGGGGCACCATGCCCGACGGGAGCGCCCGGCGCATCTGCTCCAGCTGAGCGCGCGCGGCGACCTGCTGGGCGTAGATCGCGGTCTGGATGCCGTGGAACAGTCCCTCGAGCCAGCCCACGAGCTGGGCCTGGGCGATGCGCAGCTCCGCCTCGGAAGGGGTCTCCTCGGAGAACGGCAGGGAGAGCCGCTCGAGCTCCTCGATGAGCTCGGGGGCCAGCCCCTCCTCGAGCTCCTTGACCGAGGACTTGTGGATCTCCTTGAGCCGCTGCCGGCTCGCCTCGTCGAGGGGAGCCGACTTCACCTCTTCGAGGAGCTGGCGGATCATGCTGCCGATCCGCATCACCTTGGCGGGCTGCTCGACGAGGTCGGTGATGTGGCGCCCGCCTTCCTCACCGTCGTCCTCGCCGGAGGCTCCCGCCGACATCGCCATCCCGTCGGGGCCGATCACGACGACGCGCGGGTCCTCGGGGCGGGCGTTCGGCTCGGGGTTCTCCTCGGTCATGCCTGCCACCCTACGCAGTCAGGACGATCTTTCCGACGTGCTCTCCGGACTCCATCAGCCGGTGGGCGTCTCCCGCCCGCTCCAGCGGGAACGTCTCGTGCACGAGGGTGCGCACCGCCCCGGCGTCGACCAGGGGCCACACGTGCTCGACGACGCCCGCGCAGATCGCGGCCTTCTCCTCCGTCGGGCGGGAACGAAGCTGCGTCGCGATCACGGCGCCGCGCTTGGAGAGCAGCTTGCCGAGGTTCAGCTCACCCTTCACGCCGCCCTGGAGCCCGATGATGACGAGGCGGCCCTCGGTCGCGAGCGCCGAGACGTTGCGGTCGAGGTACTTCGCGCCGATGACGTCCAGGATGACGTCCGCGCCGTGCCCGTCCGTCGCGGCCTTGACCTCCTCGACGAAGTCCTGCTCCTTGTAGTCGATCGCGACGTCGGCGCCGAGGGAGCGGCAGAGCTCCAGCTTCTCCTCGGAACCGGCAGTGGCGATCACCGTCGCGCCGAACGCCTTGCCGAGCTGGATCGCCATGTTGCCGATGCCGCCCGCGCCGCCGTGCACGAGCAGGGTCTCGCCCGGCTGGAGCCCGGCGATCATGAACACGTTCGACCACACCGTGCAGGCGACCTCCGGCAGCGCGCCGGCCGTCACGAGGTCGACACCCTTCGGCGCCGGCATCACCTGGCCCGCGGGGATGGTGACCTTCTCGGCGTACCCGCCGCCCGCGAGCAGCGCGCACACCTCGTCGCCGACCTGCCAGCCGGTCACCCCCTCGCCGACCGCGGAGACGGTGCCGGAGCACTCGAGACCGAGTACGTCGGAGGCGCCGGGCGGCGGTGGGTAGAACCCCTGTCGCTGGAGCGTGTCGGCACGGTTCACGGCCGTGGCCGCCACGTCGAGGACGACCTCCCCCTGTCCGGGGACGGGGTCGGGCAGGTCGGAGACGGTGAGGACCTCGGGCCCTCCGGGCTCGGAGGCGATGACAGCACGCATGCCCCCAGGCTAGAGGGGTGGCTACTCGGTGCCGATGAGGTCCTCGGCGTTGAAGTCGTCGGCGCTGACCTCGTCGCCGCCCCACTTGACCGCGAGTGCCTGGGCGCGGCCCGCCAGCTCCTCGATGTCGGCGACGCTCCCGCCACGCAGGGCCGCGGCGTAGCCGACCAGGAACGTGGTGATGGGTGCTGCCGGTCGCTCGACCTCGTGTGCGGCGTCCCGGGCGAGGTCCAGGATCATGCCCTCGTCGATCTCGACGTCCTCGAGCTCGAGGACGTCGCACAGCTCGTCGATCCAGTCGTGCAAGGTCACGATCACCAGAGAACTACGCCCCGACCGACTTGGCAAGCGAAAGCCGCACAACGGTCCAATCAGTCGCCGTCGTTCATCTTGTCGTCGAGGAGAGCGCCCCGGACCAGGTCGATCACGGCCTCGTCCGAGAGGCCCGCGGCGCGCGCGGCGGTGACCAAGGAACCGGCGTCCCGGCGGAGCTCGCGCCCGGCGGGTGCCGGTGCCGCCTGGACGATGGTGCCGACGCGGCGGCGGCTGGTGACGAGACCGGCGGCCTCCAGCTCCCGGTACGCCCGTGCGACGGTGTTCGTCGCCACGCCGAGGTCGGCGGCGAGGGCTCGGACGACCGGCAGCTTGTCGCCCGGGCGGAGGGCGCCTGCCCGGATGTGTCCGGCGAGCTGGGCGCGTACCTGCTCGTACGGCGGGGTGGGCGCCGTCATGTCGAGGGTGACCGTGAGGCTCATCAGGAGGACGTGGCAGGGGCGAGAGGCGCGGTGGGAGTCCGAGGCAGCCTGGGTGCAGGAGTGAGGACGAGGAGGGTCCCGGCGAGGCCGAGCGCTGCCCCCAGCAGCATGGCGCCGAAGGCAAGGGTCTGCTGCCATCCAGGGTCGTAGAGGCGGACGCCGGCGCTGCCGCCGAAGAACAGGTCACCGGCGGCCGTGAGGGCGAGCGCCGAGACGACGACCCGGACAGCGCGGACTGCCGACGCGCTCCTGAGGCGGTTGTCCGTGGGTACGTCGGACCGGACGACCGCGGGCCGCAGCACCACGAGCCGCAGGACGCCGTACAGCGCGACCAGTGCGACGCCGAGCGCCACGAGCTGCGGCAGCCCGTAGTCGGCCCCGGGGAACGGGCCCGTCGACGCGCCGAAGCCTTGGCCGTCGCTGTAGGTGAGGGCGTGGCCGCTGGGGTCTGCCGCCCACCATCCGACCATGATCACGGCGACCGTGGAGATGCTCAGGACGGCCAGGACGCGGCCCCACGCTCGAGGCAGGAGGGTCTGCACCGATCGCGGGTCGAGGTTCGCCTGGCGCTGCACCCCGCGGGGGCGCGGCCAGGTGAGCTCACCGATCGCGAGGACGCCGAGGGCGACGACCGCCCCGATCAACGGGATCGCGCCGAGCCAGAGGGGTGTCGGGCGGACGTGGCCGTCGTCGGGCCGGCCGGCGAGGAGGATCAGGAACGCGACGGCCGCGACGAAGGTGACCGCTGCCAGGACCGACGTGACCAGACCGTGCCGCCGCGCGGAGGCGACCTCGGAGGAGAGGGTGTGGTCGGGCCGGGCGGTCAGCGAGAGGACCACCAGCATGACGAGACCGACGGTCGCGAAGATCGCCGCCGGTACGACGAGGAGCAGGACAGCCGCCATGATCGAAACCCCCGAATGACTGAATGAGTTAAGTCATTGAATCATTCAGGCTTCGTGGCGGCAACCGGTTCAGTCGTCCAGGTCCCGGAGGTCCGCCCAGGTGTCGACGTCGCGCGCCTCGTCGGCGACCGCCGGTATCCCGAGGATCCGCAGCGGCATCATCAGCCTGCGGATGGACAGCCCGTGCTCGGCTGCCCTGTCCCGGGGGCGGGCCCGGGTGAGCGCGTCGGGCCGGTAGACCGCGGCCAGCCACTGCTTGCGGTGCTCCTCGTCGACGAGGCAGGCGCCGTCCGCGTCCTCACCCGCCTCGGTGAGCGCGTCGGCCAGCCGGGCGACCGTGCCCGCGTTGAACCGGGGCATGTCCACAGCGAGGACGCACACCAGGTCCGGGGGTACGGCGATGACGTCCAGCCCGGCGAGCAGGCCCGCCCCCGGGCCGCCTCCGGCCGGCTCCTCGCGGGTGAACGTCACCGGGCGCGACGTGGGTACCTCCGACCCGACCACGACGACCTCCCGCGCCGCTGCAGTCGCGGTCAGCGCGTTCTCGAGCAGGGTCAGCCCGTCGACCTCGATCGACGCCTTGTCCGCCCCGCCCAGGCGCACCCCGGAGCCTCCGGCGAGGATCACCGCGGCGAGGCGTGGGGCAGGGGACGTCATGCCCGCAGTCTTGCGCAGGCGGCGGCCCCGGGTGGCAAGGTGGGGGTGTGACATCCCTGAACGTCGCCGCCGTCCAGCTCGCCGCCGCCCTCGACCCTGCCGAGAACCGGGACGCCCTCGGAGTGCTCGACAGCGTGTGCAGCGGTACGCCGAAGCCCGACCTCGTGGTCCTCCCCGAGGTGATGATGCGCGACTTCGGATCCCCCGGCTCGGACATCTCCGAGTACGCCGAGGACCTCGACGGGCCCTTCGTGAAGCGCCTGACCGAGCTCGCGGCCGCCCACGACGTCACGGTCGTGGCCGGGATGTTCGAGCGCAGCGAGGACCCGGGACGGCCCTACAACACGCTCGCCGTCGTCGACGCCGACGGGCTGCGCACGTCGTACCGCAAGATCCACCTGTACGACTCGTTCGGCTACCAGGAGTCCCAGCGCCTGCTCCCCGGCGAGATCGAGCCCCTGGTCGTCGAGGTCGCCGGGATCCGGGTCGGGCTGATGACCTGCTACGACCTGCGCTTCCCCGAGATGGCCCGGGCGCTCGTCGACCGCGGCGCCGAGCTCCTCGTCGTACCGGCCGCGTGGGTCGCGGGGCCGCGCAAGGTCGACCACTGGACCACGCTGCTCAAGGCGCGGGCGATCGAGAACACCGTGTACGTCGCAGCCGCGGCCCAGCCGGGTCCCCGCTACAGCGGCCACTCGATGGTGGTGAACCCACGCGGTGAGGTCGACGAGATCGTCGAAGGGGACGTCGCCGTGACCGCCACCGTGGACCTCGACGAGCTGGCCGAGATCCGCGCCGAGAACCCCTCGCTGGCCAATCGACGGTTCTAGGCCGGTACGCCCCGGTTGATAGTCTCACGGGGTCAGACGGGGGTTCTGACAGTCCGCCGTCGATCGTGAGGTCTCACCAACGTGGCTGCCGAGCAGAAGCCCGGTCGGCGTCGTGCGGCACCCCCACCCAGGCGACTGAGGTGGAGGGGCAAGTCGTCGCCGTCGGCGTCCTCTGCGCCCGAACCCGCCCCCGAGCCCAACGAGTCCGTCGCCGACTCCCCGACCGGGTCGCGGGCGCCCTCGACGCCCCCTCGGGACTCCGACCCGACCGCGTCGCTCCCCGCCGTGGACGGCCCGGCGCCTCGCGAGGCGAAGCCGTCCGCGCCTGAGGCGACGCAGGAGATCCCGTCCGTCGGGAGCCCGCTCCGGACGGTGTACCGGTCGACCGAAGGCCAGCGGGCCGGCCGCCGGATCGCGGGCAAGGACTCCGGCCATGCCGCCGGCGAGGCGCCGGACCAGGACGCGGGCAAGCAGTCACGCAGGGACAAGGGCAGGCGCTCCGCCGACCCCGTCGAGAACCCCAGCCGGCGCGCCGTGCGCCGCCCCAGCCGCCGAGCGGAGCCCGAACCTGCCGCCGCGCCGGTGCCGGAGTCCGAGCCTCAAGCCCCCGAACCCACCACGGCCAGCGGCGAGCGCACCGCGCCGACCGCCGCGTCGACGACCGGGGCAACCTCGGCCCTCGCCGAGACCGCTGCTGCCCACCAAGGGGAGCCGACGCGCCGGTCCCGGCACGACGACCGCAAGCGACAGGAAGCGCGCGAGCGGCTCGAGGCACGCAACCGTCGCAGCGCAGAGCCCCCTCCGCGGCGCCGCCTGGACGGGCCGGCCGCTGCGGACCCCTCTTCGGACGCCTCTGCGGAGGACTTCCGCCGAGGACCGCAGGAGACCTCGAAGTGGCGTGCCCGCGGGCGCGCGCTCATGGGCTTCCTCACCAGGACGCTCTGGCTCTCCGTGCTCGCCGCCGCCCTCGTGGCAGTGGTGCTGCCGTGGGCCGTGCCGGACGCGCCGGAGAAGATCCGCCTCGCCGGTGCGGTCGTCATCACCAGCCTCTTCACGCACGGCCTCGCCGTACGCAGCGGCGGAAGACCCCTGATGAGCCTCGGGCTCGCCCTGGTGCTGAGCTCGGTGGCCGCGGTGTCCCAGGTGGATGTCCTCCTCGCGGGGGCGACGGTCGCCACGGTGGTCGTCACCGCGATACTCGCCGTCCTCGCCACGACCCCCTCGGCCGCGTTCCAAGGGGTGATCCGGGAGGTCTCGATCGCCGCGGTGATCGGCGTGATCGGCGCCTTCGGAGCGCGTGCCTGGGGGGCGGAGGTGTCGCTGGAGCGAACGGCGTACCTCGCGATCGGCCTCTCCCTGGTGGGTGCGTTGGCGCTGGTGTACCGGCTCGGTGCGGGTCTGCACGGTCTGGGCCGCCGAGGCTTCGTGATGATCATCAGCGGCGTCGGCCTGCTCACCGTGACGCTCGCTTACACGGAGGCGCTGGCCACGTGGGGATCCCCGGCGATGATCGAGCGGATCGACCAGGCCTTCGACGCCGTGCGCGACACACTCGGCGCGGTGCCCCGGCCGATCGAGGTGCTGCTGGGGTTCCCGGCGCTCGCGTGGGGCATCTCCACGAGGGCGCGCCGCCGCCAGGGCTGGTGGGTCTGTGCGTTCGGCGCACCAGGGCTTTCCGTGCTCGCCGTCTCCCTCCTCGACCCCGGGCGGACGCTCGTGGAGGAGGGGCTGACCGTGCTCTACAGCCTGGTCCTCGGCCTTCTCGTCGGGTACCTCGTGATCCGCGCCGACCTGTACCTCACCGGTGCCCGCGGCCGTCGGGCTCGCCAGCTCGAGGAGCTCGCCGCCCACCGCCCCGAGCCGGGCCGTTTCCAGCCGCTCCTCTGAGCTCGCACATCGGCCTAGACCGCGTGGGCCAGGTCACTCCTGCGCCGTAACCCGTGCGCCGCGGTGCCGTTCATCCGTCCGGAGGCGCGAGGCCGCCCGGCCCCGGGAGGGGTGCCTCCTTCCCAGGAGGTGCTGAGTGAAGTACAGGACGACCATCACCCTCGCCGTGGCTGCGGTGGCGGGCTTCGCACTCGTCGGCCCGGTGTCCGCCGGCCCGGAGTTCCGGAACAAGTACCCGGACGTCTCCGCGAGCAAGGACTGTGGCGACGACGACGTGATCGAGTACGCCGGGCCGCTGAAGATGTGGCCGCCGAACCACAAGCTCCAGGACGTGCAGATGTCCGCGACGGACGGCTCGAGCAACCCGGCCGAGGGGGCGGCCAACGAGACCACGCTGACGGTGACGGTGAGCCCGCTGGACGCCGTGGGCGGTGACGGCGGCCCGCAGCACGACCCGGACGTGTTCTTCCCGGCTGGTCCGATGGGGAGCGGCGACCCGACCGCGGAGGTTCCGTTCCAGCTGCGCAGCGAGCGGTCCGGCAAGGGCGAGGGGCGCACCTACGACATCCGGGCCGACGCGACCTTCGACAACGGCCTGAAGACCTGCAGCTGGAGCATGGCGGTCGTCGTACCTCACGACATGCGCGGCGGGGCGGACTGGTAGGGGGCTGGAAGTGGGCTCCTGCGTCCACTCCTCGGGGCGGGGCGCTCGTCGGCGCTCCGCCCTCACGGGGGTGGCTCTGGGGCTTCTGCTGACCGGGTGCGCGGTCGGCGACGCGGACGTCGGCGTCTCCTCGCCGGTGCCGCGTGCCGACCTCGCCCGGGACGCGGACGTCGCCGCAGCCAACCTGGACGGCCGGCGAGCGGCGAGCTCCGAGCCATCGAGCCCAGCCGCCCGCGATGCGGGCAAGGGCACGCAAGACGCTGAGCCGTCCACGAGGACGCGGGACCGCCGTGGGGCGTCGCGGGAGTCCGGTACGTCGAGCGCGCCCGCTGCAGCGCCGGAGAGTGCCCGAGTCGCCCTGGCGCATCTCGAGGACCCGACCGGGGATCACGGCGACGGGCCCGGCTACTCCGACCTGACCGCCGTCGCGTTCGGGGAGCGGGACGGCAGGCTCGCGGTCACGGTCACGCTGGACGCAACCGTGCCGGGCATCCTCGACGGCCGCGAGGTCGAGGGGGTCGGCATCGACCTGTACCGCTCCAGCGACGAGGAGAGCGACTACCAGGTCTTCCTGGACGGCGGCCGCGGCGGCTGGCGGGCGTTCCTCCAGACGCCGGAGGGGTTCGTCGACTTCCCCGGGACGTTCGCGGTGCGCGGCCGGTCGCTCGAGGTGGCGGTGCCCTGGTCGGCGCTGGGCGGACGCAGGGAGGCGACGTCGTCGGTGTTCGTGGACTGGTCCGAGGGGACGGGACGGCTCGCGACGGACGGTACGACCCGGGTGGAGCTCCGCCCGTCCTGAGGGCACGATCGGCTACCTGCGGGTAACGCGCGAGCGCGTGTACCGTCCCCCGCATGGCTCGTGCCCCGAAGACCGCAGAGATCGTCGCCGAGATGGTGGCCAACGTGATGAAGGTGGCCGTCTCCCCTGGTGAGCGACTCGCCGCGGGCGACACCGTCGTACTCCTGGAGTCGATGAAGATGGAGATCCCGGTGCTCACCGAGACCGGGGGCACGGTCACCGCGATCAAGGTCAGCGAGGGGGACGTCGTCCAGGAGGGCGACGTCCTGGTGACGCTCGACCTCTGAGCCGGTCGGCGCCGGCCGCGTGTTCGGGTGGCCCGGGGGCCTGGTGCGCGGGCGTACCTCCCCTAAACTCTGCTGGGTGGTCGGCCCGTTCGCGGGTCCGATGCACGGAGGGGTGCCGGAGCGGCCGAACGGAACCGCCTTGAAAGCGGTCGCTGGTAGAGATGCCAGCCGCGGGTTCGAATCCCGCCCCCTCTGCCAGGCAGGAGGGCGCCGTGCTCGCGTTCGGCAAGGCGCGGCGTCCTCGCTACTCGGAGCCGCCGAGCTCCAGGGCGACCGTGTCGTAGAGCAGGTCGTTGAGCCGCTGGCGGTGCCGGCCGAGCTCGGCGACGATGCGCTTGAGCTCGCCACGGACCGGCTCGACGTCCACGGCGTCGAGCACCTGGGTGGCCAGGCGGTCCAGCTTGAGCAGCAGGGCATCACGCTCCCGTTGCAGGCCGCTCTGGCGTGGCGCCAGCCAGGCGTCGTGCGCGCGGGCGTTCTCCGCACTGAGCGCGTCGAGCACGGCGGAGATCCGGTGACGGACGAGCCATCGCCACATCTGGTGCCGCCGCGGTCGGTCCAAGGCTTGGTCGAGCCCCATGATCGCGTGATCGAGAGTTCTCACCGTTCCACCTCCTGGCCGCCCGGGAATGTGAGGGGAGAATCCTCAGTGTGACCCGCGCCACACTTCTGTGACAAGGGCCATGACCGACGCATTTGGACCAGGGGTACGCCGGCGGGTGTAATCAACATGTGTCATCCGACTACCACCTCTCCCGCTCCATCGCCGTCCGGATCTTCGGCGTCCTCCTGGCCGCGCTCGGGATCCTGGTCGTCCTGCTGACCCTCGGCGTCGGCGTGCTCGACCTCCCGGCGGCCGTGCTCGGCGCCGGCATGGTGCTCGTCGTGCTCCTGCTGCTGGGCGGCGGGATGCTGCTGACGCGGGGCGCCACGGTGGTCCGCCTCGACGAGGCCGGGTACCGGGTCCGCCTGGTCCGCGGCGCCGGCGTGAAGCAGGCCCGCTGGACCGACGTCGAGGACGTCGTCGCCACCACGGTCGCGGGCGAGCGTTGCATCGTCCTCCGGCTCCGGGACGGGCGTACGACGACCCTTCCGGTCCGCATGCTCTCCAGCAGCTCGGATGCCTTCGTCAAGGACCTCCAGGGACACCTCAATCGTGGGCACGGCTACCGCCGGATCAACTGACGGCGTACCCGATTGGCCCCCGCCGGGCGGCCGCAGGTAACCTGTCCCTCGCTGCCTGGAGGTGTCGCCTAGTCCGGTCTATGGCGCCCGCCTGCTAAGCGGGTTGAGGGCAAACCCCTCTCGCGGGTTCAAATCCCGCCACCTCCGCCGGAGCGATGTCGCAAGGACATCCGGAGCTCCCCGAGTCCCAGAGGGCTCGGGGAGCTTCTGCGTCTGACGCCGGGTCGGTCCCTCCGTCTCGAAAAGAGGCGCGTGACGGGCGCGGAAGGCGCGCTGATCACGGGGTTCCAGGGTGGGCCTCGATGAAGTCGCCCTTAGGGCGACTCGGCCTCCGTGGGCTCCGGCGACGACGAGGGGTCGATGACCGACTGGGGCTCGATCGAGGAGCCCGACGCGTCGTCCTGCTTGCCCGGAGGCGGGTCGAGCCGGATGTACGGAGAGACGCGGAAGTCGCCCACCGTACGGATTCGGACCGGCTGGATGCCGACCGGCCGGCCGTCCCGGTAGGTGATGAGCGTGACCTCGGCGTTGCGGCGCAGCTTGGAGCCGATCGCCACGGCGTACGCCGCCCCACCGGTCGTCCCGTTGGTGTAGGAGTAGCCGATGTCGCCGTTGTTGCCCTCGAACTCCGTGGGGCCGAGCTGTTCATGCACGTGCCCGCCCAGGACCAGATCCACGCAGCCGCGCCGCAACGCCTCGCGGCCGGTGTTCGCGTCGTGCACCAGCAGGGTCGCCACCCGGTCGCCCTGGGCGTCGTACTCGCAGACCTGGTCGGCCACCAGCTCGGCATGCTCGGCGAAGGACAGGTTCGTCTCGTCGCGCCACGACCCGAGTCCGCTGCTGCGGGGGTCGTCGGCGCCGAAGAGGCGGATGCCGTCCGGCCCCTCGACGAGCTGTTGGTCGAGGCGGGTGAACCCGAGCTTCTCGGCGTACTTCCCTACGAAAGGCCCTTCGTCGTGGTTGCCGACGACCAGGAAGCGATGGTCGAGGTCCTCGAAGACCCGGTCGAGCGAGTCGAGGCTGAACGCCTCCCACGAGGAGCCGGTCGAGGTGTCGTCCCCGGCGTCGAGGAGGACGGTGGCGCCGGCGGCGTCGGCGATGGCACGGGCGACGGGGTCCATGCCGATGTTGTCGTGCCGGTCGCTCACCAGGATCGCCACTGTCTCCCCGTCCTCGGGGGTCCGGAGCTGGTCGGCGATCTCGGGCACCGCCGCGACGAGGTCGTCGTAGAAGGTGACCCCGCGGCTGTAGCTGTCCAGCATGCTCTCCGCGAGGCGCCGCGTCCCGGTCGTGAACAGCCCGGACTCCACCTCCAGCGGGCGCGCCTGCTCGGGGATCTGTACGTCGGGCAGCTCGTCCGCCAAGGGGCGCCAGGTCGCACCCTCCCGCAGCTGAGGGTCGTCCTCGCGCCAGGGCTGGAGGACAGCGACGACGAGAGCCACGCTGCACAATCCTGCAACAGCCGTTCGGGGGACAGTCATCTTGCTCGCGAGCTCAGCCCGGCGGCTGCTGCCCAGCAGGATCCAGAGCGCGGGTGCCGCGAGGCCGACGACCGCGCCCGTGGCAGCGCTGCTCAGCGCCATGTCTCGCAGCGACGCGGTCACCTTGGAGATCTCGCCCTGGGGCTGGGCGCCGATCGCGGCGTACCGGGAGATCAGCGCCTCGTAGGAGGAGAGTGTGGTCTTGCCCAGGTCGATGTGTGCGCCCAGGGCATGCCCGGACGGGTAGCGCAGGCTGGGCACGTAGGGGCCGAGGTCGAGCGTCGCGTACCCGTCGAACGTCGGGGAGACCACGGCCTCGTGGCCGGCGACGGCTGTCGTGGTGGAGCTGTGCGTGTACATCAGAAGTGCGACCGGAACGGCGACCAGGGCCCACGCTCCTACTCCCGCCGCGAGGCGGCGGAGTCGTTGGCGCTTCACCCCGCCAGCCTAGGGGTCGGAGTGATGTGCAAGGGTTTGGGGCACACCGCCCGTTCTGTCCTGGTCCGAATGGCGTGGCCCGGTTGGTAGCGCGGATTCCGTATGCGGAAACATGCGCATCAATCCTTGATGCTGTGGATTTCGCCGGGTAAGGATAAATGGCTGTCGACCTCACCGTGCGGCCGCGCGTGCGCCTACGGGCTTGAGCAAAGGGAAGATGTTGGAGCGGTTGCGCATTATCGCGCATCGAGCGTGCTGTGCAGGGAAATGGCGTTTCTGCAAATAAATGCACTGCAAACCTATGAGGACCGGTTTGGTAGAGAGCATGCCCATGCATGCCCGACACTGGATTCAGGTCGCTCGTCCCGGCGGCCAGCACCGACTAACAACAGGTTGAAACCGATGAACAAGACGCGATTCGCCGCCCGTATCATCGCCGGCACGCTGGCCTCGGCCATTCTCGCGCTCGGCACGCTCGCGGCACCGGCTCAGGCCAAGGACACGGGTTGGCCGATCGGACGTTTCGCCGAATGGCAGCGTCACCACGCTGAAGGACACCGGCTGGCCGGTGGGCTGACCGAGACAACGAACCTCTCGGGATCTACAAAAGCAGTGGCGATCAAGCCGCTAGCCATAGCGTTTGAGACGAGGATTGAACACAAGGCCAACCCCCCCGGCCGTTCGGTCCCAGCGCCACCCCCCCGGCCCGTCTCAAGCCTTGCGAGGGCAGACATGCACCCACATGTTCTGCCCTCGCTGCATTGTTCGGACATGCGGCCCGCGCGTTCACTGCGTACGTGGCGAGCATGCTGCCCTGCCGTCGAGGCGCGTGGGCGGCGTCTCAGGCGGCGTCCGGAGTGCTCGCTGACGTCAGGCGTCGTCCGCGTCGGCGCTGCTGACGTCCTCGAAGTCCTCGGGCCGGTCGGCGTGCGCGGAGGCGCGGCCCATGGCGTGGCCAAGCTGGAAGCGCGTCTGAACGCCGTACTCCTCCTTGAGGAGGCGATGTATCCGGCGTAGGTCCGCGTGCTCACGCCCAGGCGCTTGGCGCTTGCCGGGTCGCTGTGGCCCTCGACCAGGAGGCGGATCGTCATCGCGCGCACGTCGGAGGCGATGCTCGCTCGCTCTGCGCGTCGTGCGCGGTGAAGGGCCGTCGCGCGCTCCCATGCGCGCTCGAAGATATCGACGAGGTAATCGATGAGGGAGCTGTCGTGAATGGCGACAGCGACTTGGTCCCCGGCCGAGCTGGGGATGATGGCCATGTGCCGGTCGACGACGATAAGGCGATTGAAGAACTCGTCGAGCGTGCGGACCTCCGCTCCGTGCTGGGTGACCTCGCGCGACGTACTCGCGAGTCGCCGGGCTCTGTCGCGCCGAGTGTTGGTAGAGAGTGCGCATCCTGATGCCGCGATTCGAGGGCGCTTGAATGTCGCGTTCGATCGCGAGGGCCAGCTCCATGGCGGGCCGACGGCCGTGCGGTTGGGCAGTCATCAGTTCCTGGCGGCGTCGGCTACGGCGGCCTGGATGTAGCTGTTGATCTGCATGAAGCCGCGGATCTCGGTGATCCGGCTGTCGCGCGGTGCTCGGCGACTTGCGGTAGACCTGGCCGAGATTGCTGAACGTCTCGGCCCACACGGCCGACTCGTCGAGCAGCTCCGCGCCCTGCACGGCCCAGTGGAACCACGATCCGCGGACTGCACCTGGGCCGGGTCGACCGCGATGTACCGGCCGCCCTCGTCGTCCAGCGATCAGCAGGCCGAGTCCAGGAGCAGGTCGAGAGCGGCGCGCATGTCCTCCGCGCTGAGGCGGGGTCGTCGATAAGAAGGTGGCCGTGCGCCACGGCATTGCTGTACAGATCGCACCAGCGGCGGTCTCCAGCAGCTTGCGCTCTTCTGGCCCGTACTTCTTCGTCAACGCGCTGTCACTCCCCTCTCCCCGAAAAGTTAAGTATGCCCGAGTCTTTGCCAATGGGTCGCACATACCCATGGATGTCGGAAAACGCGGAAGGCCCCACCCTGCACCGGATGGGGCCTTCCTGGCGTCTCTCAGCGGAGGGACGCCACTGCGTCACACGCCGAGTCGCGCCTTGAGGCCGTCGAGCTCGGTCCACAGGACGGCAGGAAGCTCGTCGCCGAACTTCTCGAACCACTCCTGGATCTGCGGGATCTCCGCCTTCCACTCCTCGACGTCGACGTCGAGCGCCGCCTCGAGGGCGTCGCCATTCATGTCGAGGCCGGTGGTGTCGAGGGCGTCCGGGGTCGGAACGTGGCCGATCGGGGTCTCGACGGCCGCGGCCTGGCCGTCGATGCGCTCGACGATCCACTTGAGGACGCGGCTGTTCTCGCCGAAGCCCGGCCACAGGAAGCCGCCGTCCTCGTCGCGGCGGAACCAGTTGACGTAGAAGATCCGCGGCAGCTTGGCGGCGTCGTTTTCCTTGCCGACCTTGATCCAGTGGTTGAAGTAGTCGCCGGCGTTGTAGCCGATGAACGGGAGCATCGCCATCGGGTCGCGGCGAACCACGCCCACCTGGCCGGTGGCCGCAGCGGTGGTCTCGCTGGAGAGGGTCGCACCCATGAACGTGCCGTGCGTCCAGTCGCGGGCCTCAGCGACGAGCGGGACGGTGGTCTTGCGACGGCCACCGAAGAGGATGGCGTCGATCGGCACACCGTTCGGGTCGTCGTACTCCGGCGCCAGGATCGGGCACTGCTTGATCGGGGTGCAGTAGCGGCTGTTGGGGTGGGAGCTGAGTGCCTCGGAGTCCGGGGTCCACTCCTCGCCCTTCCAGGACGTGGCGCGGGCCGGCGGGTTCTCCATGCCCTCCCACCAGACGTCTCCGTCCTCGGTGAGCGCGACGTTGGTGAAGACCGAGTTGCCGCGCTCCAGGGTGCGCATCGCGTTCGGGTTGGTCTTCTCGTTCGTGCCCGGCGCGACGCCGAAGAAGCCGAACTCCGGGTTCACGGCGTACAGGCGGCCGTCGTCGCCGATGCGCATCCAGGCGATGTCGTCGCCGAGTGTCTCGACCTTCCACCCGGGGATGGTCGGCTGCAGCATGGCGAGGTTGGTCTTGCCGCAGGCGCTGGGGAAGGCAGCGGCGACGTACTTGACGACACCTCCGGGGCTGGTGAGCTTCAGGATCAGCATGTGCTCGGCGAGCCAGCCCTCGTCGCGGGCCATGACGGACGCGATGCGGAGGGCGTAGCACTTCTTGCCGAGCAGGGAGTTGCCGCCGTAGCCGGAGCCGTACGACCAGATCGCGCGCTCCTCGGGGAACTGCACGATGTACTTGGTGTCGCTGCACGGCCAGGCGACGTCCTGCTGCCCGGGCTCGAGCGGCATGCCCACGGAGTGAAGCGCCGGCACCCAGTGGTAGTCGGCGCCCGCGGCCTCCAGCTCCTCCATCTTGCGAAGGACGTTTGTGCCCATGCGGGCCATGACGCGCATGGAGGCGACGACGTACGCCGAGTCGGTGATCTCCACGCCGAACATGGGGCTCTCGGCCTCGAGGTGGCCCATCACGAACGGGATGACGTACATCGTGCGACCACGCATGCAACCTCGGTAGAGGTCGGTCATGATGGCCTTCATCTCGTTCGGGTCCATCCAGTTGTTGGTGGGCCCGGAGTCCTTCTCGTCCACGGAGCAGATGTAGGTGCGGTCCTCGACGCGCGCGACGTCCGTCGGGTCGGTCCGGGCGTAGAACGAGTTGGGCTTCTTCTCCTCGTTCAGCCGGATGAACGTGCCACTCGCGACGAGGGCGTCGGTGAGCTCGACCCATTCCTCGTCGGAGCCGGTGCACCAATGGATGCGATCCGGCTGAGTGAGTTCGGCGACCTCGGTGACCCAGTCCAGGATCCCCTGGTGAGTCGTGGGCGCATTCTGATTCGTCTCGGTGCTGGTCGACGCAGTGTCGGCGGTCATGGCCTACCGTTCCCTCTCGCGCGTCCGGTATGCGGGAAAGCGCATCCGGCCATCGAGCGTATCGATGGAGTGTCGTGGAGTTGTTTTTGTGCTGTTGATCGCCGCTTCCTTGCAACGATCTTGCGGTGGTGCTCAAGGTACGCCGAACGTCTGTTCAGCGCAGTACCGGTGCTAGTGAATGTACTCACAAGAATTCACACGCGGCTATTGGATCGATCCACGTGTGACCTCGGTCGCGAATCGCACTAGCCCCAACGCGTCAGGCGCCATGGCCCGCCCGGTGTTTCACTGTTTCCTCGGGGGTACGTCGGACGTGCCGCGCGTCTCGGCGTCGACGCTACGAGAGCCCGGGGGCGAGTCATGCGCATACCTGCTCAACGCACGCGAGAGTCCCGCGTCACGGACCCGGTGCACGGAGAGCATGCCGTCGTCCTGGGCGCGAGCATGAGCGGGCTCCTCGCGACACGGGTGCTCGCCGATCACTTCGAGCAGGTGACCCTCGTCGAGCGCGACCGGCTGACCGGAGACGGGCTCCCGCGTCGCGGTGTCCCGCAGGGCCGACACGCGCACGTCCTGCTGCCCAGGGGGGCGACGGTGCTGGGCGAGCTCCTTCCGGGGCTGCTCGACGATCTCGTGGCCGCGGGCGTCCCGGTGGCCGACAACCTCGGCGACCTGTACTTCAACGTCAACGGGCACACGTTCTTCGACGACGCCCACGTGGGCGAGGCGCAGCGCTCGACCGAGAAGGGCAAGCTCTACAAGCCCAGCCGCCCGTTCCTGGAGGCCCAGGTGCTGCGCCGTGTGCTGGCGCTGCCGAACGTCGACGTCCTCGACGGATGTGACGTCGAGGGCCTGGTGACCGACACTGCGTCGTCGCGGGTCACGGGCGTTCGGGTGACGTCCCGGGGCGACCTGACCGCGCAAAGGAGTCTGGTCGCGGACCTCGTGGTCGTCGCCACCGGACGCAGCGGGCGTGCCCCTGCATGGCTCGAGGCCATGGGCTTCGCGCCCCCGGAAGAGGAGGAGGTCCGGGTCGACCTGAAGTACGTCACCCACACGGTGCGCTTTCCCTCGGCCCCGCTCGGCAGGCGTCAGGCAGTGCTCGTCGGGCCCGTCCCGGAGCGGCCCACCATCGCGGGCGCTTTAGCGCAAGAGGGCGATGCGTGGGTCGTGACAATCGGCGGCTACGGCGGACATCACCCGCCGATGGACAAGGACGGGTGGCTGGCGTTCGGGGACAGATTCCTCCCGCGCGACTTCGCTGAGGCCCTGCATGAGGCAGAGCCCCTCGACGGGCCCCGCCAGCACCGGTTCCCGGCCAACCTGCGACGTCGTTACGACCGCCTCGAGCGGTTCCCGGAGGGCCTTCTGGTCCTGGGTGATGCCGTGTGCAGCTTCAACCCGATCTACGGGCAGGGGATGACGGTGGCCGCCCTCGAGACGCTCGCGCTGGAGGAGGCGCTGGTGCAAGGGTGGAACGACCTGGCGAAGCGGTTCTTCAAGGCAGCGGCCAGACCGGCTGCCAACGCCTGGAGCTTCGCGACGGGAGGCGACCTCTCCATGCCGGCGAGCGTCGTACCCGGGGCCCGCCCTCTGCCCGTGCGGGCGATGGCGACCTTCGTCGACCGGTTCCAGACCGCCGCCGAGTACGACCCCGTGATGGCATGGCGGTTCATCGACGTCACCGGGTTCGTGGATCCGCCGTCGGTGATGTTCAGTGCAGACAGCCTCCGCCGGATGGCCTCGGCCGGGCGGCACCCTCGTCGTACAGGAGCGTTCGCGGAAGCGGTCGCCGCGGAGATGAGGTGGCCCTGACGGCATGGAGCGCGAGCCGTCGCGGCGATCCCTGGCGTGCGACCGGCCGTGGGTGAGCGTGCGCTGGTTCACGCTTGCCCGATTTCGTCTCGTCAGCGGGGCACGCTAAAGTATCGGACGGCCCAGCGCTCGTAGCTCAACGGATAGAGCATCTGACTACGGATCAGAAGGTTGGGGGTTCGAATCCCTCCGAGCGCGCTCAGCGCAAGCCCCAGGTTTCTCCCCCGTGACCTGGGGCTTTGTGTTTTCCGTGGCGTCTTGGCGACGTGGCTGCCGCGCCGGCCGCGAGACGACGCCCGGAGTGAAGTCGATGGCCGCCGCGCCGCCGGTGTCCTCTCCGCCATGGCCGCAGAGCATTAGCCTGAGCCGCACACAACAGGCACCAGGTCGGAAGGGTCAGCACGTGAACGACGTGAGCCGTGGGTGGCAGCACCAGCCGTCGCTGCCGGTCTCCGACGACTGCACCATCGACGCGTCGATGTCGTGCGACAACTGTGGCGCGCAGATGCGCTGGGAGACCAGCCACTCGCGTTGCGACCGGTGCGGTTACATCCGGCCCTGCTGCGAGGGCGTGCCGTTGGAGGCCCGGCCCCCGTCTCTTCCCGGGAGCAGGTCATGAGCGTCGACCACTACCTGAAGACCGCCGTCGCCGTCCTGTCGGCGTCTTCCTCGGCATGGCCGCCTACCAGGAAGCGGCGAGCGAGCAGATCCTTGGCCCGGTAGCGATGCTGATGGCGGTGCTGCTCGGAGCCGCCCTCGTCATCGGCGGGTGGGACCCGAAGCCGGCGGAGAAGAAGCAGGCGTCGGCGGAGTGACCGCTGACCCGCCCGGCTGCGCCACGGCACTCGGGTCGGATTTCGGGGCTGCCTGCTCACGTGCCGTCCTCAGCGTCACGGCCGTACTGATGGTCTCGGCCTGTCAGGCAGGCACTGGTTCAGGTCCGGCTGAGGAACCAGCCGGCACGGCGCCACTCCAGGTGAGCGCGGCAATCGGCGGGAGCGGCCTGTACCCACCCGCCCGCAGCCTGTGGTCCCATGACACCTGGCAGGGGAGCTTCGGCGGGTTCGTGCTGTGCACAAGCGGGGGCGCAGCCGTGCGACTTGTCGACGTCCGCTTCCACAGTGACGTCCAGCCTGATCATGCCCGTGTCTACCTGCGCTCCGTACCGCCGAGGCCACCAGGAAGTGCCGCGCCCGGATACGACCCGATCGGGTCGGCGCTGGGCAGTCCGCCGACTTTCGACGAGCCCTATGTGACGCAGACGGTCAGAGGCTTGTTCTCCCGGCAGGTGGCCGGCGTCGAGGTGAACCGCCCCTGTGACGGGCAGGGAAGCCGAGCCGAGACGGGCTTCCAGGAGATCGTCTTCACGATGCGGGCGGGAGCCGAGGGTGCGCGCATCAACTCCGCCGACATCCTCTACGAGTTCCGGGGTGAACGACACGCACTGTCGGTCGACTGGACCATGGTTCTCTGCGGGAGCCGGCTCGACGCCGACACCTGCCCGCGTGCCTCCAGCTCCTGACCCGTCGACGCGCCCGATCCGCCGATCCGAGCCCCTCGAGGTGCGGTGGAAGTCCGCAGGGACTAGGTCCGCTGCTTCGAAAGATGGCCAGGGTCCGTCAGTGTGCGCTGCGGTTGACGGTGAAAGCATGGTGTGGACGACAGCCGTGAGGTGGTGGCGCAGTGAACGACGTCGACCAGGTGACCGCACTCGCCGTGGGGTTCATGGTCACCCTCCCGCTCCTCCTCTTCGCCATGGTCCGGCTCGAGGACACGATCGCGGACCCGCCCACGCGTCTCCGGCAGAGGTTCCTGGCCTTCGTGCTGCAGCTGACGCGGCGACGCTGATCTCGCCGCACCGCACATCGCCAACGAGGTGACGTGCCGTTTACCTGCGGGTGCGAAATGTCCGTTTTGGCCCGGAGGTGCGTTCTCAGGACATACCGTTGTCCCGTCCATAGCCGGAGGATGAGTGCGCCCGGCGGCTGGGAGGCCGATCGCCGGTCTGGCGGGGCGCAGAGGCGCGAACTCGCTGTCCGGTCGGTGTACGGGAAGGGATTGTCCTGCTATGCCTCTCCTCGCAGTCAGGTGTGTGTCAGCCCGGTGGGACCGGTCATGGTGAGCACGTGGGTCGAGGCGGTCAGTGGCGAGTCGTTCGTGCACATCGGCCGCCAGGCGATCTTCGACTCCTCACGCAAGGTCGTCGGCTATGAGCTCCGCTTCCGCGCCGACCCGTTCACCGAGGCGGCGGAGACCGCCGACGGGCACAACGCGACCGCCCGCGTCATCATCAACACGTTCACCCAGTTCGGGCTCAACTCGCTCGTGGGCTCGGGGATGGCCTTCATCAACCTGACGCGGCCCTTCCTCACGATCGAGCTGCCGGCTCCGTTCGCGTCCGACCGGGTGGTGCTGGAGATCCTCCAGGACCTCTCGCCCGACCCGGAGGCGATCGAGGGATGCGAACGGCTGGTCGCCCAGGGGTACCGCCTCGCGCTCGACGATCTGACGCCGAACGACGAGCGACTACCCCTCCTGGGGCTGGCGTCGTTCGCGAAGCTGGACCCGGCCCGCTCGACCGCGGAGCTTGCCACGCTCGCCGCGCAGTGCCGCGAGGCCGGGGTCACCGTTCTCGCCATGAACGTGGTGACCGAGGAGGCGATGAGCGCGGCGAAGGAGCTCGGCTGCACCCTGTTCCAGGGCCCGTTCCTCGCGCGTGCTCAGGTCGTCACGACGACCACCTTGAACCCGCAACGGCTCCAGTGCCTGCGGCTGCTCGGCATGCTGGGCGACCCGGAGATCTCCCTCGAACGGATCAACGACGTGGTCGCCCGCGAGCCTGGCCTCGCGCTGCGTCTCCTCACGGTGGCCAACTCCGCCGCGGCAGGGTTGAGCCGGCGGATCAACACCGTCCACGAGGCCCTGGTGCTGATCGGCACCAAGGAGCTGCGCAGCTGGCTCCAGCTGATGCTGCTGTCGGACCTCGCCGACCAGAACTCCGAGATCTTCGCCTCGTCGGTGATCCGGGCGAAGACCTGCGAGCTGCTCGCCGAGGAGCGCGGCGGGGTGAACGGGGACCAGGCGTTCACCGTCGGCTTGCTGTCCTCGCTGGAGGAAGTGCTCGGCCAGCCGTTGGGCAGCCTGGTCGAGAACATGCAGCTCGACGAGGAGCTTCGCCGTGCCCTGGTCTCCTTGGAGGGCCCGGCAGGCCAGCTGCTAGCGTCGGTACGCCGCTACGAGGCCTCGCGTCACGAGCTCGCTCCGGGGGACGCCGATGTGGCGGAGGCGTTCCTGCGCAGTGTCCAGTGGTGGAACCGCGGCGTACCGGCGGTCTCGTCGCCGCGGCGCTGACCTCGTGCGGAGGATCTTCCCGCCCGCGGTGACTAGCGCGACAGGTCGACCACCGTCATGCCGGGAGAGGCTGCCGGGTGGTCCATGGCCATCAGGGCTGCGCCGGCCTCGTCGAGCCCGATCACCTCGCCGAGAAGCTTGTCGGGTCGCAAGGTGCCGTCGGCGATGAGTCTCAGCATCGCCGGGTACTCGTGGGCTGCCATGCCGTGTGAGCCGTAGATCTCCAGCTCGTTGGAGACGACCTCGCCCATGGGGATCGGCGGCGTGGCCGCTTCGCCGAGGAGAAGGCCGACCTGCACGTGACGCCCGCGCCGCCGCAGGCACCTCACCGAGTCGACTGCCGTGGCGGGCGAGCCGAGTGCGTCGACGGAGACCGCCGCGCCGCCTCGGGTGATCTCACGGATCGTCCCGGGAACATCGGGGTCCGCGCCGGCGTCGACGACAGCCTCCGCACCCAGGGCGGTCGCGCGCTCGAGCGCCGCGCCGTTGATATCGACCGCGATCACGCGTGCTCCCAGCGCAGATCCGATCATCACCGCGGACATGCCCACCCCGCCGCACCCGTGTACGGCGAGCCAGTCGCCGGCGCCGACGCGTCCGTGGGCGGTGAGCGCCCGAAAGGCCGTGGCGAACCGACAGCCCAGGGACGCCGCCGTGACGTGGTCGATCGAGTCCGGAAGGCGCACCAGGTTCATGTCCGCCGCGTGGATCGCCACGCGCTCGGCGAACGAGCCCGGGCCAGTGAAGCCTGGCTGGGTCTGCTGCGGGCACACCTGCGCGTCGCCGGACAGGCAGAAGCCGCACTCGCCGCAGCCGCAGACGAAGGGCACGGTCACGCGATCCCCGACGCGGTGCCGGGAGACACCCGGGCCGGTCTCGGCCACCACCCCCGCCAGCTCGTGCCCGGGGATCTGGGGCACCGGCACCGGGTCGTGGCCCCTCCAGGCGTGCCAGTCGGACCGGCACACCCCGGTCGCGCCGACTGTGAGGACGACCCCGGAGTCGGGACAGGCCGGGTCGGGAACCTCCGTCACGGCAGGAGGCTCCCCGTAGCCGGAGTAGACGACCGCCCTCACCGAACGGCCCCGTGTCGACGAGATGCGACGGGCTGCATCTGTTCATCCTTGCGTCGAGTCAGCATCGGGCCAAACCACGGGTCTGCGGCAGACTGTCACCCGATCGACCGCAGCGCACGACTCAGCCATGACTGAGGGGGACCGGAGCCCGCTGTCGTCCACTAGCCTGCAAAGCGTGAACGCCCTCGTGCTCCCGATCCGGACCGAGCGTCTGGTCCTGCGCCTCCACCGTCCCGACGACCTGGAGCCGCTGCTCGCCTACTACTCCGACCCGAACGTGGCGCGCTACATCCCGTTCGAGCCCTGGGACCGGGAGAAGGCGGAGGAGCAGCTCGCGAAGCGACTCGACCGCACGGGTATCGACGGACGCGAGAGCGGCCTCGGGCTCGTGGTCGAGCGCCAGGGGCGCGTGATCGGCGACCTGGTCATGTGGCCCGCCGACGACACGCTCGAGCGAGCGGAGATGGGCTGGGCCTTCCACCCTGACGTGTCCGGCCAGGGGTACGCGACCGAGGCGGTGCGGGCACTGATCGCGATCGCCTTCGGAACGTACGGGATGCGCCGGGTCTTCGCGCAGATGGACGCCCGGAACACCCCCTCCGCCCGGGTCTGCGAGCGGGCCGGGATGCGTCGCGAGGCTCATCTGCGCGAGGACCAATGGGCCAAGGGCGAGTGGACCGACAGCCTCGTCTACGGCCTGCTCGCGCGTGAGTGGTCGTCAGCGGTGTGACCCGTGGTGGTGTGACCCGTGGTGTGATCCGTGGTCGCCCACGGCGTGCAGGCGGGTGACCCAGTACGGCGTCTGAGGAGTCGGGTCGGTGTTGAACCGGGCGTTCACGACCCACAGCGACCTGCCCAGCGCCGCAGCCGTCGTCGGCACGTCGAGATCCGGGCTCCGCAGCACCGCGACCCTGTTCGCCTTGGTCAGCCAGCGGTTCAGGTCGAGCGCGACCACCTTGTTGTTCTGGTTGCGCACGACGTACAGGACGTCCCCGGTCAGCTCGAGGCCGTCGCCGTTGACCAGTCGCGCACCGCGGACCTTGATCCGGTGGGTGTCGCCGGTGCGCGGGTCGATGCGGAACAGCTTGCCGTTGACGCTCTGGACGGCGACCAGCCACCGGTGGCCGGCCACGATGCCGTTGAGGTTGAAGGCGCCCGGGACGAGCGAGAAGTCGCCGGTGAGCGGGAGGGTCCTGACGTGACCGGGGCGCGGCAGGTGGCGTCGGTGCAGAGGCACGACGGCGAGCTCGGCGCTGAAGGAGTCGGTGACGTACACCGCGTGCTTCGTGACGACGAGGTCGTTGAGGAACCTGCCTGCGCCGAAGGAGTACGTCGCGACGACCTCGCCGGAGTGGGCGTCCTGGGCGCGGACCTCTCCGGTGGGTCCGCCGGCCACCCAGAGCAGGTCACGCCACCTGTCGTAGTCCACGCCGACCGCGACTCGGCCCGTGGCGCCCTCCGCGAGGACCCGTCCGCGACCGGAGCGCGGGCTCGCCTTCCAGATGGCGCCGTCGACGAGCGACCCGACGTACAGCGACCTGCCGTCGGTGGTGATCCCTTCGGGCTGCCAGCCGTTCGGGAGGTCGATCCGGGCGGGGGAGTGGTGCCGGTCGCGGTCACTCCCGGCGGTCGCCGGGGCCGACGTCAGGGCCAGGGCGGTGACGGTGACGGCCGCAGCGAGCCAGCGGAGTCTGTTCATGGTGGTGGTCTCCCTCGCGATGGTCCGGGTCCCCACTCCGTTCCAGCCTGCGACTGCCGTTGGGGCTGGTCAACGAGGGACGGACGTCCGGGCAGCCCTGATGGGTGACAGGCCGGGACCTGTCACCCATCAGGGAGGGAACGAAGGCCGGTGGGCCCTCATGCGGTGCGCGCGGTCCGCGGACCCAGCGCGGCCGAGACCACGCGGCGCATGCTGGACAGCGGGCTGGGCCGGGTCGGGCGTTCTACGTGCGAGCGGCGCCTGTCGTACCTGAGCTCCTGTCGGGCCATCCAGCGCGGGTCGCGCAGCATGCGCTCGACGTCGTCCTGCCGTGCGCGGGCCAGAGCGGCGGCGGTGGTGGGGTGCATCATGATGTCCTCCGGTGTTGTGGATCGATGTGATGCATCCACAGTCGCCGCAGGTGCTTCCGTTGGCCTTCCTCGTCCGTTCCGGTCCCGGGGAAGCCCCGGGGAAGGCCGACGGCTACCCCTCTCAGCGCGGCATCCCGGTGGCCGCGGGAGGTCGCGACAGCTCCTCCGTGTCCGACAGTGCCAGCGTGACCGCCTCCCGCAGCGACATCTGCGCCCCCTCGGCACTCAGGCGCGCGAACTCGTCCGCACCGAGCCGGTCTTTCAGGTCCCGCACGACCCGCTCGTGCTCGGCCCGGTCGCCGGGGTGGCGCGAGACACCCAGCATGGCCAGCGCCTGGTCCGCCGCGCCCACCAGGACGGCGCCGCGCTCAGGATGACCGAGCCCGAGGCATGGGCCGGCAAGCTCGGACACGGTCCAGGCGGCCATCATCCGCCGTCCCAGGGACCAGCACTTGCGCAGTGCCTCCAGCCCGAGCCGTCGGGCCTCCTCGTAGTCGCCGCGGTGGTCGGCGAGGTAGGCCAGGTTGGCGAGGAACACGCTGAGGTGTGCGTCGTCGTGCACCTCCATGACGAGGTCCATGCCCTCGGTGTACGCCGCGAGGGCCAGGTCGTCGTCGCCGTGGGTCCGGGCGAGCTCGCCGAGGACGTTGAGGGTCTGGGCGATGAGCGGACGGTCGCCCACCTCCCGCGCGAGGGCCAGGCTCTCCTCGCACAGACGGATGGCGAGGTCGTAGTTCTCCTCGTCGCCGATGTAGCTGCCGGGGAGCAGGCCGAGCGCGTACGCCAGGTAGCGCTTGTCGCCGAGGTCGCGGAACGTGTCGGCGGCCGCCTGCCACTTGGTGCGCGTGCGTACGGGGTCGGCGTACGGCCAGGTCGTGAAGGCCGCGGACAGCAACAGCCGTCCCACGAGCGGCTCGTCGTACTCCTCGAGGTGCGCCATCGCCTGGTCCACCCAGCGCTGCCCCTCGACGTGGTGGCCGTCGCGGTGCCAGTACGTGCCGAGGCTCGCCGTCATCCGCGCCGCCATCACCCACTCGCCGCGGGACTGCGCCCACGTGTGGGCGGCGCGGACCTCGGGGAGCGCGCCGGACACCTGGTCGATCCACTTGTCCGCGGCGTCGGTCCACCGATGCTCCTCGACGGACTCGACCAGGGAGGCATAGTGCTCGGCGTGTCGGCGGCGCATGACCTCCTCGTCCGCGTCGGCCAGGAGCCGGCGGGCGTGCTCACGCAGCAGCTCCAGCATGCCGAAGCGAGGCTCGCCCTTCGGTCCGGGAAGCCGGCGTACCAGGCTCTGGTCGACGAGGCGGGCCAGGCTGTCGATGACGTCGACTCCGGGGGTCGCGCAGACCGCTTCCACCGCGTCGAGGTCGACGGGGCCCGCGAAGACGCCGAGGCGCACGAAGAGCCGGCGCTCGGGTTCGCCGAGCAGCTGAAGGCTCCAGTCGATCGTCGCCGGCACCGTCTGCTGACGGCGCGGTGAGTCGCGGTCGGCGCCGTCCGGAGAGGCGAGCCGCGTGTCGAGGCGGGCCCGGAGCAGGGGAGGCGGGAGGGTGCGGACGTGTCCTGCCGCGAGCTTGATGGCCAGAGGCAGACCGTCGAGGGTGCGGCAGATCGCGGCGACGTCCTCGCGATGCCGGGCGAGCTCGAACCCCGGGTCGAGGGTGCGCGCGACCTGCCCGAACAGCGCCGTCGCGTCACCGGTGGCGCTCTCGTCGCCGCACGGTTCGTCGTCCACGGGGAGCGGGCTGACCTCGAAGACCTGCTCGCCCGACACGCGCAGCCGCGCCCGGCTCGTGCTCACGACGCGGAGCTCGGCGGACCAGGAGGCGAGGCGGGTCACGATGTCGGCGGCGTCGATCACGTGCTCGAAGTTGTCGAGGAGCAGGAGCATCGGTCGACCGCGGACGGCCTCGCGGAGCACGTTGTCCGCGTCCGAACCGGCGGCGCGGTGGATGCCCAGCTCCTGCGCGACGAGGTCGGCGACCAGCTCGCCCCGGTCCACCTTCGTCAGGTCCACGAAGCAGGCCTCGACCGAGGCCTCCTGGCACCAGCGGCGGGCGGTCTCGATGGCGAGGGTCGTCTTGCCGACGCCGCCAGGGCCCAGGAACGTGACGATCCGGGACTCCTCCAGAGAGGCGAGTGCGTTCTCCGTGTCCAGCTCGCGCCCCACGAGCCTGCTGGTCAGCGCCGGCAGCGGTGTCGCCCGGCCCGCCCCCGCGACCTCCTCGGCGACATCCTCCGCCGGGAGGGCCAGGATCACCTCGCGCAAGGACCGCGCCGTGTCGCTCGGGGTGCTGCCGAGCTCCTCGCGCAGGGTCCTCTCCATGAGGTCGTACTGCCGCAGTGCGGCGCGCCGGTCGCCCTGCTGGGCAAGGCGGTGGACCAGGCGCACGTGTGCCTCCTCGTCGGAGGGGTCGGCTGCGACGAGCTCCTCCCACCGGCCTGCCTGGCGGAGCAGCTCGAGGTAGCGCAGTCGCCTGCGCTCCCGGCCCTCCTCCGTCCACGACTCGTAGACGTCCTCGGGGAGCAGGTCACCGCGGTACCGGTCGACCGCGGCGTTCGCGAGGCGCATCGGGTCGGCGTCGGTATCCCCGGTGCCGGCGGCCGCTCGACCCGCAGCGTCCGCGGCCTGGTCGAACCGGTCCACGTCGACCGACACCTCGACCGAGGGCAGCAGGGCCAGCGTCTCGCCGGAGACGACGACGGCCTCCGGTACGCCGAGCGCGGTCCGGGCGAAGTGCGTCGCCTTGTGCAGGCGCGGCGTCGCCTCGGCCACCGGCAGGTCAGGCCAGAGATGATCCATCAGCTGCTCGCGCAGCATGCGCCGACCGGGCTGGAGGGCCAGCAGCTTCACGACGGCCGAGGCGTGCCGGCGACGCCACCGGTCCTCCGGAACTCGCTCACCGTCGACGACGACCTCGAAGCCGCCGAGCAGTCGGATGTCGACGTGCATTCCCATCCTCTCGCCCCCGCAGGTGGGGGCAATTCTATGCCCGTCTTCGTGCCGTGCTTCCTGTCCGAATTCTCCCAAGAGCGAGAATTGCCGACAATGCTCGAAATGCACGTGGGGCCGGGGTTCCCAGAGGGGTGAGGCGAGTCACGGCCACAACCCGCGGGGGTCCGGTGTGCCGGCCGTCTGAGCGGGAAACCTGCAGGTCAGGCGCACGACCGGCGCGTGGTGTCGACCACAGGCCAGTCGCTCTGCGCCTTGTTCGTGCCCGGCATGGCGGGATCGATTACGCAAATCGGACGCCGCGGTCAAGGCGGCTCTCCGAAAACTGTCTGGACATGAAAGGCAGTTCGTTTTCAGCGGCCTCAAAGAGGCAATACGTGAATTCGTCACTCAGAGCCGCAGGCCGATCGAGAACGTCGCAAGACATCTCATTTCGGCGGGGGTCGGGGTGACTGTTTGCTGCGGGCGCCGAAGCGCACGGCCGGCCGGCGGCACACCGACGTACATGCGTCCGAGGGGGGAGCTCGGGGCGTGCCGGGAAAGACCGCACGCCGCGTGACAGGGGGACTCGGGCCACCACCCTGACAAGGAACCCAAGGTTTTGCCCGGACGACATCGCATGCCCGCGCGCGATCGCTGGTCGCGGCGCATCCGCAACATCAGCACGACGAAGGCGCTGCCCTCGCTGAGCACGCTCGTGGTGGCCTCCACAGCGGTCACGTGGGTCGGCATCTCCGCCGACCAGCCCTTCGAGGTGGCGGCCGAGAGCACGAGCCCCCCGGCGCTCTCCACGTGGGAGACCCCGGGGCTGCACCACGGCACGCCGTGGGAGTCCTCGGTCGCCGACGAGGTCACCGGCAAGCAAGCGAGCTCCGGCCCGTCCGGCCCGGCGACCACGGCCGCGACCACGGCCGCGCCCACGGCCGGGACGACGAACGGGAGCGCGGACCAGAACGCCGGCGGGGAGCGCGACACCGATCGGCCCAGCCGTGAGGACGGGCACCCCTCGAAGGCCAAGAAGGGCGGCGACAAGCACGACCGCACGAAGCACAAGCACCACGGGTCGAAGAAGCACGAGTCCCGCGAGTGGCTGTCCCCGAAGGAGATCGCCCGTGCGATCGGCGGCTCGCCGAAGGACATCGCCGAGACCTGGCCGGTGATCGAGTCCGCCCTGGAGAAGGAAGGGATGGACGACGTCCCGAGCCGGATCGCCGTCATCGCGACGATGGTGACGGAGGTCGGCCCGTCGTTGCGCCCCATCAACGAGTACGGCGGATCGTCGTACTTCACCCGCATGTACGAGGGCCGCAGCGACCTCGGCAACACCCGGCCCGGCGACGGCGCCCGCTTCCACGGACGCGGCTACATCCAGCTCACGGGCCGGGCCAACTACCGCTCGTACGGCGCCAAGCTCGACGTTCCCCTCGAGAGCAAGCCCGGGATGGCGCTGAGGCCCAAGGTCGGCGCCCAGGTCCTCGCGGAGTACTTCAAGGAGCGCGGCATCGACGACGACGCCCGCCAGGGCGACTGGGTGGACACCCGGGTGAAGGTCAACGGCGGGCTCAACGGCTGGTCGACCTACCGCGGCGTGGTGACCTCGCTGTGGAAGGCGACGCGGGAGCACCGCGGCCGCTGACGGTCATCCGTGCTCGGCCCGGACGGCGTGCTCCGGCTCCAGGGGAGTGCCGGCGACGGCGCAGTGCACGCGGCAGGCGCACTCAGGGGTGTGCACGTGCTCGCGCGGTGCTGGTCCGCCCGGTTCAGCTCCCTCTGCCATGACCGGTACGCCGTCAGGGCGGATGGCGACCAGTGAGTACAGCCCTCCGAGCGCGAGCAGGCCGGCGCAGAGGAACATCGCGCGGGCGAAGGCCGGCTGCATGAGCGTCGGGTCCGTGTATGCGCCCGGTGAGAGGCCGATGAGCGCCGGCAGGGCGGCGACGACGAGCAGGCCGGCCGACCGGGCGATGGCGTTGTTGACACCGCTGGCGATGCCGGCGTGACGCACCGGGGCGGCCGCCAGCACGGTCGCCGTCAGCGGCGCGACCGTGGCCGAGAGGCCGAGGCCGAAGACCGTGACCCCGGCCAGCACCGAGCCCAGGTACGTCGCGCCCGGCCCGATCGGCGCGAGGAGCAGCACCCCGGCGGCCGCGAGCAGGGGGCCGACGGTCATGGGGATGCGTGGCCCGATGCGCTGGGACAGGTCGCCGGCTCGGGACGAGAGCACGAGCATCAGCAGCGTCACCGGCATGAGCGCGGTGCCGGCGAGGAGCGGGCTCCATCCCGCCACGACCTGGAGCGTGACCACGAGCATGAAGAACAGGCCGCCGAGGGCGGCGTACACCACGAACGTCACCAGGTTCACGTTCCGGAACAGCCGCGAGGAGAACACGCCGAACGGCAGCATCGGCGACGTGGACCTGCGTTCGACCGCCACGAACGCTGCGCTCGCCAGCACGCCGAGCGCGAAGGCGACGAGGGTCGGGGTCTGGGACAGGCCGCGCTCACCCCAGCTGATGAACCCGTAGGTGAGGCCGCCCAGCGCGGTCGCGCACAGCAGCGCTCCCGGTACGTCGAAGCGGCGGGCGGCGGCGGGGTCGGCGCTCTCGGGGACGTGACGCACGGAGACGACCACCACCGCGGCAGCGATCGGGACGTTGATGAGGAAGGCCAGCCGCCAGCTCCACACGTCCACGAGCCAGCCGCCCAGGAAGGGGCCGACGGCGGCCGCGACCCCGGCGAGCCCGGACCACGCCCCGATGGCCGCGCCGCGGTCGTCCTCGCGGAACGAGGCCTGCAGGATCGCCAGGCTGCCCGGCGTGAGCAGCGCCCCGCCGACGCCCTGGAGGGCCCGGGCGGCGATGAGCGTCCCGATGTTGGGGGCGAGTCCGCACAGCAGCGAGGCGGTGGCGAACCACACGACGCCCACGAGGAACACCCGCTTGCGGCCGAAGCGGTCGCCGAGCGATCCGCCCAGCAGGATGAACGAGGCGAGTGTCAGCGTGTACGCGTTGACGGTCCACTGCAGCCCGGCGAAGTCGGTGTCCAGGTCCCGGCCGATCGCGGGGAGCGCCACGTTCACCACGGTCGCGTCGAGGAACGCCATCCCTGTCCCCAGGACGGTGGCTGCGAGCACCCAGCGGCCCTGCGGCTCGCGGTAGCCGAGCGAGGAGGTCTGCGCGACCGTGCTCATCAACCGACGGTAGCAACGCCCGGGCCCCACGCGCCCGGGCGTCGCTAGACCGCGTTCCTCCGGCTCATGCCTGCTGCGCCCCCGCCCGCCCGTTCTCGACGAGCCAGGTGGCGTCGGGGACCGGCAGGCGGCGAGCGCTCCACGGGCACGTGGCGGCGTACGGCGAGGTGGGCCGCAGCGTGCCCGGCTTCTCCCGCTGTTCACCTACTCGCTCGTGTCTCGCCACCTCCCGGGCACCGCGGGATCGGTTCGCCCTGGATGGATGGGCCTCGGCCGCTGACCCACGCGGCCTGGAGACGGAGGAATCGCAGATGAGAAAGCGCACCATCGCCGCCGCGACCGCGGTGGCCGTGGCCGGTGCTACGTACACCGCAGGCATGGCGACGGCCCAGGACGGCCTGGAGCTCACCGCCGTACCGTCGGCGAACGAGCGGGCGGCCGGGCTGACCTCGCCCAACCGCCTCTCGCCCGAGGTCATGGACGTGGAGCGCGCCCGCGGGTCGCAGCCCCTGGAGAACCCCCGGGACGGTGTCGGGTACTACGGCTACGACTCCGTGGACAACAACCCGACGCTGATGCCGACGACGGCTGACGGCTCGTCCGCCCCCACCGAGGCGCACAAGACCGAGCCGGACAAGAACACCTACCTGGTGCTGAAGGGGCAGACCGGCCCGGACGCCGACTACGACTACGGCACGCACTTCCTGTTCCAGGGCCACGAGTCCGGTACGCCGGGCTACGTGACGCGCGTGAACCTCGACGCGGACGCCGCCCACCGGGTCACCCTCATGGCCACCAGGGACAGCCAGGGCAAGCCGTTGCCCGACTTCGACGGCTCGACCTGGGATCCGTTCGCGAAGAAGCTGCTGTACACCGCCGAGGACGGGTGCGACGGCGGCGTGTGGCAGGGCGACGCGGCGTACTCCCCGGACGGCTCGCTCGAGGACATCTCGGGTGCCCTCGGCCGCGGTGGCTACGAGGGCGTGCAGACCGCCTCGGACGGCAGCGTCTGGCTGGTCGAGGACGTCGGCGGCGCCAAGGCCGGTGACAACGGCAAGGCCAAGCAGGCCAACAGCTACGTGTACCGCTTCGTCCCGGCGAGCAAGGGCGACCTGACCAGCGGCAAGCTCCAGGCGCTGCAGGTCATGGACTCCGCCGGCGACCCGCTGACCACCAAGGGCGACCCGTTCGGCCAGGACCTGAAGGACCTGCACACCTACGGCGAGTCGTTCGACACGAAGTGGGTCACCATCCACGACACGGCGACCGACGGCGACGACGCGTTCTGCGCCACCACGGCCGCGGCGGGCGCGAACGCCACCGCCTTCAAGCGCCCGGAGAACGGGGTCTTCCGTCCCGGCACCGGCTTCGGCGAGTTCTACTTCTCCGAGACCGGTGACACCAACGCCGAGAGCCCCGCGAACGCGGAGCACGGCGGGTACGGCGGCATCTTCCGGGTGAAGCAGGACGGCCCCTCGGCCGACACCGGGACGATCTCGATCTCCCTGCGCGGCGACAAGGACCACACCGGCCTGGACAACCTGTCCTTCGCCACGAAGGACCAGCTGATGGTCGTCGAGGACTCCGGCGACAGCATGCACGAGCAGCGCAACGCCCTCGACTCCGGTTTCGTGTACGACGTGACCGAGGCCGAGCCGGAGGCCACCCGCTTCCTCGCGGAGGGCCGCGACCCCTCGGCGACGATCGACGCCCAGATGTCGGAGGCGGGCACGCCCGGCTTCGACAACGACGGTGACAACGAGATCACCGGGATCCACGTCTCGGACGGCGACCCGACCGTGAAGGGCCTGCTCGGAGCGCGTGCGCCGAAGCCGTTCGTGGGCGGGTGGCGCGTGTTCTGGACCCAGCAGCACGGCGACAACATCACCTTCGAGATCCTGCCGAACGAGTAGGCAGCGATCCCTGAACGAGGGGCCCGGCCGGATGGCCGGGCCCCTCGTCGTGTGCGCCATGGCGCGATCTGCAACCAGCGTGGCGTGAGCGGCTACTGAGTTCGGGTCCGGGTCTCCGCAGGTCCGGCCCCGCCCGGTCGGGATGCCCGAGCGCGAAAACCGCATCGCCACAAAGTAAAGAACCGTGATATACCTCACAAAGAAGGACCAACGGGGGACGTTGTCGGCCTTCGTTGCGCAGCCGTTCCCCGGGTCATGGGTTCGCAGGAACTTACGGAGGGACGATGCGAAACAGATCTCGGGCTGCCGTCGCAGCCCTGGCAGCCATCGGCGCGCTGCTCGGAGCCACCCAGTCGGCGAGCGGTCACCCGACCCACGACGGCTCGGGCAAGGAGGCCGGGTTCGACCTGGTGAGCGAGGACGTCAGCCCCGGCGGCGTCCCGCAGGAACGGATGACCGACGTGCGCTGCGAGGACGACATGGCGGGGATCTTCCCCTGCCACAAGATCGACCTCGCCTCGTTCGTCCCGCTGAAGGAGCTCGACAGCATCTGGGCGAACGACGTCTGGGGCTGGACCGACTCCGAGACCGGGCACGAGTACGCGCTGGTCAGCAAGTACGAGGGCACGGCCTTCGTGGACATCACCGACCCCTACGACCCGCTCTACCTGGGGACGATGCCCACTGAGGTGCCCGGCAGCTTCGGCAACATCTGGGGCGACCTGAAGGTCTACGACGACCACGCCTTCGTCGTCACCGAGGCGGACGGTCACGGGATGCAGGTCTTCGACCTCACACGTCTGCGCGGAGTCACCGACGAGCGGACCTGGACGCCCGACAACACCGTGAAGAGCTTCGGTCAGGCGCACAACATCGCGATCGACGAGGACAGCGCCACGGCGTACGTCGTGGGTGCGCACCGCAACGTGACCGCCCCCGGCTGCGAGGACGTCGACGGTGGGCCGATCGCCTTCGACGTGTCCGACCCGGCGAACCCGCAGGTGGCCGGCTGCTACGGCGGTGACGGGTACACCCACGACGTCCAGTGCGTGGAGTACCACGGACCCGACGCGGACTACACGGGTCGCGAGATCTGCATCGCCTCCAACGAGGACACGGTGACCATCCTCGACGCGACGGACAAGAGCAACATCACCGAGGTGGCGCGTGCCGGCTACGACACCTCGGCGTACACCCACCAGGGCTGGCTCACCGAGGACCACGCCTACTTCCTGCTCGGCGACGAGGTCGACGAGCTCAGCGGCCAGGTCGACAGCACGACGACGTACGTGTGGAACCTCGCCGACCTCGACAACCCGGTGCTCGAGGGAGCGGACGCCAATGGCAACGGCTCCATCGACCACAACATCTTCGTCAAGGACGGTCTGGCCTACCAGAGCAACTACACCTCCGGCCTCCGCGTCAACGACACCTACCGGGTGGACCAGGGGCGCCTGACCGAGCGCGGGTTCTTCGACGTCTACCCGGCGGACGACAGCACCACGTTCGCCGGAACCTGGGGCAACTACCCCTACTTCGACTCCGGCACCGTGGTCGTGACCGGCATCGAGGAGGGGCTGTACGTCCTGAAGCCGCGAATCAAGTCGTCGGCGCCCTCGAAGGGCTGACCGGTCTTCCTCGCAGCATCCGTCCCGAACCGCTGACGGGGCCCGCACCAGGCGCGACGCCGGGTGCGGGCCCCGCTGCATGTGGCGGTGCCCACTACCTGTGGCGGGTGCCGGAAGTGCGGCGTAGTCTCCGTGTGCGTACGGGGCCGACCACCTCAGGGAGATGGCGATGCTGCCCCGACCGGATCGCCACGCGACGCTCCGCCTCCGCACGGCGCTGGGGTCCGCGACGCGACCGGTCCTGATCCGGATCACCGAGGAGGCCCTCGACCGGTACCCCGACCGCACCGTCGCCCTGGTGCGAGCCCGGCTCGAGCGAGCGAGTCGCCGTCGGCCCGGCGAGCCGTTCGAGGTGCGCAGGAGCGTGCAGCGGCTGATGGTCCGCGCGATGGACCTGCACCCGGCGGTGGCGCGCGCTCTCGTGCGGCACTGGCTGCGCCGGGCCGCGCGCAACGAGGCGGCCTGGCGGCGCGCTCGCTGAGCGCCGGCTCAGTATCCGATCAGGCGGTGCAGCCGCAGGAAGGTCTGCTCGAACCCGAGAGCCGGCCACGCCCGCGAGGAGAGCAGGTTCGTGGTGCGCCAGTCGGTGACGATGCTGTCGTGGCCGCGCTCGGCCGACCAGGCCAGGACGGCCTCGCCGAGCGCCCGGCCGGCGCCGATCCCCCGTGTCGAGGGGTCCACGACGGCGAAGGCGAGCAGCCCGGCGTCGTCCGGGCGGGCGAGCCCGCTGTGCGCCCCCGACTGTTCGACCGGGCAGCCGACCGCGCAGCCCACGACCTCGCCGGCGTGCTCGACGACGAGGCTGACGTACACCGGGTCGGCGAGCGTCTCGGCCCACTCCGCCGCCTCTTCCTCGACGGTGGGCGTCTCGCCCGCGGAGAAGGTCGGTGCCTGCGCCTGGTGGCGCGGCAGCTCGACGGCCAGCTCGGCCAGCCGGGGGATGTCGTCGGCCCGGGCCCGACGTACCTGCAGGTGGTCGGGCGGTGCAGGCACCTGCGCCGGTACGGCCCGCACGGCGTGGGCGTGCTGCTGGCCGAAGCCGAGGCTGAACCAGGACCGGACGAGGGTCTCGTCGTGGGAGGGGACGAGCGTGTAGTGGGCGGTCCACCCGCGCTCGACCCACCCGGCTGCCGCCACGGCGTACAGATCCCGCAGCACCTCCGCCTCGTCGACCGCATGACCGGCCGCCTCGACCCAGACGTTCGGGCCCCAGACCGGGCTCGTCCTGGGTGCGCCCAGCAGGAAGCCCACCGGCTCGCCGTCGCGGAGGGCGAGCGCGCCGGAGGCGTCGTCGGCCTTCCAGGCGGCGGCCACCTCGGCCTCCGCCGCGGCGGGGACCTCGTAGCGCGAGGGGAGCAGGGGCTGCGCCGCGCGGTGACGTCGCTGGCGCTCGGCGAGGAGACGGCCCGCTGCCGGGAGGTCCGACTCGCTCAGGGGACGGGTCTCGATCCGTGTCATGGCGACCACGGTCGCAGTGGCGGGCCGGACGCGCCACACATTTCGCGCCGGACGTCCTCTCCGCGCCAGCAGCCTCGGCGGACAGGCCCCGGCCCTGGGCGCCGCAAGGGACCTTCGCCACTAGGACGGCGGCAGGCTCCTGCCCATCCTGGTCATGAGAAAACGTCCCCTTGGGGGTCCCATGAACCAGACGAGCCCTCTTCCGCGCCGCGTCGCGTGGCGAGCCGTGGCCGACTGCGTCGCCCGGACGGCCACGATGCTCGCGCAGGGGCGGATCCACCAGCCGGGAATCAACCTGGGCCGGATGATCCGGTTCGCCGACGGCACGGCAGGACGGGTCTACCGCGAGACCGTCGTGGACCGTCCCGAGCCGAGCGATCCGTGCGTCCTGGTCGTCTCGTTCCGGCTGCGCGGCGTCCGGGGCTGGGGGCACACGGCGTTCCGGTACGAGAGCATGCTGAACACGCCCCTGTTCGTCGGGTTCCCGGGTTTCGTGTCCAAGCTCTGGATGGCCCACGACGACCACGGCAGCTACCGCGGCCTCTACGAGTGGGACGGTCCGCAGCTCGCGGAGGACTACGCGCGGGCGCTGTGGCGCGTCCTCGAGCTGGTCAGCGCGCGGGGCTCGATCGACTTCCGGGTGCTGCCCGGGCTGCGCCGCGACGACCTGCTCGCCGACCCGGGTCGGCTGAACGGCCGGGTCGGCGTCCAGCCGGAGGCGTGGTGGCGCGTGGTCGCGGCGGCCTGAGGTCGCGCCCGGGCCTCCGGCCCGACGTCCTCGTCGTGGGCGCCGGGCCGGCCGGTCTCGTCACCGCTCTCCAGGCACACGACCACGGCGCGCGGGTGCGCGTCGTCGAGCGGCGACCGGAGGCGTACCGCCCCTCACGAGCGATGATCATGCACCCCCGCACCCTGGAGTGCCTGCGTCCGCTCGGGGTCACCGACGGACTCCTGGACCGAGGCGACGTCTCTCCCCGGGCGGAGCTGCACCTGGGCCGGCGGCACGTCGACGCACAGCTCACCGACGTCGACCTGCCCGACACGGCCTTCCCCCACCTGACGATGCTGCGGCAGATGGACGTGGAGGACGTGCTCGCCCGGGCGCTCGACGAGCGCGGCATCCCGGTCGAGCGCGGCACCGAGCTCGTCGACGTCGCCACGTCCGACGGTGCCACCTCCGGCCGGGTCGGCACGGACAGGCCCGGCTCCGGCGACGCCTGGCTCCCCACCGCGACGCTCCGCTCCGAGGCAGGCGACGAGGAGGTCACCTGCCGCTACGTTGCCGGCTGCGACGGCCCCGACAGCACGGTCCGGGGAGTCGCCGGGATCGGCTGGCCCGGAGGCAGCTACCGCGAGGAGGTCGTCCTGGCCGACGTCGAGCTCGACGGCGACCTCGCTCCGGGGGTCCTCCACGTGGTGGCTGCCCGCGAGGGACTGGTCTTCGTCTTCGCGCTCGGCGAGGGCGCGACCTGGCGTCTCCTGGCCACCCGGCCGACCCGGGACACCGGCGCGCCGTACGGCCAGCCCGGTCGCGCCGTGCCCGCCTCCGACGTACAGCGCATCCTCGACCACGCCGAGCTGGGCGTGCGGGTCTCCGAGCTGACCTGGTCCGCGGAGGTGCGGCTGCAGCACCGGCTCGCGGACTCTTTCCGCCGGGGTCGCCTCTTCCTCGCGGGCGATGCCGCGCACGCCCACTCGCCTGCTGCCGCCCAGGGGATGAACACGGGGATCCTCGACGCGGCGAACCTCGGCTGGAAGCTCGCCTTCGCGGCCTCGGCGGAGCTGGACGGCGAACCAGAGCACATCAGCCTCCTCACGTCGTACGAGCAGGAGCGCAGGCCCGTGGCGCGCCAGGTCCTCGCGATGACGCACGCGATCTTCTTCGCGGAGGCCTCCACACACCCGCTTCCGGCCTTCCTGCGCGGGGCTCTCGCACCGCTCGCGGCGCCCGCCCTCCCGATCCTGCTCAGGCAGCGCCGGCTGACCGCCGAGGTGGTCCGCCTGCTGTCCCAGCGGTGGGTCCGTTACCGGGGCAGCCCCCTGTCCGTCGAGGGGACCCCCTCGGGCAACGGATGGCCGCGGCCCGGGGACCGGCTGCCCGACCGCCTCGTGGCGTGCGGCGGCCGGGCGCTGCACCTGCACCAGCTGACCGCGGCGCCTGGGGTCCACGTGCTGCTCGACAGCGACGCGGCACCCCTCGACAGCCGGCTGCTCGGACCGCATGTGAGCGTCCACCGCCTCGGCGCGACGCCCGGACGCGGACTCGTGGCGGTGCGGCCCGACGGGCACGTGGGATTCCGCTGCGGCAGGACGGACCCGGCGCAGCTCGGCGCCTGGCTGGACCTGGTGGGGGCCAGATGACACCGCGGGCTAGTCCGGTTGGCGCATCCGTATCTGCCCCACTGTGGCGATGTCTCGAAGCCGCCGCGTCGTGTTCGCTGGAAGTCCGGGAAAGGGGGCCGACATGTGGGACGCCGAGATGGAGCGTCAGCGCAAGCTGCTGTACGAGGCGTTCGTCGCCGGGTGGCAGGCCGGGCTGGCGGTGCGGATCACCAACCCCGCCGCCCGCGCGGTCGTGGAGTCGTGCTTCGAGATGTGGCTGCACGAGGAGGTCGACGAGCGCGGAGTGCTGGGCCTCCCGTTCCGGCGCCGCTTCGACCTGCCGAGCCCAGGGCGCGTACCGGTGCAACGCCGGGCCGAGGTCGAGGAGAGTCGCCGAGGCCAGCACAAGCGGCCCGCGAGGCTCTCGGACGCGGGTGAGCGCCACTAGCCCGAAATAGCACCACTCGTTCCCTTTACCCGCGTAGCCTGAGCGGGTGAGGCCCTCATGCACCTAGGGACGCTGTACCGCGACATCGTCGAGACCTCCCCCGACGGCATCTGGGTGTTCGACGCTCAGGGGCGCACGCTCCACGCCAACCGTCGCGTTGCGGAGCTGCTCGGGCGTACCCACGACGAGGTCGCGGATCTCACCATGTTCGACGCCCTCGACGAGGAGGGCCGCGGGCAGTTCGCGCAGCACCTGCGCGAGCTCGCAGCGGGGCAGATCAACGAGCACGAGGTCGAGTGCCTGTGGATCCGCAAGGACGGCAGCAGCTTGTGGGTGCTGGTCCGGGAGAGCCCGCTGTACGACGACGCGGGGAACCTTCAGGGCTACCTCCACCGCATCAGCGACTACTCCGACCGGCGCCGCCTGTTCGAGGAGCTCAGCAGCAGCCGTGAGATGCTCGCCGAGGCCCAGCGGATCGCGAAGATCGGCAGCTACGAGTGGGACCTCGTCCACGACGTCATCACCGCGTCCGACGAGCTGCACCAGCTGTACGGCATCACGCGGGAGACCTTCGGCGGCACGTACGCAGCGTTCCTCGAGCTGGTCCACCAGGACGACCGCGACCTGGTGGACGAGGCCGTCGCGCAGGCCCTGGAGGGCGATGACGTCTTCGACTTCACCGTGCGCGTGCCCCGCCACGGTGAGATGACGTGGATACGCGGTCGGGGCGAGGTGTTCCGCGACGACGACGGCCTCCCGGTCATCGCGCGCGGCACGCACCAGGACGTCACCGACGCCAAGGACGCCGAGCGCTACCTCGAGGACCTGGCTTCCCAGAACGCCCTCATGCAGCTGCTGGCGAGCGCCGCCAACGAGGCCGAGACGCTCACCGAGCTGCTGATGGTGGCCCAACCGGTTCTCCAGGAGCACGACGACTGGGTGCGGGGGCGTGGGTTCGTGTCGGACCCGGACCACCCGGGCCAGCTGGTGGCGCTGTACACCAGCCGCGAGGACCGGGAGGCGGACGCGCTCGAACCCGAGCTGGTCGAGTACGAGCGCGCCCTGGCGCGGCGGGCTTTCAAGGAGCGCGACCAGGTCTGGGACGAGGAGACCGACCCCCACCGGCCCGCCATCGCCTTCCCGGTTCTGCTGGGCACGAAGGTCGTCATCGTCCTGGTCATCACCTCCGACGAGCCGTTCGAGCGGCACGGGATGATCCGCCAGATGATCGAGCAGGCCGCCGTGCAGCTCGGGCGCGTGGCCGAGCGCGAGAAGGCCGCGCAGGAGCTGGCCTCCGCCCGTGACGCGGCCATGGCGGCGTCGCAGCAGAAGTCGGAGTTCCTGGCCACCATGAGCCACGAGATCCGCACTCCGCTCAACGGCGTCATCGGCCTCAACGACCTGCTGCTGCGCACGGACCTCGACGCGCACCAGCAGCGCCTGGCGTCCGGAGCCCAGATCGCCAGCCGGGCACTGCTCGGCGTCATCAACGACATCCTGGACTTCTCCAAGATCGAGGCGGGCCGGCTCGAGCTTGAGAACGTCGACTTCGAGGTGCGACCGGTCTTCGACCAGGTGGCGAGCCTGCTCGGTGAGAGCGCCCGCGCCAAGGGCCTGGAGCTCCTGGTCTCCTGCCACCCGGACGTCCCGGAGTACCTCAACGGTGACCCGACGCGCCTCGCCCAGGTGCTCACCAACCTCGGCTCCAACGCCGTGAAGTTCACCGACGAGGGCGAGGTGTTCATCCGCGCCACGGCCGAGACGGCACCCCACGGCGAGACCGTCCTTCGGGTCGAGGTCGTCGACACCGGCGTCGGCGTCGACCCCGCGAAGCAGGAGCACATCTTCGACCCGTTCTCCCAGGCAGACGCCTCCACCACCCGCCAGTACGGCGGAACCGGGCTCGGCCTGGCCATCTCCAGCGAGATCGTCAGCGCCCTCGGGGGCAGGATCGGTGTGGAGAGCACCCCCGGTGAGGGTGCGACGTTCTGGTTCACCGCGCGCTTCGGCGACGCCGGGGTGCACACGCCGGACGACGCCGCCCGACGGCGCCGTGACCTCCTGGCCGGTCGCCGGGTCCTCGTGGTCGACGACAACGCGAACAACAGGCTCATCCTCAGCGAGCACCTCAGCCGCTGGGACGTCCGGCCGACGACGGCCGCCAGCGCGGCCCGCGCCCTCGACCTGCTGCGGCAGTTCTACGCCGCGGGCGAGCGGTTCGACGCCGTGCTCCTCGACATGGCGATGCCGGAGTGCGACGGCATGGACCTCGCGGCGATGGTCCAGGCCGAGGAGGGGCTCACCGGGACGCCTCTCGTCATGCTCACCTCGTCGTCCGAGCCGGCGAAGGCGGAGCTCCGCGCCGCGGGCATCGTGGCGTGCCTGACCAAGCCCGTCCTGGCCGGCGACGTCCTCGACGCGCTCCTGCGTGCCTTCGAGGAGGAGCGCGAGCCCGCGCCACGGCGTACTCCTGCGGCGCCGCCGTTGCGCGAGCCCCGACCGTCGACCCCGACCGTCGACCGGCCGCTGCTCCTGGTGGTGGAGGACAACCCGGTCAACCAGCTCGTGGCGCTCGGCATCCTCGAGACGCTCGGCTACGCCGCGGAGACCGCCGACGACGGGCTCGCCGCGATCGGGGCGTGGAAGAGGGGCTCGTACGCAGGCGTGCTCATGGACGTGCAGATGCCGCGCATGGACGGGTACGCCGCAACGCGCAGCATCCGCCGCCTGGAGGCCGAGGGCGAGCGGATCCCGATCATCGCCATGACGGCTGCCGCGGTGGAGGGCGAGCGGGAGAAGTGCCTCGCGGCGGGGATGGACGACTTCCTGACCAAGCCGGTGAACCCCGACGCCCTGGGGTCGGCGCTGCGACGGTGGGTCGGCGGCGAGGAGGTCGAACGCACGGCTCCGGCTCCCGCGCCCGTCTTCGACGAGGGCGTTCTGGACCTGGAGCGGCTCGACATGCTGCGCGACCTCGACCCGGGCAACACCACCTACCTGGACCGGGCGATCGAGAACTTCGTGGCCCGGGTGCCCGAGGCGGTCGACGAGATCCGCTCGTCCGCCCGGTCCGGCGACGACGACGCCTTGCGGCATGCGGCGCACCGTTTGAAGGGCAGCGCGCTCAACCTGGGCCTGCCCGCCGTGGGGCACCTGGCCTACGAGCTGGAGATGCTCGGCGACACCGGGACGACCCTGGGTGCGCTCGAGATGCTCGGCGGCCTCGAGGACGCGCTGTCGAAGGCGGTCACCGAGATGCTCGGCTACCAGCGCAGCTACCGCGACGAGCACGAGGCGGCAGGCTCGCACCGCTGACGGGCGGGTGACCGCCTGCCCGGGCTCGTGGGGACCATCGGCCCTTCCGGACGCCACGGAACCGGCAGAGCGTGGGTCGTATCGGAGCACCGGGAGCGACCATGCTGAGTGAAGACCGCATGCACGACGTGGACAAGATCGTCCGGACCTCGGCGGAGGCGGCACGCGCCTTCCGCGAGCTGGACCAGGAGCAGGTGGACGCCATCGTCGACGCGATGGTGCGAGCGGGGGTCCGAGCGGCGCCGGAGCTGGCTCAGCTGGCCATCTCCGAGACCGGCTTCGGCGTCTTCGAGGACAAGGTCGTCAAGAACTACGTGGCGACCGAGTTCCTCGCCGACTACCTGCGCGGCAAGCGCTCGGTGGGCGTCGTCGAGGAGGACGTCGAGCGCAACATCGTGCGGGTGGCCGAACCGATCGGGGTGGTCCTGGCGATCACTCCGGTCACGAACCCGACCTCGACGGTGCTCTACAAGGCGATCGTGGCGGCGAAGACCCGCAACGCGATCCTCTTCCGCCCCTCGCCGTACGCCGTGCGTTGCTGCGAGCGGTCGGTGGAGGTGCTGCGCCAGGCCGCGGAGGCGGCAGGGATGCCGCCGGGTGCGCTCGAGGTGATCCCGGACGCCGAGCACGAGGTGACGCACTACCTGTTCAAGCACCCCGACGTGGACTTCATCTGGGTGACCGGCGGGCCGAAGATCGTCAAGCTCGCCAACGAGGCCGGGAAGCCGTCCCTGAGCGTCGGCCCCGGCAACGCGCCCATCTACCTCCACAAGACGGCGGACGTCCAGGGAGCGGTCGTCGACATCCTGATCTCCAAGACGTTCGACGCCTCGGTGATCTGCCCGGCGGAACAGACCTGCATCGTCGACGACGAGGTGTACGACGAGACGGTCGCGGAGCTCGAGCGCATGGGCGCCTACGTGATGAGCCCCGAGCAGACCGACGCGGTGTCGGAGTTCGCGTTCGGGTGCGCGGACAAGGTGAACATGGACGCGCTCGGACAGCAGGCCCCCGAGCTGGCGCGCCGGGCGGGCTTCGAGGTGCCGCCGACGACGAAGATCCTGGTGGCGCCGCTGCCGTCCGACCTCGGCGAGCTGGCCGAGCACCCGCTGGTGCAGGAGAAGCTGATGCCGGTGCTCGGCCTGGTGAGGGCCACGGACGAGAAGCACGGCATCGACGTGGCGGTGCTGGTCACCGAGCACGGCGGGCTCGGGCACACCTCCGCGATCTACGCCGACGACGACGCAGTCATCGAGGCCTACGGCAAGGCAGTGCGCACCGGTCGGATCCTGGTCAACGCCCCGACGGCGGTCGGCGCGCTCGGCGGCGTCTACAACAACCTCACCCCGACGTTCTCGCTCGGCTGCGGCACCTGGGGCGGCTCGTCGACGACGGAGAACGTCAACTACGAGCAGCTGCTCAACATCAAGACCATCTCGCGGCGGCGCACGCCCCCGCAGTGGTTCCGCGTCCCCTCGAACACCTTCTTCAACGAGGGCGCGCTGGAGAACCTCCGCGACATCGAGACCCGGTCGGCGGTGATCGTGACCGACGCCATGAGCGAGGACCGAGGCGTCGTCGACCAGCTGCGCGGCAAGCTGCGCGCCGAGCACGTCCAGGTGTTCAGCGAGGTCGAGCCGGAGCCCGACGAGGCCACCATCCGTCGCGGGGTCGAGCTGATGGACCGGGCCCGGCCGGACCTCCTGGTGGCGGTCGGCGGCGGGTCGGTGCTGGACGCGGCGAAGGCGATGCGGCTCTTCCACGAGCACCCCGAGCAGAGCCTGGACGACCTGACGCTGCCGTTCCTCGACCCGCGCAAGCGCGTGGCCGACTACCCGCAGGACCCGCACTCCGTCCGACTGGTCGCGATCCCCACGACCGCCGGCACCGGGTCGGAGGTGTCGCCCGCGGCAGTCATCACAGTCGGTGACCGCAAGGAGACCCTGGTCGACTACTGCCTGGTCCCGGACGTGGCGATCGTGGACCCGCTGCTGACCCTGTCGCTGCCGCGCTCGGTCACCGTCGACAGCGGGATCGACGCCCTGACGCACGCCCTCGAGGCGGCGGTGTCGATCTTCGCCTCGCCGTACACCGACGCGTTCTGCGTCCAGGCCGCCCGGCTGATCTTCGGCGCCCTGCCGAAGGTGTACGACGACCCGTCCGACCTCGCCGCGCGCACCGACATGGCGAACGCCGCGACGCTCGCCGGGCTCGCCTTCTCCAACGCGTTCGTCGGCACCAACCACGCCCTGGCCCACGCCGTGGGTGCCCGCTTCGGCATCGCGCACGGCCGCGCGAACGGCGTGTTCCTGCCGCACGTGCTGCGCTACAACGCGAGCCTGCCGAGCAAGTTCATGCCGGCGCCGGGCTACTCGGCGTACGTGGCACCCGAGAAGTACGCCCAGCTCGGGCAGGTCGTGTTCGGCGGCCACGGCGGCGAGGAGAGCCGCGGTCGGCTGTTCCAGAACGTCGAGGAGCTGCTCGACCGGCTGCACATGCCGCGGACGCTGAAGGAGGCCGGCGTACCCGAGGACGAGTTCCTCGAGGCGCTGCCGACCCTCGCCATGAACGCCTTCGCGGACCTCAGCAACCGCACGAACCCGCGGATGCCGCTGGTCAGCGAGATCACCGCACTCCTGCGGGCCGGCTACTACGGGACGGAGGACCATGCCCACTGACAGCGCCACGAAGACCGTCGACGTCAAGGCCCCGCCGGAGGAGGTGCTCGCCACCCTCCGCGACGTCGAGAGCCAGGCCGAGTGGATCCCCGAGATCCTGGAGGCCGAGGTGCTCGAGGTGTACGACGACGACGGGCTGCCCGCGACCGCCAGGTTCAAGGCGTCGGCCGCCGTCGGCACGGACGAGTACACCCTGTCCTACGAGCACGCCGACGACGGCATGTCGTGGACGATGGTGTCCGGCAGGCTCCAGACCGGCCAGGAAGGCCGCTACACGGTTGCCGCCGCGGGCCTGGGCGCCAGGGTCACCTACGAGCTGACCATCCACCACAACCTTCCGCTGCCCGGGTTCATCCGGAACCGGGTCATCCGCGGACTCGTCGACAGCACCCTCAAGGGGTTGAAGTCCCGCCTCGAGGGAGTGACGTCGGCGTGAGCCGGCGGTCCTCCGACGGCGTACGGGTGGCGATCGCGCGGGCCTCGTCGCGTCCGCCCGTGCGCTGCGTCCGCAGGACGATGCCGCGGAAGAGGGTCTCCTCGGCGAAGGCCACGAGGATGCCCGCTCCGATGATGACGAGCAACAGCGCGAAGTCGATCTCGCTCCAGCTCGCGAGCACGAGCCGGAGGACGATCGCGATGACGAAGAGCCACAGGGCCGCCTTCATACCCCTGCTCAGCGGGAGCCTCTCCGGGTCGCGCCACACCATGTCCCAGCGCGCGTAGGCGAGGAAGGCGATCAGCAGGGCCGAACCGACCCCGAGGGGGATGAGGCCCGCCCGCACGCCGTTCTCCGCCGTGGAGAACCACTCGGTGTACGACAGTCCGGTGGCGAACTGCAGGCCGAAGACGACAACGATGTACGCCGCGATCATCGCGACACCCACGCCCACCGTCGGCTTGATCCGGCAGCCACGGCTGTTGTCAACGTGCTGCTCGGCGCCGCTCCTGTCGCAGTCCTGTCTCTCGCGTGCTTGGCGATGACAGAAAAAACCTATACGACTCTCAGCTCGGACGTGCGCCTCTCGTGACTCCACTCGACCCCGAGGACGACGCCGAGCGGCCCTAACCGCTGAGCAAGACCGCGAGGCCAGTGCTGATGCCGGTGGCGACGAGCGCCACGATGAGGACGACGGCGACAACCTTGCTGTTCATAGATGCTGCTCCCGGGTGTAGCTGAGTGCGCAGTTGGCGTGACGAGAGCAGACACGCTCTTGCGTCGCTGGTCTGGGCCGTCACAGACCGTGCCGACCCCTTGTCCCACCTTCAGCGTACGGCGTACGGCATGACGTGGAGCCGACGGTCCGGCCTGCGCGTTCACTCCTCATGCTCCGGTCCTTTCTGCTGCTCGTCGCCATGCTCGGGCTCGCGGTGCGGCCCATCCGCAGGTGCCTGCCAGGGCCTCCTGCGCGGGTGCCTTCCTCGATGTCGGAGCGAAGCGGCTCGTTCTCGAACGCGGGCGCGACCGTGACGATCGAGGGCGTGGCGTCGTCGACGGATGCCGAGACAGCATTCGCCCCCATAGGCGCGCACTGGCGCGTCACTCCGCCGCTTCAGCAATCCGCACCGTTACGAGTCTGAAATGCCCGTTCTGTGCTACTTGTCCGCGCCAGCCGTTACCGTCATCACATGAACATCGGACGCCTCACCACGCCTCAGCGCATCTCCGCGGTGGCCATTCTGGTAACCGCCATCGCCTCCTTCTTGCCCTGGGTCTCGTTCTTGGGTTTCGGCAAACTGGGGATCGAAGGCGACGGCGTGATGACACTGATCTTCGCGATCGTCGGAGCGGTCGTCCTTGGCGTGACGACTGGACTGATCGGCAAGCCTCGGAGCCCGGGCAAGGCATCCCAGATAGCGATGCTGGTGCTGGCGGTTCTGACCGCACTGATCGGTCTCTTGGACATGAACGGCGCTGCCGCAATCGGGCTCTACCTGACCCTCTTCGCCGGAGTCGCATGGGTTGTCGGGGCGGCATGGCAACTGAGCATGTCCAAGCAAGCGATATCCGAGGCCAGCGACTCGCTTTAGACGCGTCCTTTCGCCGCATGAGCGGCTGCCTGACTCCGCCGGCGGATCATCCCTGCATCTGTCTCGCATTCCTGGCCCGGCGAGCCGGAACCGGCGGTCAGCGAACTCGAGCGAATCGCGCTTGACTCGATAGCGTGCGCCGCATGCCCATCAAACTCGAGAACGTCGGGATCGCCGTCCGCGACCTCGAAGCCACGATCGCCTTCTTCACCGACCTCGGGCTTACCGTCCTCGGCCGTGACACGGTCAGTGGAGAATGGACCGACACAGCCGTCGGCCTCGACGGCAACCACGCCAAGATCGCCATGCTCCAGACGCCAGACGGCAACGGTCGCCTCGAGCTGTTCGAGTACATCCACCCCGACGCGATCGAGACCGAGCCCACCCGCCCCAACGAGATCGGCATGCACCGCGTGGCGTTCTCGGTCGACGACATCGACGAGGCCCTCGAGATCGCCGCGAGGCACGGCTGCCACCCGCTGCGCGGCGTGGCGACCTACGAGGGCGTGTACAAGCTCACCTACGTCCGCGGCCCCAGCGGCATCATCGTGATGCTCGCCGAGGAACTGAAGAAGAACTGACCCTGGGTCGATCCTCTTCCTGCGGCCGGCAGAGCTGCGGCATCTGGAACGGTATGGCGATCCTCACAGTCACTCCGCCGCGTGCGTGAGCGACCCGTGTGTCTCAGCGTTCTGCAGCCGCGTGCTCGCGCGCACACGTAATGACCGCGGTCAGGTCGAGGCCGTACGCCGGACCGTGGCCAGCCTCGTACTCTTCGACTCGGGCCGCACCCCGCTCGAGGAGTCGGGCAGCTCCGACGCTGTTACCGCGGGCGGCATGCGTCAGGCCGACACAGACCTGCGCGAGACCCTGCCACAAGTCGCGTTCTTCGTCCGGACCGGCCTTCCAGCGGGCCTCCAAGACCTCATGCGCAGCGAACGGCCGGCCTTCTTGCACCAGCCTCAGGGAAAAGCTGACTGCCTCCTTTGGCGGCAGCGCCTCTTCCGGAACCGGCTCGACGCCGGCAGTCCCATAGGGCAGGGGGCGGCCAAGAGCATCACGGGGGCGTGCCTGCCGTGGCCGACCAGCATCGTCCCGGTCTCGGCCCCGACCGCCGGTCACCGCGGGCACCGACCAACGAGGCCCTGAACAAGTACGGTCGTCATTCAGCCATGGTAGGAGCAGCCCGCTCAGCATTGGCAACGGCAGCGAGTCGGAGGACCACGTCAGCAGGTCTTGAGGTGCGTCATCTAGCCGCAAGTGGCGTGCTGGCTGCGGCGCGCGTGACGCTGGCGATGCCTGCCAATGCCGAAGACAACGCCTTTGCCGGGGGCTGGCGCGGCAGCAAGAACACCCAGGTGGGGCGTGTGAGCAACCAGCTCATTCTGAGCCGCCCAACCCAGCCTCGCGCATACCCTGAGCCCCGGGGAACTGGACGGGAGACGCTTGGATGACCGGTCATCAAATGCCGATCCGATCGGCCAGGGTCAACGCCCCGACTGACCGACACCAGCTTGTCCTAGTTGCATCCCCACCACGTATCGGCTATCCCCAGACGGATCCTCACCAGATCGTGAGCGCAGGCGAGGATGTCCTGACCCTGCAATGCGCGGGCGGGGACCTCATGGGCACCGTCGTGATCGAGCACCATGCTGCACAACCTGGCGACATCAGCCCACCGGCGGGCGCTGACGGCGAACCAGGGGCCGTTAGTGAAGTGAGCTGGTTGATCAACAGCGGACATCTCATCGTCGATAACTACGACCTCGGCTTCGAGGTTGTGCCCGATCTCGGTATCTCCCCAGGGCTGTGGAAGGTGCGCGCTGCGGCATGGGGCCTTGACTTGGCGGCGGAGACTGAGGCGCAGTGGGACGAGCGGCTGCTGACCGACCCCGACGCGCTCGACCCTGACAGGGCAGATACCCCTCTGAGCCCAGAGATCTGGCTGGTTCAGATGTGGCCAGAGCCAGACGCCGACGAAGTGAAGAGCCCGGAGGCCTAGGCGGATTCGATCGTTCACGGGGTACGCGGACACCGGTCATCCGAACGCGGAGTGCACCGGACATGGGCGGTGCCACGCCCGACCGAGGTCAAGTCCAACCCAGAGGCGCGTCTTGTCGCCGCGTCCAGAGGCCAACCGCGACGTGCCTTTCGGCACGCGCGTCCGGACCGGGCACCCCGAACCACATCGGAGACGTTGGGTCCGTGACCACCGCCCAGCAGACGCTCGCCTGAGCGGTGGCGCTGCTCGGCTCATCGAGCGCCGAGCGACCGCCAGTAGTTGTTGAGCGCGCCATTGGTCTTCACGAACCACACGATCGCACCGACGAAGAAGAACCAGCCGAGAAGCAAGAACCACAGTCCGGTCACGGCACTGACCGTCGATGCAGGACTACGACCCCTCACTGTAGGCGCAGGGGCCGCCGCTGCAGGCGCACAATTCGGAACGTCTGAACCCCCGACGCAGATGGCTGCAACAACAGCGCTATTCCTCCGCCGATCCCCTGTCCGGTGTGCTGCTTCATCTCCTCGTGCGTCTTGTAGTACCAGTACCAGGTGTAGAAACCGAGGGTGACGATCGTCAGCAGGATGCAGGTGCCGGTGTCGCGCACCTGGCCGATCGCTCCCCGAACCTGTTCCCGTCGGTGCGCCGGGCGACGTCGCCGACATCTGCGAGGATGCGAGCGGGCACGACCGACCCGACACCTGGCAGGTCCATCAGCGTGGAGCCTCGGGCGATCACCATCGCCTTGAGCTCCTTGGTCAGCGCCTTGATCTTCTTCTCCACCGCCACCAGCTCGGCCAACTGCTCCGCGGCGAGCCGGCGACGGGTCTTCCCGGCCAGTCCCGGGGACGCACAGAGGAGAGAATCGCCTTGGCCTGCAGGGCGGTGATGTCTTTCTTGGCCTTACCCGGGGTCAGCTCGGCGAGCAGTCGTTGCAGCCGGTTGACCGTCTGTACGCGCTGCCGGGTCAGTTCCTCGCGGCGGTCCGCGAGCATCCGCAGCGCCTCGAGCTCTTCGTCGTAGGCCAGCACTCGCAGCCCCTCGGTGCGGACCGCGACCACCGCGACCGCGTGTGCGTCGTGGGCGTCGGTCTTGCGGTTGTGGCCGGTGTCGAACAACCGGGCAGCGGGCCGCCGCTGCAGGCGCACAATTCGGAACGTCTGAACCCCCGGCGCCGTGGCTGCAACGACAGCGCTCTCCGCCACCGGCCGACATTCAGTGGAGCGTCTTACCGCCGCGTCTCGAGCACTGCTGTCGAGACGAGTCTCGCGATCGTAGGTGCTCGTCAGGTGAGTCGTGGCCCCGATGCGTAGGTGCGCACCTCGCACCTCCTTGTCGCCATGCCGACGACACCGATGCCCTTGACAAGATTTATTGTCAAGGGCATCGTGGCGATATGCGAGACGTCGAAGTCATCGAGAGCGCGGAGGCAGCCGCTGCCGCGCTGGATCCGGTCCGGGCCCGGCTGCTCGGCGAGCTGACCGTCCCGGCCTCTGCCGCCGGGCTCGCCGCCCGAGTCGGCATCGCGCGCCAGAAGGTCACCTACCACCTCAAGGCGCTCGAGGCGCACGGCCTGGTGGGGCTGTCCGAGGAGCGCCGGCATGGGGGCATCACCGAGCGGGTGCTGCAGGCGTCGGCGGCGTCGTACGTCGTGTCGCCGGCGGCCCTCAGCGCGTCCGCGGCCGACCCGGACGCCAACGCCGACCACCTGTCGGCGGGCTACCTCGTCGCGCTGGCCGGCCGGCTGGTGCGCGAGGTCGGCGCCCTGGCGCGCCGGGCCGGCGCGTCCGGCAAGCGCCTGCCGACGCTGACCATCGACACGCAGATCGGCTTCCGGTCCGCTGCCGACCGGGCCGCCTTCGCGGACGACCTGACCGCCGCGGTGCTCGACCTGGCCGCTCGCTACCACCACGACGACGGGCGCCCGCACCGACTCCTCGTCGCCGCCCACCCACTTCCTGAGGAGAACCCATGAGCACCACCCCGAACGTCCCGTACCGCCTGGAGTTCAGCGTCGAGGTCCCGGGCACCCCGGAGCAGGTCTGGCAAGCGATCGCCACCGCCAAGGGCATGAGCGCCTGGTTCGCGCCGACCGAGATGGAGGAGCGCGAAGGCGGCTCCCTGCACTTCACCATGGGCCCGGAGATGGGCTCGGACGGCCAGGTCACCGCATGGGAGCCGCCGCGCCGCCTCGTCTACGAGGAGGACTGGGCCGCCCTCATGGGCAAGGACCACGATGCGCTCAGCCCGCTGACGTCGGAGTTCCTCGTCGAGGCACTGTCCGGCGGAACCTGCATAGTGCGCGTCACCAGCAGCGGATTCGGGACCGGCGCCGCCTGGGAGTCGGAGTTCTGGGACACCATGGGCCCGGGCTGGATGCCGTTCTTCGACAACCTGCGCCTCTACCTGTCGCACTTCCCCGGCCAGGAGGCCACATACCTGGAGGCCGCCGCCTCCCACCCCGGCGACGCGGAGGCGCTCTGGTCGACCCTGCACGACGCGCTCGGGCTGGGCGACGAGGGCGCGACGGTCGAGCTGCGCGGCACCACCGGCACGGTCGAGCGTGTCGGTGAGCGGCAGACGCTGGTCCGGCTCACCGCGCCGGTGCCCGGAATGCTCAGCGTCTTCGCGTGGGACGAGGGCTCCGGCAAGGCGACGGCGGGCGTACGGGCGTACCTGTTCTCCGCCGACGCCGCGGACTACGTGCGCCGCGAGGAGCCAGCCTGGCAGGCCTGGCTGCAGGGACTCTCCGTCCCGGCTTGATCTTCTCCCGCTCCCGAGGGCTGCCCGTCGGTGGAGGTGCGACACTCCGCCGCGTGGAGGGCTGCGGTGGTCGCCTTGCCTGCGTCACCTGGCCGATCTTGGTCGCGTGGGAACTTCCGGACTCTATTTGTCGTGAACCACCTCTACGTTGTGAGAGGAGCAAGTCCCCTCACCTCAGACGGAGCGAACACCATGGCTGAACCCCGGGAGAAGTTGTCCTCGACGCAGGTACGCGACGCCGGTCTCGCGGACTGGCGGCAGATCCTTGGACGGATCAAGGCTCGGTTCCACTCCGGCGACTTCCGCACCGGCCTCGCGCTGGTCGACAAGATCGGGGCCGCGGCCGAGGCCGCCAACCACCACCCCGACATTCAGCTCACGTACTCCGAGGTGATTGTCACGCTGTCCAGTCACGACGTCGGCGGTATCACCAGCCGCGACCTCGACCTCGCGCGCGAGATCAGCAGGCACGCAGCAGAGCTCGGCATCGACTCCGACACCAGCGGCCTCACCCAGCTGGAGCTCGGGCTCGATAGCGCACTCGGGCCACAGTTGGCGCCGTTCTATGCCGCCTTGCTCGGCGGCACGGTGGAAGACGGCGAGCCGGTCGACCCCAGCGGCCAGGTGCCCACGGTGTGGTGGCAGGAACCGGACGGCGACGAGACGTGGGCGCTACCGGAGCAGCCGTTCGAACAACGCTGGCACTTCGACGTGTGGGTAGCCCACGACGAGGCCGAACGTCGCCTGCAGGCAGTCCTGGACGCCGGCGGGCGCCTCGTCAGCGACCGCGCGGCGCCGGCGTACTGGGTCGTCGAGGACGCCGACGGCAACCGCTCCTGCATCTGCACCCCAGCCGGCCGCTGAGCGGCACGGGACCCCGCAGCGCGAATCCGGCGCGTGCCCAGCATCCGGATCTGCTTCTCTCCAGGTGAGTCTCGCCGCCCTTGCCCCGGTGAATCGCTGGGCGGGTGCCGAAGGCATTCGGGTACAGCCATGCTGGGCTGATGCAGTTCACCGAGTACGAACTCACCGCGGCAGTCACCGGAGCGGCCAAGAGCGTCCTTGCGAGCAAGAAGCTCCGCAAGCGCGGCGTGGACGTCGATGTCGAGTGGGAGTCCATGGACCGCGCACAACGGTTCAAGCTGCTCGACGCGGTCGGCAGTCAGGTCCTTCCCGTGCTGATGGCGCTGCCTGACGTCGAGGTCGCGCCCGACAGCCGGCCGTCGTACTCGAACGAGCAGGTCCAGGAGGTCGTCCGCAGCCTTGTCGGCGACGACCTCGGAAAGCTGCAGCGTCTCGTGACGGTCAGGGCGCGTACGGCGCTGGTGCAGACGGCGCTCGCCCACCTGCCTCCGCGGGCGAAGCCCAACGCCCCCGGTCAGCCCGAGGAACACTAGCCCCCGAACCGCGCGGGAGCTCAGCTGTCGGGCTTGCGTTCGATCCGGTAGTGCAGCGTGAGGAACGGGAGACCGAAGACCCAGAACGCGTGCTCCGCGCGCAGAGCCCCGTCCTCGACGAAGACGTCGAGCTGCTCCTCGAAGCCGTGCACGGCGAGGGCGGTGAGCTCGTCCGCCGTCGTGTCGATGTAGGTGAGGTAATGCCCTGCCTGGTCGTCGTGGACGCGGCTCGTCAGCGTCAGTCCCCGATCGGGTCGCGAACGGGGCAGCAGTGTTGCGGTGAAGCTTCCCTCCGGCACGGGGAACCCGACGCTGACGTAGCCGCGGCCGTTGTGGGTGTACGTGGTGTAGATGCCGACCATGATCGGCTCGTCGTCGTCGGCGAACGACCGGATCCAGCCGCGGACCGACACCGTGCCGTCGACCCCGGTCACGGTGTCGATGCGGCTCCGGATCCCTCGCTGCGCCTCGCGCTGGTTCATGGGGATGCTGGCCTGCCCCAACGGACGCGCGACCAGGGTGCGGTACAGGAGGTAGCCGGGCCGCACCCACAGCCGCCACTCAGGCACGATGTCGAGCGCGAACCGCGTGGTGTGCTCGTAGAACTCCCGCACGAGCGGGTCGACCTGCTCCGGGTGGAGTCCCGGCCCGGCCAGCGCGTCGAGGGAGGCCACGATCCCGGCGTCCTGGGCCTCGGCGGTGTAGTGCCCTCCGAGCTCCTCGGCGAGGGCCCGCACGTAGTCGGTGCCCACGTACCTCGACCGCGCCGGCCTGGGCACCACGAACGGCAGGTCGGCGGCGCCGACCCGTTCGGCGAGCAGGCTGACCTGTGCGTCCCGGAACAGGAGGGCGGACAGGCTGCGATAGGCGAGGACCGTGCTGCTTGCCACCACGGCCGCCGGGGCGGGCCCGCGGGACATTGCCCGCCCGACAGCGGCACCCACCACCGGGCCCATGGCGACCTTCTGGGGTCGCAATCCCATCGCCCCGACCACGGCACCCGTGGCCGTGCCGACCGCGAGTGGGCCCGCGCCCGTCGTCCTCTCCGATGCCCACCCGAGTGGCGCCGCCAGCGCGGCGCTCACCGCGATCCGCTGCCACAGTGCCGGAATCTGGCCCTCCTCCTGGCGCGCCCGGGCCACCGCCTCCGACGCGCCCAGGCCGACCGCACCGACCAGCGCGGCGCCGGCCGCCGATCTGACCCCGCGATGCGCAGCCAGGGACGCGCCGGCGACGCCGCCGATGGACGCCGCGAAGGCGATGGAGGAACCGATGGCCACGCTCGTGACCCTAGCCCGCTACTTCGGCTTGTAGGTGGCTTCCCGAGCCGGAGGCCGCTCCGACCTGCCGAGATGATGGCGGGTGATGGCGGTGCCGAGTGGCGACCCTGGACCGACAGGTTCTGCCCGGCGTACGGTCGAAGTGATCCGCGTGCCGGACGCCGGACGGGCGGGAGCCACTCATGCACACCGGGTTGACCGAGTTTCCCCTCTTCGATGCCATTGCCGGACGTCGTGCTCGGCGGTTCGGTCTGGGCATGGAGGTCCCGTCGGGACCCCTTGCCTTCAGGTCTGCGGCTGAGCCGATGCCGCTGACAGAGCATGAACGCTCGATCCTCGTTGCCGCCGGGACCGGGGTCACCGGGTGGAGCTTCGGGGTCCCCTTCGGCCCCGATCGTCCCGCCGAGCACGCCCACTACACGCAGCGGTTCACCGGCCGTACGACGCCGACCGCCGCCGGGATCGGCACGCCGATGCTGTTCGCCACGGACGACTCAGGCACCTACCTCACGAACACGCGCGACCTCCTGCCCAGCCGACCCGTCGAGGTCGGCGGGAGCCGTGACGATGCGCTCGGAGCCATGGTCGAGACGGTGCGAGCGCACACGGTCCAGCTGTCCGAGCGCCGGCTCGACCTCCCCGCGGCAGCGCCGCACATGCTCGAGCCCAACCTCTGGATGGCGAACGCTCCGGGGTCCACCCTGTTCATGCCCGTGGGCGACGCCAGCGAGCAGGTCCTCGGCCTGATGGCGATGGCTCTGGGGAACGGGAACGTGCTCGTCGACGACGTCGCAGGTCGCCCGGCCGGTGACCTGGCACGCTTCATCCGCAGCGGCCTGCTGAAGGAAGACAAGCGCGTCCCGTTGTCGGTGCTGCAGCAGATGGCGTACGAGGCCAACGTCTCGGAGCTCGCGTTCATCGGCCACAACATGGTGCTCACCATGCAGGCGATGGGGCTTGGTGGCCTGTACTTCAACGGGCTCAACCGGTGGAGCATCCTCGGCGCGTTCAACGAGAGCGGGATCGATGGCCTGAAGTTCCGCTTCGTCCACGACTCGCGGTGGACGCTGCCCAACCCCGTCGGGCTCGACGGCCACTTCGAGGCCCTCTGCCCGCCGTACGTGTCGGACATGCGCGAGGCGGTGGAGATCTTCGTACGACGCAAGTTCGGTCCTGAGGGCGCCTACGACCCCGGCACCCCGGGAGCCTGGAAGGACGCCACGTCGGTCAAGAAGAGCGTGACGCCGTACTCGGAGGAGTTCGTCGACTGCATGAGCGAGGTCGCCCAGTACGTCTACGACACCTACGGCAAGTTCCCGAACACCTTCACGACGATGGTCCTCCCGGGGTACGTCCAGGCCGTGCACCTCGACACCGACTTCTACGACACCCACTACCAGCCGGGCGCCTACCTCGTGACGCACGCGCAGCACATGGAACGGTGGCACGCAGACGGTTCTGACGCGTGACGCCGGCGAGCTCGAGCTCACCGGCGAAGCGCTCGAGCGTGGTCACGCCGGACTAGCTCCGCAAACCGCCACGCCTTTGCAGTCCCCTCAACGTTCCTGTTCGGGGGAGGGAGTCGGCGAGTGTCGGTGAGAGACCGATGCGAAGGTACTGGGAACATGACGCCATGGTCGGCGACGAGAGGTTCCCGTCGCGCTCGTTCCTGTTGTACTGGCGAGCCCAGGCGGTGTCGGGTTTCGGCACTTACATCACCTTGCTCGCGCTGCAGACGCTGGTCGTCCTGACCCTGCATGGTTCGGCAACCCAGGTCGGGTGGTTGAACGCGGCTCGCTGGTTGCCCTACTTGGTCGTGGGTGTCCTGGTGGGGGCGCTGGTCGACCGTCGCGCTCGGCGCCCGATCATGATCACCACGGACCTGGTCCAGGCGGTCCTGCTGGCGGCGATCCCGCTGCTGTGGTGGTGGAACCTGCTGTCGTTTCCGACGCTGCTGGCGATCGTGATGGCGTACGGGACCGCCTCGGTGATCAACGGTGCCGCGGCGATGTCCTTCCTGCCTCGCCTGGTGGCGCCCCGGCACCTGCAGCGTGCCCATGCGCGCACCGATGGCACCGATGCCGCTGCGATGACCGCCGGCCCAGCCCTCGGTGGGCTGCTGGTGACCGCGCTGGGTGCCCCGCTGGCGGTCCTCGTGGACGCCCTGACGTACGTCTACTCCGCTGTCGCGCTGAGCCGGATCGACGTGACCGAGCCTGGTCCGAAGGCGGGAGCCACGGCCAAGGACCTGGTGCTCGAGATCCGCGACGGCATCAGGTGGGCGTACCGCGGTTCCGGGCTGACCACCCTGGCCGTCGCCACGCACGGCTGGTTCGTCGGCAACGCGATCGTCGGTGTGGTCCTGGCCCCTTACGCACTGGACGAGCTCGGCCTGACGCCCTTCCAGTTCGGCATCGTCGGCGCCGTCGGCGGGATCGGCGCGCTTCTCGGAGCCGCGGTCACCACCCCGGTGGGCCTGCGGCTGGGCACGGGGCGCACGATCATCGCCTGCCACATCATCACGACCGGGGGCGTGCTCGTCATGGTCGCCGCCGGACTGCACCCGCATGCGTGGGCCTCGGTCGGGGTCCTCGCTGCCGGACAAGGGCTCTACGGCCTCGCCATGGGCATGAGCAACTCCCACGAGATGAGCTTCCGCCAGCTCGTCACCCCCGACGAGCTCCAGGCTCGCACCAACACCACGCTGCGCTCCCTCAACCGGGCCGTCATGGTCGTCGCTGCACCCGTGGCCGGCATCCTGGCCGACGCCTGGGGGATTCGCCCCATCCTCCTCGCGGCAGCATTCATATTTGCGCTGGTGGCGTCTGGACTCGCGGCCTCGTCCTTCCGCACCGTGCGCGCGCCCGTGTGAGGCGCCGACTCGGCCTCCCGGGTGACCTCCAGCGGACGCCGCGTCCGCGGCGAGCGCCTTGTGGGGGAGGCGTGTCGCAGCCACCTGTCTGGACGCCCTTCAGGCGCCGGGGAGACCAACCGATGCTCAGGACATGACACGCAACGACGAACCGATCTACGAGATGGTCAAGGCCGAGTACAACTGGGACCCCGAGCGCCGCGAGCCAGTGGGACTGACTCCTCCCAGCATCGGCCGGCACCGCGGGTAGCTCGGCACTCTGAAGAGGCGCCACCGGGTCCGCCGCGGTCCCTTGCCGGCTGCACGGCGCGGGTGCACACTCGGACTGGCCCGACTTCGCGCCGCGCGCCGGATCCTGGTGCCCGCACCGCCTCCGAGTACCCGTGGCCGCGACCAGGGGGAGGCGGCATGGACGAGTCACGAGCACTTCGGCGCGCAGGATGGGCGGGCGCCGCTTCGGTCGTCCTGCTCGTCGTCGGGGTGGCGCTGGGCGCGACGGTCGGCGTCGACGCGCCCGGCGTGTCGGACGCCTCCATCCTCGGGAGGGTCGACGACGGCGCCCGGCAGGCCGCCGCCGGCGTCGGACTGCCGGTGGTCGCCACGGGGATCGCGCTGCTGCTCTGGTTCGCGACCGGGCTGCGGCGGGTGCTGGACCGGCTGTCCGGCGGCGACCCGCTCGCGCACGCGGTCGTTCCGGCGGCGGCGCTGTTCGGTGGGCTGATGATCGTAGGAGTGTCGCTCGACGTGTCCACCGCGATCACGTCGCTGTCGGACGCGTTCACCCCTGACGCGGACATCGCCCGCGTGCTCGGTACGGCGGGGGGCCTCGTCGCCCTCACCGGGCTGGTCGGCGGCGCGGTGCTGGTCGCCGTGACGACGCGGATCGCCCAGCAGGCGCGCGCCCTGCCGACGTGGGCCGTCTGGGTCTCCTACGCCGTCGCCGTGCTCTGCCTGTCCGGCTACTGGAGCGCGGGGATGGCGTCCGTGCTCTTCGCCCTGTGGCTCATCGGCGCCGTCATCGGGGTGCTTCGCGCGGCGACGCGGACACCACCGGCGCCGACTGTCCCGGCGCAGGGCACCCCGGCTCCAGAGGCATCCCGCACGCCCCCGACCGCCACCAGCGGCTGACCCCCCCGCACGTGGGCGTGGACGTGCCACCCGCCCTTCGGGCTCCGCAAGACGGGCAGCCGGCTGTCACATCTCGCGGCCGGCTGTCGTCTCCATGTCGTACCGACTCACCCAGGAGGACGACATGACCGGAACGACCCGCATCCCTGCTGCCGAGATCACCGGACTCAAGGGCGTGCTGATCAAGCGGTTCGCGAAGAAGACCCTCGGCAGGGTCCCGACCTCGCTCGGTGTCTACTGGCACAACCAGAAGGTGCTCATGGGCATGGCCGGCGTCGGTGGCAAGGTCCAGAAGTGGAACGCCTGCGACGAGCAGCTCAAGTCGTTCGCGCACATGGCGGTCGCCGCTCAGGTCGGCTGCAGCTGGTGCCTGGACTTCAACTACTTCGAGGCCCACAACAAGAACCTCGACATGGGCAAGGCCCGCGAGATCCCGCGGTGGCGGGAGTCGGACGCGTTCTCGCCGCTCGAACGCGAGGTGCTGGCGTACGCCGAGGCGATGACGGTGACGGAGCCGACGGTGACCGACGAGATGGTGGCGTCGCTGCGAGCTCAGCTCGGTGACGCAGCCCTGGTCGAGCTCACGGCGGTCATCGCGTTCGCCAACTTCACCACACGCCCGAACGTCGCGCTCGGCATCGAGTCGGACGGTTTCGCTGCGGCGTGCGGACTCAAGCCCCTCGCGCAGCCCACGGCCGTAGGGTCGTCAGCGTGACCATGCCCCAGGATCCCTTCGTGGCGCACCGGAGGCTCCTCTTCACCGTCGCCTACGAGATGCTCGGCTCCGCCACCGACGCCGAGGACGTCGTGCAGGACACCTGGCTGCGATGGGACGCGATCGGTGAGGACGCGCGCGCCGCCGTACACGACCCGCGCGCGTTCCTGGTGCGGATCGTGACCCGCAAGGCCCTGGACCGGCTGCGCTCGAACGCGCGGCGGCGTGAGGAGTACGTCGGGGAGTGGCTGCCCGAGCCGCTGCTGACCACCCCGGACGTGGCCGAGGACGTCGAGCTCGCCGAGAGCGTGTCGATCGCGATGCTCACCGTGCTCGAGACGCTGACCCCCACCGAGCGCGCGGTGTTCGTGCTGCACGAGGTGTTCGACACCCCCTACGGCGAGATCGCCGAGGTGGTCGGCAAGTCCGCAGCCGCCGTACGGCAGATCGGTCATCGGGCGCGCGAGCACGTGGCGGCGCGCCGGCCCAGGATGGAGGTCAGTCGCGGCGAGCAGCAGGCGGTCGTCGAGCGGTTTCTGGCGGCGGTGACCCGGGGCGACCTGCAGGGGCTGCTCGACGTGCTCGCGCCTGACGTGGTGCTCGTGGCCGACGGCGGCGGTGTCGTCCAGGCCGTCGTCCATCCCGTGATGGGTGCGAAGAAGGTCGCCAACCTGCTGCGACCGTTCAACCGGCTCGCCCCGGAGGCCAAGATCGTGCCGGTGCTGCTCAACGGCGGGGTCGGTGCCCTGGTCGTCGGCACCGACGACGGCTACGACACTGCGATCAGCTTCGTCGTCGAGGAGCGCCGGATCAGCCGTATCTACGCCGTCCGCAACCCCGCCAAGCTCGGTCGGATCGACGTGGAGGCGGCGATCAGTCGCTAGAGGGCAGGGCAGGGCGCGTCACTCCGCAGGCGCCCTCAGGACCTTCTCCATCGACCTTCCCTTGGCAAGCTCGTCGACGAGCTTGTCCAGGTAGCGGATCTTCTGCATCAACGGGTCCTCGACGTTCTCGACGCGCACGCCGCACACCGAGCCCGTGATCAACGAGGAACAGGGGTGGAGGGACGCCTCGGCGAAGAAGTCCTCGAACGTCGTGCCCGCGGCCAGGTGGTCGCGCAGCGCCGACTCGTCGAAGCCGGTCAACCACTGGATCACCTGATCCAGCTCTTCCTGCGTGCGCCCCTTCCTCTCCACCTTGTTCAGGTAGTGCGGGTAGACCGAGGCGAAGCTCGTCGTGAAGATCCTGCTCACCCGCGTCAGCGTAGTACCTGCTGCACGCATCCGGACCCGCGTCATAGGGTCGGCGCGTGAGCGCGACGAGTGAGCCGGTGCCCTTCGAGGTCTACAAGGCAGGCGTGTACCTGCACGGCACGAAGGCGGACCTCGCCGTGGGCGAGGTGCTGGTGCCCGGCCGCGAGTCGAACTTCGAGGTGGGCCGGTTGATGAACTACGTCTACTTCACCGCGACCCTCGACGCCGCCACCTGGGGCGCGGAGCTTGCTGCAGGTCCGGGCCGCGGGCGCATCTACATCGTCGAGCCCGAGGGCGAGTTCGAGGACGACCCCAACGTCACCGACAAGAAGTTCCCCGGGAACCCGACGCAGTCCTTCCGCAGCCGCGAACCGCTGCGTGTCGTCGGTGAGCTCGTGGACTGGGTGGGTCACTCGGCGGAGAAGCTGCAGGCCATGCGGGACGGACTCGAGGCGTTGAAACAGCGGGGTGCGGCAAAGATCGAGGACTGAGCCCTGGGGGCGCGGCCTGCCGCGCGGCGTACGTCGGTCGGGCAGACTGCGGGCATGTCACCGGCACCTCTCGACCTCTCCCCGGACGACTTCGAGGCGCTCGCCGCTCGGGTCGCTGACGAGGCGGTGCGCCACCTGCGCCGTCTCGACTCGACACCGATCCGGCCGTCGACCACAGGGCCGGAGAGCCTCGACCTGTTCGCCGGTCCGGCCCCCGAGGAGGGCATGGGGCCGGCCGCGCTGGATGCGCTCGGTGAGGTGGCGCAGCACAGTCGGACCGGCAACGGCCGCTTCTTCGGCTACGTGATGGGCTCGGGAGAGCCGGTGGGCGCGCTGGGCGACTTCTTCGCGTCGGTCCTCAACCAGAACGCGACGGCCTGGCGCTCCGGGCCCGCGACAGCGGTCATCGAGCGCACGGTGATCGGGTGGCTGGCCGACGCACTGGGATGCGGGGGCTTCTCCGGGACGCTGACCAGCGGCGGGTCGCTGGCCAACCTGATGGGCCTGGCCATGGCGCGTGAGGCGAAGGCTCCCGCCAACGAGACCGGGGTGGCCGGCGGCGTCGTCTACGCCTCCAGCGAAGTGCACATGTCCCTCGGCAAGGCGGTCGCGCTGCTCGGTCTCGGCCGGCAGAACCTGCGCCTGCTACCCACCGACTCCGACCTGCGCCTGGATCTCACCGCGCTGCGCGAGGCCATCTCGTCGGACCGCGCGGCTGGACGTACGCCGATGGCGGTGGTCGCCAACGCCGGCACGATCGTCACCGGGGCGGTCGACCCGATCGCCGAGATCGTCGAGATCGCCAGGGCCGAGGACCTCTGGGTCCACGTGGACGGGGCGTACGGCGGCCCGGCGGCGATGGTCGAGCCCGAGCTGTTCCGGGGACTCGGCGACGTGGACTCGCTGTCCTTGGACGCGCACAAGTGGCTCTACCAGCCGCTGGACTGCAGCCTCCTGCTCTACCGCGACGCTGCGGCGGCACGGCGTACCTTCTCGCTCACCGACGACTACGCGGCCTCCCTGAGCTCGGACCCGGTGGAGGGGCAGGTGTTCTTCGAGGAGACCATCGAGCTCTCCCGACGTGTGCGGGCGCTCAAGCTGTGGCTCTCCCTCCGCTACCACGGCCTGGGGTCCTTCCGGGAGTCCATCGCCGGCAACATCAGGCAGGCCCGCAGGCTCGCCGCCCTGGTCGATGCGGAGCCGGGCCTGGAACGCCTCGCCGAGGTCCCGCTTTCGGCGGTCTGCTTCCGCTGGACCGGCGGCGACCCGGACACTCATCGACGACGCCAATGCGGCGATCCTGGACCGGGTCAACCGGCGCGGCCGGGTGTACCTGTCCAACGCCACCGTCCGCGGGCACTTCGTCCTGCGGGCCTGCATCACCAACCACCGCACCACCGACGCCGACATCGACGCGGTCGTCGAAGAGGTGCTCGCCGCCGCCATGCAGGGATGAGGGTCTGATGCGACAACAGGGCGTCCTGACGGACTGGAACGACGACCGGGGCTTCGGCTTCATCACCCCGGTCGGCGGCGGACGGCGCATCTTCGTCCACGTCAGCGACTTCCCTCGTGGACGGCGCCCCACCGCAAGGGACGTCGTCACATATGTCCTCGGCAGGGATGAGCGGGACAGGGTGTGCGCATCGCAAGTGCTGTACGTCTCTCCCGGCCGGGTCACCAGTCCAGGCGTTCGTCTCGCACTCGCGGTCGCCGGACTGTTCTTCGCGCTGGTGGCGGGCCTCGTGGCGCTCGGGAGTGTGCCCTCACTGGTGCTGGCGCCTTATGCACTGTTCAGTGTGATCGCGTTCGCGATGTACCGCGCGGACAAGACGGCGGCAGAGCGTGGCGCGTGGCGTGTCCCGGAGGCCAACCTCCATGCCGTTGCCTTGCTGGGTGGCTGGCCGGGTGCGCTGGTGGCGCGGCGCGTCTTCCGGCACAAGACGAGGAAGCAGCCGTTCCGGACCATCTTCTGGGGCACCGTCGTCGCCAACTGCTTGGCGCTCGGGTGGGTCCTCTACGACATGCCGCTCAGGCTGGGCTGACGGAGCGTTGTAGGGCTGAGGCGCTCGCCTGGCTCGAGCGCGGGGTGAGGCCTGACAATGGTGGGCATGCCGTCTTCCAGCCAGTGGCTCGCTTTCCTCGTGGCCTCGATCCTCTTCATCCAGGTGCCGGGGCCGAGCCTCCTGTTCACGATCGGTCGTGCGCTCACCGTCGGCCGACGCGAGGCGCTGCTCTCCGTCGTCGGCAACGCCCTGGGCCTGGTCGCACAGGTGGGCCTCGTGGCGCTCGGTCTCGGGGCGATCGTGGCCGCGAGCGCCGCGGCGTACACCGTCGTCAAGCTGGCAGGCGCGGCGTACGTGGTGTGGCTCGGAGTCTCGGCGATCCGCAACAGGGCGAGCGGTCGCGCTGTCCTCGAGAGGCAGGAGCCGACGGCGGAGGTCGGTGCGCACGCCGTCCGCACGGGGTTCATCGTCGGCGTCACCAACCCCAAGACGATCGTGTTCTTCGTCGCGTTCCTGCCGCAGTTCACGGGCGACTCCGGTCCGGCCGCGCTGCAGCTGGCGCTCCTGGGCATCGTGTTCGGAGTCCTGGCCGTCTGCTCGGACAGCCTGTGGGCGTTGGGCGCCGGGAAGGCGCGTGACTGGTTCGCACGCAAGCCTCATCGGCTCGACAAGCTGACGGCTGCCGGCGGCGGCATGATGATCGCGCTCGGCGTCACCCTCGCCGCCAGCGAGTAGGGGTCAGCCCGGAGGCAGCGGCGTCGCCGAGCTCAGTGCCGCGGCCGTCCGCGCCACCCTTCAGTAGTCGGCTTCGGAGTCCACTCCGCTGCCACCGCTGCGTTGTATGTGGATGCGCCGTGCCAGACGGATCGCCGGTCGGGCCAGGAACTCGACGCTGCCCAGCACGAAGCACCAGGTAGCAGCGGTCATCGTCGACTCCCAGAAGAACAGGATGCTGCCGACGAGGAACCACAGGGCGATCAGGACGTCGTTGGCGATGCTGAGGGTCTCGTACCGCCGTCTGATGACGAGTTCTTCGTGACCGATGTCGAATCTGAGAGGGTTCTGTGTCATCACTGTCCCGGGTGGTCGAGGAAGTGTTCTCCAGACCTGTGCCCAGCTGCCTCCTGCTTGAATCGGCGCCGGTTCTCGTCGTCGCTCAGCCGGCGCCGCCCATCTTCTCGAGCCTGGTCCGCAGGGCGGGGGCGCGGTGGGCGTTGCCGCGCAGCCCGACGTAGGTGTCGCCGTACGTCCACAGCAGCGCGTCGTCGAGCCGCCGCACCGCGCCCGGTGGGTACCGGTAGTCCATCCGCTGAGTGAGCGCTTCCGCGTCCACCGGGCGCAGTGTCTCGCCGAGCTCCGCCAGGGACGTGATGCCCAGCTCGAGAAGCAGCCCGGAGATCCAGGTGTAGTGATCGGTGCGTGACCAGCCGGCATCGGCGTACTGACCGGCGAGGAACGCTGCCAGCTCCCGCGGGCTGATGCGCGGGTCGTCGTCCTGGGGTTCGCTGCTGGGACCGGTCATCCCGGTGCGGAGCCGCTCCCGGATCGTGGAGAACTCACGGTCCGCGAGCTCGAGCAGTCCGGCAGCGAGCGTGAACCGGCGGTCGAAGTCGGGCACGTGCTCGTCGGGGATGGTGCCCTTGTAGCGGATGTCGTGCTCGAACTCCGCCCACGCGTGCTGGAGCACGGTGCGGACCTGGACCTGCGCCTGGCGACCGCGCAGCGACTCGTACGCCGGCTGGGTCCCTCGGCCCGGGTCGAGGCCGATGAGCAGGTGCCGGCTCGCGTAGCCGAAGCGGCCTTCGCTTGCCGTCTCCCGACCCATGTCCCGGTCGTCGTGCACGACGACCTGGTCGTTGAGCAGGTCGGCCACCGCCTGGACGTCGCTGAGCACGTAGGTGATCACCCGGACCCCGATCTGGTCGGTGATCTCCGTGAGCGGGTCGGCGAACGTGGGCCGGCCGTCGACGGTGCGGGCCGCCTTGGCCGCGAACGACGCCACGGACTTCGCGCGGCCGGTCACGCTCAGGTAGTTGATGCCGGCGTCGTCGAGGATCGAGGTCACCAGCTGCACGGCCTGGTCGGCTGCCAGCCGCAGCTTCGGCTGCTGCTCGGCGTACTCGCGGACGGCGGAGCCGCCGGGGTCGCGGACCTCCCGGGAGATCCGCGGCCCGCGCGGCGTCGGCACCAGGTCGTCGGGCAGTGTCGGGGTGACGATGTAGCCGGTCGCGAAGTCCCCGTACGTCGTGGTGCGCTCCTTGTGGCGGGTCGCGAACAGCGCGACGTACGCGCAGACGACCGCGTCGACCTGGTCCTCGACGATCCGCAGCTCGCTCTTCCGTGCGGCCTTCTCGACGCCGCTCCGCAGCGTCTGCCATCCCGTCACTGCACGCCGGTCCGGGTGGCCGCTCACCCGGAGCGGGGGGTCGGCAGCGGCGAGGCCCTCGAGCAGTCCCAGCAGCACGATCAGCTCGGAGCGGAGCTGCTCCAGGTCGCGTCCCGACTTGTTCTTGTACTTCAGCGTCCGGCCCAGCCGGAACAGGGCGACCGTCGCCGGATGCGGGTAGACCTCGATCGCCCGGCGGGCGCGCCCCGATCGCGGATTCATGTCGAGCCCGAGCAGGCCCGCGATCCGAGCGCCGCGTGGCTGATCCCGGAACTCCGGCTTGCCGGTGTTCGACGGGTGCGCACCGGCGTCGAAGCGGGCGAAGTCCTTGTTCAGCGCGGCTTCGGCGGGCCGGTTGCCGGTGGGGTTGGCGACGATCAGCGGGGCGTCGATCGCAACGAGGCAGTCCCCCTCGACGTACGGCGCGAGGGTCGTCACGATCTCGTCGTCGGTGTTCACGGCCGACACGTGCAGCAGGTGACCCTGGTCGTCGAGGACGGCCAGCCCGGTGGGGCGGCGGTCACCCCACGCGAGGTCTACTCCGACGAAGTTCATGGACGCAGCCTGCCCTACTCAGGGAGCCGAGTCCCAGCGCCGCCGGTGGAAATCGATGGTGCAATGCGCCTGCGCGGGCCAGCATGGTTGCCGTGGTGAGCGATCGGAGGTTGCCCCCTCAAGGCGGGCTGCCGCCGATCGAGGGGATCGACGGGGCCGTCGTGGAGGTCGCCTGCGACGAGTCCGGGTTCTCCGGCACGAACCTGCTCGACTCGGCCACGCCGGTGTTCACGCACGCCAGCGTCGACCTGAGCGTCGATGAGGCGGTCGAGCTGATCAGGACGCTTCGAGCTGGGGCCCGCTGGACGCTCAACGAGCTCAAGTCCGGGCAGCTGCTCCGTGGCAATGAGTCGGCCGCGGCGTCGCAGAGCCTGCTGGAGGCGCTGAGCGGCCGGGCACACGTCCACGTGGTCGACAAGGAGTACTTCCTCGTCACCCGGATCGTCGACCTGTTCCTGAACGAGCCCTCCTATGCGGCCGGTACCCGCCTGAGCGAGCACGACCGTCCGGCCGCCCTCGCCCTGTACCGGGCAGGGCGGTCGGCCGGTCCGGTCTGGAGTGTCTTCCTCGCGGCCTTCGTCGAGCTGGTCCGGACCAAAGGGAGGCGCAACCCGGACCGCCGCGCCGTGGACCGCTTCTTCCGGGCGCGCGACGCCCTGTCCGCGGCAGGGCTCGGGGCCGAGGCCGAAGGTGTGCTCGCCCGGCTCAGCCGAACCCGGGTGAGGGCGGTCCTGACCAGGCTGGCGCAGGACGACCGGTCGATCCCTCCGCCGCTGGAGCCGCTGCTCCCAGCACTGGCCGAGACCGTGCTGTTCTGGAGCGGCGGTCCGCGACGGGTGCTGGTGATCCACGACGAGCAGAGCGCGCTCACGCCCGGCCGGTTGAGGCGTCTCCAGGAGGCGCTGACCGACGGAAACGGGGTGTCGCCGTTGGCCGGGCTGGTTCCGGTCGACTCCCGTGACGACCCGCGGGTTCAGGTCGCCGACGTCCTGGCCGGGGTCGCCCGGCGATCGCCGAACGTCTCGGACGACGTACTGCTCCGGCCGTTCCTGTCGGCGACCTCCCTGCGCGATCCCGCGCGATAGCGGGCGCGACTCAGCGCGCCGCGGGCGTCAGGCCGCCGTCAGGTGGGCGGCGCCATCGCCGGGATCGCACCGAGCTGCTGCATCATGCTCAGCGTGTCCATGACCCCCCAGTGCTCGCGGGTGCGTCCGTCGTCGTCCATCCGCATGATGTCGATAAGCTGGACGTCGATGCTCTTGCCGCTGGCCGGGACGCCCATGAACGGCTCGCCCGTGTGGGTTCCGGTCGCCCGGACGCGTCCGACGACCTTGTCGCCGCTGGGAAGCGCCTCCACGAGCTCCATTCGCATGTCCGGGAACGACGCGCGGTACGAGCGGAACATGTTCAGGACACCCTCTTTGGTGGGCTCCAGGCCCGGGGTCTCCTCGTGCTCCACGAAGTCGTCGGCGATCAGCTCGCCGAAGCCGTCGATGTCGCCCGCACTCAGCAGCTCGTACACCCTCCGCATCGTCTGCACCTTGTCCATCTGTCCTCCTCGCGTCTCGGCCGACCGGTGAGGGCTGACCGTCTGGGATGGTCGTGCGAGGGCGGGTCGAGGTGCGGAGGACTCGCCCCACATCGCTTCCGGAGCCGAGGACGGGAGCGCTCTAGCTGTCATCGTCGTCTCGTCCCCTGCTTCTGTCCACGTCGGGTCCCGGGGAGGCCAGACAGGTGCCTCAGAACCGTTCGGCGAGCGCAGTCAGCTTCTCGACGTACGCCGGCCAGTCCTGCTCGTCCGGGAGGTTGGAGACCCCCACGCGCAGGCCGACCGCGCCGTCGATCCCCTCGCGGAGGATGTCGGCGTGCCCGACGTGCCGAGCCAGGTCGACGATCACGTGCACGATGATGCGCTCGAGGCTGACGGGGTTGCGGTCCTCGCCCCACCACGCAACACGGCCGAGCGCGTCGAGCGGCAGGTCGTCGATGGTGGCGTCGGCGAAGGTCCACACCCGCCGGTAGAGGTCGATGATGTCGTCGCAGGTCTCGTCCTCGGTGGCGTACCAGTCGGCCTGAGGGTCCGTGTCGAAGTCGTCCTCCGAGATCCGCTCCTCGGGCGTTGGCCAGGGGCGGTCGAACGTGTCGCCGAAGTAGCCGATCTCCACGTTGGCCATGTGCTTGACGATGCCGATCAGGTTCGTGCCGGTTGGCGTTCTCGGCATGCGGAGGTCGCGCTCGGAGAGGCCGTCCAGCTTCCACAGCAGCGTCTCGCGGAGGGACTGAAGATAGTGATGCAGTGCAGCCTTGGGCTGGGTCAGGTCGCTCATGTGCCCAGTCTGCCCAAGCCCGCGGCCGGTAGGGTCACGCGACATGAGTGCACCCCACCCCATGTACGAGCAGCTCGAGTCCTTGCCGGCGTACGTCCAGCAGCCGGTCCCGATCGCCTTCGAGGACGTCAACGGCCACCTCAACGTCCGTCACTACACCGGCATCGCGAGCGAGGGACTCGACGAGTCCCTGGTGAAGGTGGGGATTCCGCAGAACTGGCCCGCACTGGGACACGCGTGCTTCTCCGCCGAGCACCACCTGACCTACCTCGCCGAGCTGCGCACCGGCGACAGGATGTCGGCTCGCGTGCGACTGCTCGGGCGTTCCGAGCGGGCGGCGCACGCCTTGGTCTACCTGCTCGACGACTCCCACCAGCGACTGAGCTTCGTCATGGAGGAGGTCTTCCTCCACATCGACATGGAGACCCGCCGCACCGCCCCATGGCCCGACGACGTCGCGGCCGCGCTCGACCAGCGCATTGCCGAGGACGCCGATCTGCCTTGGGAGCCGGACGTGTCCGGTTCGATGTCCCTGCGCTGACGATGCCCACCCGGCGCTCCTGATCGATGGGGCTGTCGTTGGGTGCGTCCTTGGACTGCCGGGGCGAACGCCACCGACCCACGCATCGGCCCACCACCTTCGACCGGGTTGTCAGCACCCACACTGTGATCTCACCCTCGGGTGTCCACGGCGCAGCGGTCAAGTGTTGCCGAGGTGCCAGCCGTCAAGGTGGCCATGACCCGCTGTCGAGTCTCACGACATCCGTAGGGCCGGGTGGCCGGGTGGCCGGCCCGTTTGAGCTGCCAGAGTCGGTAGGTCCAGGGCACGTCGTAGAGAACCACCCAAAGGGTGTAGGGGGTCAACGCCACTTGCGACGGCCGGTCGGCGGCCACGCCACGTTCCAAAGTTCGTTGCCGGCCAGCACGAGTAACGCAAGTCGACGAACCCGCCGGTTGTCGTTGCGGTAAGCCCGGTGCAGAACGATGCCGAGCTCCACGTAGTACGTCGCTCCGACGATGCCGAATGCGGACATTGGTACCTGCATCCGGGGGGCACGCAACCCGCGGAACCAGCGCATCGAGTCCCGGCCGATGAAGGCATTGCCCAGGACCGCAGCGGCAATCGGGGGTGCTCCCACGGCGATCGCTTGCCTCAGGCGCACTGACCGGCTCATGGGTCCAGTGTGCTGGTTCGGTCGACTGTTGACGGCGGATCCCCGCAGCGCTAACGTACAACCAAATGGTTGTAGATACTGAGCTGACCGACGCCGAGGTGGACCGGATCTTCCGGGCCCTCGCCGATGCGACCCGCCGCGACATCGTCCGCCGCACCCTGATCGGGGAGGAGACGGTCTCGCAGCTGGCGCAGGACTACGACATGTCGTTCGCGGCGGTCCAGAAGCACGTCGCGGTGCTGGAGAGGGCGGGCCTGGTGACCAAGCAACCCCACGGCCGCGAACGTCTGGTTCGAGGCAATCCCACAGGGATCCAGCGGGCACAGAAGCTCCTGCACACCTACGAACAGATCTGGCGAGCGCGGATCTCCCGCCTCGACGACCTGCTCGCCGAAGACGAGCAGTGACCCACGACCCCGCCACGACGTGGCGGGACCCGGCACCGAGAGGACCTACCCCATGCCGATCACCTCCGTTCACAAGGACCCTGAGGCGCTCACCCTGACGGTCGTCGCCGACTTCGCGGCCCCGCTGCAGCGACTCTGGGACGCGTACGCCGACCCGCGACAGCTCGAGAAGTTCTGGGGGCCGCCGACCTATCCCGCGACGTTCAGCCGGCACGACATGTTCGCCGGCGGCCGCTCGGCGTACGCCATGGTCGGCCCCGACGGTGACGTCTCCCGCGGCTACTGGGAGTTCCTGGAGGTCAAGGAGCCCCACACGTTCGAGGTGCGCGACGGCTTCTGCCACCCGGACGGCACGCCCAACCCCGAGATGCCGTCGATGCGGATGACGTTCGAGTTCGAGTCCACCGCCGACGGGTCGCGACTCACCACCACCACGTTCTTCGACACCGTCGAGGAGCTCGAGCAGCTCGTGAACATGGGCATGGAAGAGGGCATGCGCCAGGCGATGGGCCAGATCGATGCCGTCCTCGAGGACCTGCGCAGCTTCGCCGCCGACCTGCCGGCGGCGGCCCAGATGCTCAGCGACACGACGGTCCGGGTCAGCCGCGTCATCCGCGGCTCGGTCGAGCAGGTGTGGAACGCCCACCACGACCCGGGGCTGCTCTCCCAGTGGCTGCTGGGTCCCGACGGCTGGTCGATGCCGACCTGCGAGACCGCGACGGAGGTCGGCCAGACCTACCGGTACGTGTGGCAGGAGGACAGCAGTGGACGCAGCTTCGGCTCCACAGGCGAGCTGCTCGAGGTCGCGGCGCCGTACCGGGCGGTGACCACGGAGCGGATGTACGGCGACGGCATCCCGGACGAGGCGCCCGGCACCGTCAACGAGCTGACCCTGACCCCGGTCGAGGGCGGCACCCTGCTCGCGATCGTGATCACCTACCCCGACCTGCAGACCCGGGACATCGTCCTCGGCACCGGCATGGTCGCCGGGATGGAGACCAGCTACGCGCGTCTCGAGTCCACTCTGCTCGCCGGCTGAGCTGCTCAGCGCGAGCGGAACGAGTCGAGGCCCGGCCCCGCCAGGTCGGACAGCGCAACCCGTCGTCCGCACGTTGCCATGAGCAACGCTTCGGCCGGGCCCCGCACCTCCGGGCCGTGGCCGTACGACCAGTCGACGTCGGTGGCGACGAGCCGGAGCCCGGCGATGCGCTTCTTGTTGCCCAGACCCAGCCCGGTCCGGACCATCGACCAGAGCGCGAGCACGGTCCGGTCGTGCGGGGGCACGCGATCGATGTCGAGCGGACGACGGATGTCCTGACCGTGGACCACGGCTTCCGCCATCACGCCGGCGGTGGTGGAACCGGGAGCGCGCTTCCGGCTGGACGCGTTGTGCCGGAGCTCCGACACCAGCTGTTGCGGTTCCCGACTTTCGCCGTACTCGATAGTTGCGCGCATCGAAGCCTTGTTGAAGTTGAAGCCCGAGCGCACGAGGAACGGCACCAACCCACGGAAGTCCTGGGCGGTCCCCATGACCACGTGCGCGAACACGTGTCGCACGGTCCAGCCGTCGCACAGAGACGGCGTGGCCCACTGGGCGGGCGTGAGCGAGCTCCCGAGGTCGGCAAGGTCGTTGCGCTCTGCGGCCACCAGGGCCCAGTCGTCCTCGACGGTCTCCATGGGAGAACCCCTCTGGCTCGAGAAGTGCACGGATCGGCGGTCAACCCGCGTCAAAAGTAGCCCGTGCCGTCGCTGATGGCGAGGAGCGGCCGACCTCCTGAACAGGGACTCTTCGACGCCGGGTCGCCGTTGCCCGTCAGCAGCAGCCCGGCTCCGGGCCCTCGCCACCCGACAGTCGCGTCACCACTGCGCCCTTCGGCGCCCGGGTCGGGTGGGTGTAGTCCCACTGTCCCGAGAGGCGCCAGCCCGCGGCGCCGTCGGACACAGTCGCCCAGGGCGTGTTCTTCACAGCCAGCGAGGCCCCTTCCGCGCCGCCCACGGCCGTGCGTGGGTAGGCGGCGTGCAGGCGTTTCCAGCTGTCGCCGAGCCTGATGCCGGAGCCGGCCAGCCGCACGTCAGGCTCCCGGAGGTCCCGCAGCTGCTCGATGCCGGACCAGCGTCGAAACTGTGCCAGCTCCCAGCCCCGGAGCCTCAGCGTGTCCGGGTCCTCTCCACCGAAGACCAGGCAGAGCGTGTGCCAGCAGGTGACGGAGACGACCGGGTACTTCCAGCTCGGCGAGAGCGGGTCGTCGGCATCCTCGAACCAGCCGTCCTGGCCACTGATCCGGGAGTACCGCTGCGGGCCGACTGTGCGGTCCGGCTCGCCGAACCGGGAGGTGACCGCGGCCAGCACCTCGTCGGCGTCCGCGCCGAACGGCTGCGCACCGACACCGGACCCGGACACGTCGAGCGGACCGTCGGGCGTCCTCGGTTCGGTCGTGGGCCGGGACGTCGGTGTGGCGGCGGGGGCCAGCGAGCGCGCGGGCCTGTCGTCGGCGACGAGCTGGGCACCCCCGACGAGCACGCCTGCTACCACCGCCGCAGCGGCTGCCACGGCGAGAGCGCCACGAGCCCGGTTCCCCCGGCGGCGCCGCTGCCCGTCCGCGAGGATTGCGTCGATGGGGGGCGGCGGGACGTCGATCCGCTCGGCCTCTTCGCGGAGCAGGTGCTGGAGCCTGGTGGTCATGACGGGATCCCTTCGGTGCTGGGGACGACGGCATCGCCAAGGAGGATCCGGAGCTTGTCGAGGGCAGCGGAGGTCTGGCTCTTGACGGTGCCCTGGCTGCATCCGAGGGCATCGGCGACCTGCGCAACGCTCAGGTCCTCGTAGAAGCGCAGGACCACGACGGCACGCTGACGGGGAGGCAGGCCCCGGAGCGCGTCCAGGAGCACAGGGCGTGTCGAGTGGTCTACGGTGTACGGCGTCTCGGGGAGGTCGGCCGTGAGGTGCTCACGATGTCGCGCTCTCGTGCGGAACCACGACGTCGCCGAGCGCACGACAGCGGTCCGCGCGTAGGCCTGAGCTGCCCCCAGGTCCCGCACCCTGTGCCACGACGCGTAGGTGTTGGTCATCGCCGTCTGCACCAGGTCCTCCGCCAGTGCGTGGTTGCCGACCATGAGGTACGCCGTGCGGTACAGCGGCCGCCACGCGGCCGCGGCGAACTCGGCAAAGTCCGCATCCGTCGGTCGGCTGCTCATCGCGTCCCCCTTGCGTTCACACCTGGTTAGACGCCCGACAGGCGCGTCCGGTTGTGCCCCGTCACGGAACTTTCGGCACGAACGCTCCGATCCTGCCCCAGCTACCCCGCGACACGGTCCACGAGCAGCCGCGGCACGTGCTTCCGGTCCGCCTCGGCGGCCCGCTCGGGAAAGTCGAAGACGGCGAGCATGAGCTGCATCGGGTACGTCGGTGGGCGGGCGCAGGTGCGGGTCTCGACGCCGTCGACGTCGAAGGTGACCGACCGGCGGATGGACCGCGGCGAGAGCCACATTCGTGCCGTGATCTCGATCCGGCCGAACCGCGGCGTCCACCCCCAGAAGGTCTCCTGCTCCTCCCGGACGGTGAGCCCGGGCCGGAACGGTTGCTGGCCGACGGTGCTGTGGAGCGGACCGGAGTGGCTGCCCGACTGCACCCCGGAGACCCGCAACGGCGGCTGGTGCTCTCCGGCGCACCAGAGACCCTGTTCAACGGGGATGAACAGGTCGAGGCACGAGTCGTGGACCGAGTACGACGCGCGGCTCGCCGCCCGCGAGCTCCAGGCCGGCAGGTAGTGCGGTAGCCACACGGAGCGGTCGAGCGCGTCGCCGTCGAAGTCGTCCCGCATCCGTCGTCGCCGGATCAGGCTTCGGCGACGGGACGTCCGACCACGATGGAGGCGAGGACCTCGGGGGCGAAGGTCTCCGCGGTCTGGACGTCGAGCCGGGCGCCCAGCCCGTCCAGGACGCGGGTGAAGAACGACCGGGCGGCCGCCGCGAAGACGATGTCGGCGACGTCGGCGTCGCTGAGCCCGTGCTCGCGCAGCACGTCGACGTCCTCCTGCTGGATCGAGGACGCGTCGCGAGCCACCTTGGCCGCGAACTCGTAGACAGCGCGGTCCAGCTCGTCGAGGGCCGACCCGCTGGGGTCTTTCGCGATCGCGATCATGGTCGCCTCGTCGTCGCACTCGTCTCTCAGGAACTTCGAGTGCGCGGCCGTGCAGTACGTCGACCGCAGCGCTCGGGCGGCGGCGATGGTGGCGATCTCGAAACGCCGCCGCTCCATGCCCTGACGCACGGTCTTGTTGAGCTGGGTCCAGGCCTCCGCCACTTCCGGACGCGTCGAGAACGCCTGAGCGAAGTCGGGAAGGAATCCCCAGGCGCCCGCCTGCTGCTGGTAGAACTCCGCGAGCGTGCCGGAGGCTTCGTCCTCGGGGACGGTGTCGATGTACATGCTTCGATGCTCTCGCCGTCGAGGCCTCGCCGCCATCGTCTGAATCCGGGAAATCCGGCGGTTTCAGGCACCTGCCCCGGTGATGGGGGACGGCCGGAAGCCCTTGAAGGTCATGTACAGGCCCAGGGAGAGCTCCCAGAGGAAGATCGGCACCGTGGCGATGCCCGCGAACAGCACCAGCTCGTCCTGGCCGACGAACATCCGAGCCACAGCAGAGGCGATCAGCAGCGGGGCGCCGATGAGACCCATGACGGGGATCAGGCGGGGGACGAGCCCGGACCGGTACATCAGGTAGCCCAGCAGCAGCGCGTTGATCCCGGGAATCAAGCCCGGGCCGAGCAGGAACGTCCAGTCCCGCACTGCCACCAGCGCCTGCCCCTCGGTCACCAGCGTCGCCGCGTCCGCACCCGCGGCACCGTCCTGGCGAAGCGTCACCACACCGAGCAGGCTGACGACGCCGATCACGATGACCGCAGCCTCGAACAGCCGCGAGGTGACGAAGCCGAGCGCGACGGCCTCGTTCTGACGTTTGACGATCGGGAACAGGACCACGGCCGTCCCCACGCAGGCGATGGCGTTGACGAGGTCCAGCAGGCAGCCGAGCACCACCCTGCCGTCCGTGCCGGAGCCGACGATGAAGTCCGGATCGTTCAGCACCGGGTCGAGGAGGAAGACCGCCGGGATGGAGGCAGCGAACGTGAGCAGGTAGAACAGAC